>NZ_SWLG01000012.1 GCF_005747095.1 Exobacillus caeni | reverse complement strand
AATTATACAGAAAAAGGACGGTTCTTTTATGTTTTCAGCGAAAAAAGAAGGGGCGACCTTCAAAAGGATACTTTATCCTTTTGGGTCAGCCCCCAATACGAGAGAAGTCTGGGGGTTTGCGCATTTTCTATCAATCATAAACTCCTGTCCAAACTAGATTCGTTATAGAGTCATAGACTATAACAAACATGGAAAGGAGATGAGTTTATGGGCTACGGTGGCGGATACGGCTACGGCGGTGGTTTCGTATTGTACGTTGTTCTGTTTATTCTGTTAATCATTATTGGAGCTTCTTACGTTTATTAATTTTACGCCGAGGTAAGCCTCGGCTTTTTTTATATTAAGAGAGTGCGGTCGTCGTTAAAAAGTTTAATCGCTACCTAAAAAGGATCGTTCGCACTTTAAGCTCTCCCTTATGTGAAAAAACACCAGCCTTTTTTACAAACTTTAAAAGAATGTCTTAACTCTCCCATATTCCTATTAAAGAAAAACAGATATGCTAAAGTGTTTATTGTAGGCACTTAGGTATCATCCCCCCCTACAAAAAACCCCAGGATTGCAGTCCTGGGGGAAACACCTTTATCTAGACAAAAGGTAAGGATATGTTTTTTTTTACGGTAAGAAGTTAGCACTACTTCCTCCGGTTTCCGTTTTCTATGAAAAAGTTACATTGATTCCCTTTGGTTGATAGCTCTGTAATTTGTTGGAACTCTTCATAAAGATGAGAGTACTCCTCGATCTTATCATAAGAATCTATTAACCAGGGATTCTGGGGATTTTCTTCGTTAGTTTCGAATGCTGAAATGATAACACCATCTTCATTAAAGTTAAAACGGATTAAAAATCCTTCTTCTTTCCACCTGGAAAACTTTCTAACGATCATCCCATTTTTTTCCTCACTTGCAAACTCTCTTGCAAGAAGGTATAAGGCAGCATAGGTCATATAAGCGTTTTCTTTTAGCCAGTGACTATCGACCACTATTCGTTGTCCTTCTAGTTGGCGAACCATCGCTTCCTCCTCCCTACTTGACTCTATGTTCTATTCCCTATATAGACAAGGAATAACAGGTAGTACATAAATTGATACTTAGGTCATATTAATTTTACATTAATATACGAAAACAAGAATGTTTACCCAGCATTTTAAATATTTTCCCCGTGTTTATAATGCCTTTTTTTAGCAAAATTAAAATAGCTTTGTTCTCATTTGTTAACATCATCCCCATTTTAAAATAAATAAAAACGTTTAAGGTTAAATTCTTCTTGTTATGCTGTTTGCTACCCGATGAAAATGATAAAAAAAGAAGGTTGTAATCCTTTCTCAGATTTTCATCATGAGAATAGTACGGTTGTTTTTTTAAAAAAATTGCGCTTTCTAACCCAGAATGCAAACATCCATTGGTCCTTTCGATTCCTTTTCCCAAAAACTATAGAACAAACGTTCGTAAACATGCTATGATTTGTTTACGGAACGCGTTCCCAAAAATCGTAAGGAGGAATACGAAAATGACTAAAATTTTTATTGATCCTGGACATGGCGGCACAGACACTGGAGCAACTGGAAACGGATTGCTGGAAAAGAACCTGACACTTGAGATCGGTCTGCAGGTTAGAGATATTCTTCAAAGCAGTTATCAAGATGTAGAAGTGATGATGAGCCGTTCATCCGATATCACTGTTAGCCTGGAGCAACGGACAACTATGGCAAACAACTGGGGAGCCAACCTTTTTGTAGCCGTGCATATCAATGCAGGGGGAGGAACTGGTTATGAGGATTATGTATATCCTGGAGTCGGCCTTCCTACTATTTCTTATCAAGAAATCATTCATTCGGAGATATTAAAACAGGTTGATTTTTACGACCGGGGCAAAAAAGAAGCCAACTTTTACGTATTGAGAGAAACCGGCATGCCGGCGATTTTAACGGAGAACGGGTTCATCGATACACTCGAAGATGCCAATAAGTTGAAAGATCCTTCCTTTCTTCACTCTATCGCACAAGGGCACGCAAACGGTATCGCCAGAGCGATGTCTTTACAACTTAATCCTTATACGTACCGCGTGATTGCAGACGGAAAACAAGAAGGGGCGTATAGTAACTATGATAATGTATTAAGCGAAGTCGAAGAACACCTTGGAGAGGCTTTAAAAATCGAAGTGGAGAAAGTTTGAGTTAAGTAAACAAATCAAAAAATGAGTTTAACATACTTAAAGCCCCAATCAACTGAATGGGGCTTTTTATCATTTCTAGGCCTTCGCTAAAAGGTTTTTTTCAATCTCTTTTACTAATGTTACTGCTGAACCTTTACTTAAAACCAATTTACCATCGCCCAGTACAATATTGTCAGGTGATACCTCTCCTGTAAGCTGGCATTCACTACCCGAACTATGTTTTTTCAAAACGATTCGATCTTCTTCCAAATAAATTTCCACTGGGTCCCTTTGCATGATTTGTAAAACCTTGCGTAACTCCATCGGAATCACGATCCGGCCTAATTCATCGATTTTCCGAACAATTCCTGTTGATTTCATCGTAAAACACTCCCGTTGTTTTTGACATTATAAGTACCCATTCGTTAGAGTGATCACTTTTTTGTCCATTCCAACCAGTATTCGACCCCCTTTTCTCTAACTATGTCGAACGAACAGCTTCTTAAACAATATTCATTAACGAAACGGTTCAAACTGAAACACCCAGGGGAAACAATATAATTCTTCCATTGACCACCCCTTTTCTAATCAAGTTTTAATGTTTATTCGGTGTAAGGCAGGATTACTTCGGGTAATGGGTAATAAATTACTGCGGAGCCTTAACCTTCTTACATATACGAAAATGTGCCAGGATTGCCATTTAAAATTTCTCACTGTTATTCCATGAGATTTTTTTAAAAAGGAAGGGTGATAATACATGAAGAGGAATATTTTCATCTCGATATTACTTCCGTCTTTTAATGAAGCTGAAAATATTTTTGCTATATACAGTGAACTCACTAAGGAACTATCCAAAAAGGTTAGCCGATATGAAATACTCTTCATCGATGATGGCAGTACCGATCGAACGATTGATAAAATTAAAGAGTTGGCTCTCAAACATTCAGAGGTTAAATATATCGCATTAACAAGAAATTTCGGCAAGGAAGCTGCGATGTTTGCCGGTTTGAAACATGCGAAGGGTGAAGCCGTTATCATTATGGATGCCGATCTTCAGCATCCAGTGAACGTGATCCACTCATTAATAGAAGGATACCGCGAAGGCTACGACCAGGTGATCGCCCAGCGGAACCGGACAGGTGATGCTGTTATCCGAAGCAAGTTTTCCAGTCTCTACTATACCGTTCTGGAAAGATTGATCGATGTTGAGTTAAAGGACGGCCAGGGAGATTTTCGTTTGCTCAGCAGAAGGGCTGTACAGGCAGTCTTACAAATCAGTGAGCGTAACCGCTTTTCAAAGGGACTCTTTTCCTGGATCGGCTTTAAGAAAAAAGTCATCCAGTATGAGAACAAGTCCCGAAAAGCCGGCAAATCGAAATGGTCCATCAGAAAGCTGATCGACTACGCGATCGAAGGGGTTGTTTCTTTTAACCATAAACCATTACGCATCTGTTTATATACCGGTGTCGTGACACTTTTTCTAGTGTTAATTTATATATCGATCATGTTTATTCAAATTCTTGCCCACGGCATCTCGGTTCCCGGGTACTTTACGACGATCTCTTCCGTTTTATTCTTAGGAGGTGTACAACTCGTCAGCCTGGGAGTCATCGGAGAGTACATTGGAAGAATTTATGTGGAAGCAAAACAACGGCCGCTTTACTTAATTGAAAACAAATGCTGGAGAGGATTTCATCAATGCTAAGGAACAAGGGTGAATTTATAAGGTTTGTGATGGTAGGCGGGGTCAACACCGCTAACTATTATGTCATCTATCTACTATTTTTCCGGATAGCCGGTGTGAGCTATCTTTTTTCCCATTGGATCGCTTTTTTCATCAGCATGGTCATATCATTTTATTTGAATGTGTATTTCACGTATCGGGTAAAACCTACGTTAAAGAAGTTTTTGCAATTTCCGATAACGCAGGTCGTGAATATGTCGATTTCATCTGTTTTCATCTATATCTTTGTGGAGTACCTTCATTTGAACGGGTACATTGCGCCGATCCTGGCTGTCGTCTTCACAGTACCTGTTACGTTTATCTTAACGAGCAAGATATTGAAGCGAGGTAATCAGTCGTTATGATAAAAAATAAGCATGTGCTCCTGATCTTAAGCAGTATCATCCTTTCTATTTTGTCTCATTCTTTTTTTCTCTACCAGACCGCTCATGGTTCTTTTATGTTAGGACCGGATGACGGCTTGTCCCAGATGGTTTCCTTTCGAAAAATGATCTATGACCAGTTTTCGGAAGGCAATTTTTTTTACAGCTTTGATTTTGGGCTCGGGGGCGGAACCTACCAGCTTGCTTACTATTATGCATACAACGTGTTCTACTCTCTTGTCTTCGGTTTCGTTTTCGTGCTTGAAAAGTTAACGATCATCTCGGCCCCGGGCGTTCTCTTTTGGGCCTATGCAACAATCTACATAAGCATCATCCGGCTTGCATTAATTTTTATTATTACGACCTATGTTTTTCGCTATTTGAACATAAGGATGTTTTACGCTTTTATTGGTGCATTCCTGTACGGGGCAAGCATCATGTATTTCCGTCATGTGACCTATTGGGAATTCTTTGCTGATGCCTTTCTCTGGCTTCCCCTGTTTCTCCTCGGGATCGAGAAAATTTTCAGGGAACAGAAGCCAGGTGGGCTGATCACAGCTGTTGCGTTATCCATGTTCGATAACTTCTATTTTGCCTATATCCATTTCATCTTTATGGGTATCTATATCGTCGTTCGCTGGATCATTCCCCGTTCCAGGGATGAAAAGAAGTTTGTTAAGGGATTTGCTGCCAGTATCCTTTTGGGCGCAGGGATCAGTTCTGTTTCTTTCGTGCCTGCTGTATACGGGTTCTTACATAACTACCGCCCTAATTTTAACGACCCTATACCACTGTTTGATTTCAGTCAAAATGCGTTTCTCGGGGATAAAACGATCTGGCTTCCGGTCCTGTTCGTTTTGTTTTTATTTGTTTCTGTTTTATATAAAAATCATAGCTTCCGGATATTCGTGTTTGTCGGTAGCCTGTTTACCCTTTTTCACTACAGCCCGATCATAGGGAGTGTCTTTAATGGCTTTTCGGCACCCCAATACAGGTTTGAATATGTTCTTTCACTTTGTGCAGCCGGTGCGATCGCCGTAGGACTGCAAGAACTTCCAAAAATTACGGTGTCCTCTTTAAAAAAGGCACTCATCGCGGCTCTTATCGTTTACCTGGCTGCTTATTTCGTTGACACTGAAAACAATTCGGCCATACTGATCGTTTCTTTATTTCTGGCGGCTGTATATTTCCTGCTGATTAAAACGGGAAAATCGATCACCCTGTTGATAAGCATACTGATATTCAGCAATTTAGTTATGATCAACGTTTTTCAATATGAACTATATACGATTGGCGGCGTGGAAAAGTCCACAAAGCAATATATGATGAGTGAGAACTATTATTCGAGCGAGCAAAGAAATTTGATCCAGCGTGCCATCGACCAGGACAAAGAACAGATCACTAGAATGGACTGGATCACCGGGGGGCGCAATAATACCCCTATCGTGCATGACTACAATGGCATAAGCGCTTATTCCAGTATTTTGAACAAAAACATTTTGTTTTTTTATTATACAGATTTAAAAATCGATATGAAGCGGGAAAGCGTAAGCCGGTATAACAGTTTGGGAGACAGGGCTAACTTATATAGCATCCTCCGCGGAAAATATATCATGTATGAAAAAGGAAAAGAAAAGAATGTTCCCTTTGGCTTCGAGCCGTTCAAAGATAGCGAGCATTACGTCATTTACCGCAATGAAAATGTGCTTCCCTTTGCCCGAACGACCAGCAAGGTCTACAGTGAGGAATACATGGAAGATTTTCCGGTGATCGACCGGGAACACGCCATGCTGGATGGTGTTGTATTGGACGTACCTGCCGATCAACAGACGGACGGCATGACAAAGACCAAAGATTTTATGCAACAAACAGAGGTTCAGCCTGTGAATGGAACCTATCAGAACGGACTGTTGCAAGTGAAAGAAAAGACGGGCGGCCTGAACATCGAGCTTACAAAAATGCCAGAGGATGCGAAAGATCTCTATCTATCGTTTTATTTAAGAAATAACAGCAAAACCGCGCCAGTATTTCCGTTGCATGTAAATGAGTTTGAAACGACAAGGAAATCGAGATCGTCCATTTATCGGACCAACTTCAATCACATCACTGTTCGGATTCCTGCCGATGAAACGATCAACATTCGCGTTCCAAAAGGAAGCTATACCTTGAACGACCTTCACCTTTATTCTGAGGACTATCAACTGTTGAAAAAACAAGCGGCGAAGAAAGACCCGGATGCTGATATAGACATCGAGAAAAACAAAATAAAAATAGAGCTACAAAACAACCGCAACGAACGGTTCATGGTATTGCCGATCCCCTATGAAAAAGGATGGGAGGCACGGATCAACGGGGAAAAACAAGCAGTAAAAAAGGCTAACTATTCTTTTATAGGCCTTTCCCTTCAACCCGGGCCTAACCAAGTGGAGCTGCGATACTATCCACCATATTTTAGAACCACCTTACTGATCAGTTGCTTATCATTCCTGCTCGCCTTGTGGTGGATAAGGCGGCACAGAGGATGAGGTGGAACGGATGGCGTGGTACGGGGGGACAGGTCCCTTGTCCCTCCACAGTCTTCTTTGGATAACACCTTTTATATCATAGAAAAAACTGTTCATCATTTAGAAAATGAGGAACAGTTTTGTTTTAATTCAACAGGTGACAGAGACTTGATTTTATTCATCCAGCCGATCCCGGAAAATATTTTTGTCAACAGAGCTATTCGGTCTTCTGCTCTTTGAAGTATCCTGGAAAAGGCTGCTATCATCATTTAAATACATATTGTCTTCTTTTATATGAAGCTGATCGTCTTCCATGTTTTGTCTTCCTACATTACTACTGTCAGAGTCACTGTATTGCGCTGTCCCAGGAGCGTTTCCCCGGTTATAATTGTTATCTGCAATATCATAATCGGATTCTGGATATCCAGTACCAGCATTATTGTTCATGCCAACATTATGTCTGTTGTCAAAGTTTGCTGTGCCATCGTTAGAATCATCTGGATTGCCCAGAACGACCAGCTTGCCGTCTTGCAGATCCAACGCACAATCTTTAGCCTGGTCCTGGCTTAGTCCCTTGTTTACCAGAGTTTCTTTAACAGGTGTTTCTGTGTTTCCTTCTAATGCAGACATAACCTCGTTCACGGCATCTTCTTTTTGGGAATCTGTTTCCATAAACGGTTCCTTTCCAATCCCCAGTTTGCCTGATACATCTGCAACAGCCTCTCTATCTTCACCGAGGATCTCAAAGCTATCCGCATTATTTTCTATATTATTGTTATTTGAAAAATCATTGATCAGTTCTTCTGAAGAGTCATACACACCAAGTACTTGTTTATTGTTCATGGTGAAAAACCTCCTTAGAAAATGTGTTTCCTCTTTCATAGGAACATTTCCCGGGTGGTTTTACACAAAAACTTTTTAGAGGATATTCAGTAAAAATGGCAGCTTTTGGGGGCGGTACGATCTTCCTAGTATACAGGTTACAGGCTCCATGTTTTTTTATGGGGGATTTTAACAACCATGCACTTATTCGGGAAGAAGGATATGACTACTTATTGAGCAAGGGTCTTTATGACACCTACAGTCTTGCAGAAGAAAAAGACGAAGGGAATACAGTAGAAGGAAAAATAGATGGCTGGAATGATAACAAACAGAACCTGCGCATAGATTTGATCTTAACGAATCAGGATGTTCCTGTTGATTCTTCCAAAGTTATCTTCAATAACAAAAATAAATCAGTTGTTTCTGACCACTTTGGTGTGGAGGTTCAGATAGAGGAAAAATTGTGATGAAATATGTTCGTGATAAATGCCTCTTTCAATAAAAAGAAAAAACTGTTCCCCATTTAAAAAATGAAAAACAGTTTAGTGAAAACTTATCCCTGATTAGTAGGCCTGACGATAACCTCATTCACCGCCACATTCTCTGGTTGCGATACCGCATAATAAACCGCGTTCGCAATATCTTCACTGGATAGCGATGGTAGGTTCGGGTCTTCAAACCTCGGGCGAACGTCCTGGTCTGAGATTGTATCCATCAGTTCAGTCGCAACGACTCCTGGTGAGATAGTCGTTGTACGGACATTGCTGTTGGTCAGTTCTTTATTTAATCCTTCCATAAAGATTCTTGCAGCAAACTTTGTTCCGCAGTAAACGGTTCCAGACGGGAAGACGCCATGACCTGCTACTGAGGAAGTAGTGATGATATGCCCGGTGTTGCGTTCCTGCATGTGTGGAAGGACAGCTGCGATTCCGTAAAGTACGCCTTTTACATTTACGTCTACCATTTCGTCCCACTCGTCTACTTTTATTTTGTCCATAAATGATAAGGGCATAATGCCGGCGTTGTTGAACATCACATCAATATGACCGTATGTTTCGATCGCGAAGTTGGCGAGAGCCTGGACATCTTCGTAAGACGTAACGTCTGTTAGTTTAGTAGCTGCTTCACCACCGGCTTTTTCAATATCACCTTTAATTTGTTGTAAACGTTCTTCCCGTCGGGCTGCGAGGACGACCTTTGCTCCTTCCTTTGCAAACTTTTTAGCTGTTGCTTCTCCTATTCCGCTCGATGCTCCGGTTATGACGATCACTTTATCTTTTACGGACATATTCGTTCCTCCTTTGTTTTAAATGGCTGTTAGAATAGACTCTGCTTCTTGAATCGCTTTTTTAAGGGTATGCTCCACTCTATTCAATCTCCGTTTCATAACAGTTTTCCACTCATAATAGCCGTCTGTTCCTTCTGTTGCATTAGCCAGGTTCGGCATGTCTTTTAACACTGGAATGGCCGGCTGGTTCATTGCAAGATCGTGGTCATAGCTGTCCCCGTTCACATAGTTTAACGGGATCAAGATTCGGGAGATGTTCATTAACGCTTCGTTCAGCCTTTTCACCCCATCGTTTGTCCAGTTACATAGTTTGATTCGATTGTTTAGCTCTTCTCCCAGTTGTTCCAGTCGGATCACTCGTTGGATGGCGAGGCTCAGATCAATTCTTCCTTCCGCCTGTTCCTGATAGGCTTCTAATGCTGCCTTCAATTCTCTCGCTGCTGCCGCCTGGTTGACCGGGATTATCTGTCTAGTGCAAGCATCAGAGATAACAGCCGTATATATTTGGCAGTCCCGCTTCAGGTTTTCTGGATCGAGCTTGTCGATGGTGTCTTCTGTCGTATGCCACCACCAGCCGAAGCCTCCTGATTTATTTCCGCCAAAAAGTTTAACCAGTGTTCTTGATGCGAGGTCATCGCCTTTCGGTTGTTCCGAAAGCCCCATGAAGAGTGCCGGGATTCCGTTTCCCCATAAGGATTGGTCACCTCCGCGCCCAAACCGTTTTCCAGTGAAAGCTTCACCTGTCAATTTTTCAACGAACTCTCCGCCAAAGTCTTTTGTTTCGACCATACAGTTGCTTTCGCCAAGAATGGTCGCTCCTTTTCCTCCGAGAGAGTCAGCGTAAACATGGAGTACACAATTTTCGTAGAGGTCCTCCCAGTTGTTATCGCAGTAATACGTTGAACCTGCATAGCGTCCGTGAGAATGTCCGGACCAGAAGGCGAGTCTCAGGCTTCTTCGCAGTTTTATGTCATTTTCGGTCAGGACACGGGCTACTTCGAGCATCGTTGCGTTCGCTCCTCCGTTGTCCATCGCACCGTAATGCCAGGAGTCGATATGTCCACTGAAGAGAACAAACTTTTCTGGCTCAACTTCTCCTTTTAAGTCGGCGATAAGGGTAGGGATCTTACGCCATCCAGTATCTACTTCTGTTTTCATCCAGACACTGACAGGTCTTTCACTTTCATTTAGTTTTTGTTTCAGGACATCTCCTTCTTTTGTTGTTACAGACACGACTGGAAGTTTCGGTAAAATCTTCTTTGTCTCAGGAGTCGGATTCCCCCATACACGGGAGACGATCATTTCGTGGGTGATCGGGCCGTTGATGAAGATAGCCCCGATCGCGCCTGCGTTTTCCAGTATTTCTACCGCTCCCGGTGTGGCGATCCCTTCGAGAAGAGCCAACCTGTTTTCCACATTCAACAGACTTTCGTCAGCCTCAAGATCGATGAAAACTAGCTCTCCGCCAACTCCTTCTTCTCCTGTAGAAGTGGCCATCGAATGGGTGATGCATGTAAAACTTTCGCCATCCACATGAAGTTCTGCATGGATGGGAAGGCTGATAAACCCGTCATGAAAGGATAAATTCGTTTCTAACCCGCAGCTGTCTAGAACCTGTTTGGCATACTGGAATGCCCGCAGTTCTTCCTCTGAACCCGATAATCGGACTTCTTTGGAAACTTGTTTGGTAAAGTTCATCAGCTTTTCTGCTGAGACGGCTTCGATTAACTTGCCTTCCATACCTGTAAGCTCTGTTTTCATTCTTTTCACCCTCTCGTAGTATTTTTTAAAAAGAGAGCATGGCCTTAATCGGGCCGCTACCTGTTAGAGTGCAAAATCTTCTTCTGCTGTTTTCACACGGTCGAAAGGTGCAAACTCTTTTCCTGTTAGCTTACTGACGGCGTCGATGAAGGTGTTTGTCGTATGCGGAGTGTCATATAATACTTTAAAAAAGTCAGCCCGTTTTTCTTTTTCAACAGCGTCATATGCTTTCCCAACCATCCAGCGGCCGTAATAATAGCTCGGATAATAGGTTCGTTGAATCGGATCGGAGAAGAATCGATAGCAATTGTTCGCTTCTACAGAAGTTAGATTTCCTGTCGTGATCATATATTCGACTGCTTCTTCCTTATTGAACTGGCCGAAGTTATACATGTAGCAGGCATTCGTCATCGCCATTCGCTGGTAGTCGATGTAGTCCCTGCCAAGTTTATATTGTTGTTTCGCCTGTTTCGTTATCCCTTCTGTTTCCTGTTCGTCCCGGTCCCAGGCGAGAAAATGGAGTGCGCTTTCCGGGCCGCCTTCAAATAATGCGTTCGTCGGTGTGTTGATCAAATAGTAGGAAGCTTCAAGCGGTAATTTCCCCTGCTGGAACAAGTAATCCCAGCGGCAATAAAATGCCTGGTGCCCCGGGTAACCTTCATGGCACATGATCTGGGCAAGCACCGGCTCTGTCCACGGGCGGTCAATATTAAATGTCAGATTTCCCCGGAAATTACCGGAATATTTCGAATAACCACTCCAGAAAACATCCCTTATCGATTTGATCGTGTTGATACCGTCTTCTTCCGGAAGTCTGATAACCCGCTCCAGCGTACCCTGCTTACTTTTTTCTTTCAGTGATTCCGCTACAGCGGTTACTTTTTCCGGGTCGATCAACGTATCGGTGTGCCATTTGTCGGCTTTCTCTTTAAACGTTCCTTTGTAACCCAGGTTTGTTAAACCCTCTTCCACAATTTCCTGCTGCCGGGTGATTTGCTCCTCGGTGATCAATGTTGACGGCAGCTCCTGGATATTTGCGATATACTCCTCATAAGACAGATCATCCCCCTGGAGGCTGTATCCGAAATAACGGAACGCATTCACCATGGAGCGAAGGTAACGTCCTTCATGGCCTTTTAAGTCCTGAATCGCACTTTCGATCTCGTCAATTTTCAAGCCGATTTCATCGAACGACTTTAAGGTTGGCTTCACGTTACTGTAACTTGCTGTTGCCACTTCCTGGCCGTGCAATTTCTGTGCCTGTTCGTTCAGGCTTAACACCACATTAACGATCGCTTCTCCTGTCGGTTCAGCTGTCCACCGTAACACCATTTAATCGCCCTCCCTGTTTTGATTCGATTTCCCATAGCATCTCAATGTCTTTTTCAATTAGGTCTGTCAGTAAATCATACAACCTTTCGCCTTTTTCTACGGAAGCCGCTCCGGCATTCCCAGAAAAGCCTTCCGGATAAAGGGTCCTTCCGCCATCCTTAAATTTTAATTTTTTCGGTATCGGGATTTCATGATTTCCGACACCTTCTGTATAAGCAAGCTTCGGATCGATCGCGAGAACCAGTGATGTCTCGTCTTCTCCGGCATGGCCAGGTTCAGATGCTATCTCTTTGATCTGCTCCCTATAGTCGATGAACCAGCTAAGTGTCAGTACTCTTCCACCGAGGTCTGCGAGTTTCTCAGCGACTATCTCAAGGTTTGCGATGTTTCCTCCGTGGCCGTTCAACAGAATGATGTTTGTGAATCCGTTCTTGTAAAAGCCCCTGCAAATTTCGAACACATAATTTGAGAAAGCTTCTGAGGAAATATCGATTGTCCCGGCAAATGGAGACAGTCCCCATGAGTGCCCGTATGCGACTTCAGGAGCCATCAACATCTTGTCCCCGATCTTCTCCTCGAGCCTTTTGACAAATTCACGAGGAATCAACACGTCTGTTCCGAGTGCACAATGCGGGCCGTGCGCCTCGACCATGCCGATCGGCACGAGCACGGTGTTGATGGTTTTCTTGATCTCCTTATATCGGCTCAAGTTCATCGTCATCATATCCACTTTCCTATCACCCCTTATCCGATATTTCGTTTTAATACTTCAGCGACCAATGCTGCACGGTACGGCAGGTTCTCCAGGATGATGTGTTCATTCTCCGCATGGGCACCGTCCCCAACAGGGCCGAGGCCATCGATCGTCGGCACTCCGACTCCTGCGGTAAAGTTGCCGTCACTTCCTCCTCCTGATTTTCCTTCCTTTAATATGTAACCGTGCTCTGCTGCTATTTCTTTTAGCTGCTCATAAAGCGAAACAACTTTTTCTGTTCTTTCAAGAGGATACCGGTTGATACCGCCTTCCATCTCGACAGTTGCCCCTTCGATGAAGACAGGACGATTGAGCACTGCTTTTTCAAGTTCATCCCCCTGCTGTTTTTTCTCGAAGCGGATGTCCACTTCTGCTTCCGCATAGGCAGCAACAACATTCGTCCTTGTTCCGCCGGAAATTTTTCCGATATTGATTGAGATGCCGTCTTCTTTGTTATCAAGCTTTTTAAGATCTGCGATTTGCAGGGCTAGTTCATCGATCGCACTCACACCGCTCCACGGATCGATTCCAGCATGGACTGCTTTCCCATATACTTTTAGTTTTAAGATCCCGACTCCTTTACGGGCGGTTTTCACCGCGCCATCTGGGGAGATGCTTGATTCAGGGACAAATACCATCACGCTTTTCTTCGCTTCCTCTTCAATAAGTGCACGGGAATGATCACTGCCGATCTCCTCATCCGATGTGACGAGCACCACGATTTTCCGTTTACCGGTTATACCAGCTTCCTTAAGAGCCCGTAACGCCCAGAAGGTGATCGTCAATCCGCCTTTCATGTCGAACGCCCCTGGCCCGTAAAGCTTTCCGTTTTCCTTTCGAATCGGCAACGCCCCCTGGTCCCAGACAGTATCGTAATGACCGATGATCAAGATTTGTTCTGACTCATCTCCAGTTCCGTAGGTGAACCGGTATTGGTTTCCGACTTCCTCTTTTATAATCGTTTCTGCCTTCCCGCCTACCAATCTATCAAACTCTTCTTTTAAAACTAACCCGCAAATATCGGTCAGCGCTTTGTTTCGGGAAGGTGATTCTGCTGTTACGAGCTTTAATAACGTTTGTTCAATATCTTTTTCGTTTTCTTTCAAATAGGTTAATAGCTCAGACATTTATTTTTTGCTCCTTACTGTTTCTCCTGTGATAAAAGGAGGGTATTTCTTTGCCTGCGTTTGTTCCAGTACATTTGCAATTTTCAATAGTTCGATGTCGTGGAAGTGAGGCCCCACAAGTTGCATGCCAACCGGCAGTCCTTCTCCTGAGAAGCCCATGTTTATCGTTACTGCTGGATGCCCCGAAATATTGAAAGGACCGGTAAAGACCATCTCATTCAATTCCTCGCTGCCGATTTCCGGATCTTCTTCAGGTGCCGGGAAAGCAACGGTCGGGGTGAGCAGAACATCGACCTTTTCAAACAACGCCGATACAGAAGAAGTATAGCGGTGAAGGTCATCCAGTCCCTTAAGATAGGTTACTGCTTTTTGTTCCATCCCCATTTCGATCTGTTTGTACGTTAATTCCGCATAATCACTCTTTTGTTCGAGCCACTTCTTATGGATGTGGGCTGCTTCCGGAAGGAGGACGTCCATGATGATTTGCTCTGACCGCTGCCAGTCGTTGATCGATACTTCGGTTACTTCCCAGCCGAGGGATTCGATTTCTTTTAGCGTATTATCATAGACCTGTTTTACATCAGGCTCAAGGCCTCTCAGGCATTCTACCGATAAAACGCCAACCCGTTTCTTCGAATTTGAAAGCTCGAACGATTTTAACTCGCTTCGGTTTAGGGTTTGTGTTGCAGAATGCGGGTCGTTCAGGTCGTTTCCTGCGATTACATCCAGTACAACGGCTGCTTCCCGTGCTGTTCTAGTGATCGGACCCGCATGGTCAAGTGACCACGAGAGCGGAAACACACCGTAAGTGCTGACGATTCCCCTTGTCGGCTTTAACCCGACGACTCCGCAATAGGAAGCTGGGATTCGGATCGATCCGCCTGTATCTGTTCCTAAAGAAAAATAACCGATACCTGCTGCCACGGACGCTGCTGAACCGCTCGAAGAACCTCCTGAAGTCTTCGTGATATCCCACGGGTTGTTCGTCTGGCCAAAGTCCGGGTGAACGATGCCGTAAGCAAACTCAAGCATGTTGTTTTTTCCAAATAATACCGCATTTGTTTCATTTAGCTTCTGAACTACTGTGGCCGTGTAATCAGGCTTAAAATCTTTCAGAACGTTGGAAGCGCAGGTAGTTAGCACTTCTTTTGTATAAAACAAATCTTTCACACTAAAAGGTATCCCGGTGAGAAGATGCGTTTCTTCCTTATTAAGAAATAACTTCTCTGCTTTACTGGCCTGTTTCATTGCCGTATCTTCTAGAAGCGTAACGAACGCATTCAGCTCCGGTTCCGTCTTTTCGATTCGTTCGAAAACTTTCCGGGTCACTTCAACAGGGGAGACTTCCTTTTGGCGATAAAGATTACCGACGTCTAAGAAGGATTGGAATAATAAGTCATCCATACTATCACTCTCCCACCGCGAGAAGCGGATCGTTCGGATTGATCGCGAGCGATGTGACCAGGAACAGGACTGTTCCATTTGTATTGGAATGGATTTCTTTCACGGTTTCTCCGAATTCATCGGTAAGCTTTCCGAGCAGATCTCCGTTTGCCACATTGTCCCCAATCTTCACATCCGGGTACCAGAGTGCCTTCTGGTCTGAGCGGTACCAGTCGAATACCGATAGATAAGTAGAATCGGTTTTCTTTACTTCTCCATCCAGCATGCCGAGGGAACGCAGGATGTTCTTCACGCCTTCCTGTAACAGGACGGAATTATCTCCGCTCAAGATTCCCTGCTGGCCAGCTTCAGCGATGATGGCTGGCGTCCCCTGTTCAGCAGCACATCCGTAGGTAGAACCCGGTACCTGTCCGCTGCTTCCGATCACAAAGTCAATATCAAAGAGCGAAGCCATTTCCTTCGATTGTTCTAGTACCTGTTTGTCTTCTGTTACATGGTAGATCGTGAACGGAACGAGCGCTTCGATCATGTCACCGCCGTGTAAATCAATGATGTAGTCAACCTGTTTAAAGACTGTTTCATTCAGTTGAAAAGCAAGACGTTCGGCATCTGTCCCAGTTTCTTTCCCGGGGAACATCCGATTCAAGTTCTTGCCGTCTCTCGGATGGACATAAATGCTTCGTGCATAAAAGGAAGCCGGATTAGCGATCGGCAGTATTACGACCTGCCCTTTTACATTAGAACGAATAAGTTCTGCTCCAACCTTCAGAGCTGCGTCGATCGATGTATATTCACAACCGTGAATACCGCCAAGCACTAGCACTTTTGGCCCTTCATCAGAGCCGTTCACAAGAAAAGCAGGCAGTTTTTCTTCCACAGAATCAAATTTAAGATAGTCTTTTACTTTTTCACCTATGGCTGCTGATAGATTCCCAATTTTCCATTCACTCATCTCTTCTCATCTCCTTAAATCAAAGAGGAAGGCGGTTGCCATATAACAACCGCTTTTCCTTCTTGCCTATTGTGCTTTTGTAATTTTGTTAAAAGGAACATACCACGTGTTCATCGGGTTGATTTCATAGCCTTTAACCCAATCACGAAGCGGAGCCTGAACGTAAGGCTGTGCAACGAAGATATATGGTACTTCTTCAGCCATAATATCCTGGATTTCTTTATAGGCAGCGGCACGCTCGTCTTCGTTCGTGCTTGCTCTTGCTGTTTCTAGAAGTTCATCCACTTTCTTATTTTCATAGAATGCAAGGTTGAAGCCAGGACCTTTACTTGAAGAGTGGCCGAAATACCAGAGGTTATAATCTGGATCCGGATAGTCAGGAGTCCATGATACTAACCCGAAGTTATGTTTTCCTGTCGTTACTAGATCAAGGAATGTCGGCCATGCGTAAGTTTTAATTTCAAGCTCCACGCCTACTTTCGCAAGGTCAGACTGCAGTAAGAGCGCTGTGTTTTTACGTACTTCGTTATTTTCAGAGATTGCGATCTCAAGCTTCAATCCTTCAGCATACCCTGCTTCTTCAAGAAGCTTTTTCGCTTTATCAAGATCATAATCATAAAGCTTCGCATCAGGGTTGAATCCAAACATGCCGTCCGGAACAGCGCCGCCGATACGGTCTGCTTCGCCAAGATATACACTTTCTAGCAATGCATCATAGTTGATACTGTGGGCGATCGCCTGGCGTACTTTCTTGTCAGCAAGTGCTCCGCTTGTCATGTTCATCGGCATATAGTCGATCTGGTAACCAGCAGATTTAACTACTTTCACACCATTTTTACCATCCATCTGTTTTAACACTTCCGGAGAAATCATCGTGTTGTCAATCATGTCTATTTCGCCTTTTTCAAGCATCAGCCGTGCAGTAGATGGTTCTGGAACGATGATAACGTTGATAGTTTCCATCGTCGGTTTTTCTCCCCAATAATCCGGGTTTGCCTTTAAGACGAGTTTCTGGCCGCGGTCCCAGCTCTCTAAGATATACGGGCCAGATCCGACTTCCTTATCAGCAATATAGCTTTCGCCAAGGTCATCGCCGTGGTTTTCTGCAAGGTTCGGGTTGAGAATGTTTGCAAATACAGTCCCAAGTGTCTTGATAAACGGACCGAATGGTTTCTTTAATGTGATTTTAATCGTATGATCATCAACGATCTCGAAGCTGTCCTTGTCGATTACTTTTTTGAAGATACCTGCAGCAGACTTGTTCACGTCGATCGCACGGGTGAAAGAGTACTTGACTGCTTCGGCTGTTACTGGAGTGCCGTCATGGAATTTGGCATCCTCACGCAGATGGAACGTGTATGTTTTGTTGTCATCAGAAATGTCCCAGCTTTCAGCAAGCATCGGTTTTGGCTCAGTAGAAGAACCTTCGTATGTGACAAGGCGATCATACAGCATATACGTTACACGGAAAGACGTGTTTGCTGCAGAACCGTGTGGGTCTAATTGAGGAATATCCTGGTTTGTCGCAAAGTTAAACACATTTTCATCAAAGTTTTCATTTGCTGCTGGTGCATCATCAGTATTTTCTCCGCTTGTGTCGCCGGAATTATTGGTACCGGCATTTCCGCTTGTGGCTTCATTTCCATACTTCCCTGTGCATCCACTAAGAACGACGACAGCGATCAACAAAAACAGCGCCAGTTTTGCCCAAAGGTTTTTGTGCTTCACTTCGTTTCCCCCTCATTTTTTAATAGATAAAACTTACCTAACCCTGCTCCCCCTATCCCCCTTTCAAGGAAGAATCATCTATGTGTTACATAGAATGGTTAACGTTGTTTTGGATCAAGAACGTCCCTGAGTCCATCACCCATCAGGTTGAAGCCAAGTACTGTTATGAGGATCGCGATACCAGGGAACGTAGCAGCCCACCATGCATCTCTTATGATTTCTCGGCTCGAAGAAAGCATCGCGCCCCATTCAGGTGATGGCGGTTGTGCACCGAGCCCGATAAAACTTAAGCCGGCTGCGGCAAGGATTACGAAACCAAGGTCGAGTGATGCCTGAATACTAGCAGGTGCGATCGCGTTTGGAATAACTTCTTTAAACAAGATTCTGAACGGATTCGCTCCGAGTGCTCGTGATGCCTCAATGAATTCAGAGTTTTTCAATGACAATACCGAAGAGCGGACGATACGTGTGTACCATGGCCACCAGGTTGCTGCCAGTGCCAGCAGAACGTTTTCAATCGATGGCCCTAAAGCTGCTGCGATCGACATCGCGAGGATAATCCCCGGAAAAGATAGAAAAATGTCTGTTGCCCTCATGATGATCTGGTCGATTCTTCCTCCGATATATCCCGCTATCGCTCCGAGAATGGTACCGATCGGGAACGAGATCAATACGACAAGCAAACCGATTTTCAAAGAAATTCTTGTGCCATAAACAATCCGGCTGAAAATGTCTCGTCCAACTTCATCTGTTCCAAAGAAATGTTCACCGCTCGGTCCTTCCAGCTTTGACAGCAAGTTAACTTCTGTTGGATTATGAGTGGCTATAACCGGCGCGAAGATTGCAGTAATGATGATGAGAAGTACCAGGACAAGCCCCAGGATGGTCAAGGGACTGTTGATCATTCGACGTACCAAGGTAAGCCCTCCCCCCTTAGTTATATTTCAATCGTGGATCAATCAGGTGATACATCGTGTCTATAATCAGGTTAACCGTGATGAACAACAATGCGATCAGTAAAGTTACCCCCATTACGGCTGGAAAATCGAGATACGTGATCGCGTTTACCGCATACTTTCCAAGACCGGGCCATGAAAATACTGATTCGACGAGAACACTTCCGCCTAATGCATGGCCAAATGTCATACCGAGAAGCGTGATGACCGGCATGATGCCGTTTCGAAGCGCATGTCCGTAAAGGACCCTGTTCTCGGAGCCGCCTTTTGCCTGAGCAGTGCGGATATAGTCACTTTGCAGCACTTCCAGCATGGATGAGCGCGTCATTCTGGTGATCATTCCGATCGTGACGGCCGCCTGGGTGATCCCCGGCAATATCAAATGGATTAAAGCTGATTTAAATGCAACCATGTTTCCTGTTAACAGTGCATCAACTGTGTACATTCCAGTGATCATATCCGGCGGGGAGACACCGTTGTCAAGCCTCCCGGATCCAGGCAGGATACCGAGCTTTAGATAGAAGAGCAAAAGGAAAAGTAAACCCAGCCAGAATGCAGGCATCGCTACCCCAAGGAGCGCAAACACCCTTGTGAATTGATCGGGCAGTTTGTCCTTCTTACTTGCACTGATAACCCCGAACGGAATCCCGATTAGGACGGTGATCAACATTGCGAACAAGGTCAGCTCCAGTGTTGCCGGAAAATATCTTTCCAGATCATCGATCACCGGCTGCTGGGAGTAAGTACTCTCACCCAGGTCACCGTGGAAGATTCCGTTAACGTACCTGCCATACTGCACATAAAGCGGATCGTTTAGCCCCATTTCCTCTCGTAACTCTTCGATTCCATCCGGTGTCGCTTTTGGCCCGAGAATCAGGCGGGCAGGATCTCCCGGAATCGTGTTTGAGATAAAAAATGTTAGGATGCTTATCCCGATTAAGATCGGAATCATCAACAGAATCCGTTTAAACACATAACGCAGCGCATCCATCCAACTCCCCCTTTCTTTTAATAAAAGTTAAATATGAATACATGCGGCAAAGTGATTATCCGTTTTTTCTTCAAGTGCGGGAACAACTTCCTTGCATTCTTTCGTCGCGAAAGGGCACCGAGTATGGAACGGGCAACCTGACGGCGGATTGATCGGGCTTGGCAGATCTCCCTCTAAAATGATCCTTTCTCGTTTCTGTTTAGGATCCGGTATCGGCAATGCTGATAAAAGCGCCTGCGTATACGGATGCATCGGGTGATTATAAATGCGTTCCACGTCGCCGAACTCAACGATTTTGCCAAGGTACATCACCGCCACCTGGTCGGAGATATGCTGGACGACCGAGAGATCATGCGAGATGAATAGATAACTCAAATCCATTTCCTGCTGCAACTCTAGCATCAAGTTCAACACCTGCGACTGTACTGAGACATCAAGTGCTGATACCGGTTCATCGGCGACAATGAGTTTAGGATTCAACGCCAATGCCCTTGCGATTCCAATTCTCTGGCGCTGTCCACCGGAAAATTCGTGCGGATAGTTGTTCAGCTGATCCTTTCTGATACCGATACGTTCGACTAGCTCTTCGATGACTTTCTTTCTCTCTTTTTTATTTCCTACATTATGGATTTTCAGTGGTGCTTCAAGGATTTCACGGATGGTGCTCCTCGGGTTTAGCGAAGCGTACGGGTCTTGAAAAACGATTTGCATTTCCCTGCGAAGCTTTTTCATTTCTAAAGCGTTAAGATCTGTCACTTCTTTCCCCTGAAACTTCACACTTCCTTCGGTCGGCTGTACTAACCGTAGTATCGATCTTCCAAGACTTGACTTCCCGCATCCAGATTCGCCAACTACCCCAAGGGTTTTTCCTTTTTCAACTTTCAGGCTGACGCCGTCAACGGCTTTTACAACCCTCTTTTCACTCAAGAAACCTTTTTTAGAGATAAAATGCTGTTTTAGGTTGTTCACTTCCAGCAGCGGCATCCTTCTTCACCCCCTTGTTTTCGTACAGCCAGCAGGCTGTTTTATGGTTCTTCTTGACCTGAGTCATTTGAGGGACATTCGTTTTGCAAACATCCATGGCCTGGCTGCAACGATCCGCAAACCGGCATCCTGCAGGCATATTTTCCGGAGAAGGTACCGTACCCGCAATCGAACCAAGCATCTGCTTTCTGATTCCAAGTTTCGGAATTGACTGCATCAATCCTTTTGTATACGGATGCTTAGGATTTTCAAACAGCTCCTCAACAGGTGCTGTTTCCACAACTTTACCGGCATACATGACGATCACTCTGTCACAAACCTCTGCCACTACACCAAGGTCATGTGTGATCATGATGATTCCCATCCGGGTCCTTTCTTTTAACTCGTTCATCAATTCAAGTATCTGTGCTTGAACCGTTACATCGAGTGCTGTTGTCGGCTCGTCACAGATTAATAGTTTTGGCTCACAGGCCATAGCCATTGCGATCATGATTCGCTGCCTCATCCCCCCCGAAAGCTGGTGCGGGTATTCATCGATCAGTTCATCTGCTCGTGGAAGCCCTACATCATTCAGAAGCTTAATAACCCTTTTTCTTCTCTCCTGTTTGCTTAAGCTGGTATGGAGCAACAACGATTCTTCTATTTGTTTACCTACGGTGTGGAGCGGATTAAGCGAAGTAAGCGGATCCTGGAAAATCATCGATGCCTGGTTCCCTCGAATCTTTTGCATTTTACGGTTGGAATAACTTGAAATCAGTTCGTCCTCTAGTCGGATCTCTCCGTCTAGCTTCGCTTTATCGGGAAGCAGCCTCATGAGGGACAATGCGGTCATGCTCTTTCCACAGCCCGACTCGCCTACGATTCCAACCGTTTCCCCGTTGTTTACATGAAACGAGACCTGATCAAGAATTTTAGAGTATTTCCCTTCTCTTTTAAGGGATAGAGATACATCTTTCACATCTAACAGCATGATGACACCACCTTTTATCCTTTTATTGGGGTCATGTTGGACAAGTCTTTTAACGTTTGTGTGTAATGCTCTGAAAATATTTCTTTAATCTTCTCCTTATCTTTCGTCCGAAGTACATCGAGCAAAATCTGATGGTTCTCTACAACCTGATGGACCCTTACCGGTACTTTGTTGGATACTGTCAGATACATTGCGCCAACCTGCGTGTCAAGCTGCCTGTGCATGTTGATCAGCCTGCTATGTTTGGAAGCCTCCACGATCGTCCGATGAAAAAGAATATCGCATTGTGCCTGGCTTTCTAAGTTTTGCTCCACCATCATCTGATAAAATTGGTCAAGCAACTCTTCAAGCTTTCTAAAATCCTTTTCTGTCAGATTGAAAACCGCGAGCTGAGCCGCCTCTGCTTCGAGTAGTGCACGAAGCGTATAGATTTCGAAAGCATCTTGCTTTGAAAGTGTCGTAACAAAAGTCCCCTTGTTCGTTTCGTGCTTGATCAATCCTTCGTTTTGTAATGACCGTAATGCCTCTCTCACTGGTCCTCTTGAAATCTTAAACTTTTCTGCAAGCTGGGCCTGGTTGATCCTTGCTCCTGCCTTCAGTTCTCCGTTTAGAATCATCTTCCGAATGATGGCCGCAACATCATCTGATAGATTCCTGTGGTCAAGGATCATGGATGTCTCCCCGCTCATGAGATTTTTTTCCCCATCGATTCGTAGATTTCTTTTAACTCATAGAGGTTATCCCAGCTCATTTGCCTGGTTCCTTCTTCCATTTCCTTGATCATCTCTACCATTTTTGTTGTCAGCGGCATGGTAAGGTGATAGCTTTTTGCTGTTTCAATGATCGGCACCAGCTGTTCATCGACTTCGGTTTTGCGTTTTCGTACAGCAAGGTCGCGCCAGATGCCGCTTTTTGTTTTCTTGTTCGTTGCCATTCTTTCTGCTAATTTTTCCAACTGACTGTTGAGCTTAGCGGCATCCCTTGTTTCCCTTGGATACACTAACTCTGGAACCCAATCATCGAATCCAAGTGGAACAACGCCTTCCCGGTCAGCTATTTCTAAAATCTCTGAGCAAAGTTCCAACAGTGTTTCTCGCAAGTCCATTTTTCTAACAACTCCTGCCATCGTTTCATCGACCAATGCAGTTGCATACAGAAGTCCGGCATAGGACATCTTTCCCCATAAGTAGCCCCAGATATTGTCTGTTAGCTGAGCCGGTCCCCAGCATTGCAGCTTTTCTTTTAGCAGTAAAACTCTTTCTGATAAAACTCCGTTTAACTCTCCCAGATAGAGTGACGCAACACCGCCGTACAAAATCCTGCCCGGTCCCAGATAGTCTGCCGAGAAATTAACAAAGCAGCCGATTGTCCGGTCCTCACCTACTAAGGAAGCGATTGTTCTTTCACAAAGTCCATTTTGAAAGGAGACGACCTGGGATTCAGATGTAAGCAATGGAAGAAATGGCTCTAACGCCTGTTTTGTATGATGTGCCTTTACACATAGGAACACGGTTTCTAATTTATTTTTATAGAGTAAAAGCTCTTCAGGTGTAAAAGCTACACTTTCTGCGGTAAACCTTTCATCCGGACCTTCGATCGTTATTCCTCTCGCATTGATTGTTTTGACATGTTCTTTATCGATATCACAGAAGACAACTTGTTCTCCTGCTCTGGTAAGGTAGGCACCCAGCACGCCGCCGATTGCGCCCGCTCCTATTATCGTGATTGCCATATCGTACCTCCTAGAAAAGTTGTAAGCCTCCGTCAGCGGAGATGATCTGTCCACTTACATACCGTGCAAAGTCAGAAGCAAAGAATAAGACTGGATATGCAATATCCTCTGGTTCTCCAAGCCGTTTTAGAGAGATTGATTCCTTTAACTGCTCCTGTTCTGTTGGTGACATTGCTTCCCATTGTTTTTGTGTAGAAGGATTAGAAAGTACAAAACCTGGAGCGACATTGTTGACAGTGATCCCATATTTTCCGAGTTCACGAGCCATCTGCCTAGTAAAACCAATCTGCCCTGCCTTTGCAGAGGTATATGCCTGGATCCCTGTCAGGCTGCTGCTTCTGCCGGCACCACTTGAAATATTTACAATTCGGCCATACTGTTTCTCTTTCATATATGGCGCCACGGCCCGGACCATATAAAAGCATGTGTTAAGATTCACTTTAAGAATGCTCTCCCATTGCTCGTCTGTTACATTTTCAATCGGCTGATGGACCTGCCCGACGACCCCTCCGGCCACGTTTACAAGAATATCGATCTTCTGAAAATCTTTTATAACCTGTTCTACTAAATGATCTGACTGATCCGCCTGTGTAAGATCTGTTGTATAAGTATGTATTTTGGAAGATGCACCAGCAGAAGCAACCACTTCTTCTACTTCATGTTTTGTATCAGACAACGGACCATCCAGGATATCTGTAGCTGCTACATATGCTCCGCGTCTAGCAAACTCCTTACAGATCGACCTTCCGATTCCATGGCCTGCACCTGTAACAACGACGACCTTATTTTCGAAAGTTAACTGTAAACTGTTAACACTTTGCGTCATATGCTTCTCCTTTGCTTTATTTTTTCTAAGTATATATGATAGTTTTGTTAGTTTCAACAATATTCTTAAAATTACAAATATTTGGACTAAAGTTTTGTTAATTCCCTCTTTTTCGACATTTGTTTCGACAGAAAAAAAGGGGCTGACCCAAAAGGATAAAGTATCCTTTGAAGGTCGCCCCTATTGTGATTCAATTTTTATTCTCTGGAACATCAAACTGAAAATACACATTATGCTTTCCTTCGAATTTTTCAATTAACTCTTCTTCTTGAAGGGTCATGCTAATTTCATCCCTCCCGTTTAAAAGCATTTCTTTACGAAAAGAATCGACTTCAAATCGAGTATGGAAACCGTGCTTTCCTTCAATCGTTTGCGAGTCAAGATCAACTCTTAGTGTGTAGCCTTCCACTCTGTTTACGTTTTCGAAAAGGTCACTTACAAGAGTTTCTGAAATGACGATTGGTAAAATGCCATTTTTAAAGCAATTGTTATAAAAAATATCCGCGAACGAAGGAGCAATAATAACACGGAAGCCAAAGTCCTTCAACGCCCATGGGGCATGCTCCCTTGAAGATCCTGACCCGAAATTTTTGCGAGTTAATAATATGGATGCTTTTTTATATACATGCTTGTTTAAAATAAACTCTGGATTTTCTTCCTGATTATCATGGTATCGCCAGTCAAAGAACAAATATTTTCCATAACCTTTTTTCTCCACACGTTTTAAAAATTGCTTGGGAAGAATCGCATCGGTATCAACGTTAGGCCGGTCCAGTGGTACGACGATACCTTCATGGGCAATGAATGGTTTCATTGGATGACCTCCTTCTTGAAATCCCAATTCCTCACATCATAAAAGTGCCCTTTAATCGCTGCGGCAGCTGCCATAGATGGACTAACAAGATGCGTCCGGGCATTTCTTCCCTGCCTGCCCTCAAAATTCCGATTTGATGTGGAAGCACATCGTTCACCAGGCATTACAATGTCTTCATTCATACCCAGGCACATACTGCATCCGGAATTTCGCCATTCGAATCCAGCTTCTAAAAATATCTTGTCAAGCCCCTCTTGCTCCGCTTGCTTTTTCACCTGTTGCGAGCCAGGCACAACAAGCGCACGTATCTCTGGGAAGACTTTGTATCCTTTAACGATTTTCGCAGCTTCTCGTAAATCTTCGATTCGGCTGTTCGTACAGGAACCAATAAAAACAGTATCCACCGCAATCTCTTCCATCTTGGTTCCAGGTTCAAGCCCCATATAGACAAGGGCGTCCTCTGCTTCCTTCTTATTTTCTTTTGACAGTGAATCGGGATTTGGAACAGATTCATCGATACCCCCGACGAATCCAGGATTTGTTCCCCATGTAACCTGAGGGGCTACTTTAGTTGCATCAAATTCGATCGAGATATTAAAATTTGCATCCTCATCACTATATAATGACTTCCACTCTGATAATGCCTGGTCCCACTTTTCTCCTTTTGGTGCAAAAGGCTTGTTTTTCACATAATCAAACGTAACATCGTCTGGCGCAATTAATCCTGCCCTCGCGCCAAATTCGATCGACATGTTACAGATTGTCATTCGCTCTTCCATCGATAATGCTTCAATGGCTTCTCCGCGGTATTCGATAACATGGCCAGCAGCAAAATCGTTTCCATACTTTCCTATGATAGATAGAATTAAGTCTTTTGAAGTTACGGCTTCAGGCAATCTCCCATTGATCATAATAGACAACGTCTTGGATGGATATTGTTTCAGGCACTGTGTAGCAAGAACATGCTCGACTTCACTTGTCCCGATTCCAAATGCCAGAGCGCCAAAAGCGCCGTGAGTGGAAGTATGGCTGTCTCCACAAACCATTGTTTGACCGGGTAGAGTTAACCCTAACTCCGGGGCGATAACGTGGACGATTCCCTGCATGTCGCTTTCTAAATTATAGAGCTGGACACCAAAATCTCGGCAGTTCTTTTCAAGTGTTTCAACCTGAAGCTGGGCAGTTGGATCCCGAAATGGATAACTGCGAGAAGCGGTGGGGATGCTATGATCCATTGTCGCTAGCGTCAATTCAGGACGCCGGACAGGCCTGTTCGCTTCTCTAAGCCCAGAAAAAGCTTGAGGCGAAGTCACTTCATGAATCAAGTGAAGGTCAATATAAAGTAAAGCTGGCTGGTCGTCATTGTTATGGACAACATGTTTGTCCCATATTTTTTCATAAAGGGTTTTCCCCATTCCGAATCCCCTTTCTTAACTAAGTCCTAGTATTGTTTGAAAAATCCGGCTTTCGTTTTTCTAGAAACGCACGTATCCCTTCCTGCCCTTCTTCAGAAGAGACCCTGTCTGAAATTTGAAGAGATTCTTTTTCCATCTGTTCTAATAATGTATGTTCAAATGAATGGTAAAGGAGCTCTTTAGTTAGTCCAAATGCTTCTGTTGCACCAGCGATAAGCTCATTTGCGATTTTTTGAACCTCCTCTGATAATTGTTCTTCCTGACAGACTCTGGTTACAATACCCCATTGAAGTGCTTCTTCTGCAGTAAGCTTTCGATTCAACAGCGCCAGTTCAAGCGACTTTTTCAGGCCGATCAGACGTGGTAGAAAATAACTTGTTGATCCATCAGGTGTCAGGCCTGCTTTCGTATAAGCCATCACAAACCGAGAATTTTCAGAAGCTACAACAATATCAGCAGCACAAACAATGCCTATACCGCCTCCTGCAACAGTACCATTCACCTCTGCAACGACAGGCTTTTTCATCGTAACAAGGTTATTTATCGCTTGATGCAAAGGAACAGTGACCTCCCGTAGGTGGGAAGAAATGTTACTTTTTTCAGCAAAAGCCTTCAAATCCCCTCCAACAGAAAAGTGCTTGCCACGACCCGCAATAACAACAACTCTTACCTCCTTCTTTTCCTTAAAAATGCTAGAAATACTTTCGAGCTCCCTTGCAAACTCAAGTGTAACGCTATTTCCCGCTTCCGCTCTGTCCAGATAAATCCTTCCTACATTATTGATTACTTCTGTTTTTATCGTCTGATATTCCAAGCGTTTCACCTACCTAAAATAGGGGTGCTTCGTTCAAGCACCCCTTTATTATTACATCTTCACTACTTCTCCACGATTGCCAAAGTTGAAAGCGGTTAGTGGCTCCCTGGTATTTTTCATTTGGTTTCGAAGCTCGACTGTTTCTTTCTCTTTAACATCATATGTGACTGGATCGAGCACAACACCGTATGCCTTTTTAGCTTTGTCAATGCTGACGAGACCTCTAGAAACATCCTGGCGAACTTTTTCCGGTTCACGCTCGATTGGGTCTCCCCATCCGCCGCTTCCACCAGTAATGAATAGGATTTGGTCTCCCGGTTCCACCTCAACGTTGTCTACTTTGGAAGCCAAAGGAATCTTTGTGCCGTCTTTTTTAATCAACAGTTTTGAGGATGAGGAACCTGGTTCTCCACCGTTGATTCCCCATGGTTGGATGGTCGAACGGTCATCGTGGATTGATACGGATCCTTTAGCCAGACATGTATAAAGCTTTTCATTACAGTTACCGCCCCTATGAAGTCCTGCTCCGCCCGAATCTGTTCCTGTTTGATAGTATTCCACTCGTAACGGATAGTAGGTTTCTAGATATTCAGTTGGAATGTTAACGAATGCCGGCCACCAGGAATGCCCATCGAGTCCATCACCGATAGGACGTCCTGGCAATCCTCCATACATAACTTCCATCAAGTTGAAATATCGGTCTTCTTCATCGTACCCTGAATAAATGAAGTAAGGGCTTGTTCCATATCCAGCTGCAGGGCTATTTTGTGGTGTGTTAATCGAAAGCGCTCCACTAAGCACATCGAACAAACGGCTCAAAGCATGGGTACGGCAACCGAGGGCTGCAGGCTGTTTCGGTCTCATCAAGCACCCTTCAGGCGTTTTGACATGAAGAACATCATAGAACCCATCATTAAACATGATCGCAGGGTCGAACACCGAGATAAGAAATGCGCCGATAAACATTTTGAACATGGAATCACTCAGGTAATAGTTAATCGGACCCGGCGATTGTTTATCTGTTCCTTCCCAGTCGAAGTAAGCATTGTCTCCTTCTCTCCAAATCGTTAACTTCATCTTATAAGGACCGTTTCCTAACCCATCATCATCGATGTAATCCTCAAAAGAAACAGGTTTCTCGGGCAGGAAGTTCTGGATAAGCTGACGCATCATCACATTAGTTCTTTCTAGTAAAGCATCAAGGGCCTGAAGATAAAACTTTGCCCCAAATCGTTCACATAACTCCTGTACGCGCTTTTCAGCTGTACGGCAGGAAGCAACGATTGCCATCAGGTCACTGTAGTTCTCAATTGGAGTCCTTGTATTTGCTTTAATGATGGAAATGATCGCCTTGTTCAACTCGCCTTTTTCAAAAAGCTTCACCGGAGGAAAGCGCACGCCTTCTCCGTAAATTGTTTTGGCTGTTACAGGCATACTTGAGGCAACTGGCCCGCCCACGTCCATCACATGTCCAAACATTGATGAATAGCCGACAATCTTCTCTTGATAGAAGATTGGGATGATTACCATCCAGTCATTAATGTGAGAGATAGATCCACCGCAACTGTATGGATCACTCAAGAATATGACATCCCCTTCATTAACACCTTCTGGAAATTGATTAATAACCTCAGGTACATGTGAACCGAAGTTTCCGACCACCATCTTACCATCCGGATCAGTAATCATCGGGAAGCAATCATGCTGTTCCCTAATAACAGGTGACATGGCTGAGCGAAATAACGTTACATCCATTTCTTCTTTAACATTCTTTAAGGCGTTTTCAATAATATCGACAGTAATGGAATCAATTTTCGTCATTTTAAATCTCCTTTCTGGATAAGGATATTCATGTGCTTATCGATCTCAGCTGTATAACCCGGGAGCACTAGCGTCGTCGTGTCTTTCTGGCTTATGATCGCCGGCCCAGAAACTTTATTATTCGGCCTTAAGAGGCTTCTTTCATAAATTGGTGCATTCACAAATTCTCCATCAAAATAAGCTTCATGCTTTTCATCGACAATCGCTTGAGACGCGTCTTCTCCTCCCTCTTCTGAAAGCGGGATAGCAGGTGATAGCACTTTACCAATCGCAACAGCACGGATGTTAACCACTTCAACCTCGGTGTCCATTTTAAAACCGTAGACCTTTTCGTGGATTTCATCAAAAGTCCGTTTTAAAATACCTAATCCTTCTTTTTCAAGCTTGTCTTTTGTAACCTCGATCGGAATCTCGTGCCCCTGACGGAAATAACGAACATCTACTTCATATTTGATTTTCCTTTGTTTTTCGTTTACTTTTTCCTGATCTAACCATTCATCACTTTCCTTGCCTAGTTTGTTTAGTTCGGAAATAATTTCTCGGGTATCAAGCTGGCTTAACGTACGGATGAATGTCCTGGAATATTCATTTCGAATATCCGATTGTAAAAATCCTAGTGCTGACAAAACTCCCGGGGTCGGAGGGACAATAACAGGGAAGCATCCGGTTAGTTCTCCAAGTGCGTTTGCATGGAGTGGACCTGCGCCGCCTAAAGCAAGTAATGAAAACTCGCGTGGATCATAACCTTTTTCAACTGAAACCACACGTGTAGCTCCATACATGTTTTCATTAACAATGTCATATACACCCTTGGCTGCACGATAGATATCTGTATTTAGCTTTTCAGCCACACTATCCATCGATTTTTTCGCAGCTTCTACATTTAATTGCATCTCTCCGCCAACAAGACTGGGTGGTAAATATCCGAGCACTACGTTGGCATCGGTCACAGTAGGATCTTCCCCTCCTCTATCATAACTTGCCGGTCCTGGTTCTGAACCTGCACTCTGAGGGCCGACTCGAAGGGCTCCTGTTAAAGGAACATGGGCAATCGAACCTCCTCCTGCACCAATACTGACTACTTCGAGGGAAGGGGATTTTACTGGAAACACGCCCACCTTCGTCTCACGTGAAACACGGGGAGTTCCGTCATAGGTCAGGGCAACATCAGTAGATGTTCCTCCCATATCAAAAGATATAACATTCCGATAACCAGTCTGGACCCCGATCATAGCAGATGCCGTAACTCCTCCTGATGGTCCTGAAAGCATTGTGTGGACAGGACGAGAGGAAGCAGCAGGAATACTCATAAGTCCTCCATCCGATCGAACGATACTAATACGGCTGTCCAGCTTCTGTTCATCCATTTTATTTCGAATATTGTTCAGATACTTTTGCATTGGAGGCCTTACATAGGAATTCATAACGGTTGTTAAAGTTCTTTCATATTCACGAAATTCCGGAAGAATATCAAAAGAAACGGTAACGAGAATATCCGGGTTAATTTCCTCAGCAATCTCTTTTATGCGTTGTTCATGTGTGGGGTTTGCGTAGGAGTTAACAAGACTAACAGTAAGGCTTTCGACACCCTGCTCGTAAAGCGACTGGATTTCTGAACGAATATGTTCCTCGTCCAGTTCTGTATGAATTTCCCCCTGGGCTGTAATCCTTTCCTTAGCTCCACGAGTATAAATTAGGTCTGCAAGGGGATCAGGTTTAAGAAAGCCCATCCACGCACTGATCGGAGCTGGTGTCCAGGACCTGGCTACATGTAGAATCTGTTCAAATCCTTCTGTTGTAATGAGGCCAACTTTTGCTCCTTTGCCTTCCAGTACAGCATTGGTCGCTACAGTTGTTCCGTGGATGATAGATTGGATCTCTGAGATAGCAACATTATTTTCCTCACAGATTTTTTTAATTCCGTTCATTAACCCAATGGATTGGTCTGTTGGTGTTGAAGGTGTCTTAGTTCCAAAGATCTCACCCGTCTTTTCATTTTGGAGCACGATATCTGTGAAAGTTCCACCTACATCAACTGCAATTCGATACATCATTTAGTCCCCCTTATCGTTTTAGTGAAAACTTTAAAGCGCTTTCAAAAAATCAAGTAAATAATCGATACCTATAACTTCTCCGTACTTAGTCTGTATATCGTTTAAGTTTGCGCGATGAGCCTGTTCCGATCGATCGCCGACACACTCTTCAGGCACGATTGGCTTAAAACCATATTGGAGTGCGTCAACCACCGTTGCCCTTACACATCCCGAGGTGGTACACCCTGTAACAATAAGCGTATCCACACGATGATAAGCAAGAATAGAAGAAAGGGATGTTCCAAAGAATGAACTGGCATACTTTTTTGTGATCAGAGGTTCTGAATCGTCCCTCCTTTCCAATCGTTCATCGACTTTTATCCATTCACTCTCAGCTGTTAGATTTTTTAGGGCGGGAACCTTTTCTATAAAGTAGCCCCCATCCAGAAAGTGGGGTTCATAGACTACAGTTGTAAAAATGATAGGAAGCTTTTTACTTCTGGCTGCATCTAAAAGCTTTTTAGTATTGTTTACTTCTTCATCCAGATTAGATCCTAATTTGCACTGTGGGTCAGTGAAACCTTTGATAAAATCAACAACTACTACGGCTGGCCTTTCACCAGGCTGAATATTCTCTCCAAATCCTTCAAACGATTCTTTCATGGGTATCACCCTTATATGATTTGTCTTTCTTTTAACTCTTCGATTCTATGGTCGTTATATTTTAGAAGATCTCCGTAGATTTCATCATTGTTCTTACCCATTTTTTCTGCTCCAGGATGATTAACCTTTCCCGGTGTCCTGCTTAACTTTGGGACGATACCTGGCATCGGAAAGTCTCCGAGCTCAGGGTGATCTACTGATAAAATCATATCTCTATCTTGATAGTGTGGATCTTCGACAATTTCCTTGGCGCTGTAAATCATACCGGATGGAACCCCGTGTTCTTCTAAAAGCAACAGGCAATCTTTTGCAGGCAAAGACTTTGTCCATCGCTCAATGAGCGCATCAAGCTCTTTCATATTCTTTCCTCTGGCATCATGTGTTGCATAATCCGGATCATTAGCTAGCTCAGGCTGGCCCATCGCTTCGCATAATCTTTTGAAAACGCCATCTGCATTCGCTCCGATCACGATGTATGTACCGTCCTGTGTTAAATAAATATTGGAAGGAGCAACCCCTGGCAAAATATTTCCCATTCGCTCTCTGAGATACCCGGTTAAAAGATAGTCGGGAACTGTACTTTCCATCACGGAAAAAACAGCTTCATAGATTGCCGTATCAACAATCTGTCCCTTTCCTGATCGTTCACGTTCATGGAGTGCTGTTAAACAACCGATCGTTGCAAACAGGGCAGCAAGCGTATCCCCAATACTAATTCCGATTCTCGAAGGCGGTCTATCAGGAAAACCTGTTACATAACGAAGGCCTCCCATCGCTTCAGCAACACTTCCGAATCCGGCCCTGCTCTTATATGGTCCGGTCTGTCCAAACCCAGAAGTTCTTACCATTATGATTCCCGGGTTAATTTCTGACAGTTCTTCGTAAGAAAGGCCCCATTTTTCCATCGTTCCAGGCCTAAAGTTTTCAATAATAATATCTGATTCTTTTACAAGATCTTTTAAGACTGCTTGTCCCTCTTCTTCCCGAAGATTGAGTGTAATAGACTTTTTATTCCTTGATTGAATCGGCCACCATAATCCTACTCCATCTTTCTTTTTTCCCCAGTCTCTCATCGGGTCAGACTTTCCTGGCGGCTCTACTTTAATGACTTCTGCGCCAAAGTCTGCAAGGAGTCTCCCTGAAAAAGGTCCAGCTAAAAGGGTACCAAGTTCAAGCACTCTTACTCCATGTAAAGGCAGCTTATTTTCTTCTTCCATTGTTAAACACCCCCGGATGACTAATTTAAAGAAATCGTATCACTTTGTATACAAACAATCAACTGAAAATTCATAAATTTATAATACTTTAATTTTTAAAAATGACAAATACCCTTATTTAACAGGTTTAATTCCGAATATATTTTTAGGAAAAATTTTCTGAATATTGAACATTAAACCTACTTTGTATACAATGTGCTTAGGGGTGTTGAAAATGGAAGCATATGACTTTATTAAAAAAGCAATCATTCAAGGTGACTACAAGTCAGGAAAACGATTAACAGAAGAAAGTCTTGCAAAAGAGCTAAAGCTAAGCCGTACTCCTATCCGGGAGGCGATAAAACGTCTGGAGAGTGAAAGATTAATTACTCCTTTAAAAAGAGGAGTTATTGTCCGAAAGTTTACCAGGGAAGATATTAAACAAATCTATGATCTGAGAGCGTTATTGGAAGGGTATGCTGCTGCACAGGGCGCCATTGAGAGAAATGATGAAAATTTACAAAAGATGAAAGAAGCAAATGATAACTTCAGAAAAATTTTAAAAGAAACAAATGCAAAAGACTCCGAACAGATCAAAGAGATTATGAATGTAAATAACAACTTCCATCAGGGTGTTCTTGAAGCATCACAAAATGAACATTTACGATTCCACATTTCTAATGTCACTGTACTTCCTCTTGTGTTTCGTTCATTTTACTGGTACAACCAACAACAACTTAACCGCTCACTAGAATTGCATGAAACAATGTATAGTGCGATTTATTCAAAGGATAGAGAAAGAGCAAAGACCGCTATGCTCGAACATATTTATCAGGGACGAGACCATGTATTAAAACATATAGAGGAAAATGATCTTTTTGAAGAGGAGGAAAAAAAGTGATAGAAGTTTGTGAGGTAGGACCTAGAGACGGTTTACAAAACGAAAAGGAATTCCTTTCCACAGATCAAAAAGTCCAATTGATTAATAGATTAATTAATTCTGGCATCCGAAAGATAGAAGCCGTTTCTTTTGTAAACCCTAAAGTAGTTCCGCAAATGGCAGACGCCGAAGAAGTAATGAAACTTGTCCCTTATCGGGAGGATGTTAGTTATGCAGGGCTCGTGTTAAGTCGCTCTGGACTGGACCGGGCACTTTTGACAAAAATTGATACTGTCAATATTGTGCTTGCTACAAGCGACCAATTTAATTTAAAGAATGCGAGAAGAACTGTGGAGCAATCGCAGGATGAATTAATACCTGTCATTAAAGAAGCAAAGGAAGCCAACAGAAAGGTTGCAGGTGTTCTTGGAACGGTATTCGGCTGCCCATATGAAGGAGAAGTTTCAGTAGAAAAAGTATTACATATTTCTGAATCGTTCATTCAAGCAGGATGTGAAGAAATTGTGCTTGCGGACACCACAGGAATGGCTAATCCTCAACAAGTCACAGAGGTTACTCAGGCTTTTAAGCAATCGTTTGGAGATGATTTTGAACTGCGGCTTCACTTCCATAATACCAGGGGATTGGGACTTGCTAATGTATTAGCTGCCTATCAAGCGGGTGTAACTGCTTTTGACTCTTCAATCGCAGGGCTTGGCGGTTGTCCATTTGCACCAAAGGCGGTAGGTAATGTGTGTACCGAAGACATGGTAAACATGTTTCATCAAATGAAAATAGATACGGGAATCGATCTTTCTGAATTGATCAAAACCTCTTTATGGATGGAAAAAGTAATCGGCCGTCCATTACCCGGGATGATTTCTAAAGCTGAAGTAGTGTAAAAATATAAAGAGGCAGCAACAATGAATGCTAAGTCAAATGGAAAAGAAACAGGTGCAGTTCCTTGTTTCCTGTTTCTTTTTTAAGTCTATATTGTTTATTAAATAAAATTCAAATATAGCAGATTCTAAACCATTTTTTGATAATAAAACAAAAAGGCAGGATCCCCCTGCCTTTCCACCCTACAACTTCAAATAATTCACATTCCCGATCCCTTTCTCCTCACTCTCCTCGTCTTCTTTTTTCTCCTGCACTACTCCGCTCGCTGTTCGAAGTTTAGCCTGGATCGCACCGTGCTCTTTTCCGGCTGTTCTGATTACCCCAAAGTTATCGACATTTGCTACTTTTTCTTTGAGGAGTTCGCTGGTAACGCCACTATCCAGTTCGGTAACACCAAAGTTGATGATCGTTACTTTGTTGTCCCTGCTTTCCAGTTCACTCGCTGTCAGAAGATGATTGCCGGTAACCAGCAGCAGTTCATCTTCATAAGTCAATACAGTTGTGGAGACGTCGCTTAAAAGTTTGTACACTTCGCTCTGGATGCTTCCAGGGCATACGATCGCTTCTTCAGATTGAAGACCACCGATATGCTGTTGAACCTGTTCTTTGGTAACATCTTCTGCAAAAGTGATCGCATCTGCCACATAAAGCTTGTCACCGTTGAATCGCTCAATATTATGGGTGTTTAGTTCGAGCGCTCCTTCGATAAACGTGTATCCTTCAGGAATAATCTCCAGTTTGAGCGTGTTTGGGTCATCCACTGTTTCATAGAAGAATGGAAGGTACTCCTCTTTCATAATGACTTTCCCCTGGATATCCAGCGTGGCGATCTTTTCTCTTAAAAGGTCATCAGGAAGATCATCCACCATCACAAACTTACCTCTAACAAAAAGTGCAGTATCTGGAGCCATCGAGCGAACCAGTGGCATCGTAAGTTTTGTTTTTCCTTCCAGGATTCGATACTGGTTTTCATAGGTTTTCACATTGCCTGTTAACTCGGAAACTTTTGACTGAAGTATTGCTGCAAGATGGGTTGGACAGATGATGTCACCGCCTACGCTCAATGTTTCGATCTGTTCAGATACCTCCTCTTCTGTGATATTGTTCTTTAGAATGAGGTTTCCCGAAACAAACACGCCTTGAAGCCTGTGTAGATTGTTTTTGTCTACTGTAAGATTGCCACGATGTATTTGAATGCCTTCTTCTATTACAACTGTGCTGCCGATGTTTCCAAAGCTTATTTTAGAGACCAGGTTTGCGGTCGCCGGTGTGTAATAGACAACACGGACGTTTCCTACCTCTAAGCCCTGGACATCTTCTTCCTTCGCTGTTGTAAGATCAAGTTCGTTTACGTTACCAATGTTTCTCATTTTAAATTCCTCCTTATATAATCCATTCTCTTAATAAATTGATCGCAACCTGAAGCCGATAGCGGACCGTTGATGCAGGAACCTCATACTGTTCCCCGATTTGCTTGCTCGTCATATTAAGCCAGTATCTTTTAACAACGATATCTTTCAGGTCTCCAGGCAAGCGGTCTAACAGCTCCATCATCTCGATGTCATTATAATCCCCAACATGAAATACCGGTTCATCTGACTCCTCGACATAGCGTTCATGCCGTTTCTTTCGTTTCTGATCCAGAAACTTGTTCTTAAGAACCTTATATAGCCAGGCCCGGATCTTATAGGAAGGGAGATCCTTTAAAAGCTCCTGGTTTTTTAGCGCTTTTGAAAATGTCTCTTGTACCAGATCTTCCGCTTCCATTTCCTGTTTGGTTAATGAGATGGCAAACCGGGTCAATTCTTTTTTATACTGCTGATAGAGCTCCTTCATGTCTGACAACCTTTCTGGTGCTTGATTCACGTGAGGACCTCACATCCTCATATCCTGAACGGGGATTGTACGTTGAACGTTTTAAGCAATACATTCTCTTCTTCGCAATCCAGTTCCTCCGCCACCTTGACCACTTTTATATGAAAAAATGGGCGAAAGTGAAAAGAAATCCGCATATAAGTCATCCTGTTTCTCATCCCAAACTCCTCCCTATCTTAACCCGGTAATACCATTCTCAGTTCCCTGCATTTCTTATTTGTTGGCTGCCTTTTCATATAGATAACGATTAGGTGATGAAAACTGATGGAACTTTTTTAAAAAATATTTAGAAATACTTCTTTTAAACTAAAACTTTTAAACTAATTTTCCTGAAAATATTTAAATTCCGACCGGAAAGGTTTAACATTGAAATAAGGGTATTTAGAATACCGAAATAATTAAATTAAGGATGTGTAAAATGATTGAGGAAGAGAATGGAAAAACTGTGATTAACGAAGAAGATATGTACAGACAGATCGTGGAATACTCATTCGAGACTACAATCATCCATGCAGATCATAAGGTTTTATATATAAATCAATCTGGTGCAGACTTTCTAAAAGCTGAAAAAGAAGACATTATTGGTGGTTCTGTTCTGGAAGTGTTTTTAAATGAAGATTTAGATTATATAAAAGAAAGAATCCGAAAAGCATCAAAAGAAAACCAGGTCGGCGAGCTTATTGAACTAAAAGTTAGAAGACTTGATGGCTTAGAAGTAGATGTAGAACTTTACTGCCACCCCTGCAAGTTTGGGGACAAAGATGCCATTCAATCGATTCTTCGGGACATTACCAGCAGGAAAGAAGCAGAGAAAAAGCTTAAGCAAGTGATGACTGAGATATCGACTCCAGTCGTCCCGGTATCTGAAGGGATAGCGGTAGTGCCGCTTGTGGGAGAAATCAACCAATCCCAGGCTCAACACCTAACGAGATCCATCCCTTCAAAGCTGCAAAACAAAAACCTGGATTATTTGATCATCGATTTTTCCGGAACTTATAATATTGATAACATAGTGGCGAACTTTTTATACAGAATTAGCTCAATTTTAACATTGCTCGACATTTCTCCTGTTATCACAGGATTGCGTCCAGAACTCGCGCAAAAAGCGGTGCTCCATGGAAATGATTTATCTTCCATTACGGCAATACAAACTGTCCAACAGGCGTTACGCAAATTAACCAGGCCTTAATAGTTACATCATCTGGTTAAAACATTGAAAAGGAGTGGGGAAGTATAATCTCCGCTCCTATTTTTTTCGAGCGTTTCCTTCTTATCTATTTAACAGTGAAAAAAGCAGGTCACCGCCTGCTCAAAATTATCTGCTATTCTTTTATTTTCTTGCCGACAGCCCTTCTTCCCTTTGTTTCCTGATCATTTCCTGTATAAGCACTTCTAATTCCTTTCTCAACTGTATCGACTGTTTGGAGTCTAATTCGAACTTTTTTAGGCCAAAGCTTAGCGTAATAGATTCCCCTCTGCTCCCAATAACATGATAGAGTTCCCGCATTTTTGTCGGTGTGAAAGTGGTCTCTTTGATCTGCTTGCCTGCAAAAGCGGTAATGATATAACGATTCCCCTCTATTTTTCCAGAAAGGATTGTTTGTCCAGAACCTGCCCTCTCCTTCTGTTTTGCAAACCTCTCATTGGTCGTCTTGTTTCCTTCCTTTGAACGATCTCCTTCTACTGTTTCCTGTTTGTAAGATTCCGTACCGTTTCTGTTTCCGATCGATAAGTATACTGTTACAAAACCAAATTTGATGAAAACCGGCTCTTCCTGCCCCATATCTACATCTACATTTACTGGAACATCCTTCAACGATTTCGTCGCGTTCGGAAAACCGATCCCTGCCTCAATAACCGTTATAAGTGCGTTTATCAATGTTTCTTTTGCAGCTTCATAAGCATTTTCCTGACTAGAGACAAAAGTGCAGCCTGGAATGCCAGGTGCATGCAGATCCGGAAAGACGCCGTATATTTTATACTCATTCCCCTTTTGCCGATCCGGAAGATAATAATAAACACATGGGTAAGCATATTCTTTGTTTATCATGACAACCCTCCAGCCATTTTCGTCTTAAAAAAAACCATAGATTCACTAAGTTCTGTGGAAAAAATATACTTATTACTTAATACGAAAAGATAATCTCTTTTCTAAGTATAGAACAAAAAAATCCAGACGACATGAGGACAAAGTGGTTGGTTATTAATTGAATTATAATTATTTAGAACATTTTCAACGGCCTGTACCAATAATCCTTTTATAAAGTCAAAGAATTTTAGAGTGTAAAAGAAAAAGACCACCATTAAAGGCGATCAGATAATTAATTTCTTGCACATGCGAGTTACAACGTATTACCTTGTTAACGTCTCATTCATTCGGATGGAAGTATTTATTCCGGCTAAGAGCGGCAAAAATGCAACTAAGCCGATCGCCCAGTCAACACTGAACAGGTCTGCTAATCCCCCTGCGATCAACGCACCAAACGCATACCCGCTGTCACGCCAAAAACGATATACTCCCATGGATGAAGCTCTCCAGTCGGGATGGGCAACATCACTTATCGAAGCGATCAATGTTGGATAAACCATCGCTGTCCCGATACCCAATAAGATCGCTCCAAGAATCCATAATACAAAACCGTCAAAAAATAAAATCCACCAGAGCGACAGAGCCTGAACCCACAAACCACTTGTGATCAACCATTTCCGCCCGATCCGATCACTCCATACGCCTGTAAACAGTTGAAAAAATCCCCATGCAGCGGGATATACCGCAACGATGGTTCCGATCTGCCCGACTGTTAATCCACTTGAAGCAAAGAACAAAGGAAACAGCCCCCATGCCATGCCATCCTTTAAGTTTGTCGAAAGTCCAGCGAAACTGGCACCGGACAAATCTTTGTTTGTCCAACTTGTTTGCTTGAAAACTTCTTTAGCGTCGATCTCTGCCTTTTTCTTTTGTTTCTGTTTCTGAACCTTCAGATGCGCTCCTGTATCTTTGACGGTCAAAGAAAGAATAAATCCGATAATAACAATAGCTATTCCAATGTAAAACGGTTCAGGGCGCAAGGAATAGGTCGATGCAACGTATCCAGAAACTGCGGCAAATAAGGCAACTCCAAGATAACCGGCAAACTCGTTCAACCCAACTGCCAGCCCCCGCTGTGTCGGTTTTGCCAGGTCGATTTTCATATTAACAGTCATCGACCAGGTTAATCCCTGGTTCAACCCTAAAAGGATGTTAGCGAATACGATCATCCACCATGACTGGGCAAAGATAACGAGAAGAGGAACAAACAAACCAACGCCCCATCCAAACAAAAGCACCTGTTTTCTGCCGACCCTATCTGCCAGGTTCCCGGCAAAAAAATTAACAACGGCCTTTGAAAAACCGAAGCTCACAATAAATGATAAAGCTGCACTTGCTGACGCTATGCCAAAATGCTCTTCACCGATAATGGGCAGGATGGTACGTTCAAGCCCGACCATAGAACCCACAAACAAGTTAACGATAACTAACAATGAAAACTGGATGATGTTTTCTCTCACCCCGATTTTAACGTTATCTACTAATTTTTCCATCCTCCCACCTCCCCATGGTTTTGATTTTTTTCTCTTTTTTAATGGATTTGATTTTCTTGCATCAGTTTCCACTCGTTGATTCCCGCTTCTAATCGAATCGCTGTGTATCCTTTTTCCTTCAGCAGCTCAACTGCCTCTGTCGCATACACGCAATAAGGTCCGCGGCAATACGCAATAATTTCTTTGTCTTTTGGCAATCTCTTAAGATAGTCATTCAATTCAGAGATCGGAATGGACATGGCATCATCAAGGTGGCCGCTTTGATATTCCGCTTTGGGACGAACATCGATGAGAAGATGGTCTTCTTCGTTCTTTCTTTTTATCCAATCCTCCAGGCCAATCGTTTCGATTTGATTTGACCTTCCGATGAATTCATCTCGCAGTATATTCACTTCCGCAATTTGTTCTTCGGCAATGCCCTTGATTGCATAAAGAAGGTTAAGCACTTTAGGGTTTGCCAATTGATAAATCACGAAATTTTTCTTTTTGCTAAAAACGACCAGACGGGCATCAAGAAGGGCCTGCAGGTGTTTTGAAGTATTTGCCACGCTCATTTTCGTTTCATTCGCCAGAAGTTCAACTGATTTAGGTGCTTGAGATAACAAGTCTAATAACTCCAGACGCTTTGGACTAGAGAGAACCTTGCCAATCCGAGAAAATTCACTGTAAATCGTATCTTTAAATTTTCTAGCTTCCAAAAAGATACCTCCTATCCCGTTCAACTATTCAACTGATTAGTTGAATTATAGCATGGAATAATAAGCTTTGTAAAAAAGCGAAAGATATCCTTCATTAGTTTGGTTTGGAAATTTTTTATAATATCGGTTGAGAAAAAGGAGATATAAAAATCAAGAAACTGGGACAGGCTGAAAGAAGAGTTTGATAATTGATTTAAAAAGAGATAGAAAGGTTTTTCCAACTTTTTTCACTTTTTTTGAAAACGGTACCTTTCCTATTTCTACAAGCTTTTTAAAAATTTTTCACAATTTGTGGATAGAATTGGTCGCAATTTGGGGTATACATATCTTCGTACTGTTTCGAATGGTATAACCTAGTTGACTTTGGGAGGTAATGATAACGATGTCAGGACGTATAGCTTATTTTGACAACTCGAAAGCCATTCTTATCATTCTCGTTGTATTCAGCCATCTATTGACTCCATTTATAGATGATTCACGGCTTTTATATGCAATCTATCACTTTATGTTTATCTTTCATATGCCTGCTTTTATTTTCATCGCAGGGTATTTCACGAGGAATGTCCATAAAAAGGACTACTATAAAAAGATTTTAACAATGTTTGTGATCCCTTATCTGATTTTGCAGGTGATTTATGCGCTGTACTACAATATGCTCTATACTAAATCGTTTTCTATTGAGTTTCTGACTCCAAGATGGGCGATGTGGTTTTTAATTTGTATTGCTGCGTATAAAGCCGTTGCCCCGCTTTTAATAAAATGGAATCCTTATGTTGTAACAGGTGCCAGCCTTTTGCCAGGCCTTTTGATCGGTTTTTTCGAGGTCGACCGTTTTCTGTCACTCGACCGGTTGTTTGTATTCATGCCGTTCTTCATGCTGGGCATGTATATGGGAAATAGAGGGCTTCCCTTTAAGCTAGAAGGAAAGCATGTGAAGATCGCTTCTGTTTTAGTATTGAGCATTGCTTTCACAGGTATGATGGTGTTCGATATAGACAACATTTCTAAAATCCTTTACGGGACAAACGTGTATGCTTCTTCTTTCGGACTTGTGATTAGGATGATCTATTACGTTGCTGCAAGCATCGTTACATTTGCGTTTTTCAACGTGATCACAACAAGGCCTATCAAACTGACTTTTGTCGGAGCTCATACGTTTGCGATCTATCTGTTACACGGATTCTTGATCAAGTGGTTCCTGGAGCAGGACTTTTCCAGGATCGTGGAAGCCAGTGAAGGATTGTTCGCTATATTGCTGGCGATCGTAATTTCCGTCATATTTAGTGCACCGATATTTTCGGTACTTGTTGGAAGCAGGCCGCTTCGAATTGGGAACTCGCAATAAAAAGCTTTGGATTCCAGTTTGGGGTACAAAGGAAAAATCACAATAAAGATGGCGTGCCGAATCTCTGGTAGTGATATGCTCCCCAAAAGGTAGACAGATGAATTAATAAAAATCTGTTTACCTTTTTGGGGGGTTTTTCATGGTTATGAGGAGAACTTATTCTGCTCAGGAAAAATATGAGCTTATTCTAGCTTATGAATCTAGAGATGAATCTATAAAAGATTTTCAGATCCAATACGGTGTGGCTGGCTATACCGTACGTAGATGGAAGTATCTATATGACACTTCTGGTATGGAAGGGCTTCATAATTCTTGTGAACCGAATAGGTATTCGAAAGAGCTTAAGCTAACTGCGGTCCAGGAATATCTCTCTGGTGATTTATCGTTAATGGAAGTGTGTCGCAAATATGAAATAGCCAGTGACTCTGTGTTAAGGAGATGGATTAAAGCTTATAATGGTCATAGAGATTTAAAAGGGATGGGGAAAAAAGGCTCTATGACAAAAGGTAGAACGACTGAATTAGAAGAAAGAATCGAAATCGTAAAATACTGTCTTGAAAATGATAAGGATTATAACCTTACTGCCCATAAATATGACGTTTCGTACCAACAGGCTTACCAATGGGTGAAAAAGTATTTGGAAAGTGGCCAGGAAGGATTGGAAGATAAACGTGGTCGTCGCAAAAAGGAAAAAGAGCTTACAGCTGAAGAAAGGAATCAACTGGAGAAAAAACAGCTGGAAAGGGAAAATGAACGGTTACGTGCGGAGCTTGCCTTCTTAAAAAAGTTAGAGGAAATCGAAAGGAGGCGTCGCTAACCCAGGTCCGTTTAACAGAGAAATACCTGGCCATTCAGGAGCTGCACAAAGAAGGGTTTTCAATCGTTCAGTTATGTGCAATTGCAGGAATTGCACGATCTGCATACTACAAGTGGCTGCGTCGTCTGCCATCGGAAAACGAAAAGCTAAATGAAAATATCCTAAATGAAATGAAACGGTTACATAGGGAGTTAAAGGGAATTTTAGGATATCGTCGAATGACCCTGTATATTCGACGTTTATTTGAGATGGAAATTAACCAAAAACGTATTTACCGGCTTATGAAGGTTGCCAGAATCGAATCGGTTATACGTCGAAAGTCTAAAAAGTACATCCGGTCCAATCCCCGCCACGTAGCTGAGAACGTACTAAACCGTGAATTTCAAGCTGTGAAACCTAACGAGAAATGGGTTACCGATGTGACGGAAATGAAGTATGGCACCTCTCAAAAGGCTTATTTAAGTGCGATTTTAGACTTGTATGATGGCTCCATTGTTAGTTTCATAGTTGGAAAATCGAATAATAATCCATTAGTAATGAAAACAATAGATCAAGCGATTGAAAAGGCATCTGGAGCTAAGCCTTTAATTCATAGTGATCGTGGCTTTCAGTATACGTCATATGAGTTTAAGAAAAGAATTAAGAAGGCCGAAATGAAACAAAGTATGTCCAGAGTAGGAAAGTGTATTGATAACGGCCCCATAGAGTCTTTTTGGGGAACGCTGAAGTGCGAGAAATATTATTTAGAGAAGTATGAAACATTTGAAGAGCTTGAAATGGCGATTAAGGATTATATGAATTTCTATAATAATGAACGTTTACAGAAAAGACTAAACGGCCTTAGTCCCTTAGAATACAGGGTTAAAGCCGCTTAGCGAGTTTTAATTATTTCCACTGTCTACTTGACAGGGAGCAGTTCATAGATCGGCACGCCTGTTTTCCATTGTTTGAAAATTATTAAAGAGATTTTATCGCTTCGTTAACCGGCTTCGTTCCAGCCACAACCTGGAACTCCTTCCCTATCGTTGAATCATTTTCTAAGCTGGCAACGATGACACTCGCCACGTCTTCTCTCGGAACTTGGCCTCTCTCGACTTCTTCTGCCGCGTTCACTTCACCAGTTCCTTTATCATTGGTGAGGGCGCCAGGATGAATAATCGTATAATCGAGATTTGTACGCCTTAACCAATCGTCTGCATAGTGCTTTGCCACAACGTATGGAGCAAAGGATGACGGAGCAGCCTGGATTGCTTCACGCCTTGTATCAAACGAGCTGATCATAATAAACCGTTTCACACCGGCAACTTTAGCTGCCTCGATTGTTTTTACCGCACCATCCAAATCGACCATAAGTGTTTTATCACTGCCAGTGTGCGGTCCTGAACCCGCTGTGAACACGATCGCATCGACTCCCTCAGCAGCTTTTGCAATCGTTTCGACTTCACCTTCCAGATCTGCCATTACCGTCTCAGCACCTAAATTTTCAAAAAAGGAAGCCTGCTCCTGTTTACGGATCATTGCCTTTGCCTCCAGGCTATCATTATCCTGAACTAATGAAACAAGATGTTTTCCGATTTGGCCATTTGCCCCAACTACAAGAACTTTCATTTTTTCCACCCTTTCTGAATTGTTTAATACCTACTCCATTTTGATTTCTTCCCTTTCTATCGTAAAGCGAATAAGAGGGCGATGTCCAGAAACTCAAACCGGGATCGGCTGCTGAATATGCCCACTTACAAAATATGGAATTTGTTTTCTACTGACCAAGAGCGAAGTAAAGCGAATACAGCCTGCTCGGGTGTTTTTTTTCATAAAAGGTCCCATATAAGCAAAGCATATTATTTGTGCTGTACTTTCCGATTGCTTTATTATAGTTCCACTGCAGAAATTAAGGAGGCAATTATGAACCAAAAATATAACGCACTATTCGAACCATTTACTTTTGAAAATGGCATTGAACTAAAAAACCGTATCATGATGGCACCGATGACGAACTTTTCATCTAATCCGGATGGTTCCGTTACGGATGCTGAGGTGGACTATTATGCCCGCCGCTCAAAAGGTGTTGGCACAGTGATCACAGCATGCGCTAACGTAACAGCGAACGGCAAAGGTTTCAAAGGAGAGTTCGGAAGCCACCGGGATGATCTGATCCCAAGCTTAAAGCAACTGGCGACCGGCATAAAAAAAGAAGGCGCGAAAGCAATCCTGCAAATCTTCCATGGCGGAAGAATGTGCCCTCCTGATCTTGTCCCTGACGGCCAGATCGTCAGTGCGAGCAGCGTTCCTGCCGAACAGGGCCAGACAAAAGGGATCGTTCCCAAAGAGTTATCCGAGGAAGAAATCAAAGAAATCGTGGATGCGTTTGGAGAATCTGCGCGCCGTGCGATCGAAGCAGGCTTTGACGGGGTTGAAATTCACGGAGCAAACACATACTTGATCCAGCAGTTCTTCTCCCCTCATTCCAATCGCCGCGAAGACCGTTATGGCGGAAGTGTCGAAAAAAGAATGACGTTCCCGTTAGAAGTAATCGAAAAGGTGAAAAACGTGGTAGCAGAACACGCGAATGAGCCTTTCATCATCGGTTATCGTTTTTCTCCGGAAGAACCTGAAACACCGGGGATCACGATGGACCAGACGCTTCAGTTAGTCGACACTCTTGCTGATCAGGGACTCGATTACCTTCATGTTTCGCTAATGGACTTTACTTCAAAACCAAGAAGAGGCGTTGATACGGATAAAACACGCGTTGAACTGCTTATTGAAACGATCGGTAATCGTGTGCCGCTGATCGGTGTCGGTTCCATCTATTCAGCAGATGATGCGGTCAAAGCAATGGAAATGGGGCTCCCCCTTCTGGCACTTGGAAGAGAAATCATCATCGATCCGGACTGGGTGCAAAAAATCCAGAACGGCAATGAAGAAGATATCGCAACAACGTTAGATAAAAGCAAGCAGGATGAACTGGTTGTTCCAGATCCCCTGTGGCAAGCGATTGTAAATACTCCGGGATGGTTCCCTGGCGTAGAATAGGTTATTAATGAAGATGGGGCTGACTCAAAAGCAAAGTGTCAGGCACCTCCAACACTTTATCTAGATGAACTTTCACCAATGTTCATCTAGATACTGTGCTAAACGGAGAGAGCCAGACACTCAAGAGTCAGCCCCATCGTTTTATTTTGCGAGGCACGGAAAAGTTAGCTCCCAGTCTCCTATTTTAATATCTACACGATAGTAGAATTTCTTTAGGAATCAACTCTCGTCCAAACGTTCTACCAGCAATTTACATAGAATATACCAAAAGGATGAGAGGAGTTGATCTTATGAGCTACTACGGTGGATACAACACTTTTGTGCTGTATGTTGTTCTATTCATTCTATTGATTATCATCGGAGCTTCTTACGTATACTAAAATTTTGGTATTTCCCCTGAGAGACGCGCTCAGGGGATTTTTTTGCGTATGGGAAGGTAGGTAGAAAAGGAAACTAGCTTCTCTTAAACCTGTATCCTTTATTCTGGCTTAACCAGTATCTTCACCTGGCTCTTTTGTTCCATCAAAGCATCGAATCCCTGATCAACAATTTCTTCCAGTCCTATCCGTTTCGTTACTAGCTTATCACTCGCAAAGTAACCTTTCGTCATCAATTCCATGACTGCCGGAAATATATCACGGTAGGCGATAATCCCTTTCACAGTTTTTTCTTTTAAAACGATGTTATTCGGCAAAATCGATGCGTCCGATTCCCAGATGCTTACGATGACTGTTTCGCCTTCAAACGAAGTACTGTCGATAGATTGCTGAAGAACAGCAGGAACCCCGGTAACTTCGAAAGAAACGTCGACTCCTCCGTTTGTTAGCTCGTGCAGCCTCTCTACCACATTTTCCTCTGAAGGATTAATAACCTCGGTAGCACCAAGTTCTTTTGCTTTCTCGGTTCGTTCAGGAGATAGTTCAACCGCATAAATTTCTGATGCACCTGCGGCTTTCAACGCTTCGATTACTAACAATCCAATAGGCCCTGTACCAAAGACAGCTGCTTTATCACCGGCTTTCAATTTGCTTAAACGTACCGCATGCAAAGCGACTGCAGCAGGTTCCACGAGTGCCCCCTGTTCGTAAGAAAGCCCCTCAGGCATTTTATGGACCATCTTTTCATCGACCATCGTATACTCCGAGAAACCTCCGCCTCCTCCGGACAGGCCGTGAAAACCCAGCGAATCGCATAGATTATACTTTCCTTGCTTACATGCATCACATTCGCCACATCTAAGAATCGGCTCTACCACTACCGGATCGCCGACTTTCACTTTAGTAACACCCTCGCCTACCTCTGTTACTTCTCCTGAAAACTCATGCCCCATAATGATTGGCGCCTTTTCGTGGCTTACCGGATGCTCTTCTTCTACAGGAACAAAAATCGGTCCGGCCGCATATTCGTGCAGGTCACTTCCGCAAATGCCACACCACTCCACCTTCAGTTTAACCTTCCCCGGCTGGATCTCAGGTTCATCTACAGTTTCTACTCGGATATCTCTTGCGTTATACCAGCGTGCACTTTTCATGTTCGTTGCCTCCCCAGTTACAAAATTAAATGCTTTCATTTTAATGATAGATCAGCAGGTTTTAAAAGTATGTGAAAACACTCACAAAAATCCGCTTTATTTAGAAGAAAGGTTCGCCTATTTGTGCTGTGCGAACCTCACTATCTAAGACTCTACACAAACAATCGATACGGCTTTTCTAAATAGCTCTTCACCTCTCCTAAAAACTCACTGGCTGGCGCCCCGTCAAGAACTCGATGGTCGAATGTGAGACTCAACGGCAGAATGTACCGCTTCTCTACGTTTTCTCCTACGAAAACAGGGGTCGCCTCCGCTCTTCCTATACCGAGAATCCCGGCTTCTGGCGGATTGAGTACTGGTGTGAAGAAGTCGACTCCAAATGCTCCAAGGCTTGTTATCGTAAAGGTAGATCCTTTCATATCTTCTTGTGCAAGCTTTCCTTCTCTAGCTTTCTGGCTTATAGTTCGTATTTGTTGTGAGATTTGACCGGTGGAAAGAGTGTCAGCGTTAGTAATCACAGGGACGACAAGGCCGTTTTCCAAAGCTACTGCAATTCCAAGGTGAACATTCTCGTAGGTTGTAATTTCTTCGTTCTCATAGGTACTGTTCATTTGCGGATGCTTTTGAAGTGCAAGGACAGTTGCTCTCGCGATAAAGTCAGTGATTGTTAGTTTGACACCCTCGCCCTCAAGGTCTGCCTTCGCCTTTTTCTGAATTGCCATCAGCTCTGTTACGTCAGCTTTCATGGTGATCGTAAGCTGTGCGGTCTGCTGAAGGCTATTGTACATCCTTTCCGCGATGACTTTCCGCATCCCGCTCACTTTGCGGCTGTTGCCCTTTTGTTCTTTACGTTCAGGCTTTTTCTCTGGCGGCGGAGGAGCTGCTGCTTGTTGTTTAGCAGGCTGTGATGTGTTGGATGCTTTCTGCTCTTGAATCGCGCGTTCCACATCTGCTCTTGTTACCCTTCCGTTCGGGCCTGTACCTACTAAACTCTCAACCTCAACTCCTTCTGCTTTAGCCAGTTTTCTTGCAGCAGGTGACAGCCGTGGTTTGTTGACCTTGAACTGCTTTGTTTTCGGCTCTTCTTCTTTTACAGGCGCCTCTACAGCTGCGGCTACTTCTTCCTGCCCCTGTGGTTCGGCTTTTTGGGTGTCTTCTTTACTTACCTTCTCATCCTGTTGTCCGATATAACCGATCGGTTTCCCCACTGCCACCACATCATCCTGTTCGGCAGAAATTTCGATCAGAAATCCTTCCCCCGGTGCCTCAATGTCTTTTTCTATTTTTTCCGAGCTGATGACTGCAACGGTTTCCCCTTTTTTAACAGGGTCACCTTTTTTCTTCAGCCATTCCACAACGGTTCCTTCTTCCATGCTCATTCCAAGCTTTGGCATAATAATTTGCACTGACATGAATCGCGTTCCTCCTTTTATGCTGTAGTTATGTTGTGAAAATCCAATAAATTGCGGTGAAGCTTTAATACATCGCGCTAAACCTCTAAAGTTAGTCTGAAGATCCAATAAACTGCTTTGAAGTTCTGATTGTACGCTCTGAAACTCCTACAAACTGCTTTGAACCTCCTATAAACCGCGCTGAACCTCTTATAAACCGCTCCGAACCTCTTATAAACCGCTTCGAAACCCCTAAAATCGAATCCGAACCCCCGATAACCGCTGAACCAAGAATAAAATCTTCTGAACCAGGAACAAATCGCCACGAACCAAGAATAAAATACGCTGAATCAAGAACAAATCTATCCCAATCCAGAATAAGCCCTTCTGAACCACGAACAACTCTTCCCGAATCCAGAACAACTCTCTCTGAATCTCGAATAAGTCTTTCAAACTAGCATAAACTTCTCCTAAAAGGCATCTTTACGTTTAAAAGGAGCGTGCCGCCGAAGCAACACGCTATTTCTTCCTTTTAAACTACCAGCTCTCCGCCGATCAGTTCATCGACAACCTGCAGCACTTTCTCAGGTGTCGGCAGGTAGAGGTCTTCTAATGCCGGCGAGAACGGTACAGGCGTGTGAGGTGCTGTTACCATTTTGATCGGCGCATCAAGGAAGTCGAAGCCCTTGTCCGCGACAAGTGCGGAGATGTCGGTCGCCGCACTGCAGCGTGGGTTCGCTTCATCGACGATCACGAGGCGGCCTGTTTTTTCAACAGAAGACAGAATGGTATCTTCATCAAGCGGTGATAATGTTCTCGGATCGACGACTTCGGTTTCGATTCCTTTTTTAGCCAGCTGGTCGGCTGCTTTTAGTGCTGTGTGCACCTGCTTGCCGATCGCCACAATCGTCAGGTCTGACCCTTTCCGCTTGATGTCTGCTTTTCCGAACGGAATCTTGTAAACTCCTTCTTCTACTTCGCCTTTCATGTTGTATAACGTTTTATCCTCGAAAAACACCACTGGATCGTCATCGAATATCGCCTGCAGCAATAGTCCTTTACAATCAGCAGGTGTCGATGGAACAGCGACTTTGATCCCTGGGATCGCCGTGAACAAACCGTACAAACTCTGCGAGTGCTGGGCAGCCGCTCTGAATCCTGCTCCGTGCATCGTACGGATCGTTAACGGTACCTTCGCTTTGCCGCCAAACATGTAACGAAGCTTGGCTCCCTGGTTCATCACTTCATCAAGGCAGCTCCCGATAAAGTCGTTGAACATCAATTCTGCGATCGGCCTTAGTCCAGTAGCAGCCGCTGTTACCGATGCCCCGATGTATCCTGCTTCCGCGATCGGGGTGTCGAGAATCCGGTCTCTACCGAATTCCTGGACAAGCCCTTTGGTCACGCCCATTACACCGCCCCATGCTTCTTCATCCTGAAGATGGTCGACCTCGGCTCCTCCTGCCACGTCTTCCCCCATCAATATGACGTTTTCGTCTTCTTTCATCGCAAGGCGGATCGCTTCGTTCACTGCGTCTGCAAAAGTAATGATTCTCGCCATTATTGATCACCTCCAGCTTCTTTATAAGACACATAAACATCCGTCAACAGTTCATCAGGCTGAGGATCAGGGCTCTTTTCCGCGAACGCAACCGCGTTCTGCACTGCGTCCTTTACGTTCTGGTCGATTTCATCGAGCTCTTCGGCACTCACAATACTTTCAGTTGTTAAGTATTCACGGAACTTCAGAATCGCATCGAACTCGCTTAGATGCTGTTCTTTCTCCGCTCCTTTATATGTCTGGGCATCTCCTTCAAAGTGTCCATAGTTCCGGTATGTCCGGCATTCGATCAATGACGGCCCTTCGCCATTGCGGGCACGTTCGACCGCTCGCTCAGCCGCTTCATAAACTGCGAGCACATCTTTTCCGTCGACCACTTCTCCAGGAATGTTGTATCCTGCCGCACGATCCGCGATAGAGGTACAGCTTGACGCATATTCGAATGGCGTCGCTTCGGCATAGCCGTTGTTTTCCGCGATAAAAATAACCGGAAGATTCCAGATTGCTGCTAAGTTGATCCCTTCATGGAAAGTGCCGTGGTTGTTCGCACCGTCACCGAAGAAACATACCGCGACCGCTCCGTTCTTTTTCACTTTTGCCGTCAGGCCTGCACCTGCTGCGAGCGGGAATCCTCCACCGACGATTCCGTTTGCGCCGAGCATTCCTTTTGAAACATCGGCGATATGCATCGATCCGCCTTTCCCTTTACATAAGCCTGTCGCTTTCCCATAGATCTCAGCCATCATCCCTTCCAGGTCACAGCCCTTCGCGATACAGTGGCCGTGCCCTCTGTGTGTACTCGTGATACTGTCTTTATCATCAAGATGCGAACAAACACCTACCGCGACCGCTTCTTCTCCGGCATATAAATGAACAAATCCAGGCAACACGCCAGTACTGAAGATCTCATGTACCCTGTCTTCAAAATGGCGGATCTCACACATCTTTTGGAACATCTCTTTCGCTTTCTCACTGGACAACTTCTTTTGTTCTGATTTAATAACTGCCACTGTCCATTCCTCCTCATTCTTATTTTTTGAAAAGGTGGATTCCCTTCACCAACTTTAATTGCAAGTTTCATGCCAAAAAAGAAAACGCTTTCAGATAAGCGTTTTGAAGTGGTTTTGTTTATAAGATTGTCCAATCAAGTGGGACAGGTTTAGACAGTGTCCAAGTTTGTCTCATTTTTTCTCATGCTAGTTTAGCTGGAACTTCTTTAGCTTGCGGTAGAAGGTGCTTCGCGGCATGTCCAGCTTTTGGGCTGCGAGTGAGACATTCCCATCCGTTTGTTTCAGCATGTTCATCATTTTTTCTTTTTCGATTTTTTCGCGGTAAGATAATTCATCTCGTTGTGCTTCTTGGTGTTCAGCAGTTTTCGGCAAATGAATGAGCAGGTTTTCCATCAATCTGTCAGGGGGAAGTTCGGCATCATATAAAATTCGCATCCGGTCTAACACGTTAAAGAGTTCGCGGATATTTCCAGGCCAGTGATAGTTATGAAGCTCAGTCAAAATTTCATGAGGCAATGTTACATGCCAGTTGTTTTTCTTCTGGTAATAATCGATGAAAGCAAGCAGGTCTTCCTTTCGTTCCCTGAGAGGCGGGAGATAGATCGGGAATACAAAGATCCGGTAAAAGAGATCTTCCCGAAGCTGTTTCTTGTTCATCAATTCCTGCAGGTTTCGATGAGTGGCAGTGATCACCCTTACATTTACATCAACAGGTTTAGAGCCGCCGATCGGGATAACCTGGCTTTCCTGGAAAACACGAAGCAGCGCAACCTGCATGCTGTGTGGGATTTCCCCGATTTCATCTAAAAACAGTGTTCCACCGTCGGCCTGTTGTATCTTCCCTTTGTAGCCGTTTTTGCTGGCGCCTGTAAAAGAGCCCGCTGTATAACCGAAAAGCTCGCTCTCCATCAACGCTTCCGGAATCGCACCACAATTGATGGCGATAAAAGGTCCGTCTTTTCGATCGCTGTTCTCGTGGATAGCTTTTGCGATACTCTCCTTACCAGTACCCGTCTCACCATGAATATGGACAGTCACATCCGTTTTCGCAACTTTCTCTGCATTCCACAGCACGTTTTGAAAGGCCTGACTCGTCCCTACTACACCCTCAAACTGAAACCCGAATTTTTCAATGGAAGGAATCGAAGGCGCTTTATTCTTTCGTTCGATCTTCATCCTGTAGCCGATCACACCATCGTGATTGGAAGAGGAGATCGGAATCTTTGTTTTTGCTGTGAACCCTGCATCCAGTACTTCCATCATCGAGATTCTTTCTTGCATAGAGAAGGTTTGCTTTACCTTTTTATTCATCCAAACGATCTGGTCTTTGTTATTAACGAGAATTACGGCGGAGGAAAAATCATCGTCACTTGACGTATATTTCAACAGTTCAATCTCATCTTCCCTCACACGCCTCTGCCATTCCTGTTCGATCGCAAAAACTGTGGAAGCAACAGCTGCCAGGGCATGTTCATGCATCGATTGGTCGATCGGGCTCGTTACATCCAGCACCCCTACAAGCGTCCCTTCGTCATCATGGATCGGAGCTGCTGAACAGACGAACGGCTGGGAAGCGATCGAATAATGCTCTGTTCCGATGATCGTGATCGGCTCATCGATTCGAAGCGCAGTTCCGATCGCATTTGTTCCGACTTTGTCTTCCGTCCATTTGACGCCTTCCATAAAGTTGATCGTCAGCGCCCGTTCAAGTGTATCGGAATGTCCTGTCGCTTTTAACACATAGCCATTTCGATCAGTGAGCAGCACCATAGACTTTGCATTTCCAAACAGTTTACGAAGCTTTTCCACGTAAGGAAGCGCGATTTCAAATAAGATCTTATTGTCCTTAAGCCGGCGGTCAAGCGAAGGGCGAGTAAGAATCTGGTCACCCTTTCCGTTATACGGATTCACTCCCTTTTGCTGGCAAAGATACCATGACTCTGAGATTCGCTTTCGTATCCGGGCAGAATCAAGAACACCTTCCTGTACGAATCGGCTCCATACCTCTCTCTTCAAAGGCACAGCAATGTCCATCTGTTTCACCTCGTTTAACAGATTTATCGCGGGCAGTCATAAAAGTCCGTAGCTATTTAACATTAAAAACTTCTATGTGTAATCTGGAAATCCCTTTCTTTTATTAAAAATGAGAACGAGGTCCTAATAGTTTCGTTGTTTTAAAGTCCCAAAAAATAAAACGCCCTTCCTCTTACAATAAAGGGTTCCGATTTTGGGTGCTATAAAATGACACACTAAATGGCGTGTGAATTGACTCGACATTTTTTCTTGTGAATAAAAGGGTTATTGTGAAATTTTGTCTTGAATGGCACTAAATTGACCTCGTATCTCGTAGAATAACTATTGTACAGTTTAAAATGAATGCCAATCCCCCTGTCATTTGAGTTGTCTTTTTACTGACAATTTATTTCCAAATAATGATAAACTAGAGTAAAGCCTTATTGATCTATAGGGCAGTATGTTGAAGAAAATTATTAAAAGATACCGTTACAAAAAGAATGGTTGTTTATTTAATGGGGGGATTTTATGGGAAAATATGTTGCAATTTTAAAGGATAAAAAGCAAGGGGAACTAACAAAGGAATTATTAAACAGTCACGTGAAACATTTGCAAAACTTAACCGCAAATAAAAAGCTCTTTATTTGTGGACCCTTTAAGGATAATGATAAGGCAATGCAAATACTTATTTGTGACGCAATTGAGGAAGCGATAAATCTTGTTGAAAGCGACCCGTTTATCAAAGAAGGTTATTATGCTACATATGAAGTAAATGAGTTAATCGAAGCAAATGAGAATAATAATTGGCTAATAGAAATACCTCAAACTAAAGAAAATTTAGCTAATTAAAAACACACTTGAACTAACGGATGCGTTTCTTCAAGAAGGAGATCGCACCTTTCTTATTGGAGTAACGGGCATTTTTGTTTAATAAGATTTTTTCAATAAAACTTAGGAAGGTTAACTTCAATGACCCATAGAAAAGTTGTTATTTTGACTATATTAATGTGTTTATCGCTTGTTGCGTGTAGTAAAGAGCCTTTGATAAATGAAAACTACAATAACGTTTCTGTTATAAACACCTCAACTGATAAAGTATTATATGAAACAACTAATCAAGAAAAAGTAAATGAAATCATTTCAGAGATAAACAATTCAAAACGCACAGACACCTGGGAAGGTCCAGGTTCAGTATATAGTCTTGTGTTAAGTGATGATAGAAGCAGTAAAGAAGCAAGTTACCACCTTCAAGAAGATGGAACTGGAGAAATAGTGATTGATGGATATTACGTATACACGCGATTTTATTTGATCGAGTAAATAATTATAGGATTTGGAAGTAGCTCTATTCTTATAAAAAAACGGGGCAGTTTAGTTTAAGAAGTTAAAAGTTAAAACTAATTAAATTAGAATTTGAAACTTTTATACCTCCGACTCGTCTCTTTAGTTAAGAAATATTTCTAATTGGAGTGAAAGTCATCGATGTATAAAGGCTTTAAAAGCGATGTGGTGCCTCTTTTATTTTTTGGTGTCCTTTCAGCTATAGGCTTCTTTCTAATCTATAAAATGACCGCCGATCCAACTAATCCCTCTGGAAACGGAAATCCCGCAATCTTAATAATGATTCCAACAATACTACTTTACTTAGCTTTTCTGTATTGGATTTATAAAATTTCTTATAAAGTTTTTACGGGAAAAAAGTGGATTTTGATTGGTTCTCTGGTTGCGGCAGTATTGCTGTTAATTGCTGAAATCTTATATGTTCAAAGTGTTGAAAAAAGCTTAGAAAGTCTGTGGTATTTTGATAAAATCGGTTGGTTTAGTCAATTTACAAATAAATTGTACTTCAATGGGATTACTTTTTTTATCGGTGTAACTTTGGCAGTTATGCTCTCGTTTTTAAAATATGAATTGTCGCGACGCTAGAATTGTTGAGTTGTTCAACTTATTGTGGCAGTTCCTTATTAAGTTAAAGGGCAGCTTAATTTAACAAGATGAAACTTTAGATTTTTTGAAATGTATCAAAGACAATATTTATCTTGGAGGTGATATTTCTTTATGGTTTTTCATTCAAAAGTAGATGCATTTTTTATCAACTTTACGTTGATTGTAGTGCTCGTTATTGCTTTAGTATCATTTTTTCCATTATTCACGGAAGGCGGCACTCAATTACCAGTGGTTCTAATTCTTAGTTCATCATTCCTTATTGTGATAAGTTTTATTTTATGGACTGCTTTTTCGGTTAAGTATATTTTTTATACTGATTATTTACTTATAAAAGGTGGACCATTTAGAAGTCGAATTCCATATGAAAGTGTAATGAAGGTATCACCTACAACTTCAATCTTTATTGGGCATAGAATATTGTCATCCAGGGATGCGATTGAAATTTTCAATAACACAACATTTATGGGAAGTATCAAAATTTCACCCAGAAATAAAAGAGAGTTTATTACTGAATTAAAAAAAAGATGTCAAAACGTAAAAATACAAGTTTGTGAATAAATATACTTAAAGTAATGGTTACTTTACTTTAATAAAAAGCCGCCTATTATTACCTATGTCATAAATTAAAAATTTTTAAATAAGGCACGCCAATACTGTTGTCAGTTAGCGTGCCAATTTCTTTGCTATTTCTTATTTTGCACCTCAAAACGCCCTCCCACTTACAAGGTGTAAAGACATCAAAAGGTTAAGTTATACTTTCTGCCCGCTCCATCGGAAAAATTTTGTAGAAAGAAATATCGATGCAACCCCTATTAAGAAAAGAACGAGTACATCCACACCGTTATCCCAGAGCGGAGATGTGTTCCAGGTGGCACGAAGCAGCTCAACAACATAATAAAGAGGCAGAATTTTAGCCACATACTGAAGGACTTGCGGCATCACTTCGAGAGGAAAGGTGGCCCCCGATAAAAACAGCATCAAGTTTAACAGCAATGAGCTTATCGCCGCTGCTGATTTCGTGTCTTTTGCGAGTGATGTCATCAACAGTCCGAACGGGAAGAAGCAGATAAGACTCAACAGAAGCGCGCCAAACGTACTTCCGATATATGCCGGCAGCTGAAGATCATAGAAGAAATACCCGAACAGAAAGATGACGATTGCACTAATGCCAAAGATGACAGCTCCCTGGATCGTATGGGCCGCTAGAATTTTCCAGGGTTTGATCGGTGTGAGCTGATAACGCCGGAGGATCCCCTTTTCCCTGTAATTCGCAAGCACTGTCCCAAGTGTAAAAAAGGAAACCGTCATGATATTAACTGCGATCCAGGAAGGAATATACACACTGCTGTAGGAAAGTCCGTTGATCTTCTGGTCGCCAAACATCGAACCGAACAGCCAGATCATGATCACCGGGAATAAAAAGGTCCAGAATACAGTTGTTTTATCACGGAAAAACAGAACGATTTCTGTTTTCGTTACTTTTAATAGGCTATTCATGCCGTTTCCTCCTTATGAAGCAGGTGGACGAACAAATCATCGAGGGTTCCTCTTTCGAACTGGAAACCTTCGATCGTCCAGTTCCGCTCTTCCCCTTCTTTAAACAGATGGTAAGACGTTCTTTGAAGCTGTTCTGTCATGATCCGGTAATGCCCCTCTGTGTTCTCAAGGGAAATCACACCAGGCAATCTAGAAAGGATATTTTCGTCTGCATCTCTCGAATAGAAAGATAAATACTTTGTCGCAAGGTCTTCAAGAAGCTGTTTCGGTTCTCCAAGTGCTTCTAGTTTACCACCGTAGATCATCGCGATCCGATCGCACAGCTTTTCTGCTTCTTCCATGTAATGGGTAGTCACGATTATTGTTGATCCCCTGTCACGCAAATAGTGAATAATATCCCAGAGATCTCTTCTTGCCTGCGGATCAAGACCCATACTCGGTTCATCCAGAAAAACGATCTCGGGGCTATGTAATGTTGCAAGTGCCAGTGTCACACGCTGCTTCCACCCTCCCGACAGATCCTCAAAATAGACATCCATCTTTTCATCTAACCCGAGTTTTTCAATCAGATCCCCGAGATTATCATTGTTGGGATAAAAAGATGAAAAGAGATCAAGTGCTTCTTTAACTTTTATTTTCTCCTGGATTGCGGTTGACTGAAACTGGACGCCTATTCTGGCATTCAAATTCCTGCGGTTCTTTTCCGGGTCCATTCCGAGAACCTGGACTTCCCCTCCGTCGCGTTTCCTGATCCCTTCTAAAATCTCGATCGTCGTTGTTTTACCTGCACCGTTCGGCCCAATGATCCCAAATATCTCTCCTTTGCCAACTGAAAACGACACATCTTTTACAGCATCCACATCCCCATATTGCTTCCGCAGCTGCTTTACAGTAATAACGGAATCCAAAGAGAATCCCCTCCTTGTTTTTACTCATTTATTGTATACGGTTGACAATTAAAATAGTTGCAATTTTTTAAATCCCCCCTGTTAAGTTACTAGCTAATTTTTTTTAAAAAAAATCGCCTCTAAAAGAAAAAACACCGCACTTGGACGGTGTTTTGCTTAAAACCGATATTCCTGGTCAATTGAACAACTTCAATTCGCCAAATATCTTTTTCTACTTAAAAATTTCTCCCCGAACTCATTAATAAAAATGGCCAGTATAATTAATCCGATCCCTAACCACTGCAGCAGATTCACCTGTTCAGATAGAATAACCATCGCTGAAATGATCGCGACAGGCAATTCGATGGAACTTAAAACATTCGCCAACCTGCCCGGGATAAGTGGCGCTCCAATCGCAAAGAACAAAGTCGGGAGTACTGCCCCAACTAAAGCAACTCCCAATCCGATACCCAAAAGCCGTACATCAGCAAGCGGAACTGTTGGTATGTCTCTAAGGAAAATCAATGAGACAAGTAACAATGAGCCAGTTACCATCAAAGCGCTTCGGACAACAGGATTCGTTTTAGTAGAAACCTGCCCGCTAAAGTAAATAAAACCCGCATACGAAACAGCCGACAACAATCCCAGCAACAGTCCGATAAGGGGGAGATCCATACCCGATCCACCTAGAATATTTGAGGCAAAGAAAACACCTGTTAAGGTTACTAGAGTAGAAATCAAATTAACCCGGGTCGGTTTGCTATTGTCAAAAATCCACTCATAAATCATGCCGATCCAAACAAACTGAAAGAGAAGAATGATAGCAAGTGAAGCCGATAAATACTGTAAAGCTGCATAATAAAAGACACTCGTTAAACCAACGGATGTGCCTACCGCAATGATCTGTATGATTTCTTTCCTTGTAATGTCCTTTATACTCAAACCTTTCAATAGAGTTATCACCCAAAAGAGGACCATAGCCAGAAACATTTGGGTGATGATTAAATCTCCAAGGGAATAACCATATTCAAATCCTTTTTTAACAAAGATAGGTGTGAACCCAAAGCTTGCAGCACCTGTTAAAACCAACGGGATTCCTTTAAATTTCATAAAAGCCCCCCTCTCAAAGATTCTCTTCTAAAGCTATCTTAACACTTTAAAACTCCGCACATGAAGGTGAGCGGAGCAAAATTGTGCTTATTGTTTTAGGAAGACAACTCCCTCTTAATCGCTTAATCCAAATATATCCCCTAAGCCGGCATAATTACCAGCTAATCTTGCAAGAGGGTTCAATTTTTCAATATCTGTTTTGTAATTTCCAGCATAAAATTCATCCTTGATCGAATAGTGGATCATTTCTCCGATAACAAGGTAGTTTGAGCCAGTTCGTATAATCTGGTCTAACTTACACTCCATTTTGATCGGGCTTTCTTCTACGCCAGGAGGTTTTACTTTCACACTTTTCACAGGTGTAACTTCAGCATATTCAAATTCGTTCGATTCACTCGGCAGATTAGCAGAGCTTTTGTGCATCGGTTCTGTCAGCTCGAACGGTACGAAGTTGATGACGAATTCTTCCTGTTCGCGGATGTTTGCGAGCGTGTCCTTTACCGTTCCTCTTCGTTCCCCTTTTCCTTGCGCAGCTATCGAAATACATAACATGGGAGGCTTTGCAGAGGCAACTGTAAAAAAGCTGAACGGAGCGAGGTTGAATACACCTTCTTTGCTCTCTGTTGATATCCAGGCGATAGGACGTGGTATCACGGAGCCGATCAATAATTTGTAAAGTTCTTTTCCGGAAATTTCATTTGGGTCTATGTTCATTTGCTTCGCTCCTTCTATAGGTACGTTACTTATTTCTCCATCAATAATCTACCTTAATAGTACCAATTTTCCGTCTTTGCATAAATTGAAAGGTATTTTCGTATCGCCCTTTTATGTTTTTGCTGAGGTTTTCTGGAAGTATCAGGATATATCTTCGAATCTTAAGATATATCTTCGAAAAACAGAATTTATCTACGAGTTTTTGTTTTTATCTTCGAATTAAGAAATATATCTACGAAAATCCCAATTTATCGATTTTTCGACAAACCTGGCCTCTCCCTAACATAAAAAAAGCCCTCCCGAGGAAGACTTTTTTCATAATCCTTAGCTTTTCACTTTTAACGGGACGACTCTTTCTCCAACTGCACGAATCAGCTCTGCTGGCATCGGGAACGCGACTGCCGCTGGATCGGAAGCAACTGCCGCTACTGTTCTATCGAGGTCTTCCCCTGACAAATGAAAGCTTTCAAAGTCAGCTGGCAGACCTACCTGTTGTTGAAGTGCCCTGATCTTTTCGACTACTGCGCTAAGCACTTCCTCAGGGTTACCTTCGTTCTCGACAGACAAGGCCTGTGCCAGTTCTTTAATCTTCGGAAGATAAAGCTGTGGAATGCTTTCCATGACAACCGGCAGGAATACTGCATTTGCCAGGCCATGCGGAATTCGGAACAATGCTCCATACGCGTGTGCAAAGTTATGCACCGGGATCGCATTCAAAGCGAAGCTGAAAGCAGTGATCCCCATCAAGCTCGCCTGAAGCATCTCCATCCTCGCATTCACGTTCGTACCTTCTTCCACTGCAGTCTGGATGTTTTGTTCGATCAAGCGAATCGCATGAAGTGCATGGGCATCCGTGATGGATGTTGCAGTCGGGGAAGCAAGTGCCTCGATTGCATGTGTTAAGGCATCGAACCCGGTGAACGCTGTGATTCCTGCTGGTAGCGATACTGTTAGGTCAGGATCCAATACCGCCATATCAGCAGCGATGAACGGGTTGATCAAGTTCGTTTTCAATTGAATCTCTTCATTATAAATAACGGCGATCGGTGAAACTTCAGAGCCAGTTCCTGCTGTTGTCGGAACAGAAATATGCGGGATAGGAATGTAACTCGCTTCAGGGAACGTTTCGTATTTGAATCCCCCTGGTATCGCTTCTTTAATATCGGTAAGGCCGTTATGAAGGGAGTATTTAACTCCTTTTACCGTATCAAGTACACTTCCTCCGCCTACTGCAAGCAGTGCATCTGCTCCGAGCTCTCTCGCGTAGCGAGTCGCTTCATTAACAGTACTGCTCTCTGCATCCTGTGTGATGTCCAGAAATGTACCGACCAGCTCGGGACCGACACCATGCGACGTTAAATCAAATATCTGTGCTACTTTCTCTACAATACCAGCCTTCTCTAATCCTCTATCACTGAAAAGAATGACTCTTTTTGCACCCAGTCCTCGGAAAAGGTCAGGAATCATCGCCCGTGTGTTAGATCCACTGTAAATTCCTGTTCTTAGCATGAACTGGGAAAAGGTTGTTTTTAACATGAAACCACCCCGCTAATAGATTTTAAATTCCTGTGTTTCCAATTTGACTTTACTCCGGCTGGGAAAATAAAATTTGATACCAGCTTCTCTTCTCGACCTGCGGCACCATCGATGTATGCACATGCTTGAGCTGTGTATATGCATCAAGCGAATGCTTGCCCATCTCCCTGCCGATACCGCTCTGTTTGTATCCTCCGAACGGCGCATCATTGCGAAGCATGTGCCAATCATTGATCCAGACAACCCCTGCCTTTAGTTTCCGGGTTATGTCATAAGCTTTGTTAACATCTCTAGTCCAGACTCCGGCAGCCAGACCGTAGATCGTATCGTTGGCGAGATCGATCACTTCTTCTACAGTGGAATAGCGGATTACCGAAAGGACCGGTCCGAATATCTCTTCCCGGGCGATCTTCATGTCGTTCGTTACATCCGTAAAGATGGTAGGCTCGATGAAATGGCCGCCTTCACAACCCTCTATAGTTACTTCGTTTCCGCCGTATGCTAATGTAGCACCTTCTTTTTTTCCTGTCTCGATATAGGATAAAATCGTATCACGCTGTTTCTCTGAAACAACTGGTCCCATGTCTGTCTCCTGATCGAGAGGATTTCCTAGCTTCAGCTTTTTCGCGTTCTCGACCAGTGCTTTCACAACGTCTTCGTAGATGGTGTCCGGCACAAACAGCCTCGTCCCTGATTCACAGAGCTGTCCTGAGTGGAGGAACACACCGAAAAGGCTACCCGGAATGGCAACTTCAAGATCTGCATCTTCCAGCAGGATATTCGGTGACTTGCCACCAAGCTCAAGCGTCGTATTCTTGATAGTCGCAGAAGCAAGCTTCATGATTTCCCTTCCTACTTCTGTCGATCCAGTAAACGCGATCTTATCCACACCAGGATGGCCAGCGAGGTATTCGCCAACTTCTTTCCCGGGTCCCGTGACCACATTAATTACACCAGGAGGGACGACGTTCGAAATAATTTCTGCTAGCTTCAGTGTCGTTAAAGGCGTATAGCTTGCCGGCTTGATTACGATCGTATTTCCCATCGCTAAAGCGGGTGCGATCTTCCATGACGCGATCAGCATCGGCATGTTCCATGGTGTGATGGCAGCACAGACTCCGATCGGTTCCCTCCATACGAAGTTGTGTGATGGCCCCGGGAACGGCGGTACAGGAAGTGTCTCTGAAAAAGGATAGTCGACTACAAAGCTTGCCATCTGCTGAAACAGGTCAGCCATCTGAAGGATATCGTTCGAGGACACCCTTCTCACCGTGCCTCCCGAGCTGATTACCTCTAGATAAACAAGTTCTTCCGCATGGGCAACGATCTGATGGGAGATCGCGTTCAATACATTCGCGCGATCCTTCGGTTTCATTTCGCGCCATTCTTGATTTTCAAAAGCCTGCTTTGCAGCTTCTACCGCGTTGTCCACATCCGCTTCGTTGCCTTTTGCAACCTTTGCGACTACGTCTCCTGTCGCCGGATTCAACACATCAAAGGTTTCCCCTGACTGTGAAGCCACCCACTGTCCATTGATAAACATCGGAAAGCTTTTTACATCTACTTTTACCGTCACTATGATTACCTCCTTAGCAATAGTTTGTTTCCTTTCTAACTCGTTACGCCAACCTCTGCGTCAGTTGTTTTATAGATTTCATCAAGGCTCTTATACCTTGCTCTTCCAATGACCTCCATGCGGGCGTTAATTTGTTTCTGGGAAAAAGCTACCGTGTCTTCGAGCGTTCCGCCGAAGCTCGTCACTTCCTGGCCGTTCATCCCTTCTTCGTTTAATTTCACCGAAAGAGGCGCTAGTTCTTGCATCTTTTTGACCACAAGCTCGTAGATCGAAGGCTTCTCGCAAATAAGTCTCTGGAGCAAGTATGTACCGTAGCCGATATGGCGCGATTCATCCTTTTTCAGATAGCCGATCCCTTTCATCAGTCCCGGCATTTTCCCCAACGCATCAAGAGAATTGTAGAAGGAAAAATATCCTGTTTCTGCAAGAACCCCTTCGACAAACATGTTATAAACAGTAGAAGCTTCGGCCATTGCTTCTGGAGAATGGTCGTGAACCAGTTTTTCCATCGCCTCCGGCAAAATCTCATAGAAGATTTTTCGATATGTCGGTGTATGATAGTGTGATAGGTCGTCTTTTGCCCCTAGCGTATTCAACACAATCCGGAAAAACTCGGTATGTTTTGCTTCCTCGTATAAAAAGGTCGTCAAGAAGATCTCCTCTTCGATTCTCCCTTCTTTCGCAATGACCATGATTAACGGCAGCAGGTCCAGTGTCACCGCTTCTTCTCCTGCCTGAAACTGTGAGATGAGCTTTAAGATCTGTTCTTGCTGTTCCGGCAACAGTGTCTTCCAGTCCTCTTTATCCTTTGAAAAATCGATGTCTGATGGATTCCAGGTGCCGAACTTCTTCGCCTTTTGATAGAGCCGGTACGGAAAAGAATCTTCACGGAGCCCCCTTTTGCTTGTAGTGATTATTTCGTTCCTGCCCATCGGCTCGTCCCCCTTTCAATTGAATTAAAAGCGGAAATAACGTATACTTATTTTAGAAAATTCTGACATGTAAAGGCTTACATTTCTATCTTAAATATTTTGTTGAACCGTTACAATCACTAAAAATGTAGGGGTTGATTCTGTCGATGATTGTCGAGAAGGTAGAAGATTATATTAATAGTGCAAAACAAATAAAAGATCCTATTAGAAGAATTGAAAAATTAATGGTAGGCGGGGTGACCCTTTTTCCTTTTCAGAGGGCTTCTATTTTTACATATTCGCCTCTTACTAATGTTGGAGAAGGGGTGCTGTTCATTGAAGGAAGCAAGGTGAAATCCTTTCACGAAGTCAGGGAGGATGTCCGATCGATTCCGCATGTCTATTCTGCTTTAGTCAAAAACAAGTCCCAATTTATCGTGATCAATAACTCTACATTTTCGTTTCCTGAAAAATATGTTAACATGTTCTCCCTTTCCTCTCTTCTAGTTATTCCTCTCAGCCATCAGGATGTATCGATCGGCTGCGTGTTTATCGACCGCTTTAACGGGCAGATCGACCGAAAGCTTATCAGGCAGCTTGAAAATTACTTTCAGCATCTTACAGAATCTATTTTTAAAGTAACAAAACAGCATGAAGATTTTCTCCATTTCAGCGAACGGCAATGCGATATTCTGCAGCTTTTATCAAACGGCTGCAGCACGAAAGAGATCGCCGGGCGTCTTGAGATCAGCGAGTTTACAGTAAGAGACTATCTAACGGCCATCTCCCGCAAACTTGACGCTAGAAACCGGACAGAAGCAGTCGCTATCGCACTTCGAAAAGGGATCATACAATAATGAAAACACCTCGATTGGCGAGTCATGATACGAAGACAGAGGCGTAGTTGCGACTTATTAACGACATTGAGACTATAAAAGTTAAACTTTCTTATACGAAAAAAAAGCAGGCCGCTACCTGCTTTTTTTATTTGCCAGCTATCAATCTATCTCCATACCCTCTGTCTGGACCGCGCGTTTTTCGCTCTCGGCTTTGGCTTGCTGAGCCGTGCCGGCGTATAGCCCGTCTCACTGATCATGCCGTTCGTGATCCCGGTCTTTTTCAACAGGTCATCTAAGTGAGGTGAAGCGTGATGATTCAGCGCTTCCATAAAGACCTGCGCTGCCACATGTGCATCTTCTAATGCATGGTGGTGATCGAAGCGAATGCCAAGGTGTTTCGCGATGGTGTTCAGCTTATGGTTCTCCAGGTCTGTCCATGTTTTCTTGCTGATATTGACGGTGCAGTTGTACGTAAGGTTGGGATGGGGCAGATTGTACGCATCCAGCACATTCCGAAGAACGCTCATATCGAAGCTCGCGTTATGGGCGACCAACAGCTTGCCTTCAAGCCTTTCCCGAATTTCTTTATCCCAGAGAGTGTGGAACTCCTCCGCATCTTTCACATCCTCAGCTGTAATGCCATGGATCGCGGTATTCATACTGCTAAAATAGTTATCTATCGGTTTGATCAATGTATAATAATCGTCTTTGTACTCGTCGTTTTCGTATTCTACCAGTCCAATCGAGCATGCGCTTGCCCGGGAGGAATTGGCTGTTTCAAAATCTATCGCAATAAAATCCATTTTCGTCCTCCTTATGTTTCCAATACTACCATTTTACACCCGTTTGGCCCCGATTTTAACCCTTCTATCTTACTAGTAAAATATAAAAGTAGTGGATTTATGGTAAAACAGGGGGATACTTTCAACTTTCCGAGATTTATTTTCAACTTCGCATATTTTACTTTCAACTCTGCCTCCGATCCTATTTATGCACACAAAAAGCAGGCCGCAGCCTGCTCCCCGATCAGTTATTAATAAAAAGCTCAAAAACGTGACCGTAGTCTTTCTTTGTATATTGTTCTTTTTGTCTCGATAGCCAGTCAAATGCGTTCTGGTTAATTTCACTGAATTCCTTAGATAGGCTTCCTTCATTACTTCTGCTCTGGCTGAGTGCTGATGAAGCAAGTTCCAGGCTTTGACTAGCAAAGCCAAGGTAAATCTTGTTATCCTGTGTGATCTCTTCCATTTTCAACAACGTTTTGTATAGATCTTTTACCTCTGAAATGTGCTTTTTATGTACGTCGATCGAAAATGCCTGGCTGCCGAGCTTGAATTTTATTTCCACATCAAGGTCGATCGTTCCAGCCGTTTCAAGCGCTACTTCCGATACAGATTTTGCATAATAGTTATAACGGTATAAAGTTCTCTTCTTGCTGGTCGCGCTTGTGCCGTCCAGATGGATCAACGCTTTGTTCGTGAAGCAATACTCATCTGATTTCGATTTGATCAGAAAGTATATCTTCTCTCCGTCTTCATGCATCACATAGTCATCAGCATCTGTTTTATCATAGTCTGCTGGCGAGATAACACTGCCAAGGTCACTTAATCCGAGAGCGTCTGCGGCTACTTTTTTAAACATACCAACCATCCTCTCATTTCCGTTAAATTACAAATAAAGTATAACATAGATTCATAATATCACTCCCCATTAAAAAAGGATTCCACCACTAGATTATGGAAGTATGAAGGATAAGTAAGCGTTAAGATCAGGGGGCAGATGAATGAAAACAATTGGACTTATCGGCGGAATGAGCTGGGAATCTTCCGCCGAATATTACCGGATTATCAACCAGGAAGTAAAACAACGGTTAGGCGGTCTTCACTCGGCAAAATGCCTTCTTTACAGTGTGGATTTCGAGGAGATAGAACGGTATCAGCAGGACGGAAACTGGGAGCAGGCCGGGAAGGTACTTGGTGATGCTGCTTACGCTCTTGAAAAAGCGGGTGCAGACTTTCTGGTCATATGTACGAATACGATGCACAGGGTAGTAGAAGCTATTGAAAAAAGAGTCAACATTCCAGTCCTGCATATCGCTGATGCCACCGCCACCCAAATTAAACAGCGATCGCTCCGAACAGTTGGATTGCTTGGGACAAAATATACGATGGAACAGGACTTTTACAAATCCCGCATTGAAAAACACGGCATAAACATTTTAGTGCCTGAAAAACAGGAACGCGAGGCTGTAAACAAAGTGATCTTTGAAGAACTTTGCCTTGGCCATATAAGTACCGCATCAAGAAATTATTTTAAAAAGGTGATGGAAGGTCTTATTCACACCGGGGCAGAAGGAATCATTTTAGGCTGTACAGAGATCGGCTTACTCGTAAAAGAGGAAGATTCTGCGGTTCCGTTGTTTGATACGACCGTAATCCATGCTGTGGAGGCTGTGCATAAAGCGTTGAAAGAAAATGAGCAATAGGATTAAAAAGGCACGGGCAGCTATATTACTGCTCCGTGCCTGACTTATATATTCGTTTCATTTAATTATATTTAAAACCGATATACTCAAGAGCTTGATAAAGGCTTGAGAAGGATAACGTATCTTTGAAACTGATCCCAAGGTTAACCATCGTATGGGCGATTTCCGGACGTATTCCGCTTAGCTTTGTTTCTACGCCGAGAAGTTTCAAGGCACTGATGACCTTGAAAATCTGGTTGGATACCATCGTATCGATCACCGGGACTCCAGAAAGATCAATGATCAAGTAGCTGTATCCCTTCTTGGAGCTTTCACTTAATACAGTATCCATCAACAATCGAGCTCTCTCCGTGTCCAGATCTCCAACAAGAGGGAGAACACCCACGTCATGGGACACCTGGATTATCGGCACAGACAATTCATCGATTTCAGCTTTTGCTGCGTGCAGGTTACTTTTGTGCTTCTGCATATAAGAAACACTTATGATTTGAACTGCATGGTCAACAACGGAATCATAGGAGGAGATCAACTCATAGAACTCCTTAAGACCCATGCCTTCGTTCTCGGCTATATCCCTGATCATCCCGCCGATAAAGTTTCGATAATAACGGATTTCATCAATGGCAAGATCAAGAGGCATATCGATTTCCACCAGAAACTCAGATACTTCCCTTCCCCATTTTGCCACATGTTTCACAGCTTCCTGTGTGTCCATTACGATCGAATCAGCATACATCTCGATCAGGTCGCCTCTCCATTGAAACAGAGCATCGTATTTTTCTTGCAAGTTGTTCGGATACTTTCTTTCCCGCTCTTGTTTGATAATGTCCCGTAGTTCGTCTTTTCTATTAAGAATGTTTTGTTTAATGCTAGATTTGATGTCGACTAACATGTTTTCGGTTCTCAAGTTCTCCTCTCCTTTACAGACAGGTCTGGATTAAAGAAGTACAATACATCTATTTTACATGCTATATTTAAAAAAACCAACCCCTTGTGTTGATCATAGGGAAAATGGATAATGTTTACTAAAAAAATGAAAGCAACAAAAAGAACTGACCTTGAATTACTAGAATAAGGTACACTAATCGTTTTACGAGAAATCGGCCATAGGAAACCAAAAAGAGGACAGTTCTCAGATCAGGAGAAACTGCCCTCTTTGTTTATCCGACTATCATCTGGTTTCTTCTTCTATTCTAAAAAACATCACCCACCATATAAACATGACAAGGTATCCTATAAACACGATAATAGCCCAGAACGCACCTTGCGACAAGGATTGCACTAAAAATTCAAATTCGTTTACTTCCGTTCGGCTCATGCTGCTGACTAAACTGACCACGGGGACGAGGACAACAAACAAGAGATTGATCAAACATAGGACCACTAGCTTTTTCTTCCACAGGCAAAAAAACGTCGTTGTCAGTGTTACGGTCAAAAACAGGTAGTAAATCACCCAGATCCAGCCCGGCAGTGTTTCTCCCATTTTATCCCTCCAATATTATACAGAAAATTCTAACATATTACCATTTTACACTATAAGGAAGAATATTACAAAAAGACACGCAGGAATCCCCATCCCCGCATGCCTCTTTGACTTTTATTAAATTAAATGAATACTAGCTAGCTTTTTTATGAGGTTTATTATTTAGCCGGTTTAAATGGCTTCTGGTTGCTATATGTCTCAATCGTTGTTTTGTTTTTGTTAGAAGCGATCACATAGATTGCGAGTGCTGCAATGACGGCAACGATAATGGTTCCGATGTTAAAGATACCTTTTTCAGCTGTCCATACGATCGAGTAACCGAGTGCGCCTGCTGCTGTTGCATAATAAATGAACGGGATTAGCGTTTTTCGGATAACGTCCCCTTCTTTTCCAACAAGGCCTACTACTGCAGAAGCAGCGACAACGTTATGCACACAGATCATATTTCCCGCCGCTCCGCCAACTGCTTGAAGCGCTACGATCCAGGAAGCGTCTACCCCGATCTGTGAACCTACATCGTATTGGAACAAGGAGAACATCATGTTACTTACGGTGTTACTTCCTGCGATGAAGGCTCCGATCCCTCCGATGAAAGAGGCAAACAATGGCCATATATCACCTGTTAAAGATGCAACACCATTCGCAAGTTCGATCGGCATCTTTTCATATCCTGCCGCTCCCCCTCCCGTATTGAGGAAAACCTGAACCATAGGAACGGTAAACACAAGAGCGGTCGAAGCTGCGATCATCGTTTTACCCGAGTGAGCCCACGCCCGTTTGTAGGCGGATAGATCCATCTGGTGGATAAAGTACGTGATCAAGGAAACAAGGATGAAGATGGTACCAGGCAAATAGAGCGGCTGGAAACTTGCTGTTATCTCTGTACCAAACATATTTGGAATCGAAACGACCCATGATTGCATCAACTCTAAAAATGGCAGCGTTTTCAATCTTGTGAGTACAAGAAATAATCCGACTAATACATAAGGAGTCCAGGCGCGTACCATCGACATGCTGCCGCTTTTGTGAGTAATGTCTTTGATTTCGATCCTTCCAGTCCAGGATGGGTCCCACTTCGATTTTTCTTCAAAATCCCAGTGTTCTTCTTTTGGCGGCATCAAGAATCCTTTTTTAGCAGCCGTGACCACGATCGCTAACCCAACCAGACCGCCTACCATAGAAGGGAACTCCGGTCCGAGTACGTTGGCCACGATCAAATAAGGAATAGTCATCGAAAAAGCGGCGAACAGGGCAAACTTCCAGACTTTTATCCCTTCTCTGAACGACTTGTTTTTCCCAAAGAATCTAGTCATAAGTGCAACTACAAATAACGGGATAAGCGTACCAACGATCGTGTGAAGAAGTGCAACCCTTCCTCCAATCATCGTAACAAGGGACAGAAAATCACTCGAAATGTTCGGGTCTGCCGAAAGTCCTGTTTGAACTCCTACAAGGATAGGTGTACCGACAGCGCCAAAGGATACAGGGACACTCTGGATCACCATTCCCGCAACAACAGCTGCCATCGCCGGGAATCCTAATCCTACTAATAGCGGAACCGCAACTGCAGCCGGGGTTCCAAATCCAGCTGATCCTTCGATAAAGGATCCAAACAACCAGGCTACGATGATTACCTGAATACGCCTGTCCGGGGAAATTCCGATGAACCCTTCCCGAATCGTCTTGATACCTCCGCTTTCCTGCAAAGTATTCAATAATAAAATTGCACCAAAGATAATATAAAGAAGTGTCGCAGCAACAACAAGGCCATTGACAGAGGCAGCGGCAACGATCGCTCCCGGAACTTTCCATACAAAGAGTGCAAGTACGATGGCAATTATGTACGATATCGGCATCGCTTTACTTGCCGGCCACCTTAATCCGACGAGAAAAATACCCACAGCAGCAATTGGCAACAACGATAACAGCGCTAACAATCCAGTGTTCATTATTGTCCTCCCATGCTAAGTTTTCATTTTTCCAACTCTTCAACCGACGTATTCTACAAGTTCACCACCTTTTGTTTCGTATTACGAAACACGGTTTCTGTTTTGTTCCAAAAAAAAGCAACCACCAGCGGTTTGACAAACCATATTACTGTTATAATACAACCTTTCGCAATAATTATAGCTAAAGCACATTCTAATTTCAACAATATTTAGAAAATTTTTATAGTTCTATTTTCCTTGATTTTTGGCGCCCTAAAAGTCCCAAACAAAAAAGGCGTAGCGACTCACTGTTATGAATCGCTCGCCTTTTTTCACAAGCAATAGTTATGCAGGATTGCCAAGCCTTGCTGAGATATTTTTTGCAGCCTCGATGACTTTCTCCTTTAAGAAATCAAGCCTTTCATCTGTCATTCTCATCCTTGGACCAGAGATGCTGAAAGCGGCAATCGGCTTTCCGGTATTATCGAAAATAGGAGCACCGATACATGTGATCCCATATTCATTTTCCTCGATTTCAGTCGCATATCCCTGGTTTTTAACCTTCTTCAGTTCTTCTAAGAATCGGTCGGGATCGATGATCGTTTTTTCGGTGTGCCTCGGCATCCCTTTAGCTTCGAGAACCTCTCTCACCTTCTGTTCAGGCAGATGCGCGAGAATAGCTTTTCCAACTGAGGTACAGTGCATCGGAGCCCGTTTCCCCACTTTCGAATGCATTCGCAATGTTTCGTTTCCTTCTAGCTTTTCTAGATAAACGACCTCACCTTCATCAAAGACCACAAGGTGGATAACTTCGTTTGTCAGTGTTTCAAGCTCTTTTAAAAAAGGTTTTGCCTCTTCACGCAGTTCGATCGAATCCAACAACCTGGAGCTGATCTGCAGGAATTTATAGCCTATTTTATATTTTCCAGTTACTTCATTCTGTTCGATATACCCGTGGCTTTCTAAGGTAGATAAAATCCTGTACACAGAACTTTTATTAATATCGATCTGGTTTGCGATTTCTGTCACACCGCAGCCGTTTTTGTTCGAACTGACTATGTCGATGATTTCAAGCGCGCGGCCAACAGATTTCACCATATTAACCCGTTCCATACGGTTTCACCTCAAGTCTCTATTCTGCTTTATTATAGCATACTGGATGCTTCTAATAATTGAACAGAATGAAAAAAGACTTGAGGTGAAGGGAATCACATATTAAGATTGTACGGCTACAGGCAGCTTTATGAGTTTATTTTTCAGCGTTCCGATCTCATCGATTTTACATTCGACAACATCTCCGTCACCCACAAAGTGTGCGCCTAATGGGCTACCTGTTAAAATAACGTCCCCTGGCTGCAGTGTCATCACCCTTGATAGGTATGAAACCATCTCCAGCAGCGGAACGATCATGAGATTGGTCGGGCTGTTTTGCTTTTGTTCCCCGTTCACATCCGCTTTCACAAAAACGGTTGACGGATCAAGTTCTGTTTCAACAACAGGGCCGAGCGGGGTAAAGGTGTCAAATGCTTTTCCGAGCGTCCAGTGGCCAGCTTCATGGAAGAATTGCGGTGCTGTCACATCGTTTCCGACCGTGTATCCAAAAACATGATCAAGCACCTCTTCCTTCGAGATGTTCTTTGCTTCCTTTCCGATCACAACTGCCAGTTCCGATTCAAACTTCACCTCTTCGATCGCTTCAGGGATAACAACGTCTGTTTCCGGCCCTACTACTGAAGATGCCGGTTTAAAGAAAAACACAGGGATGTCGGGAAGAGAGGAAGGAAGTTCTTCCTTGTTGCCCACATAGTTGGCACCGATTCCGATCACTTTGTTCGGTTCGACTGGTGCTAGTAGCTCAACCTGGTCTGCTGAAACGGTTTCCCCTATATATTCCCATTCGCCGAAAACATTGCCGTTTATCGGTTTGATCCCTTCATTCGTAACAACACCATACTGCACGTTACCATCTTGTTTGAATCTTGTAAATTTCATCCTCTTCACTCCATTTCTATTTCGTTAAAATGCTATATTAATTACCTTTTAATTTGCTGCAGCTTCTTTGATGACTTTTTTCACGTCCATACAACGGCTCGGTGTCGGGAAAAGCTTGCCTTTGTTTAGCAAGTTCTCTGGATTGAATACCTCTCTTATCTTTGTCTGAGCTTCGAGCTCTTCGTCCGTAAAGATAAATCGCATCTCCTCGATCTTTTCAATCCCAACCCCATGCTCGCCTGTGATGGAACCGCCGACATCAGCACATGCTTTCAAGCACGCTGTTCCAGCCTTAACCGCTTTTTCTGTTTCTCCGGGAATTCTGGAATCGAACAGGATCAACGGATGCAGGTTGCCGTCACCCGCATGGAAAATGTTTGCGATCCGCAAGCCCGATTCCTTGCTGATTTCTGATATGTTTTGCAGTACTTTAGGAAGCCGGCTTCTTGGTATAACACCATCCTGCACGAGATAATCAGGGGAGATCGCTCCCATCGCCCCGAAGCCTGTTTTTCGGTTCGCCCACCATTTCCCTCTTTCTTCTTCACTTTCAGCAACCTTTACTTCTCTTACATTCCGCTGCTTGCATACCTTCAAAATTTCTTCGATCTGCTCATCGATACCGGCAGCAACACCATCCACTTCGATCAAGAGCAGTGCCTCGATGTCCCTCGGATGACCGACAGGATAGGTACCTGCCTCTACTCCTTCGATCGCTGTCTTATCCATCATCTCAAGTGCAGCAGGTACGATACCGGCAGAGATAATGTCTGAAACGGCATGGCTCCCGTCTTCTGCCTTATCGAAGTAAGCGAGCACGGTTTGCTTTCCTTCCGGGTTCTTTAAGATTCGCACGGTAATCTTCGTCACGATACCGAGCGTTCCTTCTGAGCCTGTGAGCAGGCCGAGCAGGTCATAACCCGGTGCATCCGGTATGCCATTTTCGCTGATCTCAATGATTTCTCCGTTCGACAGGACAACTTCAAGCCCTAAGATATGGTTTGTGGTTACCCCGTATTTCAGGCAGTGTGCCCCTCCTGCGTTTTCCGCTACATTTCCCCCGATCGTGCAAACGTACTGGCTAGATGGATCTGGAGCATAATAGTAGCCTTTGTTGGCGATCGAGTTCGTCAGCTTCAGGTTGACAAAGCCCGGCTGGACAACAGCCTGCCTATTTTCGAAGTCGACGCTCAGCAACTGTTTCATCTTCGCAAGGCTGATGATCACTTCCCCGTTAAGCGGGATCGCTCCCCCGCTCAGACCGGTTCCTGCACCGCGGGCAAGGAAAGGAATCTTGTTCTCTGCGCAGTATTTAACGGCAGCAGCCACTTCTTCTGTGCTCTTCGGGAAGACGACTGCTTTTGGCATCGATTTATGAATCGTAAACCCATCACAATCATAGGATACGAGATCTTCTTTTTTATAGAGGATCGCCGTTTCCCCTACGATGTTCGCCAGGCTTACATAATGCTTATCTCCGTCGATTTTTTTCTTCTTTTTCGCAAAAAGCATTCCAGTCACTCCTTTCCTGTAGCTATCGTTTGCTGAGCTGAACTTTTTCCAATACCGTTTTTCTCGTCTTCCTGATATGCCCAATCCAAAAGTTGAACCGTATGAACGATTTCTTCCCTTCGGCCGTACTTCTGGACGCCGACCGCCATCTGGAGCATGCATCCAGGGTTACCCATGCTGATCATCTCTACGTCATCAGGGACGTTTTCCATTTTTCTTTCTAACACTGCTCCTGCCATCTCCGGGTTTGTGATGTTATAGATGCCCGCGCTTCCACAGCATGTATCTGCGTTAGGCTGTTCCACATACTCGACTCCCGGAATGTCTTTCAGTAACTGTCGGGGCTCGTGGCGAACTCCCTGGCCATGGGCAAGATGGCATGCGTCATGATAGGTGATCTTTTTATTGATCGGACTCTTCGGCTTTTCGTAGCCGGTATCATACAAGTATTTTGAAATGTCTTCAACTTTCTTAGAGAACTCTTCTGCTTTTTCTTTCCATTCTAGATCGTTACGGAACAGCTCCGGATATTCTTTTAACGCACAGCCGCATCCTGCCGCATTGACCACGACTTTGTCAGCGTCTTTAAATGCTTCGATATTTTGTTTTGCAAGCTTCTTTCCAGTTTCCCTGTCGCCGGCATGAACATGTAGGGCACCACAGCAGGTCTGGTTTTTTGGCAGGACTACTTCATTGTTGTTATGTGTCAGAACATTGATCGTCGCCTGGTTGATATCGCTGAACATCACGTCCATGATACATCCGGTAAGCATCGATACTCTTGCTTTCGGCTCTCCTTTAGCAGGGATCACATCCACATCTTTGTATCTCTTCTGCACTGGTTTCTTCAATTCCGGCATGATCGCTTCCATCTGGACAAGATGCTCTGGCATCACCTTCATTGCCCCTGTTTTACGAGCAACGTTCTGCAGGCCGCTCTTCTGGTAGAACTTTAACAATCCGCCGAGCATATTCAAACGGTTTTGGTGAGGGAACAAATCCTTCAAAAAGAAATTGCTGACGGTTCCTTTCCATCCAGTTAAAGGCATCGCCTGCCGGACCTGGCCGCGTGCTTCCTCGATCAATCCGCCCACATCTACATCAGCCGGACATGCCGTCGTGCAGGCCCGGCAATCCAGGCACTGGAATACCGGATCCATGAACTGTTCGTTCACTTCTAGCTTTCCTTCTGCTACTGACTTGATCAGATGGACACGGCCGCGGGGAGAGTGCTGTTCCTGGCCTGTTTCCAAATATGTCGGACAGGATTCCAAACACATTCCGCAGTGGACGCAGTCGGCCCATTTATTTTCATCCGGATGGTCATCCCACAGGTAGTTGCTTAAGCTCGTCGAAGCACAGGATGGTTCTGGCTTTGCCTGCAGTTCCTTTTCAGTGACAGCCATTTTATATCCCCCCTACAAAGCGTTGATGGTTCAGCGAGTTATTCGGATCAACTTTTCTTTTGATGCCTTCAAAGAGAAAATGATAAGACTGGCCCTTGCCCCAAACGTTCAATTCCTCACGAAGATAGAACGGAAGATGTTTCAGGACTGCGTACCCCTGCTTACTTTCAACAAAATCACGCAGCTCACGAACAACGGCCTTGATCTGATCCTCCGAGCCTGTCAGATATGCATTGGTTAAGCCGTGGCCAAGCCCGCCGTGGGCAGCCAGCGTCACTCCGTATTGCCGCTGGAATCGATCCGCTTCCTTCAGAACGTCCATAACCTGCATGTTCTTGCTTCCTATTTTTAGATTAGCTTTTACTTCTCCATTCTCGCTGTTATCAGTCAAGCTGTTTGGCGCAATGTTGGCAAACCTATTCCAGAAATCCATCGCTTCGTTTGCAGGCAGTACATCCATCACAGCTTCTTTCGGCTTTTGTGCCCGTACCCATTCTTCCTGATATTGAACGGCGTTCGGAACATCCTCGAATCCCATCAACAGTGTGTACGCTTCCCTGTCCCATAATTGTTTTGAGAGGGTTGGATTCACGAGTTCAAGTGTCACTGGCTCGACCATGGAATCCTGGACTTTGATTGCAAAAGTCTTGAGCTCGTCAACATGCTCCTCTTTTACAGATAAAAGAACGAGGCTCTCATCCTTTGGAACCGGGCGAAGCTTAAGGGTTATTTCTGAAATGGCGCCGAGTGTTCCCATCGCTCCGATAAACAATTTGTTCATGTCATAGCCTGCTACGTTTTTGACGACCTTTCCGCCTGTACGAATAACACTTCCATCGGGATAGACTACTCTGAGCCCTATCACCAGATCCCTTGCCGATCCGTATTTCAACCGTTTGGGACCGCTCTCATTCGCGGCGATAACACCGCCGATCGTCGCCTGTTCCGGCCAACTCGGATCGAGCGAAACCATCTGATCATGCTTACGAAGGAAGTTCTGTAGCTCGGCTATCGTTGTTCCCGGTCGAACGGTCACCGTCATATCTCCGACAGTATGCTCTACGATTCCCCTGTATTCTGCCAGTGACAGAACGACATCGTATTCTTCTTTAAGCCCTCCATAGCCTCGCTTTGTTCCTCCGCTTACGATCGAAACTGTTTTTCCTTTCTCATTCGCAGATCTCAGCACATCGGCGATTTCCTCTTCGCTTTTTACCGAAATAAGAGAAAGCCCGGTATTGCCAAACCTTTTATCTGCCAGGATCTTGTTATCCATGACCTCTTTTAACTCCAACATACACACCCCTTTGTTTCGTAATAACAAACGCAGTTTCTTTCATCTCTTAAAAAAAGGGAAACTACTAACTTAAAGGCAAGACTCGGTTTCGTTTAGAATACTTTTTTGCATCAACCTTTTAACCTCTTCAAGGTGGATATGCATTACCTTTGAGGAACCTTCTCCATCTCCAAGTTTTATATTTTCAAAGATTTGCTCATGCTGGTTTATAATGTTGGAAAGTATTGCTTCGTCTTCTGCAATGTATCCGTGGAAGTCTACCATCGCTTTTTGTGTTGTCGAAGAAATGAACTCCATCAATTGATAAAGGATATGGTTGCCCGCTGCTTTTGCGATGGTTTTATGAAAATGATAGTCTAATGTTTCGTTTTCTTCGTGACAGGCAGTTCTCATCCTGCGAATCGTTTTTTCCATCTCTCTTAAGTCTTTTTCAGTACGGTTTTCAGCAGCCATCTTTACCATTTCCGTTTCTAAAATAGCCCGGACCTGGAACAATGCTTCGATATCTTTCATATCCGGTAACAGCATGTTTGAACGAAAAAGCTGAGCTGGATCATAAGATTGAACGTAGGTTCCTTCACCATGCCGAACATCTACAAGGCCCTTCCCTTTCATCGTGGTAATCGCGTCTCTTACAGCTGACCTACCAACATCAAAAAGCTCGCACAATTCCCGAACGGAAGGAAGCTTTTCCCCGGATTGAAAATGGCCTGTTATGATCAAGTTTTCAATTTGCTCTCCAACCCTCTCTGACACTTTCTTAGAAGAGATCTTCTCAACATTCAGGAGGAACACCACCTTTCTGAAATCACATATCTGATAAGTAACTTCATTAAAGCACGTTCAGGGTTAAGTTTCAATTTAATATTTTGAGTATTCTAAAAATTATAACGATAGTCCTATTTAATATGTAACAGCAAAAAAGGAAAAAGTGCGGGTTGACTAAAAGGCAAAGTGTCAGGCTCCTCCAACACCTAATCCAGATAAACGTGTATCAATGTTTATCTGGATGCTGTGCTGAGGAAGCAAGCCACTTATGAGCCAGCCACTTTTCCTTTATTCCTTTATGCAAGAACCTTTGATTTTGCTTCGATACGGCGGCGATGCAAGATTGGCTCTGTGTAACCGCTCGGCTGTTCATATCCTTTGAAAACAAGATCGCAGGCAGCCTGGAACGCAACAGAGTTATCATAGTCTTTTGCCATCGGGCGATATTCCGGATCATCGGCATTTTGTTCATCTACTACTTTGGCCATGCGCTTCAATGTTTCAAGCACTTGCTCTTCGCTGCAAATGCCGTGGTGGAGCCAGTTTGCCATATGCTGGCTGGAAATACGCAGTGTAGCGCGGTCTTCCATCAAGTCGATGTTATTAATGTCCGGCACCTTCGAACAGCCGACACCAAGCTCTACCCAGCGGACAACATAGCCGAGGATTCCCTGTGCGTTGTTATCCAGCTCTTCCTGGATCTCCTCAGGACTCCAGTCAGGATTTGCCTCAACAGGAATCTGCAGGATATCATCTGTATAATCCTCAGAAAGCTCTGCCAGCTGTTGTTGTACGCTCGCTACGTTAACCTTATGGTAATGCAGGGCATGAAGCGTTGCAGCAGTCGGCGATGGTACCCATGCTGTATTTGCTCCCGCTTGAAGCTGGCCGCTTTTTTGCTCCAGCATCGCAGCCATCATATCCGGCATCGCCCACATTCCTTTTCCAATCTGGGCATGACCCTGGAAGCCAGCGGAAAGGCCAACGAGTACATTCGATTTTTCATAACCTTGCAACCATTTGGAAGCTTTCATCTCATTTTTACGGATAACTGGTCCCGCTTCCATCGAGGTATGGATCTCATCACCAGTACGGTCAAGGAACCCTGTATTAATGAAGGCGATCCTTTCTTTTACTTTGCTGATAGACGCCTTCAAGTTCAGGGTAGTTCTGCGCTCTTCATCCATCACGCCGATTTTCAATGTGTTGCGCTCCACGCCGACAAGGTCTTCCGTCCGGTTGAACAGCTCGTTGGCAAACTCGACTTCTTCTGAACCGTGCATTTTAGGCTTAACGATATAAACAGACCCTTTTTTCGAATTCTGGTATTTTCCGTCCCCCAGCACATCATGCTTGGCTAGCAATCCTGTGACCACCGTATCGAGGATTCCTTCTGGCACTTCCTCGCCGTCCTGGTCCAGTACCGCGTTGCTCGTCATAAGATGGCCAACATTACGCGCGAACATGAGGGAACGGCCAGGCAATGTTAATTTTTCACCATCAGGAGAAATATAGTTGCGGTCAGGATTAAGGGTTCTTGTAAGTGTTTTGCTGCCTTTCTGGAACGTGACCGACAAATCCCCTTTGATTAATCCTAGATAATTTCGGTAAACAACCACCTTGTCTTCTGCATCAACCGCTGCGACGGAATCTTCAAAGTCCATGATCGTTGTTAACGCTGATTCTACATAGATATCTTTTACACCTGCTTTGTCGGATTGCCCGATCGGATGATTGCGGTCGATCTGGATTTCCAGATGGATGCCGTTGTTCTTAAGAAGCACTGCTTCTGGATCTGTGGAATCCCCCTTGTATCCTGCGAACTGGGAATCGTCTTTCAGTCCTGTTGTTTCGCCTGTAGTCAGGGCAACAGACAGTTTGCCTTCAGCGATTTTAAAAGATTCTACATCCGCATAGCTTCCCTCTGCTAACGGAGCTGTTTCATCAAGGAAGTTCTTAGCGTAAGCAATAACCTTTTCACCGCGGATAGGGTTATACGCTCCTTTTGCTTCGGCTCCTCCTTCATCATTGATCGCATCTGTTCCATAAAGCGCATCATACAGGCTTCCCCAGCGGGCATTTGCAGCATTGATCGCGTAACGGGCATTGTTCACCGGCACGACTAGCTGTGGTCCTGCCTGGTTAGCAATTTCATCATCTACGTTTTCTGTTGTCACTTGAAACGGTTCTGCCTCTGGTTCTAAATAGTTCAGGTTGCATAAAAAGGATTTATAGTCATCAAGGTCGAATTGATTCTTGTTTTCTTTATGCCACTCATTGATTTTTGCTTGTAACGCGTCACGCTTTTTAAGCAACGCCTTGTTGATCGGAGCGAGGTCAGCGACGATCTCTTCTAATCCCGCCCAGAACGCGTCAGCCGACACACCACTATCCGGGATCGCTTCTGCATTGATGAAATCATATAACTCCGGAGCCACTTGAAGATTATTGACTTTAATATAATCTGCCATAAAAAATCCTCCTCAGGTTAATTGTTAGATAGATAAGTAGGGAGCGGTCTGTCGAAGAAAGGGTGGCTTGAGCCGTTTTCTTCAGTAAATCGAATCTCGTTGATGCTGTTCGTATGGAATGGCTGCAATGAGAATTGATTTGTTTAGCCGCTTCATCTATCCGGTTTGTTATGTATAGTTTATAATATTTCGACAAATATAAAAAATACATATTTAGAATGTTGATTATGCATTTTAGTTATAATAGACTTTTATTAATGATACTGCCTGGTGGTTAGCATTTTTTGCTCCCCCCGGCCCCTGCTGTGATAAATGCTTCTTACATGCGAGCATGACGAATCTTTTATCACATCAGAGTCCTTGTCGCTTCGCTCCTTAAGAACAAGATTACGGTAATCTTGTTTTAAGGGGGAGCAAAGATGTATCGCTTTGTGGTCTTATTTAAAGAAATATCTATTTGGAGTTTAATAGGGAGGTATTGTTTTGGATATTCGGCAGTTGGAGTATTTTGTGGAGGTTTCGAGGCATTTGAGTTTTACGAAGGCTGCTTCTACCTTGCATGTTTCCCAGCCTTCTTTGAGTAAGGCGATTAAGAATATGGAGGAACAGCTAGGGGTTCCTTTGTTTTACCGTTCGAAGCAGCTCGAATTGACCGATGCGGGGAGAGCGGTTTTGGATAATGCGAAAAGTGTCTTGAAGGCTTTTGATAACATGACAACAGAGCTGTCGGATATCAGCGGTTTAAAAAAGGGCGAAATCAAGATCGGCATCCCTCCAATCATCGGTGCTGCCTTTTTTCCTAAACTGATCAGTAAATATAAAGAAACCTATCCGCTCGTTGAGATCAACCTAACTGAAGTCGGTTCGAAAAAGATTAAACAGGGGGTTGAGGATGGGTCGCTGGATATCGGTCTGCTTTGCAACTTGCCCGTCCAGAAAGGAAATTTCGAGATCAGGAAAGTCATCCAGGACCCGTTGATGCTTGTATTGCACAGGGAGCACCACCTGGCATCAGAAAAAGAAGTGAATTTATTGAAGCTGGAAGAGGAACCTTTCATTTTATACCGCCAGGACTTCACCCTTCATGACCGTATCGTAGATGAATGTTCCCAAAAAGGATTTTATCCGAATATCGTTTGCCAGAGTTCCCAGAAGGATTTTATGGTGGAAATGGTCGAGGCAAAGCTTGGAGTCGCATTGCTGCCGAGTAAAATTGCAACTTCGATCTCAAAACCAGATATAATCGCTATCCCGCTGACAAACTCGAACATTAGCCTGGAGCTCGGCATGGTGTGGAAGAAAAACAAATACTTGCCTCATACTGTCCGGGAATTTATCACGATGGCGAACGAATTTTTTCACATTGAAGAAAAGAATACGATTTAAAAACCAGGGAGTAGCACGAATGCGATTCCCTGGTTTCTTTTTAAAAAACGCAGTTTTTCGAATGTTGATTTCAACTCCTGGTTGACTCCCTTTCTGCGATCGGGTGGTTAGCATCCCCGGTGCAAAACATGAATGCGCCGGATTTCTCCCGTTTGAGGACATCAGGTTCGTTATTTGTGACAAAGGGGGTATTTCAAAACAAATATAGGACATCTGTTCCGTTATTTACCGGTCAAACGCCTATTTTGATTGGATATTGAGCAAATAGCGGAACATATGACCTTATTTTTTTTCAAAAGCAGTGTTTTTTCATAAATAGAGGATCATATGACCTATAAATCCAACTCCCGGATTTCCAGGTGCTCAATAGTTGCTTTGCTCATCCCGCTTCCTACTGGTGCCATTATCTAAACTGCTAACAGTCATTAATTATTATGTAAGCAGCATGAACCGGTCCATGTACCCCTGTTACAAAGCTTAACTCGATATCGGCACTGTTGCTTGGCCCGGAAATAAACTTAATGCAGGAAGAGACCTCGCTTCCGTTTTTAATCTCTTCGTCTATTTTGTCCGTTACCTGAGTAAGCCTGGGCACGATCGTACTTTTAGGAACAAGAGCAATAAAGGATTCGGGCAATAAGCTTACGGAACGGCCCTTTTCAGGCGACGTCGTCAGTACAACAGTTGCCGATTCAGCCAGGGTATAATCGCTAAAGGTGATGCCAACATCCGCATCTCTTGTTTCGATGATGTTCTTCTCGGCAGAATAAGAATCCCATGTGTGAAGGGAAAACTCTTCGAGCGCTTGCTTCAGATTATAATCATCGAACCGGGGGTCCGCCCAGGTGGCCACCGATTTTCCGTTGAGTTGAACGATTGCCTCTTTAAGCGTTGATGGCAGATCACTTATCGTTGTTTCTAGAACAGGGGTATTTATCTTTGCAGCCGCTGCTTTAAAAACCTCGACGAGTTCTTCTGGTGATGCATCTTTTAATATTTTGTATTGCGGTTGCGCTTCCCATTCCGGCAGTTGGACGTTCTGCCTCATCTCTTTTCTTCCCAGCTTTTCCGTCAAATGTTTTAAAAACGTTTCCCGATTTTCTACCTTTCCCGGAGTACTCATTTTTCCACGGCTCCTTTCTTTCTATTTGCATACCAGGTCCTGAAGTTATCTTTTGAAGGTGCAGGAAATTCCCTGGATCTTGTCCATTCTTTTAAAGAGAAGGGGCCATTCGATAACGTATCTTCCTTAATGAAAGATTTTGAGAAGAAAGATGCTGTCTTTGCACTGAAACGATACATTGATTCTGATGTTGTTACCAGCTTGAACGCTTTCATTGCCATCTTTTCCTGGAAAGGTGCTTTTCCTTCCTTTTCCACGATGTTTTGCCTGTGCTTTAAAAGTAGTTCGTGAAGCGGAATTTTCACCGGACAGGCATCCGTGCAAGCCGAACACAGGGTCGAAGCATAAGGAAGGTCCTTATATTCCTCATAACCACCGAGTATAGGAGAAATCACCGCGCCGATCGGCCCTGAATAAATCGAGCCGTAAGCATGGCCGCCGATATGCCTATAGACAGGACATACATTCAAGCAAGCGGAACAACGGATACAATGCAGCGCTGATTGAAATTCTGTGCCGATCATTTTGGACCTGCCGTTATCAAGGATCACCAGGTGAAATTCTTCGGGACCATCCTGTTCTCCCTCTCCCCTGGGTCCTGTCAATGTGGAAACATAGGTCGATAGTTTTTGCCCGACAGCACTCCTGGCAAGCATGCTGACAACAATATCAAACTCTTTCCAGGAAGGGACGATCCGCTCCATTCCCATTACTGAGATTTGCGTTTTCGGAAACGTTGTTACCATTTCTGCATTTCCCTCATTGGTCACGAGTGAAATCGTTCCTGAATCGGCAATCGCGAAATTACAACCTGTTATGCCTATATCAGCGGATAAAAATTCATTTCGCAGCTGTTCTCTCGCAAATTGGGTAAGTTCTTCAGGATTTGAAGAGTTTACATAGCCCCGTTTTGTCTTAAAAACTTCCTTGATTTGATCCCTATTTTTATGGAGTGCAGGAGCTAGAAAGTGGGAGGGAGGGTCTTCAGCAAGTTGAATGATATATTCTCCCAGGTCCGTCTCCACTACTTCGCAGCCGCAATTTGAAAGAGCGTTGTTCAGTCCTATTTCTTCCGTCACCATCGATTTCGATTTCACTACCTTTTTGGCATCCTGTTTCTTTACAACAGATGTTATGTAATCGTTAGCCTCTTCAGGTGTCCGGGCGAAATAGACATTGCCCCCTCTCTTTATGACATTTTCGCTTAATTCGTGTAGATAATAGTCCAGATTTTCAATCGTATGCTTTCTGATCGAAGCAGATAGTTCCCTCCACTCTTCCCAATTGCCCAGTTCATCTATAATCACTTCCCGCACGCCAGTTAACCGGCTCTGTGCAGATGATACGGCATTTCTCATAAATGAGTCTTGCAAACTAGTTGAAACCCGTTTTGTAAAAGGCTCCTGGCCAATTTTCATACTCATTGATAGACCTCCTCCTATCAGGAACGATTCAGGATTTGCGCGATATGCTTAACCTCTATTGGCTTTCCGAGCCTATTGATTCTTCCGCCGATGTTCATCAAGCAGCCGCAATCTGCTCCGATTACCACATCGGCATTTGTTTCAGCGATATGGTGAACCTTTTCGTCTACCATTTGTTCAGATATATCTGGCATTTTAACGGAAAAGGTCCCTCCAAAACCACAGCAATCGTGAGCATGGGGTAACGGGACAAGATCGAGTCCTTCGACATTTTGCAAAAGCTTCATCGGGCTTTCTTTCACTCCTAAAAGACGGGTCATATGACAGGAGGTGTGATATGTAGCAGTTCCTTCATATTTCGCCACAACGTTTTCAACACCTAAAACATCCACGATAAATTGCGTTAATTCGTAGGATTTGTCCGCCAAATTTTTCGCTTTTCTTTGCCATGCTGGCTCATCTTTAAACAGTTCAGGGTATTCCTTCAGCATCGTGATACATGATCCTGAGGGCGACACGACATACTCTGCGTTTTCGAAGGTGTTGATCATATGTTTCATCGTTTCCTTCGCTTCTTTTATATAGCCGCTGTTATATGCCGGTTGTCCGCAGCATGTCTGGGCTTCAAGGAATTCGACCTCACATCCTAACTTTTCAAGTAATTCTACCGTATCTTTTCCGGTCTCAGATGAAAACAAATCTACTAAACAAGTAATGAACAACGATACTTTCATTGTACGGCCCTCCTATTTAAGAAGAAAAAATCATGATTTAAATACATTTCCGCTTTTCCTTTTGAAAGAAAAAAGTCCTTCCATAAGAAGGACAAACTTTCCCGGCCCCTAATGTCCAAGGTATGCTTCTTTAATACTGGAATCTTTAAGCAGTTCTTTTGCAGATCCGCTTTTTATGACCCTGCCTGTTTCAAGAACATACGCATGATCGGCAATTTTTAGCGCCTGCCGTGCATTTTGTTCTACTAGTAAAACAGTCGTTCCTTCTTCATTAATTTCCTTTACGATCTGGAAGATATCTTTTACAATCAATGGCGCCAGGCCCATCGAAGGTTCATCCAGCAATAGAAGTTTTGGCTTTGCCATTAGCGCCCTTGCGATAGCCAGCATTTGTTGTTGTCCGCCTGAAAGTGTTCCTCCAAGCTGCGACTGGCGTTCCTTCAAAATTGGAAATCGTTCCATCACCTTATCCAGGTCTTGTTTGATAGAGCCCTTCCGTTGGTAGGCACCCATTTCCAGGTTTTCTAGCACTGTCATGCCGGAGAGGATGGCTCTCCCCTCGGGCACAAGTGATATTCCTTTTCTAACCAGTTCATCCGGATTCTTATTCGTAATATCTTCATCAAGAAAAGTAATTGTCCCTTGCTTCGGTTTTAATACCCCCGCAATGGATTTCATCGTGGTTGTCTTTCCCGCTCCGTTTGCTCCCAGAATTGTCACAATACTCCCCTGTGGAACCTCGATGCTTACATTTTTTAACGCTTGAATATTTCCATAGTAGGTCTGAATGTTGTTTACACTAAGCAAGTTCATCTTCCTCCTCTTGGCCGAGGTACGCTTCAATAACGTGCGGGTCATTTTTAATCTCATCGGGTGTTCCCTGGGCAATTTTCTCACCGAAATTAAGTACTGCAATCCGGTCGCATATTCTCATTACAAGCGGCATGTCATGCTCGATAAGCAAAATCGTAATCCCAAGCTTCTTGATCTTTTGGATAAGATCAAACAAATCGTTCGTTTCTTTTTCGTTCATTCCAGCAGCAGGTTCATCTAGTAACAGTAAAGCAGGATCACTGGCAAGCGCACGGGCGATTTCCAAACGGCGCTGCTGCCCATAAGCAAGGTTATCAGCGAAGGTATCCTCATATTTCCCCAGTCCGACCAGCTGCAGTAACTCACGTGCTTTTGTTTTGATCTTCTCCTCTTCCACCTTTTGGGATTTCAGCCGAAACACGCTGGCAAACACACCGGATTTGGTGCGGCAGTGCTCCCCTACGGTTACATTTTCAAGGACTGTCATATCTGGAAACAGACGGATGTTTTGGAAGGTACGGCAAACCCCTTCTTTTGTGATCTCATACGGCTTTTTACCGGTTAGTCGCTTGTTCGAAAAAACTACCTCTCCATCAGTTGGCGGAAACATGGAGGTGATGATATTAAACATCGTTGTCTTTCCAGCGCCGTTCGGCCCGATCAAACCAAATACTTCTCCTTCCTCGACACGAAATGTCACGTCAGTCAGGGCATGAATACCGCCGAATCTTTTCGTTATGTTCTTAACTTCCAACGCCATGACGGTTTCTCTCCTTTTTATCGTCTTCCACTTTCTTTTTCTTTTTTTTGCGTGATTTTATTTTATAAATCATCTCATGGTCGATAAGCCCCTGTGGCCGAAAAGCCATCATTGCTACGAGGATAATGCCGTATATCATATACCGGTACTCGCTGACTTCTCGAAGAAGTTCGGGCATCGCTGTAAGGAAGGTCGCTCCGAAAATCGGCCCCCAGATCACTTCACTTCCACCGAAGACCGCAAAGATCAAAATCTCAACAGCACGGTGATACGCAAAGTCTGACGGACTGATATAAGCTGTCACATGAGCATACAGTGCACCTGCAAATCCCGCTACCATAGCTCCCTGAGCAAACGCGAGGACTTTATAATACGTAATGTTGATCCCCATTGCTTCTGCAGCATTTTCATCCATTTTGATAGCCGCAAAAGCTCTTCCCACTCTTGAATGGTTTTGCCTAACGAAAAATGTTATTAAAAGTACAGTGATCACCAGCAAGATAATGAACACCAGTAAACTGATAAGCTGATTGTTCCGGATCCCGATCATATCCGCCGTGAATCCGGTATCTCTTAATCCGGTAACCAATTCACGTCCAAAATGGGGAATGGATGAAATCCCGATAGCACCCTGTGTCAGGCTTTCCCAGTTGATGAACAGGACCCTGACCACCTCACCGAAGCCAAGTGTTGCAATGGCTAAATAAACGCCCTGTAATCGTAATGTTGGAATGCCGATCAAAATTCCCACGATGCCCGCAAGCAATGCTCCCAATATGACCCCGACCACTAGAGGGAAGTCGTAATTAAGGGTTAAAATCGCCGAAGTGTACGCACCGATACTCATGAATCCGGCATGCCCTAATGAAAGCTGGCCGGTTGATAACGTGATATAGATACTCACACCAAGAATAATATTAATAAGGATAAAGGATAGAACCTGTAAATAGTATGGGTTAATGATTTCAGCTAACATCTATTCTCACCGCCTTGCCTCTGGCGCTGCCTGGCCAAAGAGTCCTTGAGGTCTTACCAATAAGATGACGATAATGGCGATAAATGCGATGGCATCCCGGTAACCAGATTCGCCGAACACGACGATCATCGTTTCCGACAGTCCGAGGATCAAACCGCCGGCCATCGCTCCCCTGACACTGCCCATGCCACCGAGGATAATGATCGCTAAGCCTTTCAGCCCCATCGTTAATCCCATCTGCGGAGTGACGGAGTTAAAGGCCATCCCTACTAAGATTCCAGCGATTCCTCCCATGGCAGAAGCAATAACTACGGTCATCATGATCATTTTCTTCGTGTTCACGCCAAGCAGGCTGGCAGCTTCCAGGTTTTCAGCACATGCGCGCAGTGCTTTACCAGCTTTTGTCTTAGAAAGCCAGAAGGAGAGCCCCACCATCAAAAGCACTGCGATAGCAAATATGACAAGCTGTACCGCATAAATGGTGACAGAGCCTATTTGAACGCTTATTTCTGAGAAAGAAGTATTAAAGGGACGGTTGCCTGCGCCAAAGAAATGATGGGCAAGGTTTTCAAGAAAGATCGAAACACCGATCGTACTTATTAACGGTGCAAGATGGGATACCCCTTTCTTACCTCTCAAAGGACGAAGCGCCAGCAGTTCAAGGAAAAGCCCTAATAATGCTGTAACCGCTATCGCGACCACAAATGCTAAGGCGAGCGGCAGTTGCAGGGTGTGAGTTATAACTACACCCATAAAGGCACCGAACATAAAAATCTCACCGTGCGCCATATTGATAATGCCAAGTACACCGAAGACTAAGGTGTAACCTAATGCAACGATTGCGTATATACTTCCTAAAGTCAGTCCGTTGATTAATTGTTCTAAGATCAAGTGATACACCTCTTTTGTTGTAGGTTATGGAAAGCACTTTAATTTATGGTGATCCAACTAACATCAACGTCTCCATAAAAAATTGAGAGAGACTACTTCCTCTCCCAATTTCTATCGATCATTCGAACAGCTGGAATTTCCCCTCTTTGATTGTTAAGACGGTAGGCTCCATCACGATGTCGCCTTCTTCATCAAAAGACATTTCCCCAAGGATTCCTTCGAAGCCTTCAGTTTCAGCTAAAGCATCGCGAATCGCATCACGATCATCGCTTCCTGCTTTTTCGATTGCGTTTGCTAGAAGATACATTCCATCGTATGCCTGGGCAGCAAATTGGTCAGGCTCTTTTCCGTACTCTTCTTTGTACTTCGCAACGAAGTCTTGAACCTTTTGGTCATCTTTCCCCGCAAACCATGGTGTTGCTACGATCAATCCGTCTGCAGCATCGCCTGCAATCTTAATCACTTCCGGAGAGTTAAAACCATTTCCGCCTACGAAAGGTACATCGATTCCCATTTTTCTCGCCTGGTCCATGATTACTGCGCCTTCATTATAAAGAGCGGAACATAAGATTAAATCAGGTTGTGTGTTTTTAATTTTCGTAAGCTGTGCATTATAGTCAGCCTGTCCTTTTTGGAACGTTTCCGTTGTTAGAATTTCCAGTCCTTTGTCTTCAGCTACTTTCTTCATCGTATCGTATCCTGATTTTGTAAACACATCGTCATTTCCGTATAGAATAGCAACTTTTTTAACATCATACTTTTCGATGGCTTTCTCTATAGAGGCCGGAATTGCTAGTGATTCAGGAATGGAGTCCCGGAATACATAATCTCCTATCTGAGGAATGCCGGCAGCTGTGGTGGATGTTCCCATGATCGGAACACCGTTCAGATCTGCCTCCGGTCCAACTACCTTCATCTCAGTACTTAACGTTGGTCCGATAATCGCGGAAACGTTTTCAGAGTTCATCAGCTTTTGGGCAGACGACAGGGCCTGTTCCTGTTTCCCTGCTGAATCTTCGGTAATAAGTTCGATATCTACCTTCCCTTGTTCTTTAATTTCTTTATTCGCTAGCTTTAGTCCATTTGTTATCGCTTCACCATAACCTGCCCCCGCTCCGGTTAACCAGGAGATAACTCCTACTTTCGCGCTTACAGCACCATCTTTTGCCGCATCGCCTGATTGGTCCCCAGATGTTTCGTTCCCTCCACTGCAGGCACTCGCAAGTAGAAGCGCCATAATAGCAAAAATAGACAAAAGACCTTTATACGACTTCCTCATTCAAAATCCCCCTAAGTTGTTTTTAAATTTATAATTTTCTGTTATTTTACAGCAAAAATAGACAGGTTACAAGATATCTTTCAAAATTACCAGAATGTTATTTTAAAGCTGCTATTTTATCCTTCTAACTTTAATTTGTAAAACTTATCAGGGTGTGAGACTGGGTATGTGAGTTAAATTTCAGGGGGAGAAAACAAGCCCTTCTTTGTTTTATCTTCGAAAACAAAATATATCTTGGTTAATTTTCATATTCAAAAAATCACAACATATCGATATTTTCGACATTCCGGCCTATCTTGCACAAGAAGATTGCGCAAAATAAATAGCGGCCCCTTGTGGGAGGGGCCTTTGAGAGGGTTGGTCATACAAGTAGTAAGACAATTCAATATTATCACACTTTAACACTTTAAAGCAAATTAATCCGAGAAATTTTTAATTTACAACAAGTTTTCCTGTTTCAGTTTTTTAGAGCGGAGGCAAATCCAGCTTCCCCTCAGAAAACAATTCTTTGATCATATGCTGGGCATAGCCTGCTGCCTGGCTAAACGTTATGTTGCTTGGGAGCGGTGCTTCATTTGCATCTACCAGGACATCGACGATACACGGTTTGGATTGCATCGCTGCTTTTTTTAGAGCTGGAATTAACTCCTCTGGCTTTTCCACTCTAATTCCTACTCCGCCACAGCTTTCAGCATATTTTGCAAAGTTAGGATTATGAAGGTTTGTTCCAAATTCTGCATTCCCCATCACTTCTTGCTCAAATTTAATCATTGCAATCTTATGGTTGTTCAAAACGATGACCATCATCGGCAGTTCATATTTTACTGCAGTTACAAAATCGTTCATCGTCATAGCGAACCCGCCATCTCCGCAAACTGCAACCACTTGTCTTTCCGGATAGGCGATCTTACCGGCGATTGCGCCTGGAAGTCCACAACCAAGGGTTGCCAGCCAGCTTGAAATGACAAACTTTTGATTTGTCATCCGGAAGTGTCTCGCCATCCAGACCGTAACGTTACCAACGTCGCAGGAAATGATCGCATCTGTAGAGATAACCTGTTGTAATCCTTTGACCACATTTTGAGGTTTGATCGGCAGTGCCTCTACGTTTTCTTCCTTCTCCATCTTCGCCCACCAAACGGCCATTCTTTCCTGGCAGCGAGTTAAGAACGTTCTGTCTTGTTTTTCCTGCATCCGATTTAACAGTTCCTTCAGTGTTTCTTTTGCATCGCCGGCAAGCCCTACTTCGATCGGATAGCGCTTACCGATTTGTACCGGGTTAGTGTCGATCTGGATGGTTTTCGCTTGATCAGGCAAGAATCCAGTGAAAGGAAAAGAAGTCCCGACGAGAATTAAGGTATCTGCTTCTTTCATCGCTTCATAAGCAGGTTTCGTGCCAATTAAACCGAGTCCGCCAAGACTATACGGATGTTCATCAGGGATTACCCCTTTTCCCGGCAGTGACAATACGATCGGCGCTGCCAATTTTTCAGCAAATTTCACGAGTTCCACACCGGCATTCCTCGCACCTTTTCCCGCCAAAATAACCGGCCTTTCAGCCTGGTGGAGCAGTACTTCGGCTTTGGACAAATCCTCTTGCTCAGGGAGATGCCTGGATTTAACCACCACAGGGCTGGTAAATCTCGCTTCCCTTTCGACCTCCGCCTTTTGAACATCATCAGGTATCGTAATAACAGCAACACCGTTTTTGGCATAAGCGGTCCGTATCGCCTGGTTCACAACTGCCGGAAGCTGTTCTGCCGATGTTATCCGTTGGTTATAAACAGCCACATCATCGAACAGCCGTGAAAGATTAACCTCCTGGAAATAATCGATTCCCATTAGATCTGATTCTACCTGGCCGCAAATGGCAAGTACAGGAGCCCTGTCCAACTTAGCATCATACAAACCGTTCAATAAATGAATCGATCCAGGACCCGCAATCGCAGTACAGACACCAAGCTTGCCGGTTAACTTTGCATATGCCGCCGCTGCCAGCGCCCCGTTCTCCTCATGCCGGACCTGTATAAATTTTATTCGGTCCTCCACTTTTCGCAATGACTCGATCATGGAATTAATCGAATCACCAGGCATTCCGTATATGTGATCTACTTTCCACTCCATTAACAATTCCATTAATACATCGCCTGCTTTTTTTCTGAACATCCAGGGGCCTCCTCCTGTTTTGTGATAGGGTTATTGTTTACATCTCAAGCTTAGAGAATACAAAAAACGGTTTAAAGAAGAGTGTGTAAAATCTTTACTGCAATTCTTTTGGAGGCGTCGGTTCGTTTTTCCCTGTTTTAATCTCAGAAAACAGGCTAGTATCTAGATTAAGGTCCTGGTTTTTGTCCCTCGATAACACCGATTCATCTATTCCGGGTGAGATTCGATGAATCACATCGAAGAGTTTCTGGATATCTTCTTTCGTTGCTGGTTTTTTCCTTTCGATCAGTTCATACCCCAGTTGGCCGCTCGGTTCGATAGTTGCCCACTGGACATCCGAGATATTTTCGATTCCATTCTGCCTTAAACGCAACTCGAGATTATCCACAGTCAGCCTCAGCTTCTTTAAATTTTCAATACTGAATGTGCCGTTCTCAATGACAACAACAGACTTACCGGTAACTATCGTCTCTATCAGATCGAATTTCAATTGCAGGTACTCCAGTATAAGTAGTGAAAGAACAAGCATTGCTGCAACTAAAAAAGTAAACCAGATCCCCTTACCGCTAACAGGCTGGATGAGAAGGGAACCGATTGAAATCATGATGACAGTCTGAGAAATGGTCATTTGAGATATAGTTCGCCTTCCACCTATTCTCAACAAAAACGTTCCCACTGCAACAACTAGTAACGAATCCAATATCAAGTCCAAAACCATCCATTAAACTCCTCTTCTGGTGAATTGATTATAATTAGGATAAAACATTTTCTTTTAAAACATTCAGTTTGATCAGCGCATGTTCAATCAAATATCATTTCTACTTTGTCCTACTTTAATTGTTTTCACCTATGTTGGATAAAATATTTAACATGGAAGCTAAAGGAGATGGATGGGTTTATATACTGCACACACTCCTTAGCAGCAGAAGGAAAAAATAGGAGTACAAAAGAAGAATTATGGGAATTTGGAAGGTATGTAATTTTTCAACAGTAAAAATCTGGCTTACAACATTATTAATGAAAAGTATAGGCAACTGGCTGTAAAAAACATCTTGCAACCTACCATCCTATTCATAAAGATTTCCATGAACGCTTTAAAAACATGTATGGAAAAATATCAAATGCCGAGGAGATAGACAATGTTAGAACCTTCTTTGTTTTTGCTCATGTTGATCGGGATTCTTGGTATAGGATCCCAGTGGGTCGCATGGCGCTTTAACTTGCCGGCGATTGTCGTTATGTCTGTTACAGGTTTGCTGGCAGGACCAATTTTTAGAGTTATGAATCCCGAAGTTCAGTTTGGGGATCTTTATAAGCCCCTCATATCGATCGCAGTAGCCATCATTCTATTTGAAGGAAGCCTCAAACTCGTTTTTCGCGAGATTAAAGATGTGGGACATTCCATCTTTCGGATCGTCACGATCGGTGCATTGCTTGCCTGGGTACTCGGTTCCTTTGCGGCGCATTTTGTCGCCGGCCTATCATGGGCCGTATCGTTTGTAATAGGCGGCTTATTGATCGTCACAGGCCCTACTGTCATCCTGCCATTGTTGAGACAATCTAAATTAAAACCCCGTCCTGCAGCGGTTTTAAAATGGGAAGGGATTATCGTCGATCCGCTGGGTGCCTTGCTCGCTGTCTTTTCCTACGAAATCATTCGGTTCTTCGTTTTGGAAAAAGTAACAGTAAATCAGTTGGTACTATTTTTCCTTGTCTCGCTCTTTGCAGTATTGCTTGGTTGGCTGCTTGGAAAACTAATTGCCTTGATGTTTGATAAAGGGCAGATTCCCGAATTTTTAAAATCTCCAATCGTGTTTGGAGTTGTTGTTTTTTGTTTTACAATCCCAAACGAAATCATGCACGAAACTGGATTGCTGTCAGTCACTGCTATGGGGATAACCCTGGCAAACCTTCGTGTTTCGTCGATCAATGATATACGTCATTTCAAAGAAAATATATCTGTTATGCTAGTCTCTGCTATCTTTATTATGCTGACAGCGTCTTTAAGCCTTGAAACCATCTATACTATGTTCAACCTTAGGATCCTGGCGTTTGTTGGATTGATGCTATTTGTTGTTCGTCCCTTATCAATCTGGCTTTCCACTATTCGGACTGACCTGACGACAAAAGAAAAGTTATTAGTCAGCTGGATTGCACCAAGGGGAATCGTCGCGCTGACTGTTTCTGGTTACTTTTCGAGCATTCTTTTTTCAGAAGGGTTTCTTGATGCCAGTATACTTGTACCATTAACATTTGCATTAGTTTTTTCAACTGTCGTCATCCATGGTTTTTCGCTTCGATGGCTCGCTAAAAAGTTAGGGCTTGCTGCAGAGGGTAAACCTGGTGTTCTGATCGTTGGTAGCAACCCTTTTACAGTGGAACTTGCAAAAAAAATCACAAAGTTGGACATCCCTGTTATTGTTACGGATTCCTCCTGGTTGAAGCTCCAATTCGCCAAGCAACGCGGTTTCAAAAAAACTTACTATGGAGAGCTGCTTGCTGAAAAGACGGAGCACCGCCTTGATCTTACGCCATACGAATACTTAATCGCCGCCACAGAGCTTGATTCCTACAATGCACTTGTTTGTACGAATTATATTCCAGAAATGGGAAGAAACAATGTCTACCAACTAGCCCTGCATACAAGTGAAAATGATGACCATAACGATTACGTTCACACCAGCCGTGGACTAATTCTCTTTAAAGAAGGAATAACCTGGGAAACTCTAAATAAAAAAATAGAGGAAGGCTACGGTTTTCAATCTGTTCAATTGACAGATGAATATGATTTTGAAGAATTTAAAATAGATTTAAACGAGGAATCGATTCCATTATTAATTTTAAAGAAGTCAGGTAATCTTTTATTTTTCACGATTGATAATGAACCTCAGGGCGAATCAGGTGATACTGTTCTTAGTTTGATTCCTGTTACAAACATGGACCCGGATAATAATAAAACAATTAATAGAGATTTCACTGATACTGTTAAAAATAGTGAAGCAGAAGTGATAGAGTATGAAAAAATGGTTAATAAGCCAACTACTGCACGGAGGTAAAAGAAATGGCGAGTAAAAAAGGAAAGAAGGCTGAATCGATCCCTTTTCGCCTAACAATTTTGTTTGTTGTCGTCTTTATCCTATTTTTGTTGTTGATCATAAAATTAGGAAGTATTCAAATTTTTCATGGAGACGAAGACACAAATGCTACACAAGAAAATATTTTATATTCCATATTGCAATAAAAAGAGGAGCGTAATTGCGTTCCTCTTTTCTTATTTAATATAAGGAAACTTCTTTTAAAAGGCCTTATCCCTTTGAGGTTTTTGTTTACAACCGGCGTAAAACAGGGAATTGGTATTATAACATCACTTTTATAGTAAGAAGGATTTTTCATATAATCAGCTTTAGAAAGGATGGTACGAAATGGAAAAGAAGAACAATTTCTTAGATCAAACAGGTTATATTATTCCTACACTCGTTTATATCGCTATATTGGTTGTCGGCATCATCGGACTTGGTTAAAGTATCTTTATTATTCCATCACTTCGGAAAAGTGGTGGGATTTTTTCTAATTTTTTATGAGTGATGCAAGCCTCTACTAAAGGGATTTTCATCATTTAAGGTAAAAAAATGGAAAGAATAGGGTATACATAAACGTAAATCTGTGTGACAATGGAGTTACAGCATTAGAGATTGGCTGAATAGAATTAAGGAGTTGACCCATATGTTCGTAATTACACGAGACGTTAATGGGGCAACAGAAACCTTAAAGGATTCAAACAGCCATTTGATTAAAACCTTTACTGATTTCTCTGCCGCAGATTTGCTAGCAAAGAAACTCAACACCAATACAATGCCCGTCATGCACTGGATTGTCACGAAAACGGGCCAGAAATAACGTATATATAAAGTAAGATAAAGTAAGCGGGTGGCTGCCTTCTTACTTTTTGTTTTGGTTTAAAATTCCTTCACTAAATAAGTTATAAACCACAATTCTTCCTACTTCCTTTAATTCTTCCAGTTAACCAAACTTTAACTTTTTACCCGTGGATAAGCTTACACCCAATTAATTTTTTATCGTTTGTATAGACGATTCCGTTTTGCAACAAATAAGGCTAGTTTTATTGTTTATTATGCATTGTTTTTGTATTACATTTATTCAGAACCCATACATCCTAAATCCTTAAAAGTTAACTGTTTCTACCCCCTCCTCCTCCATGGTAATCTCCAGCAACATAGTTACTGCTTTCTCCTTCTTTAGTTGCAGGATGGATACCGCGAGTATGTTTATCATTCCTTCTCTTTTTACGTCTATGATCAATTAACCAGGCAAAACTCAAAATCCCTGTAATCATAATCCAGAACCATCCCATCCTGTTATCCTCCTTTTAAATTTTAAATGTTGATCGATGAATTGTCCCTGCCTTACTTTTAACAGCTTATAAAGTTGTACTGCTTCTTTTTACTTTACCTAACAATTTTGAAACTATAACAAACCCTACTAAAGCTAAAACGACATATGCCAGGGAAAAAACAGTAGGCGTAAACAAAAGAGAGATTGTTTCAACAAAAGTAACGTTAGAAAAAACGGAAAAACCTTTTCCATAAGCCCCTGTTTCGATACCAGGGAAAGCTCCGCTAGTCAATAAAAACCAGGCTAAATTACTGAAAAGATAGGAAGTTAACACAACAATCAAGGCATTTATTTTTGAACTTTTCAAAAAAACTCCAAGCAATAATCCTAAGAACAGAAAAGCAGCAGGATACCAGATTAATAAACTTACCATCGGTTCGATGTCAACCACCTCATCTTTATAAGTTTTGTTACTTAATAGACGAGTAAGAATGGATTTTGTTTCAAACACAAACGAAAAGATTATAAACTTTTTAGTTAGTTCAGGTTAGTTACTTTAGTAAATTGTATTAGTTTATTCTCAAACTCATCAACAACAAAGAGTAATAAATGTTACTATATAAAGTAACAAATAGCAGAGGGGGAGTTTTCATGTCAGAGGTACATTATTTAAAGCCAGACTCTAATTCATTGCATGGTTTTTTCAGCAAAGATCTAACACCAGCGATAGAAATTGCTTCGGGAGATTCTGTTATCTTCCAAACCCTGGACGCTGCCTGGGGAATAGAAAAACGTCCTGGTCCAGGCCAACCCAGAAAGAAGTTTACTAACCTAAGAGAAGACCGGAAAACAGATCAATTCGGCCATGCACTGGTTGGACCCGTATACATAAAAGAAGCAAAACCTGGCCAGACGCTGGAGGTTAAGATCAATAAAATCGTACCGGGGGAATGGGGATGGACATCCGCTGGAGGTTTTCCAAGTTACTGGAACAAAAAGCTGGGAATGGATAACGAGCCCGAGGTGACGCTGGATTTCAATCTTGATCACAAAAATATGATTGGAAGAAGTTTTTTCGGAAATTTTGATTTCGAGGTAAAACTCCATCCTTTTATGGGGATTATGGGAATGCCGCCGGATGAGTCCGGACATCATTCCACTGTTGTCCCTCGCTTCTGTGGCGGCAACATCGATTGCAAGGAACTTCAGGCCGGCAGTACGTTATATTTGCCAATCCCAGTTGAAGGGGCCCTATTTTCGCTTGGAGAGGGACACGCTGCCCAGGGTGACGGTGAAGTTGGGGGGCCTGCTCTGGAGTGCCCGATGGATCATGTCGATATAACGTTTACGTTAAGAGATGACCTTCCCCTCTCAATGCCCATGGCAAAGACCGAGAAAGGCTGGATAACGCTTGGAGTGCACGAAAATTTAGAAGAAGCGATGTGGATTGCGTTAAAAAATATGATAGATTTCATAGCACAGCATTATAACCTCTCTCGTTCGGAAGCACATGCATACGCAACCATGGTCGTTGATCTGCGAATCACTCAGATTGTTAACTTTTCAAAAGGAGTGCATGCCTTTCTGCCTATTGATGCGATTAAATAACTGGAGTCAAAAAGCATCGGGAAACCATTCCGATGCTTTTTGACCGTTTAATTATTCTCTTCCGTCTCTTCTCCTATCACAATATATCCCAGCAATCTATTTAAATTGCCACCTTTTGCACTTCTTACTTCAGTCATGTTTTTAATCTCTATATTCGGATGTTCCCTTCTAAGCATCTTAACCGATTCTATGATAACATCCAGTTCACTGTGCGGAATGAAAAAGATATTTTCTCCCCTGTCTTCATAAGAAGCATCCTGGATCGTTTCGGTTTCTGTTGCCTTTTTAGTATCATCTGAATCAGTTTCAGAATTTTGCTCGCTCTGGCATCCGCTTAAAACTGCAATAAGGAAAACGAGAAAGACGAACTTCCACTTTGCATGAGAAACCATATTTTGCCCTTCCATACCATCACCTCTCAGTATAGGTATACCTTAAAGAAAGCAAGAAAAAACACTCTTTCTAGTACAAACACAATTGAAATTTTAATACTCCCCAATAAATATGTAGGACAGTGTTCTAACCATAAGGAACGGAAAATATTTTCGTTTTATCAAGCTACAGCTTTTCAATTTAATACCAATAAATCAAGAAAAAAGTTTTAACCTACAAGTAGTAAAGAAGCAGCAAAATTGCTTATAAACGTTTAGATGCTTCTCTTCTGGGAACAAGTTTTGTAACAAAGCAATGGAGGTGTTTATAATGGCAAATGAAGAAAAATTCAAGACTGGTGAAGAAGCACCAGAAAGCGGAACTTATGTCTTCGAAAGCTATGTGAACAACAGTGATGCCGAAAAGCCTGATGATGATGAAGGTACAGTTGATTTAGGCAAAGGAGAACGCTTCCCTCCGACTCCATCAACAAACAAAGCAGCTTACTGGGTAAAACAATAAAAAAGGAATCACTTAGATTAAAGGCTTCCTTTTTCAGAAATTCGAAATAAACCAAGGCGTGCCAACTAACAGTAGTTTTGGCACGCCTTGGTTTTAAGTTTACTGATTGGCATCGATTTTACCCTGTTTTTAAACTAAGCTTCCGTTATTTTAAAGCGTATTATTTCAAAATTTTATCTAAACAACCTTTTTCGATAATAAAATCTTCATTCGAATTTTTTAAAACTATGTCAAAGTTTCGATGATAAGGATGCATAAATAACTTATATTGAATCCTACGCTCTTGGTGAGATTTTCTTAAATAGTTTATATCTGTTCCTCTTTCGGTAATATCACGTATACTCCTTCTCATCAACTCAGTTTCTCCATCGGTATATAAATAAATTTTAAGGTCATACAAATTAGAATCAGTAAAAGCAACAGTCATACCTTCTATAATATTTATTTTGTTTTTGGAAGAAATCAACTTACTTCTTGTATAATTCGTACCTATTGTATAAAAATCTAAACCATCTCTTATCATATGTATGTCTCTCTCTAAAGCTGATGTATTATGGGCAGCAGGATGGCAAGCTGTCATTTTATCATGATGAGCTACATTCTTATACTCGTAGTCGATAGAAGTATACTTTCTAAGATGAGAGCCAACAATGTAGGGGTCCGTGTTTATATAATTAACATCATAATCTCCTAAAAGTTTTAAAAGATTATGGGCAAACGTTGTTTTTCCAGATGCACCATGACCCGAAATTCCTATGGTTATTTTTTTATCCTTACCACTAATTAAATTGGCTACCTCTTTTATTAACTTGTCCATATTTCCTCCCCATTTGCTATATTGTAAAGTTCATTACCTTTCTTAGTATCCTTTTTTGAGTAATCAAATAATCCCAGCTTTAATTGCTTTTCTAGTTGTTTCAATTTTATCTATACTATTAATTGCTGTTTTGAGAAAACTTAGCTTGGCTAAAGAGGAAAGGTCATCGCCGTTTATACGAATTCAGTTGCAGCGGGCTTAACCATCATGAAGATTTTAAAAACAGACAAGACCTTGAAGAAAAAAACAGTGTTGAGTTGAAAGTACTTAAAGCCCCCTCAAATGAGTAGGGCTTTAAACGTTTCTAGAACTTTATTTTTTCAAAATGATTCTATCATCCTCCAAATAGATTACCACGGGATTTCTTTGCAAAATACGTAAATTTCATCGGAATAACAATTTAACTCATCGACCTTTCAAAGGCTATTCTTTTTTTTCGAAGTAGTGAATTGGACGGATTTCAAGGCGCCAACCGAACTGTTCACCTGCATCTAATTGTGTAGTTGGATGTAAGGATGCTAACTGCACTGCTTCTTTCATGTCCCTTGCTTCTATGATAAACACACTTCCTAACATTTCCTTTGTTTCAATATAAGGACCATCTATAACTGTCACTTTTCCATTCACTCTTTTTAAGGTTTTAGTCTGAATATCAAGACCAGCATCAATTATCACTTTCCCACTATCATATAAATTATCAAGATGGGGTTGACATTGATTCATAACGACATCAATTTCTTCTTTGGAGCGGGCATCCATTTTCTGTGGATCTAAATAACCTAAACAAAGATATTTCATTAAAATCTCTCCTTAATCACAATTGATAAATCGACATGGTTATATTGTTGATTTATGCTTGATTTTTCGTCAGATCTTAACGCAGTGAAACTTTTAGATTTTAACGCAGTCGGTTGCCCGCTTTAGAAGAAAGGTACGCTCTTGTTTATTCTGTGTAAACGATGCTGCACGCTTGAATTCAGCGCATGCTTCCTCATTTCTCCCCAACTTAACAAGTAAGTCGCCACGAACTACTGGCAACAAGTGATAATTTTTTAGGAATGGATCGTCTTCTAATGCGTCCACAATCACCAGCCCAGAGGCCGGTCCATAAGCCATGGAAATAGCAACAGCACGGTTCAACTCCACAATAGGAGATGGTGCCACCTGGACAAGGGCATCGTAAAGTGCAGATATTCCTTGCCAATCCGTTTCCGATGCAGTACGTGCCCTGGCATGACAAGCAGCTATTGATGCTTGAAGTGAGTAAGGACCATAGGAACCACCGATTTGCTCAATCCGCTTAAGCGCCGAAAAGCCGCGGTGAATCAAAAGAGAATCCCAAAGCGCCCGATTCTGATCCATAAGCAATATCGGCTCTCCTGAAGTACCAATTCGCGCTTTGAAACGTGACGCCTGGATTTCCATGAGTGCAAGCAGTCCATGCACTTCCGGTTCCCCAGGAAGAACCTCCGCCAGAATCCGACCAAGACGAATGGCTTCATAGCATAGCGTTGGACGAATCCAGTTCTCACCACCGGTTGCAACATATCCTTCATTAAACATGAGATAGATCACTTCCAGAACGGATGACAACCGACGTAAAAGCTCAGGTCCATCGGGAACTTCAATAGTTACCTTTGAAGCAGAAAGTGTACGTTTTGCTCTGACAATTCGTTGTGCAATGGTTGATTCCGACACAAGAAAAGCTTGTGCAATTTCAACTGTCTTTAATCCGCATAGCAGTTTTAGAGTTAGAGCGACTCGAGATTCCCTGGAAAGCACCGAATGACAAGTTGTGAAAATAAGACGCAGGAGATCGTCATTAATCTCCTCGTCAATAGAATCATAGTCGTACTTCATTTTGGATTCTATGTTGCGACTTATTTCCACATATTTTTGATCACGTAATTTGTTTCGACGCAGAAGATCTATCGCCCGTCGTTTGGCAACAGTCATGAGCCAGGCTCCCGGTTTTTCCGGTATACCCGACTCAGGCCATTTTTCAAGTGCAATGACTAATGCCTCTTGCGACAAATCCTCTGCGATACTGACATCTTGAACAATTCGGGCAACACCGGCTATGATTTTGGCCGATTCTACTGTCCAGATCCCTTCAATGGTACGATGGGTTTCACAGGTTGTCACTATAGTTTTTCTTTCTCTGATTTCTTGCGTAATTTAGCTGCTTCTCTTGCAAACATTATTGGATCCTCTATTACTTGACGCAATTCAATCTGACCTTCCCCCAAGCCCTGTGGGTCCGGCATCCGCATTGCCCATTCGATGGCTTCTTCCCTTGACTTCACATCAATCAGAATGAACCCGGCAATCAACTCTTTCGTTTCCGTAAATGGACCATCCGTAACCACCGGCTTTTCCCCTGGTTTCGGAAACGAAATGCGAATCCCATTTGAACTTGGATAAAGCCCTTTAGCTGCAACCCGCACACCGGCCTTAACTAATTCCTCATTGTACTTACTCATGGCTTCATTGAGCTCTGGACTTGGGAGATTTCCACCTTCTGAATTCTGTGAGGCTTTGACAATCAGCATAAATAGCATAAGTTTCCCTCCTTATTTTCAAGTCAAATTCCTTTTAGTAGACCATTCATACTCGGCCTCTGTATAAATACAACGAACAAGAAAAATCAAAATCGACAAAATAAATATCTTTAAAGATTTTTTTCGATTTATCTCTATAAAAATATTGGCATGAGAGAACTAAACTGCACCTTTAGCGAAAGAGCGAAATATTCATTCCATTCTTCAATTACCATAATATTTCTAAATCCTTTAAAACAACCAGGAAGTATTCATCGGGAAACAAGAAACGCTGGCATCGTTTGATACCAGCTGATAGATCTTAAACAATCGAACCCTTATATGGAATACGGATGTCTAAATATTTCTTTACTTAGAGTGTATTAATTTGTGTTATGTTTACTCATTTACGATTATTTATGATGCGGTTGAAGCGAAGAACCATTCAAGTGAAATTATATTTTAATTATAAGAATCTCGCTACGTTTTTTATGTGTTTAGCTGTAAAGTTCAGGGCGAAAACAGTTTCCAATGCCCTTCGGAGATAACTTCTACCGCTCCGTCGATTACTTTGATGGCGGTTTGATCGTCAATCGCATACGCCGGACCCTGCATTCCCGCTGCCCATCTCTCTGCTGCAGACATGGTGTTTCCTGGCAGCATCTCGTGATCCAGGTGCGGAAAGATTGAAAAATTGACCAGTCTCAGTGTTTCATCGCCACCGCCGGGTGGAGTCCAGCCAACGAAGTATTCCCCGATGTTAGGTGCCATTACCATGCTCCCAGCACTCATTCCCACATAGACCGCTTGGAGCGACGGCAAAAGGTCTGCAAGCCCGGATTGCCGCATCCAATAGCAAAGGTAGAGGGCATCGCCGCCCGACACCAGTAAGACGTCTGTCTCCTGGACCAGTTGCACCCAGCGTTCTTCGTCGATGCTTGGCAGCGCTGTGAGCTCCAGCACGCCGACGGACTTCCAACCCAGGTCAACCATGGGATTCTCGGAATTCCCGCTGATGAACTGCCAGGCCTTGACGCCAGGGCCAACCCAGGGGTGTCCGTACATCGCGGTGGGGATACACAGGGCGTTGGAGTCGGCGATCGGCTTGTCCAGCATGTCAACCAGCGTGTCGTGCATGCTTTTGTTATTTATACCTGCAGATGTGAGCAGAAATTTCATAACTTCTCTCCTTGTCGTTTACTTCAAAGGGAGTGCGGACGTCGTTTGTACAGATTAAGCTGGTAAAAAACCATATTAACTAAATTATATCTAATCAAGGACCTTCCCGTTTCAAGTATATTTTCTATAAGGATGGTTATAAGTCCTTTGTGGGATTTTGTCTGATTATACCCAAATGTGTGATAGTATCGAAAAAAATGTACATAGATTGCTAAGAATCTTTCAACATCTATTTTGAAAATTGCAGATTAATATTCTCTTCTACTTTGTCAAAATTAAACATAAACAAAGCTTACTTGGTGTTATTTTCTTTATGTTGAAACATCATCCTACTATCTCTTTCCTTCTTGAATTAATCTGCTTTGTTAGTTAAAGGTGGGCACACGATTTATGATATAATTTCCACTTATAATATGTAACTTTCTAACTCATTTTTTTGACGCAAATGATGACGAAAATGCATTCCAACCAAATCATACCATTCCTTTGCATTCAACCAGCCGAACCCTCCATGTTCAACTTTATTATTTGGGTTAATATAATCCACTTTTGATTCCCAATGACTCAACCTTTGAATTAACTGAACCATCCTGCTAATTAGGTCTTCCTTGCTGTCTGAATTATTTGGTGGAGAATTTAGTTCATCTGGTAATCTTATTTTAATTGGTGGAAACCCTCCGTTCCTATATAATTGCTCACCAAATTGGGTTTTCCCAAGGGGTTGTTCCTCATTAAGGGAAGCACATGTTTCAATATTATCAAGATACTCATGAGCAACAACAATTAAATGGTCATACATCTGTCCAATAGACCAAACTCCTTCTTCAGAAATATATCTTAGTTGTTCCAGTGAATAATTGTAAAGATCACTTTTGAAAGTAATAAGCAGTTTATAATCACTCATTTAAATACTCCTTTGTAACAGTTGGGTAAAATCTGAAATTTCTGTTTTTTTAATATATAAATAATTATATCATTTATGAAACAAATAACATTCTTTCACTAACCTCCTCCTTTACTCCAGTAAGAGGAGGTCCTAAAGCAATTTTAATGGTTTAGAAAAAATTATTGGGGCTTCAAGATTTGGAGTGGTGTTTTCAACTGACTCTAATAATGCAATTTCATTTATGCTGCCATGAATAGTATGGTTTCTTTTTAGACAATAGTTGAATGCCTCGGACAATTTTTCAGGGGAGATTTTATTAGCTAAAGTACAATGAGGGATCCATTGGTCAGGTAAATAATATTCGTTTGCATTACTGTTAAACTTCTCAAAATATTTATGGTGGTTAGAGTGAAAAGTGATAAGTTCATTAGTTATAGTAGGTGCCAAGAATAACGTTTGGTAGTTTAAAAAAGAGCCTAATGTGTTAAATGTTATTTTGATACTTTGTTTGTCATCATAATAATCATCCATCATCTTAATGTATTCATGCTTATTTAAATTATAATAACTTCCGAAAGTAATATGAGGTCTTGCATCTTTAACTTCATCCGAATAAAAAGAAATCGAATTTACACTTAATTCTTCCCATATTTTTTTGATGGTTTCTTCTGTCTCGTCATCAAATAACCCTATAATCCAATACAAAACTTCATCTCCTTGTCCATTCACTTGTTTTTCCTTGCAAATTCTTTATTATTTCAAGAACAAGCAAGTATGCCTCGTTCAACTTGTCATTACATATCCACTGAGTGGTATCATCACTAGTATGCAATAAATCAGAAACTCCACTGCAACTGAAAGGGATGCTCGGAACTCCGTTTGAGAAAAAAGTGTAGTGATTGCTTTCATACCACGGAGCTGTCCATTGAACCGATGGAAACTCCCTCTTGATTGCTTTTAAATCAGCTTCTAATTCGTCCGACCCAGACATAAGAGTGATGTTATTTGTTCCCAGTGCTTGCCCAATACCATCAAAATTCATAGCTACTATTGCATCCTTGAGACTTTTTTTATGTTCATTTAAATAAAGCTCGTCTCCAAGACCAAGGTACTCTTCGGAGCTGAATGCTATAAACTCAAATCCAGTTTGCCAATCTTTCCGCTTTGCAATCTCCTCGGCTAGCGAAAGGACAAGAGCAACTCCTGAGGCATTATCGAACGCTCCGTTAGTCTCAAACACTGTATCATAATGAGCTGTAAGGATAATCTTTTCTGTCCCTGTACCTTTTACTCTTCCTATAATGTTTCTTGTTTTTCCCTGTGTTCTCTTACTCTCGATCACACATTTCGCTGAGGAGATTGGAAGACTATTTTTTATTATTAAACCTACCTCTGGGGAAACAGTAAGTGAAGGGATGGAAAAGTCCCAATCATTTATGACAGGTAAATTTCTTCCTTTTTCCATTCTTACAAATATGATGGCTGAAGGTTTTTTTCCTTCAAGTAAACGAATTGTTTGTTGATGGTGTTCTGGATTATAAATGGTAAACCCTTTTGGAACATAATTCTCTTTTGATAACTCCCCATATAAAAAAGCTATTTTCCCTTCTAAATCAGATGATGAGGCAAGTTCTTCTATCGTGCAAAAAGGAACGATTTCTCCTGAAACATCACATGGTTTAGAAAAGTTATTCCCTTTTGCCTCAAGTCGTACATCATTTAATTCGATTAAAGCCTCGATCAGTTGCCAATCTGGGACTTTAAATTCTTGTATTTCTACTTCTAATCCGGAGTTTTTGAAAACATTTTCGATATAATTGGATGCTTCCTGATTCGCCCTGGTCCCCACAGGTCGGCATCCAATCTCAGTTGATAACGTGTTAAGGTGGTTCATTATATTTTCCTTCATTATGTGCCCCCAAATATGTATGGATAGTTATTAAAATAAACCGCTCCTTTAGTGATCGAACATAATCATTCTATTTTTATTTTACCATATAATTTCCAAATATTTGAGAAAATCAGGATGTAATTGACCGAAAAAAGAACAGCTGGTATCGTTTGGTACCAGCTGTTCTTTTTTAACCAATTTAACCCGTTAACCTCAAGAAGAAAGGAGCAGTTACGACAACTACTGATCTTTAACAATCTTACCCCATAGTTTAGCAGTCTTTTGGATAGACTCGCCACGCTTCTTCGACTGTGAATTGTTCTCCTCTAAGTTTCAATACATCATTCAGAGGTTTTGCTGTTTTTAATAATTCAGGAAAGTTTGCTTCCATATAATGTTGATGATAGTCTTCACTCTCCCATCCTGTAAATATGAGAAAGTCATTGCTTTGCTTTTGAGAGAATGAGAAAGTTCCTCCAAGCATCCCTTTAGATTTCTTCATTCCTGTATTCCAAACTTCTTCCTGCATATCCACAAAGTGGATAATTTTATCTTCTTTAACTTGTGACATTGCAACTCGTATATAATTAGCTATTTTAACAACATTTACAATGTTATCTTCCGCCCCAGGAACCCTTAGCTTTTCTTGGAACAAACTCACATCAATTGATTCATAGGTGCTTTCTTGCCCTGAATTAACAAAGATTTGGTCATGTTTCTCTTCCATAAATTGACCATAATCCTTTTGGGTCTTCCAAAAAGAATAAACACAAGCTGTTAATGGGTATTTTATACTCCAACCCCCAATTTGACCTAAAAAACCTTTTACTTGCTTAAGAGGTTTCCATTGCTTTTGATGTTCGTAAAATTTTTCTTTGTTACCTTCTTTTACCTTGCAAGAGATTCTTTTTATAATCATTAACTTAAACCTCCATATTGTTAAACCACCTTAAACCTAACGAGTTTGGTTTTGGAATACAAAACACAAAAATCCTGTAAAAATAGAACATTTATTGGTTAGAAATAAACACTTCAAGCTCCTTTTATTATGAATTTAATGACCTATTATTCAACTAAGCCACGTTCCTTAAAGATGAGTTTGAAAGGAATTACTACATGGGTTTATGTAAAATAAATAATTCACCTTTCCTGCCCATTACCCTAACCCCTTTATCTACAAATCCGGCCTTTTTATAAACATGTTGAGCAATTACATTCTCATGATTAACTGCCAAAATGATTTCATTCTTACTTGGAAAATTTCGATTTACAAAAGACTCTAAAACTATTAACGACTGCTTAGCAATTCCTTTTCCTTGGAACTTAGTATTAACTGAATAACCTCTTAAAAGAATTGCATCTTTGTTGTCACTATAAGCCTTAACCCCTTCCCAACCATGCAAAATAAAAAAGCCTGCTGGTTCACCGTTATATAGAATAACGACTGGGTGCCTGGAACTATCCTTTTCGCATTTCAGTAATGCAGTTAAAGGGACCGAAGCATATTTGCTTTGTTCTCCTGATAAATGATAGTCATTTAGTTCCGGCCTATATTTTTCCCTGTAAAAATCCAGAGATACGTTAAAAGTACTTTGAGTAGACGTTTCCATTAATACTCCCCCAAACCGAATATATGTTTGTATATATTTTAATTCTACTTCACTCATAATTCAACTAAACTACCCGTTCATTAAGAAAGGAGTTCCCGCGACAACTTCTGAACCGAAACTCTAGCACCACCACAAAACAATATAAAACACCCAAAACGGAAAGTGCTTTGCATTTTGGGTGTTTTAATTACACTAATTCTTGTCGCAATCAAATCATGTATGTAATTTCACCAGTGTACTTGAAGTTTATTACCATTTAGATCAAAGAAGTGGAAATAGGAGTGTCCATTATCTTCTTTTATATCCTCAACCTTCACGTCATTATCTAAAAGATGTTGACGAAAACCTAATAGATCAGGGCTTGTAAAGCCGAGGCTAAAGGCTGGTTCATTTTCAACTGTAAAATGTACGAATGTTTCATCTTCAGTCGGAACCAGGATAAGTAAAAAAGATCCCTCGTTTACTTTCATAATCGCAAATGGATCATCCGTAATGGTTAACAACTGTAGTCCTAAAACATCTCTATACCACTTCGAAGACTGCTCTAAATCTCTCACTGGGATTCTAATATAATGAACTTGGTCAATAAACGATTTACTCATACTTACCTCTCCTTCATTTAAAGATAAAAAGATTGCTTTGAAATCTGCTTTTTAAGGTAACAATTAATTACATCGGACAGTCAGGATTCTCCCACACATCAAAGAAATTCCCGTCTGGATCTGTAAACGTGAAGAACTTGCCCCATTCACCTTCATCACTAATAGAAGGTCTCACTGAAACGCCTTCTGCTTTAAGCTTGTCGTATAAGGCTTTGATATTTTTTGTTCTAAAGGTAATAATCCAATGGGGTTTGTCATTAAGTGTGAACGTTGCTGTTGTGTCAGCATCTTTCTTCACTAAGTCAAGAATAGGTCGCCCGTTATTCCATAGACTTAACCGAAAATCTTCACGCGGGAACTTAATCTCAAACCCAAAATGTTTCACATACCATTCCGCAGTCTGAAAAATATCAGCCACAGGAATACAACAATAAGCTATGCCTTCTAGACCAGTTTCTAATGTCGTTTCATTCATATTTTTACTCCTCTCGATAAATGAATTTTTACAACTCTTACACATTCTGGAAATCATTTATCAATTCCTGCCTATTTTACAAACTTCCAAAAATCTTGGTAATACAGTATTAACCGATCGTAAAAAAGAAACTGGCATCGTTGGATACCAGCTGATTGATTTTTAACTATTGCAACCTTTAGTTGAAGATAAAATGGTTATTTCTTTATCAATTTAAGATTGTTAATCACATTTCTAAGATTTTTCATCCCCACCATTACCGACCGGATTTCTGGTTCATTTAAAATTGATTGGATTTCAGTGTCTGGAATTTTATCTGTGCTAATTAATTTACCTGAATTAAAAGGAGCGCTTGTCACTACTGTTAAATCCAGTTGGTTTGCAGCTTCTAAAACTGAAGAAGGGTTTTGATTTACCAGTTGCGTTTTCTTATGTTTAGCTTCATCCATAACGCTGTTAAAAGGACATTGAATAAATTTGAAATGGTGATTCTCTCCAATCAGTTCCTTTACCACATCCACAACTTTTCCTAATGAAATGTAACCTTTCTCGTTGGGATCACATATAAGACTATTCCAAGTTGCAAACCCGTAAAAACGAATATTTCCTTTTCTAACTTGGTCTTCGTAAAATAAAAATAACGGTTCAAGTTTTTTATAAAAATCTTCTTCTCCCAGAACCTCCATTGAAATCTCAGGATTATGTATGTAATGAATATCAATTGTCTCTAAACCAAGATGTGTCTTGCTCTGCTCAATCGCAAACTCATAGTAAGAAGGAGCCAAAACGTGACGGTGGTGTTCGACGATATTTAAATCGGATACCTGTAAAACTCCTTGATCAAGGAGTACTTTTTGTAAATAATCTTTAGGTACAAGTCCTGCATCAATATCCCCGGGAATAATTCCAGCCTTGGAGGAAATTACAAATTCGCTGCGCAATAGAAGCCCTTCACTTATTAGGCGTGAAATAACAATGCCTATATCCCGCTCGGAACGCATTCCTCGATAGTTAATCGCTGTGTCTATAAAGTTTATGCCGTTTTTTAATCCATACTCAATCGATGTTTGATAAAGTTCAGAATCCGTTTGATCCATATTACCTAAATGTGTACCAATGGCAATTGGGGAGATACAAAACCAGGGAGTTTCCTTTTTTACAATCCTGTACTTTTCTAAGAAACTTGATGTATCCTTAGATGTTGCATAACCTCCGATCATAAAATCCCTCCTTTTTGCTACCTTAATGCTAACAATTATTTCAAAATAAAAAAGACTGAAAATTCAACACCGAGAGTGATATAATTAAATTAAAGGGAGCACTAAGATAGTTTAGTGCCCCCTTTTTTGGTCTTAACTTATTTTCGTTTCAAACTAAAGTCCCCGTTAAACAATAAAAACTTTAATCGGATTTCCTTATAAAATGAAAAATCATACTAGATAGACTAAATGAAAGTATGATAACTATTGGAGTTACAAAAATAAATCCTATTAAATTTGTTTTATAATTCAAAGGAACAAATTCCTCCCAAACTTTCCCTGTAACTTTCCATAAGACGATGAAAATTAAAACTGTAATCAAAAAATAAATTATTCCTTCTATGATTTTTTTCAATATACTTAACTTCCCCCCATTCAAGATAGTGCATAATTCTAATTTTTTTGTATAAATAAAAAAGGCTTAATACACGTACCTGTCCTTTAGCTCAATAAGATGTGAGCTGCTGCAATAACTCCTGATCTTAAACAATCGCAACCCTATAGTGAATCAAGCCAGTCTACTAATTTTGAACTTTTCTCAGCATAATCGTTTATTTCCTTTATTGTTCCTATTACTTGTGCCGTACCCATCATTTGTTCTTCTTTATTCGTACATTCAATCCACAAAGAACGCTTTAAATTGTATTCAAGCCAACCTAGTTTTCCTAAATAGCCATTTTCTAACACAGTAGGCCAGTCTGCCTTAATTTCTCCGTTGATCTTTTTATAACCATTTATAAAAGCAAAAAACCTTTCTTTATCCACGTATCCTGTCTCATCCTCAGACCAGTATAGTGCTGTTTCTACTAAATCGTGCATTGGATTCACATGACCTGCTGACTCCCAATCAATTAATACTGGGTTATCTTGATACCATAGAACATTTTTTGGATCCAAATCCCTATGGCTAATAACAAAATTTGATGAAAGTAACTTGTTCGCTTTGTTTGCTAACGAACTCCATTCATAAAGTTTATCAACATTTCCAATCATTAATTCAATCCATTCAGCATTACTTTTTTGTCCTTCATGGAAGTAATAATTCCAGTCGATGGTCTGTTCATTGTTTTCTAAATCTTCTTCTATATTAATCTCCGAAAAATCTGTCCTATGTATAGCAGCGAGTAAAGAACCTATCTTTTCACTATGTCTACAACTAATGAAAGCTGGTTTAAGAGTTTGCCCCTCTACCCAATCGAAGACCATATAGAAGTGACTATCTTTTTTTAGAATAAAGTCACCATTGATTATTTTTGCTGGGGCAGCAGGTACTTTCTTTGATACCAAATTAGCGATTCTCTCTGAATTAATATAATTATTCATTGCATCAGGTCTTTTCATAATTTGGGGATTTAAGATTTTAATAGCATATTTTCCTTTATTCGTTTCAACCGCAAACATCTTATGCAAAAGACCACCTGATATTGATATTGGAACCCCAATTATTTCTCCGAGTTTGGACTCGACACATAACTTTTTAAACAATTGAAAATCAACCACTTTCATATACCCCTTAATATTTCATCTTTAATTAAACATCTCATTAAGGTTAGCAACGAGAACCAATCTACTTCCCACTTGTTAACCTGGTTAACCCAACTACCGACAACTCCTGGATCTTCAACTCTTGCATTTAAAATCAATGATTCAACTCAAAGTGTTTTTCCTTTAATTCAATAATTTTAATGCCTGTATCTAATCCCTGAATTTTATTTACTAAACTTTCCACGCCGAAAATTTCTGTGAAAGTGTGACTGCCTACTAAAAGGTTGATCCCCGCGAATTTGGCATATTGAATGGTGTATAAAGTTGCTTCTCCAGTTACATATGTATCACAACCCTCATCAACTGCCATTTTAATATTGGTAGAAGAATGTCCTGCCCCGGTTAATACTCCAACCTTCTTCACCTGTTTTTCGTTATTTTTCCAAAACCTGACTGGTTCCTCTAACTTATTTCTCAGCCTTTGAACTACAACATTAAAATCAATAGGTTTACTAAATTCACCTACACCAGGCATCTCCCCATTATCATAGGCTGAGTATTTAATCACACGGTCAATACCCATAACCTTCATAAGAGAAGTACTAGTTCCAAAGTCAACAAAATCCAGTGGACCATGTATCCAAAAGTGACTGATATTGTATTCCTCTAATTTATTGAGGCATTCCTCTTTTAATCCATAAATAAAATCCCATGCATCATGGTGAGTGACCATCAAGTCAACATTGTTCTCGGCAGCTTTTTCAATTGTTTCGATAGATAAATTTGTTGAATACCCAATTTTTGAAATTGAATCGTTCGATTTATCGGTAAAGCCGTAATCGTCATGAAATTCTTCTAATAACTCTTCAGTAAAAAGCTTTTGGATATATTGTTCGAATTGTTTCAGGTTCATTTTTGTCATCCTACTTTCCTTCTTTAATTACACTCGTTATAACTGTTAACGCGACAGTCATTTTTTATCAATTGCCCCCGTTACTTAAGATGGAAAATATTCCATGGGTTCCGTGCAATGGACATAACCATTTTTCTGATAATAATGGATGGATTCTTCACTGGGCCATACAATAACAAATTCATAATTGTTTTCCCTGATCCACTTGTTTATTGTACTTAATAATTTACTGCCAACGCCTGCATTTCGGTACTCTGGAATGGTGTACACGTTGGTCATATATGCAAATGGTTGAGTTATTCTACCAGGGCGCGGCACTTTTTGTATTAATTCTACGTAGATATGTGAAGCAATTTCCTCCTTATCCTCGGCAACCCAAATATACCACTGGCTACTACTTAGCGCATTTTCAAGAAATGTTTGACATTCCTTTTCAAAATCTTCATAGGACTCGTCTTTTTTGCTCTCATCAAATTCAATGGTATTATCCCACCTCATTTTGATTAATTGTTTTATGTCTTTTGCTTCAGCAAGTCTGATATTCACTTGATTTCCTCCCATATAAAATCTATTTATTGTCAAACGAACCTGCCCTGTTACTTCAATAAGAAAGGTACGGTCTCCTTCTCGGAGAAACGCACCCTTTAACAGAAGAAAGATTTATAACTTCTCTATCATTTCCTTAATAACATTAATAACTATTTTAGGTTCATCAATATGGATAGCGTGTCCAGCTTCTTTGATGATAAGATGATTGCCTTTTGAGGATAGACGGGCAAGTTCAGTCTGAAAATTCATCCATAGAGCCATAGATTGTGTAGTATGATGTGACTGTGTCCCACCAGTGATCACGAGAAGCGGAATGCTTCCAAGCGTTACTCCTCTTACTTGCTCCAAACTTTCTTCAAATTCATTTAGCGTAGCCTCCACTGCAAATTGACCTAAATACTCTTTTCGAACTTTCTCAGTAAAAAACGGAACCATCTTCTTATTTTGATCTTCATGAACGGAGTCTAAAAGAATTATCCCTGCAACTTCTTCTGGATATTTACTAGCATATAATCTGACATTTACACCCCCGAAGGAATGTCCTACGAGTAGATATGGTGGTTTTATTTCTGCCTTTTTGAGAAGAATCCTAAGGTTCTTGATAATTTGTATACTATGTTTCGGTTTATTACTTTTCTCGCTTTTGCCAATACCGTCCCTATCGTACAAAAACATATTGCCAAACTTCGAGACATCCTCCCTAATTGAATTCCAGTTATTCAAATCCCAACCATAACCAGATTCAAACACTATCGTTATATCATCAGTAGAACTTGTTATATATTCATAATATAGCTCAATTCCCTCTACATTCACCCTTTGTCCAATAACACTTTTAGCCATAATTCCCCCCTGAAGAATCGTCTATAATTGTTATTCCTCATCTTTATTCGACAATCCTGCTCTTTACTTCAACAAAAAAGGAGCTGCTACAACAACTCCTTAACTTCAACTCTTGTACCCTCTAGTTTAATCATTTATTTTCACTTTATGGCTATGATGTAATAAAAGCGTCACTTCGTAAGTTGGCTCGCTTGTTTGTTTCCAAAGATAAAAAACACCCCAGGATATTGTTGTATCAACATCCTGGAGTGCTTTGTCATTTTATAATTTAAAGATACCAGTGCTCAGTCCTCAACCGCTTCCATGTCCAGATTGTCCACACACAATAGGATGAACATCAGATCTATAACCAACGATGGTAACTCAGTCAGAAGTGTGATGCATTTCATCCGGATTAGGAATTATAGGTCATATAATCCGCTATTCGTATAAAAACACAACTTTTAGAAAAAATGAGGTCATTTGTTCCGCTATTTGCTCAAAATCGAATAAAAATAGGCGTTTTGGCGGTGAATAACGGAACAGATGACCTATAATTTTTTAAAAATGCCCATTTGTCACAAATAACGGATCTGATGACCTCTAATAATGATGGAATCAGGAAGCTGACACACCAGTCAGCTCCCTTATGCTTTACGCCGCGAAAGGCTAACCGTCCGACCTGCGGAAAGCGGCATCCCGGAGCGAAACCAACCGCTTCCGCCTCCAATAGCACCAGTGTTTACGAAAGCTGCCTATCAACATACTTTGACTCAAACTTTTCAAGCAATGTACGAACTTCATCCGTATTCTCTGTTTCCATCAATTGATTTCTTAATTCACTTGCCCCGCGAAACCCGCGAACATATATCTTAAAGAAGCGACGGAGTGGTTTGAATGGACGGGATTCAAATTCCTCTGTATATTGATCAAAGAGGTCAAGATGCAATCTTAAGAGATCGAGCAATTCCTTGTCGCTATGCTCTTTCTTCTCCTTTTCGAATGCAAATGGATTTGTAAAGATACCTCGTCCGATCATAACCCCATCCACACCGGTTTGACGAACGAGTTCAAGGCCGGTTTGACGGTCAGGAATATCCCCATTGATCGTCAACAGGGTATCTGGTGCCACCTCATCACGAAGTTTCTTGATCTCCGGAATCAGTTCCCAGTGCGCATCCACTTTACTCATTTCCTTTCTTGTCCGCAGATGGATAGAAAGGTTAACGATGTCTTGTTCCAACAAGTGTTTGAGCCAGCCGTGCCATTCATCTACATCTGTGTAGCCAAGTCTTGTCTTCACGCTTACTGGCAACCCGCCTGCTTTTGCAGCTTGTATCAGCTCGGCTGCAAGTTCCGGACGGCGGATAAGACCTGAGCCCTTCCCATTCCCTGCCACATTCGCAACAGGACAGCCCATATTGATATCAATACCGCGGAAACCTTCTTTTGCCATTCCGATACTCATCTCGCGGAAATATTCTGGCTTATCTCCCCATATATGAGCCACGATCGGTTGTTCATCTTCTGTATAAGTCAAACGCCCGCGCACACTCTGGCGCCCATCCGGATGACAATAACTTTCCGAGTTCGTAAACTCTGTGAAAAACACATCAGGCCTGGCTGCTTCGCTCACGACATGGCGAAAAACAACATCCGTCACATCTTCCATTGGTGCCAATATAAAAAACGGCCGTGGTAATTCACGCCAAAAATTATCTTTCATTTCAAATTCAATCCTCTCATTATCAGGGCAACAGGACAAACCTCGGTATGCCCCAAAAATAAAAAGCAAAGATGTCTTTACTTCCTTTACACTTATACCATGTTCAAGCACTTTTTTTCAAATCTTATATACTCATGTTCTACTCCCTTATTTCACCAATCACATTTGTAGATTATTACTATCAAATCGTTTATCCTAAATGAGTGATTTTAAGTTTAATGAACATGAGAGGGAAACCCGATGAAACAGGATTATAACCAAAGGACGATCGTTGCATTGTTGCTTGCAGGATCGTTTATTGCAATTTTGAATCAAACCTTAATGATCACAGCGATTCCACCAATTATGGAAGAAATGGGGATCACGGCAAACACTGGCCAGTGGCTAACAACTGTATTTATGCTCGTAAACGGGGTAATGATCCCTGTCAGCGCCTTTTTATTAGAACGATTTACAACAAGGCAGTTGTTTATGACAGCGATGAGTGTATTCGCTGTTGGGACACTTGTGGCAGGGGTCGCTCCTAATTTTCCTATGTTATTGGTCGGGAGGATTATCCAATCTGCTGGTGCGGGTGTGATGCTGCCGCTGATGCAGACGGTATTTTTACTAATCTTCCCTGTAAATAAACGCGGGTCAGCCATGGGGCTGATCGGACTTGTAATCTCGTTTGCTCCGGCGATCGGTCCAGCCTTATCCGGTTGGGTGACAGAGAATTATTCCTGGAGAGTGTTATTCTTTATAATTCTACCAATTGCTATTATCGATATTATTATTGCGCATTTTGCCTTAAAAAATGTTACGGAATTAAGGAAGCCTAAATTGGATATCCCGTCGGTGTTCTTATCTTCGATCGGCTTCGGTGGATTGTTGTACGGTTTCACTTCAGCGGGAAACAACGGCTGGTTGGATAGCATGACTATCGTGACATTAGCAGTAGGGTTTGTAACCCTCCTGGTCTTTATACTAAGACAATTAAAGCTAAAACACCCGATGCTGGAATTCAGAGTGTTCACCTATTCCATTTTCCCGCTTGCGGTTATCATTGGCATGATTACGTTCATGGGCTTAATCGGAGTGGAAACTCTAATTCCGCTTTATATGCAAAACATGCGCGACTTCACTGCTTTTGAAGCTGGGATCGCACTTTTACCGGGTGCATTGATCACTGGATTCATGTCACCGATCACAGGTCGTATTTTTGATAAATTCGGCGCGAAAAAGCTGGTGATGGTTGGCCTAACGATCATAATGTTGTCTACGTTTGCGTTTATAAGAATCGATACATCCACGTCGCTAGCTTTTATGATGATTATGTATAGCATCCGGATGTTCGGCTTATCGATGGTGATGATGCCAATTGCTACGGCGGGGCTCAACCAGTTGCCAAAACGGCTTATTCCACACGGAGCAGCTATGGATAATACAATGAGGTCAATCGCAGCTTCTGTTGGAACCGCGATTCTCGTTACGGTGATGACAACAACCGAAGATGCGGCGACAGGGACAGACATCGCAAATCCAGATATCTTTGGTGCAAAAATCGCATTTATAGTTGTTGGATTACTATCACTGATCGGCCTGATCATATCCATCTTTATTAAAAATAGCCGACCTTCAGAGGAAGAGTTGGAAAGGCTTGATCAGGAAAAGTTGGATCAGGTTTAGGGTAATCACATTAATGCCCATACACTATGACGCTGTTCCATCTAAAGAAAAAGGGGACTGACTCAAAAATGTCAGCCCCTTTTTCGCTTCCACTTTTTTAATAGTTATTTTTCAGATGATGTACAAACGCTTCTGCACTTTCACGAACTTCCTCATTCGTAAAGTAACGAACTCCCTGCTTCATAAAAGTGGGTAAGAACCGCATTCCGGTCAAGTTAGCTGTTGCCTGAAAGGGTTTGGTTAACTCACTCATGCTGAAAAGATTGGACCCGCCAGCTTGATATGCAGTTTCAGGTCCTCCAGTTGAAATGGCTAACATAAACTCCTTCCCCCGCAATTTCGTTCCTTCTGATCCAAATGCCCATCCGTAAGTTAGAACAACATCCTGCCACTCCTTTAATAAAGAAGGACTGCTGTACCAGTAGAATGGGAATTGAAAAACAATGCGATCATGTTCAAGAAGTAATTGTTGTTCATAAGCGACATCAATATTGCCGTCCGGATATTTGGCATATAAATCATGCACAATAATATCGGTTTCCTGGATCACTCGTTCCTTCCAGGTCTTGTTGATGACGGAAGCAGTTAAATTGGGATGAGCAACAATAACTAATGTTTTTTTCATCACTAAGCTCCTTTCACATTTGTATATGCAAATGATGCTGTAAAATTTTTTTACTTTTCTTCAAAACTAACTTCTACATCTTTTCGGTTTTCATACATGTGATAGAAGGATTCAGCAATGTTCTCCGATGAGAAGTATGTACCTTCTTTCACAAAACCTTTGATCGTTAATGTACCAACATAAATCCCCTTTGGACTAAGCTCTTGATGCAAGCTATATGCTAAATTGCGAAGACCTGCTTTACCAATCGCTAATGAAGAATAATCAGCATATGGGTAAAGTGCTAATCCACCGCCTGTTAACAAAATTGTTCCATTTTCCATATAAGGAACCACTTCTTTTATGCTAGTAAGAGCTCCAATTACACTGACTTTAAAATCTTCTACTAATTGATCTTCGCTTAATATTGTTGGCTTGCCAGGTTTTCCTGAAGCAGCATTGTATAAAAGGACATCAATTTTCCCATAAGTTTTGATTACCGTTTCAATGGCTGTTTTCAAGGATTCTACTGAAGAGACATCCCCTGGAAATCCCTTTGCTTCGATCCCATCATTTTCAAGTTCGTTTTCATATTTCTGTAATGATTCCATACTGCGGGAAATCAAGGCAACTTTAAAACCTTCTTTTCCGAATTTCCTTGCTGTTTTTAAGCTAATACCAGGACCAGCACCAACAATTAGTAATATCTTATCTGACATAATTAATCCTCCTAATATATTTGTATATGCAAATGAAGGGGTAAAAAAATTACAAGTCTCTTTCTAACATATTGCTAGCTTCGTGAAGCGTTTTACTCAGGTCTTTACTGAATTCCTTTCCAAGGACTTTGGAATAACTGGAAAACAATTCTTTTAAAGAAATCCGGAATTGCTGGTAAACTTCTTCTCCATCATCCGTTAAAGTTATCCGAGTCTGTTTCCCATCCATTTTTTTAGTGACGAGTTTTAATTTTTCAAGTTTATCAATAAATCTTGTACTTGTGGAAGGTGCAATAGACAATTTGTGGCATAACTCCTTCTGTGTGATTCCAGGATGGAACTTTACAATCATTATCATGTAAAGATAGGAAGGAGCAACATCACCAAAGTCAAATGTTTTTTCAGCTAATTTTGTAATGTTACGAGCGAACCGACTTGCTGTAAAGTAAAGACAATGAATTAATACCTGTTCTTCTTCATTCATGTAATCATCCCTTTTCTTCATTTGCATATACAAATTAACATGATTAATTTAGATAGTCAACACTTTAGAAGAGCTACAAGGCAGATCGTCTTCAAAAGTTTCTAATAAAAAATTTTATCGGCTAACACCATTATTTACACTCCATAACCTTCGAACATTCACTAATTCCTGTCCATTGAATTCCATTCTATAAATATCAGGTTTGGATGTGCTATATAAAAAATCCAGGTCATACTTCCTATCGAAATATCCCATCATCAACGTCATAATAGCCCCGTGAGTTCCTATCACTATTTTTTTATCTCTAAAAACATCTAATAGTTCTTTAAAAACTTTTATTGCCCTTTTTTGGCACTCAGCATTTGATTCTCCACCCTCTAAAGCAAAATTTGATTCCAAAAATGACTTCTCCAATAGTGGAACCAATTCCTTATCAGCTACTCGATTGCCTTCAGGAGAAAATATCCTTTCTTTTAAATCTTCATATACATAAACTTCTTTCCCTATTTGTTTCGCTAACTTTTTGACAGTTGAAATTGAACGTATGTATGGGCTTGAAACAACTGCATCAATTTCCTCATTTATCAATATGTCTGTTACTCGTTCAGCATCTAAATGGCCTTTTTCGGTTAATCCTCTTGTTCTTTCATTTCCTTCCTTTGGCGACTCACCGTGTCTCACCATATAAACAACCGTACTCATAATTTATTTTCCTCCCATAAAGTTTTCTCATCTTTCTTTTTCAATTCTTCGTCTATACTTTTACAATGTTTCTTTATTCTTTATTCTTTATTAATTAATTATTAAAAGAAAAGAACTGTTGCGGAAACTCACACAATAATTTAGGTACATCTATTCATAACCTTTTACTTGCTTTAAAAAAGAAGAACCCAGAAAGTAAGGTTCTTCTAAACTCCCTCTATTATAAGGCTTGAATTTTTGTCACTTCTTCTTCAATAGCACTCATGATATCAAACGCCCCATCAGACTTATTAGAACAAACAACAACATTTATCGATAAGTCAGGATAGTGAGCAGAATGAAAGCTGACTCCTGGATCATAACCCATTACATGATATTTCAGGATATTGTTTTCTGTGTTTTTCTTTATCCAAACACCATAACCATAAAAGCTACTCTCACTGACTTGTGAATGAATGGATAAAAGCTTATTTGTGTACGTTTCATTTAAAAGCTGATAATTCATAAGTGCTCTCCACAGCTTAGCCATATCATAAGCAGTTACAAAAGCACCACCATCTGAACCGCCTTTTACAGGTAATGAATAGATGTTTGTTTTCCAGGTTCCGTCAGGATTATCGATATAGCCTGATGCTGTATTTGGCGGTAGCATATCAAATGAAAAATACCCGGAGTCCGTCATATTAGCCTTATTGAAGATATGGGCCTGGACATAGTCAGAGAATTCAAGTCCACTTGTTTGTTCAACGATTAACCCTAATAAAATGTAACCAGCATTGTTGTAGTGAAACGTTTCGCCTACCTGGTTTTTCATAGGTTCATTTTGAAACAATGGCAAGAAATCTTCTAACTTTCTTATATGATACATAGGATTTGCAACCCATAGTTCCTCAAAGTCATCCATTACATCCTCATCAAAGTAATCCGGGATTCCCGCAGTATGTGCCAGTAGATGATGGACAGTCACTTTATCATCGAAATGTTTAAATTCAATATCAAGACAATCAGCCAATTTCGAATCAAAAGAAATTTTCCCCTTTTCAACGAGCTGGCAAACAGCAATTGCAGTAAACAGTTTGCATCCAGATGCTATCCCAAAGCGAGTCCCCAGGTTATTTTCCAGCTGATCAGACCGATTTGCATAACCAAAGCTTTTTTCGACTATCACTTTATCATTTTCTTCAACGAATACTGAGCCTGAAAAATTAACCTTATTTTGAATATCCGAAATCTTCTCTTGCAACTTTTTGTTCATAGCTATTCCTCCGAAAATTATTTATTATTCAGTTACTGGTTTTGTTTAAGAAATAGGAATTTGCTAGAACAAATTGATTTGTCTGGCATTATTCCTATATATTATTGTTCAATTATCATCATCAGTAAAACCCCCGTTTCAACTCAATCTTTTTGACTATAACAAACTTTCTAAATTTTTACAAATACCCTCCCATTTAACAATCCCTCCACTTTCTTCCATGACAATGAGATGATCTGCAACCCGTTTGTGAAAGAACACCTTAGAAAACAAAACGAGTTACATAACTCTTAACGTCTTCTAACTTTAACACTATAGGGAAGAAGGAAAGTCGCTGCCATTACTTGAAAGTATATTATTAGAGAAATGCTTAGTGAGAGGGTGTCTCAGATTTTACGTTTCGACCTATATCGTCCAACCATCATGCCCAGTCCATATACAAAATATAAAGAATATCAACCTGCTACGTTTTTGCGCCCATACATTTGTTGCTATTGGAGCGCAGCCCCTTTTGAAAGACAAGTTGCAGAATATACATATGAAATCATTCCAGACGGATGTACAGATATTGTTTTTGAGTACGACAAAACAAACCAGACCAGTACGATTAAGTATTATGGGATTTTTGAGGATTATTTTAAAACAACTGAACGATTCAACCCGGGAAAAATGACGTTTGGTATTCGCTTTTATCCTGGAAGTTCTGGCTATTTTGTCCGAGAAAGAGCAAAAGACACAGCACGAAAAACTGTTGATTTAAATCAGTTAAACTCCTCCGTTATGAAAAAGCTTCATGAAAAATTCCAACGAGCTAAAGGGATAAGCGATTTGATAGATTCCTGCGATGAACTTTTATCCCAGTCCTTAAAGGGGACAAACTTTTCACATCAAGATTTTCTTCTTAATAGTATCCTTCACCAAATTGTATCTAGACGTGGTACTGTTACGGTTGGAGAACTCAGCAACTTAGAAATCATAGGTCAAAGAAGGATGAACCGCCTGTTTGAAGAGCGTATTGGTTTAAGTCCGAAAAAGTTCAGTCAAGTTATTCGCTTTCAAACTGTATTGACTGATTGGCTGTATAAATCACCTGAATGTATTGTCATGGAAGATTATTACGATCAATCACATCTGATTAAAGATTTTAAGAAACGGATAGGCAAAAAACCTTCTTCCATAAAAATGTCCGATTTTTACAATACAAGCCTTCAACCCTTCGATAGTATTGAACGTGTCCAGTGTTAAATAAGGAGGAATTAAAATGCAAACACATACAGGCGTAACTTTCCAGGTTCGGGTGGCAGATTATGATCAGGGAAAAAAATGGTATGAACAACTGTTTAACCGGAGGCCTGACTTCATTCCACATGCGGATTTTGCTGAGTGGGAGATTGTAAAAGGAGCATGGTTACAGGTAGCAAAAGGAGAGCCTACTAAAGGCAATGGTCCATTGCGGGTTGGTGTCAAGGATATCCATTCCGAACGTGAACGATTGATGAATGTGTTAGATATTGAGATTGAGGAAGTCAACACTCGAGAAGACGTACCTGCAGCCTGGTGTACCTTCAACGATCCTGATGGCAATCGTGTCGGCTTGTTTCAGGAGTTAGAATAAGAATAAGCATCTATGATGACATAAAAAATGAGGAACTTCCTACTTACGGAAGTTCCTTTGATATTAGCACAGGTATTTAAATCAGAGCATTAAGCATTACAAGTGATAGGACCCCATCCTATGTATCAAGCAGGTTGGCAACTATAAAGTATCGCAGCCATTACTTTAAAAACTATCTTTTCAGCCTTTTTTGTAAAAAGTATTGATTAAATCCTTTTGGATGATCCTCAAGAATACCAAAAACCTCATACCCATTTTTCTTGTAGAATTCAGGGGCCTGGAAACTGAACGTATCCAGATAGATTAATCTACACTCTTTTTCTATTGCGAATTCCTCCATTTTTTTTAATAGTTCACTACCATACCCTTCCCCTCTAGCATTCTGATCGACCCATAAAAAATCAATATGTAAGTGGTGCCAGAACATATTCCCTGTGATTCCACCAACAATTTTTCTTTCATCATCTTTTATAACGAAACTAATGTTTTCATTTGGCGTTTTAAGTTCATCAGGGAGTTGTTCCATATTATATTCAATCAACTTTTTTCTAATAAAATCGCTCTCGCTTTGTTTCCATTGCCGAATTATTTCCATGCCTCTTCATCCCCTTTGTTATTAATGGATGGTAAGTATACCATTTTAACCAGACTATTTTAATATCCTTTTAACTAAAACAGCCATTCACTTCCATAAGAAAGGGGATGCGGAAACGTTTTTTTGCTATTCTTGTTGATTACTGTATCTGCTGTATTTCTTCTGTATGAAAGTCAACTGTATATTTCTTTTTAACCTTTTCATTACCATTTACGGTTTCATACACTCTTATAAAATATTTTGTTCCCTCTTCTTTATAAAAATCTATTGTACAATTCTGTTTTTCTTCATCATTAAGCTGGTTATAGACAAGAGCTTCAGCATCATCCTTAGATAAAATCCCTTTTTCTTCGGCAATTTGATCACTAAGCGTATCACCGCTTCCTGTCTTTCCTTTATGATCGAATGATTCATTAGAACAACTGATCAAACTAGTAGTTAAAATAACTATAACTAATAAAACAGTGAAACATCTTTTCAAGAGATCACCTCATAAAAGCTTTACTTTACACTTTAACCGAGAAGCCCTCTCCATTTTGTGCTAACTTACTGCATCATTAGCCTTTCCAATAAACAGAAGGCGCTCATAGAATGTATCAACCCTAGCAACAAACCAATGAGATTTATCTCCTGGTCAACGACTACCTTTTTGGTGGTCGTTTTCTTTTGGATGTCCGCACATTTTCTTCCCTGGCCTCAGCTCTCGTCCAATCTTTATTGTTGAAAATTTCATAACCTATAACAAACACATGAAAGGAGATGAGTTTATGGGCTACGGTGGCGGTTACGGCGGTGGTTTTGGCTACGGCGGTGGTTTCGCTTTGATTGTTGTGCTGTTTATTCTTTTGATTATTATTGGAGCTTCTTACGTTTACTAATCACATGCCGGGGGGAACCTCGGCTTCTTTTATACTTACACACCAGGTCGTTTTGCAGCAGGATTTCTAATTATCAAAATTTAATAATATCGATCAGCTCAAACAGTAGTCATCATAGTTAACTTTTTTGTGATGAATGCAATATGTACATATTTATAACGGCGGAAGGATATGCATATGGATTAAGGATGGTCTACCTTTCCCAATCATAAAAAGATTTAAGAACTTTTCTACTTGCTAAAGCTTTGCTATTGATTGTTCAACTTTACTCCAATAAACCCAACTCTCTGTATTCGACTGATGTTATGGAACCGGTTTGGGGAAGATTATTTTCTTTTTGATACTTCTTAACAGCTTGTTTTGTTCCATTTCCAAAAACACCATCAGCGTTACCATGATAGTATCCGGCCGCTTTTAATCGTTGTTGAACCAGTTGAACGAGATTGCCTTTCGATCCCACTGATAAGCTTTTTAGTTCACCTTTTCCTTCGCCTAGAATAGGACCTGCTATTTCAACTTTTGTTCCAACGGGAACCATTTCATATAACTGTTCAACATCTTTATTACGCATTCTAACACATCCACTACTCACGTTCCGCCCGATTAATTCCGGCCTATTAGTACCGTGAATGCCGAATTTCCCCCAGGGAACGTTTAAACCGAGCCAACGGGTTCCAAAACCACCTCCCCAGGATTTTGATTTATCAGTGACTTCAAAGATTCCGATCGGTGTAGGAGAATTTTCATTCCCAGGGGCAATGTTAAATTTTCGGATTACCTTTTCTTTCTTGATTACAAATAATTGATTTGTCCATAAATCAACGTATATTCTAAAATTCCCTTTTTCATTACCAAGCACCTGATATGGTGATATTAATAAAAAACATATTAATACAGTGGCAAGAATAACCGTTCTTCGTTTCATTATATTTCCCCCAAAATCGCTATGTATCATTCCAGAGCAGTACCTATAACACCTCTATAATTAGACTTTCTTTTTCAGCTTAAATTTATTAGTAAGTTGAAGGGTTTACAAATTTTTCTAAAAGCATGGGTTCAATAACAATATTCTCTAAAACATTTTCCAGATTATTTATTATAGAAGAACGCATTTAAAACACTTATAATATAAGAAGACACCTCTGAAGAACTTATCATTCAAAAATTTGATAGGAGGTAAATGAAATGCAGGGATTAAAGAAAATCACTGTAGAAACAATGGTTGGAGCGCCTATCGAAAAGGTGTGGAAGTATTGGACAGAGCCAGATTATATAACAAAATGGAATAATGCTTCAGATGACTGGCACACCCCGTTTGCTGAGAATGATTTAAGAACAGGCGGGAAATTCTTAACAAGAATGGAAGCCAAAGATGGCAGTGCTGGTTTCGATTTTAGCGGAATCTATGATGAAGTAAAAACACATGAGGTTATTGCTTATAGTATGAGTGATGGAAGAAAAGTTAAAATCACTTTTAAAGATTTAGGCAACCAAACCGGGGTCACTGAAACTTTTGATGCCGAAACTACCCATTCGATTGAGCAACAGGAACAGGGATGGCAGGCGATTTTAAATAATTTTAAAAATTACGTTGAGAAAACAACCAACAATTAAAAACTAATTCATGAAATTATGCAAGTGGCGTTTCTGTGGATAGGGATAATCAATTGAAAAAGCGCTCCTGAGATCTTGCAGAAACGCCCCTGTATGTTTGAGAAGTGAGCCTTAATTACGTTTTTTTGAAAAGGGCTAATTTTCAATTACAATTTCTCCTTCACCGTTTGGTATTTCAAAACCATCAAGGTAAGAAGTTAAAACTTCTTCTGAAATAGGGAACGCATTTGCATCAAAGCGTTTGTTACGTATCTTGAGGCGTTCACGCAAATCGTCTGGATGAACTTTTAAATAAATAAGCTTCCATTTACCACCAGTATCCTCAATAAGTTTTTTATACTGATTCCTTCTTACACGATCCCAAAAACTGAAGTCGATTACTACATGTTGTTTATCGTGAATCAATTTTATTAAACGATTCCGTAATTTTCTTTCAGCATCCTTCTTGTATTCTTCCATTTTTTCAATCGGGAAGTCAATTCCATAACGGCCGTTAGTTGCCCATATTTCTTCATCAATAGAAAGACGTACAAAGCCTTCTTTTTCTAATTGTTGTGAGAATGTTGTTTTCCCAGAACCAGCCACCCCACACATCATCACTACTAAAGGAGTCAGTTCATTTTGTTCACGATAAATTAAGTCAAAATTAAAATTGCTAAACATCTATATAACCCCCCCTCCTTTTAACCTCTTCATTTCAGTTTTCAATTTTTGGCTGTTAGATATGCCTCTTTATGTAAACGTTGATACTGGTTAATTAAAAGATCTAATTCCTGGCTATATTTAACTGTTTTTTCATTTGTTAACCCATACTGGCTTGCAACTGCTATGACCTTCTGTCTATTTTTCTCTATCTGTTTCAGCAACTCTTGTTCAGACACTGCTTTCCCCCTCAATCGTTACAATATTAACCCTCCATTTTTTTCCACGAAAAAATTATACCATAAATTAGGTGATGCACCCGGGTAAGATTTAATTTCATACGCCAATAATCCTGGCAACTTGCTCGTCAACACTTTAAGTAGATGCAATATTACCTCTCCTTTTGTGTATCCATGAACGTATCAGGCTTGTTTCGCCAAACGTTTTCCCAAAACATGGAAAACGTTATAAATGACCTGCATAAGTAAAAGAATTGTTTTATAATAAAATTGATGCCTGAAATATAAATAAGGAGGAGTGACCGTTGGGAAATTTTACATATGAAGAATCGTTTCAATTCAAAGAATTCTTCGAAGAAAATAGTCAGATTTTTAAAAATATGCTATTAAAAGAAGCTGTGAATGTTAAAGACAAGATCGAAGAAATTTTAAGAATCGGCAATATCGACCTTGTTAATAATGCACACACACTTGTTATTTTTATCATTGACGAGAAGGATAAAGAGCTTCAAGCGTTTGCGGAACAGGAAGGGATCGCTTGGGCCACACATTCTCTTGCCATCTCATTTAAATTAGAGTGGGTACAGGCTATACGTCGAACACTATGGAATTTTTTCCAAAAGTATACCGAATTGCACAGTAATGTGAAGAGTTTTAACTTCTTTGAGATGGAAAAGCAAATTAACAACCGAGTAGACTATTTTTTGAACTCCTTCTTTATTAGTTATACGACTTATAAAGATTCGCTTATAAAGGCACAGAGGGAGCTAGTTGAAAACCTTTCCGTTCCAATTATTCCAATCACTCCCACTGTATGCATACTCCCTTTAATCGGGGCAATTGACGCTGATCGCACTGAAATCATCGAAGATAAAATGTTAACCGAAATAAGCGAAAAGCGTATTCAAACATTGATTATGGACTTATCCGGAGTTGCAGAAATAAGTAGTGATCATATTTACCGAATGATCCAAATCATCGATGGCGCTTCACTGATGGGATGTAAGACGGTAATTACCGGATTACGGAAGGAAGTTGTAAGAAAAATAACTCACCTGGGGATCAAGTTAGATGAAGACGTCAAAACGTTAGGTACGTTACAACAGGCATTAAGAGAATATTTTAGTAAATAATTAAAATTATGAAATATAGTAGAAAAATTGGAAGGCGTATCATATAGCTTAGGATATGCCTTTCAATTTTTGCTGTAAGCCTAAAAAAAGTTTTCAAGACGGTTCTTTACACCTAGTCATGCATAAAATTCCGGGACGATCAATCCTTTACTCGAGGATGGGATTATATTAATTCAAAAGCCACTTATGGTTAAGATACTTAATCGGTATTTGGTTATCAAAAACTGTACCAGCATCGCGTTCATCATTGCTTTTATTAAGCTTTACTCCTTTCTCTTTTTAATAAAAATAACAATAAAAATGACGAGCCCAATCCCTAACACTGCATAAACGACATTCGAATAAACTCCCATATAGCCGACGATGCTTTTCCAGGAATCTCCGACCTTCGCCCCCAGGTTTACAAGCACCGTGTTCCAGATCAGTGTCCCGAGAGAAGTCAGTAGTAGAAACAGTCCAAAGTTCATGCGGGACATGCCTGCCGGAATCGAGATCAAGCTCCTTATTAAAGGAATAAAACGGCAGAAAAACACTGTCCAACCTCCGTGCTTTTGAAACCATTTGTTTGCACGATGGATGTCTTTCCGTCCAAGCCTTAAGAGCCCTCCCCATTTATCAATTATCTCTTCCATTTTATCCATATCTAGACGGGTGCCTATAAAGTAGAGAATAACGGCTCCAACCACTGAGCCGATCGTGGAAGAGGTCACAGCCCCAAAGACTGTTAAATTTGTGGAGATAGTCATGAAACCGCCGAACGTTAGTATGATTTCAGATGGAATCGGAGGGAAGATATTTTCTGCAGCGATCAAGAGAAATATGCCGATATATCCGTATTGTTCAATGATATCAGTGATCCAATTCTCCATTGAAGAACTCCTTTACGAGGTCGGATTTCGTTTACAAGAAGCAAGGTCCTTCCATAAGAGAGAAAAGCCTTTGAAGAAATTTGCTGCCTTCATTATTGCTTACCCTCGTTATACAGAGAATTAACGTAAGTACTGGCACTCGAGGAAACACAAGAAAACAGATGAAATTTCTTTCATCTGTTTCCGAGAGGAGCTAACATTCAGTTAAAGTCTTATTCTTCGCTCTTACTTGCCGCTGCTTCCTTTTGGATAATAGCAGCAATCGCCTTTTCAGTTTCTTGCTCAGCTGCTTTTCGATCTTTTCTTAGTGAGTTAAAAAGTGAGAAGCACATCAATATCAGGATAATCGTAAACGGCAGTGCAGCAATCAAGGAAGCTGTTTGCAAGCCCTGTAATCCGCTGCTAATGATCAGTACAGCCGAGATTGCAGCGATCAGGACACCCCAGACAACCTTCGAAAACATGGATGGATTAAGTTTCCCATCCGATGTCATCATTCCTAAAACGAAAGTCGCAGAGTCAGCAGATGTCACCAGGAACACACAGATCAAGAAGATCGATAAACCAGACAAGATAGTTGTGAAAGGAAAGTTTTCAAGAGTGACAAACAATGCGCTTGTAACATCATTCCCAACAGCAGCTGCGATTCCAGCATTCTCGAAAAGATCGAGATGAAGCGCTGCCCCTCCGAATATTGCGATCCAGACCATCGCGATCAGCGGAGGAACGATCAGAACGCCGAATACCATCTCACGAATCGTACGGCCTCTCGAAATTCTGGCAACAAAAGCTCCGATGAACGGTGACCATGCGATAACCCACGCCCAGTAAAAGACTGTCCAATCTTTTACCCAGGTTCCGCCTTTATATGGCGTCATATAAAAGCTCATTTCCATAAAGTGCTGGATATAGTCTCCGATTGCCAGTGTAAAGCTCTCCAGGATAAAGACTGTTGGTCCAAGGAATAAAACGAATAGCATAAGAACAAGAGCTAAACCAAGGTTCAGGTTACTCAGGATTTTAATCCCTTTGTTCAGACCTGAAGTAGAGGACCACAGATAAAGGACGAGCAGTGCACCGGTAATCGCAAGCTGTATCCCGGCATTCTGCGGAATGTCATACATGTAGTTTAATCCGCCGTTGATTTGCAAAATGCCCATTCCGAGAGATGTCGCAACCCCCATCACGGTTGCAATAACAGCAAGAATATTGATCGTTTTCTTTATTCCTGCTTTCTTTTTACTTTTACTTTTTCCTTCCGAGAGTATTGTTTCGCTGATCAGGCTTCTCCGCTCTTTCTTGTACTGGAAGTAGGACATCGCAAGGCCAACAACGGTAAAGACTGACCACTGGTGGATGCCCCAGTGGAAGAAGGAATAACGCATCGCAGTCCTGGCAGCTTCTTCCGTCCCGCCTTCAACGCCAAGCCCGAACGGGGGATTCGCAAAGTGTGTCATCGGTTCAGCTACTCCCCAGAAAACCAATCCAACGCCAAAGCCTGCGCTAAACAGCATCCCGACCCAGGTAAAATAGGAATACTCCGGTTTGTCCCCTTCTTTTCCTAATTTAACTTTTCCGTATTTTCCGATGGCAAGGTAAAGACAAAACAGAACAAAAAAGATAACAGAAAGTAAATAAAACCAGCCAAATTCATTTGTCGTAAAGTTATAAACCGATCCTGCTATTTTGGCAAATCCCTGTGGGGCTGCAGCTCCCCAGATAACAATTAACGTGATCACGATTGCAGAAACCCAGAAGACAGGGTTACGGTGGTTCGAATTCATAAACTCTCCCCTTTTCTACGGCAAATTGTAAGGCGGGGATACTCATTAGGAAGGATCTGGAAACTTTCCTTTGAGTCATCCCCAGCTCCTTAAACGATTTTCCGATGTTTTAGTTTAAAGCTGACTACCTTTGGTTCTGTCATTTCTTGAATCGAAAACTTTACTCCTTCTCTTCCAAGACCTGATCCTTTCACTCCGCCAAACGGCATGCCATCGATTCGGTAATCACTGCTGTCATTGATCATGAGGCCGCCTACGTTCAAACGGGTAATCGCTTCAAAGGCCACCTCGATATCACTGGTAAATATCCCAGCATGCAGGCCATAGTCAGCGTCGTTTGCTTTTGTGATCGCTTCTTCAAGATCCGCAACAGAGTATAATAGAACGACTGGACCGAACACCTCTTGCCTCGCGATTGTGCAGTCATCCGGTACGTCTGTTAACACAGTCGGCTCGAAATAGGCTCCGTTCCGGTGGCCCCCTGCTAAAAGCGTTGCGCCTTTTTCAACCGCTTCGTTCACCCACTCCTCGACTCTTTTTGCTTCCTTTTCGGTAATCATCGGTCCCATGTCCGTTAAATCAAGGAGCTTGTCACCCATCTTGATCTGTTTCGTCTGTTCCACAAACATGGAGGTGAAAGTCTCATAGCTATCTTCTTCGATATAAACTCGCTGTACCCCGATACAATTCTGTCCAGCTGCAGAAAAAGCACCGGATACAGTCGATTCGACAGCATGTTCCATGTCCGCATCGTTCAAAACGAGAACCGGCGAATTTGAGCCAAGTTCCATGCTGATCTTCTTTAAGCCGGCCTTGTGGGTGATTTCCTCACCGGTTTCCAGCCCTCCTGTGAAAGAAATCATTCTAACATCAGGATGAGTTACAAGAACATCCCCGATCTCTCTGCCGCTTCCAGTAATGACGGTTAGAACTTTTTCTGGCAGGCCCGCAACATCAAATGCTTCGGCAAGTAATAGGGCACTTAATGGGGTAACGGTTGCAGGTTTTACGATGATCGCGTTTCCTGATGCGATCGCCGGTCCGATTTTATGGGCAACAAGGTTCAACGGATCATTGAAAGGAGTGATCGCACCGATGATGCCGATAGGAAAACGATAATAGTAACCGAGGCGATCTTCACTTCCTTCTCTCTGGTCAAAAGGAATCGTTTCACCGTTGATCCTTCTTGCTTCCTCAGCCGAAAGCCGCAACGTTTCGATGCATCGCTGGGTCTCCCCTCTTGCCTCTGTGATCGTTTTGCTTCCTTCACGGGCGATGGTAACAGCGTACTTCTCTCTGTTTTCCTCTATATAATCCGCTGCCCTGTTTATAATCTTCATCCTCTGATGCACTGGCATCGCAGCAGCAGTTTTAGCGCCTTCTTTTGCTTCCTCAATCGCTTTTATCATATAGGATGCAGTTGCAGCAGGCACCTCGGCGATGATGGAATTATCCTTCGGGTCATACACCCCGGCCGTTTTTTCCGCCTCGACCCAATTGCCTGCAAGATACATCTTTTGCACCGCAGTTTTTGTTGTCATTATTGTTCCACCTTTCTGCTTATGATGTAACCGCTTCCTTTTTTCCTTGAAAATGAATCAGGTCGATCAACAGGGCATATCCGGTTTCTGTTATGCCTGCTCCCGCTCCAGATAATGTAATCGGCCCCGCGAGGTTACAATAATAGGTCACCGCATTTGTCGCGCCTGTGATCGATGCGAGCGGATCATCCAGAGGTAGCTTTTCCGGACCCACTGTTGCGGTAACTTTTCCACCGTCGTTTTTCAATCGTGCGAGCAGTTTCCACCGCTTTCCGTTGTTCTTTGCTTCTTCGATGTCTTCAAGCGTAATATCGCTGATTCCTTTGCACGCTACGTCTTCAATGGCAACCGGTACGTTTAATACATGCTGGGACAGGATGACGGTTTTATACCTCACATCATATCCCTCGATGTCATTTGTCGGGTCAGCTTCAGCATATCCCTTCGCTTGTGCTTCCTTTAAGGCATCTTCAAACGGAAGTCCTTCTTCCATTTTCGTTAAAATATAATTGGAAGTGCCGTTAAGAATCCCGCAAATTTCGTAGATTTCATTCCCGGCAAGTGTTGTTAACGGCATTCGAAGTGCAGGTGTGCCGCTCATTACCGTTCCTTCAAACCCAAAATATACCCCGTTTTGCTCGGCCAGTTCGTTTAACTCCTCGTAAGCGAGTGCCACAGGCCCTTTATTCGTTGTCACTACATTCTTTTTGCTTTTAAAAGCCGCTTTACAATGATCGATCGCCGGTTGTCCTGTTTTCACATCTGTGAACGTCACCTCGATAATCGTGTCGGCATTCGTTTTCTTTATAGTTTCCATGCTATCAAGGTCCCTTATCAGTCCCGGCTCTTCAGGATAATCGTCGAGTGAACCTGTAGACCTGACAACCTCAACAGCTTTTTTTAAGTCGAGTCCATCTGGTTGATAGACCGATCCTTTCATCATGTCAGTGATCGCGACGACTTTTGTTTCGAAACCGTATTGTTGACTCAGTGTGTCTTCCTGCTTTATTAAAATGTCTGCCAATCCCTGGCCGACTCCTCCAAAACCGATGAAGGCTAATCGATGACTCATTACTCCACCTCCGTTAATCTTGTTTTAACAGCCTGTGAGCTGTTTCTGTTAAAATTGCTGTTCCTATCGGCAAGCATGTTTCATCAATATCAAAGATCGGCGTGTGTAGATCTCTGCTGATGCCATCCGGCAAAGCACATCCAAGAAAAAACATCGCTCCCGGAATCTCTTTTGTGATAAATCCAAAGTCCTCTCCGCCAAGACCAAATGGACCATGCTCGATTTTTATATCCCTGTAGAGTTGGGATGCCGCCTCCACAATCTCCCTGTTGATCACAGGGTCGTTGTTCAACGCCGGTTCGCCTCTTTCGAGTACAAACTCATATCTTCCTCCAAGAGCCTCCACCATTCTAAAGGCTGATTCCACCTCAGAGACCAGCTGTTCCCTTGCTTCCGGTGTATAAGACCGGAGCGTCCCTGTGATAGAAGCTTCCTCAGGAATCACGTTGCTTGCAGTTCCGGCATTGACTTTACAAATACTCATCACAGCCGTTTCAAGCGATGAAAGTCTCCGGTTTACGATTCCGTATAGTACCGGAAGTACGGAGGAGAGCATCCAGATCGGGTCTGTCCCGAGATGTGGGTATCCCCCATGCCCGCCGGTTCCATAAACTTTCCCTTCGAACACATCGATATTCGCCATGCTGTAGTGATCATTAACCTGGATGGTGCCAGGGGATTGCCACGGACAGACATGGAGCGCAACAGCTGCATCTACTCCATCAAGCACCCCATCTTCCATCATCCTCGGAGCCCCTGTTTTTCCTTCTTCATCAGTATCTTCCTCAGCCGGTTGAAAGATCAGCTTTACCGTGCCGTTAAGAAGGTTGTTTTGCTTATCTTCAACAAGAAGGGATGCCGCTCCGAGCAGCATCGCAGTATGGGCATCATGTCCGCAAGCGTGCATGATGCCGTCATTGTTTGACCGAAAACTATGAGAAGGTGCTTCCTTTATCGGAAGGGCGTCCATATCTGCCCGAAGCGCAACCGTAGGACCGTTTCCTGATGAGATCGTTCCTACAACACCAGTTTTTCCAACACCGGTTTGAATAGAATCGACACCGATTTCCTTAAGGTTTTCGATTACGAACCGGGAAGTCTCCACTTCCTTAAAACTCAGTTCAGGGTTTGCGTGGATCGTTCTTCTCCAGGTAACAAGCTTTTCATACAGTCCTTTTGCCCTCACTGCTAAATCCAGCTTTTCAGTAATCACGCTTTTCACTCCCATATGGGCTGAACGCTATACTACCGCGCCTGCCTCCACAGCTTTAAACGCCTGTTCAAGATCAGCGATCAAGTCCTCGATGTCCTCGATACCTGCGGAATAACGGATCAGTCCCTCAGGAATGCCCATAGCCGCCCGTTCTTCTGGTGTACATTCCACATGGCTCGTCGTTCTTGATGGCCCAACAGTCGTTTCAACTGCGCCAAGATTTGCTGCTCTGTTTGCATATTTTAGCTTGGGAAGAAGATCTCGAACCGTTTCTACGCCGCCCTTTACCGCAAAACTCAGCATGCCGCCGAAGTCTTTCATCTGTTTCTTTGCGATGTCATGACCTGGATGTGTTTCAAGCCCCGGGTAGTAAACCGCCTCGACAAGGTCCTGTTTTTGCAGATACCGGGCTACCTTCATCGCGTTTTCACACTGCTGCCTTACACGAAGATGCAATGTTTTCATTCCTCTTAGCAACAAGTAAGCTGCCATCGGATCCAGTGTAGCACCGTTGATTTCCCGATAGTGGTAGATCTTTTCCACAATCTCTTCTTTTCCGCAAACGACACCACCGAGTGCGTCCGCATGCCCTCCGAGAAACTTTGTTGCGCTGTGGATGACGAGGTCTGCTCCGAGTGCGATCGGATTCTGGTTCATCGGTGTTGCGAACGTGTTATCGACTACGACAAGCGCTCCTGCTGCGTGGCCCGCTTTTGCCATCCGTTCGATGTCTGTGATCTTCACTGTCGGGTTAGTCGGGCTTTCAAGATAAAGGATTTTACAGCCCTTCGCTACCTCTGCTTCGATCGCTTCATGGTCACCGGTGTCACAGAGCTCGACATCGATATTCAGCCTTGGCAAAAACTCTGTAAAGATTTTATTTGTTCCGCCGTAAGTGTCCTTGATCGAGACGATTCGATCACCCGGTACTAGAAATGTCGCAAGCGTATTGCTGATCGCTGCCATTCCTGTTGAAAAACTGGTTGCTGCCTCTGCACCTTCAAGTGATTTCACTTTGTCTTCGAACGCCTGAACAGTCGGGTTTGTGTTTCTTCCATAAATGTGTCCTTTCTTGTTCCCGACAGCCACTTCATACCACTCGTCCATATCGTCATAGCCAAATGAAACGCTGTGAACGACGGGCACCTGAGTCGCACCGTGTACTAGATAATCTTTTTCTCCGTCCCATACCGATTTTGTTCCTAAACGTGTATTGTTGTTCATATCAACAGCTCCTTATGTTAGTTGAGTTAGTTGGTTCCTTTTGCCAATACTGGAACCAGCTTTATAATTTTTTAAAATGTTATACGCATGAACGGCAATGGCCGTATCCTGCACCCCGGTCCCTGTTAGATCGCAGACCGTGATCTGGTCATCATGCGTTCTTCCTTGCCGTTTTCCCGATGTGATCTCACCGAGCTCGACCGCTTTCGCAAACATCGCGTCGCTGTCTGAAGCATGATGAAGCTCCCCAAGGCGCTTGCTCTGCTCTCTTACATCGCAAACGAAAAGGTCAGCCTTCTCAAGGATACCTGCTTCCAGCTCCTGTTTCTCTTCTGCGTCCGATCCCATCGCCGTGATGTGAAGCCCCGGATGAAGCCACTCCGCCTTGATAACAGGCTTTTTCGAGGGGGTTGTCGTGATGACAACATCGCTTTCCGTTACGACCTGTTCAGGGGAAGAAGCAATGGTCACCTTCATCCCCAGGTCTTTTTCCATCTCTTCTGCAAACTCTCTTACTCTTTTTTCAGTTGGTCCGTAAACCGTTACCTGTTCAATGTCTCTCATGAGCTTCAGCGCCTTGAGTTGATAGCGGGCCTGGGAACCTGCTCCGATCACCCCGGCTGTCCTTGCATTCTCGCTGGCAAGGTAGTTCGCGGCTACCGCTCCTGCAGCGGCTGTGCGAATGTCGGTCAAGTAACCGTTATCGAGCAACAGGGATTCCGGTTGGCCCGTCACACTGTTTATCAGCATCATCAGACCGTTTCCGCTTGGCAGACCCAGCTTGTAGTTGTTAAAGAATCCGGAGGAAACCTTGATCGCGAACATTTCTATGCCTTCCACGTAGGCTGACTTCACGTCTACCTCCCCGTTATGTTCCGGCACATCCACCCGCATGATCGGCGGCATCGCGACATTTTTCGTTTCTAGACTCGTAAACGCATCATCGATGACCTGGATCGTTTCATGGTTCAGCTGGATGTGCCGGTAAATCTCATCCTTTGTATAAATGATCATGAAATTTCTCCATGTGGGATTGTTCCGGTTTCCATGTTCCCAACCACCATCAGATTCTGTGTCGTAATCAGCTCTCTAGGGAAATCTGCCAGCACTTCGCATCCTTTATCCGTAACAAGGAAGGATTCACTGATTTCAACTCCATGATCGTCGTACCAGATTCCCGGGATCATGTGGAAGGTCATGTTCGGCTTCAAGACTGTTTTATCGCCGTTTCTAATACTTGCAGTATGCTCGCCCCAATCCGGCGGATAATTTAGCCCCATCGAATAGCCGATTCTGGAATCCTTGATGATGCCGTACTTCGAAATCGTATTTCTCCAAACTTCCTCTACCTCTTCACATGTCACACCTGGTTTTACAAAATCGAGGGCATTGTTCAGGCCTTCGACTACGACTTTCGACAGGTCTTTCATTTGTTCAGATGGCGGACCGATCGATACTGTCCTTGCAAGCGGAGCGTGGTAGCGTTTGTAGCACCCAGCGAGCTCGATGATAACCATGTCTTTGTTTCTGTACTTTTTGTCTGTCCAGGTCAGGTGTGGAGTCGAGGTATTTTCCCCTGACGGAAGCATCGGGACGATCGCCGGGTAATCCCCGCCAAACTCCGGTGTTCCGCTGATCAGCTTCTGGTAGATTTCAGCAACTACATCGCACTCCCGGACCCCTTCTGCGATTGCTTCTATGCCTTTTTTCATCGCTTTTTCTACTATTTTTGCGGCTTTCCTGATATATTCGATCTCTTGAGGAGATTTGATGATTCGCACATGATTGATTAACAGTGTTGCATCTTTCCATTTTGCGTTCGGAAGCCCCTGTTTGAGGCGCTCATACGCAAGTGCTGTGAAATAGTAAGCTCCCATCTCAACCCCGATCGTTCGGTTTCCTTGCCCGATTTGGACCAAAATCTCTGCCACAAAATCCATCGGATGCTTCGTGGAAGAATGAACATAGTCATCGGAATAAGGAATGATGTTTTCATGGTAAAGCCATGTCGTCGCTTTTGCTCCGTTGGCATCCATCTTCCTTCCGATCCAGAGAGGCTGTTCTTCATCAATGATCAACACAACCATCTGGTCTACATAAAAGGACCAACCATCATAACCGGAAATATAGTTCATGTTGGCAGGATCGGTGATAAGCAGAACATCGATCCCCTGTTCAATCATCCGCCGCTTCGTGCGTTGAATTCTTTCCTGGAATTCCCTTAGTTCAAAAGAGACCATTGGGAAATCCCTCCCCTCTTACATTTTCCATTAATTTTAAATATTCAATTTATTCATACATTTATCATAGTGGATTCCCTAAAAACGAAACAATGGCAAAACTGTATGAAGTTGATTTTCTTAAATTAGACAATTTAACTAAAAAGTCTGTACTAAAAAACCTGCCCATCGGCAGGTTTTCAGGCTTGAAGTATAGTTATGTATGGAATGGAAGGCCTCCCGATAGATACGGGCCTTTTATTCGGGAGGTGAAATCTGCTCGAGTTTACTTCTGTCTGTTATTAATGATAGGTAGTTTCATAGGCTGCAGGCTGCATTCCCATCGACCATATTTTAATACTGAGGTCTAACAAAAAGACATCATCAGGGTCTACTAGTGAAAGATCAGTAAGTGACTCTATTTTTCGCAGCCTGTATAACAATGATTGGCGATGCAGGTTTAGCTGTCTTGCTGTCTGGCTTACGTTTCCATTATTGCGATGATATGCGGAGAATGTGCCGATCAAGTCCATTTGCCGCTTTTCATCGTATGCCAGGAGAGGGGTGATCGTAGTCATGGTCACTTCCTGAACCTCTGTGTCCTCCGATAATCTCTGCAGCAGCCGATTCACCTTCGTGTCTTCATAGTTGACGCGATACCCTGCTCCCTTTTGCCTTCTCCCAAGATCAAGGGCCACCTTAGCCTTTTCATAGCTTTTATGAAACACAAAAACACCGTCATGGTCCTGGCCGATACCCCATGAGAGCATCACACCAGGCAGAAGCTTTTTCAACCTTCTTTCCACCAAATCGAGAAACTGGTTGACGGTTTGCGAACTTTTCTCATGTTCCGCTTCTAAAAAGATTACGACCTGGTCCTGCTCCACTGTTGTTAAAATACGCCTTTCTACCATCTCACCGGCATATACGATCTCTTCCTCTACATAGTAGATCATGCTTTCAAACCAGTGAACATAGGAGGAGAATTCTTTTTTGGTTTTCTTGAAAAGCTCCTTTAAATTTTCAAGCTGCCCTATAACACAAACGTAAGGAAGGGAGAGATTAAAGCCGAGCATTTTTCCTCGTGACAGCATACGCTCTTTCGAAGGAATCTCACCGTTCGCGATGCTCCAGATGAAGTCATCTTTCAATCTCATTTCTGTTTCTTCAATCGCATTATCTTTTAAGAAAGCGAGGGCCGCAGCAGTTACAGCATGTTCAAGAATATTTATCTCAAAGTCTTTCAGTTCCTTTTTTTCCTTTGATAGAAAAACGATAAGCCACCCCTGGTTGGTATCGCTGGATTGGATCTTCACTTTTAATGCCCGGGTATTCTCGATCACGACTTCTTCGACCTTTTTTTGAAGTGGATGGAGCTGTTGATCGTCACTTTTACTCGGTTCACTGAAACTCTTTTGAAAATACTTGTCCCACTTATCCAGCAATTCTTGTGAACATTTCGCTTTCCCTTTGATTTTCCCCTTTTGATCAGCGACAAGCACAGGAAGGCCGATTTCTTTTTGGACAAACCTTGCAATATCTGAACAATCTCCGCCCAGCAAAACCAGTTGAAGAAGCTGCTGCTGTAACTCTTCAGATCGTTTTAACTCCTCCTGTTGATTCTGGTTGAGACAATCCATACAGTTCTGTATCACTTCAGCAAAACGGACCTCCCATGGAAGCTCGACAACTACAAAATTCTTTTTCTCCGCAAACTGGACCACGCTGTTAGGAATATCATAGATGTGCCTTCCGGTTGCTAATGCAAGGATCGACGCTCCCGATTCATACACTTCTTTTACAAATTCAAGCAGTATTTCCTCATTATGGCCGCATCCTATCCCGGTACTCAGGACAAACTCATTTTTCCGGACAAAATTTTCTACTGGTGTTTCGATAACCGAAACCCATTCCACCTTTTTTTCTGCAAGTTCTTCTTTTCCAGCAAGAATTTTAGCTTCCTGCATCGTTGGGAGGTTGATAACTTTCGCTGCGCTCATTCCCATGGTTCTTCCTCCTATCAGTTTCTGTTGAGGTAATCATTGATTACAGCATGCAGGCTTAATGGATCGACGTTACTCCCGCTAATAATGGCAGCTGTTTGCTTTACAGGCGACTTGATTTTATCGTGCAGCACGGCTGCGACCGCTGTTGCTGCAGCTCCCTCAACGCCGATTCGATGGTTTTGAAACATAAACCCCATTCCATCTGCTATTTCTTCCTCTGTTAAAAGGACGATTTCATCCATGTATCGTTTTACCATCTGGAATGTGTACTCATTTTCAAGGCCGATTCCGCCCAATAGGCTGTCTGCAAGTGTACTTTCTTCTTTTATGACTACTGGCCTCTCCGCTTTAATGCTCTCATGCATCACTGCTGACCTTTCCATCGACACTCCGATAACTTTTATAGAAGGATCTGTTTGTTTTAAAACAGCACCGATCCCTGATAACAGCCCTCCCCCTGAAAGAGGCACGACAACTGAGTCTATATCAGGAAACTGCTCCAGCAGCTCGAGCCCTATCGTCCCCTGGCCCGCAATAACATAGGGATCATCAAATGGCTTGATGACAGTAATCCCTTCCGTATTTTCGAGAAAGTAACAATGGGACTCGGCGTCATCCTGATTCTCGCCGATAATCTTCACTTCCGCTCCCATCTCACGAATCTTATCCACTTTTACTTTTGGTACGCGGTTTGAAATGCAAACAATCGCTCTGATGCCAAGCTGTTTGGCGATATATGCAACTGCCATTCCATGGTTTCCGGTAGAAAATGTCGTCACGCCCCGTTCCTTCTCCTCCTGGGACAAACTGAGGATCTTATTTGCGGCTCCTCTAATTTTAAAGGCGCCTATCGGCTGGAGATTCTCCATTTTCAGATGGATCGCAGCACCTTTTTGAGAGAGAAGCGGGGAATGTAAAAGAGGCGTTTTTTCGATATATGCTGAGATCCTCTTTCTTGCCTTCCAGACTTCTCGCAAAGATACGTCATTTTTAATAGACTTCGAATCATGGCTAACCGATGACATTAATGTGCACCTCCAACAGGTGAATTTGTTCATTCCCGGAGATTATATATAAATTCTGTATTTTCTGTCAATTATACCAAATACTCAAGATGTTTTTAATTCAAAACTAAAATAGAGACTAATTTACTAGAATCACCTCCATCTACCTCTTAATATTACAAATTAAAAAGATTGTCTAAAGTTTCTCATATTTACTATGCAGCCCTCTGGCTATGTTAAAGTGAAAATGCAGACAACAAACCTCCTTCAACCCCCTAAAGATAAAACCCACGCTTTATAAGAGCGTGGGTTTTATCTTGATTTTTTCTGCAATGATTCCTTACTGATACAAATGAGTTAACCTCTTGTTAAATCAAAGGGTTCTTTTTTAGATGTGCAAAATGGGAAACGGCCAAGAAAATGGCGTAATGGGATGTGGACCAAATTGCTAAATAAAAGAAGAAACAAAACTCCAATTATACTGCAACTACCTTGAAATTCTTATCTTTAATAATTTTTGAATATAACTAGCGATTAATGTAATTAAATAAACTGAGACCATAAACCTAATAATTTGAAAGGAATAAACTTTTTCTAGAATAAAAGGAAACAAGACAAAAAGACAAGAGAACAGTGAAACGATAAATAAGTATACTAAATTGAATGATCTCATAGTTTCTTGTCCCCTTAATTTTTTAGTTAAAAGCACATTTCAATGCCACTAATGACGCCCAACACAAGATTAACAACTTTAATATCTTAACAAACCAAAAAAGTTAGTGAAAAATACTGAGAGTATTATTATAACTGTGAAACCTAATTGACTTACGGTAAGAATATAAGCTTTTCGGTTTGTGGCATATTTCCACTCCATGATAGCCCGAGCTGTCTCAGATACAATGATATAAATAAAAAGCACAAAGGATGGTTCCCAAATCCATGCCCTTCCATTAGAGATGTTTATCAATGCAAGAAAAAATCCAAACAGTAAAACGATTAAAAAGGTAATCCGAATAGTCCAATCGACTTTTTTGTGTTTTTCATTAACATGGTTATATGAAAATAATTTTTTCTTATCAACTTTTAGCCATTTTCTCATCACTGTATGAAATAGATAGAGCAACAAAAAAATAAAAACTAACAAAAGAGCAATGTTATACACAATCTATTTTCTCCCCTTCTTTAAAATGTAAATAGACTTAAATTTATTTTAGCATTATTTGGAAATAAATCACCAAAAAAAAACGGCGTGTTACTTTACACGCCGTTTAATCTATCACTTTGTACTTTTACCCCTCTTCTTATTGGTAGTTGATAATCGCTGGATTCGGATCAAGCTTCAGGATTTCTTCCGGGGTCAAAACTGGTTTTTCTTTCTTGTAAAATACTTTGAAGCCTCCATATTGAACGGATTCGTTACGGACGAACTTGCCGTACAGTGACATTTTGGAAGCAGAAGGCCCGTGTCCATCAAAGTTTAGGACGACCTGGACGTTATCAGCAGGCTTTATCGCCTTTTTATTGGTAATCATCTTATCCATAAACTGGTGGACAACAACGATTTTAGGAGGCAAATTGTTCTCCTCAACAAGATCGGACACGTATTCTACTGCTTCTTGAACTTCTTTTCCATCCACCTGTCCAAGGTCTAGCCCTGGTGTCTGACCGTCTGTAACATGAAACTCAGGATCGATCGCCAGGTGAACATACGGCAGTTTCAGCCATTTTTCTAGTAACTTCACCTGATGGAGCGGTGTGTCCTGGCCAAGTTGAACATCAAGCATTAGTAGCGCATTGTTTTCTTTTGCAAGATCGGCATATTTCTGAATATCTTTTTCAGACGTAACGTGATAGTACTTGCCGTTTCCCCCGGGGTTGCGCTGGGCGACAGTAGCGATTAGCTCAATCATCGGAATCGCCGGACGGGTAGGGTCAACATTAGAATATTCCTGTGTTTGTTCCTTTAGTTTTGCCATTAACGCATCGGGCTCCATTTCACCAAGAATCCCCATGTTCGTTGATTGCGGGTGGCCATAAAAGGCAACGATACGATTATTTTTCAAAGGGCCGTCGGTTTTATCAACGTTTCCTTTAATTAACGTTTGCCCTGCAGGCGTGTTTCTCGTCCGGTCGCCTCCCTGTGCCTGGGCAGCAGGCATTTTAGCCAACTCTTCTTCCGTCAATGTTTCGTTTAAGGGCTTCGCATCTTTCGAAGGTTCTAAAGCTTTGAAAGGCTGGGCCGGTGTATCCTGTTCTTCAGACTTCTCTTCTTCAGCTTTTTCTTCTTTCAGTGTTTCTTCATCATCCCTGGCCTTTTCTTCTTTCTTCGTTTCTTCATCGTCTTTCTTCTCTTCTTTTTTATCGTCTTGTTGTTCGGAACTTGCCTTTTCAGCTGATAAGTCAGATGCTGCTTCCGTACAGGCAGTTAGAATACCAGCAACGAGTGTAACGAGGAACAACAGGTAAAACTTCTTCATGATTCGTCACATCCTTATGTATTATATGAGTAGATTGATAGACTGATAGGATTTAACTTCTTCCCCAATCTATCCACCTGCTATTCTTTTAATTTACTTAAACTACAACTTATAAACGGCCAATCCATCAATCTAACCTTTTTAGTCCTATACACCCAGTCTTCATAGACCAGAGAGTTATCCACAATAAAGTAGGGAAACCTCTTTCAAGGCTTCCCCCTTATCAAACCGTACGTGCCCTATTAAGGCATACGGCTTACCCATATGTTACAATGTCA
>NZ_SWLG01000011.1 GCF_005747095.1 Exobacillus caeni | reverse complement strand
AAGATCAGGGAGCAAGCTCCCATCTCTTCGCTCGACTTGCATGTATTAGGCACGCCGCCAGCGTTCGTCCTGAGCCAGGATCAAACTCTCCGAAGAACAGGATGTTCGAGTGCCGATGTTGTGACAGGACGTCACGTTCTTAATCGGCCATCCTTAAGTTCAATCTAGCTTTAAAGCTTAATTCGCTTGGCGTTTTGTTCAGTTTTCAAAGAACTACGACGCACGGGATGTGATGGTATATAGCCAGCAATCCTTTATGCGTTCCGTCGTTTTCAGCGACAAGATCAAGTATATCATCCTATTTCGCAGAAGTCAACAACTTTTAAAGAAGTTTTTTCGCTCAGCAATAACTTCGTTGATATCGCGGCGACAAATTATATTGTATAACTTATTTTCGCAGAAGTCAATAACCTTTTTTTATTTCTTTTCTGCAATTTTTTTACTAACGGTGCTATTTCAGCGGCACAAAAACCATTGTAACAACCCACTTCTCAGAAGTCAACAATATTTTATTATAAAAACAAACAAAAGAAATGAATGGATCTTGTGACGGCATTCAATCCTTCAGCACCACACTTCGTAGAAGTTAACGGATCATCAAGCCATGGTTTTAATTTCCCCATCCCCATATCTGACAGGGAATTACTATACTATCGATAATTCGCCGGAACGTCAAGGCTTCCTGTATATTTAAATCAAGTTTCTTTTAAAATATGCTTATTCTTCTTTAAAAGACGTTCGCTCCATATTCTTCATCTTTTTTCTTACAACAAACATCAAACCAAATAACACAATAAATATGAGACAAGCAGCGATTATAGAAGTAAAGTTATTTTTTGCAAAGCTTGCTCCTAGAAAATTAAAGGCGATTGTCCCTGGCAGCATGCCTAATAAAGTAGCAAGGATATAATCCTTTAACCTAACTCTTGAAACCCCGCAGGCGTAACTCAGCAAGTCAAAATTAATAATGGGGATTATCCTTAACAATAGTACATAATAAAATCCACGTTGTTCTATCTGATGCTGAAGATGCTCGATTCCTCTTAGTTTCCGTTGCAAGATATTTCTGCCAAACTTTCTCGAAATAAAAAATGCCACCATCGCTCCTCCGAGTCCACCTACTAAAGTGTAGACTGTTCCCATCAAGGCTCCAAACGCAAGTCCTCCGGCAATGGAATAGATCGATGCCGGAAAAAACACTAACGGGCGTATAAAGAATAGACCTACATAAATTAATGGAGCATACATGCCAAACGACAGTATCCATCCTCTCATTTCTTCCGGCCTGACGTTTAATCCTTCTTTTATGATCCAAAATAGCAATATGATTCCTACTATGAATAACATCATTTTAAAGATTGACTTTTTCATTTACAAGTCACCTTTCAATACAAACGATTTGTCGATAACAAAGAGCTTACGATCAAAACTGGTTATTAAGGTACACTTATTTAAATCTTCCTTTTTCAGTTTATCCTTAAACACGACATCAAGCTGGAATGAACTGACTAGTTTCGGTATGATGATACATGTAAAACAGAAATCATTTGATTGAGGTGAAGGTTAATGTCAAACAAAGTAGCTCTTATTACAGGCGGAACCCGCGGAATCGGGAAAGCCATCGCTACTAAATTAGCATCGGAAGGTTATCATTTAGTACTTAATTTCATGCGTAAGAAAAAGGATGCTCAAGCAACCAAAGAAGAATTAGAAAGCAAATATGGCATCCGTGTACATATTGTAAAAGCTAACGTTGGAGAGATCGAACAAATCAAAGCTTTATTCGCTGAAACTGAAGAAGAGTTTGGAAGACTGGATGTGTTCATTAATAATGCCGCATCGGGCGTCCTCCGCCCTCTAATGGAAATTGAGGAAAGCCATTGGGACTGGACACAGAACATTAATGCCAAGGCATATCTGTTCGCTTCCCAGGAAGCAGCAAAGCTTATGGAAAAGGGCGGAGGCGGGTCTATTGTGGCTCTTTCCAGCCTCGGTTCGATCCGTGCTTTGCCGAATTATGTTGCAGTAGGAGTTTCGAAGGCCTCTGTAGAAGCTATCACCCGGTATCTTGCTGTAGAGCTTGCTGAAAAAGGAATTTCCGTTAATGCAGTATCCGGAGGAGCTGTTGATACAGATGCTTTAAAACATTTCCCTAATCGTGAAGAGCTGTTGGAATCCGCAAAACAACGTAATCCCGCAGGCAGAATCGTTGAACCTGTCGATCTTGCTGAAACAGTTTATTTCTTATGTACACCCGGGGCACGCATGATTCGCGGACAAACGATCATTGTAGACGGCGGTCTATCTTTACTAGCTGAATAACCTAAAATTAAGCCGCATCAAATTAAAATGTGTTCGATGCGGCTTTTACTTTAAGTATTTATAAATGAAAGAATGTTTTCCAAAACTTCATTCGGCTTTTCTTCCGGCAGCAAATGCCCTGTGTTTTCATAAACGATCAGCTTTGAGTTTGGAAGGTCCCTGTTTAGTCGTTTTCCGATTTTCAGCGGTACAACACGGTCCTCTTTTCCCCAGATCAACAAACTTGGGATCGTTATCTTCTTTAATTCCTCAGATGATAAATCTCCTTCCCGGTCTCGGATCATCCTTGTCAGGGATTTGAATATGTTGTCATCGTTAAACGGTTGGAGATAGCCCTGGATCATCTCTTCATCGATCATGTTCGGATCACTCACGCAGTTCAACAGGTTTTTTCTTACTCCTTGCTTTTCAAGCCATTTTTTTAATCCTAGCGAGAAAAATGGAAGATAAGAAGAATAAACAAGAGATAGTTTGGATCGCTCCATATAACCTGAGCTGCTAAGCAATATTAGCCTGCTTACTAAATCAGGCCTGTTTTTTGCTATGTTTAATGCAATTTGTCCGCCCATTGAATGACCGATAAGAATCGACTTTTCAATCGCCAGGTTTTCTAGCAGTTTTATTACTACCTGTGAAAGATTTTGGTACGAATGCTCAAATTTCTTTGTTTTCTGGCTCTTTCCAAACGGCGGGAGGTCAAGCGCCAGAACATTGTAACGTCTGTTAAGTAGGGGGATTAGCCGACGATAGCTAAAGGTTGAAGATAAGAAACCATGAATTAACGTAAACACAGGTTTATCGTTCGCTTCTTTGTTTTCATACCATTCATAATGAACCGAAATATTGTTTAATCTGATGGTATAAGAATTGCTTCTTTCCGCTAGGTTCATCCTTCATTCACTCCGCATTTAGACTTAATAATAATTTACCCTTTTTATGCGCTTAAAAACCTGCTTGTATTTACGATCAACCCTTCCACTCTGTTCCTTTTAAGCTGATAAATGATATTTATCCTTTTACTACGTCGGTAAGCCTTTCAAATTTGACCCGGTATACACATTCATTTTCATCCACAACACGGAGTTCCTGATTGTAGGAATCGATAAAATGAACATGACCGACAAGGGAATGCGTTTGGCCCTTATCATAATAATGAAACTCAAGGGCGTAATGAAATTCCATCGCTTCGCATACCGTTTCGTTCATCTGCTCGAGCTTTTGTTCATCCAATTCCGGCTTTTGTTTATATCTGTCTTCTTCCTGCCATTCACGCAGCTCCTTTACATGCTCCGGAAGCATCATCGCTGTCCATTTAATGTTACCGCGATCTCTGATCATTCTACCACTCCTTTCCTTATGCCTTGTGGCCTCCTAACAGCTTGCTTCGATGGCGCGACGTTCCCGCTTTAGTGAACGATACGGCACGGAGCAGTGAATCAGATCCGTACTTCTCTCTTATCGCGTCCATCGTATATCCCAGGGAACGCTGTTTTGGTTTGTGCTGATTAAAAAGATCCAGCTGAACTTCTTTATCGTCACAAATGTTTGAGAGGGCAATAGAAATTTTACGGACAACTTTTCCTTCATAAAATTTTGCAAAGAGCTCGAGACAGGTTTGATAAATGTCCATCGTTATCGAAGTAGGCTCTTCCATTGTTTTCGATCGGTAAAAGCCGCCTCCGAATTCGTCTTTGCTATAACCGATTCCAAGACTGATCGTTCTTCCGGCTTTACCTGCTTTTCGCGCTCTTCGGGCCACTTCTTCCGCCATCTCCAGAATGACATGCTTCACCTCTGTCGGATCCGGATAATCCCGCAAAAGGATCTGGCTTTTTCCGAAGCTTATTTGCCCCTGCATAATAGGAGCGCCGATTTCCGATAAGTCGATTCCCCTGGCATGATGGTAGAGCTGGTTTCCCATGATGCCAAACTTCTTCTCAAGCAGTTCAAGCGGATAGTGGGCTAAATGCCCCACCGTCCGAATCCCCATCCGATTTAATGTTCGTTCCACCCGTGAACCGATCCCCCACATTTTACTCAGTGGTGAGAGGGGCCATAGTTTTTCCGGAATGTCATCATACGTCCATTCGGCAATGCCTTTTTTCTTAGCTTCAAGATCTAAACACAGTTTAGCCATCAACATATTAGGACCGATCCCAATCGCGCAGTGAAGCCCGAATGTATCGAGCATTTCCTTTTTTATTTTTCTTGCTACCTCCCATTTATCTCCCCACAGGCGTTCTGTTCCGTCCACCTGCAAAAATGATTCATCAACACTATACGTATGGATGCATTCTTTTGGAACATAACGGTTAAACAGCTTCGTTATTTCCATCGACTGTCGCAAGTAATATCCCATCCGGGCATTTACGATATGGATTCTCGGATCATTCGGAATTTCAAAAAGCCTGCTTCCAGTCTTGATGCCAAAGTCCTTTTTTAATTTAGGGGAAGCTGCGAGAACGACACTCCCCTGTCTCTCTGTATCGCCAACAACTGCGAGGTAACACTCCAGAGGATCAAGGCCAAGCGCTACTGCTGAACAGCTTGCGTAAAAACTTTTCATATCGATACACAGGATATTTCGTTCAGGAAACGCACTGTAATCCATTTCTGACCCACCTTTTTTCATAGTAATAAGGATTTAGGAACGTTTGTTCTATTTATACCCTATATTTTATCCGAATATACGTTCGATTTTCAATAAGCATTTTTTGCCACTCAGGTAAAAAAGGACTAAACTGCTATCTAGACGGATTTTATAAGCTTGAATAAGCTTTTAAAATCAAGGAGAAAAACAAGTTGGAAGGATTTTTATTAACATAATAATATTACTGTATTCTTTAGCGGGGGCAGGCGAGTGAATTGACTGAACTTTCAATATAATTTATATTGATTTGTAGGTGTAAAAACTTAAATCAATCGGAGGTGTGCAGTATGTATGATATCGCAATTATAGGAGCGGGCCCCGCTGGAGCAAGTGCAGCAATATTTGCTGCAAAAGCAGGCAAAAAGACATTAGTGATCGATAACGGAAAAGGAATGACCCAAAGGGCATAGATAGAGAACCATTACGGGATTAGGCGAAATCGCAGGCCCGGACCTTGTCGAAGCAGGCAAGCAACAAGCACATAAATTTGGTGCAGAAATGATCGAAGGCACTGCAACCAACGTCTTTTCTGATGGGGATGGACTTACGATCGAAACAGAAAACAAGACATTCCAGGCCAAACATGTACTAGTCACAACGGGTGCGTTAACTGATCTTGCGGATACAATTGGATTAAAACTGGTACCCGGGAAAGAGCCAAGGATAAAAAAAGTAATTGAGATTGATAAAGATGGCAAAACAAATAAAGAAGGGATTTGGGCTGCTGGAACTGTAGCTGGCGTAAGTGTACATACGATCGTAACTTCCGGTAACGGGGCTGAGTCGCAATTAATATCATTAGTGAACTGAACGGCGAGCGTTACGTGGACCATGATGTATTAAAATCATAGGCTAAGACGACCGCTATAAAAAATGAAAACCGTTTTAAAGCCTCTTAACGTTATGTTGAGCGGCTTTTTTATTAGAGTTAAGAGTTAACCAGTTAATTGAAACAGTGTTTTTCCATTCGTTTCCAACATGTAACATATTTTAAAACACTATTACAACATCGGTTTGCCGGTCAAATAAAGAAAACACTTCACGATTATTTTAGAAACAGATTAAAAGGAGTGGTGAAGATGAACACACCAGTCAACTTAAAAAAGTTGGATTCTGTTAAAAAGTGTATGGACCACCTGGATATTCTAGGAGTTGATGCAAAAACAAAACAAATTGTTTATATGTATATGGAGTGTCTTTACCAGGAAGTAAAATCAAATGAATGCAATGAGTTTTTAACCACTGATATTCAGGAGAAAACAAGTAAAAGAGAAGCACATCAATAGAAGACCAGCTCAACTAATTAGAACTGGTCTTCTGCGGCAGAATTGTACATTATATATTAATTAAAGATTAACATGAGCCGTTCCAGCCATTCGCTGAACTTACCCATGGGATATTTTTGTTTATAGGAGGATTCGAGCGCCTGTACCACATCGATCAATCCATGCCCATAATAAATATCTTTTCCTTTATCACCAAGATCATCGGAAGTTTGTTTGATCAAATCCATTACTTCTCTATTGCTCAGATCCGGGTTATAAGACCTGATGAGTCCGGCTAGTGCAGCGACATGGGGAGAAGCCATGGAAGTGCCTGAAAGAGCGGCATACTGATGATCGACAAACGTGCTCGCAATATTTACCCCGGGTGCAGCAATATCAACTGTACTACCGAAGTTAGAAAATGCAGCTCTGTTTTTGTTGGCATCCACTGCAGCTACACTCAGCACTTCTTTAAATGAAGCAGGATAGCTTGGCTGGTTAGAGCTGTCATTGCCCGAGGCCGCGATTAACACCACATCTTTATTATAGGCATATCGGATTGCTTCTTTCATCACTGAAGAAGGCTGATAATTGCCAAGGCTCATGTTGATAACGTCAGCTCCGTGGTCGGTTGCCCATATAATTCCCTGCGCGATATCATAGGAAGTTCCATGCCCTTCACCACTCATGGCTTTAATCGGCATGATTTTATTATACCAGGTTATGCCTGCAACCCCTTCATTGTTGTTGATTTTAGATGCAATAATTCCGGCAACATGTGTTCCATGGCCGTTGTCATCCTCTGGTTTACTGTTTCCTTCCAGCACATTATATCCTTTCGATAATCTCCCCTGCAGATCAGGATGGTCCAGGTCGACACCCGTATCAATTACCGCGATCGTTACATCTTCAACCCCCCTTGAAATATCCCAACCTTTTTCTGTTTGGATCATAGGAAGATTATACTGATACTTTTGATAAAAAACATCGTTTGGCTGATTTTGCAATAAAATAAAATTCGGTTCTGCATAGTTTACATTTTTTTGTTTCTCAAAAAAAGAAACCAGTTCATCAGAGATCATGCTGTCCGATTTAAAGACATAAAGGTTATTATCACTTTTTTTGAGAAGCCGTCCGTTAACAGCTTTAAGCAGTCTGTCCAACTCGGCTTTTTCAGGAAGTTGATTAAACTTAACCGTTACCTGATCTTTGATATAATGGCTTTTTTCCTTGCCATTATGGTCTATATTAAGGATATTGGGACTGCTGTTTAACTTTTGAACAATATGATTGTTCGTTCTTACCGAGTCTACTCTCATTATTTTCGCGGTCATCTGTTTACGGTTCACTTCTGGACTTGAAACCTCCGGCAAAGAAGTATTCATCTGGTTTTTAGGAGAATCGTCTGTAGGACGAAGCAGAGTAACCAGGCCTATTAAAGCTACTAAAAAGATTCCTGCTAAAAACTTCATTCTCATTTGTTTGCACCTCTAACCTATGTTTTACTATTAGGTTGTTTATCGAGATGTGATTTTATGAATAAACAGGAAAATTTTTATTCCCATCCGCCAGGGAATGTTTACAGATTAGTGGAGCACAACGGAACATACCGCTGGAGCACTGACACATCTTCCATTTTTATATACAAGTTCCAACAGGGCAATTTCACTAATTTGAGCAGTAGTAGCGGAAAGATTATTTGAGCAGTAGGAGAATGCTTCCTTTAGTTGCTGTTGATTTAAACGGCTTGCAATCGTACAATGTGGAATCCATTTATCTGGTACATACAATGAACCGGGGTCATCATGAAACTGGCGGAACGCTTCATGGTGGCCAGTATGAAAAGCTCTCAACGTGTTTGTGAAGGTCGGGGAAACAAATAAAGTTCCCGTATTTAGGAAACTCCCTAATCCGTTAATAGAAAGAGGGATTTTTGCCTTCTCACTATAAAAGCGCCTTAGCAAAGAGGTGAATTCAGTTTTATTAATATTTTCATAATCCGCAATCGTAAGATGCGGCCTCATATAGTCTGTCTCTTTAAAATAACTTGTTATGCCCTGATCGCTTAACTCGTTCCACACATTCCTGATCCTTTGCTCGCTCTGTCTATCTAGAAAACCGACTACAGCATACATAGAAAATCACCATCCTGTTATTTTTCTTCGTTATGTAAATTGGCTGCCAACGATATGACAGCCAGAACAGATCACTTATTCTTTTTGCTTCCCCTTTCAATGCCATTGACATACGTTTCCAGGAGATGCTTAAAACTTACATCAACATCTAATTCCATATTGAATCCGTTCTTTAACTCTAATGAGGCAAAGCCATGAACGAGACTTCGAAGTCCGCGAACGGCGTGGATCGCGTCTTCATGCTCAAGATGAAAATCCTGTAGGACGCGAAGAAGCAAATTAACAATCCCTTCTCCGGCATGTAAGATTTCTTCATCCAGAACAGAAGCAGACGGCAAGGTTGCTTCATACAGTCCAGGATGCTCTCGAACGAACGAGACATAAGCAGTTCCTAAGGAAAAGATAGCGTTTTTTCCTGATAGGCCGATAGAAGCTTCAGCCATCGTTTCTTTCAGCCGGTTGATTCCATAAACGGCCAGTTGTTTCCGGAGATCGCTCATACCCTTGACATGATTATAAAGAGAAGGAGTTTTTATTCCTAGTGTTTTAGCAAGCGCCGCCATCGAAAGATTTTCGAAACCTTCCGTATCAATTATTTTTACCGCTGCTTCTAAAACCGTTTGCCGGTCTATCCCTTTTCTTGCCATTATACGGACACCAGGTTCTTTTCCGCTTCCTCAATCGCTTGCTCCATCCGAGACAAGGGATTAGTGAGAACAGTACCATGGCCAATTGCTAAAAGAGACGGCTTCAGATCAAGCAGCTTACGAGCACTTTCGATCGCAGTAGCCTTATCCCAAGTGCCAAGGGCCGGAAATGGAAATGTTGGTTTCATCTTCCCTGCAACAGCAATCCCTCCGCGCGTCTGAAAAGTGTCTCCTCCAATGAGCGCTCTTGTTCTTTCATCCAAAAACGCCATTGATCCAGGGGTATGGCCGGATGCCATGACTGCGGTTAGAGAACCAATTTGGTCTCCATCGGTAAGAAGAGTGTCGGCCCTCGTTTTCAGAGACTTAGGTACGCCTCCCTTAATCGGAGTTTGAGGCTCGTTAGGGTCGAGTGATTTATCGCCAGCCAGCAACCTGGCGTCCCGTTCAGAAATAAACACTTCTGCATCAGGCAAAGCTTGTTTTAAAGCATCGAGTGCGCCGACATGATCATCGTGTGCATGAGTTAATACGATTCTTGAAATCGGCTTTCCGATCTGCGAGGCTGTTTTTAAGATCCCTTTGTGGCTATAAGGTAACGCGGCATCCACCAGTGTTAATTCTTTCTCTTCTTCAACGAGATAACAATTTACAGGAAACGTTTTCGGTAAAAAAGTTAACTGATAAATATGGTCATACTGGCCCAGGCGCATATTCATCCTCCTCCATAAAACTAACGTTAATAGTATAATAACTAATTTTATTAGTTTTGTAAAGCGTTTTTTTCAGAACAGTGTATGAACAAAGGTTAATAACAGATAGTGGCTATAGTGTCCGCGCTTTTTCTGGCAGCCTTACATTTAACGTAAAAAACGCAGCACTGCAAAGCAAAGCTGCGTTTCTGTGTTGTTTACGTATTTAATCGATAATGCAAAATATATTGCGGACCGATCCTTCCTTCACGCATCGTTCCCTCGAATTGAAAACCAGCTTTTTCATAAAGTTTTTTGGCAGCGATATTTCTTTTATTAACTGCCAGGACAATTTCATCGATTCCATTAAAGTTCCGGGATACAAATTCTGGGGCCATCATCATAGCAAGCTTTCCATATCCTTTCCCCTGATTGGAAATATCTATGGAAAGTGCCCTGATCAATATTGCTTTCGGATTATCTGAAAACGATTTGATCGCTTCACCTGAATGAAGAACGAAAAAGCCAACTGGAATTTCCCCTGCCAGGATTACGATTGGATGCCGGTCAGGGTCAGTGAGGCATTTTTCAAGTGCCGCAGCCGGCATTGCTGTATACTGTTTCTGTTCCTCGGGAAGGAAAAACGCTTCCAGAGCAGCGTAATGCTCTGTTTTATAATCGCAAAGGCTAATCTGCTTCTTTTTATCTGAATTGATGATTTTCATAACTTACTCTCCTTATTTATAAAACCTTCTCCATGGTTCCATCTACCCATTCGGCATTTTCCTCAAGTTAACTTAAAGAAACTATCATAAAGGGCAACAAAGTAACCGCTCCCCGGTTCTGCAGTTTTAAAAAGCAAAACCTTTCCCCATCTCTTTTTTGCTGTTTGGATACAATGCTAACAGTTTACCTTTAACTGCTTTTCATATATATCAATTTGATTCTGATATTCATCAACAGAAGTATCGATTACAGTAAAACCATTCTTTTTCCAGAAATCGGCGCCGCTGCTGTTTCCATGTTGAACACAAAGCCTTACCCTTCCAATCTTCTGCGCAATGAACATACCTTCAAGTACACGAAGGGAATTTGTACCGACTCCTCTCTGTTGATAGCGTTTATCAATAATAAGCAATCCAATCCACGTATGTCCGTCGTGAGGATTTTTCGGCAAATAATGTATGAGACCTATATTTTCACTATCTTTTTTTACATAAAAATAGTTAGCCCCTAGATTAAGGTTCTGCTCTGTGTTTTCCTTTAAATCTTCTTCTGTTATTGTGGTTCTTCCCAACACCCCCCTGTTAAAGTCAGGGTTTGAATTCATCAGTTGCAGCAGATTTCTAACGTTCCTATTATCCAAAGGTTCATCGATTGGTTCTAATTCAAACACTGGCATTTCCCTCCGCTTCTATAAACGAGGACCCATCTTTAACACAGTTAATATTCTTTTTCTTGCTCTTGATCCTTATTGTTGCAGTGCTTTGATCCCGTTCTTGGCTGAGATATAACCGACCACGTTATTCCGGTTAATAAGAAACAGGGTCACACGGCTTTCCTCACTCTGATTTTTCGTTGTCAGTTCTTGAGGCGTAACCGGAAAAATATATTCCAGCTTTGTAACGTTAGAGGGAATATCTAACCCTGCTGGTTTCCCTGTATGTTCCCAATCTTCTTTTGTCATCGTATGTTCTGTTGCTCCTAAAAAATGATATTCATAACCTCGAAGCCATTCGATCTCCTGTAGGAAACGTTCTCCTAAAACTTGCTTGTCTATAAGTTGCTGCATTTCAAAATCTCCGGTACCCTGGATATCAATAACCGTTCCGTTCTTCGAAGTTCCTTTAATTCCTGTAAAGTCGCCTATCTTATAATAAATACGCTTTTCAGGTATGTATTCAGCTTCAATCCAGTCGTTTCCTTCTTTAAGGAAAATATTTGTAATATATGGATTTTCTACAAGTCCATAACTCAGGGAAACCGTCTTTTCGTCGTCTGGATTATCGGATTTATGGACAAGCAGCCGGTTTTCAGCGGTCATCAGATTGGCATTTCCATACATATCCCATCCAAATCCGCCATCTGCCCGAATCCAGCCTTCCTCTTTACTGCCTTTCAGGAATCCCGAACCGATCGCTGTTCCGTCTGCGTTTTCAGGTTTCACGGTATAGATTAAGATAGCCCCTTCTTTAACTGGCACAAGCACGTGACTGCCATTATATCCTTTTATACTGCTTAACGTTTCATCGAGCGGCCGGGGATTTTCACAGGAAACCAAAAGAAAAATGAGACCAAAAAATAAGAATAGATATTGTTTTTTCAAATTTCCTCCTCCTCATTTTCTATTCAAAAGAACGAAACTAATAAAGAATACACCGTTTATAAACAGGTTAGATTATAACAGACCGATGAAAGGAGGTTGCCACATGAACAGACAGCGCGCCAAACAGATTGCCAGCTCACCTGTTATGGCCAATGTGACCTATAACGGAACGCCGATTTATATACAGCACGTAAACGAAGCATCTGACACTGCAAGAATCTATCCACTTGGCCAGCCTGAAAATGAGCAAGAAGTAAATTTAGACAGCTTACTTGAGCAATAACACTACCAGAATTTTCCCTTTTCTCACGCACTTTAAGTATAACAAACAACCCTTCTTTAAAAGTTATAAACTTCTAAAAAGAGCAATATTAAAAGCCTGCCGCTACGATTAGCAACAGGCTTCCTGTTATTTCATTTCAAAAAAGCGACCTCCTATTTTTTCTACAACGCCCGGAGCCGCCTGATAAATCTTACTTCCCAGGTTCATGAAACGCGGCAGGTTGACTTCGCGCTTTTTCCGGAGAATCCCTTTTATAATTTCCTGTGATACTTTTTCCGGAGTGAGCATGAACTTCTCTACGTTTTTTACATAACTTCCCGACTCATCCGCGATATTAAAAAAGTTTGTTCGAATAGGGCCTGGATTAACGGTCATGACATGCACACCAGTCTTTAACAGTTCCATTCTAAGACTATTGGAGAAACCTAAAACAGCGTGTTTAGAAGCAGAGTAACCTGAAGATTTAGGTGTACCGATTTTCCCTGCCTGTGATGCAATGTTTATGATTTGCCCTGAGCCGTTTTTCACCATCTCTGGCAGGACTAATTTTGTACAGTTCATCAATCCAAGGACATTGACCTGGAACATCGCTTCAATATCTTCCATATCTGCCTCAATAAAATGATCAAACTTACCAAATCCTGCATTGTTAATAAGGATATCTACTCCTTTTACCTTTGTAAAAATCTCCTTGAAAACAACTTCGATCTGCGTTGGTTCACTTACATCCAGTGTATACAAATATGGTTCCAAACAATCCTGGTTCATGATTTCCGTTTTAATCTTTTCTAGTTTTTCTGTAGATCTTGCCAGCAGGATAACCCGGGCTCCAGAAGCTGCCATGTCCTTTGCAAGCCGCTCCCCAATGCCGCTTGATGCCCCTGTGATCACAACGTTTTTATTTTTAAAATTTTTTGACGGCATTTGAGCTTTCACCTTTCTTTTTAAACAGATTGAAAATAAGTAACCTTCCCTCGTGTAACTGCTTTGATCCGATCAATAGATAACAAATAATCCAGGTGGCCAATTGTTTCAGAAAGGGTTAGTCCAAATTGCTTTTCGTAGACCTTTGGAAACAGCTTTTGGCAAACCTCAAATGCAGTCATAGGCCTTTCGTTTATCATTTCATAAACTATAAAAGAACGTTCTTCCTGGCTCTTCAGCCTGGAATGGATCAGTGCTTCCGTATTAAAAATAGGATCGCCATGCCCGGTATATACGATAGATAGGTCTAATTCCAGGCTCCTTTTCCATGAATCCCGCTGCTGCAAAAGGGGTTTCTCCCGATTGCTCTCTCCTGGATAAGGAGCTTCAATCAACGGGTTCGACGAAATGTGCTTGATCAGATGGTCCCCCGCGATCATCGTCTTTTCTTTTTCATGATAGAGCGAAATATGGCTCTCGGCATGTCCGGGTGTCTCGATTATTTTCCATCCCTCGTTACCCGGAAGCACATCACCTTCTTTCACAATCATATCCAAACTATTCTCTTCGGCAAACGCCAAATAACTGCGCACATCTTTGGTATGTTTAAAAAATACAGGGTCTACTCCCGATTGTTTATATAGATCAAGGAAAAATGTCTCGTGATGCTGTAAAAACGCTTCATCTTTATTGATCCACGGCTGATTTTTCCAGTGACCGATAAGCTGCGTCTTCTCGTTTGAGAGAGTGTTGATCAACCCGACATGGTCAGGGTGATGATGGGTCAATAAGATCTGATCAATATTATCTATAGAAAGTCCGGCCTCTTTTATTTGCCTGGCAATCGACTCTTTCGCTTCCTTTGTTTTTGCTCCGGCATCAACCAGGGTAACAGAATCACCGACAAGTAAATAACAGTTCACCGGACCTACCGCAAAAGGAGTCGGCACTGTCAAAGGGATAATATGTTTTGTTCGTTCTGATGTATTTTTCAATTGTAAACTCCCACCTTATAATTGTTCCATCCATTTCCATTCTAGCGATTTACTCTCTAAATGTCATTTAAGTGACTCAACAATAAATGTAGTTTATCAAAAATATTCACTAGAGAGAATATTTTTAATGGTGACCCCTTACTTATTTTTAAAAAATTCTAAAAAATAATTGACAATCTGGTGTAATCCTGTGCATAATAATAAAACTAATAACCAACACGGCAGTGAATGGGACCAGTAGATTGCATTACTTGCAAAAGAGAGCGGAATTCACCGGCTGAAAAATTCTGCAGCAAGAAAGCTTTTGAACCTGCCCTGGAGCCAGTCGGGGAAACTCGACCGCACCCGCGATATAGGACATTGAGAACATCTTCATGATGTTAAAAAAAGGTGGTACCACGGACCGCGCCCTTCCGTCCTTTTATAGGATAGAGGGCGTTTTTTATATTCTATTTAGGAGGGGTAACCGTGTTATTAACTGAAACCATTCTTTTTGTAGGAGCAGGATCAATGGCTGAAGCGATCATCGAAGGACTGCTGGCAAAGGAAATGATTCCAGCAGAAAAAATCCACATTATGAACCGCTCAAATGAAGAAAGGCTTAAAGATCTTCACCACCGCTTTGGAGTAAAGATTGTTGAAGAGAAAGAAGCCATTGTTGATCAATCGACAATTATTGTTCTGGCCATGAAGCCAAAAGATGTGGAAGAAGGCGTTGAAGGCATTAAGCCCTATCTTACAAGAAACAAGTTATTCATTTCAGTCTTAGCCGGCATATCCACAGGACTGCTTGAAGAACTGCTCGGAGACCATCCCGTCATTCGGGCATTGCCCAACACATCAGCGGCAGTCGGCCACTCTGCAACAGCCCTGTCTTCCGGAAAATTCGCAAACTATGAACAGTTGATGAAGACACGTGTAATGTTTGAATCTATCGGGACAGTTGTTTGCGTGGAAGAAAAACATATTGATGCGGTAACCGGTTTATCAGGGAGCGGACCTGCTTACTTTTATTACATGGTGGAATGCATGGAGCAAGCAGCGGCAGAGGCTGGTCTTGATAAGACAATCGCCAGGGAACTAATCTTACAGACAATTACAGGAGCCGCGGTTATGCTAAAAGAGACAGACGAATCAGCTTCAGTCTTGCGGGAAAAAGTAACGAGCCCTGGAGGAACGACACAGGCAGGCCTGAAAGTCTTAGAGACTTTTAATTACCAAGAAGCAATCCGTGAATGTGTTTTAACGGCAAGCAAACGAGCCTCCGAAATCGGAAACATGTATTTACACCGGATCAAATCATAAGCAGAAAAGAGTGATCGATATGGAACTACCGCCCGACCCGTTTTTCAGATGACAAAGAGGAGATTTCCCAAAATTAAAGGAAATCCCCTCTTTCTATTCTAAAGCCCCAAATTTTTCAAGGAGCGTTTCTATTCCGTTAATCGCCTGTTCACAATCCCTTCCTGTAGCATGGATAGATATTATTCCCCTGTATCCAACTAATCCTCCTACACTTAATAAGCTTTTTGCATTTACTCTTTTCTTGTCCATTTCAAGTACAATGTAACTTTCGTATAAGTTAGCTGTCTCCACCAGCGCCATTAAAAAAGCACGATTAACCTTTTTTGTTAACGACCATTTAAGCTTGCAATCCACTTCAATCCCCTCCATAACAACGCTTTGAACGCACAATATAATGCTCACTATTATAAACGGTATTTATTAGATGCCGCTCATCTCCGTAACGATACCTCACATAAAAAACTTCTCGCACAAAAACTTTCGTTAGATTTTCTCACATCGCCCATTTCCAACACAGTTATTCATGGTATAATGAACCTAACACTTTTCAGAATATTCACCTATTATATGTGCGTTAAATTTCTTTATGATAGTATGCAGGGGAGTGAAGAAACGTGTCCTATAAAGAAAAAAAGGTCCTTCCGATCGGGGCTGTCAGCGAACTGACAGGTCTTTCGTTAAGAAAAATCCGATATTACGAAGAGCGGGGACTGCTTTTACCTGAACGTTCAAACGGGGGAACGAGAAAATACTCATTTAATGATGTCGAAAAGTTAATGGACATTGCCAATCATATAGAAGATGGGATGCAGACTTTTGAAATCAAGAAAATGCAAAAAAAGAAAAAACAAAAAGAAAAAGTCCGCGACGAAATGATCCGCGGACAACTGAATGCAGCTTTCAGAATGTCAAAATAACCTCTGGAATCCAGGGGTTATTTTTCATCGTATAAGAACGTATAACTGCTTAGCAGAGGAGAAAGCTCTATGTCATTATAAGTTCAGGAATATAGATAACGGCAACTAACCTACGTCCTCTCCTACAGGCTTGCCGATCAGCGAGTTTTCTTTATGCTATTCTTATTTATCAATCAGCAAGAAGCTCATTAATCGCAAAAGGCAATATATCGAACAGTGTCTCAAATGAGTACGTTACTTCAAGCCTCTCCGTCCAACGATGCGGGTCTCTTCCGAGTGGCCCGATGTTGATCACCGGCACTTTCAGTTCTTCCATCGCATCAAGAGGCAAATTATAATGTTTTCCGAACAAAGGCATGTTTTTCGTAAGAGGAAGCATCACCTCGACTGAGCTTTCCAAACCTACAAAGCTTAAATCAGACAAACCAGCAAAGTAGTTTTGCTCTTTCAAAATAACTTCATGTTTCGACTCTGCATATTCTTTCACATATTGTGTAACCCGCTTAATAAGTTTGTTTTTCCTTGATGAAACAGCAGGATAAAATGGCGGGTTATAAAACAAGACAATCATGGGCGCTTCATCTTTACAAAGAGAAGCAAGATCGTATACGATACGAGTCGATAGGTCTCGGTCTCCCAGAATCTTATAATTTGCAATAATGTACGCCTGCCTCCGCTGAATTTCGGCCTCTCCAAACTTATCGATCGCCTTTTGCAGCAGTTCATCATAAGTTAGCACATTTACCTTGAGAGGTTGAGGAGTATACGATTCTAATTTAGAAAACGCTTTAGCCCTTGATAAATAGTGTTCTTCGATTCGGTTTGCTGCTGTTCTTGAAACAGCTAATAAATCGTCGGTTATACCCTGGATTGACCTTTCCATACCAAGCACGTTAAACATCGTTACACCCACATGTGGAATTTGTACCGAGTACTCCTCCTTCAAATCCTTTTGAAGCAAGTTTGTAGGAGGAGGGGTAACTTCCCCTTCCACCGTTTCACAAAAGCTTGTATTCAATTCAAGTTCTTTTGTGACTTCAGCAGTCATGTAATTCGCATTCAGCCCCGAGAAAGGCTCGCCCACATGCGTTTCCTTACCGTAACAAAAAAATCCCGGCAGCATTTTGCCGATTGATCCGGTATAAATATATAAATTTTGATCACCAGGATAACGGGTAAAAACAGGCTCTGAATTTAAACAGGCAGTGTATTCAAGGCTATGTTTTTTAGCCAGCTCCAGTAAAACCGGTACTGCTTCAATCATCCCTTTTGAATTCGCTTCTTCATCAGGTACAGAAAGAAATAATATGTTTCCATCGAACTTACCGCTTGCAGCCTGCTCGAGCATGCTCATATGGAGGCTGATCCCTGCCTTCATATCCATTGTTCCTCTGCCGAATAGCCATTCCCCAGTTTTAATATCCTCCTGGACTTCTATCGGCATCTGGTCGATGTTTTTATAAAATTCATGCGTCAGATCATACGGACTGAACGCAAGGTTCTTCCATTGGCCATAATCCTCGATATCCACCACATCAAAATGGCTAATCAAAATAACGGTCTTTTTAGCATCGCCTTTTTTCACAAGACCGGTAATAAACTTTCGCCCATCGCTGGTTGGATGGAGAAGCAAATGATCAGGATGATCCATAAAATATTGCAGTTCTGATAATTGAAGATGAATGTATTCTGGAATTGCAATTTCTGCCTGTGACCCTGTCACACTTTGATGTTCTACAAGACGGGCAAGCAAATACATTAATGTCTCTTTAGTTTGCCATTTTCCCATGATGCTACCCCCTTAATGAAAACCGCTTTGCAAATTAGGAACTACTTTGCTATTTTAAAAATTAAAGGCTCTTTTTAACCAATTCTTTGGTGAAGAACCGAATTAATTTTTATAGTTAATGTTTTTGTTCCCAATTACTAACATTCTACACTTGTTTTCTTAGAAAATTCTACATTTTCTTTTTTGAGAGGAAACATCGTTATGAGCCTTTTTAAGAACATTATAGCCAGGTTCTCTAAAGGCTGTTTGTTTAACAACCACATAAAAGAGGGAAAAACAGGTTAACGATAATAAAAGCTTTTAAAAATAAAGTAGGTGATAGGATGATAATGATTTATGCACACCGCGGGGCAAGCAAGGAATGCCCGGAAAACACGATGCCAAGTTTTAAAAGGGCAAAAGAACTCGGTGCAGATGGAATAGAATGTGATGCTCAGTTGTCGCTTGATGGGGTGCCGATGATTATCCATGATAAAACATTAAAAAGAACTACAAACGGCGGAAAGAAGTATGTAAAAGATTTAACTTTTGCTGAGTTAAAGCAGCTTGATGCAGGAAGCTGGTTTTCGGAGGATTTTAAGGATACAAGAATTCCTTCCCTTGAAGAGTTTTTAGTGTGGGTAAAACCTACAGTACTCCTCATAAATATCGAGCTTAAAAATTATTCCCTACCATATGAGGGAATGGAAAAGAAAGTTGTTGCATTGATAGAGAAATACGGGCTCGAAAAGAGGGTGACGATCTCATCGTTTAACCATGAGAGCCTCCGTTTGATCCACAAGTTAAACAGTCAAATAGAAACTGCTCCATTGTACAGAGCGAACCTGTATAAAGCATGGAAATATGCTAAGAAAATCAAAGCCCGCGCCCTTCATCCAAAGTATCACAACCTTGACGGGAAAGATATTAAAGGGATTAAGAAACATCACGTTAAGGTACGCCCTTACACAGTAAACGATCCTTCATGGATAAAACAGTTTATCGACTGGGGAGTGGATGGCCTGATTACTGACGTTCCCGACCTCGCTCTTGCAATCTATAAAAAAGAACATCCGGTACTTATTAAGGCGCCTTCCTTTTTGAAACGTTTCTGGACGCAGCTAATGGGTTAAAAGAAGATCTTTTATACAAGGTCTTCTTTTTATTATTATTTGTTCTAATGATGCCTGATGCCTTGAGCAATATAAACGGTAAATAGCAGTTGCTGTGCTATACTTGTTTAGGATAACGAAATAGTCTACATAAGAAGGAGAGAATTTCATGACCGCTTTATTTAGCCCGTATACCATAAAGAATGTGAAGTTAAAAAACCGAATCGTCATGTCTCCGATGTGTATGTATTCCTGTGAAAAGGAAGATGGAGTAGCGACGGACTGGCACTTCACCCATTATACAAGCCGTGCCGTTGGCCAGGTCGGTCTCATCATCGTTGAAGCAACAGCCGTAACTGCGCAGGGACGGATTTCTCCTCAGGACCTTGGCATTTGGAGTAATGATCACATAGATGGATTAAAAAGAATTGTCGGCATGTCCCATGAATATGGTGCAAAGGTAGGGGTCCAGCTTGCCCATGCAGGCCGGAAAGCAGTGATAGACGGACCAATCGTCGCCCCCTCCTCGATTCCTTTTAATGATAAAATGAAGACGCCGGAAGAAATGACAGAGGAAAAAATCCACGAAACAATCGAAGCGTTCCGCGAAGGTGCAAGAAGAACACGTGAGGCCGGCTTTGATGTCATAGAGCTCCACGGTGCACACGGCTATCTGATTAATGAGTTTTTATCTCCTTTAACAAACAAACGGACCGACAACTACGGAGGTTCCCGGGAGAATCGATATCGTTTTCTTAAAGAAGTAATTGATGCAGTGAAAAAAGAATGGGATGGTCCGCTGTTTGTCCGTATCTCTGCAAACGAATACCATCAGGAAGGAAATACTGCCGAGGACTTTATCTATTATGCAAAGCGTATGAAGGAACAGGGAGTCGATCTGATCGACTGTAGTTCCGGAGCGGTTGTTCCTGCGAACATAGATGCTTATCCAGGCTATCAGGTCTCTTATGCTGAAATGATCAAAAAAGAAGCCGAACTTGCTACAGGTGCTGTTGGTCTTATTACAGAACCGGTCCAGGCAGAGGAAATATTAAAAAACAACAGGGCAGACCTCGTTTTACTTGCACGTGAACTATTGCGGGATCCGTATTGGCCCCGCACTGCAGCAAAAGAACTTGGTGTCAGCATCGAGCCGCCTGAGCAATATAAACGCGGCTGGTAACTGATTTAAGAATTTTTAGGAATTTCATAGATAGCATCATCGGAAGCGATTTCTGTGTTTTCAAAAACAGATTTCGCTTCTTTTAATAGCCTGGCTACATCTTCTTCCTGATACCTTGAACTAATATGCGTTATAATCAACCTTTTGGCATTCGCTTTTTTTGCAACGCTGGCTGCCTGTTCGGTTGTGGAATGATAATAATCATAAGCCAGCTCTTCCTGTTCTTTTGAAAAGGTCGCTTCGTGCACAACTAAATCGGCATTCCGTGACAGCTCGATCGCCGAGTCAGACATCCTAGTGTCGCCATGAATGGCAATCTTTCTTCCCGGGATATCATGGCCCCTAAATTCTTTGCCGTTTAGCGTTCTTCCATCGTCTAAACGGACCTTTTTTCCCTCTTTAAGCTTTCGGTATAACGGACCGGGTGAAACCCCCATCTCTTTAAGCTTCTCAACCTTTAACGGACCAGGCTGATCTGCTTCTTCCACTCGGAATCCAAACGAATCGATCCCATGCTCCAGTTTTTTTACGCACACAGAAAAAGGGCTGTTTTCAAGGATTTTCCCCTCTTCTTCTATTTCAATAACTTCTAAAGGGTACCTCAAATGAGTGCCGCTTGTTGAAAGTACCGCATCAACAAACCTTTTAATGCCCGGAGGCCCGTATAAAGTTAACGGTTTATCTCCCCCCTGAAACGACCTGCTTCCAAGAAGTCCAGGCAAACCAAAAATATGGTCGCCGTGCAGGTGAGTAATAAATATTCGATCTATTTTACTTAATGTTATTGTTGATCGTAAAATCTGATGCTGTGTCGCTTCACCGCAGTCAAAAAGCCAAACGTTTCCGCCGTTTTGCGTAAACCTTAATGCAAGTGCTGTTACGTTCCGTTCTTTTGAAGGGACTGCTGCCCCTGTCCCAAAGAAGTGCATTTCCATCTCATCATCTCCTTTATGGTAAAATAATTATTATATCGTTATGAAAGAGGTTTTTCTAATGAAAGCTGTTGCATCTCTTATCGGCCCTTTGATTGGAGCACATATTCTGCTTGCAATGAGCTTTGCCATTTATCCTTCTTCCTTTTGGCCGCTATTCACAGTATCATCTCTTTTGCTTGCAGGATACGCATTGGTGAAATCTAATATTGTCTTTAAAAAGCCTTCTCTTAAATATATGTTAATCTCAATCGGTTCTGGAATCTTACTATATCTTGCATTCAAAGCAGGAAAAGCAATTGTCGTAAGCCAGATACCCTACTTTGAAAATCAGCTGCATTCCCTCTATACCCTTATCCAACCGAACAAATCATGGCATTATTTTGTGTTGTTTGCTGTGATTATTCCAGCGGAAGAATTGTTCTGGCGAGGTTTTATCCAAAAAAAATTCAGCCTCATCACTTCATCAAACAAAGCGATCCTTTTTGCTGCGATCCTTTACGCTTCTGCTCATGTGTATTCAGGGACCGTATTACTTGTTTTTGCCGCATTATTTGCAGGAACAATCTGGGGCTACTTATACGAAAAAAGCGGCAACTTAATTGTGCCGCTAATTTCCCATGTGCTATTCGATTACTTATTACTTATCCTGTTTCCGCTTCTCTAACTTTTTTGTTTCCTTGATTTGATTGATCATTCTTTTAACAGCTCGAGAATAAAGCTGGTATTCTTCAGAAGTCAGGTTCTCTCCTCCGTAACGAACCTTCTGGTAGCCTTCTTTAGTAATCCGCTGATCCTCTCTATCTGGGGCAATTCTTGATAACCATTCATTCAAGGACTCATCCCTGTTTCTACCGTAGCCCAGCTTTGCAGCAGATTTTTCAAACTGAAACAGCAGACGGCGTGCTTCATTCTGCGGTGGTTTCCTCTTTCTGCTCACGCGATTATGAAGAGCTCCGTTTATGGCAGCATCCGTAAGAGCAGGCTCACTGGAAACAACCTGAAAACGGTTTAAATCAAGTTTTTTCTTAAAGAATACTAACCAGATCACCACTGCTATGATGACCACGGCAAGAACAATAAGCCATTGGAGATCAGGAAGCTTAGAACCCTGTGCAGCAGCCTCTAGTGCATCAGGTGTTTGTTGGACATCCCACCCTTTACCTTCACTAAATAAATCCCTGTCGTAATCAATATAGATCTTTGAGAGCAGCCAATAAATAGGCTCTCCGAACACCATTGCAAACACTGTACCAACCAGGGATAATACAAACTTGATCAATCCTTTTATAACAGGAAAAAGAAGAACTCCAGCTCCAATGCCTGCAAGAATAATCCCATATAAACCGAGGTTCCACTTCAATTGTTTCTTGTTGGGGCGAGCCATATACTGGTCGGTGCTTTTAATAACTAAAAGGAAGACCAAATGAAACACTACAAGACCAAGCATTATTTCCTTATAAGACTCAAGGCCAATCATATAGTAGACAAGGCTTCCTATTGCGGTGAAGGCGAAGAGTGCAAAAAGATCGTCGCGTTTCGCTTCTCTATAGTTTATGAAAGCCCTCCAGGATACTGCAACGGCTACCACGGTGGCAACCAGGAAGGAAAAGCCTGTAAGCCATCCAACAAAGCCAATGAATGCAATCAACGGAAAAAAAAGACCAAAGGATAAGTCCTTTTTATACGAAAAAGCAAAAAAACATGCCAGTCCGCCTACTACATATTCCAGAAAAAATGCCAATAATGGAGTGATGGCATCCTGAAAAAGAAAGAAAAAAGAAACGAGAACGAACATAAATACCCCATCAAACAAATACTGTAAATATGGGACAAAATGCGGTTTCCAATTTTTCAAGAGATCACCTTCCTCTGCCCGATGGAGACCACCTTTTTCTGCCCCATTTTCCTGACTACTGGACCATGGCCTGTTGTTTCAATAAGAAAAGCGTTTCCTCTTTTCTTTTTAACCCATCTATCATAATAAACCTGCTCTTCTTCTCTAATTTCCTCATCTCCAAACCTGAGGATAAACGGCGTACTTGCGGCAAATCTCCGGTCCAGATAGTTAAGCATCCGCGTCATTTTTATAAGGTTACTTGAATCATTAACGCGTGCGAGTAGTTCTAGAGCTTTAGAAAGCTGTTCCTTTCCTTCACCTAACTCCAAATGCAAAAACGGTATCCTGCCTGCAGCACGAGTATTAATATAGATTTCAAACGGAATGTTGTGCTTGACGGCATATTCGCACATAAATGCCATCTGGCTTAGGTAATCCTCAATTTTTTCAGTCATATAAACAGGGGCATTTCCACGCTGGGCACCTACATTTAAGACGAACGTCCATCTTAAGTCAATCGCTTTTTCATACACTTTTGTCTGAAGTTGCTGAGACCTTGCAGTAGCCTTCCAGTGGATACGGTTAAAGGAATCTGACGAAACATATTCTCTTGCACCTGCAGGAGAGGTCAGGTTATCGAACAGGGAATGGCGATAGGAATGGGTTCCCTGTCCATGCTGAATCAGCTCCTCGATTCCTTTAACCTCAACAGGAGTAGGATACACAATTAGCTCTGTAAAATAAAAAGGGGCATAGGTAAGATTCGCTGTTCCAAGACCGAAAAGATCCTGCAGACTCAGCCCAATATTCCTTACTCTTGTAACCCCTCTTTTGTTAGCAGTTATAGGGATTTGATACGCCCGACTATCATTGCCGCCGATCTGAATCGGGAACTGATAGCTTGTGTAAAGCCTTGTTTGCCCGATTTCCCTGAGTCCTTCTGGAATAACCGCTTCTGCTAATGACAGGGTCATATCACTGTTAAATAGCGGAAGGCGCCCTTTGTTGTTGAGAATAATCTCCATATTTTCTTTATCGCCCGGATAAAGCCGGATCGTTTGTTTCGGGTTATGTAAGACCAGTTTGTTCCCAGCCCTTTTTAAATAAGAATGGGTAATATATGTGGCCAACAGCAATAAAAAAACGATCAGGAACAACAGAGTAGTTTTAAAATAGATACTGATAATCGCAATGATCGGGCTGTTAAACAGAAAAATTTTAAGGGGTTGTGAAATCGTTACGGTACGCATCCACTCCATTTATCTGGCAGCTCCTGCTTCGACAGGCACTTCAATCGCACCAAGAATCTCTTCCATCAACTGTTCTTTCGTCTTCCTCATCGATCCTTCCATCGATAAAACCATACGGTGCGATAAAACAAACGGCGCAACAAACTTCACATCATCAGGCAATGCATACTTTCTTCCTTCCAGATATGCTTTTCCCTGAGCCGCCTTCATAAATGCAAGCGTAGCACGGGGGCTGACACCGATTTCAATATACTCTGAGTTCCTTGTCGCATGTACGATTTGCAGCAGGTAGTCTTGCACTGGCTCAGCGATCGCTACATTTTTCACTTCCTGTTGCATGGCAAGAATTTCATCTAAAGAAAAAACAGTCTCCAATGAATCCATCGGGTTTTGAAGGCGATACATGTTCATCATCTGTTTTTCCTGTTCAAAAGTTGGGTACCCTGCAGCGATTTGCATAAAGAAACGATCCATTTGTGCTTCAGGTAATGGAAAAGTTCCCTGTGACTCAAGCGGATTTTGAGTCGCGATTACAATAAAAGGAACCGGAAGCTTTAATGTTTCCCCTTCTATCGTCACCTGCTTTTCTTCCATTACTTCAAGCAAACTGGATTGCGTTCTGGGGGTAGCTCGGTTTATTTCATCGGCAAGGAGCACGTTTGTTATTACTGGGCCTGGCCTAAGCTCGAACTCCTGGTTTTTAGGATTGAAAAATTGAATGCCAGTCACATCACTCGGGAGAACATCCGGCGTAAATTGGATACGTTTGTAATCGCCGCCCATAATTTTTGCAATACTCTTCGCAAGGACTGTTTTCCCTGTCCCAGGTACATCTTCAAGCAAAACGTTCCCATTGTTGATCAACGATATCATGATCAACTCAACTGTTTTCTCTTTTCCTATCAAGACACTTTGAACCGCTTCTTGAACCTTGTTCATTCTATCTTTTATTTCCATCTTTAATTCCCCCTTTATCTATCAAAATATCGTTCGACAAAACAGTTGAAATACCTTCTATTTTTTTACAGTTATTGTTTATCTAAAGTTTATAACCAGGGGTTTTCCTCGCCGCAAAGCATCAGTGGGAGCTGGCTAAAGTGTCATGCTCCCTTTATCATTATTGGAGGTCATCAGATCCGTTATTTGTGACAAAAGGTTATTTTAAAAAAATTATAGGACATCTGTGCCGTTATTCACCAGGAAAACTACTATTTCGGTTCGATTTTAAGCAAATAGAGGAACATATGACCTCATTTTTTTGAAAAGTCGGGTTTTTACACAAATAGCGGACTCAATGTCCTATAAATCTAGATCCCGGAATTCCAGGCATTAATTCATCGCCCGGGTTTTCCTTGTCTTTCAACTGGCTACTCTTGCCTTCATGACCCTTTATCTTTATTTCGAAGAAAATCTTTTTCCAGGCTTGTCCCTCTATGCTTTTTATCTCTCAAACGGTTTGAACGGCTTTCTCTTGCCTGATTTCCCCTTAGCAATGCACTTTCTCCAAAACGGTCTCTCAGTTGATTAACTACACTGTGTAAGCGATCATTCTTTTCTTCCTTTTCAAAAGAAAACAAATCGAGTTGTATAAGAGCTTCTTGTTTTTCCACTAGCTCAAAACCAGTTATTCCAAGCAACCTTACCGGCTCTCCAGTCCAATGTTTCTGGAATAAATAATAAGCGGCGTTAAAAATATCTTTTCCATGATCGATCGGGTTTGAAAGCTTTCTGCTTCTCGTAACCGTTTTTCTATCACTATATCTGATTGTCAGCTGTATGTTGGAAGCAAGAACCTCTTTCCTTCCCATTCTCCGCATGACAGAATCCGCCAGGTTGGTTAGAGCGGTTTTGATCTCTTCGGAATCCGTCAAATCTTCAGGGAAGGTGGTGGAATTGCCCACACTTTTAAACTCGTTGATCGCTTCAGGATCTACCGGCCTATTATCATTTCCGTTGGCACGATCAAATAGGCGGATCCCATTCACCCCGAGTCCGAGCTCAAGCTGTTTTCTATCTGAAGTAGCTAGATCACCGATTGTATAAATGCCAAGCTTATTCATTTTTTGCTCGGTTTTACTTCCTATTCCATGCATTTCGCCAACTTTAAGAGGCCAGAGCTTTTCTTTTATCTCTCTTTTGCGAAGAACCGTGATGCCCATTGGTTTTTTCATATCTGAAGCCATTTTAGCGAGAAACTTGTTAGGAGCTATGCCGATACTGGAAGGCAAACCAAACTGGTCTTTCAATCTCGCTTGAATTTCATGTGCTAGTCCTACATATCCTTTAGGCCCCTTGTAATCTGTTACATCCATATATCCTTCATCAATGGAAACAGGCTCGACTAAAGGTGTATATTCATTTAACAGTTCAAACAATTGTAAGGACGCCTTTCGATAGCGATCGAAATCAGGCCTCATCACAATAAGCCCAGGGCAAAGCTTTTTTGCCTGCCATACCGGCATTGTTGTTTTAACACCTTTTTTTCTCGCTTCATAACTGCTCGTTACGACAATGCCCTTACGCTCCTCCTCATTACCCGCTATAGCAAGCGGCTTACCCTTTAACTCGGGATTATGCGCTACTTCAACGGAAGCATAAAAGCTATTCATATCCACATGAAACACGATTCTATGCTTTTGTATGTTTTTCATTTTCTTCACCTGCAGTGATATAATCTACCTGAATCATATACATTATATCCATAGAGTGCAAAAAGACGGGAATATTCCCGTCTACTTTGTCACTTTACTATCTTTTTCAACCCAATGGGTAAAATCGTTACCATAAAAATGCCTGTTTAATTCCCGTGTAAACTTGACTACACATTGAAACAATTGTTCGTTCTCTTCGCTTTCGTTAACAAAATCATGTATGTAGTCAAAGATTTTATAAGAGAATGCTTTTGAAGCTTCCTTCTTTTCCCATCCCTGGTCTGTTAAAGTTACATAAGAAATGCGCCGGTCACTTTCTTTTTTGTGCATTTCGATTAGCCCTTTATCTTTCAGCCTCTTTAATACTTGCATAACAGTTGAAACATCCCAGAGCCCGACTTCTGAAATACGGGTGATCGTCGCCTCTTTTTCAATAGAAGCAATCCACAAAACGTGTTGTTCTGCCTGGGTTAGTCCAATCTCTCGCGCATGTTTTTGCCAATCTGATTCAAGTACTTTATAAGCACCGCGAATATAGTTCATGTAAATATGTTCTTTTGAATACCCCATTATTTCACCGCTTCCAATTCTTTGTGATTATACACATATGGTATCACACTTATAGACGAAAGCCAGCACTAGAATGTTCCAAAAAACATTAAAATACTTAAACTGCAAAATAACATACTGTTGACAGCTATTGAAATATACTTCAATGGGAAGGGGCTTTTTAGTTTTCATTCCTAGATTAACTATCAAACACATCAGCCAAAATCGCAACGGGGGCAATCGACTCCAGCGAAAAACAACTGCCCGGAGCGGACTGAAATATAAAGCTTAAACGTATGCCGAATAGTCTTCATCAAAAAAATCCGCTGTATATTTACAGCGGATTTCCTTCTTAATTAAGCTTTTGCAACTTCTTGAGCGATAGCGATGACTGCTTCGGATACTTTTACCAATTCTTCGATTGGCATCTTTTCATTTTTCGTATGGATTTCTTCATACCCTACTGCAAGGTTTACAGTTGGAATTCCATGACCGGCGATGATGTTGGCGTCACTTCCGCCCCCGCTCGTTGTAAGGGATGGGTTACGTCCGATTGTTTCCATCGCCTTTTTAGCGATCTCCACAACATGGTCACCTTCTCCGAACTTGAAGCCCGGGTACATAACATCCACTTCCACTTCCGCTTTTCCACCCATTTCTTCAGCAGCACCTTCAAACGCTTCCTTCATTTTTGCGACTTGCTGTTCCATCTTTTCAGGTACCAGGGAGCGAGCTTCAGCCATGATCTCTACATAATCACATACGATATTTGTTTGTGAACCACCATGGAAGCTACCGATATTTGCGGTTGTTTCTTCGTCGATTCTTCCTAGGGGCATTCTCGAGATCGCCTTTGCAGCAACCGTTATTGCTGAGACGCCTTTTTCTGGTGCTACTCCTGCATGGGCAGTCTTTCCGTGAATGGTGGCTTTGATTTTCGCCTGAGTAGGAGCCGCAGTTATAATTGTTCCGACTTCACCGTCACTGTCAAGCGCATAGCCGAACTTCGCGATAACCTGGTTTGGATCAAGAACTTTTGCACCCTGCAGCCCCGATTCTTCTCCGACAGTGATAATAAACTGAATCGTACCATGCTCTATTTTCTCTTCTTGAAGAACCCTGATCGCTTCAAGCATAGCCGCAAGCCCTGCTTTATCATCAGCACCAAGGATGGTTGTACCGTCTGTTACTACCTTGCCATCTTCAATAGACGGCTTCACTCCGTTTCCAGGCACAACCGTATCCATATGGGAGGTAAAGTAAATCGGATCTGCTTCTTTCTTATTTCCTTCCAGGGTACAGATCAAATTGCCTGCTGCATGTTCTGTTTTTTCAGCCGCATCATCTTCAATTACATTTAAACCAAGTGAACTGAATTTCTTTTTCAGTACCTTTGCTATCTTTTCTTCATGCTTTGTTTCAGAGTCTATCTGAACAAGTTCTAAAAATTCATCGGTTAAACGCTCACGATTTATCATTGTTTTCCCTCCTTGAAACTGTTTTCATTGCTTTACATAAGTTATAAAAAAGAGATAGACGCTATTCAGCTTGTCCATTACGATTTCAGAAGAACCAGCCTTTACAACGGAATGTTCCCATGCTTTTTCTTAGGCCGGTCTTCTTTTTTATTCCTCATCAATTCTAATCCCTGGATCAATTTAATCCTTGTTTCCCGGGGGTCGATCACATCGTCGACCATCCCTCTAGAAGCAGCAATGTAAGGATTAGCAAACTTTTCGCGATACTCTTCTATCTTTTGTTCCCGCGTCTCCTCGGGATTATCGCTATCGTTAATTTCTCTTGCAAAAATAATGTTAGCAGCTCCCTGTGGACCCATAACTGCAATTTCAGCATTCGGCCATGCATACACAAGGTCTGCACCTATCGATTTTGAATTTAGGGCAACATATGCTCCACCGTATGCTTTACGTGTAATGACAGTAATCTTAGGGACCGTGGCTTCAGAATAGGCATATAAGATCTTGGCACCATGGCGGATTATTCCACCGTGTTCCTGTTTAATACCAGGGAAAAAACCGGTTACATCTTCAAAAGTGATAAGCGGAATATTAAAGGAATCGCAAAAACGGATGAAACGAGATAGCTTATCAGATGAATCGATGTCGAGTCCGCCTGCCATAACCTTTGGCTGGTTGCAAACAAGACCAACAACTTCCCCGTTAATTCTCGCAAAACCAACAACGATGTTTTTGGCAAAGTATTCTTGGACTTCCATGAATGAACCTGAATCCACAACCTGTTCGATTACCTTTCGCACATCATAAGGCCTTGTTGAATCAAATGGCACAATATCGGCCAGATCAGGGCAAAGGTCATCCTGATGTTCATATGACTGCAAAGGCGGTTTTTCTTCATTATTGGAAGGAAGATAACTGATCAGCCTTCTTACCTGATTCAGCACTTCTTCTTCCGTTTCACCAGTAAAATGGGCATTTCCACTCTTTGAGCGATGCACTTTTGCCCCTCCGAGATCTTCAGACGAAATCTGCTCTCCTGTAACAGTCTCGATTACTTTTGGCCCTGTAATGAACATCTGGCTTGTCTTTTCTACCATGAACACAAAATCAGTTATAGCAGGTGAATATACAGCACCTCCGGCACACGGCCCCATGATAACTGAAATTTGCGGTACAACACCTGAATAAATCGAATTCCTGTAAAAGATATGACCGTACCCGTCTAATGATAGCACACCTTCTTGAATGCGGGCACCTCCGGAGTCGTTCAACCCAATTATCGGAGCCCCGTTCTTTGCTGCGAGATCCATGACATTGGCGATTTTTTGGGCATGCATTTCACCAAGTGCTCCCCCGAATACGGTGAAATCCTGTGCAAATATGTAAACCGGCCTACCGTACACCTTTCCGTAACCAGTTACGACTCCTTCCCCGGGCGCTTTTTTCCCGGCCATTCCAAAGTCTTCGCATCGGTGTTCGATAAAGGGATTCAATTCAACAAACGTTCCTTTATCAACTAAAAGGTCGATCCGTTCACGTGCAGTTAATTTTCCTTTTTCATGCTGTTTGTCGATTCTCTCGTCACCACCGCCGAGTTCGACCTCTCTGCGACGGTCGTATAGTTCATTTATTTTATCGTACATATCCACTTTTATTCGTCCTCCTTTTTCTCCTTTTCACACAGTTCGTATAACACACCTCTAGAAGCTTTAGGATGTAAGAAGGCGATTTTCGCACCGCCCGCTCCATTCACAGGAGTTTCGTGAATCAGGCTTACGCCGTTTTGCTTCAGTTCATTTAGTCGTTCTTCAATATTATCTACCCCTAATGCAACATGATGAATACCTTCTCCGCGTTTTTCAATAAACTTTGCGATCGGGCTATCATCTGATAGTGCTTCAAGTAACTCAATACGTGTTTCTCCTACTTTTAAAAATGCTACTTTCACACCCTCGCTCTGCACCTCTTCAATTGCTTCAAGCTTAAGGTGCATGTCATTTGCATAAAACGGAAGTGCCTCTTCAAGAGATTTTACAGCAATTCCAATATGATCTATTTTTTTGGGAGGCTCTTTTTTAGACATATCGACTCCGTCCCGTTCGTAAACTGCCTTTTCGATAAATACAGCTGTATCTTTCGTTGGAGTTCCTGGAGTAAACACCTTTTTTATACCTCTTGATTCAAGAAACGGAATGTCTTCCCATGGGATTACTCCCCCTCCTACAACAATGATGTCATCTGCACCACGCTCTTTTAATAATTCCACGATTTCCGGGAAAAGTTCATTGTGTGCTCCTGACAGGCAGGAAAGACCGATCACATCCACATCCTCCTGTATAGCCGAAGCTGCTATTTGCGCGGGTGTCTGCCTTAAACCGGTGTATATTACTTCCATGCCGTAATCTCTCAGTGCCTGTGCGATTACAAGTGCACCTCTGTCATGGCCGTCTAGTCCTGGCTTTGCAATTAAAACGCGAATTGTTTTCTCCATAAATCTCCCTCCACTCTCAAAAGTCTTAAACTCCTGTATACTCGCCGAATTCTTCGCGAAGAACTCCACATATTTCCCCAACTGTACAATAGTCCCTTACACAGTTGATAATAAGGGGCATCAGGTTATCAGTGCCTTTCGCTCCCTGCCTCAATTCGTCTAATCGAGCGCTCACTCGGTTCTGGTCTCTGTTTTCGCGGACTGATTTCAACTTTTCTGTTTGTTTGCGCTGGAGCTCTGGATCTACTCTATGAAGTTCAGGCTTTGGTTCATCTTCAAGCGTAAATTTGTTCATGCCAACGACAATTTCTTCTCCAGATTCGATTTTCTTCTGGGTTTCGTAGGCAGCCTGGTGTATTTCCCGTTGCATATAACCCTGTTCTACAGCAGAAACAGCACCGCCAAGGTCATTTATTTTTTCCAGATATTCTTCTACCTTCTTTTCAATTTCGTCTGTTAGTGACTCGATGTAATATGATCCACCAAGAGGATCGACAGTATCGGTCACACCGCTTTCATTCGCGATAATTTGTTGTGTTCGGAGAGCAATTCTGGCCGAGTCTTCCGTCGGAAGTGCCAGTGCTTCATCCCGTGCGTTAGTGTGCAAGCTTTGCGTTCCTCCAAGAACTGCTGCCAATGCCTGGATCGTTACTCGGACAATATTGTTATCAGGTTGTTGAGCCGTCAATGTAGACCCTGCTACCTGAGTATGGAAACGAAGCTGGAGGCTTTTTTCTTTTTTCGCCCCGTATTTCTCTTTCATGATTTTCGCCCATATACGGCGTGCTGCTCTAAACTTGGCCACTTCTTCAAAGAACTGGTTGTGCCCGTTAAAGAAAAAGGCAAGGCGTGGGGCAAATTCGTCTATTTTTAATCCTGCATCAAGTGCTGCATCGACATAAGCCATTCCGTTTGCGATAGTAAACGCAAGTTCCTGAGCTGCGGTTGAACCTGCTTCACGGATATGGTATCCAGAAATGCTGATCGTGTTCCATCTAGGGACATTTTTAGAACAAAAAGCGAAGATGTCTGTTATCAACCTCATAGAAGGTTTAGGCGGGAAAATATATGTTCCCCTTGCAATATACTCTTTTAAAATATCATTTTGAATCGTCCCTGATATTTTTTCAGGGGATACCCCTTGCTTTTCTGCTACAACAATATACATCGCAAGAAGGACTGCAGCTGGTGCATTGATCGTCATGGAAGTACTAACCTTATCAAGCGGTATTTTATGTAAAAGCGCTTCCATATCTTCCAAAGAGTCAATAGCAACCCCTACTTTTCCGACTTCCCCTTTTGCCATCGGATCATCAGAGTCGTAACCAATCTGGGTCGGCAAATCAAAAGCTACAGAAAGGCCTGTCTGCCCCTGGTCCAGAAGGTAGCGAAAACGCTTATTGGTTTCTTCAGCTGACCCGAATCCTGCATACTGCCGCATCGTCCATGTTCTTCCTCTATACATGGTTGGCTGGATTCCACGTGTATAAGGATACATCCCCGGGAATCCTAATTTCTCTATGTAACCTTCATCTACTGTTTCCGGTGTATACAGCCTGTCAACCTCTATATCGGATGACGTTTTAAATTGTTCTTTCTTTTCTGGAAATCGATTCATCAATTCCTCTGTTTTCATTTTCCATTCTTTATACAGTTCATCAAAATTCGTTTGGTCAGCCATATTTTTTCCCTCCCTGGTGTAGTTATATCTGGAATGCTGGCACTTTTTAGCACAAATCCTTACCTACTTCTTTTGAAATCTGACCGATTCCTGCAAGCTTGAAAAATAATTTACTATCTATTCTCTATTTTAACACGCTTTCATGCTCTTGTTGAAATCTAGTTTTCAAGGTAAAATACTTTCTAGCAGTCTATCTATTAGGAGGTTTGTTCATGAACCGTAAAGTCATAAAGGTTGTCGTTTATATAATGCTTATCTCAATGGTACTTAGTCTATTCGCTGGTGCCGCTACTTTCTTATAATTTCCATCAACCAAACAGAACTAGCAGATAATAGCGGCATTAAAAAAAGAGGGATTAACCCTCTTTTTTTAATGCTCCAGCTTCCCTTCCAATTGTCGTAAAATCTTTTTCGCTTGATAAAATAAGGATTTTTGTACCGATTGGAATTTGGCCAAATAGAGTTTCAATGTTGCTATTGTCCAATCTCACGCAACCTGCAGTAATGTTTTTTCCGATGGATTCCGGCCGGTTCGTACCATGTAAACCGTAAATACGTCCATCTGTTCCATCTGCGTCAAAGCCGATCCATCTTGTTCCAAGCGGGTTTTCTTTTGAGCCACCTATTATGTTCTTTTTCCTGTAATAGGGATTCGCAGCTTTTACTGTGATCGTAAAAGTCCCTTCAGGTGTTAAAGAACGCTCTTTTCCAATGGCTACGGGAAAAACAGCCTTCACTTCATTTTCACTAAGAAAAGCCATCTGTTTTTTATCTTTATTAACAATAACAAAAGGGTCGCCTGGCAGAGGATTTTCACCAAGTGGCCATATTGGTGATAAAATGCTAACCGAAATTAGGAGAATGCTCATTAGGTGTCCCAATCTTATACATCCCTTCTTTTTTCTTTTAGGATGCGTTATGCATTTACTTTCATTCCTTTGTTTGTATCTTCCCGTTTAAAATAACGTTTTAATAACAAATATTGCTCCATTTCATTTAAGAAATGCAAAAGTGCCGACCTTGTTTCAAATTCTTTTCTGTCCCTTGGTAAGGGGGAATTACGAAATTCCTGTTTCATTTCTTCTAATTCCTCGAGAAAAAAACGAGCGGTATTGTTAGGTGAAACAGCAAGACTTAGTTCTTCCAGAAACTGTGCAATTTTCTTACCCTGTATATAAGTTTGATCAAGTGATGAGATAATAGGCAATAACCTTTCGATAATTTCAAATTGTTTCTCTCTCATTTTAAAATAGCTGTAAAAACTATCATTTTCCCGGAGCACATGGTTTTCAATATCTTTAAGAGCAAGCGTTTTTGCTTCTTTTAACAAATCCCCAACCTCTATGATTTCTTTTCCATCCCAGTCACTTTCTCCATCTTGTAAATATACGGCGAACTGCTGCAATATAAAGGTGAATTTCTCTTCTATTTTCTCCCTGTACTCCACAATTTTGCTTTCCATGCTTGGCATATATAAATTAAAAATTAGTGCTACACCAATCCCGATGACGATGAGTAACAACTCATTGATGATAATATCCAATGTAATATTACTAGTCGTGTATAAGTGCAAAATAATGACAGAACTTGTGATGACTCCTTCCTTAGCCTTCAACATTACTACAGTTGGAATAAACAGTAATAACAGTAAGATTATGCTGACAGGATGGAAAGCAAGTCCTTCAAAAAATATAATCGCAAACACCATACCCACAATACAGGCTACAAACCTTTGCCACGCACTGCTGATTGACCGTTTTTTCGTTGGTTTAATATTTAAGATCACAAGAATGCCAGCAGACACATAAAAGCTCAGGCCGATCATCTGAGCGATACTGATTGCTACTCCTGTGCCTATTGCGGTCTTCACTGTCCTATATCCAATTTTCACTCTAAGCGTCCCTCCAATTAAAAGCGAAATACATATCTATATGATGGCCAAAAAGGGGACGACTCAAAAGCAAAGTGCCAGACCCCTCAAACCCATCATCTAGAAAAACACATGTAAATGTCTCTCTGGATATATGACTGATCAGTGGGAGTCAGACCCTTATGAGCCATCCCCTTGTCTCTATATTTAATTCACTTCATGAAGCACTATAAAACTTTTTCCAAAAAGGCTTTTGCTCGATCAGTCCGAGGTGATTGAAAGAACTCTTTTGGGGGAGCCTGTTCGACCAGGGCACCGCCATCCAGAAAACAAACCCGATCAGCAACTTCACGGGCAAATCCCATTTCATGCGTGACGATGGCCATCGTCATACCTGAACCAGCCAGTGACTTCATTACATCCAAAACTTCTTTCACCATTTCCGGGTCAAGGGCAGAAGTAGGCTCATCAAAAAGCATATATTCAGGCTCCATCGCAAGGGCTCTCGCAATCGCAACCCTTTGTTTTTGCCCTCCTGACAACCGGTTTGGATATTCGTTTTCCTTTTCTTCCAGACCAACTTTTTTCAGAAGATTTCGAGCTGTAGAAACAGCTTCTCCCTTTGATAGTCCTTTAACTTTCATCGGTGCATAAGTTAAGTTTTCTAAAGCTGTTTTATGTGGAAACAGGTGAAAGTGTTGAAAAACCATTCCGATTTTCGCCCTGACATGCATAATGTTCGTTTTTGGGTCGGTAAGATTCTGTCCGTCGATCCACACTTTTCCCTCGGTCGGAACTTCAAGTAAATTAACGCACCTCAGCAGGGTAGATTTTCCCGAACCAGAAGGCCCGACGATTGCTACAACGTCACCTTTATTAATTTCCATCGATATATTGTGGAGTACTTTTAAACTGCCAAAAGACTTTGAAAGATTATCTACTTTAATCACTGCGTCTCATTCTCCTCTCTACTGCTCTGCCAAGAAGAGTTAGTATTGTCACTAATATTAAATAGATGACAGCTGCAGTAATTAACGGCGGGAAATATAAAAATTTATCAGCGGCAACAATCTGGGCTCTTCTCATAATATCAAGCACACCGATTGTCGATACAATGGCAGATTCTTTTGTTAATGTAATAAATTCATTCATCAGAGCAGGTAATATATTTTTCATTGCCTGTGGCAGAATGATATCTTTCATCATTGGACGGTATGAAACACCAAGAGCCTGTGCCGCTTCTGTTTGCCCTTTGTCAACAGCAAGGATTCCCGCTCTAATGATTTCTGAGATATATGCACCGGAATGAAGGCTGAATGCAAGAACCCCTGCCTGAAAAGCAGTGATATCATAGCCAACAACCTGTGGTGTAGCAAAATAAATGATTGCAAGCTGCAGTATTAACGGTACTCCTCGAAAAATAAATGTATAAGCATCCGCAAAACCGGTTAAAAATGTAACTCTACTAATTTTAAATAAGGCAAGTATAATTCCCCAAATAAAGCCAAATACCGCTGAAACACTAACAAACTGTAAAGTAACCCAAATCCCGTACAAAATGTACGGGATCGAGTCATAGATCTGGGAAAAACCCATGTAATTCATCAACCTTTCTGTCACGAACTGCTGCGATTAATTGTTTATTTTAAACCACTTTTCCACTAGTTCATCCAGTTTTCCGTTTTCTTTCATTTTCGCAAGTTCGCTGTTAAAGTCTTCTACAAGGTCACTTCCTTTAGGGAAGGCTACAGCTGAACCAGCTTCCGCATCAGCTGAAAGGACAAATGAAGTCAAATCTTCATTTTTCTCAATGAATTCATACGCAACCGCATCTTCAATGATCAATGCGTCGATACGACCTGATTTTAGCTCCTGGATGATTTCAGGGATTTTGTTAAGTTTAACAACTTCGATATCCACTTTTTCTTTTATCTTTTCTGCTTCGCCTTCTTGAATAGAACCAAGCTGAACTCCTACCTTTTTCCCATCGAGATCTTCAATTTTTTCAATGCCGCTACCTTTTGTGGTCATGATCAATTGTTGAGCAGTATAATAAATCTCAGAGAAATCAGCGTTCTTTTTGCGCTCTGGCTTCGGTGTCATTCCTGCCATTACAAAATCTACTTTTTCAGTGTTCAAGGCCGGGATCAATCCGTTAAAATCCATGTTTTCAATTTTTAACTCATAGCCTAATTCGTTTGTTATATATTTAGCAATATCGATATCGAAACCAATAATGTCTTCACCCTGGGCTGTATCGATGTATTCGTAAGGCGGATAATCTGCAGAAGTACCCATAACAAGTGTTTTCTTAGCCTCGCCGTCACTGCTTCCGTTGTCTCCTGCAGATTCTGGCGAGCCTTCTTCTACATTTCCGCAGGCTGCAAGCATACTTATTACCAAAACCAATAAAAAGCTAACCGATAAAAACTTTTTCATTTTTATATTTCCCCCCATGTGTCATTTTAACTGTATGTTCATTCACTGTAATGAATAATAACACACACCAAAACTATAAATCTACATTTTTCTTCATAATTAAAAATGTTTATCTTTTCAGAATTTTACTCACACCTTTACCGTTTCTTTTTTTATTCTCTGAAAACAGCGATAATTCCTTTTCTTTTTACCAATTGTTAGGTGAATTTGAGCACATATTGAATATGAAGGTTAGAACGTGACTTATTAGCTATACGAGACGGGGCGTTAACATGCTATAATCGATTTTATACAATAGGCGGGTTCTCTAAGGGCGGTTCGGCACACCCCATTTTTAACACGAAAGGGGGTGATGCCACTGACGGTTTATGAGGCAATGATGGTTTCGATTAGCTTTGCGACTTTAATCGTTGTCGTACTTTCTTTTCCTCATAACAAAAAATAGACCGCCCTTGAGATCATATTAACAGGGGGCGGTCTATCGTTCTTTATTGGCCGATCCTCCTGGAGGACCGTTTATTGTAGGAGCCGTAGGCGTGCCAGCGCCCGGCTTTTTTACGTATAGGAAAGTATAACTTAGCAGAAGAGCATCCTCGAAGCCGTTGAAATTTCAAGAAGATAGTTAAGCGCAGCTACTCTCCCGCTTTTACCCAACGGCTTGCCGACCGGCGAGTTTCTTTATTATGAAACAAATTATACCATGGATAGCTTCTAAAACTTAACTTTCTAACAATATTTATCAAACAAATATTTAAGCATTCCAGAAACTTCTTGTGGATCGCTCGCTTCAATTTCATGGCGCTCGATCATATTGATAATTTCTCCATCCTTCAAAAGGGCGAATGAAGGTGAAGATGGGGCGAAACCTTTAAAATAAGAACGCGCTTGTTCAGTAGCTTCCTTATCCTGCCCGGCAAACACTGTTACAAGATGTTCTGGCTTCTTTTCGTTATCAAGTGCTAATTTTGCCGCTGGGCGGGCTACGCCTCCTGCACATCCACATACAGAATTCACCATCACAAGAGAGGTACCTTCTTTTTTCATAACCTCATCTACTTCTTCCGGAGTCTTTAATTCCTGATATCCAGCTTCGCTAATTTCTTTTCGTGCAGTAGCCACAACGTCGTTCATAAATAAATTAAAATTCATTCCCATTATATTTACACTCCTTACGTACCATGAAATAGCTTTGACATTCCAGGTCTCTGTTAATTAGGTTATTCTTCTGTTATTTTATTATAACGAAAAAAAGCCCAATGTTAAACAAAAGAGCCACCGCCTTACCAGCAATGGCTCTAAACCTTAATAAACAGAAGTGTTTTCTTTAGAGATGTTTTCAAGCTTTTCTTTTACTCGTGCAAGGAAATGCCCGCAGACCATTCCGTCAAGCACTCGGTGGTCAAGCGATAGACATAGGTTAACCATGTCGCGAACTGCAATCATGCCATTGTCCATCACTACCGGGCGTTTAACGATCGATTCTACCTGCAAGATTGCAGCCTGTGGATAGTTGATGATACCCATCGACTGTACGGAACCGAAAGCACCGGTATTGTTCACTGTAAATGTTCCGCCCTGCATCTCATCAGATTTCAGCTTGCCTGTTCTTGCTTTTTTAGCAAGCTCGGTAACTTCACGTGCGATGCCTTTAATACTCTTTTCATCCGCATTTTTAATAACCGGAACGAATAACGCATCGTCTGTGCCTACAGCAATGGACATATTGATGTCTTTTTTCTGTACGATTTTATCCCCGGCCCACATCGAGTTCATTTGCGGGAACTCTTTTAACGCTTCCACAACAGCTTTGATGAAGAAAGAGAAGAATGTTAAGCTGTAGCCTTCTTTTTTCTTAAAATCGCCTTTTACGCTGTTCCTGAAATTTACCAGGTTGGTTACATCTACTTCTACCATTGTCCAGGCGTGTGGAGCTTCGTGCTTACTGCGCACCATATTGTTAGCGATTGCACGACGGACGCCCGTAACAGGAATTTCCACATCACCTTCCGCAACCGGTACCTCAGTAGCATTAGCTTTAGGAGGCTGCTGAGCAGGAACTGTAGCTGCTTGTTTCGGTTCTGGTGCTTCTTTAGTTGGTTGCGTTTTTGCCCCGCCTTTTTTCGGTATCTCACCAGAATCGATAATTGCCTGAATATCTTTTCTCGTTATTCTTCCGCCTTTGCCGGACCCTTTAACCTGTTCAAGGTCAATATCCTGTTCCTGTGCCATACGAAGAACTGCTGGAGAATAACGGCGTTTCATCGGCTGGTCTTGCTCATTTCCTGCTTCTGCATCATGGTTTTCGATCGCTTTTTGTTCTGGAGAAGCTTCCTGTGTTTCTTCTTCTGAAACACCGCCTTCCACTTCGATGTAGCAGACCAATTCTCCTACTTCGAGAGTATCCCCTTCAGACGCAACTAACTCTTTAATTGTGCCTGTATAAGAGGAAGGAACTTCTGCATTAACTTTATCCGTGTTGACTTCAGCAATTGGATCATATTTATTTACTTTATCGCCTACACCTACCAACCATTTTTCGATGGTACCCTCGGTAACGCTTTCTCCGAGCTGTGGCATTAAGATCTTTTCGACTGCCAAGTATAAAACCTCCTATTCCTCGAAACCTGTAATGTTTTGCTTAAAATTCTGCAAGCTCACGCATTGCTTTTTCGACTTTATCAGGATTAATCATGAAGTATTTTTCCATCGGTGGTGAGTAAGGCATCGCAGGAACATCAGGGCCCGCCAGACGCTTGATCGGCGCATCAAGATCAAACAGGCAATGTTCGGAAATGATAGCAGCCACTTCACTCATAATGCTTCCTTCTTTGTTATCTTCCGTAATAAGGAGTACTTTACCCGTTTTAGATGCCGCTTCGATGATTGCATCTTTATCTAACGGATAAACCGTTCTTAAATCAAGGATATGTGCAGAGATACCATCTTTTTCAAGCTTCTCAGCAGCTTGAAGTGCGAAATGCACGGACAAACCGTATGTAATGACGGTTATATCTTCGCCTTCCCGTTTCACATCCGCCTTTCCTATTGGAAGCGTATAATCTTCCTCTGGAACTTCCCCTTTAATTAACCGGTATGCCCGTTTGTGTTCAAAGAATAGAACAGGGTCATCATCACGGATCGCCGCCTTCAACAGGCCTTTCACATCATAAGGAGTAGATGGCATTACAATTTTCAGACCCGGGACACTTGCAAAGATGGCTTCCACCGACTGTGAGTGGTAAAGGGCACCATGTACACCTCCGCCGTAAGGAGCACGGATTGTAATCGGGCAATAAAAGTCATTATTTGAACGGTATCTGATTTTGGCTGCTTCGGAAATAATCTGATTTACAGCTGGCATAATAAAATCGGCAAATTGCATTTCTGCAACAGGACGCTTTCCATACATGGCAGCACCGATACCAACACCTGCGATCGCTGATTCTGCAAGCGGTGTGTCGATGACTCTGGCTTCACCAAACTCTTCGTATAAGCCATCGGTAGCACGGAATACACCTCCGCGTACCCCAACGTCTTCCCCAAGAACAAAAACATCTTTGTCTCGCTGCATCTCTTCCCTTAATGCTTGTGTAACTGCTTGAATGTAAGAAATAACTGGCATGCTGTTCCCCCCTATTCTCCGTAAACGTAATTCATAGCAGATTCCGGTGCCGCATAATCTGCATTTTCAGCATATTCTGTTGCTTCGTCTACTAGCTTTTTAATGCGCTCTTGAATTTCCTGTTCTTTTTCATCAGACATAACGCCATTTTCTTTTAAATAAGCTGCAAACGTAATGATCGAATCCTTTTTCTTCGCTTCTTCTACTTCTTCTCGCGAACGGTATGCACGGTCATCATCATCACTGGAGTGAGGTGTCAAACGGTAAGAAACCGTTTCAACAAGTGTAGGGCCTTCCCCTCGTCTGCCGCGGTCTGCAGCTTCTTTACATACTTCATAAACCGCAAGAGGATCGTTGCCGTCTACTGTATAGCCAGGCATTCCATAACCGATGGCACGGTCTGAAACCTTCTCACAAGCTAACTGCTTGGATACAGGAACTGAGATCGCATATTTATTATTTTCACACATTAAAATTACAGGAAGCTTATGTACTCCCGCGAAATTAGCAGCTTCATGGAAATCTCCCTGGTTGGAAGATCCTTCCCCAAACGATGCATAGGTTACGATGTCTTCCCCGTCCATCTTTCCTGCCAGTGCGACACCTACTGCGTGTGGCACCTGAGTCGTTACTGGTGAAGAACCGGTGAGAATTCTGTTTTCCCTTTGCCCAAAGTGCCCAGGCATCTGGCGGCCGCCTGAATTCGGGTCTTCGGCCTTCGCAAAGCCGGAAAGCATAATGTCTTTAGCAGTCATTCCAAAGGCTAAAACAATTCCCAGGTCACGGTAGTAAGGTGCTACCCAGTCCTTTTCACGATCAAGGGCGAATGCTGCACCGATCTGTGCTGCTTCCTGTCCCTGGCATGAAATAACAAAAGGGATTTTTCCCGCACGGTTTAATAACCACATGCGCTCATCAATTTTACGTGCTAATAACATCGTTTCAAACATATCAAGAACATCTTGATCAGATAAGCCAAGTTTCTCATGGCGCTTTTCTGCCATATAAGTGTACCTCCCTTAAATTACCTCGAGTTTATGAATGGATCGCTTTACCATCTACAGCAAGAGCCGCTTCGCCGATTGCTTCTGAAAGGGTCGGATGCGGATGGATCGTATGAGCGACTTCCCATGGTGTCGCATCCAATACTTTTGCCAGTCCTGCTTCAGAGATCATGTCGGTTACATGTGGGCCAATCATATGAACGCCAAGCAGATCATCCGAATCCGCATCAGCAACAAGTTTTACAAAACCATCAGATTCACCGAAAACCAGGGCTTTACCGATTGCTTTAAACAAGAACTTTCCTGTTTTTACGTTATAGCCTTTTTCTTTCGCTTCATCTTCTGTCAGTCCTACGCTTGCCATTTCAGGGCTGCTGTAGATACAGCTCGATACTTGTGTATAGTCGATCGGTGAAGGGTTCTGGTCAGCAAGGTGTTCCACCGCAGTAATCCCTTCATGTGAAGCTACATGGGCAAGCTGCATTCCGCCGATCACATCGCCGATCGCGTAAATATGGCTTTCAGCAGTCTGGTAGAATTCGTTCGTCTGGATGACTCCGTTTTCCACCTTAATGCTTGTGTTTTCCAGTCCAATATTTTTAACATTAGCTTCACGTCCTACTGAAACGAGAAGTTTATCTGCGGCAAATTCTTTGTTCTCTCCATTATGTTCCGCTTTGATCTTAACGCCGTTTCCTTTTTCAAGCGTATCGCCCATTACTTTAGCACTTGTCAGGATTTTAACACCTTTTTTCTTCATTAAGCGCTGGGCTTCCTTAGAGATTTCTTTATCTTCAGTAGGAAGGATTCTATCAGAGTACTCAAGAACGGTAACCTTAGCACCAAAGTCCGCAAGCATCGAAGCCCATTCTATTCCGATTACTCCTCCGCCTACTATAATCACAGAGTCAGGTACTTTCTCCATGTGGAGTGCTTCGTCAGAGGTGAGTACATACTCTCCATCCACATCAAGTCCCGGCAATGTCCGTGGTTTTGAACCAGTTGCAATGATTACATTTTTAGGAATAAGCATTGGATTCTCTTCACCGTTATTCATTTCAACAGATACAGTTCCAGGCATCGGAGAGAAAATAGATGGCCCTAAAATTCGTCCAAATCCTTCAAACACATCGATTTTCCCTTTTTTCATCAGGTGCTGGATGCCTTTATGAAGCTGGTCAATGATACTTTGCTTTCGTTCCTGCACTTTTTGAAAATCAAGCGCAACTTCTTTTGCCATCACACCAAACTTTTCTCCGTGTTTTGCTGTTGCAAATACTTCTGCACTTCTAAGCAATGCTTTACTCGGTATGCATCCTCTGTGCAAGCATGTTCCACCAAGCTCGGCTTTTTCAACTACTGCTACTTTTAGTCCGAGTTGAGAAGCACGAATTGCGGCAACATAACCGCCAGTGCCTCCCCCTAAAATGACGAGATCATATTCTTCAGCCATAATGATGCTCCTTTACAAATGGTTTAAATCACTTTTTCTACGATCGGGGAGTTTGGGTACTCCTTTGCATCTTCCTCATTCCTTAAGACTCGAAGACCGCCTTCAGCAAGCGCCTGCAATTCATTTTCTCCCGGATGAACGATCACATCGGCGATCCATTTAACACGTTCAGTTATTTTTTCAACGAATTCCTTGCCGTATGCCAGACCGCCGGTCAAAATTATCGCATCTACTCTCCCGGAAAGCACAGCACTGGCTGCACCTATTTCCTTTGCAACCTGGTAAGCCATCGCTTCATAAACCAATTCTGCTTTCTCGTTGCCCTCTTTGATCATCTTCTCAACTTTCACTGCATCGTTCGTCCCAAGATATCCGACAAAACCAGCTTGTCCAACTAGCTTTTTCATAATTTCATCAGCGTAGTAATGCCCCGAAAAGCACATTGATACAAGGTCCCCTACCGGTACTGTTCCTGCCCTTTCCGGTGAGAAAGGGCCTTCACCATGCAGTCCGTTATTCACATCAATAACTCTTCCGTTTTCATGGACGCCAACAGTGATTCCGCCTCCCATGTGGGTGACAATCAACCTTAGATCCTCATACCTTTGATTCAATTGTTTTGAGACCCTTCTTGCAACGGCTTTTTGGTTTAGGGCATGGAATATGCTCTTCCTTTCTATCTCTGGTACACCGGAAAGCCGAGCCACCGGCTGAAGTTCATCTACCACAACCGGGTCTACTATGAAAGAAGGGATGTTTAACTGGCTTGCGATTTCAAAAGCAATAATTCCACCAAGGTTGGAAGCATGTTCTCCTGAAAACCCATTTCTTAAATCTTCAAGCATTTGATCGTTCACGGAGTATGTTCCTCCTACGATAGGTCGCAACAACCCTCCCCGGCCAACTACCGCATCAAGCTTGGAAATATTGAAACCTTCCTGGTCAAGCGTTTCAAGTATCACGTTTTTCCGAAATTCGTATTGGTCAATAATGTTCTCATATGTGTTGATCTCTTCGCTGTTATGACGAATGGTTTTTTCAAATACGCCACGTTCATTGTCAAATATACCTATTTTCGTCGATGTCGAACCTGGATTTATGACCAGTAGACGATATTCTGAATTGGCCAAGATTCTAACCTCCAATTTATCTGTTGCGATGAGTTAAAATGTTGTGCGGATTCATTAAGAATTGGCTTCTCGAATTTTTCATTCTTTCGATACGCTCTTCAGCCATGCGATCTGCTGCTGCATAAGTCGGAATGCCGTCACGCTTTGAAATTTCGATTACTTTTTGTATATTATCGTAAATCCCTTCTACACGTTTCATCGCACGGTCACGGTTATATCCGTAAAGTTCGTCTGCTACGTTAATAACACCGCCTGCATTAATGACATAGTCAGGAGCATAAACAATACCCATTTCAGCAATCTGATCACCGTGAGTTGTTTCTTTCAGCTGGTTGTTTGCTGCTCCAGCAATAACTTTTGCTTTAATCTGCGGGATCGTGTCGTCGTTAATTACAGCTCCCAGGGCACATGGGGCAAAAATATCGCAATCAACACTATAAATTTCATCTGTATTTACAGCTTTCGCTCCAAAATCATCAACAGCGCGTTGAACAGCTTCTTTGTTAATGTCCGTAACAATCAAGGATGCTCCTTCTTCATGAAGATGTTTACACAGATTATAAGCCACGTTCCCAACACCCTGGACAGCAACAGTTTTACCTTCGAGAGAATCAGTGCCAAACGCTTCTTTCGCTGCCGCTTTCATCCCTACATATACACCGTAAGCTGTAACTGGTGAAGGGTTTCCTGAAGAACCGAATGCAGGAGAAATACCTGTAACATAATCAGTTTCTTCATGGATTAAATCCATGTCAGCTACAGTTGTACCTACATCTTCAGCTGTAATATAACGCCCGTTCAAGCCCTGGATATACCGCCCGAACGCTCGGAACATTTCTTCATTTTTATCTTTGCGAGGATCCCCGATAATAACTGTTTTTCCTCCGCCGAGGTTTAATCCTGCAGCAGCGTTCTTATAAGTCATCCCTTTTGCAAGACGCAATGCATCTTCAAAAGCCGCTTCCTCTGAATCATATGTCCACATTCTTGTTCCACCGAGTGCAGGACCAAGAGTAGTATCGTGGATAGCAATAATCGCTTTCAGACCAGATTGTTTATCCTGGCATACTACCACTTGTTCATAGTCATAGGTTTCCATGTACTTAAATAATTCCATTTTTGTTTCCTCCCTGTATCTTCCATGTTATTTTGTAGAATTTACTGCAAGTGCAATTGAATAAAGTTTGCTTTCCGCACTGTCGGCTCTCGATGTAAGCACGATCGGAGCTCTAGCTCCAGCAATTACTGCCCCAACTTTCGCACGGGCAAAATAAATTAACGATTTATATAATGCATTTCCTACTTCTATTGTTGGCACCATTAAAATATCGGCCGCTCCTGCAACATCGCTCTCTATTCCTTTATGTTCTGCAGCCTCCAGCGAGATTGCATTGTCGAGCCCAAGCGGACCATCGATCAAGCAGTTTTTAATCTGGCCCCGCTGGTTCATCTGTGTTAACGCAGCAGCATCCAACGTAGCCTGCATATCAGGATTGATTACCTCCACGGCTGCTATAGGTGCAACTTTAGGTCGCTTAATCCCGATTGAATTTGCTATTGATACTGCATTCTTTATAATTTCGGACTTTTGCTTTAAGTCCGGCGCGATATTCATTCCTGCATCAGTTACAAAAATGAGATTTTCCATATGAGGAACTTCAAAAGCAGCCACATGGGATAGAACTTTACCGGTTCGAAGACCCCATTCTTTGTTAAGAACTGCTTTTAGAATAACAGCAGTTGATACCATGCCTTTCATTAAAACATCAGCATCCCCACTATTCACCGCTTTTACTGCGCTTTCTGCAGCATCTGAAGGCGTAGAAGCATTTAGAACCTTCAGTTTATCTGTGGTAGTGGGATCCAGCCCCTTTTTTTGTAACAAATGAATGATTTCCTTTTCTTTGCCAAACAGTAAGAAGGAAGCGATTTCTTCTTGTATCGCTCGTTTTACTGCTTCTATAACCTCTTCATCTTCCGCTGCTGCAACAGCTACAATCTTATCAGGTTGTTCAGCAGCAACTTGAATCAGCCTATCTAACTTCAACTCTAACTCCTCCTTTTGCAAGGCCCACTATTTATAATGCAATATTCATGCCAACTTTCAAATCTTATGAAACCGCTTTATTTCAAGGTTAAGAGCATGCATTTTTTTTCATGCCACGCAAATTATTGCGTGCTATTATTTTCAATATTATACTTTTCCATTTTATAATAAAGATTTCTTAACGAAACACCCAACTCTTTAGCAGTCCTTGTTTTATTTCCGTTGTTTGCTTTCAATGCTTTTTGAAGTACCTGTTTTTCGAAAGACTCAACAAGTTCATTCAGTGTGGCAGACTCCAACTCATTTATTGTGATTGTTTCACCTGCTGATTTTGCATCAGTTTCAAGAGCAGGAATATGTTGAACATCCATTATCCTTTCTTGCATGTCCATATGAATCATCGCTCTTCCAAGTACATTTTCTAGTTCTCTCACATTGCCCGGCCATTCATATTGCTGTAAATAATGAACCGCATCCTCGCTCAACTGATCCACATTGCGCCCATAATCCTGATTGATTTTGTTAATCAAATGTTCAGCAAGCAATCTTATATCTTCTTTTCTATTCCGGAGCGGAGGAATCTGGATCGGCAATCTATTTAGTCGATAATATAAATCTTCCCGAAAAGTCCCCTCTCTTATTCTCTTTTCAAGATTTACATTCGTTGCTGCGATAACTCTCAATTTTATGGGAATGGGCTTTGTTCCTCCCACCCTGACGATTTCATTTTCCTGCAAGACCCGAAGCAATTTTGCCTGTGTGTTTAACGAAATTTCACCGATCTCATCAAGGAAAATGCTGCCTCCGTTCGCTTCTTCGAACAGACCTCTTTTTCCACCCTGCTTCGCTCCCGAAAATGCACCCTCTTCATAGCCAAATAATTCACTCTCAAGCAGCGATTCCGAAATCGCAGCACAATTGACCCGTACAAACTTGTTGAACTTTCTGTCACTCGCGTTGTGGATCGCATGGGCAAAAAGTTCCTTTCCTGTGCCAGACTCTCCACGTAACAAGACTGTCGCAGGAGTAGTAGCTCCTAGCTTTGCTTGTTCGACCGCAAACTTAATTTCCTCTGACTCACCGATTATATCGTCAAAAGAATACTTGGCCTCAAGGGTTCTAATGATTTGCCTCGCTCTTTTCAACTGATTGGTCAATGAATGTATTTCTGAAATATCGTGGATAACACCGACACTTCCTTTTATCATTCCGTCCACTATTACTGGAGCTACATTGACAAGAACATCCCGCTTATTCGGACCGACCTTCATCCGAACACCTCTCACGGGCTTCCGGGTTTTCAACACCCTCATGTGCATGCTTTCTCCTTCAGAAATATCTGTAGTAGCCGGTTTACCGATCACTTCTTCCTCACGCAGTCCTGTTAATCTACTGTAGGCAGGATTGATCATCAATCCACGCCCTTTTTCATCTACAACCGATATCGCTTCGTCTGATGAATGAATGATTGCTTCCAGCATGGTTTGAATACTTTTTAGATTTGTAACTTCATTTGCCATTTCTTCTATCTCAGTAATATCCTTGAAAACCGCAAAAGCCCCCACACAACGACCAGCATCATCGACCATAGGTATTCTTGTAGTGATAATTTTTTTGCCATTATCGAGCGTTTGCTCCTGATTTATTTCTGCATGACCTGATGTTATGATTCTCGGCAGCTGGCTGTTAGCGATTACTGCACCAACATTTTGACCAAGAGCAAGCTTGCGGTTAATCCCCGTCATTCGTTCTGCACTATGATTAAAGAGAGTAATTCTTTCTTCGATATCAATGGCGACCATACCATCATGAGTAGAATTTAGAATAAGATCCTGCTGATAAGATTGGCTTTGAAGTTCTTCAATCAACCCTTCTTTTTCCTCTATAAGTTTTAAAACGATATTAGCTACTGACCCGGGGATAAGAACAGTCTGCCTATCGCGATGGTCCCTTAAATTTTCAAAAACTTCTTCAATGCCAGTAGCTTCGATAATCACATCTATCTCGCTTGATAGCACACTTCTCCAGTCCTGGTATGTATCGATCTCTAGCTGTTTAGCCAACCGAATGCCGGTAGCATCTGGATTCACATCGACCACGGCTACTACTTCCATCATTTCGGTTTCTTGCAAAATTCTTAGAAGGGCAGTTCCACCCTTCCCCGCTCCTACTATCATACATTTATTCACCGGACAAACTCCTTTTATCATGCAATCATCTTCATACTTAATCATACAATTGTTTTTTCGATTTGACAATTCCTGCACAGTAAAAAGAATTTTCATATAACTTTCATTGTTAAGATTAGACAGTTACAGCAATGTTCGATAAAATAAGAGGTAGTTTACTTTGAAAGGATGCAGTTACATGCGTTTGATCGCCTTGTTAGTGGTGCTTTTACCCGGGTTATTAGGGGTTTATGGTATAAAATTAATGAGAGATGTATTATTCGGTTATCTTCAGACACCATTTCCGTCTTTATCTTTACAGTTCCTTGCCGGATTGGTCTTCTTTGCAGCAGGACTCGCTTTCGTTGGCGGCTTTATATTCTATAGAGACCGAAAAAGGAACAAATTACAAAAGAAATTCAGTAAACGCTCATAAAAACAGACACCTTGCAAAATTTGCAGGTGTCTTTTATCTGTTACTTCAGCTTTTATAAAATAAATATAATTTCTTATCGATTATACGTGTAGTTGTCCTGGCTATGTTCGATACGAAGCTTGTCAGCTACCATTGCGATGAACTCGGAGTTAGTTGGCTTGGCTTTAGACATGCTTACTGTATATCCGAACAGATTGGAGATCGATTCGATATTCCCTCTGCTCCATGCAACTTCAATAGCATGGCGGATCGCTCTTTCTACACGAGAAGAGGTTGTGTTAAACTTTTTCGCGATATCAGGATAGAGCACTTTTGTAATCGAGCCAAGTAATTCAATATCATTATAAACCATTGTGATCGCTTCTCTTAAGTACATATAGCCTTTGATATGAGCAGGAACTCCAATTTCATGGATGATACTTGTAATACTTGCATCAAGATTTTTAGGCCTCGATTCTTTGACATGGCGCTTAAACGTTGGGGTAGATTTTGTAAAAGCCTGTTTTTTTCCACTGACCTGGCGAATATGGCTCGCTAAGTTTTCCATATCGAACGGTTTCAGAATAAAATAAGACGCTCCAAGGTCCACAGCTTTCTTTGTAACATCTTCCTGGCCAAAGGCAGTTAGCATTATCACATTGCATGAAATACTTTCAGCGCGAAGTCTTTCCAATACCGCAAGGCCATCTAAGTGAGGCATTATAATATCTAAAACGAGCACATCTGGAACCTGTTCATCCAAAAGGGCTAAACATTCCTGGCCGTTATAAGCAGTACCGATTACCTCCATGTCATCCTGGTGAGAAATATATTCCTCAATTAAGCTAACTAGTTCGCGATTGTCATCCGCCAAGCACACTTTAATCTTCTGCACGATTATGTCTCTCCTTCCAACTATTTCTTGCTTATTGTATAAAATTCAACAGGTATTCCAAAAACCCTTTAAATTTTCTAAATAAGAATAAAAAAATCTTCTTTTCTTTATCTCCCTTTTATTTTCTTCATTTTTCGAGGTCATTTGTCGTTTGACAGGAGTTCATTTGTGTTTTTGTCGAATTTTCTTCATTTTTGATATTAGATTAATTATAGCATATCCTTACTGTTCATCATCAGCTTTTTTATTTTAAAAGGCTAAAAGATTGTTGTTATTGCACAAAAGCGATAAACTGCGACGTAAGTTACTACTGACCGCTACGGAAATACACTACGCTTTCCGCGGGCTCGCGCTGAGCCTCCTCGCTCGCAAAGGAAACTCACTGCGGGGTCTCAACGTCTTCGCTGTCCCGCAGGAGTCTACGTGTGTTTCCTTCGCTAAGCTGTGCTTTGATGTTCAACATCTTTGAAAAACGTCAATTGATTGGAGCAGAGGGCAGTCGACTCCTGCGGGAAAAGCAACAGCTGAAGATCCCGCAGGAAGCGGTTTTTGCTGACGAGGAAGCTGAAGCGTTGCCCGCGGAAAGCGAACTGCCCGGAGTGGAAATCAATGCTGTAATTGCGTCGCAGTTCATCTCTACTGTGAAGCTTATTAAGCAACAAAGTGTGCGAAAAGAGCTTTTAAAAAAACAGAAAAAAAGCGAACAGGAGCATTTTCAGCTCGCCGCCCGCTTTCCATTGCGATCTTCTTCATAAATATTAATGCCAGCTTCTTGCAGCATCCACTCTATATGAACACCGTACCCTGAGGTAGGATCATTTACGAAAACGTGTGTAACTGCCCCGATTACTTTTCCGTCTTGAATAATTGGGCTCCCGCTCATTCCCTGCACAATTCCTCCTGTTGTTTTTAACAGCTCAGGATCTGTCACTTTAATGACCATCCCTTTGGTTGCAGGAAACTTTTGTGGTATAGAGCTTACGATTTCAATGTCATACGCCTTTACTTTACTTCCTTTTACTACAGTTAAGATTTTCGCAGGTCCTTCTTTGACCTGGTGGGATAAGGCTATCGGCATTGGTTTATTATATATTTCGTTATCTATATCTTCATTCATCTTTCCGAAAATACCAAACGGACTGTTGCGAGTAATTGTTCCGAGTGTCTTATCCTCGTTAGAGAAACGAGCTAGCTTTTCTCCAGGTTTTCCATTGCTGCCTTTCTCGATAGAAGTAACAGAAGAACCGAAGATCTCTCCGTGGTGGACGACAATAGGTTTTTTCGTATCCATATCCGAAATGACATGGCCCAGCGCTCCGTATTTTTTGGTTTCAGGGTGATAAAATGTTAATGTACCTACCCCTGCTGCCGAGTCGCGGATATATAAACCGATACGATATGATTTGTCGTTACTATCTTTTACCGGAGTAAGCTTTTTCCTCAACACTTCTTTTTCCCTTATTATCGTGACTTCTAATGAACTTCCATCTGAACCGGCTTCTTTAATAATAGGACCAACATCATCCATATTTTTAATTGGTTTCCCGTTTATTTTGGTTATAATATCACCTACATGGATATCTGCGGTTTCTCCCGGAGATTTATCACCACTCTGGGTTTGGACTAAGTGATGTCCAACAACGAGAACGCCCAGTGTGTTTAACTTAACGCCTATAGATTGGCCGCCCGGGATCACTTTAAAATCGGGCAGAACTTTAACATCTACATTTTTTACAGGAAGAGCGCCAAGCGACAACAGCATTTCTGCCTCACCGCTCTTTTCTGCAGTCACGTCAACCGCACGCTTTTCCTTGTCTCTGTCGATCGAAATGACGCTATTTGCCATAGAACTGGCAACTGCACTTCCAGGAAAGTAGTTGTTTATTGACTTTTTCTCTCCTTCAAACAATGTTAACTGCTGTGGCATCGATAACATTGTTTGAATCGGTTTATTAAAACCGACAATAACCAGAAAACCAAGGAGAACTATTCCAATTATTTGTCTTATCATATCAAATTTCAATCCTTCACTCTCCTCGCTCTTACCCACACCTCCAACATGGCTGTATCTATAATCTTGCCTTAGAAAATCGTTATTATAACTAAGAAAAAAGAAAAAGCTATCCTTAGATGGATAGCTTTTCAATTTCAGGATTTAATCTCTTCGGCAAGGTCGAGCAATTCCCTGGCATGCTGCCTCGTGAGGCTTGTCATTTCAGCTCCTGAAATCATTCTTCCAAGTTCTTCTGTTTTTTCCTCAAGCGATAATTGAATTACATTTGTTTTTGTTCTTCCCTGCCCCGTTTCTTCTTTAGAAATATAAAGGTGAGTATCAGACATAGCAGCTACCTGTGGCAGATGGGTAATGACTAGAACCTGCGAATCAACCGACAGTCCATAAATCTTTTCTGCCATCGCCTGCGCTACACGGCCGCTAACTCCTGTATCTACTTCATCAAAAATGATGGACGTTATTCCCTGGTGCCTGGAGAAAATGGATTTTAAAGCAAGCATAATCCTCGAAAGTTCTCCTCCAGAAGCAACTTTTGAAAGTTCTTTTAGCGGTTCCCCAGGATTTGTAGAAATTTTAAACGATACTTTATCAATCCCATCATCGTGAAAAGAAATCGGAAAGCCTTCGATCTCAGGGCTTTTCCCGGGCTTTCCCTCATAATAAGAAAAACCGATGGAAAACTTTGTCTTTTCCATGTAAAGCTCTTGTAATTCATAATGGATTGCCTCAGTTAAATCAGAAGCAACTTTTTTTCTTAATCTCGATAGGTTTTTGGCTTCAACTAATAAATCAGCGGACAATTCCTTTAATTCTTTCTCTAGAGAAGAAATTCGACCTTCACGGTTGGTTATCGTATCCAATTCATCCTCTATAGATGCTGCATATTCCAAAATTTCTTGTACGCTGCTTCCATATTTTCTTTTTAATAAATGAATTTCGCTAAGTCTTTCTTCGATCATATCCAGACGATTAGGATCAAACTCAAGCTGGCTCTGGAAATTACTGATTTTAAATGCAGCTTCCTCCAGCAAATAAAACTGGTTGGCCACTAGATCATAAATTTCCTTTAACTCTTCGTCAAGATCGGATACATTCTCGAGCTGAGCCATCGCAAGTCCGACCCAGTCTAGTCCACGGTTTTCGCCATAAAGGGAATTATAGCTGTCATTTAAAGAAGTAAAGAGCTTTTCATAGTTCGACAACCGCAGTTTCTCATCCATTAACTCTTCATCTTCATTAGGATGTAGATCTGCTGTCTGGATCTCCTCGAGTTGATATTGAATTAAATCAAGGCGTTGTGCCATCTTTTGTTCATTTTCAGATAAATCTTTTATTTGTTTCTCAACTTTTTTATACCTTGCATAAATTGCACGGTATTCCGTAAGAGCGGATTTGATTGATCGTTCACCAAAATGATCCAGCAGCTGTAAATGCTTTTCTTCCTGCATCAAATCTTGATGTTCATGCTGGCCGTGAATATCGATCAAGTTCTGTCCAATTTCCCTTAGGATGCCCAGTGTTACAAGCTTTCCATTAATTCGGCAAGCGCTCTTTCCGGAACTCGAAATATCACGGCGTAAAATAACCATACCATCATTAATTTCGATTCCTAGCTCTTCGAGTTTTTGTATGCAAGGATGCGCCGGCTCTATATGGAAAAGTCCTTCAATTTCTGCCTTTTTCGTTCCGTATCGAACATATTCCGAGGATCCACGCCCCCCGACTAAGAGGCCTATCGCATCGATGATAATGGATTTTCCCGCTCCGGTTTCCCCGGTGAGAACAGTTAACCCTTTTTCAAACGACAATGAAATTTCTTCGATGATTGCAAAATTACGTATTGATAATTCTGCTAACATTTAACCACACCTTATCCTGTAATTCCTAAAAATATTTAAACTTATAGCATATCTAAAAAACGCTGCGAAATTACCGGGGAGAATTCTCTATTCCTGCAAATGATTAAAATAGTATCATCACCGCTAATATTGCCTAACACTTCGTTCCAATCTAAATTATCAATCAAAGCACCGATTGCATTGGCGTTTCCTGGAAGTGTCTTCATAACGATCAAGTGGTCCGTATAGTCAATGCTTACAAACGCATCTGTTAAGGCGCGTTTTAATTTTTGGAGAGGATTAAAACGCTGATCAGCCGGTAAGCTATATTTATATCGCCCATCCATCGTTGGCACCTTAACAAGGTGAAGCTCTTTTATGTCTCTGGAAACCGTTGCCTGCGTTACGTTGAATCCTGCTTCTTTCAAGGAATACACTAATTCATCTTGCGTCTCAATATCATAATTGGCAATTAGCTCCCTTATCTTTATATGACGCTGCCCTTTATTCATTTTTGGCCCCCTTGCCGTATGTCAAACATTCATTTCTATTTTTATTATAAACAATTTGTATATTTTTGTATATCTATACAGTCTTATACTGTCTAATTTTGTTTAATAATCCTAAAAATATGCTGTTAGTCAACAAATCCAATTGGTTTTTGTGTCACAATCCTAGCATAAAGCATCACGGTGAACAACGTTTTTTGACTGATTTGTTGCAAAGCACCATTTGTTCATGTACAGATAATTTCGCCAAAACAAAAAGGATACATGTATATGTATCCCACTGATTATCCTTTAAAGTTTTCGTGTGCGTTCTGAACTACTTCCTCAACATTGATCGAATCAGTTTCTGTTGTTTCATCTTCGCCATCCCACTGGAGATAAAGTAAAAATTCGATATTTCCTTCCCCGCCAGTGATAGGCGAAAAAGATAAGCTTTTCACTTTATAACTTTGTTTTTTTGCAAACTCAACCATCTCCTCGAGAACCCTTCTGTGGATCCTGGGATCTTTAACAATCCCTTTCTTTCCCACATCTTCTTTCCCCGCTTCAAACTGAGGTTTTACTAGAGCAACCACTTCCCCTTTAGAAGCTAGAACTGTTTTCAAAACAGGGAGAATAAGTCGAAGCGAAATAAAAGAAACATCAATGGTAGCGAAATCAGGCTGATCCTGCTTTAAATCTTCGGATGTCACATAGCGAAAATTCGTCCGTTCCATGACTACAACCCTTGGGTCCTGCCGAAGCTTCCATGCCAGCTGATTATACCCAACATCAACTGCATAGACTAGTTTTGCTCCGTTTTGTAGAGCGCAATCCGTAAAACCGCCTGTTGAAGAGCCGATATCAATCACCGTTCTGTCTTCGAGGTTTAACTCAAATTCAGATATAGCCTTTTCTAATTTTAGACCGCCTCTTCCAACATAGCGAAGTGTTTCCCCTTTTATGTGTAGATCTGAATCTATTTCTATCTTAGTGCCCGGCTTGTCTATACGTTCGTGTAATGTATAGACTTGTCCGGCCATAATAGCCCGTTTGGCTTTTTCTCTCGTGTCGATTAATCCTCTTTGTACTAAGAGAACATCCGCTCGTTCTTTTTTTGCCATTTGATCATGCCCTTTGTCGTTTAGCTGGAACCATTGTTTTCACCTTTTGAACAACATCCTCAACTGTTAATCCTATTTCTCGAAGAAGCTCATTGACACTGCCATGTTCAATAAACTCATCCGGAATACCCAGCCGGTTCACCACAGCTCCCTGGTTTCCTGATTCCTGCATATATTCCAATACTGCACTGCCAAAGCCGCCCTGCAGTGTCGATTCTTCCACGGTCAGGATAGGAATATTCTTAGAAGCAAGGTCGGATAACATCTCTTCATCAAGAGGCTTTATAAACCGAGAATTTATTACTTTAACAGAGATACCATCTCGCTCTAAAACCTCTGCTGCTTTTTCCATTTCTTTTAACAAAGGACCAAAAGAAAGGATGGCAGCATCCGTTCCGTCTTTAACAACTTCCCATTTTCCGATTGGAATTGCTTTCAACTGTTCTTCCATTTGGACACCGTAGCCGTTTCCTCTTGGATATCGGACAGCTATTGGCCCTCCATTATATTGATGGGCGGTATAAACCATATGCTGAAGTTCATTTTCATCTTTTCCCATCATAATCACCATATTGGGAAGACTCCTCAAAAACGCGACATCAAACACGCCTTGATGCGTTTCACCATCAGCTCCTACCAATCCAGCCCTGTCAATCGCGATAAAAACATTCAGATTTTGGCGGCAAATATCATGCACAACCTGATCATATGCACGTTGTAAAAATGTTGAATAGATGGAAAGTACCGGCTTCATATCCTGAGTCGCAAGTCCTGCCGCCATTGTGGCAGCATGCTGTTCTGCAATTCCCACATCAAACAGGCGATCCGGAAATTCCTCGCCAAAAGCCTCCCATTTTGAACCCACTGTCATTGCTGGCGTGATTACCGCGATGCGATTATCTTTTTCTGCAAGCTTCCGTACTGTTTCACTAACCACCTTGCTATATCCAGGAGCAGCCGATTTAGGCTTTAAAGACTCCCCGGATTCAATTTTATAAGGACCGGGGCCATGCCAGGTTCCTACCAGATCATTTTCTGCAGGATGGTATCCTTTACCTTTTTTTGTAATAACATGGACAAGGACAGGGCCTTTTGTTTTCTTTGCATACTTTATGTTATCTGCCAGGTCTTCAAAATCGTGCCCGTCAACTGGTCCTAAATACGTAAAGCCGAGTTCTTCAAAAAAGATTCCAGAAACAAGCATATATTTCAACGCGTCTTTTACACGCTCTGCGGTTGAAGCGAGTTTACCACCAAAAGCAGGTATTTTCTTTAGCAAATACTCAAGTTCATCTTTTGCTTTATGGTATTTTCCGGCCGTTCTTAATCGCCCGAGGACGTTATGCAACGCTCCTACATTTGGAGCTATGCTCATTTCATTATCATTTAAAATAACAGTAATATCCTTTTGCTCATGGCCGATATGGTTTAAGGCTTCAAGCGCCATCCCTCCGGTTAAAGCTCCATCCCCTATAATCGGAACGATCTTCTCATCGGTTCCTTTCATATCGCGTGCAGCAGCCATTCCCATTGCCGCAGACAGAGAAGTGGAACTGTGGCCAGTTTCCCAAACATCATGTTCACTTTCACATCTTTTTGGAAAACCACAGAGTCCTTTATACTGCCGCAGGCTTTCGAATTGCCCTGCACGTCCTGTTAAAATTTTATGGACGTACGCCTGGTGTCCGACATCCCAGATCAATTTATCTTTAGGACTGTCAAAATACTTATGCAATGCAAGTGTAAGCTCTACCACACCAAGATTCGGCCCAAGATGGCCGCCAGTTGCAGATAGTTTTTCAATCAAAAATTCTCGAACCTCTGCCGCAAGTGCGGTAAGTTCGTCATTATTGCAATCCTTTAAAAAACCGGGGTCTTTAATCTGCTCTAGATCCACGGGAACTTCCTCCCCTTCATTTCGATTTCCGTTTTTTCTTAGAGGTTGTAATCTTTATTTTAAACGTTTGTTCAACAAAATAAAGCAAACGGCCGACTTGATAAATTATACCAGTTGAAAAGTGGATCGCAAAACTCTTTCCCAGGGCTTTCCCTCCAACAGTCAGAGCTGCTACAACACTGGTAAACATAATAGACACAACATTTTGAAATATGGAACCATCTCCATGCCCAAATTGGATACTCAGCTGAAACACAACTGCCGCTGCAGCTGTGCCACTGACGATACCAGAAATATCTCCGATTACGTCGTTGCAAAAACTCGCTACTCGATCTGCATTACGCACGATGAAAATTGCCTGCTTCGCTCCGTTTAAACGCTCTGAAGCCATCGCATGGAACGGCGTCTCATCAGCCGCAGTAGATGCTACTCCTACGATATCAAAAACAACGCCAACAAGGACAATGGCAAAAACGATTAGCATGCCGATTGCCCAGGAAACGCCGCTTAACATCGCGGTTGATATAATTGAAAAAATAGCCGCTAACACTAATGTGATAACGGCAATAGCTAAACTCCAATTTATGGATTTAATGGTCGAACTTTTCATATATTCTCCTTGCTTTAATCACTAACATTATGTACGAGAGTGGTCGCCTAAAGAGTAAAGACTGCGGCTTAGGTCCAGTAGGTTTTCCCAGAGGGATACCCGAATGTCGCCATTCCGGCGGTTTCCCTTTACATCCCTCTTAGCGTTGTCGCCAACAGCTAGACTGGATTACCACTTAGTCCGCACTATAATCCCCTTTAAGCGTCTTACGGAACAGTCTAGGAGTTTTCCTCAGCAATCCTGAGCATTCCCTAGCCTCTTTTGCAGAGTAGATTTCATACAGGTGGAAGGAAAAGAGCGGCTGGCCATGCTGCTTTTTTCCCAGAATCTATAATCCCCTCTACTCCACTCAAGGCAGGCTACGCTGTCCACAGTCAATTCTTGCTGCCAGACAGGTTCATACCCCATTTCATACTGTTAAGCTTTCGCCTCACACTACAATAATGGGCCTCCGCGGAAGCAGGGTCAACGCCCACATGCCTTTGTGGATCGCCCTGCGACCTTAACTCCCAGCATTGACCCAAGCCTGGGCGGCTCAAGCCAACACAAGGAACTTCATCGATGTGCCCTTTGGCGGATTTTTAGGCCCGCCTTCAGGAATGACGGATCGACTAGAATACTGCACCACTCTTGAATGTATAATAACTATATCATATTTTGGGGTAATTCTCAAATACGGAGTATTAATGATCTCTTTTTATAATAAAATCAGCGATTGCTTTTAGCTGTGTATCTTCCACTCCAGCTGATTTCAGTTCATTAACAGCTTCGTTAACATGAAAATCAAGCTTCCTCTTTGCTCCTTCCATCGTTAGCAGCTGAGGATAAGTGCTTTTTTTATTTGATTGATCGCTTCCAGGCAGTTTTCCCAATTTTTCCTGGTCGCCTTCCACATCAAGAATATCATCCCTTATTTGAAAGGCAAGGCCAAGATGGGAAGCGAACTGCTTTAGATGATCTAGCTGGGTGTCAGTTGCATTTGCCAACAATGCTCCAGCAATTATGGAATAAACTAACAGCTTGCCCGTTTTATGATGGTGAATATATTCCAGCTCTTCCAGGCTTAACGTTTTATCTTCCCCTTCTAGATCAGCAGCCTGTCCGCCTACCATCCCTTCAGGCCCAGCAGCTTTAGCAAGCAAAGCGATCAGTTCGGCTTTTTTGTCTACTGGAATCGATTCACTCTCAGCGACGATCTGAAAGCTGTAGGTTAACAGCGCATCCCCGGCTAATATAGCCATCGCTTCCCCGTAAACCCTGTGGTTCGTTGGCTTGCCTCTTCTTAGGTCGTCATTATCCATTGCAGGTAAATCATCGTGCACGAGCGAATACGTGTGGATCATTTCAATTGCACACGCGACCGGGATTCCGTTTTCAGATCCAGCACCGAGAGCTTCCATCGTCGCAAGAAGCATAACCGGCCTTAATCGCTTTCCACCTGCGGTTAGCGAATATAGCATTGACTCTTTTAAGACGTCCGGTACCGCCAAACCTTTTACATAGGAATGCAATTTTGTTTCGATCAAACTTTTCTTCTGCTCCAAAAAAACAGAGAATTCCTGGCTCACGATTCATCCTCCTGAATTGCAAATGGTTTTAGTTCTCCATCCTCCCCCAGGATTTGGTCCATCTTCCCTTCGATCGACTGTAGTTTTTCATGGCATAAATTCGAAAGATTCATCCCATCCTGAAAAAGGGAAATCGCTTTTTCCAAAGGAACGTTTCCTTCTTCTAAAGAATCAACGATTTCCTCTAATTTTTCCATCGCTTCTTCAAAACTTAATTCTTTCTTTTTATCTTCCATTTCTTTCACTCTCCTCGATTCCCCATACCTGGCAATCAATAGTACCGTCTTGAACCTGTAACTTAACTGCATCACCCGGTGATACTTGTTTAACAGATTTAACCAACGTATCTTCATTCACATAAGCAAGATTATATCCTCTTTCCATTACCTTTAAAGGGCTTAAAGCGTTCAGTTTTGCCAGGGACTGATGAAAGGCAAACTGTTTTTCTTTCAGAACTTTTCCCATTTCTTTTGTGAGCGAGCCAGTAAGGTCGGAATGTTTTTCCAGTGCTTCCTGGAGCTTTTTTTGAGGGTGGTTCCGCTGCAAATCCTTTGTGGCTTGTATCCACTTTTCGTTTTTTTGGACATACAGTCGGGCCAGTTCTCGCTTGAACCGCTCAGTAAGTTGGTCCAGTTCCTGTTCTTTCTGCCGGATAAGCTGCTGCGGATAACGGAAAGCATAAGACTTTTGCAAAGTAGACAAGCGTTCCCGTTCATTACGAAGTCTTTCTTTAGAAACTCTAAGCAACCGGTGCTTTCTTTGCACAAGCCGGTCATACAGTTCCTTTAGGCTCGGAACTGCAAGTTCAGCAGCTCCGGTTGGAGTCGGAGCTCTAAGGTCTGCAACAAAATCTGCAATCGTAAAATCCGTTTCATGGCCGACAGCAGAAATAACCGGAATCTGGGACAGATGGATGCTCCTTGCCACTATTTCTTCATTAAACGCCCATAACTCCTCGATCGATCCGCCACCGCGCCCAACAATAAGAACATCATAGCCACCAGTTTCATTTGCTCTATGAATCGCTTTTGCAATGGAGGGTGCAGCATTTCCTCCCTGTACCAATACAGGAAACACCGTAACCCGGGCAACAGGGAACCTTCGCTTTACCGTTGTTATGATGTCTCTGACCGCAGCTCCGGTTGGAGAAGTAACAACAGCTATTTCCCTCGGGAAGGCTGGGATGGACTTTTTCAAAGCATCTTCAAACAGACCCTCTAGTTCAAGCTTTTTTTTCAGTTGTTCATAGGCAAGATAGAGGTTACCTATACCGTCTGGCTGCATCTCTTTTGCATAAAGCTGGTAAGATCCATGGGGTTCGTAAACGGAAACTTCTCCTCTGATCAGCACCTTCATCCCGCTTTCGGGACGGAATTTTAAGAAGCGGTTATTGCCTGCAAACATGACGGATTGGATTCTGGAACATTCATCCTTTAACGTAAAATACATATGGCCGCGGCTGTGGACTTTAAAATTAGAAAGTTCCCCACGTATCCACACATTTTGGAGTCTATCATCCGTTTCAAGCTTTCGTTTAATATGTCGTGTTAATGCAGTAACCGTTATGTAGCGGTTCTGGTCCATATGTAAAACTCCTTAATAAATTGATGCCTGATTTTCTTTTAATGTATTTTTGGCTGACTTTACTGTGTTATGCAGCAACATTGTAATGGTCATCGGCCCAACTCCGCCAGGCACAGGCGTGATATATGAAGCAATTTCCTTCACTTCTTCAAAATCAACATCGCCGCAAAGTTTTCCATTATCCAGACGGTTTATACCGACATCAAGCACAACCGCTCCATTTTTTACATATTCAGCCCCGATCATATTCGCTCTTCCAACCGCAACGATCAGAATATCCGCCTGTTTAGCAATCTCTTTCATGTTGGCTGTCCTGGAATGGCAGTACGTGACAGTAGCATTTTCACGCAAAAATAATTGTCCTGCCGGTTTACCTACAATATTGCTTCTGCCGATGACTACCACATGTTTGCCTTCGATCGGTATCCCTTTGGACTTTACCATCTCAAGTACCCCGAGTGGTGTACATGGTACAAAGCCATCTTCACCTATCATTAATTTCCCGGCGTTGATCGGGTGGAAGCCGTCTACATCTTTTTCCGGAATAATACGATGGATAACAGCTTTCTCAGAAATATGCTCAGGTAAAGGCAATTGAACTAGAATCCCATGAATCGCGTTATTTTCATTTAACTCATCGATTTTTTCCAACAGTTCTTGCTGTGAAACCGAGTCGTCCATACGATAGACTTCAGAATGCATCCCTGCTTTTTCACAGGCTTTTGCTTTTGAATTCACGTAAGTCTGTGAAGCTGGATCCTCACCAATAAGAATGACAGCTAATCCAGGCTTGACTCCTTTTTCCTTCAGCTCTGCAACTTCATGTTTTATTTGCTCTCTTTTTTCCTTTGCAAGTTCTTTGCCCAATATTAGTTCAGCAGCCATATGAACTCCTCCTCATTATTTCTCTTTAATGATCCGTGACAACACGCCGTTTACAAAACGCCCTGATTCCTCTCCTCCAAATGATTTTGCCAACTCTATCGCCTCATTCATCGTTACTTTAACAGGAATTTCCTCCATATAGTCCATTTCATACACAGCCATTCTAAGAATCGCACGGTCTACATTGCCAATCCTGCTAAAATCCCAGTTTTCAAGGTGCTCTTTAATATTGGAATCGATTTGATCAAGATGGCTAACTGTTCCATGAACGAGTGCATTCAAAAAATCGTCCGAGGGCTGTTCCTCTAAAACATTTTGAATAGCCTCATCAGGCTCTGTGCCAGAAACTCCAACCTGGAACAAAGATTGGACCGCTTTTTCTCTTGCAATTCTTCTTTTCATAATTAATCTCCTTTATACTCCTATGTTAGCTCTACCCTATGATAATAGCATAAACCCCTTTAAGAAAACAGTTAAGGGATGTTTCATACCCGAACGCATAGAGGATCTTTTTATTTATTATTTACGGATCACTCCCGGTTTCATGCCCCTAACAAAATATAAAAAGCAAAGGGCTTGATCCACCCTTTGCTTTTATGATCATTCGTTATCCTCATCTTCCTGCTTGTCAAATGTGATTCCGACTACATGGATGTTAATTGCACTTACATCAAGTGCCGTCATTGTTAATAGAGCCTGGCGCACGTTATCCTGAATTTGTGTTCCTGTTTCAGGGATGGAAAGACCATATGTGACTACCACATAGATATCAAGGGTTATCCCTTCTTCCCCCAGTTCCACTTTAACGCCCTTGCCGTGGTTCTTCCGTCCGAGCCGCTCGGCGACGCCAGAGGCAAAGTTTCCTCTCATTGCGGCTACTCCATCTACTTCAGAAGCAGCAATGCTTCCGATCACTTCGATCACTTCAGGTGAAATCTCAACTTTTCCAAGTCCAGTCTCATGCTCTTCCATTTCAAAAGATTGCATTTCATTCATGCAAAACACCTCCAACAGGGATTATGAAGACTTGTCGGTCAAATCGTATATCTCTAAAAATTTTGTATTGAAGTCCCCGCTCACAAACTTTTCATGATCCAATAATCTCATATGGAAAGGTATTGTAGTCTTAACTCCTTTTCCTTCGACTACAAACTCACTTAGTGCTCTTTTCATTCGAGCGATCGCTTCGTCTCTTGTTTCACCATAAGTGATCAACTTTGCGACCATGGAATCATAGAAAGGCAGGATATCATAGCCTGGATAAACTGCAGAATCGACCCTCACACCTAATCCGCCTGGAGGAAGATACATTTCTACATGGCCTGGAGAAGGCATAAACTTTTTATCGGGATCTTCAGCGTTTATTCGGCATTCTATTGCCCAGCCGTTAAACGTGATGTCTTCTTGTTTGTAAGCAAGCTTCTCTCCTCCGGCTACCTTTATCTGCTCTTTGATCAGATCGATTCCAGTGACCATTTCAGTAACCGGGTGTTCAACCTGGATTCGAGTATTCATTTCCATAAAATAGAACTTCCCTGTGTTTTCGTAGATAAACTCCACTGTTCCTGCACCGGAGTAGTTTACGGCTTCAGCGGCCTTTACGGCAGCTTCTCCCATTTTGGCACGTGTTTCTTCGTCGATTGCAGGAGACGGTGTTTCTTCCAGAAGCTTTTGAAGCCTTCTCTGGATTGAGCAGTCACGTTCTCCAAGATGTATAGTGTTGCCATAGTTATCTGCGAGAACCTGGATTTCCACATGGCGGAAATCTTCAATATACTTCTCGATATAGACTCCAGGATTTCCAAAAGCTGTCGCAGCTTCCTGCTGGGTGATATTGATCCCTTTGACAAGATCTTTTTCATCCCTTGCGATCCGGATTCCTTTTCCGCCACCGCCTGCAGTCGCTTTAATAATAACCGGGTAACCCATTTCATTCGCAAGTTCAATCGCCTCATCAGTATCCTTGATTACACCTTCTGAACCAGGAACGATTGGAACCCCCGCCTCTTTCATTGTCGATCTTGCGACATCTTTTGTTCCCATCTTGTTGATAGCCTCTGCACTCGGTCCCACAAAAATAACATTGCATTCATTGCAGATCTCAGCAAAATCTGCATTTTCTGCCAGGAATCCATATCCTGGATGGATTGCATCCACACCTGTTAAAGTGGCCACACTCATAATGTTTGTAAAGTTTAAATAACTGTCTTTCGAAGCGGTAGGTCCGATGCAGTATGCTTCATCTGCCATTCTTACATGAAGCGCTTCTTTATCCGCCTGGGAATATACGGCGACAGTTTCAATTCCCATTTCCTTACATGCTCGAATAATCCGTACGGCAATTTCTCCTCTGTTTGCAATTAATAATTTTTTTATATTCATAATAATCACCCGTTACTTAACAAGAAATAGAGGTTGGTCATATTCCACCAATTGTCCATCTTCAACGAGGATTTCAACGATTTCCCCTTTAACTTCTGCTTCGATTTCATTAAATAGCTTCATCGCTTCAATAATACATACGATCGACTCTTCATCTACACTATCGCCTTTTTTCACGTAATTATCTGCATCTGGTGAAGGCTTGGCATAAAAAGTTCCAACCATCGGAGATTTAATCTTATGTAAAGATTCATCGGTTTCCTTCTCCTGAACTTCTTCTTTTTGAGCAGGTGCGGCTGTCGCAGTTTCTTTCGATTGCTCAGCTGGAGCTGGTGCAGAAGCTACTTCGACCGGTCTTGTTTCTACCTGCTGTTGAACAGGGGCCGCCTGAACTGTTTGTATTTCATTTTTCTTTAAAGATACTACAGAACCTTCATGTTCGTATTTAAATTCATCAATGCTTGATTGGTCGATAAGTTTGATTAATTCTCTAATTTCTTGAATCTTTAACACTTCTTCCACTCCCTACTAATATTTTTTAGCAAAAACCATCTTAAAGTTGTCCTGAAACCGGAGCCTATAACAGAATTGGTGGCCAAATGTAACATTATGCATCATTATACCATATATTATTTCCTAGTGACCCTCTGTCCCATTCCTGTTATATAAGACCGACACAAATTAGCATCAGGTCATAAACACTCCTATCATATCATACTAAAAAAACTTTTTGCACGCACGAAAAGACACTGTTATCGTATAACACTGCAGTAAAAATCGAAAACGTTTTCTTCTGTTTATTCGAATTAAAGGAAAGAAAGATGGGGGATTTTTTAGAAATGCTTAAAAATAATAAAAAAAGAAAAGCCAAAGGCATTGGCCTTTAGCTTTCACTTACTTTTTTGTTGGCTGGTATTGAACGGAAACTAGCTTTGCATCTCCGAGCTGTTCTTTCGCCATCACCATCAACTGGTTCGCTTCCTTGTTCGAAAGCTGGTCCGCTTTTACAATGACTTTAATTTTATTATCATCGATAGTATATACAAGTGCGTCTGAATAGCCCTCAGATCGAATCAAGTTTTCAAGTACCTGCTCTTTTCTTGATAGCTCTTGCAACTTTTGCACTTGTAGATGGGCGTTGTTCCTTAAGTCAAGTGAGGCATCACTTGCGATAACAGCTGTATAATCAGCTATTTTGGCCGAGCGCTCATCTTCAATCGATAATCTTGTTGCAGCAAAATACTCATCGCTCGAAATACTTGATGTTACGGTTCCTTCTTCAGCAGCATTTGTCTCTGCAGCTTTTTGGGCATTTTCCTGTCCGGTTGTTTTTGCCCCCTGTTCAGAAGATTCCTGGTATGCGAGATTATCGTCTTTTTCTGGTGCGGTGATATAATAAACTGATAATACAATAATTAAACTTAACATTGTTAATAACCAGACTGTCTGTTTTTTTAAGACCATTCGTTTATTCCCCCTTTGATTTTTTCGGCATTACGGCTACCCGGTGATATGGTACATCCAGAACCCTGGTCACAGCATCGACGATCATTTTTTTTATTTGAATATTTTCTGCCCCCTTTGCGACAACAAGAACTCCTCTTACCCGAGGTTTTTCGGTGGTCAGAACGATAGGCTCTTGTTTGTTCCCATCCTGGATAATCACTGCTTCTTCTTCTGAAACTTCTTCTTCTATTTTTCGATTGCCACCCTGTTTGTCAGATTCATGCGTATATTTTTTATTAGTGCTTCGATTCTTTTCAATTATCTTTTGAGGAGAGGTTTCAAGGTTTACGACGACATTCACATCTGAAACACCCGTTATCAAATCAAGGGCTTCTTTCAATTCGTTTTCATAACGGTTTTCATAGTCAACAATGGAAGAAGGGGAAGATTTGTTATCACCGAATGCCGGTTCACTACCTTCTTCATTTGCAGGTTGCATGTTGCTCGAAACAGGTTCTGCCGGCTCAGGAGAACTCATCATATTGCTTACGATCATCAGCATGGCTCCGATCGCCACTACCATAACGATATATTGTTTGGGAAACCCTTTTTTCTTCTTGCCTGGCGGAAACAGCTTTTCAAGATACTTTGTAAATTCATCCTGCTTCATGGTGAAATAGAATCCCCTCCTTCCGATTGAAGATCAATTTGATTTGGATATACTCCCCACTTATCTGCTAAAAAATAGGTGATAGTATTGGTTTTGTTATGTTTGACTTGCTCGTTTTGTTTTTTTGAAAGGTCGATTTTAACTTCTTTTACAACCGGAACCGTTTTGTCTTCTCCAGATTGCCCGGACTCATCAAGAACAACGGTTATTTTTTCTATCTTCTCCGCTTCTTGTGAAGTTTCGGCACCGGAGGACAGCTCCACATCCATCGCTTTTATTTCCAGGCCATATTTCTTCCTCAACTCCTCTTCTACTTGATTTTCCATTTGGACAGCCATTTGTTCTAAAATATATGCACGATTGGAGGCTTGTATTTCACTTTTCTTATTTTCTATCGAATTTTCTAATGTTTTTGACGGAACTAACTGGTCAAAATGAACCGAGCGCAGCATCTGATCGAAATCCTTAGAAAAAATAGATAAGACCGGAGTTATGATCACAGCAATTAGCATCAATCCGATAACCATTTTCACATAGCGTTCCAGGCTAGAATTCGGCAACAACAACTCAAGGATCGTAGCGATTAAAATCAAGAGAATAATATTTGCAATCCAGTCTGATATCGCTCCCAATCCCCCCCCTCCCTTCTAACGCGTTAACGAATCATCAACGAGATATTTCCAGCGGCAATAATGATCGTAATCGCGAGAAAAAACATCAGCGACACAATAGCAAGTGCTGCAAAAATAAACATGACGCTTTTAGAAATGACACTTAAGGATTCAATCATCGGACCTCCCCCAAGCGGTTGAAGGACCGCAGCTGCTATATTATAGATAAGTGCAAGGGCCAGGACTTTTATGGCAGGAAAGATGCAAATCAATAACAAGATTCCCACTCCTGCTATACCTACCGTATTTTTAAGCAATACCGAGGCGCTAAGCACCGTGTCCGTTGCATCGGTAAACATTCTTCCTATAATAGGAATAAAGTTTCCTGTAACAAACTTTGCAGTTCTTATCGTGATGCCGTCCGCAACTGCTGTTGAGGCTCCCTGAACGGATATAACCCCGAGAAAGACTGTGAAGAAGACCCCCAGGGTACCAACAGCAATGTTTCGTAACAGTTGGGACAGCCTGGTCACCTTATAATGTTCGGTAAGCGTGCTAACGATCGCCAGAACGGCTGACAAAAACAACAAAGGAAGGACAAAATGCTGAATTAATATGCCGCCTGTGTTAACTAAAAAGATAATGACAGGATGAAAAAAGGCAACAGAAGCAAATCCGCCAACTGAGGCAATGAGCGCCAGAAGCAATGGCATCAGGGCTATCAAAAAACCGGTCATGGTTTGTATAGCATGTTCGGTATATTCAATGGCTACATGGAAGCTGTTCAAGGCAAGGATGACGAGAACCATGTATGTGATCGCATATGCGACTTTACTAACCGCCTTATGTTCAAACGCATTTTGCATGTTTTGTAACAAAATGGCGAATACGGTTAAGATAATGATCGTTCCAAGAAGTTTTCCATGGACTAAAAGTTCATGAAACAAAAATTTCACCAGCCCAACCAACCATTCTGTTAATGAAAAACTTTTTTCTCCACTTACAAAGTCCATGAAACTGCCCTTTTGGCTTTCTGGTAAAAAGCCTCCATAGTTTGTCTGGATCGCATCCCAGTAAGCTTTAATTTCATCAAGGCCAAGATTTGATAGCTGCTTGTCTACGAGTTGTTCATGTATTGGAACCTGGTTGGGCTCTTCATCGATCCCCTCAGCTTGTACAAAGTCATTGAAAAAAAAAGGAAAAACACAAAATAAAAACAGGACTAAAAGAATAAAAACCGGTTTTCGTTTCACCACACATCTAATCCCTTCTTTATGCAGGAAGTAGTTGGAGAACCGTCTCGATGATCAACTTTAAGATCGGTATGGCCATCGTCATTATTAAAAGCTTCCCAGCTAGCTCTATCTTCGCAGCTATGGACCCCTGTCCCGCATCCCTAACAATTTGCGCCCCGAATTCAGCTATATAAGCAATCCCGATAATTTTCAAAACTGTCTCTACGTACACAAGTTCAATATGGGCTTTTGAGGCAAGGTCTTCTAGCATTCTGATGATGGCACTGATCTGGTCGATAAGGAACAGGAAAATAACTGCACCTACAAATATGGTCAGAGAAAAAGCAAAGATAGGTTTTTGCTCTTTCAGTATAAGGACTAAAAAGGTACTGATTAGTCCGAGGCCGATTATTTGGATAATTTCAATTTGAAACGCCTCCTAACCCTGAAAAAGAAAAACTCCTTTTATTTTCTGAAATAAACTGTCAATGATTGAAATTACCATGTAAAGAACAACAATAAATCCGATTAATGTTACCCAGTGGGCATATTCTTCTTTTCCCATTTGTTTTAAAATCGTATGGAGCATCGCAACAATGATCCCGATTCCAGCAATTTGAAAGATGGTGTTCACATCATGGTTCATTCCTCTACTCCTCCTGCCCATCTATATCAGTAAAATAACCAGCAATATACCTGCAAGAAATCCAAGGCTTTTGATCATTTTTTCATATTTGACCTGTTCTTCTTTCGCTTCTCCTTCTTCTCTTTCAAGGTGGATCAGTGCAAGTCGGAGTTGTTTTTGTTGATGGTCCCGGTCATGTTTGCCGATCGTTGCTCCTAATTGCCGCATCACTTCCATTTCTCCCTGCCGAAAAGCAGTGAATTTCCATATTTCGTTAAGGCTGCTGTCCCAGGCTTCCTGTGCGCTGGAAGAGCCCTCTTCAAGCTTTTTATTAACTGTCTCAAAGAACCAGGCTAATGGCTTTGGAAGCTGTTCAGCCAGATGGATGCAAGCCTGGCCGAGCGGAGTAAGTCCGTAAACGATTTCAGCTTCCAGTGACTGAAGGGCAACCTTGAGCTGTCTTAATTGTTTTGGACGTTCACTCAGTTTCTTCGCCCATTCAAACCCTGCCCACGTACTTGCTGCAATGATAATGATGGCTCCTAAGATTTTCATGCTAAATCACCTTTTTACAGTAAACTTCCTTGCCATGCTGGTTTCGGATTCGATTGATCGTTCCCGGTCCGTTAGCTCTTGTCAGTTCGATCATTCGATCAAATACTCCCATGTCGAGCAAGGGACGAATGGATGGCCTCCTGAAGAGATCTTCCATGGTGTTCCCATGCATTGTCATGATGATCTGGATACCTGCATTTACCGCTTCCAATATCGCTTCACTGTCCTCTTTTCTACCAATTTCATCTACGACCAGGACATCCGGGCTCATCGAGCGGATCATCATCATCATTCCTTCCGCTTTTGGACAGGCATCCAACACATCGATCCGGTCTCCAAGATGATGTTGGGGAACCCCGTTAACACAACCTGCAATTTCAGACCTTTCGTCAACAATACCAACCTTAAAAGAGGGAAGTTTTCTAGCTATATCACCAGTGCTTATTATTCGTGCTAAATCTCTCAACAACGTTGTTTTTCCTGTTTGAGGCGGTCCGATCAGGATGGTATTGAGCCATTTGCCGTCATAGAGATATGGGACAAAGCGGTCTGCAATCCCCACTTTTTGTTTTGCGACCCGGATGTTAAAGGAAGCAATATGCTTGATTGCTTTAACTTGTCCTTTTTCGGTTATTACTTTTCCAGCAAGTCCGACTCTGTGACCTCCCTGTATCGTGATATATCCTCTTTTAAGCTCTTCTTCCAGTGCGTAAAGCGAATACTGGCTGAGCTTATTTAAAAGTTGGCCAGATTCCTGAGGAGTGATGACATGCTTGCCTCCATCCGAATCAGGAATGATAGATTTTCCGTCAACAATGATCTCCAGCGGACGGAGAATCCGAATTCTAATTTCCTCAATCCCCTTCTTTATATCTGTATCCATTTGTTCAATGACTCTCCTGATAGTGTCTGGCAAGACATCTAGTATCTCCTTCACTACAGTCCCTCCTTTTCACCAGGCATTTTCTGGGACGAAGCTTCTTTACACCATATTCAACGAAGGTTAAATTTATGTCCTTAACCGGAACAAACCTACCTGCCATTGTTTAGACCTTACTAGTCAGCGAAAGATCCCAATTAAGATAAAGCCAATTCCAACTAGAATAAGCAAAATTTTCCCAAATGACAATTCGTCGGCTAACCCCACTACACCGATTGTCATCGTAACGATCAAGATGAGCGGGCCGACGATTGCCAGCATGGAATTGATAAATAAAGCTTTACGAACATCATTGAAGTAAAGCATTAATAATGCTGCCGTAAATTCAATAGATGCAGATAATATTCTGAACATCGCCATGGAAAATACAGTGCCGTCAATTTGAAACCTTCTCATTCTTTTCCTCCTGTCTCTCCTTCACCTGTTTGTACAACTTATGATTCAACAGGAAAAATAAGACTGGTATAGGGAACAATTTCTTTATGCGGTTATCATTATGAAGATATCTTAGAGAGACATATGAGATAAAGGAACCTCACCGCCTTCTCCTTTGCTAAAAAGTTTTACTTTCTAAACGGCAAAAAAAAGAAACCGCAGATTGCTGCGGTTTCTTTTTATCTCATGTTTATGCACGAGATACATATTCGCCTTTTGATGTATCGATCACAAGCACATCACCTTCATTAACGAAGAATGGCACTTGTACAGTTAAGCCTGTTTCAACAGTAGCCGGCTTTGTACCTCCGGAAGCAGTGTCCCCTTTAATGCCTGGCTCTGTTTCCGTAACAGTAAGTTCTACTGTGTTCGGTAGCTCTACGCCCAGTGTTTCCCCCTCATAAGTACGGATATGAACTTCCATATTTTCTTTTAAAAACTTTAGCTCATACTCAATCTGAGAAGCTGGCAATTCCAATTGCTCATAGGTTTCTGTATCCATAAAGGTATGCATGTCCGCGTTTGAATACAAATATTGCATCCGGCGGTTTTCGATATGGGCTTTCCCAACTTTTTCCCCGCCTCTGAAAGTTTTTTCCTGAATATTTCCATTTCGAAGGTTACGAAGCTTAGATCTTACGAATGCCGCACCCTTACCAGGTTTTACATGTTGGAAATCAAGTACTTGCCAGATTCCGCCATCTACTTCAATTGTTAATCCTGTTTTAAAGTCATTAACTGAAATCATTTAATGTTCCCCTCTTTCATTATTCTCCAATAATTAATAACTCTTTTGTGGTGTGAGACAGCTTTTCATTGCCGCTCTCTGTAATGACAGTATCGTCCTCAATTCTAACCCCGCCCTTGCCGGACAGGTAGATCCCGGGTTCTACAGTTACCACCATACCTGGTTCTAATACGACATCGGATCGGAAAGAAAGCCCTGGCCCTTCATGAACTTCAAGCCCAATTCCATGGCCAAGAGAATGCCCGAAGTAATCTCCGAATCCTTTATCAGCAATAATATCGCGCGACACAGTGTCTGCATCCTTCCCGGTCATCCCTGGCTTAATTTGCTCCAACGCTTTTAACTGGGAGTCAAGGACGATGTTATAGATATTTCTAAGTTCATCACCAGGATCGCCGCCTACTGCAACTGTCCTTGTGATATCTGAGCAGTAACCCTTGTAATACGCTCCAAAGTCAAGCGTTACAAGCTCATTCTTTTCTATGATCTTGTCACTCGCAACACCATGGGGAAGAGCGGAACGGACACCCGATGCAACAATAATATCAAACGAAGAAGAAGTAGCGCCATTTTTTCTCATAAAGAATTCTAATTCATTTGACACATCGATTTCCTTAAGGCCCGGACGTATGTATGTAAGAATATGTTCGAATGCAGCATCTGCGATTTCAGTCGCTTCTTTTAATGTTTGTAACTCGGAACTGTCTTTGATCATACGAAGTTTCTCGATTACACCTGAAACTGGCACAAGGGTTGCATCTATTTTATCTTCGTACAATTTAAAAACAGAATATGTAAGATGGTCCTGTTCAAAGCCGAGCTTCTTAATCCCCAGCTCACTTACAGCTTTTGCCACTTCGTCTATGATCGAAGCCGTATGCTGAACTACCTCATAACCTTTTGCTTGTTCCCCGGCCTGGTCTACATAGCGGAAATCAGTAATGAACTTCGCGCCTTTTTTTGAGATCACTACCACACCGGCACTTCCGGTAAAACGAGTCATGTATCTGCGATTATAAGCGGAAGTGATCAGCATGCCATCCATTTCATTTTCCTTAAACTTCTCTCTTAATCTTTCTATTCTTTCCAAGACTTATTCCTCCTTTTTAATCTCTAACAAAGCCTGCAGTGCAAGTTCGTAGCCGTGTAATCCCAGTCCTACAATCTGCCCTGAAGTAACCGGAGAAATCACAGAATGATGCCGAAAAGGCTCTCGCGTGTGGACATTGGAAATATGGACTTCGACCACTGGGACAGACACACTGGCAATTGCATCCCGAATAGCATAACTATAATGAGTAAACGCACCTGGGTTTAAAACGATTCCTCTTGCAGTCTTATCTGCTTCATGGATCCAGTCGATCAATACACCTTCATGGTTTGATTGCCTGCATTCGATTTTGTTTCCAGTTCGCTCAGCAAAACTTTGAATCATCGCCTCAAGATCTTTTAACGTCGCATTTCCATAAACATCCGGTTCTCTAACTCCTAACCGGTTAAGGTTTGGTCCGTTCAGCACTAACAACTGTTTCATCCTGTACCCCTTTTTCTATCAAAAAAATAGAATGTTCCAAGAACATTCTATCATAGCTTTATTTGTTTGAATAGTTAGGAAGAAGACCCACGTGACTTATTCTGCTGGTTGTCAATGTATTCAAATGAAATGGAATAACCCACAAATACACCATATAAAATAAACAAACATATAGTTGTAACCATTGTATTCCGATCAAGCTCAAGCGGATTAGGCAGCTTCGGAAACATGGGATTCAGGATGTAAAAAACAATTATCCAGAGTAGGATTCCGTATGCCATACCCACATACATGTTTGAAAATTTCACAAGCGCTGCTCTATATAGAAATGCAACCAGAATCGAAACAAGCCCGATGACTCCGATCGCAACCCATTGACCGAGCGCTCTCTCCTTCCATTCACCAATTGCCCATGGTGACAAGATCAAGGAGGGCGAGATCGTTGAAAAGTTTAGAAAATATGCAAGATAACCGATCATACTCCAAAATAATCCTCCAACAAGACCGATGGTGACAACTTTTGAATTAAACGATACCGGCTCTTCTTTTTGCTGTTGTTCCATATTTCTGTTGTTATCTTCCATTCCGACACCTCCATTAATAGTTTGTCCCCACTTGTTAAAATTATTTCCTAGAATTTTTGCAAGTTATGAAGTGTAAAAAAAAGTGAGTTGGGGAAAATGATTAATGACGCATCAACCTAGAGGTTTTGTTAGCTTTCTTGTAGAATTATATAAAGAGTAGAATTTTTGTCGCGGTGTTCCTTCACACACCTATCTTTTTACGAATACAAGATTCTGCTAACATAATAACAATACACAATTGAACAGGTTGGTGAAAAAATGTCAGAAACGAAAAAGCCGGCATATGGAGGGCAGGCAGTCATAGAGGGTGTGATGTTTGGTGGGAAAAACACTTACGTCACTGCAGTAAGAAGAAAAGATGACTCGATTGAATATTTTGAAGTGAAGAAGAAAACAAACCCTACTTTAAATAAATTTAAAAAAATTCCGTTTTTAAGAGGGATTGCAGCAATTGTGGAGGCAAGCGCAAATGGCACGAAGCATCTGAATTTTTCTTCTGAAAGGTATGATGTGGATCCAAAAGACGATGAGAAAGTTATCGCGGAAAGTGAGCCTTCAAAAATATCTCTTATTCTCGGGGCAGCAGCAGTAGGTGTTATATCGTTTATCTTTGTTAAAACGATTTTCACATTGGTCCCCGCTATCGCGGCTGAATCCTTGCGCTTTATGTTTCCAGGGCACATCGAACAAAACTTGATAGAAGGGTTAATCAAACTGCTCTTACTATTAGGTTATATTTACTTTATTTCGATGACCCCGATCGTAAAAAGGGTTTTCCAATATCATGGCGCTGAACATAAAGTGATCAATACGTATGAAGCAGGGTTGCCGATTACGATTGAAAATGTTCAAAGCCAATCGAGATTACACTACAGATGTGGCAGCAGTTTCATTTTATTCACGGTGATAATAGGTGTGTTTGTTTATCTCTTCGTACCATCTGACCCATTATGGCAGCGGCTGCTCTTTCGCCTAATGTTAATTCCTGTAGTGCTGGGTATTTCATTCGAGGTTCTTCAGCTGACAAACAAAGTTCGCGAAGTACCTGTATTAAAAGCCCTCGGTTATCCGGGTTTGTGGGTGCAGCTTTTAACAACTAAAGAGCCCGATGATCGTCAGGTTGATGTAGCGATACACTCGTTTAAAGAATTGCTGAAGCGTGAAAAAGAACATGAAAAGGACTTGGAAAACACCAGAGTAGTTTAACTAGTTCCAGGGAGGTGAATCATGTGGCCAATCGTTTTGTTCAACCTCTTATCTATTTTATTATGGTTCTCGCTTTGATTGGCTTTGGGTGGAGATTAATCACGGAGCCAATGAGCCTTTTGACACAAATTTTAATAGCGGTTGCAATAGCCGGGATTTTCTACTTTATTTACAAACGTTTTATAGCCAAACAAAGCAGTCCAGAAAACAGTGCATATAAACGAGCTGCTAAGCAATCGTTAAAAATGAAAAAAAGAAGAGAAAGCACACGCAAACAGGCGTCGCATTTACGATTATTAAAATCAAAGCCTTTGCTAAAAAATAAAAAGAACCGTTCTAACATCGATAAAAAGGAAATTCCTTTTACTGTGATCGAAGGACGAAAAGGCAAAAAAAAGAATCGAGCCCTTTTCTAAAGGTCGATTCTTTTTTTGTATGTTGTTTTTGTCCATTTACTAAGAAATTTCTCCGTTCTCTCTTTTCCAATCCTCATTAAACTATCTTTCGCATCTCGATTTAAACCAAATTCAGTTGTTAAGTCCTGCTGTACGGGAATAAAAACAATCTGTGCTGCTTTCTGGTCATTTATATACCTTGCATCATGCGCCTCCCGCATCGTTGAGAACAAAGCATAATAGAGCTCCACTGCGTTTTTGATTTTTCGTGCCGGCATCTCCCCGAAGTTTGAGCTTAGCTGAAAACCCAGAACCGGCCGTTTGGCTACTGCTCCTTCTGGTTCAAATACCCATAAAGGGAAATTGCTCAACATTCCTCCATCTACTATATAGTGTTTTTCTCCTCCAATTGTGTAAAGGGGAATAGGTTGAAAGAAGTATGGCAGACTTGCACTCATTCGAATTGCCCGTGCTACTGAAAACCTTTCCGGCACTAAACCGTAATTTTTCAAATCGTCTGGCAACACGATTAATCTTCCAGAAGATATGTCAGATGCGATGATTCTTAATGAACCATCAGGTAAGTCTGCAAACGTTTCGATCCCTTTGGCTTTCAAGAGCTGTTTAACCCATCTTTCAAGCTCTTTGCCGGAGTATAGCCCAAGGTTCCAATATAGCATCAGCCATTTAAACATTGGGAACGGAAGCTTCTTTTTTTGATCTAAGAGCTGTTTTAGGTCTGTTGTTGTCAAAATCCCCTTAAGGTCCTCACTTTTGTAACCTGCCATTACCAGCGCCGCGATTAACGCTCCTGCACTGGTTCCGGCAGCCCTTTTGAATCTTAAGCCTCTTTTTTCCACTGCTTCAAGCGCACCTACAAGGGCGATCGCTTTAACCCCGCCCCCAGAGAATACACCATCTATATACATAGAAGTCCTCCAATCAGTTTCCGCCTTTTATAAATTGTACTGTCATCAAACCTGTACATAGTACTAATATCTCGAGTCCCATAGTTAGTCATAAATAAAACTCGCCGGCCGGAAAACGGAGGCATATTTGCGCTTCTCTATATTTTTACTTTTCAACGATTTCGAGTATTCCCGGATAAAAAAGTTATGCTTTCTGTACTGCAAAAAAAAGAACAATCAACTAAGATTGTTCCTCAACATCCGCTTCATTATTTTGCTGTATTTCCTTTAGGTCTTCCACCCGTTTATCTCCTTCTTCAAAGTACTGAACGAGATCACCGATCCGATCGATCGCATCCCAGCTTAAGTGATGTTCAATACCTTCCACATCATCGTAAATGTTTTCTTCATTCACCCCGATAATAGTTAAAAATTGCTCTAACAATTCATGTCTATAAACTAAGCGCTTTCCAAGCTTCTTCCCCTTAGAAGTAAGCATGAATCCCCGGTATTTTTCATATACGACATATTTTCCCTTATCGAGTTTTTGAATCATTTTCGTCACTGAGGAGGGATGTACTTCAAGTGCTTCAGCAATATCTGAAACTCTGGCATATCCTTTTTCATCTATTAAAGCATAAATCCGTTCTATGTAATCTTCCATACTTGGCGTTGTAGGCATTAAATTCCCTCCATACAAGTTTTCCCAAAAAGAATATCAATAATCAACTAAAATCATACACTATTGTTCATGCTGTTACAAGGAAACGCAGCAAACACTTTGCTTTGTAAGAAAAAAGGACTGGACAATGTCCAATCCCTTTCTATAAGCCGCACTTTAACTGTGCATTACAGTTATCACACGTGTTGCATCCTCCGATTTCCTTTACCTTCCCTTTTCGGCAGACAGGACACGTGTTACCAACCTCAGAGCCGATCGTAACATCTGTAGCTCTCAGGTCTGTGATTGTGTCGACAAGAACAACATGGCTTTTTTCTTCCTCTCCAAAATCATGTTCAAGCTGCTCAAAGGTGTTTTCCTCTGCTTTCAGTGTTAGAACCTGCGCATCGCGGCTACCGTCCACATATACGGTACCGCCTTTTGCTCCGCCTTTATAGAGACGTTCGTATACAGATTCAACCTGACGGACAGTGTATCCTTTTGGAGCGTTTACTGTCTTACTGATCGAACTGTCTACCCAGCGCTGGATAACACACTGTGTATCTGCATGTTCTTCTGGAGAAAGGTCCATTGCAGAAACAAACCATTCCGGCAGGTTTTCTTCATCTGCTTCCGGATTTCGTTCAAGATATTCTCTTACAATATCCGCTTTCACTTCAATAAACTTGCCAAGACGTCCGCTTCTAAAGTAAGAGAAGGAGAAGTAAGGCTCCAGTCCCGTAGAAACCCCGACCATTGTTCCAGTACTTCCCGTAGGCGCAACGGTTAATAGATGGGAGTTTCTAATGCCGTTCTTTTTGATTTCTTCACGAATATGGGCAGGCATTTCTTCCATATAGCCAGTTTGGGTAAAAGCTTCACGCAAACGATTTGTTTCTTCTTCCGTATCCCCTTGCAGGAACGGGAAGCTGCCTTTTTCTTTCGCAAGCTCGATCGAGGCGCTATATGCTGTTTCGGCGATCGTTTCAAAGATTTGATCGACAAGCTCGTTTCCTTCTTTAGATCCATATCTTGTCTCACAATAAATAAGCAGGTCGTGCAAGCCCATAACGCCAAGTCCGACACGGCGCTCGCCAAGCGCTTGCTTTTCATTTTCTTTCAAGAAATATGGCGTTGCATTTATAACGTTATCCTGCATGCGCACTCCGATTTCAACAGTACGCTTCAGTTTATCAAAGTTAACTGTTTTGTTCTCTTTGTCTGCCATCTGGGCAAGGTTAACTGCCGCTAGGTTACAGACAGAATATGGTGCTAATGGTTGTTCACCACACGGATTCGTTGCAACTACTTTTTGGCCGTATGCCGTTGCATTTGTCTTTTCGTTTGCATTATCGATGAAGAAAATGCCTGGTTCAGCTGAGTAAGTTGCACAGATGTTAATAAGATCCCAGAGCTCTCTTGCGCGAACTTCACGGTATGTGCGTACATTATAGCCTCGCTCTTTCCACTCTCTTACATCACCGCAGTTATGCCACTCGTTGTTGTATACTTCCATTTCTTCAGCTGTGTACTTCTCGACATCAGGGAAACGCAGCTCATACGTGGTGTCCTTTTCAACCGCATCCATGAAGTCTTTCGTTAAGCAAATCGAGATGTTTGCCCCAGTCAGGAAGTCAGGGTTGTGAACAGAGTAAGTGCCGCCTGTATGCAGCTTCTCTTCTGCTTCACTGATCACCTTTTCACTGAAACCGCCTGTTCCAGGGATATGTCTGTAATGAAGGATTCCCTGATAGGTATCTCTTTCCGTTTCAGTTAACGGTGTGAATTTCAGCTTGTCCTCAGCAAGTTTCTTGATTTGTTCATCTTTTGTGTTTTCAACAAGGTAACGCAAAATTCTTGGATTTTGCATTTTGGAGATGATGAATTCGATAATGTCTGGATGCCACGTTTTTCTACCGTCCTTTTCAGGATATTTACTCTGCTAAACGCAAACGGACTAGACTATATCATCACCCTCAGCATTACCTGGTAGGGGCCGGGCACTTCGGGGATATCTCCCCTACTCTACTTACTGCCGACTGGCAGCTTTCGATAGTCGTTGAACCTTCTCCTGTTTAGGAGCTTGGCTGCTGATCATCCAATCCGATCAATTTTCAAGCTTTCACGCTCACCGTTACCAGTCACGTTGTAGCTTGATCGGCTCTAAGAATTTTCCAGCAATTCACCCGATTTTCTAATCATTCATTTCTGAACGATGCGGACTAAGGCATCAACATTAATCCGCTAGCATAATCATCTGTGCGCCTCTTCTAGACCCACCCTGCTCAACTAAATGAGTCAATTTCGCAATATCATCAAGCCATGATACTGATCCGGACGATTTCCCGTTTACGCCTCTAGCAAGCGTGTTTCTCGGTCTCAAAGTTGAACCGTTCGTTCCTACACCACCGCCGCGACTCATAATTTCCATAACCTGTTTGCGGTGTTCTGAGATTCCTTCTCTTGAATCCTGTACGAAAGGCATTACATAACAGTTAAAGTATGTTACCTCCGTATCAGCGCCTGCACCGTATAGAACCCGGCCTGCTGGTACAAAGTTAGTTGAAGCGAGCTCTTCATAAAAGATATCTCTCCAGTATTCCCTTTCGGCTTCCGTTTCCTCTACTGCTGCAAGCCCTGTTGCGTTACGCTTTGCAATTTGTTCATAGTAAATCTCCAGGGGCTTTTCAATCACATCAAGGGATCGGACGATAATTCCAGTTTCCTGCTCTTCTTCCTTATCGAGCGAACCGATGTAATCTTCATGGACAGATACTGTAGCCTTGTTGTTCTGCCAATCGATCTTTTCAATAAACCCGAGGCCCCTTGCCGGAAACTTAGGGTCCTCCTTAATGGTAAGTACTACGAAATCTCCTTTTTTCAACGTACGCTTTTCCGTATCTTTAAATGCATACCGATCAAGCATTACCAATCGAGACACGCCTTTATGGGTAGTGTTCATCTCTTCTGTGATCGGATGCACCTGGTGAAATTGTTTAATATCCTCGTTTAATTGGTCTACATTTATTTTCTTTGAATTGCTCATTTTCATTACCAACTAAACCCCTCCCTTTTCGACATTCTTTTATATCACTATTGCAGATTGAGAGCTTCATGATGTATGTATAGCTTTTTTCTGAATGTACCGTTAATGATAGCACAGGATGTTATAAATCCACAATATATAGTGTTAAAATTTCTTTACCCAATACTATATCTTGTGAAACGTTTACAAGATTAATTTTTTTGTCAACTTTTAAAAAAGGAGAAAGAAAGAGAAAACTAGAGATTTTAATGGAATATATCGCTTATAGAAGCAATTTAAAAAGATTTTGCGTTTGCATTTTTCTACATAATTTGAGCTTATTGGTAAATCTTTTATAACAGTTCTTCGTCGACTGGTGTCGAAGTTTTTTGATATCACCGGATTCTCTATCCAAAGATTTCGCGAAACAAAAAAAAGACTAGCACCACATATGGGTGCTATCTCTGAAAGTTCCATTGCTTATTTCCGTATCTGTCTTGAATGATCTGCCGGACAAATTCTTCTTGTTCGGAGGTAAGCTGAATTGGTTTCAACTGTATGTCCAATCCTTTCTCAAACCCACGTTTAAATGCTTCCGAAGCTTCCTGGACCGTTACCGGCTCTTCCCTTAGTTCATTAATAGCAACAGCTTTCTTTTTAAAATTCCGTTGCATTCGTTCTCTGATCCGTTCATTCTTAAATTTAAAGCAGTCAAATAGCTTATCTTCATCAATATCGAGCAGGATAGACCCGTGCTGTAGGATTACGCCTTTTTGTCTTGTCTGTGCACTACCGGCTACCTTTCTTCCTTCAACAACCAGTTCATAGTAAGAAGGGGCATCGAAACAAACCCCTGAACGAGGAGCTTTTAATTCCTGTTTTTCTTCTTCGGTTTTCGGTACAGCAAAATATGCTTCAAGACCAAGTGATTTAAATCCTTCTAACAAGCCTTCTGAAATAACACGATAAGCTTCTGTAACACTTTGAGGCATTTTCGGGTGATCTTCCGTCACGATCACACTATATGTTACTTCCTGATCGTGTAAGACAGCTCTTCCGCCTGTAGGCCTGCGTACAAAACCAAGACCATGCTTTTCTACTGCATCCATATCTATATCTTTTTCTACTTTTTGAAAGTAACCAATTGACAGGGTGGCTGGATCCCAACCATAAAATCGAATCGTTGGTTCTATCTCCCCTTTGCTGTGCCAATAAAGCAAAGCTTCATCAAGCGCCATATTATATTCCGGGGAACAATTTCCTGAATCTATAAAATTCCAAGTTTCTGCCATATGATAATTCCTCTTTCTATGTAAGGATTACCTACTTAGTTTACCAAACAAAAGCGTTACTTTAAAAGCGAAAGGTTTCTCCTTTAAGTTTTCTTTGCTAAAAAGCGCAAACACGTGTAAAATTTATAGTGTCGATTTTTAGTTTAAGGAGTGTTTAGTCCCAAATGGAATGGATTCTAGCAATTATCGTCGGTATCATTGTATACACTGTAGTATCCTGGTTCATGCAGAAGCGCTATCTAAAAACGTTATCTGAAGAAGAGTTTCGAGCAGGATACCGTAAAGCCCAGCTGATTGATGTAAGAGAAGCAAAAGAATTTGAGAACGGGCATATCCTTGGAGCAAGAAATATCCCGGTTTCTCAATTAAAGATGCGAATTAATGAGATTAGAAAAGACCAGCCTGTTTACCTATACGATTATAACGGTTTACTAAGCGGAAGAGCTGCAGGAATGCTTAAAAAGTATGGCCATAAGGATTTGTATCAGTTAAAAGGCGGCTTTAAAAAATGGAACGGTAAAGTGAAGAAAAAGAAATGACTTCGATGCGAAGTCATTTCTTTTGTTAATATTTAATTTTTCTCTCTAAAAAACAGTTTGATATATTTTAGAAAAAATATGTTCCATACCTTGATGAAGAAGGACTGACTCAAAAGTGTCTGGCGTTCTCCGTTTACCACATTACCTGGATGAACACTTGTATAAGTCCATCCAGGTAATGTGTTGTGGTGCCTGATACTTTGCTTTTGATTCAGCTCCGTTTTTTTATGTTTATTGTTCTTTCTGGTAACGCAAGATCGGTTTCCTTGCAGCAGTTGTCTCGTCAAGGCGGCTCACAACGGTCGTATGCGGAGCTTCCTGTACAATCTCCGGATTTTCTTCTGCTTCCTTAGCAATTTGAATCAAGACATCACAGAATTCATCGAGCGTTTCCTTCGACTCGGTTTCGGTAGGCTCAATCATCATACATTCCTCAACATTGAGCGGAAAATAGATGGTTGGCGGGTGATAACCAAAGTCTAGAATTCGTTTTGCCATATCAAGCGTACGAACGCCAAGCTTTTTCTGCTTTTTGCCGGAAATAACAAATTCATGTTTACAATGCTGCTGATATGGAAGCACAAAGGCATCCTGCAAACGGCGCATCATATAGTTTGCATTAAGCACTGCATTCTCAGACACCTGCTTTAAGCCTTCCGGACCCATCGTGCGTATATAAGTATAAGCACGTACATTGATTCCAAAATTTCCGTAGAACGGCTTCACACGGCCGATGGATTGCGGCCGGTCATAATCAAAATGGAATTTATCGTCTTTTTTCACAAGTACTGGCTTCGGCAGGTAAGGAATAAGATCAGCTTTAACACCTACCGGTCCAGAACCTGGCCCACCGCCTCCATGAGGCCCGGTGAATGTTTTATGAAGATTCAAGTGAACAACATCGAATCCCATGTCCCCTGGACGAGCAAACCCCATGATGGCGTTCATGTTTGCTCCATCATAATAAAGCTTTCCGCCAGCTTCATGGACAATCTTAGCCATTTCCACGATATGCTCTTCAAACAATCCAAGGGTATTAGGATTTGTCAGCATTAAAGCAGCTGTATTTTCATCCACAACGCGCTTTAAGTCTTCAAGATCAACTAATCCATCTTCATGGGATTTAACGGTTACTGATTCAAACCCTGCCACTGTTGCTGACGCAGGGTTTGTACCATGCGCAGAATCCGGCACAATAACTTTCGTACGGTTAAAATCGCCATTAGCTTCATGGAAAGCACGGATCATCATCAGACCGGTCCACTCACCATGCGCGCCAGCTGCAGGTTGTAGCGTCACTTCATCCATACCTGTGATATACGCAAGGTTTTCTTGCAGGTTATACATCATTTCCATTGCACCCTGAACTTGATCTTCTTCCTGCAATGGATGGATGAATGCAAATCCAGGGTACCTCGCCACGTCTTCATTGATCTTGGGATTATATTTCATCGTACAAGATCCCAACGGATAAAATCCAGAATCAACACCATGGTTTCGCTTTGAAAGAGCTGTATAGTGACGCATTAATTGAAGCTCAGACACTTCAGGGAGGTCAGGTTCTTCTTTACGAATAAACTGTTCAGGGATTAATTCTTCCGTTTCCATTTCAGGCACATCTAACTCAGGCAGACTAAATCCAATTCGTCCAGGAGTACTCATTTCAAAAATTAACGGTTGGTCCTGTTTGTTCATTGTGCTCCCCCCAATTCAGCAACAAGTGTATCAATTTCAGCTTTTGTTCTTTGTTCTGTTACAGCAATAAGCATGCAGTTTTCCAGTTCAGGATAATTTCGGCCCAGATTATACCCGCCAATGATTCCTTTACTGATAAGATTTTGGTTTACTTCTTTTACAGGCTTAGCTAAGCGAACAACAAATTCATTAAAAAACGGTCCTTCGTATACCAGTTCGAGCCCCGCTTTTTTAAACTCATTACTTGCATAATGAGCTTTGGTCAAATTTTGTTTCGCCATTACTTTTACTCCAGTTTTTCCAAGTGCGCTCATCGCAACGGAAGAAGCGAGTGCATTTAACGCCTGGTTCGAACAGATGTTAGAAGTAGCTTTATCTCTTCTAATATGCTGCTCGCGGGCCTGAAGCGTTAATACAAATCCTCTGCGGCCTTCTTCATCAGTTGTCTGTCCTACAAGACGTCCTGGAACTTTTCTCATCAGCTTTTTCGTTACCGCAAAGTATCCGCAGTGAGGTCCCCCAAACTGAGCAGGGATTCCAAACGGCTGTGCATCGCCGACAACGATATCTGCACCAAACTGTCCCGGCGGTGTTAACAAGCCAAGGGAAAGTGGATTAGCAGAAACTACAAACATCGATTTTTGAGAATGCGCAATTTTTTCAACCTTATCCAGATCTTCGATTTGCCCGAAGAAGTTTGGATATTGGACCATTACACAGGCAGTCTCTTCATCCATCGCCTGCTCAAGCGCCTCAAGGTTCGTTTTGCCGCCTTCAGCATCGATTTCAACAACTTCAAGGTGCTGGCCTTTTGCATAGGTTTGAATAACTGCTCTTGACTCTGGATGGACAGCTTTCGAAACAAGAATTTTATTTTTTCTAGTTTGGCCCGCGCTTAATAGTCCCGCTTCAGCCAATGCTGTCGGTCCATCGTACATCGAGGAGTTAGCAACCTCCATCCCCGTCAGTTCACAAATCATCGTTTGGAACTCAAAAATAGCCTGAAGTTCCCCTTGAGAAATTTCTGGTTGATAAGGTGTATATGCTGTGTAAAACTCAGAGCGGCGAATAACATGGTCTACAACTGATGGAATCGCATGGTCATATACTCCAGCTCCAAGAAAAGAAACATTTTCAAGCATGTTATCGTTCTTATTTGCGAGGGAGCTCATATATTTGATCAATTCTGGTTCAAACAATTGCTTTTCTACGTTTAATTCCCCTTTAAAACGGACGCTCTCAGGAATATCTGCGAATAACTCTTCAGTGGAGTTTATTCCTATTGTTTCAAGCATTTCTTTACGATCCTGTTCAGTCATCGGCAAATAACGATGTTTCATAAGGTTAATCCTCCTTAGGTAAGCTTTTACTTTTGGCGTTTATAAAATGGAGCTGATACAACTTTTGCTTTTAATCTTTTTTTGCGAACCTGTACTTCCACTTCTGTATCAAGTGCGGAAAATTCCTTTTTAATGAGAGCAAGACCTACGTTCTTCTTCAGGGTAGGCGATTGCGTACCGGTTGTAACTTCGCCGATCTTGTCACCTTCTGCAAACACCTCATAATGTGAACGCGGAATCCCTTTGTCGATCATCTCGATTCCTACTAGTTTTCGTTTTGCGCCCTCTTCCTTTTGTTCTTTCAAAACGTCTTTGCCGATAAAATCCACACCTTTATCCGGTTTAACCGCAAATCCGATTCCGGCTTCTATCGGTGTGATTTCTTTTGTTAATTCCTGTCCGTATAACGGGAGTTTTGCTTCAAAGCGGAGCGTGTCTCTCGCACCGAGCCCGCAAGGAAGAATACCATACTCTTCGCCTGCCTCAAGCAATTCATTCCAGAGTGCGGGCGCATCTTCCCACTTACAATAGATTTCAAACCCATCTTCTCCTGTATAACCGGTTCTGGAAACAAGCGCTTCTTTACCGTTCAGCTCAACCTCGTCTTTAAATTTAAAAAACTTAATTTCGCTTAAATCAGTTTCTGCCAACTTCTGGAGCACCTTTTCTGCATCCGGCCCCTGAATTGCTAACTGGGCGATTTTGTCTGAAATATTTTCTAACGTAACATCGTTTCCAGCATGTTCTTTTAACCAGTTAAAATCTTTCTCTGTATTAGCCGCATTGACAACAAGCAAATATTGATCATCAGCTTTTTTGTAAATTAAAAGATCGTCGACCGTTCCACCGTCTTCATAACACATCGCTGTGTATTGAGCGCCGCCCTCTTTCAATTTAGAGACGTCATTCGTCATAGTAAGTTGCAAAAACTCTAAAGCCCCTGTACCTTTCACTTCGATTTCCCCCATATGGGATACATCGAATAGCCCCGCCTTCGTTCTTACCGCCTCATGTTCTTCTTTAATGCTGCTAAATTGAACCGGCAATGCCCAGCCGCCAAAGTCGATCGTCTTAGCACCCATCTCCTGATAGGTTTCAAATAATGGTGTTTTTTTAAGCGCTTCCATCCATTCTCCTCCTTATAATGATTTTTTGTTTCAGAGTTAGTTAAAATTCAGATTTTGAACTTTCTGACATAAAAAAAGACAGAGAAATACAAGGGTTGTATTTCTCTGTCCTGTAACCAGAAAGTTTCTCCGCAAAAAAGCAGATTCCCCCGTGGGTGGTTCAGTATCTGAACGCTCTCCAGAGTTGCGTCAAACAAGAGTCTTTTTGCCTGAGAGATTCACAAACCGCTTGCTCCTTCGGCGCTACTTTTCGTAGTCTCTCCCCTTGTTCTCATTCGCTCTTATTTAAGTTTTAAAAAGAACAGACTTATGTGTAAAACGTATGAATGGCCTCTTTTTGTTGCATAATATGATTACTTGCTTTAATCCTATCATTATCTTGCGTTAATTGGCAATAATAATTTTGATTAATACAAGTTTCACATCTCTTTATCACCTATTAACGAACATTGTAAGATTTTCGATCCGTTAATATTCGTTTTAACCAGATGAAAACACGTTAAAAGAACCACTCTTATTCCTGCCCCCGGGCAGTTTAGTTAAATCAATCCTTATGAGTTTTCCATTTTTGATAGAAAGGGGTCTTGGAATGAAAGTTGAAATCAAGCTAAACGAAGAATGGCAGAATGAGTTTTTAAGCCGGATTGAAGATGATGGCCCATGGACAAACTGGGATCTTTATAAACTAGCACTACAAGCTGAAGAGCAGCTATCAATTCCTTCTTTCGATGGTCTCCAGGCTCCTAAACACCTTTCACATCTTACACCGCATCCTCACCAGTTAGAGGTTGCACAACGCGTTGTTGAAGAAATGAACGGAAAAGCGATTCTTGCAGATGAGGTAGGGCTTGGAAAAACAATTGAAGCCGGTTTAATTCTAAAAGAATATATGATCAGGGGATTAGCGAGAAAAGTCCTTATTCTTGTTCCTGCCTCACTCGTTTCACAGTGGGTCACTGAGCTAAACCAGAAGTTCTTCATACCTGCTATCGCACAGAAGAAAAGCTATGTATGGGAGCAATGTGATGTTGTAGTGTCATCGATCGACACTGCCAAGAGAGAACCGCACCGGTCAATCGTTTATGCGCAGAATTACGATATGGTTATTATTGATGAAGCCCACCGTTTAAAAAATAAAAATACAAAAAACTATGAATTCGTCCAGCACCTTCAGAAGAAATTTTGCCTGTTGCTAACAGCCACACCTGTTCAAAACAGGGTCGAAGAAATCTTTCACCTTGTCTCCTTATTGAAGCCTGGCCACCTTGGAAACCTTGAAAATTTCGAAAAAGATTTCAGGGCGAAAAATCGCACTCTGGAAAACGAAGAAAAGCTAAGGTCCCTGATCAATAAGGTGATGGTCAGGAACCGACGGGCCGATACAGGAATGGATTGGCCAAAACGTTTTGTGAAAACAGTCCCTATAACGTTCAATCAAGAAGAAAGACAATTATATGATGAAATATACAAGCTTAAGGAAGAGCCCGGGATTATTAAAAGCCAGTTCTCTATCATGACACTTCTCAGGGAAATTTGCTCCAGCCGAGAAGCAGTCTTCATGACTTTGAAAAAAATGCTGGAAAATGAAAACTGTACAGAATATACCGAAGCATTTGTCCATCGCATGATGAAATTGATCGAAAATGTAAAGGTAAATTCAAAAGCGGAAAAAGCACTGGAAATCATTAAATCTATCGAAGGAAAGGTAATTATTTTCACAGAATACAGAGCAACACAAATGTACTTACAATGGTTTTTACAACAGCACGGCATTTCATCCGTGCCATTCCGCGGGGGTTTTAAAAGGAGCAAGAAAGACTGGATGAGAGAACTATTTAAAAACCACGCAAAAGTATTAATCGCAACCGAAGCTGGCGGTGAAGGGATTAACTTGCAATTTTGCCAGCACATTATTAATTATGACCTTCCATGGAATCCGATGAGAATTGAACAGCGGATCGGACGGATCCATCGTATCGGGCAGGAAGGAGACGTTCATATCTATAACTTTGCAACAAAGAACACGGTAGAAGAGCACATCTTAACGCTGTTATATGAAAAGATACGCTTGTTTGAAAACGTAATCGGGGAGCTTGATGAAATCCTTACAAGGCTGGGGATGAAAAACATCGAGGACCATATTTCTGATATTCTTTTAAATTCAGAATCTGACGGAGAGATTAAAATTAAAATGGATAACCTCAAAGAGATAATTGCCTTCCAGCAGCACCAGGAGGAGGATAACGATGCAACAAGAAGATATTCATAACTATTTAAAATCTTATTTTATTGCAAACAACTGTGAGATTACACGCGAAAATAATGGCCTGCTTGGAGTCCAGCTTACCATTGAAATGGATAAAGAAATAATGAACCGTCCTTTTTACTGGCATTATCTTGAGAAAACTGGCGGAGTTCCCCAGCCGATGGAGTTAAGCTTTTTCACATCCCAGGATTACAAAAAAGAAAAAGGAGAATTTATTCATTTTGGTTCTCCACGGCTTCACCAGATTTTTAATTCTACCAAAAAGCTAGCCTCCTATATAAGAATGTTTGAAGAAGCTTCCGGAAAACCGGGCTATAATATGCCGTTGCATCCATGGCTTTGTTTAAATATCAAAGTCTCTTACCAGTGCGACAGGAAAAAAGACCGGCTTCTCTCTCTCGGCATCCATTTGATTTCCGGAGCGGTCCTCGATAATTTCCATTCCCTGTTAGAGAAAAAAGAACTAACGCCAAAAATACCGGACTTTTGTTTCACGATGACACCGATCATCAAGCCATTAAGCGGCATTAAGCGACTTGAAGCTGTTCTAGCTTCGGTCATCCAGGCTGATAACCATTCCTGGGCAGAGGATGCGCATAAAAGATGGGCAGCAGACCTCGATCTTTTGAATCTATTTTATACGGGCAATGAAGATGCGGAAAGTTACCAGGTTGAAAAAGAAGCACTCCGCAAACAATATGAGCCTGTTATAAAGGCTGATATTATAAACGGAGGCATGTTTTATCTTACTCCTCAGACTTCAGTCGGATAAAGATAACACGCCGATCGGCAAGAGACGGGGCAAAGTTTTACTTCTATACCATAAAGAAAAACCCGGTATTTAACCTACCGGGCCTTTCTGTTTATTTCTTGCTCTCCATTCGCTTGAAGAATAGGTTGGAGTGATTGTTACGCTTTCGCCTGAACATCATTATGACTCCCATTGGCAGAATACCAAACCAGCGATAAAGAAAAGGCTGGCGGAAGGCCCGCTTTTGTTCCTTTACGTGCTTTCTTTGTTCTTTAGGTTGATCCAAATAATTTACAATTTCCTGGGTAACATATTTCACGTAGTCGTTGGATTTCATTCGGATACCCCTTTCTTCACTCACTAAAAGGATTTCCGAAACAGAACAAACTTAATCAATCTGCTCCATTATTCTACTTACAACCTGATCAACGTTAAGCCATGATGTATCGATAGTAAAATGTGCTTGCTTGTAAAGAGGCGCTCTGTCCATGAGGAGCCTTGTAATCGCATCCTCTTTATTTTGCTGGATCAGGGGCCTGGTTTTGTCGTTTTTTAACCGTTTTAATAATTCCTCCGTGTTGCAATATAGATAAATGACCAGACCGTTCTGTTTCATCCAGGTTAAATTTTCTTCTCTTGTTACAATACCGCCGCCTGTTGTAATAACGACATACCGTTTTGGAAGCATCCTGAGAATCTGGCTTTCGTAATCCCGAAAAGCCGGTTCCCCTTCTTCCTTAAAAATGGCTTTTATTGTTTTTTTCTTTTCTCTTTCAATATATTCATCCGTATCGATCACAGGCACCTCCAATTTATCGGAAAGCGCTTTTCCAACCGTTGTTTTCCCCGCTCCCATGAAACCTATTAAATAAATGGCTTTCATCTGTTTTCCTCCATCCAGCTTTCGATTCCCTTATCCGCTTTATTGTATATAAATACCGCCGTACCCTTTATTTGTTTTTTTGTTGTACATGATATGGTTGCTTCATATCGATTTTCATCCAGCAGATGAACTGCCACAACGCTGCTGCCGACTTCATATTCAAACAACCACTGTTCACCATCGGGAACTTCGCCTTTTTGAATATTTGCGATTGTATCGTTCATTCCGAGAAAAAGCAAGGCTTCCCTGATCACAATCTCTTGCTGTTCATGAAAAAACATTAATTCGCTTTCATAAATTGTTAGCTGAGCTAACAGAAAGCATGATAACAACAGCGCGAACGAAAGCGTTAAAGGGGTTATAAAACCGTTACGTGCATTCATCTTCCTACTCATCACTAACCTGATAAAAGCTTCGTTCCACTTCTTTATCAAGGTGATCTTTCACATGGATACGAACTTCTTTTCCGGTTCCGGAGAACAATACCTGGCTGATATTTTGCAGAACTACATCATGTCCCGATCCATTGACCCTTCTTCGTATCATTGTCCCATAGCTCTGATATTGTACCGTTTCTCCTCTGTAATTAAGGAATTCCAGTCCGTTTGCTGTAACAGTGAGCTGATGGCCTTCACGTATTTCCTCCCCCAGCTTATAGGCAAACAATTGAAATTCATCCATATCCAGTTTAGAAGCAGCAGGTGGAAAGATTACTTTTATAAATGGTGTAATACAAGATAGGAGTATTAATAACACGGATAAAGCGATTAACAGCTCGATCAGGGTGAAGCCAGTGTTGTTCGCTTGTTTACAGGTAAACAAATCGTTTGTTGACGATTGTTTTTCCCTTTCCATCTTACACAGCCTTTCCAGTTAAGGTTATCTTTATGTTCCCATCCCAGTAAATAAACAGTATCGTCAATCTGTACTGATTCAAACTCAGGCAATTTATCAGTGAGACTTATTTCTACAGTTTTGCTCTGAAGATAGCTTATGGCTACTGATCGTTGTGTTATTGTTGCTCTTTCTTCATATAGGGTTATCAAGAGAGGAAGAATTATCATCGTTACAAGGACCAGGATACCCAGCGCAGCGACCGTGTCAAGGAGAGTAATCCCCCTACAGTTCTTGTACATAAAACCGGCCGCTCCCCAGCAAGATTACAAGTTTGTAGCTTTTCGCACCTGAATTAACCGTTAATGTTCCAGATTTTTGTACGTTTCCATTCGCTAAATATTTAATTGCATATCCTAATGTCCCAGGGTTTATCGCTATTTCTGGAGGATACTTTCGCCTTGCCACCAATTCATCAACACCCAGCTGAACCGAATACCAATGGTTTTCTGTGGAAATGACCAGCCTTGCTGCCTGTCCGTTTTTGATCGCTAACTGCTGAGTAAAACGGATATCCTTTTTTAACTGATCTAAAAATTGTTCCATGTTTGCCGTCTTTTCAACGGGAGCGACATTTATGATAGTTATACCGATGAGAACCGACAGAACGGCTAAAGTGATAATAAGCTCGATGAGGGTATAGCCTGAAGCATCGTGAAAGCGATTAATTCGAAGTGACCTTGCCGTTTGTTTCATCATATACTAGTGAACCTCCATCAGGACATGTCGTTGTGTCGATATATTCAGCAGTTTTTAAAGTTTCAAGATCTGTGGGTAGAACTGAATTTTCGAGCTCGTATGCCCTTACCTGTGTTTGTATAAGCTTGACGGTTGCTTCACATCCCTTTGAACTTGCTACAGACTTATTTTTAGTAACACTGGGAACTGCTATTAATAGAAGCATCGAGATAATCACCATGACGATCATCATTTCTATAAGAGTAAAACCTTTGTCATTTAATCTATTCATACCTTGCACCCCTTTTATACTGCCTGTATATATTGAAACATCGGCAGTAAGATTGATAAAAACATCATTAGAATCATAACGCCAATACACGCAAAACTAACAGGCTGAAGAATCCCGAACGCCCGTTTCACCCTTTCCTCAAACTGATCTGTTAAAAAACCCCCAAAATTGAGAAGTTCTTTGCCTAGCTGGCCATTTGATTGGCCATGGGAGATGACGGCCGATAATTCAGTTAAATAATAAGGCACTTCGGTTATCGCCTTTTCAAAACTTTCGCCATCCTGCAACACGCTTTTGATTCGCCCTGCTTCTTCCTTAAAGAACAGAAGATGGTCCTGTTTTAAAAACACACCCAGTGCTTCCCCGACAGTCCTTCCATTAAAAAGCAATATTCCAAGCTGTGAAGAAAGGTACTGGGTGAGATATATCTTGATAAACGGCTTTAAAAATGGAATCTTTAGCAAAACCTGGATTTGTTTTTCAGGATGGTAATGGCGAAACTGTTTTACATAATAGAAAAACAATGCTCCGAATGGAAAGAGGCACAAAAGTAAAACAAGCGGGATATTTTTCGAAAGAAGAATCATTCCTTTCGTAAAAATTGGTAACGGTATTTCGAGAGATTGGTATAAGGTGCTAAATTGAGGAAGCAAAAATACGGTTACTACTAAAAGCATGACCGAGGTAATCCAGAATAAAACGAGGGGGTATCGCATCATTGTTCTTAGCCGCGCCTTAACCTCACAGCGATAATGAAGCATTTCTCCACAGCTTTTTAAACCGTTTGATAGCTGTTCATTTTCAGTAATATACAAATAACAGAGGATGTCGGGAGGAAATTCAAAATCCTGTAGCACTTGGTGCAGGGAATTTCCTCCTTTCAGTTGTTCTACGATTTTCAGTATTCTACTGTTCGCCGCTTCTCGCTGGTTGAAGGCGTAAAGCTCCATTCCCTGAGACAATGTATATCCTTCTTCGAGCAACTGTCCTACCCTTAGGAGAAAATCTGCCTTTTCATTCAACTTCCACTGGCGGTCAGCCATTCAAAGCACCTCCAAAAAAGTTGCACTCTTCCACATAACCAAGCGCCCACGCAAGACGCAGTTCGTTATTGAGCGTTCTCATCTGCGTCATATCATGGCGCGAGATGCCGACAGCAGCTTTTAAAGAATCACCTGATAGTATTTCATAAAGTGCAAACCGGTGTTTTTCTCGATTACGCTTACAATCAAAACAACAATTTTTACAGAACGGGCATTTCAGTGTTACCAGGACTTGATTAACGACACCTATGAACGTTTGTTCAATATACGATTTAGGAACCCCAAATTCCAAAAAGCGGTAAACACTTTCGTACGTATTTTTTGTATGCAGGGTAGAGACAACAAGATGGCCAGTCATCGCTGCCCTGATTGCAATTTGAGCAGTTGTCTCATCCCTGATCTCGCCGATCATGATGATATCAGGATCGTGGCGAAGACATGCCTTCAAGCCCTCTGCAAATGTGATTCCTGCTTTCTCGTTCACCTCCAATTGGATGAATACTTCATTTGGTCTTTCAATCGGATCTTCAATGGTGATAATCCGTTTTTTGTCTTTTTTGCTAATCCAATGCAATAAAGAGTAAATGGTTGTGGTTTTTCCAGAGCCGGTAGAGCCAGTGAATAATAATAGGCCGTGGGGATGTTGTATAAGGGATTCAAGTTTTGTACCATGCCGCGGGAAAAGGCAAAGCTGTTTAGGATTCTTAACTGTATCATGGTCTAAAATACGAATAACAAGACTTTCTTGAAACGGGGTTGGTATTGTGGACATTCGGACGTTCACTTCATGAGACATTAGTTTTATAACCTGAGCTCCACTCTGGGGACGCCGCTTTTCTCCAATGTCCATACCACTGGAAAACTTAAAATGGGATATAAGCTTTTCTGCTGTAGGAGTTGGGATTGTTCTAACTTGATAGAGGAAAGAATCGATTCTTAGTTGGACGAGGGTTTTGGTTTGTCCGGGGTGAAAGTGAATGTCAGAAGCTTTCAACGATAACGCCTGCAAAATGATTTTCTTTCCTAACTTTTCAATTTCATTCAATTCATCACTCTCCTTTTTGGTGTAAAGTATAATTCGTCATTTAATTTTCTTTTCCTTCTAAAAAAACAAAAAAAGACAGGTTACTTAAAACCTGTCACTTTCTGTATATTTTTCATTGCTTCGTTCATACTAATTATCGAGGAAAGAAGCTGCTAATAAAAAATTGCTGTCAATGGGCTATAGCCAAGCGGTAAGGCAACGGACTTTGACTCCGTCATGCGCTGGTTCGAATCCAGCTAGCCCAGCCATTTTTATGAGACGTTCATTTGAAAGGCATTTTTCTTTTGTTTCAGGTTATTTAAACCCGATTTATCGAAACCAACGATTAATTTTTTCCCGTTCGTAATAAGCGGGCGCCTTAACAGCTTTGGCTCTTTATTCATTAGTGCCAGCAATTCGTTAACCGTTAAATTTTCGACATCCAGATTCAAATTCTTAAACGACCGGCTGCGCTTTGCTAATATTTCTTCAACTCCCTCTGTTGTTATTTTCAAAATTTCCTTAAGTTCTTCTACTGTTGGCGTTTCTTTAAAAAGATGCCTCTCTTCAAAATCGACATTGTTTTCTTTTAGCCACTTTTTCGTTTTCCGGCAAGAGGTACAGCTTGGATAGGTATAAAATAATAGACGCTCTTTCATCATGCACCCTCCTGTTAACTTGATATTACCTTCTACCCATATTATACATAATTTAAACAAACATTGTACATAATTTCTAGATTATTTTTTTATAAAATGGGAAATCTATAAAACAGAACAATATTTTTGCTCAAGACACAAAATTGACAGGTTTAGCATTTACATTTTTAATGAAACTCATATATAATACAAAATGTATGGTAATGAACGAGCAAGGGAGGAATGTCTAAAATGCCTAGAATGTACCGTGTGCTTGCCTTCTGGACTGGCATTTTTGCTTTAATGGGCTTTATCGGTGATTTAAATGTCTTCGGTTTGCTATTCCTTGGCCAAGCCGGCATGTTTTTAGCGTTAAGTTATTTGAATTTTACTGAACGTACTTATCTTTATATCTTTGGTGCATACTTAACAGTGTTTATGATCGGATTCTCGTATTGGTCCGTCTTTATGATGACACCTGGAGCCGGTGGACACTAAGCTTTATCAAATAACATAACCGACAAAAAAGACGATGAATCTTTCATCGTCTTTTTTTCATTATTCTTTTTGTTGAACAATAACCTGAAAATCATTTAAGCTTCCAAGCGTTCTAACAGCCCTGTTCTGCTTATGGGCCTCGGAAAACGGATCAGAGTCAGCCACATTTTGCAGATAATCCCATAACCCGTTTTTTATTAAATAATCTCCTTGGGGAATATCCCCGATTGTTTTTAAACCTGCTTCGTTTCCTATTTCTATCAAAGCTTCAAGATGAACATGGGCTGTCAGATCCATGTTTCCCGGCTTATAGAGTGGATCATGTTTTAATTGATGCTTATAGTATCCTCTTAAGCTGCCTTCCATTCTAGCAGGATGCTCCCATTCTTTTTTGCGGTAGCCGTAATCAATCGTTATCACAAATCCTCGTTCCAGCCAGTTAAAAACCCTGTTTAGCCAATCAGTCATCACGAGTGGCACTTCGATTCTCTGGCCGTCGGATAGTCGCGGTCCGTATTTTTCCATCCATTCGAGGATCGCTGTATTCTCGCACACTTCTGTCTTTTCTATCAAACCGCCATTTTCATCAATGGAAATAAATACTTCAGCAATTTTTCCGCCGTTATTTTCGATCACATGGACAGGCATCGCATCCAATAGTTCGTTAGAAAATATCACTCCATTAAATTCCGGCCAATCTTTTAGCACTTTATCAAAAGAATCATAAAGCTGAACTTTCTCATCAGGAAGCTTTTGAAGCAGCTCCTTGTGATATGGGCTTTTCTCAATGATGATATAAACAAGATCAGCATAGAGCAGTTTATTTTTTTGTTTTATCGCCTGTAAAACAGATGACGCAAACCTTCCATCGCCAGCACCAATTTCACAGATTACAGGGGCAAGTTTTTCATTTTCAATAAAATCGGCCATAACATCTGCCATGATGCTGCCAAAAACATCACTGACCATACTGCTTGTATAAAAGTCTCCCTTTTTCCCAATCTTCTGTATCGGTTTCATATAATATCCTTCTGTTCGATGATACAGAGCAAGTTCTATAAAGCATGCATAATCAATTTGCTGTTCCGGAGACTCCTTGATTTTTCGCTTTATAACCTCTTTCATCACAAAGAGAAGCCATTAAGGAACGGATTCACTTCCATTTCCTGGCCAATCGTAGTTTCCGGACCATGTCCTGACAGCACTAATGTTTCTTCAGGCAACACCAACAGCTTTTTATGTATGCTGTTAATTAATTGATCATGGTTTCCACCCGGCAGATCCGTTCGGCCAATGCTTCCGGCAAACAAAGCATCACCAGAAAAAACGGCATTGTCATCTTTAAAGTGGAAAGAAACGCTTCCAGGAGAATGGCCTGGTGTTTCATAAACATCAAATGAAAACCCTCCGATCTCATAGAAGGATTCTTTTTCAATTGTTTTATCAGCAGGTTTAACTGCGATATCTTCTACCATAGGAAAAATTGCCGAACCATTTTGAGCGGGATCTTCCAGCCAATCCCTTTCATTTTGGTGGAGATATACGGGCAAATTATAACGATCGCGCAATACGTCTACTCCCCCAATGTGATCAAAATGGGCATGGGTCAGTAGGATCGCAAGCGGTTTTAAATCATTTTGCTTTATCTCCTCTGCAATTCTTGTCCCTTCTGCACCAGGGTCTATGATCAGTGCTTCCTTTTGATTATTCCAGAGAATATAAGCATTTGCCTGTATAGGCCCTACCGGTATTTGTTTCCATTCCATAAACTATCCCTCCATTGAAAGTTACTATTTCTTATTTTACACTATAGAAAATCATCAATAAAAGGAGAGAAACGATTGAAACTACGATATGGGGTAGAAATGAAGCAGCCTGTTGACAAGCTGCCAGGCTTTATTGCCCAAATTATAAAAGCTACAGGAGAGCTTGTTAATGTAACAGACAGGGATGGCACACTGGCGATTGTCCAAACCAGCGAAGAAGCAAATAAACTGGCTTTGTTTTATGAAAAAAAAGGCATGCTGGAATCAACTTTTAGTTTGTTTCAACTGAACCCAAACTCCACTTTATACGGAAGTTTTTCGGACTATGGATTCATCTCAAGAAGTGATGTCCCATATTTGTTTGTTGAAACAACAATCCCCTTTACCATAACAGATGGGGATGAAACACAGATAAGGATGGCAAAAATGCAAATGGAAGAAGACTTTCTCGCTATTGAACCATCCGTTTCTAATATTTATTACGTTGATCACCATAAAAAAGAGCTTTTAGAGGGTTATGCAAGGGCATATGGGATTAAAGTTACATTCCTTTGTGAATAACGGCTCGACAAACTTTTTAAAAACAGTTAAAATAAGAAAGTGCTATCATTGTACATATAAATTGTTGAAAATTCGTAAAAAACTTCTAAACAAATAGTTCCCGGAAATCGGGTATACTATGGATGGATATTTCGCGTAAGGAGGTTATTTTAGTGGGATTAGCAATTATTTTTCTTCTTGTTACAGCTCTAGCGGTATGGGGTGTTTTTCGTTCCCTTGGAGGTAAAAACTTCTTTGGAATGTTGATGGCTGGAGCAACTACTTTAGTTTTCGGATGGTTTACTGTTATGACTTTTATTGATGTATTCACAGGCGGCGGATCTACAGGCCACTAATTAAGGCAGCTTTAAAAAAGAACCAGAGAAACCATCAATTGTGATGGTTTCTTTTTTTATTTCAATTCCCCGGGTTGCAAGTCAATCAACTGCCCCAAAATCGTCTAGCTTTTTCAGTCCATTTTACGTTTTACGGAAACTAACTTGTCGTCCATTTTGACTTCTTTGTCACGGCGGTCGTCTATTCTGATATTTGTTGCGACTCTTTTAATACCTGCTTGAAAAGGAGCCTCATGCACCGCCTGTATAACTTCCATTAGATCTGAAAGTTCCCCTTCAATAAGCGTGCTCATAGGAGTGAGCCTGTACGCGACACGATCACTATATCTTTCAAGCACTTTCTGTACTTCCGCTACATAACTACTGACACTCGGCGTTTTTGTGCCGATTGGTATCACTGTCATATCAACGATAGCCAAGTCTGCCACTCTCCTTTTATTTTAACAAATGGGAAATCCGCTTTTAACATAGCATATCCTGACACGAATTTAAAACAAACCAACAGGAACCTATTCTTTAAAAATGATAAAACCTTCGCACCTGCTTGCTTTTCCTGATATGATTAAAAGGGTTTCTAAATTGCGTTTTTGGTTAAATACAGTTTTAGAACAGTTATAATACGAATGAAATGGAATAAAAGCATTAGAGGAACATTTGTGAATAGAGCTGTTTAAAGGAGGACCTTGCATGAATCGTATTGTTTTTACGGGCGGGGGTTCAGCGGGCCATGTCACGCCGAATCTCGCCATTATTCCAGAACTCACGAAGAAAAATTGGGATGTTTATTATATTGGATCAAAGAACGGCATTGAAAAGAAAATCATTGAAGAAGCTGGAATTCCTTACTATGGTATCTCAAGCGGAAAGCTCAGAAGGTATTTTGATATTAAAAATCTACAGGATCCATTTCGAGTTGTTAAGGGAATCGGTGACGCTTACTTTTTAATCCGCAGGCTAAAGCCGGATGCCATCTTTTCAAAAGGTGGATTCGTTTCTGTTCCTGTCGTTATTGCAGGATGGTTAAACAGAGTGCCTGTCTTTATTCATGAATCGGACTATACACCGGGACTCGCCAATAAGATTGCCACAAAGTTCGCATCAAAGATTTTTGTAACATTTGAAGAATCAAGAAAACATCTTCCTGAAGATAAAACCGTTTATACGGGATCTCCTATTCGAAAGGAAATTCTTACAGGAAAAAGGGAAAAGGGACTGAAATTCGCAGGCTTTTCAAACGACAAACCTGTTATTACGGTGATGGGAGGAAGTCTCGGAGCTAGAAGAATAAATTCTGTTGTCCGCGAAAACCTGGACGATCTTTTAACACAGTTTCAGATTATACATATTTGCGGAAAGGGTAATATGTCTTCTGAACATAAAAACATCAAGGGCTATAAGCAGTTTGAATATATCAGCTCAGAACTTCCGGATGTCATGGCAGCCACAGATCTCGTGATATCTCGTGCCGGATCAAACTCTATTTTTGAATTCCTTACCCTTAAAAAACCAATGCTTTTGATTCCTTTACCAAGAAGCTCCAGTCGCGGAGACCAGATCCTCAATGCGGAATCATTCGAGAAGAAAGACTTTGCATCGGTTTTATTTGAAGAAAATTTAACAAAAAATTCTCTGTATCAAAAAGTTAATGATCTCTACCAGAATCGTGACCACTATTTAAAAGCAATGAAAGAATACTCTTCAAATGAAACTCTTGAAATGATTGTTAGTGCAATAGAAGAAACTAAATCCCGCTAAGCAAAAAGGCTGATTTTTAGTCAGCCTTTTTCTTTTTACTTATTTTACTGATAAGCTGTGTAAACGGTATGCAGAATGATTAGTTGGCCCGATACCATTTCCAACATTTAAAGAGTATCTGATAGCCGCAGTTATATAATACTTGGCTATTTTTACTGCCTCAGGTATATTTTTTCCCTTCGCCAGTTCTGCAGCAATGCATGCTGAAAACGTGCAGCCTGTTCCATGGGTATGTTTCGTGCTTATCCTTTCCGAGTCATAATGGAAAAATCGTTCCCCATCATACAATACATCAACCGATCGCTCTTCGCTTCCCAGATGCCCTCCTTTTATAACGACAGCTTCTGGCCCCATAGCTTGAATATCCTTTGCAGCCTGTTCCATTTCTTCGATTGTTTCGATTTTTCTCCCGTCCAAAATCTTGCCAGCTTCCGGCAGATTAGGCGTAACGACCTTTCCAAGCGGAAGCAATGTCTCCCTCAATTCGACCACAGCTTCTTCCTGAAGCAACGGAGCGCCACCTTTCGCAATCATAACCGGATCGATTACTAGATTGTTAACCTGATACTCATCAAGTTTGTTAGCGACAAGCCTTATTAACGAAGCTGAAAATAGCATTCCAGTTTTAACAGCATCTGTTCCTATATCGGATAAAACCGCGTCAACCTGCGCCTCGACACATTCCAAAGACTGAGGATAAACACCCTGGACTCCAAGGGTATTCTGAGCTGTTAAAGCGGTTATAGCGCTTGTGCCAAATACATTCCGTTCTTGAAACGTTTTTAGGTCAGCCTGTATTCCAGCTCCTCCGCCGCTGTCCGACCCGGCGATAGTCATAGCTTTGTACATTCACATCTCCTCCTACACTTCTGTTTATAGCGTGATAAAGCGTTCGGGATTGAACCTTTCGATCGGCACAGGGTTATTATTTCCTTCAAGCTCATTGGCAACGATTTTACCGGTTATAGGACTGAGCAATATTCCGTTACGATAATGGCCCGTAGCAAAAATAACTTCTGGATATTCGGACAACTTCCCTATTAATGGGAACCCATCCTGTGTAGCTGGCCGCAAGCCAGCCCACTTATGGAATGGCCTCTTGTTATGAAGCGCCGGCAAAACCTTTCTGTTCCATTTTTCAAGACGTTCTATCCCCTTCTCCGTTACGCTGGTGTCAAATCCCGCAATATCTTCTGAGGCTCCGCAGACTAATGTTCCATTGCCCTTTGATACCAAATAGCCCTGGCTTGTAAAAATGATATGGTTTGTAGGCTCGATTTCGTTATAAGCACAAATTTGCCCCCTGATTGGAAAAACCGGAAAAGAATACGGGAAAATTTCTTCCCACATTTGAGACCAGGCGCCAGTAGCGATAACTATAGTATCCCCCTCAAAAGCGGTTCCATCTGGAGCAAGGACAGTTAACTGTCCATTATGTTCATTTATTTTCAACATACCTAACTGATCGTGAATCGAAACGCCTAACCTTCTGCATGCTGTCTCTAATGCCTTAACATAGTCAGGGGCATAAATATGGCTTTCTTCGGGACACCATAACGCAGCGATGATATCTTTTGAAAGGCCGGGCTCTTTCTTTTCGAGCTCTTTTCCCTCAATAATACGAGCACCAACCCCAAACTCTTTTTGCCAGCTCATTTTCGTTTCAAGCCCCAGAATATCCGCTTCATGAAAGATACCGTACAAACTTCCGCTGTTATTGTACTCGAAATCCATGGAAGCGTACTTTTTCACTTCCTTTTGCCATTCCGGAAAAAGCTTTAAGCTTTTTTGACATAGCAGAAAGAATTCATCGGGATCTTCTTCGATCTCACAATACGGAGCAAGCATCCCAGCTGCCGCCCCAGATGCCTGTCCTCCGCACTTCGTGGACTCGAGAAGCGTTACCTGGTTTCCCCTTCTCTGGCATTCAAAAGCCGCAGAAAGACCGATAACTCCTCCACCGATAATTAGCACTTGTTTTGTCATCTAACCACTTCCTGTCACTTAAATTCCTGAAGAGATAGGACTGCTTGCTGTGGCATACTTTTTCTTCGGTATTCTTCCTGCAAGATAAGAAAGGCGGCCCGCTTGTATTGCATGTTTGATGCTATGTGCCATTGCAATGGGATCTTTCGCTTTTGCAATCGCTGTGTTTAGCAGTACTCCATCAGCTCCGAGCTCCATTGCCTGCGTTACATCTGCTGCACTGCCAAGACCTGCATCCACAATTACCGGAACATTTAATTCTTCCACGATAAGCGAAATGTTATAAGGATTTAAAATTCCAAGACCGGTGCCGATCGGTGAACCTCCTGGCATCACAGCAGCCGCTCCGGCTTCTTCTAGTTTCTTGCATATTACAGGGTCATCAGATATATATGGCAATACAACAAAACCTTCTTTCGCAAGAACCTCGGTTGCCTTAAGTGTCTCTATTGGATCAGGAAGAAGCGTTTTTTCATTTTTGCTAATCTCCACTTTAATCCAGTCACTTATTCCGGACGCTTTTGCCAGGCGTGCGATTCGAATTGCTTCTTCGGCATTTTTAGCCCCGGAGGTGTTAGGTAGAAACTGGAAATAGCGCCCGCCAACATGCTGCAGGATCGAATCTTCATGAGGGTCTTGCAGGTTCACCCGGCGAATCGCAAATGTAAGCACCTCTGTTTCTGATGCTTCAATCGCTTTATTTTGAATGTAGGGATTAGGGTATCTTCCTGTTCCTAAAAACAACCGGGATTTTAATTCATGACCGGCGATTACTAGATTTTTTTGCATATGATCAACCTCCACCAACAAAATGGACTAATTCAATTCTCATGCCTTCTGTAACAGTGGTATTCTCCCATTCATTTCGCTCAATTACGATGCCATTAACTTCAGCAACAACCAGGCCCTGTTGAAGCCCAAAGTGTTCGACTACCTCGTCTATGGTTTCAACCGACATATCATGGGTTTCGCCGTTAATAATCAGATTCATGCGTTTGCTGACTCCTTCGATCGGTTTATTTTAACTAAAAACTCCTCACAGGTTCCTTTTATATCTTCGCTGCCGACGATTTCACTGATCGCACATATTCTTGTTGCACCCGCTTCCAGTACTTCATCCACATTGTGAAGCTTTATGCCCCCAATTGCGACAAACGGAATCGTTATTTCGTTCATGACTTCTTTGATATAGGAAGTAGTGACAGGATCTACGACATCATCTTTGCTATTCGTTGGAAAAATCGGACCTACCCCGATATAATCTGCTCCCCCTTTTTCTGCTTCTCTTGCTTCCTCGATCGAGTGAGTTGAAATTCCAATGATTTTATTTGGCCCTATAATTTTCCTTGCTTCTTCGAGCGGCAAGTCATCCTGTCCAAGATGTATGCCGTCTGCATCAACCGCTAAAGCTATATCGATATGGTCATTCACAATAAGAGGAACGTTATATTTTTTCGTCAGTTCTCTAAGCATTCTTGCCTTTTTTAACACTTCACGTTTGCTGCCTTTCTTTTCTCTCAGTTGGATAATGTCGGAGCCACCATGAATCGCTTCTTCCATTACATGTTTTAAATCTCTTCCTTCATGAAATTGTTCTCCAGTGATGGTATATAATTTAAAATCTACCATAAGGCTTCCTCCCATCTAATAGTCTATTAAAGTAAAAAACTCCCATTCCAGCAGATGGAATGAGAGCAGTTATCAAAACACTACAATCGACTTCCCTACGCTGGTATCATCCAGATCAGGTTCAAGGGTAGAAAAATAATAAGGTTCCTCTTCTCAGCCCGGCCTTCCTCCGGGCACCCCTAGTCTTTCATTAAATATGAAGTTAGTTATATTATGACAAAAATACATGCTTAACTCAAGCGAAGTCTACACATACAAGCTGGCGAGCATAATTCCCAAATTTTCTTCATAGATTTCATCAAACTGTGTCAGCGGGAGTGGACTTTCTCCAAGACCAATCTCAATGGTAAATCCTGGCCTCCTCCATTCTTGAATAAACCAGTCTTTATATCCAGCATAACTATCCACATACCGAATCGCCTTATATCCGCTTACTCTGGAAAACTCCTCTGCCAGTGTTCTGGATTCTGGCGGTTCCAATCCTTCATAACCCCAATAGATTTCTTCTCCTTGAGAGTGGAACGCTAAAACACGGTCAAAGTCTCTTCTTCTGGTTAAATCAGCCATTGCAATCGTTTCCGGTTCGGTTAAAGGTGCTTTTCCCGGATAATTTTTCGGTGAAGGTTTCTCAGGTTTTCGTGCTGCTTCCACATCCCATTTAGCAGGAAATTGATTGTTCAGATCAACCCCTCTTATATTTGCTTTCCAGCGCTTAAAATCTGTGCCAGCGTTGTTGATCTCCAGTACAAGTTCCTTATAAAATGTTTCTTCTGGAGGACCATTAATAACAAGGTTTACACCATCAGGATTTACCATAGGAACGACCGATAACATCGTCGAATCGTAAAGAGGAGGAAGCTGTAATCCCCGGATAGGTTTATTGCTGGTAAGATTAAACAAATAAACATTTAAAAATTTCATTAACAGAGGAGTTGCAAGCCATTCGTTTGCATGAAAGGATCCGTTAAAATGTACTTTCTTTTCCCCTTGTCCTACCCGTATCTCAGGAATGGGCTTTCCCATAACTGACTCGCCGATACTTCCGCTTCTTATAAAAGGGTACACAGTCACAAGTTTTCTTATATCATTTACCATTATTTCATACGTGTATTCCTGTTTCGGATCAACAAGCAGCCATGTCACTCTTAACGGCAAATATATCTCCTGGCCGATCTGTAAAAATTGAGGTTTGATGGATTGATTCAATAAAAACAGGGAGTCGAGCGGATAACCCGTTTTGTTTGCGATACTCCAAAGTGATTCTCCAGCACTAATCTTGTACATGTTCCTAACAAACCCGGGTATGTTCACCTCTTCTCCGATCATTAATTGCTCGGCATTTATTTCCGGATTGGAATCTAAAATCAACCTTAAGGGAACTTGAAACAATTGACTGTAGTGCCAGAGTGTATCACCTGGTCGGACTCTTACTTTCATGGTTCATCCCCTCCACGGAGCAAATTCTTTCCCTCTGTTAACCTTATGTGATCTCTCCCTATAGATATGATATTTTTTAAACAACCACGCTATCTTTTGGGACATATGTTTTCAAGTAGTAACTGATCAAAGCAAAAAACCATGTCCGGTTAAGCAGACATGGTTTTCCGTTTATTCATTATTCACTTTTCCTGTCTGGTTCTGTTCATTTCCTAAGAAACGTAACAGGTCACCATAAATAATTTTATCCGAGTATTCTAACTCTGTTTTTGCACGGTCAGCATATGGTTCACATACTGATTTATCCTCTGCTTCAGTGCCATCCGCGTTATAGCATGTGCTCTTCGTATAAACATAATCCTTCGTCACAAAGCCTCCATCACGGAAAATAACAAAGTTATCTTGATTTTTCGCAAATAGATCATTACCAAACTTAATGGTATTCTTCGTGTCTATCCCTAACAAATGCATGATTGTCGGTTTCAAATCGATTTGTCCTGCAACCTGATCCATCACTTTTCCTTTTTGGCCTGGAATGTGAATGAACAAAGGTACCTTCTGCAATTGAGCGGACTCATAAGGCGTAATTTCTTTGCCTAAAAACTTGCTCATTGCTTCATTATGGTTTTCAGAGATTCCATAGTGGTCCCCGTATAGGATAAAGATTGAATCCTCATACATCCCTTCTTCTTTCAATCTCTCAAAAAACTTCTTAATGGATTCATCCATGTATCGGACGGTTGTGAAGTATCGGTTTACAGTGCCGTCTTCTGAATTCCATTCCGGAATGATTTCATCTTCTTGCTTAAGAGAGAACGGGAAGTGGTTGGTTAATGTAATATATTTTGCATAGTAAGGCTCAGGCAATGTTTTTAAGTACTTGACTGATTGATCAAAGAAATATTCGTCTTTAAGTCCCCAGCCGATCGAGTTTTCAGGTGTCACGCTGAAACTATCGATATCATAGAACTTGTTATATCCTAATGAATCGTACATAACATCCCGGTTCCAAAAGCTTTTGTTATTCGGATGGAACACAGCAGAATAATAGCCGTTTTCTCCCATCATTTTTGGACTTGCATTTGGAAATTGGTTTCCTGCATGGGTGAAGAATACTGCACCGCTTGGCAGGCCGTACATCGAATTCTCAAGGATAAACTCGGAATCAGATGTTTTTCCCTGGGCAGTTTGGTGATAAAAGTTAGGAAAGTAATAACTGTCTTTTACTAGATCATTTAAAAATGGCGTGATTTCCTGGCCGTTTACTTTTTCGTTAATAACAAAGTTCTGTAGTGATTCCATTGAGATCAATACAACATTTTTGTCTTTTGCAATGCCAAACATCTTCGGATCTGGCTCTTCATGGTTTGCTCTTACATAGTTCTCGATATCAACGATTTCACTGCCATCAGCGAAAGCACGCTGCGCTTTTGCTTTTGATTGAAGCACCGCATCATATACATGATAGTTAAATGTTCCAATATACTTTACGAGCATTTCTCTGTCGAACGTTCTTGTAAGAAGCTGTGGTCTTTCTGTTTCAGCAAGGCCCACGTTAACAGCAAACATGGTGATCGCAGTAGCAAAAACAAGGGCAATTTCCTTTTTCTTAACTTGATAGGTTTTAAGTTTTAAGAAAGGAAGTGCTACTGCCATTACAAGAACATCCGCAAACAGTAGAACGTCTGTCGGATGAATCAGGCTTGTAATGCTGCTTCCGAGATCTGCCATATTATTTGTTTGGAATAAAAGCGGAATCGTAATGAAATCAGTAAATTCCCTGTAGTAAACTACGTTAGCAAACAGAATAAAGGATCCAATTAAACTGACCAGCACGATCATTCTGTTTCGTAGTTTAGGAGATGCGAACAAACTAAACCCTAGAAACAAAAGAACCGAGCTCAGCGGGTTTATAAACAGGATAAAGGATTCCATCTTATTCTCTAACTCAATATCAAACGCAAGATTATAGACAATATAAGTCTTCAGCCACAATAATACAGTGGCAACTAAAAACAATGAATACTTTGAAAGGATCTTTTTCATGATCTCTTCTACCTCCTTAATAGTAAAGGAAACAGCCAACTTTTTAACCTATTTTCACACAATTGTTTTTCATAATTCTTTTACATACTTTACAATTCATAATGGATATCATACTCCCTTTTTGATAATTTATCAACAGGAGAATTTTCCTTTTTTGTGACACAATTTTCATTCATTTCCTTTGATGTCCAGGGATACGTATGTATAGACGAACAAGTCCTTTAAAAGGTTTCAGTTCTTTTTTATTTTTTCATAAAAAAATGCAAAAGGCCCAGTGAGGCCCTTTACATTTTCCCCGAATATTTAGTTTCAAACCTTAACACTATTTTATTAAGAATTAACAATTATAACTTTGTCTTTACAAGCCAGGCACCGCCTATAACCCCTGCATCATTTCCAAGCGTGGCGATGGCAAAATCAGAACCTTCAACAACACGCGGGAGAGCAACTTTCTCATAATATTGCTTTAACGGACCTAATAGAGCATCCCCTGCCCTTGAGACCCCGCCTCCAATGACGATTTTCCCTGGATTCAACGCGTTTGCAAGATTTCCTATCGCAAGTCCGAGATGCTTGCAGACCGTTTGGATCACTTCCTCGGAGAGTTCATCGCCTTTACTTGCAGCTTCAAAAACATCTTTAGAAGTAATAACTCCTTTTGTCTCATTTATTTCTTGGAGAAGGCTGGCTGGGTGTGAAGCAAGCCCCTCTTCAGCCAATCGGGTGATCCCTGTAGCCGAAGCAATCGTCTCCAGACAGCCTGACTTTCCGCAGTTACAGGATGCGCCTCCCTCTATTTCAGAAGTTAAGTGGCCAATCTCACCAGCCATTCCGTTTGTCCCGTGGATGATTTCCCCATTTGCAATTATTCCACCCCCGACACCTGTCCCGAGTGTTACACAAAGAAGGTCTTTGGCCCCATCACCAGCACCCTTCCACATTTCTCCAAGGGCAGCTATGTTTGCATCATTATCAACCATGACCTGTAATCCTGTTTCCGCTTCAAGGCGATCTTTCAGCGGAAAATCCTTCCACCCGATATTCACCGCCTGATAGATAAAGCCGGTTTCCATTTCGATAAAGCCGGGAGCCCCCATGCCTATGCCTGCCAACTTCGATTTATTTACATTTAATCTTTCTAATTTCATGTCGATGGCTCTGGCAATATCAGTCGTTATATTTTTGCCTTTTTCACTTTTATCTGTGGGTATCTCCCACTTTTCAACAATATCTCCGTGCTCGCTTATAAAAGCTATTTTTATAGTCGTACCTCCAAGATCAACGCCAACTAACCATTTCTCTTCCATCTGCATCCGTCCTTTAACGTATTTCTTTATTTTCTGGGTATGTGAAGAAAGCAGGCTATCAACTCCTTACTTTAAAGGAAACCCTTTCTTTTGTAAGAAACGTTTCATGTATAACCTGACAGGATTAGCTAATTTTTCAGCCATTAATGCCGTCCAGCCGGCTGACCGCTTTCCGTTTGTCCGCTCTTTATAATATGTTGAAATCGTTTCATTATAGTTTTCAAGGTGTTGTTTTAGAACTTCCGGATTTTGTTCATATTCATCTTCGAAGTAAACGCTTTCCATAGGCAGGCGTGGTTTTTGTCCGGGTGTTCGTTCCGGATAACCAACGCAGACGCCATAAAGGGGAATTACATGATCCGGGAGCTTCAGCAGGTCACTAACAGCCTCGGAATCATTACGTATTCCGCCGATATAGCAAATTCCAAGTCCCATGGACTCAGCTGCCAGAACTAGATTTTGTGCTGCAAGCGAAGCATCTACTACAGAAACCATAAATTTTTCAGTAGATTCTATAGAAGTTATGCTCTCTTTTCCTTCCATGTCTCCAGCAACTTTCAACCGATTCAAATCTGCACAAAACACAAAAAAATGGCCATTTTCAGCAACATATGATTGGTTTCCTGCTATTTCAGCAAGTCTGTTCTTTTTATCCTGGTCTTTTACTCCAATAATGGAATATGCCTGCAAATAACTTGAAGTAGCCGCAGACTGTGCAGCTTTTACGAGTGTTTTAATTTGTTCTTCTGTAAGTTGCTCTTTTGTAAAAGACCGAACAGAACGATGGGCATAAATTGTTTCTATCACTTTGTTCATTTTTGTCTCTCCTTCCGCAGCTCGCCACGAATGACCATTAAAGCAGCCGTATACTCTTTTTGGTCAATGATTCCATATCCGTTTAGTTCTCTTAATTCTTCTTCCATTAATTCCAGGTCCCCGATTCGGTCACCAGTATAAATAAACGTACCAAATCTTTTAAGTAGTTGTTGGACTTCATAAATAGTTTTCATTTTCTTCTCACCGTTTCTTATTATAGCAATACAATATCTGTTTTAAAAAGCAAATGCATGGAACAATGAAAAATACTGCCGGAAGTTACGGCAGTATTCATCATATAAATTATTTGTCAGGATCCTGTGTGTGCAACACCGTCGGCCGCCGATTTTTTAAAGGCATCGGAGCCCGAAACAAAACGTCCCTCATACTACGGAACGAAAACGGTATAAACGGCCATAGGTAAGGAATATGGAAAGATTTTGTCCGTACAAGCAGAAGAATCCAAAATATGATCCCCACTACAAAACCTATCACTCCAAAAGCTGCGCTTAAAATTAATAACATAATTCTTATCAGCCGATTAGCCAGGCTTAACTCATAGGATGGCGTGGCAAAGGTACCCATTGCTGCTACAGCGATATATAACACTACCTCATTAATAAACAGTCCTACTTCGATCGCAACCTGCCCAATCAAGATCGCAGCAACAAGGCCAAGCGCAGTAGCTAAGGAAGAAGGAGTATGAATGGTGGCCATCCTCAATATATCTAGCCCTATTTCAATGATCAAAAATTGTACAAACAGAGGTAGTTCTCCTGTTTCTTCAGGCCCGATAAATGCTATATTTCCTGGCAGAAGGTCTGGACTGGCAGCAAAAAGATACCATAAAGGCAGTGCAAATATCGCGAGCCATACTCCGATAAACCTTACCATCCTTAAATAAGCTCCAACAAGAGGCTTTTGTCTATATTCTTCAGCGTGTTGTAAATGATGCCAGAACGTTGTGGGAGTTATCAAGACACTTGGTGATCCATCAACATAGATCAGAACATGCCCTTCATATAAGTGAATGGCTGCAGTATCTGGCCGTTCTGTGTATCGGACAAGCGGGTATGGGTTAAGATGCCTTCCTACAACAAATTCTTCTACTGTTTTTTCTCCCATAGGCAACCCATCCGTATCAATCTTGCTAACTGATTCCTTTACTCTTTTTACCATTTCAGGGTCTGCAATATCTTCAATATAGCTAACACAGATATCGGTTTTCGAACGCCTTCCAACTTGAAGATATTCCATCCGGAGCGTTCGGTCACGTACTCTTCGGCGGGTAAGTGCGGTATTAAAGACAATCGTTTCGACGAAGCCGTCCCTCGCCCCTCTTGTAACCCGCTCAACATCAGGTTCTTCCGGCCCTCTAACAGGATATGTACGGGCATCGATCATGATAATGTCATCAGTCCCCTCAACAACAAGCGCTGTTGGTCCTGCTAAAACAAAATCAATAACCGTGTCAAGGTCTTTTTGTACTTCAATTTCAATATAAGGCAAATATGTTTTTAACAGCTTATCAAGTGGATCCGGCTCTAACTGCTCGGGTTTAAGCTTGGCGAAAAATTTCATGATTAAGTGAAGGATATCGTCTTTTACAAATCCATCCACCATAAACATAGCCATTCTTCTGCCAGCATACTCTAAATTAAGCTGAATCACATCAAAGCTTTGTTCAACTCCTAGTTCATCATGCAGAAATTTGACATTTTTATCAAAATCGCTTGATACTGGATGCTTAATTTTTTTATCGTCCATAAAGCCTCCCCTTTCAAATCCATCTTTAACCATTTAAGGGAAATAAATACGTACCCATGAAGTAATCTTTTAGTTCAATTTGTTTCCTGGCACTAATCCGCCAATCGAAATCCTCACGGAAGGAAAAGGGGGATGGTGATTGCCATTCTATTAAACCTCATAAAAAGTAGACCCTTTAAGACAAACAGAAAATAACATCTTTTAAGGAATTGTTTTTGTTTATACAAAAAAAGAAAACGCCAACCTATCGATAGGTCAACGCTTTCCTGATATTCTCTTTAGTCAATCATCTTTGCGGTAAGATAATGATATACAAGTGAAGCTGTATGTTTAAGAGCATCTGCATGTGTACGTTCAAAGGCATGGGAGGCATCTACCCCCGGGCCTATCAAGGCGTGCTTTACGTCTGCTCCTGCCCTTATCGCAGCGGATGCATCTGATCCATAATAAGGATAAATATCCACTTTGTAACCAATCTTGTTTTCTTCTGCAATCGCCACAAGCTGCTTTCTTAATCTGTAGTGGTATGGACCGCTTGAATCTTTTGCACAAATGCTGGCTGTATATTCATCTGTAGCCTGTCCGTCTCCAATCGCTCCCATATCTACCGCTAAATACTCCGTTGTTTCTTCAGGAATATTCGAATTACCGCCATAACCTATTTCCTCGTTATTCGAAATGAGAAAATGAGTTGTGTATGGAAGGTCAGCGGATTGCTCTTTCATTTTTTTGATGACATCGATTAAGATTGCGACACTGGCCTTATCGTCCAGGTGGCGAGACTTAATAAAGCCGCTCTCCGTTATTTGCACTCTTGGATCAAAGGAAATAAAATCCCCTACTTCAATGCCTAGCTTTTCTACATCTTCCTTTGATGAAACCCGTTCATCGAGGCGGACTTCCATGTTTACATCATCACGCTTGATTTCTCCGTTATTTTTATAGACATGCACGGATGTTTGATGAAGCAAAATTGTCCCGGAATATCTCTTCCCGCTGCTCGTTTCAATTTCACAATACTCCCCTTCCACTGCGTTCCAGCGAAAACCTCCGATCATCGAAAGCTTCAGTCTTCCATCTGGTTTTATTTCCTTTACCATTGCTCCAAGCGTATCAACATGCGCAGTCACCATGCGATGCTTAGTGTCATCCTGTCCTTTGATTGTTGCAATAAGGCCGCCTTTGTTATTGCGGTAAGATTTGACTCCCAATTTCTCGAGAGTATCTTCTACAAAGGAAATCACTTCATCCGTATTGCCGGAAGGACTCGAAATCGAAACGAGTTCCTTTGTAACTTCCATAATCTGTTTTCCATCAAAATTCATATGTATCAATCCTTTCCTTCTAATAACTTCGTAACTCTAATTATTTTTCCTGCTTCATATTTTTCCTGCCAGGCTCATAAAATGAATGACAAGCTATTATATGTCCGGAGGGAACAAATGAAAAAGAAAGCGCTCTTTTCTTTCCTAATCATACTTTTACTGGCACTTGTCACGATCCAAACGCTTCTCACTGAAAAACCTGTAAAAGAAAGCATCACTTATTTTCCGCCTGACCCTGAAACCACATTCAACAGAGCGAAGACTACAATAAAAATATTAACACAAGAAGATGAAGACGAGTATATGATCGAATGGGAAACGTTTTCGGAAACAACCAAAAAAGCTTATTTGCGACAGGATATTTCTTTATTATATGAAGACGGAATATTAGTTGACACTTTGTCCAAGTGGGAGGAAAATGTTGCTTCCCTTTCGATGGAAAAAGAAATACGCAGTGAAGACAGCGGGCATTATGAAGCAATCAGTTATCATTATGGGGAAATTCACTATCCAAATGACGTGATCAAAAGTGTCCAACAAACGACCTTCGACCAGCTTTATGTGATTGATTCGCCGTTATCACCACTTGAATCGTTTAAGGAGCCAGTGTCTGAAGAAGAAAAGGAGTGGAAGAGTGTTCTCGATCATGCAACAAAGCAGCAGCTGCAGCTGGTATGGAAAGAGCTTATCGATTTTTATTCCATTCCGATAGAAAATTTTTACGCAATTCCTTTGACGGAACTATCGAAATTTAACAATCAGCCTTTACCAGGACTTACTAAAGAGCAAACTGTAAAAGCGATCGGCGGGTTATGGGAAGGGATATACAAAAATTACTTTCTTGGGATAGAAATAGAAGACGGTAAAGTGGAAAGTCCAGTCGGAAGTACGATCCCCCTTATTTTGTTAAACAAAAGCAAGCCGTATCTTATTGTGTTATTCCAATCAAAAGAAGGAACGAACATACAGCTTCTCCAACACATCAACTTCTCAAGCTAACATAGAGTTTATAACTTCAACAAAGGAGGTGCAGGAAACAACCGGCTTATGGGCGGTAGTGGGTGCTTCGTTACGCGTATTTAAAAAAATCGCTTCCCATCCCGCCTCGATTGCCCCGACGATATCATGTTCCCAGGCATCACCTATATAAAGTTTTTTTAGTTTCTTTTCTCCGTGTTTTTGCAAGGGTTTGCTAAAAAATTCAGGATCTGGTTTCTGTAATCCAAACTTCTCGGAGATGTAAATGTTTTTCCTGTCTATCCAATTGCTTAACCTCATCTTTTTAATTTTAGCCCACTGGGTTTGTAATGCTCCGTTCGTGAGAATCCCCAGTTCTATTTCATTGTCCTTCAGTTTTTCCAATAAGTAAAATACTCCGTTATAAGGCACGGCAAACTCAGACACTGTTTCCTCATATAAAGTATGAAAATAATCCGCATCTTCCACCCGATAAGGAAGATTAAAATGCTTAAAGGATTCGGCATAACGGAGCCGACGATATTCCTTCTTCGATAATCTGTTCTCCTCGTAATCCTCCCAATAGATGTCACAATTCTGCTTAAAAACGTTAAACCATTTTTCTGCTGTTGGCCATCCTCTCGTATGTCCTTCATTAGCGTACAGTCTCTGTATCACCTGATAACAATACTTGGCCGTCTTTTCAAATGCCTTTTCATGGTCATAAAGTGTATTATCCAGGTCAAAGTAAACCATGTCCCATAGGTTGTTAGTCATATCGTTAGGAGCACCTCTTTGTTAAAAACTATAACAATCATAAAAAATATATCCTTAAAAAGAGAAAACCCTGCCCCCGATTGAAAGGCAGAGTCCATAAATTAAAAGATAGAACTAAATAATTTTTCTCTAAATCCAGGGATTTTTAAAGTGTTGGTTACTACAAAGCGCCGTAAAAACGCAATCCCCAGTAAACTGTTCAAGACTCTATAACGGTTATCATATCCATACATCAGTAATGCTCCAAATAAAATCCATTTCAGCAAGCGAACATTCATATGATCAATTCCTTTGCAACAGTTTAGTTATGCTTACTTTTTGTAAAAAGTGAGGATTTTATCCATATATTTGCTAAAGGAATCGAACGGTTGCTATTAAAGGTTATATACCCGAAAATAACTGTTAATAAAGGTGAAAAAATTAAAAACAGGGCAAACGGAAGATATTCCATTACCGGAACTCCAAGTGTATTAGCGAAGAATGCACCGCTCACTCCCCATGGAACAAGTGGATTCACGAGCGTTCCAGCATCTTCTAATGTTCTGGAAAGGTATCTGTTATCGAGTTTCATTTTCTCAAAAAACGGTTTAAATGTTTGCCCTGGAAGTAAGATAGACAGGTACTGTTCTCCGGTCAGTAGATTGACTGCTATAGAAGAAAGCGCAGTTGATGAAATCAAATGGCCTCTGTGTGACAATCTCTCAATAATTAAGTTCAACATTTTATCGATTACACCAATTTCTCTGATAATGCCTCCAAAGGAAAGAGCGATCATGATCAATGATATTGACCACATCATCGATTGGAGCCCCCCTCTGTTTATCATAGTGTCAACCATTTCATTTCCAGTATCAAGCTGAAACCCGTGTTGTAATGATTGAATTACGGCTGGAACGGTGATCCCAGTTTGAAAAATCCATGCTGTGATGACTCCCGATAACGCCCCGACCGTTAAGGTGCCGAGAATCGGAAAACGTTTGAATGCCAGGAGTACAACAAGTAATGGTGACAACAAAGTCCATCCTGAAACATAAAAGTTTTCATTTAAGACCTTAATCGCTTCATCTATTTGGTTTGTTTGCACAATTCCGCCGTTGTTGTGAGATATGAATAGAAAAGCTATTATTGTTAATACAAGCGCAGGAACTGTTGTTTTCATTAGTGTTCGGATATGGGTAAATAGATCAACTTCTGAAATTCCTGACGCAAAGTTTGTTGTATCTGACAATGGCGACATTTTATCTCCAAAGCATGCACCTGAAACGATTGCTCCTGCGGCAAGAGCAGGATTTATTCCAATCATATTGCTCATACCCATCATTGCGATTCCAATCGTTCCAATCGTAGTAAAGGAACTCCCTGTAAAAGTAGAAACGATTATCGTAATAAACAATGCACTTAAAACAAACCATTCAGGAGAGATAACTGAAAGGCCATAGCTTACGAGTGTCGGCACCGTTCCGCTCATCATCCAAACCGCAATTAAAATACCTACTAAAAACAGTATTAAAATTGGTTTTGCTCCGACTTTAAGGCCGTCAAGCATCCCTTTCTCGATCCTTGCCCACTCTATCCCATCGAGTGTAGCGATAGTTGCCGTAAATATCAGGCTGATCAATAGAGGTATATGCGGCTCAACCTGTTCTACCAGCATCGTGTAGACTATGATCGCAATAACTCCAAACAATATTATAAATGAGGCTTTGCTTCCTGTTCCTTGATTCATGATGTTGTCCTCCTGTATAACGTTGATGTAAATAAAAAAAGACCCTTCCTAAAGAAGGGACGAAAAGTTTCCGCGGTACCACCCTGTTTGTCACAAAGGACCAACTCAATGTTTTAACGATGAAAATCCACCGGGCCAGTTGGCCAAGCTCCATATCTGTAATTTCACCATGCATTCCCCTTAGTTCACACCTTCCACTAAGTCTCTGGCTGCTGTAGAATAATGGCTACTTCTATATTTCTTCGCTCTTTAACTTATATTATTTCATTGTCCTCTTTTACGCTTTTATGCTTTTATGCGTTTAAGTGTGTTGATATTATATTAAATTGTTTGGTATAAGCCTGTCAAGAAGTTTAACCTTTGTTGCAAAAAAAAGAAGCCGTCAAAAACAGCTTCAATTTAGAAAAACGGGTCCATCGCTTGTTTTAATTTATTATATGATTGTGTTAAACTACTTTTTTCCTCGTCATTTAAATCGATTTCGATCACTTCTCTTATCCCATACTTGTTTACAACTGCAGGGACACCGATATAAATATCCTCAAGCCCGTATTCCCCCTTTAACAGTCCGGAAACGGTTAGAATAGAATTTTCGTTGCGAAGCACTGCCCGGGTCAGGCGTAGAAGCCCCATTGCAATCGCATAATAGGTGGCACCCTTCCGTTCAATTATATGATAGGCGGCATCTCTAACCTGAATGAAAATATCATCCAGATCTTTCCTCGAAAGTTCCGGCTCTTCTTCTACCAGTCTTAGTATCGAGCGACCTCCTATATCTGCCTGGCTCCAAACAGGCAGTTCCGAATCACCATGTTCACCAATGATATAAGCGTGGACATTTCTCGGATCTATCCCAAATTTATCTCCTATAAGATAACGGAACCTTGCAGTATCAAGTATTGTCCCTGAGCCAATCACGCGTTGGGCAGACAATCCTGAAAATCGCCAGGTTGCATATGCCAAAATGTCGACCGGATTTGTTGCTACAAGAAAGATTCCATCAAATTGATTCTCCATCACATTATTGACAATCTCTTTAAATATTTTAATGTTTTTGTTTAACAGGTCCAGCCTGGTTTCCCCCGGCTTTTGATTAGCTCCTGCTGTAATAACAACAAGATCAGCTTCCTTGCAGTCGGCATAAGTTCCTGCCCAGATTTTCATCGGACTTCCAAAAGGCATGCCATGATTTAAGTCCATTGCATCGCCTTCCGCTTTTTTTTGATTTTGATCGATGATTACCAATTCATCGACCAATCCCTGGTTTAATAGAGCATAAGCATAACTTGAACCTACAAACCCGGAACCTATCAAAGCTATTCTGGACATTTAAAAACCTCCTGTATCATTGATCACATTCCTATATAACGTGCATATAGGGACCTGGCTCTCCCGATATCCTCAGTCCCCTGTACCAATACTCGCCCATCAGGAAAAACTACCAGTCTCTCACCTTCCTCTAATTCAACTTTGACCAGGAAAGGAGTCTTTTTGACTTTGCCTGCTGTTGATAGCTTTTTAGCCCAGTCATCAATATTAAATGATTCCCGGACTTTGATCTGGACAGTTTCCCTTCCGCATAAAGAAGTGACTGCTCTGTTTCCATTGTTTTCGAGTGCTGGATACTGATGCAACTGACATGTTGGACAATCTTTTTTTGGTTTTGAAAATTTCATGTTGTAGGAGTAGTTGTTCCAGACATCGAACGTCATAAGCGAGTTTCGCCTGTTCTTCTCATCTTCTACAAGATATTTCAACACCTCTACTACCTGGTAAGAAGCGACAATATCTACAACAGGAGCAATAACCCCAACGGTATCACAGGTATCTCCAGCATTTTCATCATGTGAGATAAAACAGCGCAGGCATGGCGTTTGACCAGGAATAAATAAAGCAGTCATTCCTCTGGAACTAACAGCGCCGCCGTATACATAAGGGATGTTATGTTTAAAGCAGGCATCATTAATTAGAAATCGCGTACCAAAATTATCTGTCCCATCCACTACAATATCGACATCCTGCAATAATTCTTCAATATTATCGGTACTAACATCACATACGATACCTTCAATTTCTATTTCTGAATTCATTTTCGATAGCTTTTCCTTAGCGGCAACAGCTTTTGGCAATGCCTTTTTGACATCTTCTTCATCAAACAGCATCTGCCGCTGAAGATTGCTTTTTTCTACATAATCCCGATCAGCAAACCTCACATGGCCGATTCCTGCCCTGACTAGCTGACTTGCTAGAACAGTCCCGAGTGCACCCATGCCGACAATCAATACTGTAGCGCGCCCCAGTTTTTCCTGGCCGGTTTTACCAATTGGTTTAAATAACATCTGTCTGGAATACCTTTGGAAATCATTCACCATCGTTCTCCATCTCCTTTCCATCGATATAAGTCCTATATTCTTCCTGGCTGTTTATATTTATAAAGCATTGCGGAGAAACATTAATGTCATTCTCGGTCACGTAAACAGTTTGAACCTTATCTAAAAGAGCTCTCACTTTGTTGTTTTTTTCCTTTAACAATCGTTCAAGTACCGGGATACAGCCTCTTTTATAAACCGCAACGAGAGGATGCTTTCTCCCTTCTATTTCTGGAACCACTGCTGCAGCGTGCGGAACACTAAGCGCATATTTTACCAATTCAGTTGTAACATTAGCATCAACGAACGGAGTGTCACAGGGAACTACTACATAAATGTGTGAATCATATTCCTTCATAACCGAATAGATTCCTGCAAGAGGTCCCTGTCCCTTAAACCTATCATCATCAGTTATAAGTGGAACCCCCTCCAGATCGAAGTGATCGATCAAATCTTCCTTTGTTACAATGACAATTCCATCACAGCATGCATGCAGGGCACGTAACGCTCTTTTATAAAAGGGTTCATTATTAAGTTTCGCAAACGCTTTGGGCTTTCCAAATCTGCTTGATTTGCCACCCGCCAACAAAATTCCGGTAACTTTTCCATTCATAACAGCGCCAGTCCTCCGATCACGCCTGCCAGAAGGCTTGAGAGTAGATTAACAGTATCGTTGTTTAACCAATAGTATCCTTTTACAGGAGAAGTACGTGTTTCGCAATGAAACCTTTTCTCTGATTCAATTCCGCACTTTTCGCATTTATATGTGATTTGAAAAAAAGCCCCAAAAAACGTATCGATCAAGTTCCCTATAAAACCAGCTACAGCAAGTATAATGGCATCAGGCAAGGAAAGCTTGAACAAAAAGGCAGCAATTCCCCCTATAAAAAGAGAACCTGCAAGTGCTGCGACCGTGCCAAAAGGCGAGACAGCTCCGGATGTTCCCGGCTGTACCCTGATAAATCCACGTAAACTAAGAGGCATTCCTTTACTTAACACACCAAGCTCTGAAGCCCAGGTATCGGCATTTGATCCAGCGATCGAAGCAACGAAAACTCCTGTCCATACAGGAGAAGGAAAGAAGATCAATCCCAATGATGCAACAGCTGCGATACCTCCATTCGCCATTACTTGGAAAATGTCTCTGCGAGATCCTTTTTCAGTGATCACATTTTTCTCTTTTTGCTTTTCTTTATACTTACTCCAAATCGTAGAAGAAACAAAGAATGCCCCGATTAACAATACGCCCTTTATTCCAAAGCTAGCACTAATGCATGCTCCAACTATAACCGTTGCAACAAAACCTGAAAATGACAGCGCTTTAGAGAGATACCCCGCAGCTGCTGCAGCTAGTACTCCTGTGAGTGCATATCCTAACATTAGAACGAATAGGAAGCCGCATCGGTGATTATTTCCTGGACAGGTTGGTCAAATGTTTCTTTTGGTACTCTGTCTACCACCTGGAAATCATAGGCCAATGCAACAGTGCCATTGCTATAATTCTCAAGATACCTGTCGTAATAACCGCCGCCGAATCCTATACGGTAACCTTGCTTATCAAACACAAGGCCAGGTACAATCAATAAATCAACGTTCAACGGACTACAGCTTTCTGTTCGGTCCGGTATTGGTTCTTTTAAGCCAAAATATACAACCTCAAGCTGGTCATAGGATGTTATAGATCGAAATTCCATTTCTTTTGTTTTTGGAAAACACTTAGGAACAGAAACTTCTTTTCCAAGTTCCCACGCTTTTTCGATTATCGGGGCAGTATCAACTTCTGGTTTTCTTGAAATTGTAATTCCTATTGTATTTGCCTGAAGCCAGAGCGGATGGTTAAACAGTGTTTTATGTATAGCATGATTCGACGATTCTCTCTGATCTGGAGACATCTCTTTTAACTTTTCTTTCATTTCGTTTCTTAATTGCTGTTTATGCTGATTCATTAAAAACACTCCTTCAGGTATCTCCTTTTACCTTATCTATTATAATATAATGTTCCAAATTAACCTTCATAGACTGTTTTTAATTTCTAATTCTATGTATAAAAGCAAGGAAATAAAAAAAAGCAGTAGGTCTGCCTACTGCTTACTTAGTTTCGCGGTGCAATGTATGTTTCTTCAATCTTGGGCTGTATTTTTTTAGCTCAAGACGATCTGGGTTTGTACGCTTGTTTTTAGTTGTGATGTAGTTACGATCACCAGTCTCTGTGCAAGCTAGAGTTACTTGTACACGCATGTCTATCCCTCCAAATTCATTTCATAACTATTTCAATAGCTTAATCATACTCAACTATAATATCAAACATCAGAGGAAGTATCAAGTAATTTTCTAATGTTTCTTCGCAGAAGTTAAAGCGGTATATTTCTCAAAATAATCATTCATGACATCTACATAAGTGGAGTGTGACCAGGTTAATGGCGCAACGGAAAGCGGTTTTCCTGAGTATGGATGAAGCTGTTCCGGTAAAATCCCGCTTGGCAAAGCATGCGTTCTGGTCCATTCGAAGATTTTTTTTGCTTCTTTAAGGTCTTCTACCTTTTTTGCTTTGAAAATTTTCCATTTAGCGATCCAGAGGCTGCATATAATCCATGGATTGCCCGGAACGTCCTCAACGTTCTGGGTTTGCTGGAAATAATAGTCGTTATAGTACCTTGCAATACCTCCTACAGCAGTCTTGACCTGAAGCTTTTCTTCGATTTCTCGCATTGTTTCTATCACTCTTGGATCATCGGGTTCAAAGACACCAAACGCAAATAATCCAAACATGCTACTTTCTATTGTATAGTCTACTGTTATCTCATTTGAACCTTTCTTTAACGAAATACCCCGGACAAATCGCTGCAGCTCTTTGTCAAACAAGTTTGTTTCTATCCCCTTCTTAATTCTTTCCGCACCCTTACGGTAAATATCCGCCCTGTCATCTTCTCCAAATAGTCTCGCAAAATTATAGGCTGCCATCAAACCGCCGTATGCTGCACTTGCTGTAAAAGTAAAAATCCCCAGCCTCTCTTCCCAGAGATCATATGAAGGTTTTGGGAGATCAAGGCTATCATCCATAAAGGAAAGTAGAAACTTTGCGCTCGGCCGGACAAGGAAACGATATAGTGATTGGGCAAACTCTATGTCACCTGTTGCCTTATAGTGCTCCCAGAAAGCCCATAAAACAAGCGCCGTTTCATCCTCCTGGATAGGAAGCTGGGGGGCACCATCTTTCCCAATATAAGGATGCCAGCTGGAACCGACAGAACCATCAGGATTATATTTATGGTGTAGAAAGCCATCTTTTGTTAACAATTCCGCACAGCATCGATAAAAGTTGGCCACCATGCCGTGATAACCTGCTCTCGACATAGCTGCAGCGATTAGCGCCCCGTCTCGCGGCCACATATAACTATAGTGATCTCGGTTGTATTGTAGAATATCAGAGTCGTTAGCCGCAATAATGGTACCGTTTTGATTGGTCTGCGTCCTTACGATCAACAAACTTCGCTTATAGAGTTCTATGAGATCTGAAGAAAGATCTGTAGAAGGTAATTTTGATTTATTTACCCATCTGCTCCAGTACATCCGAATCTTTTCTACAGTTAGCGAGGTTCCTATTTCCTTTACATATTCATTGATGCTGTTCACTTCTTCCTTTGTTCGTCCAATAGTCATCCAATAGTACGCATCTTTTTTCTCACCAGGACTGATTGCCCCTTCAATAGAAAATGTGCTGTCAACTGACCCCTGTGCAATAGGGTTCAAATGCAAATGGCCGTCTTCGGCATCTCTCCATGTTCCTTCTGCTGCCTGAAATCGTTTGACGCCTGTTGTATATTGAACGATTCCTGTATTGTCAAACTCCCCGTTGAACAGAAAATAACGGTACCGTTTATAATGTACTACAGTGTTATGATCCGGCCAGTAATATGCCGTGTCTCCTACCTCATTTTCATAGATGTTTAAGTCCTGGTGAAAGAACACTCTTACTTGCCGTTCTTTTTTGTGAAGGTTGATGATTGTCAGCTTTCGAATCATCAACATTTCCCGTTGATGTACCCCGTCTTCAATAATTAATTTAATTCCCAGATGCTCATGAAAAGCTTCACTTTTGGTTACAAGTGTATCTCTATGGTACCCGGGTTTAATCCTCCATTCTCCAGAATGAAGCCAGGTAAATACTCCATCGACCCATACGCCTATCCGGTTTGCATGCCCCTGGACATGATTTTGCTGGCCGACATAGGGGTAATAGATGTCCCTGATTTGCAAAAACTGATCAATATTAATAAGAAGCTGGCCATTCCCCACTACGAGATGCCTTGGCATGTTACACCACCTTGTTATTATAATTTTTCTTTTCAATATCGAGATTGTTTCTATTATTTTATTTCACCTGTCTTTTGATATGTCCCTTATTTGTTCCTCAGAAATTAATGCAAATAAAAAATCCCCTGTCATAAGACAGAGGATTCTGTTTCTACGCATTCAAATCATAATGTTTTCCTTTAACAAGGTAAATTACGCTCTCGGAGATATTCGTTGCATGATCTGCATATCGTTCAATGTAGCGGCATATAAATGCAAGCTGGGTAATCTGTCTAATAAAATCAGGATTTTGAGTCATTAATTCCAATAACTCCTGAACAAGTCTTCCATACATATCATCTACCTGATCATCGATTTCAGCAACTTTTTTAGCAAGATCAACATCTTCTTTATAAAATGCCTCAAGTACATCAGCATTCATTTTTTGTGCAATGGCAGCCATTCTTGGAATCTCCTCGATCGGCTTTATAAGCTTGCCATCTCCGATCCGAATAACGGATTTAGCAATATTGACAGCAAGGTCTCCAACACGCTCAAGATCAGTAGAAATCCTAAGAGCTACAATGATACGCCTAAGATCTGTTGCAACAGGTTGTTGTTTTGCGATCATTAAGATTGCAAGGTCATTAATTTCATCTTCCAGGACATTTATTTCAGCATCATCTTCAATGATATGAATCGCATCATCAACATTTTGTGTTTTCAGTGCTTCAATTGCCCGATTCATCGCGGTTTCAGCCTTTTTTCCTAACTCGAGCAGCATATTTTTTAATTGTTCAAGTTCAGTTTGGAAGTTTCCTCTAACTACCATTATTACATTCCACCTTTTTTAGCCAAATCGACCTGTGATATAGTCTTCTGTTCTCTTATCTGAAGGGTTTGCAAATAGCTTGTCCGTATCTTTCTTTTCGATTAGTTCCCCCATCAAAAAGAATGCCGTTTCATCGGAAACTCGAGCTGCTTGCTGCATGTTATGGGTAACCATCACAATCGTAAAATCTTTTTTCAATTCAAGAGCTAATTCTTCTATTTTAATCGTAGAGATAGGATCAAGGGCAGAAGTTGGCTCATCCATAAGTAAAACTTCTGGTTTTGTGGCGAGTGCTCTTGCAATGCACAACCTTTGCTGCTGGCCACCTGATAATCCTAAAGCAGGAGCATTTAAGCGGTCTTTTACTTCATCCCAGAGTGCTACGTTGATAAGAGATTCTTCAACAATATCGTCTAACTCTGACTTCTTTTTAATTCCATGAATCTTTGGACCGTATGCTACATTCTCATAAATAGATTTTGGAAATGGGTTCGCTTTTTGAAATACCATTCCAACATCTTTACGCAGTGAAACTAAATCAATTTTATTATCTAGCAAGTTCTTGTTATGGTATAAGATTTCTCCTGACATCCTAACATTTCCTGCTGAATAAATCATTAAATTCAAGGTTTTAATAAAGGTAGATTTGCCACACCCCGAAGGGCCAATAATCGAGGTTATTTCTTTTTTATTGATTGAAAAATTAAGGTTTTTCAAAGCATGATTTTGTCCGTACCATAAGTTGAGGTCTTTCATTTTAAAAACTTCTTTTTCTTTTACTGCTGTAGCCATCATGTTCCTCCTTACCCAAATTTCCCGGTAATATATTCTTCAGTCTTTGGATTAGACGGGTTTGTAAAGATTTTTGATGTTTCGTCATACTCCATAAGATCTCCACTCAAGAAAAAAGCTGTCTTATCAGCTACACGAGAAGCCTGTTGCATATTATGTGTAACGATAATGATAGTATACTCACTGCTTAATTCCATGATTAAGTCTTCAATTTTAGCGTTGGAAATCGGATCAAGTGCTGAAGATGGTTCGTCAAGTAAAAGAATACGCGGCTTCAGTGCTAAAGACCGTGCAATACATAGACGCTGCTGCTGTCCTCCTGAAAGGGAAAGAGCGGATTCATGGAGGCGGTCTTTCACTTCATCCCATAATGCAGCCTTTTTAAGGCTGTCTTCTACGATTTGATTCAATTCTTTCTTTTTTCTTATCCCCTTAAACTTAAGCGCATGGGTAATATTATTATAAATAGACATTGGGAAAGGATTGGGCTTTTGAAACACCATTCCGATTTCTTTACGTAAAGCAACGACTTCGATGTCATCCTCTAAAATATTAAGTCCTTCATATAAAATTTCTCCATTGTTCTTAGCAATTGGAATTGTGTCATTCATTCGGTTAATACTTCTAAGAAATGTTGATTTTCCACATCCCGAAGGTCCGATAAGAGCGGTAATAGATTTTTCTTCAATATCCATGTTTATATCGTGGACCGCATGATTGTCGCCGTAATAAATATTTAAATTTCTGACCTTCAGTATCGCATTCTTTTTTTCTTTTTCTTTCGTAACTCGCTCTTGTTTTTTGTCTAAAACAAATTTCATTTCTGTACCCCTTTCATCTTTGAAGAGCTGATCATTTGGAACCGCTCATTCTCTTATGAATTACACTCCCAAGCCATCTTGCAAGAAGGTTAAAGATAAGAACTGAAATAACCAGTACTGCAGAAGCACCGTCAGCCACTTCACGAACATCCGGGATAATACCCTGTGTATTTACTTTCCAAATATGAACGGACAATGTTTCTGCTGGCCTGAAGATATTTAAAGGTGAATGAATATTAAATGGGTTCCAGTTTGTAAAGTCAAGGTTTGGCGTTGTTAAACCAGCTGTAAACAACAGCGCCGCTGCTTCACCAAACACCCGTCCTGCTGAAAGGATAACACCTGTAAGAATTCCCGGGAATGCAGCGGGCAATAACACCGTTTTAATCGTATGCCAGTGGGTAACCCCAAGAGCAAGACTCGCTTCTTTAAGCTCGCGGGGAACAGAACGAATAGCATCTTCACAGACCCTCACAATAACAGGAAGGTTAAACACTGTTAAAGCAAGCGCACCAGATAAAATTGTATAGCCCCAGCCAGTCCATGCTACAAAAACAAGTAGACCAAACATACCGACAACTATAGATGGCAATGAAGCAAGAACTTCGATACACGTGCGAATGAAGTCAGTAACTTTACCTGGCTTTGCATATTCCGCCATGTAGATACCGCCTCCAATGCCAAGCGGAACGGTAAAAAGCATTGTAATAAAAAGCACATAAAAAGAGTTAAATAACTGGTTTTTAATTCCGCCCCCTTCACGGAAAGAACTTGAATTAGAGGTCAAAAAATCTAAATCGATAACTGCAAAACCGTGATAAAGTATATATCCAAGTAATGCAAAAAGAGTTCCAGCCATGATTGCGGCAAATAATACAAAAATAGATGTGGCAATTTTATCGGTTACTCTACTATTCATTAAACTTTCCTCCTTGCTGACAAGAAACGGATAATAACGATGAAAATATAAGACATCACTAATAAGATTAATCCAAGTGACCATAGAACATTGTTTTCTACACTACCAAAGGTTGTATGTCCCATATTTAAAGTAATGATTGTCGTAAGGGTTGCAGCAGGTTCAACTAGTGAATCCGGCAAATTACGAGCATTACCGATAACCATTTGGACTGCCAGAGCTTCACCGAATGCTCTTGCCATTCCTAATACAATCGCTGTCAGTAAAGAAGGCAATGCAGCTGGAATGAGCACTCGGTAAATCGTTTGCCAGCGTGTTGCCCCGATGGCGTAAGAAGCATCACGAAGGTTTTGAGGCAAAGAACGCATGGCATCTGCTGCGATACTAGTAACCGTCGGCAAAATCATGATTCCGACGACTATCGTACCTGCTAGCAGCCCAAAGCCAAGACCACCGATATGATCACGTATAAACGGTACAATGACTGTAAGCCCTATGAATCCATAAACTACTGAAGGTATACCAACTAAAATTTCGATAACTGGCTGTAGAAACTTTTGTCCCCACTTTCTTGCAATTTCCGTCATGAAAATTGCACTTCCGATCCCAAGTGGAGCTGCAAAGAGTGCAGCTAACAAAGTTACTGCAAACGAACCAAAAATAAAAGGAACTGCGCCATATACCGGATTTTCATCGGTAGGGCGCCAGTTGGTGCTTGTTAAGAACTCAATTGGACTTACACCATTTGCGATAAATGTTTGCAAACCTTTTGAGGTTAAAAATAATGTAATAGCAATTGCGGCAATGATGATAACTCCTGCACTTCCTAAAATGATAACTTTTCCCCTAAATTCAGGAGAACGTTTATTTTTTTTCTTAACCAACCTTTCTTTGACCGCTTCCGATTGATTAGTCATTAAAGACCCCTCCTCATAACTAACAGCACAATAGGGCAAATACGAAGGCCGTATTTACCCCTTGATTTCATGCTTTGTAATTCGTTTTATTTATTTATTTCTGGTTTCCTTCAGCATCACGTTCAACTTCCATTTTTGATGCAGCGATATATCCTTGTTCAGGAACGATATTGTTTTGAACTTCATCACTCATAAGGTAATCTAAGAAAGTTTTTGCTAGTCCTTCAGGCTCACCTTTTGTATAAGAATGCTCATATGCCCAGATTGGGAATTCGCCTTTTTGCACATTTTCGTCACTCGCTTCTACTCCGTCGATTGACAATTTTGTTACAGAATCATCAGTGAAGTAAGAGAATGCAAGGTAGCCGATTGCTCCAGGTGTTTCAGAGATGATCTTCTTTACTGTGTTCGAAGAATCTTCTGTGATTCCTTCAGCCGGAGTAGCTCCGTCTAAGCCGAATTTAACGAATGTTGCGCGAGTCCCTGAAGAATCCGGACGATTTACAAGAGTAATTTCTTGGTCTGCTCCGCCAACTTCTTTCCAGTTTGTAACTTCGCCAGTGAAAATTTTGATCAAGTCTTCTTTTGAAAGGTCCTCTACTCCTACTTCAGGATGTACAGCCGCAGTCATACCTACAACCGCCACTTTATGGTCTACTAACTCATCTGCAGGGATTCCTTCTTTTTCTTCAGCAAACACATCAGAGTTTCCGATTTCTACTGCGCCCTCGGATACCTGGCTAAGACCTGTTCCGCTTCCGCCTGCTTGAACTTGAATATCTGCGTTCGGGTTTTCTTCCATGAATTGCTCAGCCGCTGCCGCTACTAGAGGCTGCATCGCACTTGAACCTGAAATTACGAGTTGCCCAGAAGCTTCTCCACCTGCATTTTCATCAGTTCCTTCATTATTTCCTGCGTTATTTCCTCCGTTGTTGTTTCCGCAAGCTGCTGCAAAAACAAGAACGAAAGACATTACTAGCATTAGCATTAAACCTTTAAATTTCATGTTTCTTCCCCCTAGCTGGAATTTTAGTTTTTTATTTTTGATGATTAACCAGCCATTTGTTTTTTGGCTCGTTCCTCATCCACAATTCATAGAATACAGGTTGTTTATTAAATGCGTTTGAATGGAATGTTAAGAAATTGTAAAGGCGAGTCGGAAGGTGTCTAAAAGGGTCAATTTAGGGGAAAAGAACCTGGTGTTCTTTAATCGTCATCTGAAGAATCTTCTTCTTTTTCCCTTGCGTTCTCTGTCTTATAAAGTGCAGTTTGTTGATTGTAAAAAAAATCCGGACTATGAGATTCCTGCTTTTGGTCATCTGGATAAAACGCCTGATCCATTTTCTGGTTTGCGGCTTCTGTTGAAGTTTTATCCTCCATATATGACTTTTGCTCATTTTCATTGAACTTTCGATTCAGTTCAATATTTGCTTTTTGGGAGTTATTATCTTTTTCATTTGTCATCCTATCTCTCCTTTAATGGTTTATTGCTTTTACTTTTCCCCACAAAATACTTTTTAACCATAAGATCAGAAGGAAAAGCATTAGAAAAACCGCCGAAAATACGGCGGTTTAATCTTCTAGATTTGAAACTCCAATATAACGCTTGGATACATTTCTCCCTGACTCTTTGAGTTCAAAATATTTATCAAGAATTCTTCTGCTTATATATTTGTTAATGCCATGTTCATGATCGATATTGGGAACTACTACAGAAAATGCCACTTCCGGTTCAGTTGATGGAGCATATCCTACCAGCGTTAGGTTATAGTTATCCCCAACTTGCGCTGTTCCAGTCTTTCCGGCGGGACTGTATTCAGCTCCTTCAAAATAATGCGCGGCTGTTCCCCGGGAAGTATTCATAACCATCCATAGTCCCTGTTGGACTCGTTCGATGTAAGATTTATCCATTTTTATTCGATTTAATACCTTTGGTTCATATTGGTACATCACATTTTTAGATAACTGGTCGCCTTCTGTAGGTTCTCTTATCTCCTTTAGAAAATGAGGTTGGATTCGATATCCGCCATTGGCGATAGTTGAAATGTATTGCACCATTTGGAGAGGGGTATACGTATCGAATTGTCCGATCGCAAGGTCAAGCAAATTACCAAGCCGTTGAACTCCTCCGTTATAGCCTGTCCCTTCTCCCGGCAAATCAATGCCCGTTTCGATACCTAATCCAAATTGGGAGAATGACTCTCTCATTTTGTTATAAGCATTTGGATCATACGAACCTCCCTGACGCGGAACATAGTTATGATTTCCAAGCATCATCGCTATGCGGAACATATAAACGTTGGAAGATCGTTGAAGAGCAGTTAAGTCATTAATACTTCCCATTGTAACGTAGGATTTTTTCGTTGGAGTACCTGGAAAATATAGCGGAGTATCCAATAAAACTGTTCCAGGATTAATGACATTATATTGAAAGCCGGTAAGAACAGTTGCCCCCTTTACTGCCGATCCCATTTCATAGGCGTCATTGATCGCTCCAAATGATCGGTTCACAAATCCATCCTGTGTCAATTCTTTCCCGGCCATGGAAAGGATTTCCCCAGTATTTGGATCCATCATTACCACATAAGCACGATCTAATGAAGGATTCCCTTCAGCTCTTGCTTTTTTAATTTCTTCCTCCAATACTTGCTCAACAGCCTGCTGTAACTCTATATCAACTGAAAGGACCAGGTCATTTCCACGCTGACCTTCTATGGTCTCGGGGTCCCCGATAGGGTTTCCCGCTTTATCGGTTATATACTTTCTCTTCGTTTTTTTTCCTCTTAAAAGCTCTTCATATTCCGCTTCAAGAAAGCTTATTCCTATTTCATCATTCCGGTCATAATCCCTGGCAATATAATAATCAATGGTTTCTTTCGGAATTTGCCCGAGGTTTCCAAAAAGTGTCTTCATCGTGTCGCTATACGGATATTTCCGTTCTGAATCAGCCTGTATATCTACTCCCGGGAGCTCAGCAAGATTTTCACTTATGACAGCTATCTCTTCTCTCGTTAACCCTTTTTTTATCGTCTGGGAAGAAAGCGCATATCCGGAATCCATCGCTCTTTTGATGGCTGCAGCTTCTAATTCGGATTCCGTAATTTCTTCAAGGTCATCCTTTGAGATTCGATCCAGTTGCAGCTGGTAGGCCTCCCCTGATTCATACTTTTTCCATTCTTCTTCTGTAAGCTTTGCCTTTGCTTTTTCTTGCCTTGTTAAAATCCAATAGTCTTTTAGGTCTCTTTCTGTTAGTTCTTTTGTATCCTTCGAAATAAAATCGGCTAATTTGTTAGCGATGTTCAATCGTTCATCTTGATTGTTTCCCTTTGTTTTAATATAGGTTAGTGAAAAAACCGGCTCATTATCCACAACAACCCTTCCATAACGATCATACATTTTCCCCCTTGGTGCAGAGGATTTTGCTGTAACATTTTCCGTTTGTTCAGTAACTCGTTCGTATTCTTCTCCCTTTACGATTTGGATCACTCCCAATCGTAAAATAAGAGCAGAAAATAAAACGAAAACAAAAACAAACAAAACATTTAATCGGAATGGGACATGACTTTTTTTCTTCTTTTTTCCCATTAAAACATTTCTCCCTTTCCCTCAAAAAAGCATAATGAGACAACCAGGGCAAGTGTCCCAGGCTGTCTCTTTTTTATTCTTATACACTATACCTTTCGTCACACACCTTGTAAAGATACTTCCTTCCTATTATGTCAAACTCTCTTTTAATTGTTCTTTTTTTGCCTTAATTCCAATGGTACGAATGAACAAGTAAATAAAAGCATGGCCAGCCCCTACAACCATTAAGAGATATGGAATGCTTTTTTCTTCATTAAAGAAGGAAATTGAAAACAAAAATAGGAGGATCGAAGTGATTCTACCGGCGTTTAACGCCAATTCCCTGACTACAATATATTCGATCCGCATCTCTCCGGCTTTCCACGCTTTACCTATCACATCATAAGTTAAGGAAACATATGGTACAAGTAGTAAAGGATAAGCAAGTGAAACAACAACACCATAAATCAATAACTTCTGGAATGTGACATCGAACACAATCAGATAGATCGCAGAGTATAAAATTAACCCTCCGATAAGGATTGACTTTTTACGGTAACGCGGCTTAATCAGGCGTGTGGCAAAATAATATGCGAGAAACGAAACCGCTGACTGGACAAGGCCAAACGTTCCAAGCGCAAGTTCACTTCCGGAAGAAACAAAGACCCAGACAACGATTACAAAAACAAATGTTCCTTCTCTTATACCTTGAAAATAGTGAGCTTTTAAGATATTGTTCCAATCACGGTTTCGCTTGCGTTCTTGCAGTATTCGTTTAAAAGAATAGTTCCCTTTAGCAGAACGGCGTTTTAAGCGAAAACTAAGAATCACTGCAGCAAAAAAAAGTGCAAGAGAGAATCCAAAAATTATTTTGTATCCTGTGAATTTCTCCAAACTCGAGATGACCCAACCAGCAAAGATAGGGCCGATCATCCCTGCAAACGAAGATAATAAGCCGAGGAACCCATTAAAAAAATCTCGAGTATCTGGTTCTGTAATTTCAAACGTTAACACATTAAACGCAAGCCAGTAAAAGCCAAACCCAATTCCAAGGAGCCCTCCCAGGACAAGTAAAAAGGTGCTGGCCTTATCTCCCATCAGCAATACGGTAAGATAAAAGGAAGCTAAAAAAGCAACCCCGAACCGGAGAACAATCACCCGATCAATCTTTTTAGCCCATCTCCCAGCAAGAATAAAAGTGATCGGCTGCATAATAACAATGGCTAAATTATATAGTCCGATATCAAAAAATTTTCCTGATTGCTTCCACAGATATACATTTACAAACGTATTAGATAAAGCAATGCTTAAAGAATATAAACCGCCTATAACAAGCAATAAAACAAGGTCTTTTGTTACTTCTACATCACCAATCATTTTCTTCAGCAAACGCATTCTACGACTCCCCTTTATATGTACATACGTAGTTTGCTTCAATCGGCTGCTGCTATTCAAATTTTTGTCACTTATTAAAAGATGAATGGAAAGTCGTGCTTAAGTAGCATATTAATAATAAAGAAAAATACAGGGGAGTCGATCATTTGTATATTTATTTTGGCAGAAAAGCTTATGATTCGTTCAACTTTTTTGATGTAATCTTAATGATGGAAGAAATTCAGGCAGGTTGCCAAAACGTGGATGTTCCGGTATCGATAGAATGGTACCGACGAAAAGAGCTGATCGATGAATTCATCATTAGGAGCGGCTGGATTCAAATTGAAATCAGATTGTTTGAGGGCCAGGTAAGAATTGAATCTCCAATCGATACAAATCAGGGGGAACTGATCGTTGACTTCGTCATTGATGCATTTCTAAGAAATAAATTTACATTAAAGGAAATTATCATATAAAAACCCGGCTCCTTTTCGGATACCGGGTTTGAATCTTAAATTATTTTGCGCTTTGGTAACGGTTGGAAACTTCATCCCAATTTACCACGTTCCAGAAAGATTCAATGTAATCTGGACGCTTGTTTTGATATTTCAAGTAGTAAGCATGCTCCCAAACATCTAGTCCAAGAATAGGTGTTACCCCTTCCATAACTGGCGTATCCTGGTTAGGAGTGCTAGTTACTTCAAGTTCGCCGCCTTTTACTACTAACCATGCCCAGCCAGAACCGAAACGGCTAGCTGCTGCACCAGAGAATTCTTCTTTAAACTTTTCAAAGCTGCCAAACTTTTTGTTAAGTGCCTCAGCAAGCTCGCCACCAGGCTCACCGCCGCCATTCGGGCTCATAACTTGCCAGAAAAGAGTATGGTTAGCATGTCCGCCGCCATTATTTCTTACTGCAGTACGAATGTTTTCTGGTACTGCATCAAGATTGCCAAGAAGGTCTTCAAGACTTTTGCTTTGAAGATCGTCATGGCCTTCTAAAGCACCGTTAAGCTTTGTTACATAAGCGTTATGGTGTTTATCATGGTGGATTTTCATTGTTTCTTCATCAATGTGTGGTTCTAGTGCGTTGTAGTCGTAAGGTAATTCTGGTAATTCAAATTTTGCCATCTGAATCTCCTCCTTAAATAATATGTAATGGATAGCGGGCAGTATAGAACTCCCACGGCTAACATGACTAAGCAAACATAGAATCATTTCCATGTTTGTTCATGTTTAACAGTAGCAAATTTAGTACTACTTTTCAAACAATTGAAACTGAAATCAAATAAATTTATTCAAACATAGTTAATATACCCCGGAGCAAAAAAACTAAACAAAAAACCTGCAAGATATTCGCAGGTTTAAAAGTAAGTATATAATGGTGGCTCGAGACGGAATCGAACCGCCGACACGAGGATTTTCAGTCCTCTGCTCTACCGACTGAGCTATCGAGCCTTTTATGTATTGGTTGCGGGGGCAGGATTTGAACCTGCGACCTTCGGGTTATGAGCCCGACGAGCTACCAGACTGCTCCACCCCGCGATGATAAAATATGACTGTCCTTTCCTCTACAAGTAATGCTTTGAGGTAGGATCCGTCAGGACAATTCGCAGTTTAAACAATGTTGTATCGCTCATTGCTCCACCCCGCGATGATAAAATATGACTGTCCCTTCCTCTACAAGTTTACTCTGACGATGTAAGCTGTGTCGGGACATGTCGCTGATTGACCATGGCAGTAACGCTCCATGCTCCACCCCGCGACGATAATTAATATGGCGGAGGAAGAGGGATTCGAACCCCCGCGGGCCGTTAAGCCCCTGTCGGTTTTCAAGACCGATCCCTTCAGCCGGACTTGGGTATTCCTCCGCATTAAATGGTGGACCCTGTAGGACTCGAACCTACGACCGGACGGTTATGAGCCGTCAGCTCTAACCAACTGAGCTAAGGGTCCAATGTAAGTAAGTTGCTTCTTAATATTATACTTGTCTGTCCCTTCCTCTACAAGCAAAAGCTATTGAGGTTAAATGTAACGGGATAACTATGCTATAAATGTTTTGCAGGAAATTATGTACTTTTATGGGGCGGCTGATGGGAATCGAACCCACGAATGCCGGAACCACAATCCGGTGCGTTAACCACTTCGCCACAACCGCCATGCATATGGTAGCGGCGGAGGGGATCGAACCCCCGACCTCACGGGTATGAACCGTACGCTCTAGCCAGCTGAGCTACACCGCCATATTTGGCTCCACAGGTAGGACTCGAACCTACGACCGATCGGTTAACAGCCGATTGCTCTACCACTGAGCTACTGTGGATCAATCATTTACGACAGATATTAATTTACCATATAATTATTTAATATGTCAACTTGGATTTTGAACGTTTTTCTTTTTAGACAAGCATAAGTTTACATTTAAAATATGGAACTATCAAGATCTATCATAATACGGCAAATAGAAAATAACCAATCATTACAAATTGTAAGAGCCCCTTTATGAAAGCACCTCCGAGAAACCCAAAGAGGGAACCTACCCCAACTTTTAGCGCTTCGTTAATCGGTTTTTTATGCACAAGCAATTCAGCAATTACCGCCCCAAGAAAAGGTCCGATTAAGATCCCTGCGAATGGAATGATAAAAGGGCCTGTAAGTAAGCCTATTGTACTTCCCCAAACAGCCGCTTTTGTTCCTCCCCGTTTCTTCACTCCAACTAAATTGCTGACATAATCAGCAATAAATAATAGTACAACAAGAAAAACCTGTATAATCCAAAACATTGGAGTTAACGGGTCGAAGGTAAAAAACAACCCATACAGTAAAAAACCGAGCCCTAAAAACAGGACTCCAGGTACGATTGGAAAAACTAAAGCAACAAAAGCGATGATAAATGAAAGAAAGATTATAGACCAGTATATAACACCCATTCAAAAACTCCTTTTTTCTTTTTTCTCTACATTATATAGGAAAAAACAAGCTGGCAATCAAGCAGCTTGTTTTTTGTTTCATTATTCATCTTCGCCGATAACCGCCTCTGCAATATTAACAGCATGGTCCCCTATTCTCTCCAAATTACTGATAATATCAACAAACACGATTCCTGCACTTCCAGAACATTGTCCTTCGTTCAGTCGTAAGATGTGCTTTTTTCTTAAAGTTCTTTCCATCTTATCTATTTTGTCTTCCAGGGTAACAACCTGTCTTGCTTTTTTGATGTCCCACTTGTCTAGAGCGTCTACCGCTTCGTTTAAGGTAGATAAAGTCAGCTTAAACATCTCTGCTAGATCATTCATCGCAAGGTCAGTCATTTTCACTTTGTTGCTGATTTGATAGTCAACGAGTTCCACAATATTTTCCATGTGGTCTCCGATACGTTCGATATCGCGTACTGAATCCATCAACATTCCATGTCGCTCAGAATCTTCACTGGACATAGAAGTTGCAGAAACCTGAATCAGGTAATCAGTAATCTTGTTATCAAGATTATTAATCGCTTCTTCATATTGGGCAACAAGGTCTGCATGCTTTTGTTGCTTGTTATTTAAATACGATAGTGCTTCTTTTAATCCTTTTTGTGCATATTCACTCATACGGATCACTTCTTCTTTAGCCTGACCCAGTGCAACAGAAGGAGATCGTTCAATAAAAATCGGATCTAGATGTTTAGGTTTATATTCAATAGCATTATCTTCGCCGGGAATAATTTTAGTAACGATCACTGCTAATAAAGCAATGAACGGAAACTGAATTACTGTGTTTGTAACATTAAAGATACCATGTGCAAACGCAATCGTCATTTCCGGATTTAAATCCAACGCGTCCCTTAAGAAATAAATAAAAGGCGTATACAAGAATAAGAATATTAAAAAGATCGCTGTACCGATCAGGTTAAAGATAACGTGTGTCAGTGCAGTTCTTTTAGCTGCAACAGATGCACCGATCGATGCAAGTACCGCAGTAATCGTTGTTCCTATGTTGTCTCCAAACAATACTGGCAGAGCAGCACTCAAATCCATGGCCCCCTGTGAAAACAGACCCTGGAGCACTCCGATTGTAGCACTGGAGCTCTGGACAATAACCGTAAATACTGTACCGATTACAACACCGAGAATAGGGTTTTGGCTCATGCTTAACGTTAATTCATGGAATGCTTCCAAGGACCGTAACGGTTTCATTCCGGCACTCATCAATTCAAGCCCGAAGAAAAGTGCACCAAAACCGAAGACAATCTGTCCAGCATAAGTAACCTTTTTGTTTTTAAAGAAGAAAATTAAAATTGAACCTAAAGCTATAATCGGCAAAGCATAGTCTTTAATTGGAAATCCGATTATAAAAGCGGTAACGGTGGTACCAATATTGGCACCCATCACAACACCAATCGCCTGTTTCAATGTCATGAATCCAGCATTTACAAGACCTACAGTAAGTACAGTGGTACCTGAGCTACTCTGGATTAATATAGTGACAATGATACCTGCAATTACACCCATAAGCGGGTTTGTCGTAAATTTATCCAGAATGTCTCTTAAACGATCGCCGGCTGACTTTTGCAGTCCATCCCCCATATATTTCAGTCCGAATAGGAAAATACCTAGTCCACCTAAAAACTGAAATATCATCTCCTGGACGTTAAGTTCCATTTTTCCAACCCCTTGCATCATTTGTTTGTGAATCGACATTTCTCAACAAAGTCCCCTGATTATTATGTACAGGATTTCAAACTTTGTAAAGGGTTTATTAAGGATAAGTAAATTTATTGTAAATTTAAAAAATAAAAAATTGGTGTCATTCGTTTAAGTGTCTTGTTCAAAACCCTTGAGTTGTCTAAAATAAGAAAGGATAGTCTTAATTGCTGAAAGGAGAAATCAATGAATATTATCCAGCAATTTATAAAAAGTTTTTACGCTCCTAAGACTGTTGCTGCGTTTCGGTTTCAAAAGTTTGGAAAATCGATCCTTTATGTCTTCTTCTTGATGTTAATCGCTTCTGTGCCTGTTGGGGTATTGACGTCTGTTTCCTTTTACAATTCATTTAATGAATTAAGAGATTCTATGAGTGAAGACATACCCGATTTTAAGCTTGAGAACGGATTATTGTCAGCAGACATGGAGAAACCTTACATAGATAAGGATAATGACTTTACTTTTATCTTCGATACTACGGGTGAAGTAAAGCCGGATGATGTAGAAGAATACAATAACGTGGTAGCACTACTAAAAGATGAAGCGATCGTGGTAGATCCTTCAGGAATGCAGCGAATGCAGTATAGCACTTTCGGGAATATTTCTATGACAAAAGATGAGCTTCTAGATTTAAGCAAAAACATTGAAGGGCTTCTGCCGGTGTTAATTCCGATTATTCTTGTCATAGCTTATATTTTTCAAACAGGCTTAAAGTTCATCGGCATTTCAGTTCTTGCATCGATCGGTTTAATTTTCAAAAATACGATGCAGCGAAATTTGACTTACAAACAACTCTGGGTATTGTCCGCATATGCGGTCACCCTGCCGACTATTTTCTTTGCCATTATGGGTCTCCTTAGAATAACGGTTTCGCTAGACTTCTTGCTTTATTGGTTCGTTGCAATTATGATGCTGTATTTGATAATAAAAGAAGTTCCGAAACCTAAAAAGAGAGCATAAATCCCGAAAAGCCAAATAACCATTATCAAATATACTAGACTAAAGCAGAAAACAAAAAGAACTTCCTTGTTTATTGGGAAGTTCTTTCGCTTTGTTGGGGTTTGCCTACAAGGATCTTTGTTCCGTCTACTTGCTCGACAATTACTGTTTCCCCTTTATTCAACCATTTTCCAGTAGTGATGGCACTGTATTGTTTACCATCTATACATATAGTGCCAATCGGCCTGAAAGGAGTTTCAGCTACTCCCTTTTTCCCAAGCAGCTCTTTATATTCTTGATTTAGCGAGTTATAGCCGAGCTCACCGGTAAGCCGGTCTTTTAATGTTACTTTGTCCCACATGCTCCGCTTGGGAAACACTTTTAAAAATAAGAATGAACACGCAAAGCCGATAATAAACCCCATTGTTGCCATCATTCCGTACGTAAAGGAAGGAGACGGCACTGCAACTGATAGTATCATTAAGACTGCACCGATTGCTCCAAAGGTTCCATCGTTTATAACTTTTCCATCGAGAATAATTAACAGCAGCCCTCCAATAAATAAAAGAATTAACCAGAAAAAGTTGTCCTCTGTTAAATGGTAAGAAAAATACGCTCCCATTATTGCGATCCCTAACAGGCCAAACAACCCACGAGCTTTTACCAGAATTTCTCCAATTAAAAACAATATCCCTAACAAAACAACTAAGAAACCGACGGCCGGTATGGTTAGAATCCCCATCTTGAAATCGCCCCTTCTTTCAATCCTTCTATAAGGTACTACGAATGTAAATGAGAAAAGTTTCACTTTGGGGTCTGACCCCCTAAAAATTGTGGATAACTCATTATTTCCATTATAGCTGTAGAAATGGGAAAGAGCAGAGGAACTTCCTCTGCTCTTCGTTACTTAAAGATATTTTTTAGTTCTTCGATGATTTGGATGATAAAGTCTAAGAAGTTTTTGATAAAGGATTGTGTTTCTTCTTTATTAAGGAACTCTTTTAGGTTTTCCCGCACATTTTCCAGTTGGCTCTGAACCTGGTCCCAGTCAATGTTCAGTTCTTTCATCCTGTTAAACAATGACACGAGTCCATTTAATTCTTCATCTGTAAGAGAGATACCGAGGTCTTCTGCAACTCTTTTAATTAATGCTCTCAAGTCTTCTTCAGTTTCAGGCGGGTTCTTAGCAATTTCCTGTTTAATTTTCGTCATAAGCTCTGTTGCTTTTTCAGCGCCGACTTTTTCTCCGAGCTTTGCAGTCTTGATCATCTCTTCATTTGCAACCTGTTTTTGTTCTTCAGGTATAGCTTCATCTGATGATAACTCGTATGCTTTTATTATTCCGGTCAAACCGGCTGTTCCGGAAACAGGCATAGGTGCAGTAACGTATATATCTGCATCTTTTACACCAGCAGTAATCAAGGCATTTGCATACATATCGTCCGTTACCCAGGTGATGTTATTCGTATCGATTTTCAGTCCTGAATCTTTTTCGCCGATCGTAATTTTCGCTGAGGATAAAGCGTTTGATCCTATCATAGCCTTGCTAATATATTTTCCAAGATATTTGTGTTCTTCTTCATTTGTAACGGTTATCGTATGAACATCTTCCGAAACTTCCATTTCTTTTAGCATGGTGCTCTTTTGCTCTTCTGTTAAATCCTCTCCAAGAGTAACAACTACGTCACCAGGTTTCGCATCCGCAAGGGCGGCAGCTGGTACTAAAAAACTGAATATTACTAATAATACTGCCAAGAAATAAGGTCTTTTTAACATATTCATTCTCCTTTAGGCTTTCTACCCATCATAATGGACAGCCTTTTTAAGTAATTCAATTACATTCCCCAGCACTGACTGTGTGTCCCTGTCATTTTACTTTATGCCTCGAAAACTGCCAAGACCTATTTATCAAGAAGATTTCTAAAGACATATGCTCCTGTGGACAAGCATATGCTTTTAATAACTTCGTATAGTTAGACGAAGAACTGACTATTTTTGTTCCCATTTTCCTTTAAAAAGATTAAAACTGAATCGCGGAGGGAAATAAAATGAAACGGTTCATTATTACACTTCTTATTTTTGCAGGGATATATACAACGGTGTATGATCTTAAAGTAGGAACACTTACTCTGCAACAGGCTCAAGCAACGAATGCAATAATAGATGAAAGCAACCAGAAAGAAACAGAACAGAAGTTTACAGAAGTTCAAATAAAGAGCGGTGACACTGTTCTATCTGTGGTTGAGCAGATGGTTGACGGCCCTCTACCGGTATCTATAGACAGGGTAGTACAAGATTTTAAAAAGTTAAACGATGATTTACAACCAGAAAAGATTCAAATAGGAAAAAGTTATCGGATTCCTGTTTATTCAAAATAACAGATAACAGCAGCTAGCTTGTCAATTAAAGCAAAGTACTGATAAAATATAACTTGTTGTGTTGATTATTTTAATTTTAGCTAGCCATTCATTTATAATGTAAAAGATATAGGAAGCGTGTTTTTCTAGATGGAAGACATTCTTAAAGGAGCGATTTTCGCATGAATGAAATTACTCACAGAACGAAAACAAGACCAGTTAAGGTTGGTCCTTTAACAATTGGCGGCAACAATGAGGTTGTTATCCAGAGTATGACAACTACTAAAACGCATGATGTAGAAGCTACGGTCGCAGAAATCAATCGTCTGGAAGAAGCCGGATGCCAGGTCGTCCGTGTGGCATGTCCTGATGAACGTGCTGCTGATGCTATTCCGGAAATAAAGAAAAGAATCAACATTCCGCTTGTGGTAGACATCCATTTCAATTACAAGCTTGCCCTAAAGGCTATCGAGGGCGGAGCAGATAAAATACGTATTAACCCAGGAAACATCGGCAGACGCGAAAAGGTCGAGGCTGTTGTAAAAGCAGCAAAGGAAAAAGGCATTCCGATCAGAATCGGAGTGAACGCTGGATCTCTTGAACGTAAAATCCTAGAAAAATATGGTTATCCGACAGCGGATGGCATGCTCGAAAGCGCGCTTCATCATATCAAGATTCTCGAAGATCTAGATTTTCATGATATCATCGTGTCAATGAAAGCGTCCGATGTTAACCTTGCCATCGAAGCTTATGAGAAGGCATCCAGAGCATTTGACTACCCATTGCATCTCGGCATCACAGAGTCAGGTACTTTATTCGCCGGAACAGTAAAGAGTTCGGCTGGATTAGGCGCTATCTTATCTAAAGGAATCGGGAATACGGTACGAATCTCTTTAAGTGCAGATCCTGTTGAGGAAGTGAAAGTTGCACGCGAGTTATTGAAATCCTTCGGGCTCGCTTCCAATGCAGCTACTCTTATCTCCTGTCCGACCTGCGGAAGGATTGAGATCGACCTCATTAAGATTGCTAACGAGGTGGAAGAATACATTTCTAAAATCAAAGCTCCGATTAAAGTTGCGGTTCTTGGTTGTGCCGTAAATGGTCCCGGTGAAGCACGTGAAGCCGATATTGGCATTGCCGGTGCACGTGGGGAAGGACTTCTCTTTATGCATGGTGAAATCATAAGAAAAGTTCCTGAGGAAACTATGGTTGAAGAATTGAAAAAAGAAGTAGACAAGTTAGCTGAGGCACATTATAAAAAAATGGAAGAAGAAAAAAAGAAAGCCGAAGAACAAAAGGCATAAATGGCAAAGACCCGGGATAAGTCCCGGGCTTTTTTCTTTCCCATTAAAAAAACGGGGAAAAAAACAAGCTAATAATCAAAGAAGCAGCTCCAATTCCAATAGCCCAGGAACCAAGGCTCTTCGCACCTCTTCTTCTTGCGATAAAACCGACGATAATGCCAGCTGCACCAAAAATCACCGGTAGTATAAACACAGAAATAACCGAAAGCACAAGTGCAATGAATCCTGTACCCCGTCCTTCATTTACTTCTGTATCGGCTCCGACTCCATCCTCAATCGTGTCAGCTTTTTCTTCTGCAGTTGGACGTTCATTTTCTGGGTTTTGTAAAAAAGGACGATCAAGAACACCATTTGGCGATACCTCTGCAGCCGTTTCTTCGAGATATTCTTCTTCTGTCGTCGGACCGTCTATTCGTTCTTTTTTATCTCGGTACTCATAATTTTCATCAAACCTGTTTTCACTCATCAACATCCCTCGCTTTTAAATTGACTTTGGGTTGGAGCATTATTAGTATTGGGCACATGCTTCTTATTTATCTCTGTTAAAAGTTAGGCAAGAAACATGAAAATAACAAACATGGACTATGTTACAATAGCATGTAAAGTGTATAAGATAATGCTAAAGAGGAGACTGTTATGAAGAAACGATTTGGACTCGACATAGATGGAACAGTTACATGCCCAACGTCATTTATTTCCTATATAAATAAAGATTTCAACAAAAAATTTTCCTTTGATGAAATTACCCAGTATGATCTATCCCGTTTATTAAAAATTACACCTGAGCAGTTTCTTAACTGGCTCAGAAATAAAGAAAAGGAAATTTACACGAATGCTCCTCTCGCCAAAAAAGTAAAAGAAACACTGGCCCATTGGGAACAAGACCATGAGTTATATTATATTAGTGCAAGAGGAAGCCATCTTCATGAGGTTACCGAAGAGTGGTTCACAAAAATGCTTCTTCCTTATGATCACATTGAACTAATAGGAAAACATAATAAGATTGAAACGATAAAACACCATGACATTGATATCTTTTTTGAAGATAAACATGATAACGCCTGTAATATCGCTGAAGAATGCAAAATACCAGTATTGTTGATGGATACTCCATACAACCGTGATCCGATACCAAAACAGGTGATAAGGGTTAAAAACTGGACAGAAGCACGAAAATGGGTTGAAAAGTGGCTCTGATTGCCAATGAAAAATGGGAGAGGCCAAAAAGCCTCTCCCATTTTCTATCTAATGCTTCAATTCAAAAGTATGGCAACAGGTTTCTGCTGTTTTATCGGCCTCGTCTTTATGTTTCGCTTCCCCTTCTAACTCTCCGCCCTGGATTTTATACGGATGTTCAGCATGGGAATCAATTTCAACAAGTATTGCATCAGCTGAGCAGTTATTACCTTCCGCCCAATAATTACAGTTAGAAACATTACATTTAACAGTTGGCAATTAAAGTCCCCTCCTTTAGATTTATTTTCTTCTTTCAGAGGGGCATTACCCGATGAAAAAAATGTATTGATAATTAACTTTTGCCATGCATCATCCCTTATTGGCAAGCAGAACAGTAACCGTACACTTCAAATTTGTGCCCAGTTACATTAAAATCAGATGCTTTTAATGTAATATCTTCCATTGGACAAACATCAATATGTTTTGTTTTTCCGCATTGCAGGCATATGAGATGATGATGGTGGTGATTTGTCTCACAGCTGAAACGAAATCGCTTTTCGCCGTTTAATTCTGTAACCTCAAGAATTTCTAACTCTTCAAAAAGAGAAAGATTTCGATAGATGGTATCAAAACTTAATCCCGGGTATTCATCCTGCAGATTTTCAAGAACTTCTTTTGCGGATAAATATCTCTTCTCCTCAGAAAATAAAGTAAGCATGTCCTCTCGCTTGTCTGTATGTTTATATCCATTATCCTTTAACTTTTTTAAGGCTGAAACAACATCCAAAGTCTTCACCCTCTTTGTTATATTTGCCTTGACTGAAGCTGTTTTTTCCAGACCAATGTCCCAACGAGCAGTATTGCAGCCAACAAAACAATCGTTCCGCCGGGGGCAATATCGAGGTAGAAAGCAAGCACTAATCCGCCGATCACTGATAATTCCCCAAACATGATCGATAAAAAGATCGTTTGTTTAAATCCTCTGGCTATCCTTATACTAGCTGCAACAGGAAGCGTCATTAAAGCTGACACAAGCAAAATCCCTACGATCTGCATAGAAGCTGCTATAACGATCGCTACCATTAAAATGAAGATATAATGGATCCATTTGCTGCGAATACCAGATACTATTGCCTGCTCTTCATCAAAAGAAATAAAAAATAATTCTTTATATAATAAGACCACTACTATTAAAACGGCTATAGTGACAAACAGTATTGTCCATAGATCATCCCTGCTTATTGCAACTACACTGCCGAATAAGTAACTAAACAGGTCTGTATTGAAGCCATCTGCCAGTGATATAAATACCACCCCAAGTCCAATCCCGGCCGAGAGTGTGATAGGTATCGCAAGCTCCTCAAAAAATTTATAAGCTTTTCGTAATTGTTCAATAAACAATGATCCTATCGCAGAAAAGCCCATACCAAGGTAAATGGGATTGACGTTTTGCCAGATGGTTAAGTGTTTGGATAACAGCAAACTGGCTGCGATACCGGCTAATGTGATATGAGAGAGCGCATCCGCAATAAGAGCCTGCCTTCTAACGACAATAAAAACACCTAATAATGGAGCAGTCAAACCGATCAAAAGACCAGAAAAAATTGCATTCTGTAAAAACTCGAATTCCATTAAAGCATGTAACATCAGTTCTGGCCTCCATGGTGATCATGACTTAAAACATGCAGTTGATGGCCGTAGTACTCAGAAATATCTCCTTCTTGAAGCTGTTCAAATTCTTCTGTCTTTCCATGAAAGTGGAGTGTTCTGTTAAGGCATGCCACATGTGTTACTTTATCTGTAATTGTTCCTATGTCATGGGTGACAAGTAAAAGCGTGATTCCTTCCTCAACATTCAATCTTCCAAGCAAGTCATAAAACTCTTTTGTGGATGCTGCATCCACTCCTACTGTCGGCTCATCAAGAATTAATAGTTCAGGCTCACTTACCAGCGCTCTTGCAATAAAAACGCGCTGCTGCTGCCCCCCTGAAAGCTCGCCGATATTTCTTCCAGAGAACCTTTCCATTCCGACAAGAGCTAATGCTTCATTTATTTTTTTGCGGTCTCTGGCATTCAGAAAACGGAAGATCCCTTTTTTTCCCGCTAATCCCATTGATACCACTTCAAATACAGTGGCAGGGAAACCCGAATTAAAGCTATTCGCCTTTTGTGAAACGAAACCAACTAAATTCCATTGATTAAATTTGGACTGAGGCTTACCAAATAAATAAATATTTCCTTTTTGCGGCTTTTGTAATCCAAGGATACACTTAATTAAAGTGGATTTACCCGATCCATTTGGTCCTACAAGCCCTACAAAAGCTCCTCTAGGAACGGATAATGTGATATCTTCAAGGACATATTTACCGCTATAATGGAAAAATAAATTTTTCACGAGAACTGCATTATCTTGTTCTATATTTTCCATTTCTGCTTCATCCTTTGGCCTTTTTATTAAGAATGATTACGATTTAATGTTACGAGTATACATCAAGAAATAAGAAATGTAAATTTTCATTCCCTGGACATTAAAGAAAAAAGCCCTCCTCGTCAGTTTAGAAAACAGCCAGGAAAAAGAAAGGGGCTGACCCAAAAGGATAAAGTATCCTTTTGAAGGTCGCCCCTTCTTTTTTCGCTGAAAACATAAAAGAACCGTCCTTTTTCTGTATAATT
>NZ_SWLG01000010.1 GCF_005747095.1 Exobacillus caeni | reverse complement strand
CAGTCGTTACACCTCGGTGTCGTCTCTGTCCAGAAACAGAGTGAAAGGGTGTTGCCTGCGGCAACACCCTTTGCGACTGCCCGTCGCACAAAAAAGAGACCAGAAAGTCTCTTTTTGATCAGTAATCCTCCCGTTTCCAGACAAATTCATAATCGGGGTCAACTTCACGAACCCACATATGTTTGGAGGGCATCGCTTTAAGTGTGACCTTATACCAGGCTCCGCCTCGAAATTTTCGATAGAGCTTTAACCGTGACAAAGTTGTCTCAAGCCATTTCTTTACCCCTGACATACCCTTCCTTCTTTTCACACCGGACATTTTTTGTTCGACCTCCTTTTTTCACCGGAGGTATCATATTCTTTAAATAGTAATTTTGTGATTATCCAACAAAAAAACTTAATCTTCAACTCAAAAAGGCCAGAACTCTGTAAGTCTGGCCCAGTTTAATAGATATTTTTACTTTTTGTTGATCGACTTATAAGTGCTGTCTAATTTCCCGGCAAAGTTTGTAAACATGCCTGTTACGCCCCAATCGATCAATGTTTCCATATCGTTTTCCTCGTTCACCGTATAAGGATGGACGAGCATGTCTAGATCTCTTGCTTCTTGCACATACTCCTCGTTGATTACCATTTTATTGTTGTATTTATAGTTCATGCCGATCCCTACTGCATATTCATCAATTGCTTGAAGTTCTTCCTCTGTTACTTTTTCAGGTGAAGAAGTCAGTCCGCTTTCTTCCACATAACCGCCGTTTCCATCTGGAGCATACCATAGCAACTGAACAAGCGGAATGTTTTCGTTTAAGTCATGGACTTTCAACAGGCTTTCCTGGCTAAACGATTGGATGATCACTTTACTTGATTCTTCGTTCGGTCCGGTTAGGTTATACTCTTCAAGCAGGTTAAGTAGCTTTTCTTCCATACCTGGATAAACATCCGGTGATTTTGTCTCGATATAATATCTTGCATCTTTGCCGTACCGCTGGAAAACCTCTTCAAGTGTAGGAACTTTAAGCCCTTCGTATTCTTCCTTTGCATACTCAGGGAACTTCTCATTAAACCATGAACCCGCGTCCAGTTGTTTGATCTCATCAAGCGTCATATCTCGGACCTCGCCTGTCCCGTTTGTCGTCCGGTCTACCTTTGTATCGTGCATTGCTATCAGTTCGCCGTCTTTTGTCATTTGAAGATCTACCTCAATATAATCTCCTTTTTGCCCTTTAACAAGATCATAAGAAGCTAAAGTGTGCTCAGGCGCTAATCCGCTAACGCCGCGATGCCCTACAACAAGGAACTGCTCATCATTCAAAGTCGGGTCCTTCTCCGCAGCTAATGCTGCTCCATCTCCACTACCTGCAAACAATCCCAACGCCAAGGCTCCTACAGTTGACCACTGCAACAATTTCTTCATTCTTTCTTCCTCCTGATCCCAATCTTGTATTTTAGGGTATCTCTCTCCCTAACGAAATCTAGTATAAGTAAGATTGGTAGAAAAGAAGATAGAATTTACCGATTTTTCACCCATTGTTGAAAAACTTTACAACTGTGTCATATTTTTCAGCAAAACAAAAAATAGTTTTACAGAAGTTACCCACAAAAAATCGGGGGTCAGTCCCCCGATTTTTTGTTGATAACTATTTGCTCCACTTTATCCAGTACTTTTGCCATGTTTTTGGTTAGGAACTTTTCTTTTTCTGAAAACGAGATGTAGTTGTATCCATCCACTTCCATCGTCTCTTTCTTAGAATACGGATGGATAAAGCAAGAGGAGCAGCTCATTGCATCCACTGGAGGAAACTCTTCCACTTTTGCTAAAAAGAGATGCAAGTTCTTTTTTGGGTTATAATCAAAAACCCCTATGTCAATCAAGTCATGTTCTGAGAGATCCAGATCCGTCTCTTCCTTAGCCTCCCGGATACACGTTTCTTTGGGATCTTCATCAGGACCGACCTCTCCCTTCGGCAAATCGTAAAACCAGTTCCCGGTCGAATGGCATCCCAGGAATTTCTCGCCGGCCGTTAAAACCAATCCTGCTGAAAGCTTTTTCATCATGTCACCCGCTTCCTATTTTCACTATAAAAAGATTACCCTATTAAGCTAAATTTATTAGTATCCTCTTTAATTTTCAACTGAAGGAATTCCAAAAAATTTAAAGAATAAGTTAAATATCACCTTCAACATGCCTCTCCAATCCGACCTTAAGAATAAAACGGATACCTGTGTTATCCAGAGAATCCGTCTTCTTTCTTTCTCATCCTAAGAAATGGCTGATGTAGATCATCAAGAGCAGCCCTATGATAAATGAGTAAGTTGATACTCGTTCATATCCGTTTCCGTGGCTTTCAGGGATTAGCTCTTTGTATACGATAAATAGCATCGCGCCTGCTGCGAATGCAAGGCCGTAAGAAATCACCCAGGAAATATAACTTGCCGCAGCATATCCTATAAACGCCGAGACCACTTCCACTAATCCAGTTAAAAAAACGATAAAGAAAGCTTTTGCTTTTGTCGTTTTCGAATTAAGCAAAAATACTGCCAGGATAAGTCCTTCCGGTATGTTTTGCGCTCCGATCGCAACGGAGACAATCGGGCCGAGCTTTGCATTTTCGCTCGCAAAGCTAAATCCAGTGCTCATCCCCTCGGGAATATTGTGGAGAATCAATGCTGCGATGACCAGAATTGATTTCGCATCAAAGTTTGGCGTACCTTCATTGTCTTCAATGTTAATGTGCGGAATGTTCTTCTCCATTACGTCAAGGACGATAATCCCGATAAGCAAGCCGATCGAAAGCGAGACGATATTGGCTTCTGACAAAGCCTGGGGAATCAAACCGAAGATCGAGGCCGAAACCATGATTCCCGCCGTAAAAGCGATTAAGATATCCTTCCATTTTAACGATAACCCATTTACAAACATTAAAGGAACGGCACCAAGTACAGTTGCCATCGCCGATATAAAACTGCCGATCAATGCAAATGCCATTAAAAAAACCCCTTCAAAGTGCTTGATATTTGAAACGGTTCTGATGAGCAGACTATCCGGATGAAAGACAGTTGGTGCCTGGTTAGCTTCTTTTATTTTTCTTAAACGTTAAAAAATATTGTGGAGGACTTTTTCTTTTTAAAACGTTGCTTAAAAAACCATCTCTTTGTTTAAGCGCTTTTATGGAGGGAATCAAACTTACAAAAACGCTGCTAGGAGGTATGAACATGCAAGCTTCCGATGTTAAAACACTTTATTTTAAAGAAGATGGACCGATTCCAAACAACTCTTCACTTCCAGTCCTGTTGTATAAAAAAGCCCTGGAAGGAAAACTCGACCGCTGCGAAGAGATTTTCAACAGCAATAATTGGACGAACAGCTGGACCAACGGGGTGTTTGACTACCACCATTACCACAGCAACACGCATGAAGTACTCGGTGTTATCAGTGGAGGTGCAACGATCAAACTTGGCGGTGAAAACGGGAACGAGGTTAAGGTTGCCGAGGGGGATGTCGTCGTTCTGCCAGCCGGGACAGGTCATAAAAGGATCGATGCCAGTTCGAATTTTAAAGTCGTGGGGGCTTATCCAGACGGAATACAGCACAACCTTAAAACAGGCGAGAATTCTGTAAGGTTCGAAGACATGGAGGACATCGAACAGGTGCCGATCCCTGAGGAAGATCCAATTTACGGAAAAGAAGGACCGCTAACATCCTTATGGAAATGACAGGAAAACATTGATTAAACTTAGATAGTAGGGTTTACTTACCTTTTGCCTTATACAGATGAGAAAAAGAGCCGCAACTCATATGCGGCTCTCCCCTGCTTATTCTTCTTGAGCATCTGATGGCTCATAGTCCTTTTCTCCGAGAACAATATATTTCCCTTTTTCCAAAACTGGTGCAAATTCGTCTGTTTTCACAGGTCCAAGCCCATTTTCTTGAAGAATCTGCCTGAAGTCTTCCGGTTTTTCTTTATGATCACTGGAAAATTTCTGCTCGACCTTTTCGATCATTCCATCCGGCTTCGATCCTTCGTAAACCGCTTTTCCTTTTACATCCGTCTTTTCGGTGATTCGCTTCACATCATCTTCATATTTTCCGATGATCGTGAGATGTTCTAAGCTATACCCATCAGAATGGACAGCATTAATGGTAGAAATCGCATCCTTCACCTTATCAAAAGTCGAGATCACTTTTCGGTTCAATGTACCTACCTCCCACTGGAGTTCTTTTATGGATATTTCCCCTGAGAGGATAATTGAAACCGCAAACAGCAAATCGCTATAGCCATAGCGGCAATAAACCGATTGCCTGAAGCACTTCTTTCATAACAAAGCCTGATTCTCTTCTTCCCAGCAGATGGGAAACGATTTTTTTACTCGCTGAAGGAATCCGAAAAACCCTTCGATGGACTTCATACCTTAATCTATGATACTTTCTGTGCAATAAAAGCCGATTGAACTCGATATCTTTTTTGATCCAATAACGGTGCGTTTCCATCGTTCTTTCTTCAAACAATTGCAGGTTTTCTCGGCTGAAGTCATTCGTTTCGAATCCCCAGTTTACAGTCTCCTTCAGCATTTCTGCGTCTTTTAACGCCATATTTTGCCCGAGACCAAGATTCGGGGTAAACGTATGTGCAGCATCCCCTACTAAGATTAAGCCATCCCATGCATACTGCCCGACATGCTGGGTGTAGTAATGAAACACGGAAGGATGGCATTCTTTCCAGTTTTTAATGCCTGCAACAGAGTTTTGAAATTCGGGGCTGCTTTTTGAAATGGGATCATAGAACTTGTGTACATGTTCTTTTACCAGTTGTGAAAAGGTGCCTTTTTCGATCGAGGAAACAATCCGTGCATTTTTTTGGTCCAGAGGGTATATAAGCGTGGGGTGTGAATGCCTGCTTATTCGTATGGAAACTTCTGGTGTAAAGTCTTCCGGGGCCGGGAGGGTTGTCAGCAGGGCCTGGACCGGATATTGCTGAAGAGTTTGCATCTCCGGAGAAAGCTTTTTTCTAACCTTTGATCCACGTCCGTCAGCACCTATCGTTAATTTTGCATAAATCTCCACTCTTTCTCCAGCTCTATCGCAAACCACTCCGATGACCGCGTCTCCTTCTCTAATAAAATCTACAAAAGCCGTTCCCATCATCAGATCGCCAGCAGGATGCTCTTGAACCTTTTTTCTGAGAATATCGCGGACAGTATGATGGTATCCAGTCAGTACAAAGCTCCCGTCTCCAAACAGCTCTCGGATATCATTCTTTTTAATAAGGCCGTCTTCGTCATAAATAGAAAGGTTTTGCGATTTTTGCAAACCCGAGCATATCGCTTCTTCAAGTAAATCGTATTTTTTTAAAAGGTTGATAGAGTCAACCTGAAAGTACTCGCCTCTTGCCACCTTCCGATTTTGCCTTTCGACCTCAACCAGACAAACCTGGTAGCCTTCCAGTAAAAGAAGAAATGCAGCCATAGCTCCACCGGGGCCAGCGCCTATTACAACGATATCAACATTTTTCCGAATCATCCAACATGCCCCTTTACCAGCAAAAATCATAGTTTACTATCAGGGTATGCTGTAAACCATGCTTTGCTATGGGGCACTGGACTGATTATCGCCCTTAAATTTTAAAGTAAGATAAATGGCTATCGAAAGAATTATCTTCAATAGCCATCATTCTTACATTCATTATGAAACCGGCTTTTTAGGAGTTGAAAGATTTCTTCATGACCAAAGTCGTTCGGATGAACATCCCGGATTGTTCCACAAAAGTGAGTCCAACGGCAAACCTTCCACTCATCTTGAACCATTCCTTTAAAGTGACTGTACAGATCGATAACTTCATATTCGTACTGGTCACGATAGGCCGGATTCAAAATGGCTCTGTTTATCCTCTGGATATACTGGTCTGCCATCAGAAAGTTAGGTTCATCTTCCCTGTACGGATTGAAAAGTGTATTCACATATATCTTTGCATCGCATCTTAGTTTTTTGCGGATCTTTTTAAGAATGAGCGGCCAATCATGCTCGAATAGCCGAACACCCGAATCTGCACATCTTTTGCATATGATTTGTCCATTTTTTCGTCTACACAGCGCTACATTGGCACCTCCAGCACTGATCGTCAGAACATCAGCCTTTTTAACCGCTCTTCTAGTGAAGACGCCTACTGTTAACTGTAATAGCAACAAAGGAGAAACCATGCCAGGAAACGATTTGTTGGTGAATATGACTTTTTCAAAAATACTTTTAAGAAACCTGTGAAATTTAGATACATACCCTGATCTCTCTGAAGCGCCAAAACCAAGTGAGACAGAATCACCCAGTGCAGTGTAGGAAATCTCTTCATTCTTCTTAAAACATTTATTCCAGCCTTTCCACACGTGAATCATGCCTCCTCTCTATTTTCCCCGCTGAAACTTCTATTATCGCTATTTACAATAATCACTTGTATAACGTATGCAAGAATCATAGTTTTGACAGGGCTAAGAGTGGAGTGAGCCGATTTACTTTCGCAGTTTAAAGTGAAAACTATTCTGCAGTGGCATTAGAACTTACTGCTTTCTAGTTAACAGCCCGAAAATGTTGGGAATCCAGCAATATACACCTTAGCAAAGCGGATTGGACAGCTTATTGTCCACACTTCTAACAATATACCGTAATTTTTTTTACTCCTAAATGTAAATTAGTTATTGCTTTTAAGAGTAATTTATTTTACGATATAAATGTAAAGCAAAGAAAAAATTGGAAAGAAGGTATTAAAATGGATGATCTTAAATTAAATGTGCCTTTACTTAGAAAACGTGTTCCAAGCTTAACTTCGGCTGCTCGATCTGTTGGATTGCGCCCTGCTACTGTTTCGAATCTTTGTACCGGCAAAATTCCGCTTGGGCGTGCTGAAGTGCGAACGCTCGCAGCACTGGCAACGCTCGCAGAATGCAGCCTTGATGAACTGGTCATAAGAGGAAATGAAGGAGAAATGATCGAGACGGGCATCAAAACCCTGGACCTGTTCTCGCCACTGACACTCGGTGGGACGATTGGATTTGTTGCCCGTCCTGGTATGGGGCAGCTCGTAGTACTCGCTGAAGTTTTCCATAGACTGAAAGAAAAAGGGTATAGCACCGTGGTGTTGATGCCAAATGCGGAAGGCGAAGGGATAAGCGACATTACCGAAACAGCAGAAATCGTTTGCTCATCCATCGAAGAAGCCTTTGAGGAAATCTCAGCGGTCGGCCAGAAGAAAGAAGTTATGCTAGCAGCAGACCGCTCCACCGTTTTAACAGGAGAAATCTATGAATTACAGGATCGCCTTCAAGAAGCCAACATCACATCTGTTACAACTTTTCTCGTTGACCCGCGCGGTGAAGCCGTTGATGAAATTGAGCCATACGGACCGCTCGATACACTCTTGCAATTCGATGCTGAAATGATATCCCGCCGACTTTATCCAGCCGTAAATCCGATCCAGTCGACTTCTACTGTGTTGGAGGGTGCATATGTGGATTCAACTCATATGACGATCCAGCAGCGTGCCCGTAAAGTGATGCGCCGCTATCGTGAACTACGTTTCCTTGTAGACGCCTATGGGATCGATCGGATGCCTGATGCCGATGTACAAATTTTCAACAGGGGCCAGCGCCTTGAGGCATACCTAACCCAACCTTTCTATGTAGCTGAAGAATTCACAAAAATGAAGGGTGTTTCCGTTCCGCTGCAGGATACACTCAATGATGTGCGAAGAATTTTAGATGGCGCTGCAGATGGTCTTGAGGTTAACACCTTAATGTGGAGCGGCACACTTGATGAGATTCTGGCAAAGCCTAAGAAAAACTAACTTCTATTAGAGTCTAAAAAACATTTTTTGAATGGGGAAGTTAAAATGACTTCGCTTCAATCGGGCTTTGCAAATAAAAATGGAAGGGTCAAAGGAAGTATTGATTCCTGACACCGCCCACATGCTGAACATGGAAAAACCTGGTATTTTTAACAAACATGTTATTGAATTTTTAAAAGTGCTATAAAGGAAGAACAGGCGTCCAACATGATAGTTGTGCGCCTTGTTTATGTTTAAACAACAAAAAAAGGAACCATCCCAATCGACAGTTCCTCCCTGTATATCTACTATTCAAAGCTGCCTCTATAAATGAAAAACAAAGCGGCAAGCATAAAGACAAAACCGAGTACACGGTTCCAGTTGATCGGAATCGGGCGTGTCCCGAAAAAGCCAAAATGGTCGATAACCATGCTGATAATCATCTGTCCGACAATCGTAGCAAAGATCGCCATCGCAACACCGATGTTAGGCACCGCTAAAATAACCGCTGTTACAAACAAAGCACCAACAAATCCGCCGATCAATTGCCATTTGGGAACGGAAAAGACATTCCCGAGCTGTCCCCTTCCAAAAAACGTGACGATAAACGCAAGAAAAACGGTTCCGATAAAGAAAGAGACAAACGCTCCTTCAAAGCCGCCCACTTTTTTTCCGAGCGCTCCATTGATCGGGGCCTGAATCCCCGAGCACATTCCACCGATCACAGCTAACAATAAGAATAATAGCTTACTCACAAAAACATCTCCTATGACTGATAAAATCTATGTTTATTTTACATGAAAGAAATGCTTCTTGATAATGATTCGAACTGAATAAGGAGATAAAACTTATCCGATGATTCAGTGGGTAGAATCTTAAAACCTCACCGATCGCCGGTGAGGTTTAAATGTTTTTCTGCCGTGTAAGAAGACCGTTCAGTGCAACTCCCCCTACCCTTCACCTAACGGATTTCCGATCGGCGTGTTTTCTTTACCCGCGAATAACGATCGACAGCTTATAGCTCACATGCTCGTTTAGCTGGATCAAAAATTGATCAAGTTCTTCATTCGATGGAAAGCGGCATTCCAGCAGATAACAGGCTTCTCCGCTGATTTTATAATTATTCCTGACATATTCTTGTCTTGTTTCAAGGAATGAAAAATAGGGTTTATGGTGAAGACTGTTAGTGAAGATTTGCAGGAAGCAATGAACCGGATTGCCCATCGCCCTTTCATTGACACGAATCGTATAGCCTTCGATGATCCCTTCTTCTTCCAACTTGATCACGCGTGAAGAAGCTGCCTGCCCCGTTAAATGTACTTTCTTTCCCAGCTCTTTCATCGTCATCCTGCCGTTTTCACGCAGCGCTTCGATAATCTTTATATCAGTAGCATCCATCATTCTCATAATCCTTTCACAAATCAAGTGTTCTTGTTGAAACGCTTGATTTAAGTTATGTACGCTCATGTCTCTTTCATAGTATCCTAAAACCGAACGTTACACAAAAAGGAGGAAGCACTGATGAACATTCATCAAATTCGAAATGCAACCATTGTTCTAACATATGCGGATAAGAAGTTTTTGATCGACCCTTTTTTCGCGGATAAAGGTTCTATGCCTCCATTCTCGAACACCCCTAACATGGATAAAAGAAATCCGCTTGTTGAGTTACCGGTGTCTGTAGATGAAATCAAGAACGTCGATGCGGTGATCGTTACTCATCTACACCCTGATCACTTTGACGAGAAAGCGAAAGAATCGCTGCCTAAAGACCTTCCTATCTTTGCACAAAACGAAGCCGACAGACTTGTAATTAAGGAAGCAGGTTTCCAGAACGTAGAAACCTTTGAAAACGGAGCAGCATTCGGTGAGGTAAACCTGATTCATACAGACGGCCAACACGGCAGCTCTCCAGAAATAGTGGAGAGAATGGGGACTGTATCAGGTATCGTTTTCACCCACCCGGATGAAAAAACGTTATATGTTGCTGGTGATTCGATCTTCTATGATGCCGTGAAAGAAGCGATCGCTAAGCACCAGCCTCAAGTGATCATCGTAAACGGAGGTGCAGCCCAATTTTTAGAAGGCGGGCCGATTACGATGACAAAAGAGGACATTTATCAAACACACCAGCAAGCACCGAAAGCAACGATTATCGTTTCACATATGGAATCTTTAAACCATTGCTTACTGTCACGTGCAGAATTAAAGCAATTTATAGCTGAAAAAGGAGCTTCCGATCATGTCGTAATCCCTGATGACGGAGAGCAGCTTTCATATTGATGATATCAAACTGGTGCCAGGCCCTCTGGCACCTTCCTTCTATTCTGTCCCCCTTCCTTCTTCTATGTGGTTTTCTTAATAGAACTAAGTTCCTTGCCCACTATTTTTAAAACATTTATGGCTCTAAATCCAGACAAATAGCATTATATTAGTGAAAGTTGGGAAAATAACCTATGAGCAAGAACTTATTCTTCATAGGAGAGGTGATACGAATGGAAAATGTTGAAGTAGGCGAAGTTTTTACAATCAGCGATGAAGAAAGCGAAGAGCAAGAGGTTGAAGTGCTCGCATCGCTTAACCTTGAAGGAACCGGCTATGTAGCTGTCAGCTTTGTAGAAGATCTGAAAGAAGGAAATAATGATGATATTGATGTCTTCTTTTTAAAAGTAGACGAAGACGGTGACCTGTCTGCTGTTGAAAGTGATGAGGAGTTTGCGAAGGTTTCCGAAGCATTCGATAACTTGATGGATGCCGAAGAATAAATTTCTTAAATAAAGCGCTGACCGTAATACTGGTTGGCGCCTCTTTTGTATGTGAAAGAGAAAACTATTTTTTCTGGAAAATATGTAGCTTTATGGTAACATCAAATACAAAGCATGTTTTGTATTACTTCACTTCCTTGGGAGGCTGACATGGGATTTTTCGAGCACGATGAAACAACCGCTGTTTTAAATACGATCGGGGAAAACATCTTTATTGCAGATACAGATTTTAACATCGTATGGATCAATGATTATGCGGAAAACCTGATCCATAACTTGAATCCGTATATAAAAGTAAACTCACGCTCAGAACTATTAGGTAAGAACATCAAGATGTTCCACCCGGAAAATGGAGAAAAACAAATCCAGATTCTAAAAGAAGGCCCCTTCCCTTACAAAACTACGATTAATCTGTTTAATCGTTATACTGCGAATCTAGTCATTGACCGATTATTTGTTAAAGGGAAAATAAAAGGATACGTTTTGACCTGGAAGGATATTACCGAGTTCGAACAAAAGGTCGCCGATATAAAACAGGCACTGGACCGCTCCTCCATCGTGGCTTTTATGGATAACGAAGGAACGATTACATATGCCAACAAAAAATTTTGTGAACTATCGGGTTATCGGATGGATGAATTGGTTGGGAACAACTACTCTCTGGTTGAATCCGGATACCATACCGATGCATTCTTCAATGAGATGTGGGAAACGATCAAGTCCGGAAAACTCTGGAACGGGATTATTAAGAACAAGACAAAACACGGAAGATATTTTTGGGTTCAAACTACCATCCATCCTTTTCTTAACCCGGATGGGCAACCTTACAAACATGCTGTGATTCAAACGGATATAACCGAAGCAAAAGAAACAGAGGAAATGTTAAAGAAAACACTAAAGAAATTATCAGATATTGAGTACGCTTTAGATGAATCCTCTATTCTGAGTTTTCTTGACAGAAATTTTATGTACACCTATGTGAATGATAAGTTTTGCGAAATATCAAGGTACCGCAGGGAAGAATTACTCGGACAAAGCGCATATATGCTGGAATCTGATAATTTTTCTGAGAAGTATAATAAAGCAATTTTTGAAACTGCTGAAAACGGTAATGTCTGGAAAGGCGAAGTTTTGAAAAAAGCAAAAGACGGATCAAGTTACTGGGTCCACTTAACACTTGTCCCACTCCTCGATGACAAAGGCATACCTTATAAGTACGTAACGATCCAGCATGATATCACTTCGAAAAAACAGGCGGAAGAATTGGTTCAACGAACAGAAAAACTATCCGCGATCGGGGAACTCGCAGCAGGTGTTGCTCACGAGATAAGGAATCCTTTAACATCGATAAAAGGCTTCACCCAGTTGATGGACAGAAATGAACAATATAAGCAAATCATTCTCGAGGAGATCGAAAGGATCAATTTTATCGTTAGTGAATTCATGGTACTTGCCAAGCCGCATTCTGTTAAATTTTCAGAACACAATATCATATCGCTGGTAAACCATGTCGTCTCCCTTCTCTCCTCCGAAGCAAATTTAAAAAACATCGTCCTGGTTTCAGATTTTGAAACGGCCACCTGTCTTGTCGAGGGAGAACAAAACCAGCTGAAGCAAGTATTTCTTAACCTTTTAAAAAATGCGATCGATGCAATGCCTGCCGGAGGAAAAATCGTCGTTAAACAAAGAGCCGTTGAAGGAAAGGTGCAAATTTCGGTCACCGATGAAGGCCAGGGGATTCCGCCTGAAAACATTAAAAAACTTGGAGAGCCTTTTTATTCAACGAAGGAAAAAGGAACTGGTCTTGGACTCATGGTAAGCTTTAGGATCATCCAGAACCATAACGGAAAAATCGATGTTGAAAGCGAACTCGATAAAGGGACGACCTTTACAATAACGCTGCCATGCGTTGATTGATACAACTACATAAGATAACTAGGAGGGAAACTATGAAAAGCGATTTAAAAGAGCATTTACAAGGAATCCAGGAAAAGCTGGTAGAGATAAGTAAGCATTTATACCATAACCCGGAGCTCGGCGATCAAGAATATAAATCAATGAAATTACTGACAGACTTTTTAGAAGAGCAGGGCTTTACGGTCGAAAAAGGAATTGTAGATCGGCCCACCGCTTTTCAGGCGACATATGACAGCAAAAAAGACGGACCCACAATCGCTTATCTGGCAGAATATGATGCATTGCCGGAAGTCGGCCATGCCTGTGGCCATAACATGATCGGGACAATGAGCACTGGTGCCGGTGTTCTTTTGAGCAAGGTTATCGATGAAATCGGCGGCCGTGTCGTGGTACTCGGAACGCCAGCCGAAGAAACGAACGGCGCAAAGGTAGATATGGCTGAACAGGGAACCTTTAAAGATATCGATGCAGCGATGATGGTCCACCCCGCTGACCAGTCATACGAAAGCGGAGAATCCCTCGCGATGGATGCGATTCAATTTGAATACAGGGGTAAAACGAGCCATGCAGCGGCTTCCCCTGAAGAAGGAATCAATGCGCTTGATGCTGTTATCCAGCTGTTTAACGGAATCAACGCACTGCGCCAGCATGTCAGGTCCGATGTACGGATTCACGGTATCATCACAGAAGGCGGAAAAGCCGCGAACGTCGTCCCTGATAAAGCAGTAGCTCAATTTTACGTACGTTCAAAAGATAGAGAATACCTTGATGTAGTAGTTTCAAAGGTAAAAGATATCGCCGATGGTGCAGCCCGGATGACCGGCGCGAAAGTCAAGATTTCAAACTACGAACTAAGCTACGATAACATGGTTACGAACAAAACGATGTCAGAAGCCTTTTCAAAGAATTTACTCGAAACAGGTGTCCAACAGATTCATAAAGCCAAAAAAGGCTCCGGTTCGATCGATATGGGAAACGTCAGCCACGTTGTTCCGGCGATACATCCATACCTCGGACTCGACTCTCCTGGACTTGTCGCACACACAAGAGAATTCGCTGAAACGACCATCACCCCGAACTCCCATAAAATTCTCGGCCAGGGAGTCCTCGCCCTAGCAATGACAGGGAATGACCTAATCGTTGAAAAAGAATTATTGGAGGCAGTGAAAAAAGAATTTAACAGTTAACATAACTGGTGCCAGGCACCGCTCGTGGACAGTTGTCCATTTGCGGTGCCTGGCACCAATTCTTTTAAATAATATAAGGACCAAACAATAAGACAATGAACAATGCGTTTAAGCCCAGTTCATAGAATGTCTTTTGGATGAGTGTCCAATCTTCGTTTTCTCCTGCTTTAGACAGGAAGTGGCTGACGACCGCGATTATAATCGGGATGACGATACCGTTCCATTGGAACGCTAAATATTCCGGCGCAAGTACTGAAAACTGGCCAAAGACTATTTTTGGCAGGAAAATGATAACGGTGATTAAAAATAGGCCAACTGTTACATACCGGACCCAGCCTCTTTCATTCTCAATGGCTGAAATATTTACAGCGAAAAGCCCGAACAGGAATATTCCCGGCCCTATCAAGAATCCTGCGACAAACAACAGCATCATCGCTGACCCTGTCAAAGAGAACATCGTGTAGTAGCCAGCTAACGCATAGTCCTCCCCTGATGTCTTTAGGCTCGATTCGATCACCTTTTCATTCTGGCTCGTACCCGCAAGTAGATATTCGTCCTTTTGCTTATCAAGCCATACGATCGCTTCGTTTGATAATGGGTAAGCGAAATAAGAGCTGTTTTCTGTACTGCTTCTTCTCTCTGCTTTCCATGTTTCACTGTTTTCATCAAATACCGCTTCGTATACGTTGAAAGAAGCACGCTTCGGCGATAACAATCCTGTTGCGCTAAAATAAAGATGTTTTTGCCCATCCTCGAGTGTTAAAGTCGCAAAAGAAGGTTTTTGAAATTGATATCCAGTTTCCTCTTCTACGATTTTCACTTTTGCAATCTTGTTATCCTCTGCCCCTTTATCGATATCACCAACATAATGGTCAACAATCTTGTTGCCCTGTTTTACAGCATTAAAGTTATAGTAAACTGATAACCTATCGTTTGATTCTACCAGTTGAAAATTAGACACGTATTCTCCTGGCTGAGTTGGAAGTTCAAAGATTTTATTTAACTCTGAGCCCTCCTCCATGAACGGAACGATAAATCCCTGGACTAAATTTTCATTTTTTGTATTGATCAGCAGGGTAGGATCTTCTTTTGCATCGGATACAGAGAGTGACATGATGTTGTTTTCTGTTGCTGCTACTTCATGCGATTTGTCCTCCGACGGTATGTATCCAAACGCTTTATGATTTTTCCAGTAGGCCACATAATGTTTAGAAACGGAAAGTCCCATTACCTCGCTATCGATCACCGTTTCTTTATTTGTTCCTGGAGCTTTTTCAATCAGATCCCCCTCGTTCAAATATACAATCTTATTTCCATCCGTCCAATATTGCACTTTTGAAGGAAGGTCTTTAAAAACAGTAATTTCATCAACTTTGTTTAACCGTTCATCGACCGTAATCTGCTTGACGGCATCTTTAACCTGGATATAGTACTGCCAGTTCGAATCTCCCTTTATGATAAAAGGCTGGTTAGCTTTCACCCCATCGCTGATTGTAACGGTCTTGCTCCATCCTTCACTCGGAAGCTGTTTCTGGATTGATAATTGGTGAACAAAAACAAGCGAAATTAGGAAAAGCGCCATAAGTATAGGAATAAGCCACGATCTTTTCTTCATCTGAAAACCTCTTTCTACTTAAATGTCATCTACTTTAAAAACCTGGTTATGTACTGCTTCTGTTATTCTTTTAAGACTATGTACAATGTTGTACGGAACAGAAAGAAAAAAGTTCCAATTAATCACTTTTTCTTCCTATCAATCTATAAGTAACAGCCGACAGTTAAGAAGCTGCCGGCTGGTCTTTTTGCATTCTTCTTTTACTCTACTGAAATTTGCCATCGGATCGGTCAATACAATAACAAGGCCCAGGCATCATTCCATTTAAGCCTTTTATGCTAAATTAAGAATCAAATAATAAAAAGTCAAATCGCGACTTTATATGGAAAATACTTTCATTTTTATATCTTACCATTCTTTATAGGGATAATCTATTTTAGTTTTTAGTATTTGATTATTGGGAAGAAAAGATGGAAGGAGGTTGGAAGTATGGAGGTATTGACACTTGTCGTAGCAATTCTATTTTGTTGCGTTCATCTATTTGTAAAAAAGTTTCCGAAATTAACGAAGAATCCCCGAAAACCCATTCTTACTTTTGCCAGCGGTGCGTCTATCGCCTATATTACCGTTCACTTGCTTCCGGATTTCCAGAAAGTACAGAAGGAATTCAATCACGTTTTGAATATTCCGAAGCAGTTTGAACCATATAGCCTGTATATTATTGCTACGGTCGGGTTTATAGCCTTTTATACGATTAACCACTTTGTAAGAGTTGTAGGGGAAAAACTGGACAAACAAGAGCGTTCCTATGTTTTTAATGCTCATATCGGGGCATTTGTTATCTATAACGCTTTTATCGGTTATTATTTGATCAAGGGCTTAAAGCAAGAACCTCAAAGCATCCTCATTTTTGGCGCGATCTTTATCCTGCACCTTACCGTGAATGATGTCGGGCTTCGAATAGAGCATAAGAAACGATACGATCCCTTCGGTTCAAGAATCCTTGCAGTATCGCTTCTCGCTGGTTGGTTACTTGGATTCTTCACCACTCTTCCGACTGTCGTCTATGCCATATGGTTCAGTTGGCTTGCAGGCGGCATCCTCTTAAACATTATTAAAGAAGAACTTCCAAGCGCAAGAAAGGGAAAACTGTTACCCTTGATTCTTGGAGCAGTAATTTCAACTGTTTTGTTTTTGTTTATATAGTTGCACTGGTGCCATGCATTGGTGCCAGGCACCGCAGATGGACATTTGTCCACGAGCAGTGCCTGGCACTTTTTCAAACCTTATCACCTTTTTGCACACTTTGTAGCAACTAACAGGGTCAGAGATCATCAGGAGAAGCTCGCGGCTGTCGAAGCGACACAGTGCACGCAGGTAATGTTCGTGATGGCCGGCCTATTCACCATCATCACCGGCATGCTGCCTCATAGTTTATTTTCAAAAAAGGATACTACAAACCCAGTGCGATGGCTTCCAGAGAATCTTAAGACAAGAGTAAAATGAATTAATAAGGTGCCTGGCACCGCAGATGGACATTTGTCCACGAGCAGTGCCTGGCACCTTAATATAAGTTATTCTTCTTTCGCTTCTTCCGCTTCTTGTTCTTCATCCTCTTCCAGGTCTTTGATCAGTTTCTTCATCTCACCGATTTCTCGTACCTGTGCTTTAATAATTTCATCTGCTAGCTTTCTAACCCTTGGATCAGAGATTTCAGCTCGTTCACTTGTTAGAATCGCGATAGAGTGGTGTGGGATCATCGCTTCCATATAATCGACATCATCGACAATGGTCTGGCTGCGCAATAGGAATAGAGCAATAAAGAACACTGCGATACTTCCAGTGATGATCCCTATGTTCATTTTACGATTCTTTAACATATTACGCATGAATAATAACATGATCACAGCCATTGAGGCTCCCATCAATAGTGCCATATATAGCCTTGTCTCACTAAAAAAGACGTGATCGATCTTGTACGTGCTTAAATATTTAAACATAAACATAACGACAGTTGACGTTAATACCATAAGTGCAAACCTTATATAAGGTTTCATAATATCCTCTCCTTAAATGTAGTAGTTCTAATTGTTCTTTACCCAAGAGGATATCGCAGTAACCTACGTTATTGTGCAGATTCTGTGCAGTTTATGCATGTTTTGTGCAAGGCAAAAAAACACTGGCCTTCCAAACTATTTAAACAATAGGTATCGGTCGTTCCGTTGATGCTTTTTTCACAACCGTAAAAGAAATAGGGCTTAATAAAGATTGACGTAAAAATAGTTTTTTGATTATATGGAACAAGAACGTAGTGATTATACAACTAATAAAGTAAGGCTTCTGGAAGGTAGTGATAGGTTAAATGATTTATATATGGCATATTGAGAATATTATTAACAGCGTTTTAGAGGAACACAAGTTGGATATAAACTATGAAATCGACAATGACCTGCCTGCACCGATGAGCTTTAATGTATCGACGAATACGATTAAATTCAACTATTTAAAAGTTAATGGATATAAAGCGAAAGTAAATCCCAAAGTAAAAGAAACAGACGAAAACTTCATCAAGCTCCTTCTTTATCGCCAGATCGGCTATTATTTAGACTTTAAGAACAAGCGGCATGATCTGAGGACTCTGATGTATGGTGACAAAAGAGAAAAACGACAACTGAGAGCTAAAATAGACAAAAATGCGTGGGAATACGGGAAAACCCTGGTCCCTGAAAATTTACTGAATGCCTATGACAAAATCCGTGAACTTGATAACCAGTTATTAAAAGACTAAAAATGGTGCCAGGCACTGCAAATGGACAACTGTCCACAAGCGGTGCCTGGCACCATTTCATCGTCAATTTTGTAACTTCGCTTCAAATGTGTCTCCGCCCTTGATGGTTCCGGACTGGTATCCTTTATAGAACCAATTCTTCCTTTGCTTTGATGTTCCGTGCGTAAAACTCTCGGGCACAACGCGTCCGAGTGATTTCTGTTGAAGTGTATCATCCCCAACAGCGGTCGCTGCGTTCAGCGCTTCTTCAAGGTCGCCTTCTTCTAACAGGTCCATCGACTGTGCATGATGTGCCCATACGCCAGCATAATAATCTGCTTGCAGCTCAAATCTGACTAGATACTTGTTGAACTCTTCTTCGCTAAGCTGCTGCCGAAGCGGCATCACTTCCTCCGTCGTTCCTAACAGTGTCTGGACATGATGCCCAACTTCATGGGCGATCACGTATGCCATCGCAAAGTCTCCAGGCGCTTGAAATTCTGTCCTGAGCTGCTCGTAGAAACTCAAATCGATATAAAGCTTCTGGTCACCCGGGCAGTAGAACGGTCCTGTTGCTGACGTAGACAGGCCACAGGCTGACTGAACGCTATCTGTGTAAAGAACCAGGGTAGGCTCTGTGTATTCCAGGCCCCTCTCATTGAAAATCTTTGTCCATACATCTTCCGTATCCGCCAGTACAACGGAAACAAATTCAGACGCCTCTTGTTCCTGCTCAGTTTCTTGATATGGGGCCGATGTTTCGGTCGTCATGTTCGTAATCGCATTCAGTAGCTGTCCGGGATCTCCTCCAAGCAGTATCACAACTAGGAGGAGCACAATACCTCCGATCCCACCGCCAGCTAGCTTTCCTACTCCTCCACCCCCGCGCCCTCTGCGATCCTCAACGTTAGTGCTTCCTCTTCTCCCTCTCCACTTCATATATAAATCCTCCAGACTTATAAGTGACTAATTCACCTGGTTTGAATCTACTGGTTTTATACCCGTTATTGGAGAATTTAATTAACTGAATTGATGAAGCATAATAGAATAAGCTATTGAGGAAGAGTAAGCTGCCATGAAACACCGAACCGATCAGTCACCCATCCAAACCTTTTACTAAATCCGTAGTTCCCTATAGGCTTTAATTAAAGAAGTATAGTAATTCATCGCCTCTTCCGTGTTTCCTGTGAACATTAAAAAACGGCGTAACTTTTGGCATACTTATCAGAACCTTCTACTTGTAAAATTAATTGAATTAAACTATTAATGAACTTCAGACCTTCTTTAGCTATTTTTACCTCAATCTGAATTCCATTTTTGAAACTTTCATCGAACCTGCCTCACACTAATGGTTAGGAGGTGTGTTACGATTAGATAATGATAAAACAAACAACATAACTAAAAGAAAATTTTTCAGAAAGGAAAGCTAATCATGAAACAGCTACCACTAAAAGGCAAGCTCGTTGACGAAGAAACAAGGTGCGAGCATTACCAGACACCTCAAGATATTATTGCGATCAAGTTCGATTGCTGTGATACTTACTATCCATGCTTTAAATGCCATGATGAATGCGCCGACCATCCACGTACACGCTGGCCAAAAGAAAAATTTGATGAAAAAGCGGTTCTTTGCGGAGTTTGCAAGCATGAATTAACGGTCAATGAATATCTGAAATCCGGTTATGAATGCCCTTCCTGCAAATCTCGTTTTAATGAAGGCTGCCGTTTACACTATGACGTCTATTTTGAAGAAATTGATTAGTAATTTTAATCGCCTCCATAAAAAAAGAAAAGACAGTAAGGACAACTTCTCCTACTGTCTGCTCAACCCTTCAATTTGCGTTTCTACATTGTATACTCTTTTATTTAATGCTTCTGTTCTATTATCAAAGTGCTCGATAATTTTGTCTGTTTAAGACCCCATACTGTCGACAAGATTTTTCTGTAGTGTCTTTTGTCCTTTTTCTAGTCTTTCCTGGCCAGTTTTTAATTCATGAGTATCTGATTCCAATCGTTTCTGACCTGCCTTGAGTCCATGTATATCTGATACCATTCGCTCCTGGCCATCCTTTAATCTGGTTATATCTACTTCCATCCGGCCCTGGCGAACATTCAGGCTTTTCACTTCATTTAAAATTTGCTTTAACGTTTCTTCCATGCTATTTCCTCCGATCAGAATAGCTTTTCATTATTATATCACCCTCTTAAGGTTTTAACATTCAGGATCTACAGCTTGTTAGAAGAGCCATTAAGAAAATCCTAATGGCTCCTGCTCTTTGCTTATTTAATAATCACGAACCGATTCGAGAAATGGCTCATGCAGTTTCCAGCTCTTTCTCTTTGCTTTCTGATCTGATGTTCAGATACTCGAACATCCAATGTGGTTTTATTCTTAAATTCAATCGTGCATTCGTTGTTTCTTGGTATAATTCTTCTCACATGGCTATAAAATATCCAGCAGCATTCGATCTGGGTTGGCGATTCTGTAGGAAAAGCATAGATCGACTGGTTAGGATCTACCGGGATCGGTGTTTTCTGTTCATAGTGAAAATGGTGAATAACCGCAATTTTTCTTCCTTCATAGGTAGAACCGCCTTCCAAACATGCTCTCGTCAGCAACTGTTTTACCGTTTCTTTTACATAGTACCTGCCGGATGGTTCAATGACGATCGATTGATAAACAAGATGTTTTGCAGGCAGAATAGCCATCGTATTGATGTTAATCTCGTAATCTACCCATTCTCTAAGTTCCGTTACTTTTTCTACTGTAATTTCCATATAAAACCTCCATTTTTCATGATATAAATAGGCTGAAAGACTGTACTGCAAACTCACTGACTTCAACTTATCTTTATGTATCGTAAGGACTTTTCTTTGCGCTTTTGTTTCGTTTATAGTTTCGTTTTGAAACGTTAGCGGTTATAATAAAAGATAAGTTGGTTTGTTGGCCGGCTTACTCCCCTGAAAGAGTCCCCAAGACTTATGATTCAGGGGTTTTATTATGTACTTTTTTCCTCACATATCTACACCTCCTTTCAATTCCCGGAATATTGATCTCCAGTTTTTCACAGAGTGTCTTAAGGTATGCGTTTTTTTCTGATGTTTTTTCAAATGTTGGAATAGCTTTCTAGAAGCGGAATTTATTGACTTAGAAGTAGTTTCTATAAGAAGAATATCGCAGGGTTGCGCTGAACCAAACGTACTTGTTGTTCAGTATCTTGTTGGGAGCAATTTCAACTTAACTGCAGGATACAATCTGGCTTTAATAAAGGATGACAGTTTATGTGTTTATTCGAGTAGATACGCTTATTTTCCATTTTTTTCTACCCCTAAATCCGATTATACCTAAATGTTTAAATTTTGGGAATATTTTTCAAATTAATTTTTCCCATTTACTTTCCAAATAACAAAAATCCTTTTCTATCGTGCTTCCAATTGACCATGCTACTTAAAAAACAGAACATTTGTTCCTATTGATATTATAGCTTACAAAATATAAGAAGAGCAAATAAAAAATTACTCCCGGGGTAACGTGTCCCCGTTTCGACTGATGAATACCATACTTCCCTTTTTAAAAAAGGTAAATGCCTTAAGGTCAATTCTAATGGATAAAGGATTTTTTCATAGACAGTAGAAATATATATTGTGGAAAAACCCAGCCAAAACGAGGGAGGAACCCGTAATGAAAAAACATCACGTGTTGCAGCTATATGATTATCATGTTTGGGCGAACAATAAGTTTTTTGAGCGATTGAAAGAATTGCCAGAGGAGATGTATGACCGGGAAATACAAAGTGTTTTTCCCTCGATAAGGCAAGCACTTGTTCATATTTATACCACAGATACATTATGGCTCGGCGTAATGCAGGAGTGCAGTATGGAAGAGATTCAAGCTTCTATTGTACAAGTGCAGGGAAAAACAAAAGATAAAAGCCTCGAAGAAATAGAAACCGTGTATGCAAAACTGGCCGATCTGTATAAAGCCTTTTTCAATAGTCAAGAAGATTTAGACAAGCCTATCGCTCCGGAACATCCGACGTTCGGCCGACTTGAAACCCGCCTTTCAGAACTTGTGCAACATGTCGTTAATCATGGTACCTACCACCGTGGAAATCTTGCTGCAATGATTCGCCAACAGGGTTTTCCTGGTGTACAGACTGACTATATTATGTACCTATACGATAGAAAACCTGGAACTTAAAGTTGATCCTTTTGGATATTTTTGTTAAAAATTTGGAATACCAGCCTTATCCTACACGGCGTTTTAACCGAATCCCATCCAGGTATAAAAAACGGTCAGCGGTCTCAGCCACTCACCGTTTTTTCTTCTGTTTTTTGTTTACCATAAACTGCTTCAATAGCTGATAAAGGGAAAACACTCTAAAAACAACAATACCCTCACCGAAATCTCTTCCGGTGAAGGGTCCAACTTATAGCTATTTTCAAGGACTGAATCCTCTCATAATCGCAGGTGCCATCCATCGAATCATAGCTCATACTAAAATCAGGTTTATTATCCTTATTAAGTACTTTCTTATCTGAACAGCTTTTAAAGATCGTTACGCCTCTGAGTTCGAAAACTTGATCGTTGCAGCTATCACAAAGATTGCTCCGAGGACTCCTACTACTAAGATTTCCTCCAAAAAAGTAATCACATGGTTAAATATCGATAGGTCCAGTCCCATCGCCTGCCTTAATGCCGGTGCCATCTGCTCAGGTTGTAGGATCACCTTTTTAAACATATCGACCGAGTAAGTTAACGGGTTGATCTTCACGATAAAATTCATCCATGAGGGCATACCGTTTAACGGGAACAATGCTCCTGATAAAAACAACATCGGAAAGATCAACACCTGGATGACCATCTGAAAGCTTTGCGTTGTCTTTAAGGAACTTGAGATCAACAGTCCGAGTGAAGAGATCGTAAACGCAACGAGGAACATGACAGGTATTAGCTCAAGAACCATTCCGAACGATAGTGATACGCCGATAAAAGGCACAAATATCAACATCATCAGTCCCTGGAAAACGGCAACGGTACTTCCTCCCAGGACTTTACCAATGGCGATCGACACCCTCGAGATGGGAGAAACGAGAATTTCACGCATATAGCCGAACTCCTTATCCTGAACAACGGAAAGCGCAGAAAAGATCGCCGTATTGAACACTGTCATCCCGATGATTCCCGGAAACATAAATTCCACAAAGTCAAAATCAGCGAGCGGCCCGGCCTGATTTGAACCGCCCAGCATAGCCGACATCGCTCCGCTCATCCCGCTTCCAAACAATATCAAGAACATGAACGGCATCGCAAAAGAACCGATAAGCCTTGGCCGGTCCCTGAAAAACTTGATCACATCTCGCTGCCAGATTGCTATGATACCTTCCATATCAGTGGAACCTCCTTCTCATGCCTTTTCTCGCAAGGTCCTTTTTCGAAAGCGTTTCTTCCCGGATCTCTCTACCGGTTAAATGCAAAAACACATCATTCAATGTCGGCCTTCTTAAGTTGACGCTTTTGATCGGAATATCGAACTCCTTAACAAAATCCACTAAGAACTCACTGCCGTTATCGACCCGGAAAGCAAGATGGTTGTTTTCACTCTCAGTCACTTCCGTTTCGTACCTTTCTTCTATTAATTTTTTCGCAGCGGCATTGTCCCCGGTCGACACCTCGATCATATCCCCGCCGACCTGGGACTTAAGTATTTCCGGAGTATCGAGCGCGATGATTTTTCCATGATCGATCACGGCAACCCGGTCGCAGATTTCCGCTTCATCCATGTAGTGTGTGGTAAGAAAAATCGTGATCCCAGCTTTTTTCTTCAGTTTTAATATGTACTCCCAGATATGTGCCCTTGTTTGCGGATCCAGTCCAACGGTAGGCTCATCAAGAAACAACACCTTTGGATAATGAAGAAGCCCCCTTGCAATCTCCAGCCTTCGCTTCATCCCACCTGAAAAGGTTTCGACGATGCTCTTCCGGCGATCAGTCAAATCTACTATTTCCAGTACTTCCTGGATCCGTTCTTCCCGCAGACTTTTATCGATCCCGTAAAACTTACAGTGCAGCATCAGGTTCTCATTGGCGGTTAACTTTTCATCCAAAGTGGATTCCTGAAAGATCAATCCGATACTTGCACGGACTTTATTTTTTTCCGTTACGTTATCATAGCCGTTTATTTTCGCAGTACCATCAGAGGGTTTTATGATCGTGGAAAGCATGTTGATCGTCGTACTTTTCCCCGCTCCGTTCGGTCCAAGAAAGCCAAAGATCTCTCCCTCTTTAACGGTCAAGTCTACTCCTTTTACCGCCTCGAAATTTTTATAGAACTTCTTTAAACCTGATACTTCCACGATGTTCGGCATCTCTTGAGCCCCTTTCCCATTAAAACTTTTAATTAACAATATAAATATTTAAATAGGTTAACTATTTTAGTTAATTTATATTCTAACGTAGCCCTTTCTAATCATCAAGATAGATTGAAGCACTAATGTGAACTAAATTTCAGGAAATATATGTACCAATGAACTTTTGCTGCGTATACCCCCTCTGAACGGAGCAAAAAACAGTGCTACTAAATTCCATTAAAAAACCTGTGAAGAAAAGGCTCTTTTTTCTACACAGGCTATTATTCATTTTAGAGCCATCCGTAGCCATAACCCGGTGCTCCGTATCCTCCGTATCCGTACGGCCCATAACCGCCGTATCCGTTGTAATAACCACCTCGGTACCCACCATAGCCGCCATAGCCATATCCATATCCTCCGCCATAATAACCTTTATTACATCCTCTGCAATTTCCTCTACCGCAACGCGTGCAACCTGTCGGAATAATGGTGCCGACGATCACAAGAAGAACGAATAGCACAACGATTAGGATAAAAATGCGTTCCTTATTTTCTAGAGCTTTTGCCATATCTTTCACCTTTTTTCTGCCAGGGTTTACTACATTCTATGCATCCTTTTGTAAAGCGTTTATAGGCTTATAGAAACAGGCACGATGATTTTTCAAATAAGTTAAAAAAACATGTCCTTGAAGATAAAATCCACAGGAATAAATAACGGAAACTTGCTAGAACAAGGCCATTGGGCGATGGTGATTGCCTTGCTAAACTTTTCCTTAAAACTTAAATTCGGCCTGAACTTTGAATAAACTTAATGCTGCAAGTTTATACTTTTGAAACGTGAAAAAACGCAGTATTCACTGCGTTTTAGGTCGAACTCATTTTAAAAGAACGTGCCAAATCCAGGTTGAAAACCATATCCGTATCCAGGATAACCGCCGTACCCGGGATAGCCGCCGTACCCGCCGTACCCGGGATATCCTCCATATCCAGGGTACCCGTATCCCGGATAAAATCCGCCATAGCCTCCATATCCATAAAAAGGTCTTGGCCTCGGCCTTGGGTAACCAAAAAATTGTCTATCCATTTTCCTTTTCCCCCTCCATAAGTTTCACCATAGTGTATGTGCCTAATGGGGAAAAGGTATGGGTGTTAACCTATTCGATTTATGCAACGATCTCCCATAAATATTTCTGGTTCATTCTATTTCATCAGATAACTCATCAGTAAATTTTCCTGATTCCTTTTCATATTTATTTCTCACTAAGCTATCAATCTCCTCTTCTGTTGTTATCTCGCTTTTTATCAATAAATCAATGATAACCTGCAACTTTGCACTGTTAGACACTGTGTCCTCCGTTACTTTAGCTACTAGCGCTTCCAGCTTTTCTTCCTTATCCAAAGCAAACAACTCCTTTATTAAATTCAAGTTTTCCAGTATAGGAACGGTAACTTAGTAATCGTTTAACCTTTATCTGTCCGGAATAAACTATTTAAGGATAGGTATTTATCAAATAAAGCCCTTTTCTATAAGTTTGTTGTTTTTGCACAAAAGCAGTAAACTGCGTCGTAATTGCAGCATTGATTTCCACTTCGGGCAGTTGGCTTTCCGCGGGCATCCATCCGTTACGTCGCCGTTCATCTTTAATGTGAAGCTTATTAAGCAACAAAGTATGCGAAAAAAGACATGGAAGCTTTCCATGTCCCTTCTACACTATAATTAACCATGTCGGATCAGTTGAAGATTGCACCCATCCCGTTATATCTTTTCTATTTTTGCATAAGTTTCATCCTCAGGACTTAGCTTTGAAAGCTCATCTAAAAATGCGATTTGAAAACTTCCGGGACCTTTATCCCCTGCTATTTTTGCTGCCCTTTCAGCCGCGATTCCGTAAGAGGCAACTGCTGCTGTGACTGCAAGAAGCGTGTCATTTTCGACAGCCGTGAAGGCACCTATTACAGATGACAACAAACAGCCTGTCCCCGTTACTTTTGTTAATAGAGGATCTCCATTTTTCACAAGGTTTGTGCCATTCTTGCTGGCAATCACATCGACTTTCCCGGTAATGGCAACAGTGCACCCAAACTTCGAAGCTGCTTTTTTCGCAAGCTCCGTCACGTCCCCCTCAGCCTCGCCTGCATCTACTCCTTTTATCGTCCAATTTTCTCCCGCGACATTCGCGATTTCAGCTACATTCCCTCTTAAGACAGTGACGTTCACTTCCTTTAAGATTTTCTGGGCCATCTCGGTACGGAAGCCAGTTGCTCCAGCACCGACTGGGTCAAGGATGACAGGGGTCCCTTTTTCATTCGCAGCTTTTCCCGCGATGATCATCGCTTCGATCACTTCACTGGTTAAGGTTCCGATGTTCAGAACAAGCGCTCCAGCTATCCCTGCCATCTCTCCCACCTCTTCAGGTGCATACGCCATCACCGGTGAAGCACCGAGTGCCAGCAGGCCGTTCGCTGTAAAATTGGTTACAACCACATTGGTAATATTATGTACAAGAGGGTTGGACTCTTGCACTAACGCTATCGTTTCAAGCATCACTTGTTTCCCCCTTTTCTCTTAATCCATCACCAATCCGCCGTCCACAACAAGATTCTGCCCTGTCACAGCTCTCGACCATGGCGAAGCGAAAAATAGGGCGGTATCTGCAAGTTCTTCCGGGGAAGTGACTTTTTGTAAAGGTGTGGCCGATTCGATGATCCCAAACACCTCTTCTGACGTCACGCTGCTCGCGTCTGTTTGCTTTAGAAGGCCTCCAGAAATCATATTGACTGTAATGCCATATTGCCCTAACTCTTTTGCCAGGTTTCGTGTAAAGCCGAGTAAAGCAGCCTTTCCTGTTGTGTATTCGTGGTAGGCCACGACCGGATTTTGTACCAGGTTCGTTCCGATGTTTATAATGCGTCCAAATCCCTGTTCTTTCATATCCGCTACACAGGCCTGAACAGTGTTTAACGCTCCTTTAATGCTTCCTTCAAATTGGGTGTTAAATTTCCCCCAATCGAGCTCAAAAACATTTTTCTGGGTAACCGGATTGAACTGAAAATCGACCAGGGCGTTGTTCACGACAGTTGTCACCGGTGTGTTAAAGTGTTCTTTTGCTTTTGCGGCCATTTCATTTACCTGGTCCCTGTCTCTTACGTCAGCCTGTATGGCAATAGCATTATCGCCTAACGCCTTCACAAGCTCTTCTGCTTTTTCTTTACTCTTAAAATAGTTAACTACCACATTTGCTCCTTCTTTTGCAAAAGCAGTTGCGATGGCAGCCCCTAACCCTCTGCTAGCCCCAGTGACCAGAACCGTTTGTTTTCCGACTTCCATTCCATTCGCCTCCTATTTTTATATCTCAAAAAAACTAAAAGACCGGGCTCCAAAAGGACCCGGTCATAGTTTTAAACGACTAAACTACTTCCCTACGCTGGCATGATCCAGATCAGGTCCTGAGGGTCAAAAAGTTGATCGCTTTTTTCTCAGCCTGCACCACAGGCTCCCCTAGTAGAAACTTCATATTCAGTTGCATCCCTTAATGTTTATTCTATACTTCGGCTTTACCATATGCAAATGAAAAATTTTCAACATAAAACTAGCATGTGATAAAACATATGGTAAGATAATGAAAAAAAGTAGACTGATCTTTGCCAGCCTACTTTTCTGATTACAATCCTAAAGAAATATATTTCACTTCTAAGAAGTCTTCGATGCCATAATGTCCGCCTTCACGTCCGATACCGCTTTGCTTAAAACCGCCGAACGGTGCCTGTGGTGTGGAAGGAAGTCCGTCATTCAGGCCAACGATTCCGTATTCAAGCGCTTCAGATACACGGATACCACGAGAGATGTTTTCCGTAAATACATACGCAGCAAGTCCGAAGATCGAGTCGTTCGCTCGTTTGATCACTTCTTCTTCTGTTTTAAACGTTGTGACAGGCGCTAATGGCCCGAACGTTTCTTCAAACATACAAAGCATGTCATCACTTACATTCGATAAGACAGTCGGTTCAAAATAAAGGCCTTCTTTACTTTTTCCTCCTGTTTCGATTTTCGCACCGTTTTGAACGGCATTATCAATGTGAGCTTGAACTTTTTCTACAGCATGTTGATCGATAAGCGGACCAACATCGACACCTTCATCCATTCCGTTACCCATCTTAAGCTCTTTCACTTTAGCAACAAGTGCAGGGACGAACTTATCTGCAATGGATTCATGTACGAAAACACGATTTGAGCAGATGCACGTCTGTCCTGCATTACGGAATTTCGAATTGATGACACCTTCCACCGCTTTGTCCAGGTCGGCATCATCCATCACGATAACAGGCGCATGGCCCCCGAGCTCCATGGATACTTTTTTCACCGTATCTGCTGCACCCTTCAACAATACCTTTCCGACCTCAGTTGAACCGGTAAATGTAAGCTTGCGAACACGGTCATCCTCAAGCCACACCTGTCCGATCGCTCTCGAATCACCGGTTACAAGGTTGACGACCCCTTTCGGAATGCCTGCTTCTTCCGCGAGCTCTATCATTTTGATCGCCGTTAGCGGTGTCAGGTTTGCCGGTTTGATCACCACAGTACATCCTGCTGCAAGAGCCGGACCAACTTTTCTTGTTATCATAGCTGCCGGAAAGTTCCATGGCGTGATCGCAGCTACTACTCCAACTGGCTGCTTATGAACAAAGAGGCGCTTGTTTCGTTGAGTGGCAGGGATTGTTTCCCCGTAGATACGCTTCGCTTCTTCTGCATACCATGAGAAAAAGCCGTTTGCGTAACCCATTTCCCCGAGAGCTTCCTTGAGCGGTTTCCCCTGTTCAGCAGTCATGACTTTTGCGATCTCTTCTTTCTTTTCATCGATCAAGTCATGCCATTTTCGAATAATCTCCGCACGTTCGTAAGCCGAGAACTGGGACCATTCCTTGAAAGCTTCATAAGCTGCATCAACAGCCTCCTCCGCTTCCTTTGTACTGCCTTTTGGAACTGTTCCTACCAGTTCATTGGTTGCCGGGTTTTCAACTTTGATCGTTTCTAGATCCTGTCCTGTCCATTCTCCATTAATGTACATCATATAATTAGTCGTCATCGTATAAATTCCTTTCTATGAAGCTTTGCTTTCTTCTTCTTCTAAATCCTTCGTAAAGATTTCTTCGTTTTCCCCTGTGAAGAACTTTTTACCATAGATTAATAGTGTCAAGACAATACCTACTGCGAATCCCCAGGCTGCGCCTTTTGTTGCCAGTACAGCACCCATCACGCCTGCGATTCCAAGATCGCGCTGGCTTCGTGATTCAAGGATACCGACTTTCACACTAACATAGCCCTGTATCAATAAGGTTAAGGCAAGGGCGATTCCTAAGATCGGCTGCACAAGACTTACAATCGGAAGGAGCAGCAAGCCTGTGTTGGTACCCCAGCGGAAAGAACCAGAACCTCCGATGAGGGAGTTCATCGCTTTCTTTCCTTCTTTAAAACGTTCGATTACAACGACCTGCATCGCCGCCCATAACGGACCAGCCATCGTAACATCAGGTCCCAGGATACTCATAATCGTATTCCTTCCACCAAAAATCATATGCGCCCGGTCAGGGTTATAATCCACATCGATATCTTTTCTTTCTTCCTGTCCCTCTTTAATCAGCGCCCTGCTTTGAAGAACATCTCCAAACAGTACGATATATGCTGCGAGAACAGTTGGAAGCGCTGTGATAAACATCATGAGAGGAGGCATCCCTAACCCGAATACTGTATATTCACTCCAGAGGGTAGCGAAATCAGGTGAACTTAATCCCCATTCAACGTTCGGCCATGGCGCTTCGCCAAAAAGCGGTGCGATGATTACCGCTAACAAAATGATCGGGAAAATGCCGAGCTTTGAAATCAACATCCACATACTGTTGCGGTTTTTAAGCTTACTAAAATGTTTGGAAAAGATAATATAAAATGCGATACCTACCGCGATCGAGATTGTCCACGGAAATGATTCAAAGCGTCCGCCAACTTCAAAAACAGACATAACAGCGGCGAATCCTGCACCTAAAATAACGCCAGATTTAATCGCTGGCGGCACCAACCTTACAACCTTTTGCGCCATCCCTGTTGCACCGAGCAAAATAGACAACAATCCAAGCGTTAACTGGAACGAGACTAGTGCATGCACCCTCTCCGGTCCTTCTGGAAAGGTTGAGACATAAGCCATAATAAGCGGGATAGCAGGTGTGATCCATCCCGGAACGACAGGGTCTCCCAACAGATGATGAGTCAAATAAAGTAAACCATTCAGCATAACAACGGCAAGTGCCACTTCAAACGGCATTCCAAGAAGTTCAATCATCAACGGAATCGCAGCTAAGTCGACCGCACACATCAACAATCCCTGAACATAATCCGGCCATTCGAACTTGTAATGGATAAAAGGCAGCCTTAGCTTAAAAGGGCCTAACGGAATATATGGCAGTTCCGCTCCTTCTTTACGGTTTTTCCACATTATTTCATTCCCCCATTAAAATTAATATGCAGCTCGGTAGATTTTCTCAATTTCTTCGACAGTAAAAATCCTCGGGTTGTTCTTCAACAACCGTTCAATTTTGCTTGCGTCCTCAGCCATGGAAGCGATCGCGTCTTCCGGTACGTTAAAATGGCGGATCCCTTTTGGTATGTTGACCGCTTCGCATAACCGGCGCATCGATTCTACAGAACGGTCGGCCGCCTCGATGTCTGAGAGATGTGAAACGTTTTCTCCTAACGCTTCTGCGATATCACGGAACCTTTCCACACAGCTGATCTTGTTCCACTCCATCACGTAAGGCAATAAAAGTGCGTTGCTGACGCCATGGGCGATATGGAATCGTCCGCCAAGCGGATATGCAAGGGCATGAACTGCTGCAACTCCTGCATTCCCAAAGGCCATGCCAGCCATCAGGCTACCTGTCGCCATGTTTTCCCTGGCTTTAACATTGTTTGGATTGGAAAATGCCTTTGGCAAATTGGTTGCGATTAACTTTATCGCCCCTAAAGCGAGTGCGTCCGTAATCGGTGAAGCGTTTACAGAAATATAGGCTTCAATCGCATGGACAAGCGCATCGATTCCGCTTGCTGCAGTAACGGATCTGGGCATTGTCAGTGTCATTTCCGGTGCAACGATCGCTACATCCGGCAAGATATAGTCGCTGACGATTCCCTTTTTCAATTGAGCCTCCGTATCGGAAAGAATCGAGATGTTTGTTACCTCAGAACCAGTTCCAGCCGTGGTCGGAATCGCGATGACAGGCGCTCCTTTTTCAGGAACAATATCGGTTCCAAACAATTCTTCGATCTTCCCATCGAAGCCTGCAAAACCAGAAACCCCTTTCGCAATATCGATCGCACTTCCGCCGCCTATCGCGATAAGGCCGTCATGCTTTCCTTCACGGAACACAGAAGTACATTCTTCTACAAGATGGACCTCCGGCTCTGGTTTAACGCCATCCCAAACATCGAATGTAAGGCAGTTCAATTTATCCTCGATTTTTTCTACCACACCTACTTCTTTCAATATCTTATCAGTCACGATCAACGGGTTTTTGATGTTTAACCGTTGAACCTCATTAAATAATTGGTCTGTTGCCCCTTCTCCAGTGATTAATTTGTTGGCAATTTTAAATGTTGATACATTCATTACATTACTCCCCTTTCACCTAATTACTATTGCAAGAACCGTGCCAACTTTTAAACATTCACAAAAGAGACTCATTTGAAAGGGGTTTCAAAGGGTTTCAAGAATATTTCATTCTTTCTGATAATAACTCTTTTGATTAAAAAACGAATCAAATATGAGAATTTGATTCGTTATCTAATCACTGATATTCCATTTTTTCATTTTCTGTACGATCGTCGATTGGCTTACCTGTAGCACTTCAGCTGCTTTCCTCGTTGTTTTATACTGTTTTAACGCTTTTGTGATCAATTGCCGTTCGATCTTTTCGGTTGCATCTTTTAACGGTATAATCCCGTTTACATCTAAATCTCTAGGGTAGGAAGACAGTCTTATCGAGTCGGGTAAGTGCTCAAGATCTATTTGGTCTGTCGTGGATGTCACCACAAGACGCTCGATCACATTGATCAATTCTCGAATGTTCCCGGGCCAACGGTATTCTGTTAACGCATCGATGGCTTCGATGGTGAGTTCTTTGTCGATGTTATACCTGGCATTGAATCTATCCATATAGTAATGGATCAGTGGGATCAGTTCTCTTTTTCTTTGTCTTAACGGTGGAATCGTAACAGGCACGACACTCAAGCGGTAGAAGAGGTCCTCCCTGAACTGCCCTTTATCCACCATTTGTTTTAGATTTTTATGGGAAGCTGCGATGATCCGGACATCGACTGTTTTTACTTCCGTAGAACCAAGAGGCATGAATTTATTTTCCTCGACCACTTTTAACAGCTTCACCTGGACCTCGATCGGCAAATCACCAATTTCATCTAAAAAGAGCGTGCCCTCGTCTGCTAATTCAAGGAGACCCTTTTTCCCTTTCGTCGATGCTCCCGTAAATGCTCCCGCTTCATAACCAAACAGCTCTGCTTCAATAAGGTTAGAAGGGAGGGCTCCACAGTTCAGTTCAAGAAATGCTTCGTCTGTACGATTGCTTTTTTCATGAATAAATTTTGCGACAAGCGTCTTTCCGACACCTGTTTCACCCTGCAGCAAAACTTTTACATCGGTTCTGGCTACACGTTCTGCCAGCTTGTATAGCTCCTTCGTTTCTTCGCTTATAATCACCGAATGGAGAATCTCATCGTACGTATTCTCATGCATCGACCCGGTGCTCTGGCGGAGTTTCTTTAAGCTCTGCAGTTCATCGATTTCATGCTTCAAATGCAACAGCTCTGTGATGTCACGGACACTGCTGATCACATACAGGATTTTCCCTTCTTCTCCGTATATAGGCGTACCTGAGACGATAACCCTCCGTTTGTCTTTTATCGTTTGCATCAGCGTGACCTGGCGTTTTTCTTTTAGAACCTCGATCGAAACCGATCTTGAAATCAAGCCCGATTCAACAAGTTCGTCCATATGATAGCCAACGACCTCTTCCGCCTTTATCCCGGTGATCCGTTCATATGCCCTATTGATTTGCACGGTAATCCCGTTATGGTCTGTTATATAAACCCCATCGTATAATGAATTGATGATATCCAGAAACACGTTGCTGTTAATAAGCTTTGAATACTCCTCTTCGTTAATTGCCTGCATAGGAGGAACTGCATGTTCATTTCTAGTGCGCCCTTTCATAATTGCTTCTATCGGCTCATTCAGTTTTCCCTGCTGTATCGCATCATTCAAATCGCTCAACATAAAAAAACCAACAACTTCCCCTTCACTATTCTGCACCTCGAGGGAGTTCTTCCCTGTCGATGAAAATAAAGAAATGGCATCCTGCACGGTATCTAAAAGATTTAACATCAGACCTTCTCCTTTTAGTTAACTTCCGACAATAACTTCTTTTATTTTAACAGAAGTGAGGACAATTATAATTTAAGGCTGTTCCATTTTAAGGTGCAAAACCTAAAATGACAATAAAAATGACGTACCAACTGACATCAGTTTTGTACGCCTATTTTTGAATTTTAATGGATATTTGACATAGTTTTTTAGCGCTGTTGTTAAAGAAAATCACCATTTACTAAACTGATCCGTTCGTTCAATAACAGCCTAGCATTCTTCCATATAATCTTTTATGTCTTTTAAATAAATCTTTTTAAATATTCGCCAAGTATTTTGTTCATAACTTTGGGGGTGTTTTCTAAATAAACATTAATTTGTTCAACGTTCGATTCGAATTTATCAGAGTTACTTTCTTCTGTCGGGAAATCAGATATTCCTTTTATAATAATGCACTCAACATCATTCTTCTTACAGATATAAGCGATTGCACCCGCCTCTGTATCGGCTATTGTTATTTCGTTTTCTATAAGTTCTAAATAGTCCTTCCACATAACTACTGCTTTATCAGCGGTGCCAATCGTTCCGGTATGAAAATCGTTTCCATATTTTGATAGATCAATATCGACTATGAAGGATTGTTTAATAAAAGGCTCAATTTCTTTTACCGTGCAATCATATTGAACCGCTTTATCGGGTACAAAAATATCCAAATTACTGAACTTATCATCTATTCCTGCACATGTTCCAGCAACGATTACTTTAGTTAAATTAAATTTAGATATCATATATTGATTACCACCAACACCATTTACTTTTCTTACACCTGTACTGTAAAAAACAAGCTCGGTATCATTAATTGTTCTCATGAAATACTCGCCATATGGATAACCAAAACGTTCGTTTTCTTTTATATTAAAGTATTCCAATGTTGCTTCGTATTCCCATTTCGTTGCTATGCTTATTCCTATCATCGACTTATCACCCTACAAATATAATTTGTCACAATTGAATGTCTATACAGGATACGAATTTCATTTTTATCACTATTCTTCTTTACTCTGTCCATCAACAATTGTTTATTAATAGTAAGTATCCTTTTTTACTAAACTGCCATATGCCCAACAAGTAAAGAGATCGCGCTACAACACCTTTTCTTTACTCTTGCCTCCTTTAGTCTAATATCTTTAACTCTTCATTCATTGTTCTTTTTATTTCTTTAATTTTAAAAGCTATTATCCTTTGGATTTCCTCTTCAGAAGTATATCCTTGAAAATATTTCTCGATTTCCCAGGCTAACATCATTGTTATATGGTCAACATACAGATAATCAAAATCTCGTTGATAATCTTCAATAGGAATATTGAGGTTACTAGTCTTCAGATATTTTCTATAAGATTCATTTATGTATTTAATCAAATGTGCATCATATATATCTTGACACAATATGGTTATGTCCCTTAATGGTGATCCGATAGCTGCCCACTCCCAATCAATAAACCAAACCTGTTCATCTGCATAAAAAATGTTTTCCAGGTGAGGATCTCCGTGAGTAATGACGAAAGAACTCCGTTGCTTGTAGTTTATAAGATTTAATTGCTTGTAAGCATTTTCTATTGTTTTTATCCACTCAGAAGCATTCCATTTATTCTGTGAAGATAATTTATTCAATTGGACCAAACACCAATCAAACCAATCAGAGTTAATTTGGTGAGTTGGTAATTCTTTAGCAACTGAGCTAGGGCTTAAACTATGTAAAGCTGCTAATCTGCTTAAAATACTATCGATAAGTTTTCTTTTATTCTCTATAGTATATAGGTTAAAACCCTCTTTTAATGGTGTATTAAGGTCACACATTAGAATAGCTTGTGGAGCAGTATCCCACACTTCTACTAATTTACTGAAGGGCTTAATATAGTCACTTAACTTCTTATAGATTTTTATTTCATTATTTCGATCATCTGCAAATTCTTTATATATATAATCAGACTTACGATCTTCTTTATCAAGGACTTGAATTCGATATATATATCCTGCGTGAGCACCCTTAATAACTTCCTTTTTAAGCATTTTCCAGTTTCTCTCGTGTAATCTTTCTTCCAATTGCGTCAAAACATATCCCACCTTTGCTTAACCAATCTTTTCTATTGACTCAAACTGTCCAGTAACTTCAATTACAGCTGAGGTGCCGCAACAACTCCAGGATCTTCAACTATTGCACCATTTAGTTTAACAAGGAAAGAGACGCTAATTAATTAATGATGCCGTTCTCTTGAAGAAACCTATACATATTAACTTTGTAATAAAATAGAGGGAATTAATGAAGATTATGGAACTTATTTATAGATTTAAAGAGAAAAGGAGAAATAAAAAGTGAGCGATCAAATAATACCAGCGTTAATTGCTTTTGTAGTTGTTGCAATTTTATCTCCACTATTAATTGCTGTTTTGAGAAAACTTGGGCTCCTTCAGCCGATAAGAAAAGAACTTCCTTCAGATCATCAGTTAAAAAAAGGCACTCCGTTAATGTTTGGAATTATTCTATTTGTAGGAATTATAATATCAATTCTTTTTTCACCTACTCCATTAATGTATTTCTTGTCTATTACCTACATTCTTTTTAGTTTTGTTGGGTTTTTGGATGATTTTTGGAAAGCTTCTCGTCAAGATCCATTAGGGGTATCGAGTAAGACCAAACTTATTTTTCAATTTATTTTTACTGGTACCTTGCTTTTTTACGCAATCAATGAAATAGGCGTAGACACCAACATTGATATTTATAAAAATATATCCTTAGGTTTTCCATTGGTCTTATATGTCATAGTCATCACCTTATTTGTCGTAGGTTCTGCAAATGCCATAAATTTCACGGATGGTTTAGACGGTCTTTTAGGAGTTGTTGCAATCCCTTCATACTTTTTCTTTTTTATGGTTTCAGACAGACCAGAGGTGCAACTTTTTTGTTTAATTATGATTGGATGTTTACTCGGCTTTCTCATTTATAATATATATCCTGCCAAAGCTTTTATGGGGGATACGGGATCATTAGCTATTGGGGGATCACTCTCATTTCTTGCAGTTATTGAGAAAGTTGAAATTTTAATTCCCGTTTTGTTCTTTGTATACATTGCTGAAGAACTTTCAGTTATTTTACAAGTTACTTCCTTTAAACTTACTCAAAAGCGTCTTTTTAGTTTCACACCGATTCATTTTCATTTCGGAAAAAAATATGGGTGGTCTGAAAATAAAATTGTTACCGTTTTTGGATTTATTTCTTGGTTTTGTGCTCTAATCTGTTTTGCTTATTGGAGACTTCTTCTAAATCCATAAGTAAAGATATAATTATTCCAATGAGTATTAGAGGCAGCCAGGCAATGCACAATGCAAATAAAAAATACCCGAGTCGAAAATCTGCTAACACATAAATTGATGTACTAATCAATACCCCGATAATTAAATAAACGGAGAGGATCTCCATTTCATCATCGAACTCCTTTTTAATATTATAAAAAGGTGCACTTGTAGGGGTGCTATATTTAGGCATAATATCAATATTATTTCTTCGAATTAAAGGATTTTTTAATTTACATAGCAACCCTTAATTCAATTAGAAAATTTCTTCACCCTCTTTATTTAAAACGGTGTATCCCCTCATCTATGTAAACTATCATATAACCCAACAATCCTGCCCTTTATCTTAATAAAGGCAACCTTACTGCCTAATCACATAGATGTAAGAAGAATTGAAAATAACCAGGAACAAAGCATACAAGCCCCCAAAATTACTACCACGAAGGATAGCATATTTGCTGCTAATCCAATTTCCACCCTAAAAAGAACATATGTACCGATCAAGACTCCGAATAAGCCTGGTGATATCCAGAAGGCACTTGCTAAAAGAGGGTCTAGGTCAACTAAATGATCAGTTCTATAAATTAACAAAAACAACATCTGGGACAGTAAAGACAAAACAACTAGAGCATACCAAACATAAACATTGTTCAAATACATCATCCTAATTTAAAGTATCTTTTTAAATTTAACTGTTTTTTCACTAAAAATTGTACCATAATTTGGGTACTCACCCTGGGTAAGATTCTTTTAAACTGTCAATAATCCTGATAACTTGTTAATTGGTGGGATATAAAATGCTGCTATCCGAAGCCTGAAAATCCTATGAAGCAGACAAATGAATCAAAGGTTTTTCACTCAACTCTAAAAGCATACAAGCTACAAGTAACTTACTGAAACGTTATTTCAACCCGGGCAGGAATCAATAAAGAAATTTATCCTCATCAACTGAGACACAGTTATGCTTCTCACTTATGAAACAACGGTGCTCTGATTTAAGCAATCCAAAGTAAGGGGCACGAAAAGAGTGAACCGACGCGGATTTATGCTCAGTTAAGCGGAAAGCTGATACTGGATTCCTACCGAAAATTCTTTTAATTAAAAAGCAACGCTTTAATTTGCGTTGCTTTTCAACTCTCGCATTAACTTTCTAATTTTTTTATTTTTGATATAAACCACTTACATAGGACACCTATTACAAAATATATTGGAAATGAGTATATGTGGCGCCAATTATTTAATTCATAAATTCTTAACCATGCTGCAAGTGGTTCAAAAATGAAAGCTAAAAAGAAAGATGTTATCACCATTAAAATGAAAAATGATTTTCGCGAAGATGAGTATTGGTAAATAATCATATAAATAAATGGTAAATGCCCAATATCAATAGCTAAAATAGGAGGAATTAAAGGTGTCAACATATTTGGGTAACCCCATAACACATATGATACGCCTATTATATCAAGTAAGATCACTAATGTAGTCACTAAAAAACCGTATAAAAGTATCTCCATCATTCGAGATTTGTCCAATAAAAGCCACCATAAAATTAAGAATAATATCATTGTAATAAGAAGGAACCACCAAGAAAAAGAAAATAAATTGTGGTGAAGCCAATAATCAAGGTTGGTTTCTTTTAATTTTAAACGTAATTTTAAAACATCATTCCATTCTGCAGTATATACCATAAAATTCATATAACACACTCCTATACAATAAATAGTGTGTGCTTTCTTAGTTTATTTTAAAACACATATAACTACTTAATCTATTCTGCCCGTCAGTTGAGTAGCTTACCCTCAATTTTCATTGTCCAAAACTATGTAAAGTGGCTCTTCAATAATAAAAAATTGACGTGCTAATTTGTATTTAAATAGCACGTCAATTTTACTGTCACTTACTGTTCAAAACGGAACCCGTTAGACTTATAGTTACCTGTCTCTCTCCGTTTAGCAATATCCATATGAACATTAATACAAGTCCATCTAGTTAAAATGTTGGAGGTGCTTGACACTTTGTTTTTGAGTCATCCCTGCTTACAATAAGATATTCGGTTTGATCCTGGCAACCTCATCCGGTTAATGGAAACTACTCCTCCTGCTCTTCTTTTTCTCCAATATAAGCCATTACTGTATGGCACTCGGGACAGAGTTTGAATGGTTCTGATTTCAGTGGTTCAGCCTGGGCTCCGCATTCAGGGCACTGGTGCTCGAACATTCTCAACAACTCCTTCTCATTTTTGTAGGAAGATGCGAATCTTTACGTTTAAAGCCTCTTTAAGATTCTTTGATGAGAAACGTTAGATGTTCAGCTTTTTTATTAAGCCATTTATTCAGTCCAACCGTCATCATCTCCTCCCAGGAATTGAAGTCGGTGTTTTCATTAATAAATTCATCCCAATAATGGTCTGCAAGATCCTCAAAAGCCTCCTTTGATGAAAAATCCCAGGGGCTTTCCTCTAAAAAGCTATCAATAGAAGAGAATTTAGTATATTTTTGCATGAAAGTAACAGGAAACAGCTCTCTCATTAACGGAAGAAACGTTTTCTCGTTATCATTAATCGCCTTTTGCAGCCTGTTAAGGTCTGTTTCGATTTCATATAGCCTGTTTAACTTACTGACCATGTTTTCACCCCTTGAGAACTTTCTAAAGTAATACCCCCGTTTAAGTAACCATATATCTAATTAACCAAATTATTATAAACAGGTAATATAAAGGTAAGAAACACAATGAATATGTAAGAAGTTTACTGATCCAGGAGAAGAAAAAAGCATGTCTCGCTTAGTTGTTCCATTTTCTAATATATTAAAAACCGGCCAGGGAATTTTTATCCCAGCCGGTTTTTTGCCATTCTAAAGCCTTCTCTTCATCTTTTATTGTTCAACAGGAACGTTAGCCTGTTTCTTTGCATATTCGATCACAGCTTTTCCAAGTGTTTTGGCAGCAACAAGCATCGCTTTTTCACTGATTTTAAATTTAGGATGGTGGTGTGGATACGTTTTTTCCCATTCCGGATCGCCTGCTCCAGTGAAGAAGAACGTTCCTTTTACATGCTGCAAATAATAAGAGAAGTCTTCTCCACCCATTTGCGGAGCTGCTTCGTATACGTTTGTCACTCCAGGTACAGATTCAGCTAGCCCTGCAACGAATTCCGTTTCCTCCGGATGGTTCACACACGCAGGATAACCCCGCACAAACTCATACTTATAATCAGCATCTGCAGAGAGGCATGCTCCTTTTACGACACGCTCGATTTCTGCTTCCACTAAATTACGAACATCTTCTTTAAACGTCCTGGCAGTTCCTGTTAGCTCAACAGTGTCAGCGATAACGTTGAACGCATTTTTCGCAACGAAGTTCCCAACGGAAACAACGGCTGATTCAAGTGGATCAACACGGCGTGCCACGATCTGCTGCAGGTTAGTAACGACCTGGGAAGCGATCACGACAGAATCCTTTGTTAAATGTGGCTGTGCACCATGTCCCCCCTGCCCCTGGATCGTAATATGGAACCGGTCTGCTGCTGCCATCGCCGGGCCGGATCGGAAGCCTACTTCACCAACATGTGCGTTAGCCCATAGGTGCGTGCCAAAGATCACATCGACGCCTTCCAGGCAACCGTCTTCGATCATCGCGATCGCACCGCCCGGCTGATACTCCTCAGCGTGTTGATGGATAAATACGATCGTACCTTCAAGCTCGTCCTGCATTTTGTTAAGCGCTTTTGCCAGAATCAGCAGTTCAGCAGTATGGCCGTCATGGCCACATGCATGCATCACACCATCCACTTTGGACTTATGGGGAAGATCTGTTTCTTCCTTGATCGGCAGTGCGTCAAAGTCAGCGCGTAGGGCGATGGTCGGTCCAGGTTTTCCACCTTTTAGTTTTGCAACAACGCCTCGTCCTCCCACTTCAGTCCGAACTTCGTGCCCTAGCTGTGTGTGGAAGCTTGCGATGAACTTAGGGGTTTCCACTTCTTCGAAAGATAGTTCAGGATGCATGTGGAGATGGCGGAAAACTTCCACCATTTCATCGTACAATTGATCAAGCTGCTGATATAGTTTTTCCATTTATAAGACACCATCCTAATAATTATTTGTTGAATATAAATCTGGTGAATTACTTTGTTGTTTTTTGTGATGCTATGAAATTATAGGACATCTGTTCCGCTATTTGCTTAAAAGCAGCTATTTTTCCAGTATTTTAGGACATCTGTTCCGCTATTTGATCAAAAACTGAGTGAAACAGCATTGAAAATCTAAAATAAAGGATCATATGTCCTATAAAAATTGAAATCAAGCATTATTTCACACATTAGCGGAACAGATGTCCTCTTACGACGGAAAACCAGATTACTAGTTCACTACCGCCTGCTCTTTAACGTCTTTCGAAACATAGCATTCGCCCTCTTTAAAAACTTTAACGACCTTGCGCAAAGCTGAAATATCCTCAAGCGGGTTACCCTTGACTAGCAGCAGGTCTGCGAGCTTTCCTTCTTCGACAGTTCCTGTTTTGCTGTCGATTTTCATCGCCTCTGCTGCCACTTTTGTTGCTGAACGAAGGACGTCATCATTTTTCATGCCGTTCTTTACCATCAGTTCAAGCTCTGTTACAAAGTCGCCGTGCCTGTTAAATGGCGTTCCTGCATCTGTTCCGGCAGCTATTTTTACGCCTTTTTTGTAAGCTTGATAGAAGCTCTTCTGATGGTCATCCATTACTCGCTCTGATTTTTGTACAGCGTGTTCTGGTATTCCCGCTTCAAGTCCATACTCTACGATGTTAAACGGAGCGGCAAGCGTCGGGACGAGGAATGTGCCCCGCTCCAGCATCATATCGATCGCTTCGTCATCTAAGTAAATGCCATGTTCTACCGTTGTAATCCCGGCGCGGATCGCATTCTTGATCCCTTCCACACCCTGTGCGTGTGCAGCAGTTGTTTTGCCTGCGTTCGTCGCCTCAGTACAGGCGCATCGCAACTCATCTTCACCAAGCTGCGGAGAGTTCGGGTCTACCCCTGGTGTCATTACTCCTCCAGTCGCCATCAGCTTTAGGAGGTCTGCCCCTTTCTTCAACTGGGTACGGGCCGCTTTACGGACTTCATCGACACCGTCCGCTTCGATCGCCATCGTATGCCCGTGGCCGCCTGTCATAACGATCGGTTCACCAGAAGCAACGATCCGCGGGCCTTTTACGACCCCTTTCTCAATCGCTTTTCTTAGCGCGATATCAACGTTGTCTTTCGATCCGACATTACGGACTGTAACGACGCCGCTTTCGATTTGTTTTTGAGCGTTGCGGTATGCTTTATAAGCATCATCCGCTTCCGTGTTTCCAAGAGCATCTGCAAAAGGATCGGCGTTTCCGTCCATGGTGAGATGAACGTGGCAGTCGATCAGGCCTGGGACACATGTTAGTCCCTCGCCATCGATCACCTGGTCGGCATCCGCATCTTCCGCTTTATCTCCGATTGCTAAAATCTCTTTTTCATCAAAAAGTATAGTAGTCTTTGTTAAATCAGAGCCAGTTCCGTCGAACAGCTGGATATTCGAAATTTTTGTCTTCATATGTCCCTCCATCACAGGAAAATTTTTAAGCCTTTATTACGAGAGAGTGCCCATCAGAACGCTTGCGATGACAATGGAAGCGATCGTTACGGTTGTAAACCCGCCAACCAGCATAGGAGACAGGATTTCATTAAAGATATGTTCCTGCTCTTCTTTCGTTTCGCCAACACTTCGGCTTACTTCCTCACAAACAAGATAGTCGCCAGGAAATCCGTACATAGCTGTTAGCGCAACCGGAATTCCTTTTGTAACATCCCACTTTACTAGCTTTGATCCAACGTATCCTCCGAGAATGATACCTGCAGCACCAATCAATAGAATCGTGAATACTGCCGGCAGGTTTTGTAAGAACAACCCGAACGTTACTTGATTCATAGAAGGAATGATAACGAAGATAACACCGACCATCCCTACCCCAAAGGAATTCGCGCGTTCCATCATCTTGTCACGATAGAAACCGCTTAATGTTCCTACTAAACCGATCACAAGCGCCCAGATACTGTAGTGAACACCTGTAAGGCTTCCGGCTACAACTGCGATCGATCCACCGAAAAACAATTGGAAAAGCAAGATAGATGGCGTAGCATACCGATCTGGAATCCAGCTTTTCTTAGCTGGAGCTTCTTCCGTATTTTCTTTCCTTCCAACCGGTTCATACTGAACTGCCGCTTCAGCTGTTGCAGCTACGAATGGCTTATTTCCCATTTCCGCCTTCACCTTTACGGCATAACGGCGCAGGAAGTGCGTTGTCAAAGGAAGCCCGATTAAACTTTGAAGAGAAAGGATAAGAACAGGAATCGTTACAAGAGCTGTTAAGCCTAACGCCTGAAGTTTTTCTGAAGTTACAACAAAGGCAATGATTCCACCCGTCAGCGGCCCGGTTCCTGCTGCAGCGGTTTTATAACCAAAGATCGGAGACACTGTTAACAGGATTGTTCCAGCAGCAATAATGATACCTAGTAATGCGATGATAACCGACTTATACTGCTGTCTGATAATTTTCATCGGAATAAGTGTACCCATGTGGACGATTAAAGGAGCGATCAATACTGCTCCAACTGTTGAAAACGTCGAGTTCGCAACAAGATCCTGCGGAAATACGCCTACCCACAGTAAGACAAGATATCCTAATAAAACTACCAATAGCATCGGTACTCTCGCTCTGGTCTTGATAGATACCACTTCACCAACCGCAATCAAAGCAAGAATGATCATCGTGGCAACAACCGGTTCATTTAACAAATAAATCCCTTCCCCTCAAATCATTTTTTAGATTCGTTTTTCCCTTTTTATCCCCTTAGACAAGTTCTACTTCTTTCTTTACAGCCACACCGTTTTTATAACGTTTTCCGCCGACATACACCTGCTTGATGTTGTTTGTGTCTAACAGAACAGAAATATCTTGGGCCGGATTGCCGTCGACCACGATCAAGTCTGCAAGCTTACCGGTTTCAATCGTTCCTACTTCTTCACCAAGACCGATTGCCTCTGCAGAGATTTTCGTTCCGGAGACAATCGCCTCCATCGGTGTTAAACCAACCTCATTCACTAGTAACTCGAGCTCTAACGCATTACCACCATGATCAACAGGATCACAACCGGCAAAATCCGTTCCTGCTGCTATCTTCACACCGGCGGCATAGGCTTTTTTCATGTTCTGGATATGAAGGTCATAATATGTCTTTGCTTTCTTAAGTCCAAATTCCGGAACGCCGTACTCGGCACCTTCCTCAACGATCCTCTTCACGATGGCTAACGTTGGAACAAGGTATGCATCATTTTGGAGCATCAATTCTATTCCTTCCTCATCGATCAGGATACCGTGTTCAATCGTTTTTACTCCGGCTTTCAATGCGTTAATGATTCCCTGTGTGCTTTGTGCGTGTGAAGCAACATACGAGCCTACAGCTTCTGCTTCGTAAACAATCGCCGCGATTTCCTCTACGGTTAATTGAGGAGAGCGCGGGTCATCTTTTTCCGAGAGAACTCCACCGGAAGAACAGATCTTGATGAAGTCTGCACCGGCACGGAACTGTTCACGTGCTGCTTTACGGCAATCATCCACACCATCGCAAGTACGGTTCGTATTAAATTCCGGTGGGAGCATATGTATGTCACCATGTCCGCCTGTTTGTCCCAAAATTTTGTAAGAAGTCTTCACTCTGGGACCTTCATACACTCCGTCCTTGATCAGATTTCTTATGTGAAGTGCGACCTGGCTTCCAACATCACGGACTGCGGTTACGCCGGCATCAATAAGCTTGGGTAAATCTTTTAATGCTCGTCCCATCTGCACTTCGGTCGGTTCAAGCGCTGCCATCATCAAGTTCAGGTTCTTCACCCCGACAAGGTGGACATGGGCATCGATAAGACCAGGCATGATCACTTTGCCATCGAGATCAACAACTTCCTCATCATCAGGAACGGGGATTGTATCGGCAGGGCCGACTGCAGCTATCTTTTCTCCGTCTATTAAAACGCCTGCATTCTCTATGACTCTCCCACCATTCCCATCGATCAACAAACCGCCTTTTAAGAATATCTGATTTGCCATCTTTTTCCCCTTTCAAAATAATTAAAATTTTCTGTAAGTTTATCCTATTAACGCATGTGAGTCAATGACTTTTATTAAAAAATTTTTTTAATTCTAAAAATTTGTCAAATAACAAAAGGATGGGAAAATTCCCATCCTCTCTGTAAAAGATCACCTATATTTTGGTTATCCAGCAGTTGCTCTAACTTCTAATCGGGTTACCCCTTTCCCTTTGTTTTTCACTTTATCTAATACTACTCCTTCGATCTCCTTTGTTTCTCCTATATGGGTGCCGCCACATGCCTGTTCATCGATCTCGCCTATTTTAACAAGACGGATATCCTTTACAAAAGCAGGTATGAGATTTACGACCGTTTTAATCGCTCCTGAGATTTGTTCCGCTTCTTCTCTTGGCAGCACCCTGGAACTGATCGGATGGTTAGCGTGGATTTCGTTGTTTGCCTGTTCTACGATTCGGTCAAGGTCTTCTTTTTCCAGTGAGTGGATTTCCGTTAAATCGATCCGTGCACGGTCAGGGTATATCTGGTTTCCCGTACATAATGATCCGTATTCTTTGTTAAAGACACTCGCAAGAACGTGAAGCAGGGAGTGATGTTTCATAAGGCTGTACCGACGATTCCAATCGATAACCGCAGTCACTTCTCCTTCTTCCAGCCCCTCTGGATCTTTTACATAATGGACGATATCTCCCTTTTCCTTCTTCACCTTGCTTACTTCATATTCCCGCCCGTTTTGTACCAGAAAGCCTGTGTCATGCTCCTGCCCGCCGCCGGTTGGATAAAAAACAGTCTGATCCAGTTTCACTTTATTTCCTTCCACTTCCACAATATTTGCGTTGCATTCTTTCAGGTAACTGTCTTCTAAAAATAGTTCTGCCGCCATTTGTCTCCTACCTTTCTTCTTTCCATTTCATTTTTAACCTAGGATAACATAATCGAACAAAAAGTTAACAAAAAATTGTTATAATTATAAAAATTTTGTTATTTGTATTGAATTTTTTGAATATTTAATCTTATAATGGCTTTACTATACTTTTTTACAAGGAGGCCTTTTACTTGCTGATCGAAGACAAACTTAAAGACCTTGGATATGAATTCCCGGACTCTCCTGCTCCCCTTGCCAATTATGTGACGGTAAGAAAAAGCGGGAAGCGGATCTACACCTCGGGATCTGGTCCAATTGTTAACGGAATCCCCAGCATCCAGGGCAGGGTTGGAAGTGAAGTAACCCTTGAACAAGCATATGAAGCAGCAAGATTAACAGCGGTGAATTTACTAAGTATGGTTAAATCAGAAATCGGTGACCTCAGTCGAATCCGAGTGGTCAAGTTGTTGGGCTTTGTAAACAGCAGTCCGGATTTTTTTCGACAGGCGGAAGTCATCAACGGTGCCTCGGACCTTTTTGTAGAAGTGCTTGGTGAAAACGGCAAACACGCAAGATCTGCAATCGGTACGAGTGTACTCCCTTTTAATATCCCGGTAGAAATCGAAATGGTAGCTGAAGTAATTGATAAATAGGAGGAATTAAACGTGATCGTTACATTGAATGAAATTAGACAAGCCCGTGCTAACCTTGCTGGTGTTATTAACCAAACTCCCCTTCAATACTCTAAGACTTTTTCAGATATCTCTGGAAATCAGATCTATCTAAAGCCTGAAAACCTTCAAAAGACTGGATCCTTTAAAATCCGCGGTGCCTATAATAAAATCGCCAACCTCAGCGAAGAAGAGAAAGCAAACGGTGTCGTTGCCTTTTCGGCAGGGAACCACGGAGCCGGAACCGCATATGCCGCCCAGCAGGCAGGGATCAAAGCGACAGTCATCATGCCCGAGAACCCTGTACTGAGCAAGAAAAACGCGATCACACAGCAATATGGCGCAGAAGCGATCGAATACGGAACAGACTCTATCGCAATGTTCAACAAGGCGCTCCAGATCAAAGAAGAAGAAGGACGCGCCATGATCCACCCATTTGATGATCCGTTTACAATCGCCGGACAGGGAACGATCGGTTTTGAAGTGCTTGAGGAACTTCCGGAAGCAGATGCGATCATCGTCCCTGTCAGCGGAGGCGGACTGATCTCCGGAGTCGCTGCAGCCGTTAAAGAACTGAAACCTACGATAAAGGTGATCGGCGTTAACACAGAGGGTGCTACTGCCATGTATACCTCCCGTAAAATGGGAACGCCGACAGAAGTAGAAGTCAATACGATAGCTGACGGCTTGATGGCCAAGAAGCCAGGCGATTTAACCTTCGCACATACTGAGAAATATGTGGACGATCTTGTTCTCGTTTCCGAAGAAGAAATCGCCAACTCTGTCGCTTTTCTTGCTGAAAGAGCAAAGCTTGTCGTCGAGCCTTCAGGTGCAGCAGCAATCTCAGCAATGCTTTATCATCATACAAACCTTAAAAATAAAAAAGTCATCGTGATGGTGAGCGGCGGTAATATCAGTTTCGAACTCTACCAGGCACTCATCCAGAAATACAATGAAAAAACCTATGCGGGGGTATGAGGATGAAAACAAAGATTACGAATATCAGGCTGGTTACCTGTGCCGGTGATGAAGTAATCGAAAATGGTGAGATCCTGTTCGACGAGTCTGGAATTCTCGAGTACGACCTTCAAATCGAAACGGGAGCTGACGTTGAAGTGATCGACGGTGCTGGGCTTACAGCGCTACCCGGTCTCATCGACTGTCATGTGCATCTTGGGATGGATTGTTCACCAGATCCTTTTAAACAGATCGCACAGGATGATGAATCCCAGACAGCCCACCTCGCACGAAAACAGGGACAGGAATTTTTGAAAAACGGGATCACGACTGTCCGGAATCTCGGTACCCGTTACAACGCGGACATCAAGTACCGAAAGGCCATTGAAGCCGGCCAGGCGACTGGACCAAGAATATTTGCTGCAGGGCGTCCGATTGTCATGACTGGCGGCCATGGCCACGTGATGGCGATCGAAGCTGATGGGGAAGCAGAAATCAGAAAGGCTGCAAGGTCACAGCTTAAGGAAGGCGCCGACCTGTTGAAGCTCATGGCGACAGGCGGAGTTCTGACAGAAGGAAATGAACCAGGTTCCACTCAGTTAAGCGAACAGGAACTAAGCTGTGCCTGCCAGGAAGCACGAAACGCAAACAAGACCACTGCTGCGCATGCGATCGGAAACGAGGGAATCAAAAATGCGATCCGGGCAGGCGTTACGACGATCGAACATGCTTACCTTCTCGATGAGGAAGCTGTTACTCTAATGAAAGAAAAAGGCACGTTCGTTGTCCCTACGTTAATCGCACCTACGCTTATTCTTGACCATACAGAAGGCATCCCTTCGTACATGATCGAACAGGTAAAAGAGCTGATCGAAGACCACCGCGTAAGCTTCAAGATGGCTCATGCTGCAGGTATCCCGATCGCAGCGGGAACAGACGCCGGTACACCTTACAACTATCCCGGCTTACTGGCAGATGAACTTGCGCTGTATGTAAACGAAGGAATGACCAATCTAGAAGCAATCCAATCTGCCACGATAACTGCTGCCAGAACCGTTAAGGCCGAACAACTCATCGGGTCTTTAGAAAAAGGGAAAAAAGCCGATATCATTCTTGTAGATGGTAATCCGCTGGAAGATATCGTAAAGTTAAAAGAGATCAGATCAGTATTCCTCGGCGGAAAGGCTGTCTACAAACAAGAAAAAGTTACATCATCCCAACGAGTGGAGTTGAGCACATGATAACTGAAAAACAAACGATACATCCTTTGTTAAAACCTTATATCTCAGTAGCTGAAGGGATCGCAAAGACCTTTGGCGACTTCTGTGAGGTAGTTCTCCATGACCTCACAGACTATTCTTCTTCGATCATCGCTATTTTTAACGGCCATGTGACAGGGAGAAAAGTCGGTTCCCCGATCACTAACCTTGGACTAGAAATCATTAAAAAGGGACTGAACGGCGAAGATAATCTCATAAACTATTCCAATACGTCCCATCTTCAAAAGCCCATCAAATCCAGTTCGATGATTATAAGAGATGAGGCTGGAAACATCATTGGCTGCCTGTGCATCAATATCGATACCGCTTACTTAAGAGTAGCTAATTCGATCATCGAGAATTTGATCTCGATCGAACCGGCTAACCAGAAACAAGAAGAGTTCTCTCCATCCATCAATGATTTACAGGAACAGCTTATCAACGAAGCGATCGATAAAATCGGAAAGCCGATCTCGCTCATGGATAAGGTGGAACGTGAAAAGTTCATTTCTTACCTGGATGATAAAGGTCTGTTTCTTATCAAAGGAGCCGTACAGACCGTGGCCGATCTTCTGAAAATATCCAAGTATACGATGTATAACTATCTGGATAAAGCTGCTAAAGAGGTTGATTAATAATAGTTGAGTTTCTCAAGATGTTGTTTTGTAGCGGTAACATCTTAGAAAAAACAACTTTTCATCTTAAATACCACCAAAATAAACCACCGTTTTTTCGGTGGTATTTTGAGTGTGAATCAAGCTGTTTTATTATTCTTCTTAACGAAAGATCCCAATAGTTTAACAAAAACATGTAAAGTTGGAGATGGAATTCATTTAAAGTCCCACTCAATATTTATCTGATTTTCTCCGCCAACTCTAAAATAATTCCCTCTGGGCCACGAACGTAGCATAACTTATAATTTCCTTCATATTGCTGTATCTCACTAAAGATTTCTGTGCCTTTCTTTTTCAACTTAGCAACAATAGCTTCAATATCTTCAACAGCAAAACAAATATGCCGAATACCCAGCGTATTTGCAAAAGGTTGCTCAATACCTTTTGCGTCTGTTGGCGTATAAAATTTCACTAACTCTATCCATGCGTGACCATTTGGCATCCCCAATCCTACACACGACGTTTTAACATTATCAAGCCCAACTATTCTGTCCAACTGTTCTCCATCCAATTCCCATTCCACTTTCACTTCAAGTCCTAAATCAAGAAAAAACGCTTTAGCCTCTGAAAGATCATTTACGTTAATACTCACATGATCTATTCTATTGATCTTCATATTCCATACCTCCTAAGTTCCTGTTATTTTCAACACCTGTATCCGTGTATGGTTTATTTGAAATTCTATTTCAGAGAAAGATATCCTTCTTTAACAATGCTGTAGTTACTAGTTACAACAAATCAGCAATTACAAGAAAAAAACAAAGAGTCTGATTTATTAGCTAAATCAGACTCTAAAACAATTTTTTTTTGTTTTTGTACATCAAAACAGACCCGTTACCTAAAAAATATCTCCATAATATGTTCTAGTTCTTTCAATCAAAGCCAGATTCTTTCTGTTATATTACCCGAGTCGTAACGACCCCGTTAATTTCTTTGACCTGTTCTTCCAATCTCAAGACCTTATCTCCATCGACCTCATTTTCAATATCGATCATCGTGTAGGCGTATTCCCCGCGGCTTCTGTTCACCATGTCCGCGATGTTTAGATCAAAGCTTGAGATGGCTGAAGTCATTTGACCGACCATGTTCGGGACGTTTTGATGGAAAGCTGTAACACGGCGCTTCCCTGTATATGGAATGGAAGCATTCGGGAAATTGACGGAGTTCCGGATGTTTCCTGTTTCCAGAAAATCCTTCACCTGGCGGGCTGCCATGATCGCACAGTTTTCCTCTGATTCACTTGTCGAAGCACCAAGATGCGGGATCGGCACGACGTTTTTCATCTTCAACACATTTTCATTCGGGAAGTCAGTGATATACTTTCCGACTTTTCCACTTTCAAGGGCAACTGCCATATCGTTTTCATCCACAAGCTCCCCGCGTGAGAAGTTCAGAATATGAACGCCAGGCTTCATGATATTGAACACTTCTTTGTTAAACATTCCTCCTGTTTTATCCGTGAAAGGAACGTGGACCGTAATATAATCAGAATAAGCAAAAACCTCTTCGAGCGACATCGCGCGCTGCACGTTGCGAGACAGGTTCCAGGCTGTATCAACCGAGATGAACGGGTCATATCCGATAACATCCATGTCTAAATCAAGCGCATCGTTCGCTACAAGCATTCCGATCGAACCAAGGCCGATGACACCGAGTGTTTTGCCTTTGATCTCTTTTCCAACAAAATTCTTCTTTCCTGCTTCTACAAGCTTTGGAATCTGGTCTCCTTCATCTTCTAATGTCTTCGCCCATGCCACACCATCGAAAAGGTTACGGGATGAAGCCATCAGTGACGTCAGGACAAGTTCTTTTACAGCGTTCGCATTCGCGCCAGGCGTATTAAAAACGACGATACCTGTATCCGTACATCTGTCGACCGGAATATTGTTCACACCGGCTCCGGCCCTTGCGATCGCTTTTAACTCAGGGCCAAAATCCATCGCGTGCATGTTAGCACTTCGAACAAGAATAGCATCGGGATTGTCTGAATCACTATCTACCCTATACTTATCCTTGAAGACGTTCAGGCCGTTCTCTGCGATGTTGTTCAACACTTTGATGTTTTTCACTTTCTCTAATACTGTTGTGCTCATAATGGTTTCCCCTCTTTCTGTTTATGTTCTTTCTCACTCCTGAATCCAAATCACTAAACAAAGGTACCTACCATCCGAGAAACATTTTGAAGTTATGGATCAGCTATTATCCCCTCCAAATATACAGAAAGAGGCAAGGGATCATAGATCCCTTACCTCTGCCCAGGCGAACGACTTCGAAACTATGTGCTCCCTCGCGGTAATCCGCGTGCGCCAGTTACACATAGCCTTTAATTTTGTTTTATTTTAACAGACTACCACGCAGCCTTCAACCTGTAATCTCAAAGTTTTTTGTAAAGTTTACTGTTCTCTCTAATTGACATTTATAAAAACAGGACATATGCTCAAAGTTACTATCATTTAAGAAGTTACACTATTCCTGTTCTTCGTGGCATTTATCGCTATTAAAGCGAAGATTCCTACAATCATGACACAATACGTAACATTTTGCGCGATACCGACTATATCTCGCCAGCTTGGGGGACCATTTATAAACAACTGCAACAGTAACCCAGCTGGAACAACCAGTAAAGCAAAAGCGTTTCTTTTTACAAGAAAACCTACTCCACCGCCAACAGATCCACCTACAAGCGAAGCCGCAAACCATATCATATATGTACTGATCTGTGTTTCACCAACTACCGTTCCTTCCGAAATAATCAAAATATTACTCATAACAAAGTATACGGATATTGCAAAGACAGTATAAACTGTGCCGAATATAACACCTTGCTTTAGATTTCTTCCAAAAAGGCCACCTGCCACCATCGCATAAATAAACCACATCGGCAGTGAATTAATCATTACCGCAAAATAGGAAACGATAAACTCCGAAACTGTAACACCATTCCCCATGTATGGCAGGTTATCAGATAAAACCGAAAAATAACCAACTATTAAACTAACAACAAGTGTAAAAACAGAAAACGATTTCCAATTCCCACTATATTTCCGTACCATCCAAATTCCCCTTCTGCAATCTATCTTTGAAGACATCACGACCACTTGTAAATTTTTCCCTATCGTTATTTTATCACACAGGTATTATAGAGTGGTGTTGCTTTTCTTTCATAAAAAAACTGCCTGTCACCTATCGAAACAGACAAATGACAGACAATCATAATGGATTGAAAGGAAAAGGATTCTCTTTTTCGTTCTCTAGAGTCATTTTATCAATAGCAGCAAAGCCGAATAGGAAATAACCCCGATCGCGAACGCCCCAATACTGCTCTTTCTTTCTTCCGGCAACTCTTCTTTGATAACATTCAGGATGATACTGCCTCCAAGGAATGCTACCAACATGGAAAGCAGGAATTCACTGACTTCCGTAAATACACCGATTACCCAGCCCACTATAATCGCAGCCGAGAGGAGCCATCTTCCATATTTATCGTATGCATCGCGATGGTCAACCCTCAGGTTATGGTCTACCGTTACAAAATGGACAACCAGCGCAATGAAATAAAGAACCATCCCCTGGACACTATCAGGGTTGTCCCTTACTAACAAATAACCGATCAATGCATTGTAAACAAAAAACGAAGAAATATGGATCCAGAACACGCTTGAATCTGCTCTCTCAGGATTCTTATCATCCCTTTTCTTAGCGGTTTTCACCATACGGTCAAGCGCATAAAAAAGAAACAGCCCCGCCAACGCGAACAAATAGGCATGATTGGACAGGTATCCCATCGCCCCTTTTTCCGACCCCTCAAACGTTTTCTGCGATTCGCTGATCTCCGGCAGCAAATGCAAAAAGACATAAGCCACCGCTACCCCTCCGGCAACCGACAAGTATTTACTGCGGGGAATATAAGTGATGAATCTCATATTTTTAGAGAAAAAGTGTATGAGTGAAAAAACGATTACAAAAATAAAACTTAGCAATAACATGACAGACTCCTTTTATCCTGTTTTAATAGGTATATAACCTTAAAGAGTTGGGATAAAACGAGTTTGACTTTGATGGCACTCAAACTAATAATTAGGCCACCTTTCCTAAAAGGTGGCCACTACTCGTCTAAGTTTTTTACAATCTAGACCAAAGACTGTTGAAACAAAGTTTCAACAGTCTTTCATTACTCTCTATTTAATAACTTCTAACGGCTCGACGTTTCCCAGTTTTATCTCCGGGCTCTTTTTATTCGGAGCTGCCCATTTCACGGCGTTGCTGATAACCTTTTGAATCTCTTTTTGGTAGTAGGTCGGGTAGGTTTCGTGCCCAGGCCTGAAATAAAAGATCTTCCCTTTCCCCCGTTTGTACGTACAACCGCTTCTGAACACTTCGCCGCCGGAGAACCAGCTGATGAAGATTAATTCTTCCGGCTGCGGGATTCCGAATCTTTCCCCGTACATTTCTTCTTTCTCAATTTCGATCATTTCCGGAAGCCCGTCTGCGATCGGATGGCTTTCGTCTACTATCCATATTCTTTCTTTATCGTCCGCTTCCCGCCATTTTAATTCTCCGGTTCTTGTCCCCATCAGCACGTGGAAGATTTTACTGCCGTGTGCCGAGTGCAACGGGATGAATCCCATGCCGTCCAGGACCCTGTTCTTCACTCTTTCTACGATCTCATCGCTTACTTCGTCATGTGCGAGATGTCCCCACCAGACCAATACATCTGTCTCAGATAACACTTCCTCTGTCAGTCCATGCTCCGGCTCATCCAATGTGGCTGTCTTTACTTCAAAGTCCTCTTTTAAGAAAGACGCTAACGCTTGATGGATTCCATCCGGGTAAATTTCCTGCACATCAGGATTTTTTTGTTCATGACGATTTTCATTCCATATCGTTACCTTGATCATGTTGAACACTCCTCTGGTTTTATTTCTTATCTACTAAAATCTTTTTTTCTAGATCCGCTGATTCCAACACTCCGTCGATGACCTTTTGAACCTCATAGCCGTCTTTGAAATCTGGCATATTTCCGTTTACCGCTTGATCCTTCGCTTTGCTTTCGATAATTCGATCGGCCCACTTCCAGATTTCGTTAGACTCTGTCAGGCGCCAGGGACGGAATCGTTCTTCAGCAGGTTCCGCATCATCTTCCCATTTCTGGACGCCTTCGACAGCAACTTCCTTCCAGCTCCCGTTCCCTGTCGCATACTGCAGCTGAATGCCCAATTCACTTGAGAGAAGCTGGATCGCCCCTTCGCTGCCGTTAAAAGACAACTCTATCGTCTGGTTCCTGTTTCCCTGGGAAGCGATCCAGCTTGTAAAAAAGGAACCATGAATGCCGGATGGGAACCTGGCTTTGAAAAAGGCAGAATCAACCGATTGGTCGCTCTCCTTCATGTCATGGAACCCTTTTAATTTCCCCTCGTGAAGATAGGAAAGAGAAGCTTGCACGCTCTCGATATTTTCCTGTAAAACATATTGAACCAAATCGATCAAGTGGGATCCCAGATCAGCGAGAACACCACCGCCTCCTCCAATGGCTCTTGTGCCGCGCCAACCAGGAGGACCCGCAAGGCCATATGCACCTGTGTACTGAAATCTTCCTTCATAGACCTGGCCGATCTTACCGTTTTCCAGCATTTCTCTCAGTTTTTTAACAGCCGTATTCTCTCTATACGTAAAGTTGACCGCATGAACGATGTTATTTTGTTGAGCAGCCTCCAGCATCGATCTCGCTTCCTCCTGATCCATCGCCAGCGGCTTTTCACAGATAACATGGATTCCCCTTCTGCAGGCTTCTATCGCGATTTCCATATGGGATTCATTCGGGGTGACGATGCACAGCCCGTCCAGGTCTTCCTTTTCCAGCATCTCTTTGTAAGATTGATAGCTCTTCTGGATGTTATATTTCTCCGCCAATCTACTAGCACTGGTTCCACTGGCACTGCAAATAGCCTGGAGTTGGATGTTCGGATGTTGTTCAAGAATAGGAAGATACCATAGTTCTGTAAATGAACCCGCGCCAGCTATCCCGATCTTCAACCTGGTTTCAACCATGTAACCATCCCCTTCTTAATCTATTTGAATCATGCGGCCACTTTCCGCCGATTCGATGATCCGCTCAAGAACCTTCTGATTTTGATAGCCGTCATAGAAATCAGGGGTTCCTTCTTGTTTAGCTCCTGCCACTAAATCAGCAAAGTCCTGCAGCTGCTGCCTTTTATATTTATCTGAAACCTTCTTCGTTACAAAACTTGCACCCTCTTCTTTGTTTTCGATGATGCATATATCGATTTCATAAGGACGTTCACAGTTCACATGGAGCGTTCCTAAATCTCCGTAAACGGTCACTTCATGCTGATTGCCTGAACCGATAGCATTTCTTGTCGTGATAAAGTTGGCAGGAATATTGTTATCGAGAACTGCCATAAAACTCGCATAGTCATCAACCTGGACTTCCTTCATTTCCCCGCTCACTGGACTTTTCCTTTCATGAACAAAGGTATCCATCATAGCGGAAACAGACTGGAATTCCCCGATCATATAACGAGCGATATCGATCATATGCGCTCCGAGGTCACCAAGCGCCCCTGTTCCTGTGTATGGTTTATCGAATCGCCATACAAATGGCATCTCATAGATCGGGGCACCGAACGATTGCAGATAACGGACCGCAACATGGCGGACCCGGCCGATCTTTCCTTGCTGAATAAGCTCCCTGGCATACCGGAACGAAGGCGTATAGCGATAAGAAAATCCGACCATGCACGGAATCGGTTGCTTTTCATAACGCATCTTCAGTTCTTCTGCTTCTTCAAAATTCAACGTAAAAGGCTTTTCAGCGAGGATCGGCTTCTGATGTTTGATACATAACTCGATCACTTTAGCATGAAGATGGTTTGGAACGATTGAGATCACCGCATCCACATCACCATCTGATATAAGCGCTTCCATATCATTGAAGCGTTTCTTTTGGTCGATGCCTTCTTTGTCACCTACCGTATTCAACAATTCCTCATTCACATCGCAAAGCGTACCGATATCCAGCTGGTCTAGCTCTGAAATCATCGTGCGATGGGCATTGGCCATTCCGCCTAGACCGATCAATCCGATCTTTATCACATCATTTTTAATCATGATAATCCCCCTTTTCCTATATTGTAAAAGGAACCGTTGAGGAGGAAAACAAGGAAAATGTAAACGCTTAATTAAAGACACCTTCTCAGGAATATAAAACACTAATTCTTAGATAGAACACAAAAAAGGCAGCAAATCCATTGGACTTGCCGCCTGTTATCTTCTTTCACTATTTTAAAAGGTATACTCTTGTCTCATATGGCTTCAAATCTAGAGAAGAAAGACTATCATTTTCTTCAAATCGATAGTTTTCAATCAGTACTTCTGCAGAGTTATAGGTGATATTTTCAGGCAGCCTGAAAGTTGCTTCTTCACCAGTGAAGTTACATATCACAACTAGTTTCTCGTCTTCCAGCGTACGAGTATAGGCATAGATAGAAGGATGGTCCTCCAGAATAAGATCATAGGTACCATAAACAATGATTTCATGCTCTTTGCGAAGCTTGATCAGCTTCTGGTAATAAGAAAAGATAGAATCAGGATCTTTCAATGCATTTTCTGCATTGATTTCCCTGTAGTTAGGATTAACCTTCAGCCATGGCGTCCCGGTCGTAAATCCTGCGTTTTTGCTGTCATCCCATTGCATCGGAGTCCGAGCGTTATCCCGTCCTTTTATATAGATCGCATTCATAATTTTGTCATGGTCTTCATTGCCTTCTATTACCTTTTCCCTGTACATGTTATGGATCTCGATATCGTTATAGTCTTCAAGGGAGTCGAATCTTACATTCGTCATACCAAGTTCTTCTCCCTGGTAGATATATGGAGTCCCCTGCATCATATGAAGGAATGTGCCCAGCATTTTCGCGGATTCCACTCGATATTCGGTATCGTTTCCGAAGCGGGAAACCATCCTCGGCTGGTCATGGTTATTCAGGTAAAGGCTGTTCCATCCACGGCCTTCCAGCTCTTTCTGCCACTTGGTCATAACCTGTTTCAAATCAGCCAGCTTCCATGGTTTCACATTCCACTTTCCTCCGGGCCCAGAATCAAGATCCATATGTTCGAACGTGAAGATCATATTCAACTCTGTTCCTTCATCATTCGCATAACGGGCTGCATCCTCAGGTGATGCACCAGGGCATTCGCCGACCGTGATCATATCATATTTTGAAAGGACTTCCCTGTTCATTTCCTGCAAATATTCATGGACGCGGGGGCCGTTCATGAAAAACTCCCCGCCCCAATCATATCTTTTGCCACCGGGAGCACTCGGCAATCCGTCTGCCTTTGAGATCAAGTTGATCACATCCATGCGGAAACCATCGACACCTTTTTCAAGCCACCATGTCATCATGTTATAGATTTCTTTTCTTAGTACTGGATTTTCCCAGTTAAGGTCAGGTTGCTTTTTACTGAAAAGATGAAGGAAATATTCTTCTGTCTGTTCATCATACTGCCAGGCGGAACCACTGAAAAATGACGTCCAGTTGTTCGGCTCCTCGCCATCTTTTCCAGGGCGCCAGATATAGTAATCCCTGTACTCGTTATCTTTTGATTTACGGGACTCAACGAACCAGTTATGTTCATCAGACGAGTGATTGACAACAAGGTCCATCATCAGTTTCATTCCACGGCTGTGGAGGCCGTCCAATAATTCCTCCCAATCTTTCATCGTTCCGAACTCATCCATAATGTCCTGATAATCACTAATATCATATCCGTTATCATCATTAGGAGATTTATAGACCGGAGACAGCCATACAACATCGATGCCAAGTTCTTTTAAATAATCAAGCTTTAACGTAATTCCTTTTAGATCTCCTATTCCATCTCCGTTACTGTCATTGAAACTTCTTGGGTAAATTTGATATACTACGCTTTCTTTCCACCATTTCTTGTTCATCGGTCTACTCCCTTTCTATGGAGCTAGCAGTTTATCTATCTCTTCTGCCGCTCGTTTTAAACCTTCTTCTGCACTTATTTTCCCTGAAAAAATCCGGATAAAATATTCGGTATAGATGGAATTGATCTCATTCCATTCAGGCACAGGCGGCCTCAGAAATGTCTTATCGATACTTTTAATATAACTTTCATAAAAGGGGTAATCTTTAACGATTTTCGCCATCTCGACGTTCTTGTTTGTAGGCAGCACTCCCGCTGTCAGCAATAACCTCTGCGGTGTTTCCGTCGTCATCCACTTGATAAATGTCCAGGCTGCTTCACGATGCGCGGACCCTCTTGTTATGACGGCATTCTCTCCCCCGAGCACTGAGGTGTATACAGTATTGCTCGGAAAAGGTGCTGAGATGGTTTGTTCTTTCAGCAGCTTAATATCATACATCGTACGGACACTGTAAAACCAGGGACCTTCGTCAATCATAAAATACTTTCCAGCTCTAACATTTTGCCATGTCGCAGGATAACCTCCCAATAATTCCTGAGGAAGATTTCCATTGTTATAGAGTTGTACAAGCTTCTTCACCGCTGCCACACTTTCCTCACTGTCAAAATAACCGGAAGCCTGCGTAAACTGGGGGCTCAACAATTTCCCGCCAAGCCCGTAGAAATAAGGTAAACTATTCCACGGAGATACGTCACTGATTCCGAGCGTAAGATTATGCTCTTCTATGATTTCAAGCAACTCATCCATCGTATCCGGCAAATCTTTCAATCCGAGCCGCTCTACGGTATCTCTATTATAGATGGCTGCTTTCGTATTGGTATTAAGCGGCAGTCCATAATAGCTATCTTCATACCGGTTTGATTCCAGCGGAGGGAGATAAAAACGGTCTTTTATCTCTTCAAAATCATCGAAATCACTCACTGGGTACAATAACTTAAGATCCGCGAACTTGGGAAGCCATGTAATATCCATCCTAATAATATCCGGCGTGCGATTGACTGAAGCTCTGGAGATCAATGCTGACATCAATTGCTCATTATGCGGCTGCCGCACCGGCTTTATCTCAATATCCGGAAATTCTTCCTCAAACAACGGAATGACTTCATTCTCGAATATTCTCGTTTCCTCATCACTATAGGTATGCCAGATTTCGATCTGTTCCTTCGAATCTTCTTTTAAAATGGGTTCCGGGTCGTTATTTTCAATGATCCTTTGATTCGTACAACCTGCAATGAAAAACACAGTAACAACGAACAGCGATAGTTGGAATCGAAGCATAATCTGAAACCCTTTCCATTTCTTTTTACTTAACATAGGTCGATCTGTAATCTCCAGGCGAGTGGCCGGTAATTTTTTTAAACAATTTACTGAAATATTTCACATCGTTAAATCCTGCATCGCTTGCTACCTCATATACTTTCATAGAGGTTTCTACTAATAATTCCTTTGCCTTATTTATACGGAGATCGATCACATAGTCAATAAAGTTTTGTTCCATCAAACGCTTGAAGAGAATACTGAAATAATTCCGGCTGATATGAATATGATCGGCTACACTTTGAAGTGTCATCTCTTCTGTGTAGTGCGCATGGATAAATCGAAGCGCTTTATCGAGCAGTTCATTGTCAGTATTAGGTTTACTATTGATATTCGACAGGGAATGGTTACACACTTCAATCCCATCCATCAGGGATTTGTATACTTCCTCCAGCGTGGAAGAAGTATCTATCCTAGAAAGGTTCTCCATCAATACGGGAAGTTCCACCTTTTTTAAAAAGAGTGCTTTCAGGATGTTGGATGCTTCTCTTTTTATGTTTGCCTGCGTCATTGTTTCACCGCTCCAGAGAAGGTATCTTTCTTGAATGACTTTTCCAGGGGATTCTTCATTGGAGTCTAGCAAAAGTTCTTCCAGCCCTTTGACGGACAAAGCTTCCACATCTTTTTCCAATGCTGGCCTGTACTTAAAAATATCCTTCTCATGATGGAAGAAATGCCGCCTGCATGCTGAAAGGGCACGGTGATATCCGCTTACAAGGTCATGGAGATCACGGATGACATCATATCCATAAATGAATTCGATCGATGTTTCTTTTTCAACCTTCTCTTTAATCGATGTTGCCAAAGATAAAGAATCTGTTGTTTTTCTTAAGAAACAGACTAATTCATTCTCACCGATCGGAAAGCATACCCCTTCATCTGTTTCCATATAGAATCGTTCCTGGATTTCCTCAAAGATCAGGCTCTTGTATAGAAAACCGAATTCTTCGTCCACTTTGTCCTTTTCTTTTATTTTGATAAGAATGATGTTATGCGGCACCTGGAACATGCTGACGATATCTTCCGTTTCAATAGACTTCTTGTTCTTTAACAGAATCTTTTTCATTTCTAGTTCCAGTTTCCTGTGCGATGCCTGGACTTTTGTTCGTTCAGCGTTTTCCAGCTTCATCTCAATGTTTTGCTCTTCATGAATTTTAGAGACACATTTTTGTACCGTTTTTAATAATGTTTCAGGCTCAAGTGTAGGCTTCAGTATATAATCGATCGCCCCGTGTGTAAGCCCTTCCCTCACATATTCGAATTCGTTATAGCTGCTGACCAGGACAACCTTAAGTTTTGGATTGATATCAAGCGCTTTTTTCATCAGAGTAATGCCATCCATCACAGGCATTTTAATATCGGTGATCAAGATATCGACATGGCAGTCTGTCTCCATAGCCTCCAGAGCCTGTTTGCCATTCGGGAAATCCCCGATCACCTGGAGGGTTTCCTTTTCCCAGTCGATAGAAGATTTCAATCCGAAGCGTATGATCGGTTCATCATCCACAATCATTACGTTATACATCTTCCCCACCCCCGGGTTTTGTTATCAAGGTCAACTTTACGCTTGTCCCTTCTGACGTACTAGTGATTTCAACTTTTGAGAGAGGGTCGTAATATAATCGTACAGAATCATATACATGGTTTAATCCAATCCCGACAAACGAGTTGATCTGTGCAGCGCCCTGATTGATTTTTTCAAGGATGTCTTCTTCAAATCCTATTCCATCATCGTCAATTTGCAACACCACTCCATGCTGGATGTTCATTCCAGTGATCGTAACGGTTCCTTCTTTACCTGTGGGAACAATTCCATGGAAGATAGCGTTTTCCACGATCGGCTGAAGAAGCATTCGCGGTATTTGAAAGTTTTCGATCCCTTCTTCAAACTCTGTCTGTAAGTTAAATTTCTGCTGGTAACGGATTTGAAGGATCACCATAAAATTTTCAACCAGTTCGAGTTCTTCTTTGATGGAGATAAAAGTTCCTGTTTTCCCCATGTTTCCTTCTAATAATTTTGACAAAGCGGAAAGTGCTGTGTTAGCCCTCTCCGTTTGGTTAAATTGGACGAGCCAGCGTATCGTACTAAGCGTGTTGAACAGGAAGTGCGGGTTGATTCGGTGCTTGATCGCCCTTAATTCTGCTTCCTGCTTTTGTGCCTGTTCTTCCTTCACTCGTTCCAACAGATTTTCCACCTGGTTGATCATGTGGTTGAATTGATTACTCATCATACCGATCTCGTCCACGGAACTTACTTTTGTGCGGACGTTGAAATCCCCTTCCCCAACAAGTTTCATCTGCTTCGTCAGGACTTTTACCGGTTCAGTAACCCTTCTTGTGAGAATAACCCCCAGGAGGATGGCCAGGATTCCAAAAATGAGAGATGCAAAGAAAATGAGGTGTTGCATGGAAACAACTTCACCAGTGAGTTCGGTAACAGGTACTACCCCGACAATGTACCATCCATTCCCAATCGGCTGCATGACACCATAATGGTGAACTTCGTTTTCATCAAACTCAAATTCCTGCCGACCCTTTAATATTTGATCTTTCAAATCTTCATTGCCGATCGGCTTTCCTATCACATCAAGATCACTGTCTATCATGATTTCCGCATTTTCATCGACAACAAAAAAGTGTCCGGTTTTCCCTAATTTAATTTGGTCGATCTTTTCTAAAATTGCATTTCCATCCAGGCTGACCTGCACATAGGCGATGTTGTTCATGTTATCAAAGTCTTTCAGGACTCTTGTTATCGGGAGAACAAGGTCTGTGTTCTCTCCTGCGCCACTTAGTCTATCATATTGGAGCCTTCCCCATACAAGTTCCCCATCTGCACTTACCGATTTTTTTGCCCATGGCATTTGATCGATATCATACATAGACAGCTTATAGGAGGAAAACGTACCGCTTCCCCAGCTCATCCCCTCTTCTTTCAAGATGTAAATGATCCGGACAAAAGAGCTCGTATATATATTTGAATTTAGAAAAGACGTCATGTACTCCTGGTTATCTTGTATTTCTTCCGGTGAAGCGGTTCCATTAATGTCTGCCTTCACGATATTCTGGATTTTTTGATTACTGTATATCAGGTCAGACATATCACTTCCATTTGAGAAAATAAATGAAAGAGAATCTGCTGCCTGCCTTGCGATCTGCAGAGAGGATTCTCTTACATTTTCTTTTACAACACTGGAGGCAGATCGATAGAAAAACAAACTATTAAAGACAGTCGGGATTAAACTGACAATAAATATAGTAACGATGACTTTAGAAGCCATTCGTTTTCGCAGTAAGTTGTGAATCATCCTTTAATCCCTCTTTACGCGGTAGTTTGAGACTATCATATCTTGCGTTCCCTTATAGAGCAAGTTGTATTTATTGGTACTCGATCACTACCATATCCCAATATTTAATGGACGGCAATGTGAATTCCACCCGGTCACCCTTCTGCTTGAAATCGAGTTCTTCGGCTGAACCGTGATAGAAATCCGGTGAAGCTACCCATATCTTATCAACTTCTCCATTCGTCCCAACTTTTACTTCAAGTTCTTCTTTAACAGAAGGCTCAGCTTGAGAACCGGTATTGTCTCTCCATTCCAGAGATGTTGCATCTGTAAAGTTGATTAGCTGTACGATATCCTGCTTGCCTTTTTGTTTGGCAAAGCTCCAGAACGCTCCAAGTTCTGGTGCTGTGTTTACATCATGCCCTTCAATCGTTACTTCTTTCTCTATTTCTTCTGCACCATCTCGCAGCAGGTTTTCATAGGCTACTGAGAAATCATAATAGTCTATCAGCTGTTTGTTTAATGCATCTGAAATTTTTAATTTTTTATGAGGAAAATACTCTTTGGAAAGCATGTTTTCACCGAGCTCCAGATGCGCCCCGCCTGCTGCAAAAATAACAGAGTTTGTTAGCAATACTCCCGGTGTATTAAATTCCCCGGCACTATTGGATAAATCGTAATTCATATAAGCAGCCAGGACAGTATTCAGCTTGCCTTTACTGTATTTTGAATTCTGATCGATTACGGTCTTTAAGCTGTCATATGTTTTATGCCCATCCCATAGTTCCGAATACAGGAAATCGACCGGGGCCTGGGAAGCGATATATCCCTGCGCATACTGGGAAACGGCATTCATGACAAAATCGACTTGCAGATCGGCTCTAGCTTTTTCCAGAAACGGAACATATGTCTGTGCCAGGTCGATCGTACGTCCTTCCCCATTCCACAACACCCCGCGGTCACCCAGTTGATCAACATGCCATCCGTCAAACGCCAGGTGATCGAACACTTTCTTCTCTTCGTTGATCAGATGGTTTTGCCACTCTTTATTAGAAGGATCCATGAGATAGATATCACTTGCCCAGGAATCAGGGAGCGGATGTTTATCCTGTTCACCCATATCAGGGTCCCTGTAAATTCCCCATTCCTTCTTGATACCTTCTTCCTCATAATTTTCATAGCTTCCAAACAATAAATTGTAATTCATCGCTTTTATGTTTTTTTCATGCGCCAATGAGATATAATTCTCTATTGTCTGCTTAGACACTTCACGATTGGCAATGTCATGCCAGGATGCTGCGACTTCACCGTTCTCCATCTTTAACGGCTGTTCATGCTTATACTGCCAATCATAGAACTGGAGACCATTGATATGAAAACGGTTCAGCCTGTCGATCGTCTTCTGCTGTTCTCCTTTATCCATCTGGAAAAAGTCTGCAAGATACCCGTACCTCGGAAACTTGCTCCAATCGGATGAGACATCGACCGCTACATTTTGGTGGTCTACGATATCCTTGCCGTCTTTCACATATACCTCGACCATATATCCTGTAAAGTCATCTTTCTCTGGCGTCCACTCCCATGAGATCTCTTTAGCGTCAGAGATTTTGACTTCCTTTTTTTCGACCTCTTCTTCTAAGTGCTTATACTGGACAAGAAGACTTCCTTCTTCGATCTTGTCCTTCAGGGAAAGATCGAATGTTACTTTATCCCCCGGGGCATATGCGGCTTTATCCGTGCTCAAAAATGCTACCCGTTCCCCTGGTTGAAGCGTGTCTGCCCGGAACATCGGGGTTGATGCCGTACAACCGGCAAGTACGTTCAACCCGATCGTCACACTTAAGAACATGGCTAATTTTCTTCCCTTTTTCATATAATTCTCCTTCGATTGATTAGTAAAATCTTATCCTTTTACAGCGCCATCCGTATGGCCGCTTTGAACGAACTTCTTCTGGAACACGATATAGATGATGATGACCGGAAGAATAGCGATGATGGAGGCCGCGAATATCCATGACCAGTTGCTTGCATATTTTCCCTGGAACATCATCAAGGCGATCGGCAGCGTTCTCATCGCTTCATCTTTAATGATCGTCAACGCGACAAAATACTCATCCCACGTTCCGGAGAAGGCGAAGATCGCCATCGTACCAAGTGCAGGCTTTGATAAAGGAAGATAGATTCTTCTAAATATCGTCCAGTTCCCCCCGCCATCCATCAAAATAGATTCTTCGAGTTCTTTAGGTACTGTTTCAAAGAACCCTCGCAGGAAGAAGGTCGAGCCTACTACACCGCCGCCGATATACAACAGCCACAATCCCCAGTAGGTGTTGACAAGCCCAAGGTTCTTAATAACCGTAAACTGAGGAACGATCGCCAATACAAGCGGGATCATCATCGTGAATAAGAAGACCCTGAACAGCAGCTCTTTACCCGGAAACGTGAAACGGACAAAGGAGTATGCTGTAAGTGCTCCAAGAAACACGCTTCCAACCGTGGCTACACCGGCAACAAGCAAGCTGTTCATAAAGTAACGGAAAAAGTTATTCTTGTTCCAAACAGTTTCATAGTTATCGAGATTCGGCACTGCCGTAAATACTTCATTCGGACGAGGCAAAGAATAAGCATCACCGATGAAGGTGGTCATCACCATATAAATAAACGGCGTGATAAAGACAACAAGCCCTAATATCAAAAATGCATAGACGATAATTTTCGCAAATATATTACCCTTCATTTAAATTCCTCCTCCTCTGGTTACATGAACCGCTGTTTTCCAAGTTTTTTCTGTTGTGTCAATGTAATAAGGAAAATTGTCAATCCCATCATTACCCCGAGAGCAGAGGAATAGCCAAAGTTAAAGTTGTTGAAAGCCTGCTTATAAATCATGCTCTGCAGCACTTCTGTTTGCCCCATCGGCCCGCCATTCGTGATAAAGTACACCTGCGGGAAGATATTGAACGCACCCATCACCAGGTTGATGATGACAAAGGCAGTTATAGGCCCGAGCATCGGAATCGTAACGAATCGAAATGCCTTCAGTCCGTTTGCTCCGTCAATTGATGCTGCTTCATATAGCTCCTTCGGAATACCCTGAAGTGCTGCGAGATAAATAACAACTGTCCATCCTACCGTCTTCCATATATGGAAAAGCCAGATAACAATCATCGCAGTCCACTGGTTTTGCAGCCAGCTGATCGGTTCCTCTATGATTCCAACTTGTACAAGAAGGTAGTTGATCAAACCGTTGTCCCCGTCCGCAAACAGGTAACGGAATAGAAAGGCAACAACGATCCATGATGTAATAATAGGAAGATAGTAGAGTGTCCGGAACGTAATTTTGTATTTAACGAACTGTATATTGATCAATACAGCAAAGAATAGTCCCAGGAACCAGTTGATCGGTACCGTGACGACTGTATTCAAAAATGTATTTCTTACTGCATATCGGAATGCCGGATCTGAAAACGCCTTAGCGTAGTTTTCCAATCCAACAAACGGGCTTTCTGCACCCGGCATGATGTTATAGTCCTGAAAACTCATGACGATCCCTTTGATAAGAGGATAAATGACAAAGACACTCGCACCTGTTAACCCTAAAAACAGGAACGGAAACACTTGCATCCATTGCTTCAATCCCTTCATAAATTTTGAAGGTTTCGGCTTTTTTGGCTCTTTCTGTTTTGGAGTCATGACAGGCTGTTGATTATGATCACTCTCGTTTTTTACTTTAGGTAGCACCCCGGCTCCCCCCTTACTTAAGATACAGACTCTTTTCGGAAAGATTATTGTTCATAGCGTTCACTTGTTAAAAACCACTCGATCAGCTGTAACGCTGTTCTTTTGAGAAAAAACTTAGTTCCACCCTTTTCTTTTGCAACAAAGTTTTCGAAAAGAGTCTTAATAAAAGAAGATACTGCACCGGCAAGGCGCCTGGCGAGTATCTTCTCTTGTCAGTTACTACTGTTGAAGCAAAGAATCTGCTTTCTTGGCTGCATCGTCTAAAGCCTTCTTGGCATCCATTTCACCGCGCATTACTTTCTCAAAGTTCAAGTTAATAACGGCTTCAATTTCAGACCACTGAGGGACAGGAGTACGAGGCAAAGCTGTTTCAAGCTGTTTTACATATTTTTGAACGATAGGATTTTGGATCACTTCCGGATCGTTAGCTGTTTCTTTGTTCGTCGGGATCAATCCTGCTTCAGCCATCAAACGTTGTGGCTCATCCGTTAGCATCCATTTTGCGAAAGTCCAAGCTTCTTCTGGATGCTCGGAACCTGCGAACGTTACAAGGTTTTCCCCACCGATCACTGAACTGCTTCCGCCTGGTCCTGCAGGGATCAATCCGCTGACAGTCGCTTCTTCAGGCTTAAATTTACTGCCTTCTTCATTTCCTAAAATACTGTAGAACCATGGCCCGTCATCGATCATCAAGTACTCATTGTTCTTCATGCCGTCCCATGTTCCAGGTTCACCGCCAAGAACCGTAGGTGCAACAAGACCATCTTTTTGCCATTTTGCAATTTCTTCTACTGCCGCAATACTTTCAGGACTGTTAAGGTATCCATCGAATTTCGTATAATCTTCATTGGTCATCGTTCCGCCCAGACTCCAGAAATAAGGAAGGAATGCCCAGGAGAAGCTTCCGCCGATTGCGATTCCGCCTTTTGCTCCAGCTTTCACAGCCTTTTCAGAAGCATCGACCAATTGTTCCATTGTTTCAGGTGCTTCAGAATAACCCGCTTTCTCAAGCAGCTCTTTGTTGTAGATCGCGATCTTTGTATTGGTATTTACAGGAACTCCATAGTACTTTCCTTCATAAAGGTTAGTCGCCATCGGAGACTCGAACACGCTGTTTTTCACTTCATCAAACCCTTCGAATCCGCTTAGATCCTGAAGCGCTCCCATTTTTGCAAACTCAGATACCCAGACGATATCCATGCGCATAAGGTCAGGTGCTTCTCCGCCAGATACACCTGCTACCACTTGCTGTTTTAACCCTTCATAAGGCATACGTGTTAACTTTAACTCAATGTTTGGATGCTCTTTTTCAAATAGAGGCTTGATCTTTTCATTCAAAATAATCTCTTCTTGATCACTGTACGTGTGCCAGTAATCGAGCACTACTTTATCTTTACTTCCCCCGTCACTGCCGGAACTCGTTTCAGACGAACCGCCGGTACAGCCTGTAGCAAAAAGCAAGGTCGATATTCCCACGCCTGCAATCAACTTGTTTAATAATTTCATTGCATTAACCCCTTCCTATTGATTGATTTCATTTTCTATGAAAACGCTTTTATATAAAACCGCTTACATTTGAGAAAAGGTGTCTTTTATTTTGGTGTTGTTTTGCGGGAGAAAAGATACAACATAAAAAAGGTGTCGTAAATCTCTTTGGTAGAGATATACGACACCTTTGATGTTGAAATTTATCAAATGAGGTTCTAATACTGTTCATTATCATTTCACTGGAAAAAACATGTAGTTATGAACGTATACTTTTCCTATTCGTCTCCTCTTTAATCAAAACAAACTAAGTTGACCACTTTCATCCGCAACTTCATCTTCATCAGGCTCATTGCTTTTTTCGTTTTCCACATCTTCCGTTTCAACAGGTAATTCCCCTTTTATTTCGTAAAAAAGATCTTCATTCTCTAGTTCTCTGATCGCTATATCCGGTATAAAGGACTTTATGTAGATCGCCGCATAAGGGTAAATTTTAAGTTTTCCACTTGAGTAAGTTTCTTTACTAGAACCATTATCGATTAAATAGTTACATAGTTCTTTAAGTTTGAAAGAATTATGTCGCTGCAAGTAATCTTTCACCAGTTCCTTTTCTTTATACGATAGCATGTAAACCCTCCTATAAAACTACCTTCCATACAATTCTCTTAATAACGACCATATCACATTCCGCTTTATTTTAATAGCTGACGTGGTTATCTCGTTTTTGATCATTAAGTAGATGATAACCTGTAGCTTAAAGATATTGCTCCTTCGTTCTGAGTCTTTCACTCTTTTTTCGATTAAAGTACAAGCATAACCTCAGTGGATATAAAGAGTTTTTCTACTACTTTATACGGAAGAAAAAAATGCCAGTCACTTATCGAATTCGACAAGTGACTGGCAGGATGAAACCAGAAAAAGAAGAAAGTCTTACTTTAGCCTATCTTCTTTCAAATTTAGTCCAATGCCTGTCTTGCGTTCAGACCACTCTGCTTATCCTGTCGAGTGAAACAGCGTTTGAAATCCCGTTAATTATAGAGAGAACCGGCTCTTAATAAGGACTTACAGCAGTAAAGGTAAATGGAACATTTGCGCCTGAGTAAAGCCCTACATAGACATATTTTGTTCCTCCTGGAATTACTCCTGATTCATTGGCACCAGCGGTCGCAACTCCCCCGATCGCCTCAAAGTTTTTATTGTAGAAGTAAATGTCATAGTCGTATTCGCTGTCTCCTGATCCATCCAGGGTAAAGTTGTGAATGCCGTCCGCGTACTGTTCTGGAAGGGTAATAACATAACCATCCACTCCCTGGGAAGTTGGTTCAGGATTTTGTGTTGTCACGAACTCATTTTCGGTAACCGCAAGCGTAGCCGGGACCCCTGCAAGGCTGCCGATGCCTGTTCCGGCATTTCCTACCTGAACAGTGCCTCCAGCAACGAACGGCTCTTCAGGTTCTAGCGTCAGCGGCTCAATTCTGGTTCTATCGGAAGAAAAGGCTTGAACTTCCGCTATTTGAACGTATCCTTTACTGTTATCCTGTGCACTGTGCGCGATTACTTTAAGGTATTTTGCTTCTACAGGATTTTCTAGATCGATTCCCTGATAATGTAAGTCTGCGACTGTTGGCCTTGGTTTCTGTGCATCGAACGCATCCCGTTTCACCGTAATCCAGTTATCGCCGTTTGTAGAAACCTGAATGCTGTAATCTTTAAGCGTCGCAAAACGTGATTTGGAAACGTCGTTGAAGGCACTCAATTGGATATGGGAGATTTCAACCGGCTTGTCTCCAGCCAGATCCACCACGAATTCTGCACCCTTGAATCCATTTTCCTGGGTGTCAGAGGCATAAACGCTTGCTTCGGTATCGTCGATCGCAAACTTTACAGGATTGCTGTCAGAAGTCCCGGATACGTTAGCTATCGAAGCGCCGTTGAAGGAAGATGCCAGGTTTGGCTCAAGCTTAAAGGTTAACTTGTTCTTCTCTCCTGCCTTGATCGAAATATCACGGAGCGTTCTGGATCCGAATCCTTTTGCCTGAATGGTAATATCGTAGGTTCCTTCTACCATGTACGTTCCAAATTTCCCTTTTTCACCTGTTACGGCAACAGGGCTTGTTCTTGCTTCAAATTCGCCGACGATGATCCGTGCATCCGCAATCGGCTTATTGGTCGAAGCGTTCACAACCTTTCCAACGATTTGTCCGTTCAGCTGTCCATCAGGATGGTTGAAAGCAGGGATCGGTTCCGTATCATCCCCTCCGTTCGAGTATGCATCTGCTCCTAAACCACGTTGTGCAAAAGCAGACCATAGTGTTTCATAATGTTTTCCACCATATCGTTCGAAGTCTGCCGCGATAATAGCGGTTCTCATATCCTCCATAGAAGGATCCGGCACTGAAATCGGCATCGCATCGATCACGAGCTGCTCAGAAACAGATTCACCTTCCGTCTTGCCAAATTCTGAGATCAGAGAATCTCTCATATGCCATAAGATTGCTGCCCATATGTCCCCATCAGCATGGACTTCAGGCCCCACAATGTCATAACCGATATCACCATAGTTATAAGGGGCTTCATCCAGTGAATAGCTCCTGATTCCACGTTCGTCATTTCCGGTTACATATGCACCTACGACCGGTTTATCCTGAAGGCCTTTCTTCATAAGATAGTGCATTCCGTACCAGTCTCCCCAGCCTTCACCCATCGATCCGGCCTGATGGCTTCCCAGCGCTTCCCCACCAGCGACCATTCGGTTAGACAAAGCATGCGTATACTCATGATAGATAACCCCGGCATCAAAATCCCCGTCTGCGTATTCACCATTAAAAGCTCCAGCAATCGGTTCCCATAAAAACATTCCGCTCCAGGCAGGAATCCCATCAGGAAGCGTCAGCATGTAGGCATTGTCACGTCCGGTGTAAGTTGGGTCTCCACCTGAAACAGCACCAGCTTGGACAAGTCCTAAAACAGCGTCCCCATCCACGCCTCCTTTTCCGAAGTTCGACAGCTGCAGGTTACCTGCTGCTTCCACCCAGCCAAGATTATAGTAATAATCATGGAACAGGTTGTGATGATAAAAGAGACTCGTAGCTGCACTGTTCACGTCATCCGCATAAGAAGGTGGAACTGTCTGCCCCTCTGTTTCCTGCCATGAATTTTTAAAAGTAAAGCTAAACTCGCCTAAAGGAGCAACCGGCCGAACAGCTTCATCTGCCGGTACCAGAAAGTTACTCCAGTTTGCATAACTGTTAGCGTTATTGCCAAAGGTCGTTACACCAAGATTTGTACCAGGGATCAGCCAGCCGTTTGGCGATGCCTTCGGGTCACCTTTAAATGATTTAACGACCTGTGTTCCTCCCTTAGCTGCCCCAGGATAGTTTTCAAAAACTAACCCTTCCGGATCGAGCAGATGATCTACCAACGAACGTTTGTAAAGTTGTTCACCGCTTTCAGCATCGATAACAATCTCGTAACCTTTATCAAGTTCTTCGATAAAAAGGACACGGAATGCCGGCCTTACTCCGTCTTCTGTGATAAATGCCGCCTTTTTCACACGTTGTTTTGTCGGGAGTACACCTCCTCCATCGAAGACGTCCCAGCCTTTTTCAGTTCCGGTCAAAGTGGGATTAAACTCCAGTGTTTTAGCCTCTAACTTGATAGCCTGGTTTAAGGCATCCGCTGAGGTTAATTGAAACTCTCCCGTCAATGTCTTCGAACGGCTCATGTTTCCAGTCACAGAAAGAATCTGTCCGTCCTTATTAACCGCTACAATCACACGGCCGCCGTAAACCGATCCTATCCCGTCGAACGTTTGCTGGAATGTCACCGGATTTAGCCCGGTTCCCGGCATTTCATAGGAACGAATAACTGCAAGACTATCAATCTCTGTACTGGAGAGACCAAACATGCCTGCGTTATTTTTCAACCAGTTACGTGCTATCGTTTCAGCATCAAGATCGGAAGGAGCAGTCAGATAACCCTTTTCTTTTATTATGGTTGATGGTGTTCCAAAGAGCGGATTCCAGTCCACTTTTGTTCCAGAACCTGCTGAGTCGATAAACGATCTCGCCGCTTTCAACTGATCTTCGGTCGGCAGCACCCTGTTCAATACATTTCTAACATCAAAAGAACGTGAATCATCGTTTACCTGGTCTGTCGAATGCGAAGTGTGGTTTGATCCGATAAGTGCTTCCGCTGGCGACCCGGCAAAAAGCAAAGGAATCGTAAGCGTTAAGGCAGAAAAAGTGCGAAACATTTTCCCCATACAAAATCCTCCTATAGTAATTTTTTCATTATTCGTACTTTAATTATCTCGAAGACAATGCCAGATAACTATTACGCAAAAGATGTAAATCTACCGGCAGAGGAACTAACAAGGTGTATAACTAAAGTAGTAGGAGCAGTAGTACTGATTTTATAACCCGGGACCAAAAGAGAATCGCATGGTTAGACAAGTATGATAATAAGAGACGGCCAAACTACTTTTCTCGGGAAGACAGAGTGGCAGTGTAAAGCCTGGCAACATTTTTTCTGAAAGTTTTCTGCATACTAAAAAAGACCGCAAATTCAAAGTGTTATACAATACTTTGAATTTGCGGTCTTTTCAGAACTTATTTCTCTTATTACTCTGCCGTCATCTGTAAGAACTCATCCACATCTTTCACGCATAATTTCACTGCACTTTCCCAGAAGTCCGGTTGTTCCAGGTCGATGTCTAAATGTTTCTTCGCTAAATCTTCTACTTTCATACGGCCTGTATCCTGTAGAAGGGCAATATAGTTCTCTTCAACGTCACTACCTTCTTCAAGAGCCTTCGCATAGATCCCCTGGCTGAATAGATAGCCGAATGTGTACGGGAAGTTATAGAAAGGGACACCCACTTTATGGAAATGAAGTTTTGAAGCCCAGAAGTGGGGCTCATATTCGTCCAATGAATCTAGGAAGGCTTCCTTTTGTGCTTCTACCATTATCGTATTTAAACGATCGACGGGGACGAGACCCTGTTTCCGTTCCTCATAGAAACGCTTCTCGAATAAGAAACGGGAATGAATATTCATAAAGAACGCAACACTCCGCTGAATTTTATCCTCAAGTAATGATAAACGCTCTTCTTCATTACTCGCATGTTTAACAGCTGCGTCAGCTACGATCATTTCTGCAAAAGTTGACGCTGTTTCTGCTACGTTCATCGCATAGCCCTGGTTCATCGAATGAACATCATCCATCACATGCTGGTGGAAAGCGTGGCCTAATTCATGAGCTAAAGTCGATACATTGGAGGCTGTACCAGAATACGTCATGAAAATACGGGTCTGTTTACTATCCGGGAAGCTGGTACAGAATCCTCCCGGACGTTTTCCACTTCGATCTTCTGCCTCGATCCAACTGTTTTCGAAAGCCATCTTAGCGAATGAAGCCATTTTCGGCCCAAACTTTTCAAACTGCTCAACAATAAACTCAGCACCTTCATCATAGGAAACAGATTGGTCACTACTTACGATCGGTGCACCGACATCGTACCAACTTAATCGTTCTAGCCCTAAAAGTGTTGCTTTTCGATTTAAATATTCCACAAAGTGGTCCTTATATTTGTTGATGGCATTCCACATCGCGTTTAACGTCTTTTCGCTCATACGATTGATATCCATCGGCTCTTTAAGCACGTTATCCCAGCCACGGTGCTTGTACGTTTGAACACGGAAACCAGCTAAATGATTGAGTGTTTCTCCAAATAAATCTTCGTTTTCTTCCCAGGCATCTTGAAGTTTATGGAACATTTCCTTTCGTACAGAGCGATCAGAAGAACCCATTTTATTTGAGGCTTGCCCAACGGATAGTTCTTTCGTTTCTCCGTTTTCTTCCATTGTGATCTTCATTTTTCCGACGATCGTACTGTACATACTGTCCCATCCCTGGTATCCATCAACACTTAAGTCATTGATTAGAGACTCCTGTTCAAGGGAAAGCTTTTCCTTTGCCTTTTCTCTTTTTTCATTCAACACAAATGAGAGTTCCTTTAACTCAGGTTGCGCTAATAACTCTTTCCAAAGGCTGTCATCAATTTTATTTAACTTCTGTTCTAGTGTGGTCATAACAGTGGAAAATCCAGCAGCCATCTCGCTAATCTTTGCACGATGTTGAAGTGCTTTTTTATCAGTGACATCCTGGGCACTTAAACAACCTACAAAAGCAAAACTTTCCCGTAGCCTCAGCTCTACACCTTCAACATGATCGATAACCTTTCTTAAATCCTTTGCCTGTGAAACCTCTGTTGGTATGGTGTATTCATTAACTAAATGGGAAAGGTTTTGTAGTTTTTCCTGTGCCTCTTGTAAGTACTGATGGAAAGCATCTGATTCACTTCCACCTTCAAAAATAACGTCTAAATCCCACTTTTGGTCATATGTAGTATCTGGCAAGTTCGTGTTCCCCCTTTTATGTTATAACTCGATCCGAATTAGTTCAAAACTTCTTAGTTTGATTAACCCGCTAATTAATGAGAGAGCAAAATTTTCATTCTTTTCTAATTTTACCATAAAATTTCAAATTCCTTAAAAGATCCAGGTATAGTCGATCGGCAAAAGAAAAACGCTGGCATCCATTGATACCAGCTGATGGTCTTAAACTATCGCAAACCTTCTATAAAAGCTGTTAGTAAAGTCGTGTTATCGATTTTTTTCTTCAAAGGCTTCTAGCTGAAAAGCCTCCCTTAATTCATAATGTTTCGCATGAGAGTCACCTCGACTAAGTAACGCTTCTGCTTCTGGCTCAATGACAGCTATGTCATAGTCGTCTTGACCAGCAAATGCTTTAATTGCATCAAGTGAATTGAAAAAACTCGTTATCATAAACTCAATTTCTTCCTGATGTTCTTCTCCTCGGTAAATGGTACTGCCACAATACCCATCAATCTTCGTGAAACCCGGGAAAATTTCCTCTCGTAACAATGTTTCATATGCATTTGCATTGTCCCGGCTCGTCCACCCTTTCCAAACACGCGCAATCATAGAATCCCTCCTATATAATCTGTGAAAAATTCTTGTGCAAAATTAACTTAAGCAATCGTTGAAGTTGCATTTCTCTTCTGGTAATCGCGTTTTTCTTCCAGGACAAAACGGTCACGTCCTGCCCCCATTCCGGAAACAGTAAATATAAAAGTGATCACCATTAAGAATAGCAGGGGAATTGTCCATGAATGAAACAGATCGTACAGAGATCCGATCAGAATTGGTCCCACAGCGGCAAGGAGATAGCCTACACATTGAGCCATTCCTGACAGGCTTGCTGCTTGTCTGGCATTTCTAGCACGCAAACTGATAAGTGTGAGAGAATGGCTGATCGCTGCACCGAGACCAATCCCCAGTAGGATAATACTTATGTTAGCGATCACCATACTTGAACCTGCCAGCAATCCCAAAAGGCCGGAAAAACAAAAGGCGCCAATACCGAAAGCGATCCACTTTTGATTGGACAAACGGTCTGCAAGTAAGGGAATAATAAAATTAGCCGGTAGGCCTGAGAACTGGAGAACTGTCACCATCCAGCCAGCATCCGCAATATCCCTTCCCTGGCTGTGAAGAATTTCCGGAAGCCACGTCGTCGCACTGAAATACACCATCGATTGCAAGCCCATGAACAACGTTACCTGCCACGCGATGGGAGAGTTCCAAACAGACACACCTGGAGCAGATACAGGTGGACTTTCTGACTTTTTGTTACGAACTCTTAACTGAGGTATCCAAACGACTATGGCAACCACGATCATGATAACCCATACACCAAGTGACAGCCTCCATCCTAATCCCATGTTTTCAGCGAGCGGCACACTAAATCCAGGAGCAAATCCTGCCCAGATTCCCATTGAGAAAGTATAGAGTCCTGTCATCAGTCCAACTTTATTAGGGAACTTTTCCTTAACCATCCCCGGAAGAAGTACATTGCACAGTCCAACGCCTAACCCGATCAAAACCGTTCCCATGAACAATGGGGGAAGCATTCCTGCTGAACGAGCAACAATTCCAGTTCCCAGTAAACATAACCCCAGGAGGATACTCCACTCACTTCCAAGCCTTTGAGCAATCCTGGGAACGAAAGCAGACATAAGTGCGAAGGCAACGAGCGGGAGGGTAGTCAACAGCCCTGCGGTGCTATTAGAAATCCCTGTTTCATCCCGGATCAAACCGATGAGCGGCCCTACTGATGTAATGGCTGGACGCAGGTTAAAAGCTACGAAAATAATGCCGGCCATCAATATCATATTTCTTGTTCTTACAGATCGAATCATAAAAGGGAATTTCAATTTCCTACACCTCTTAGAAGTATTTCGAACATCTATCTTCATTACGAAAAAAAACAATATTATAACTATTATAAAGGTTAAAATAGCATACAAAAAGAACAAGTTAAAACCGGCCGGGAGTTTTGCTCCCAGCCGTTTTTTTCAATCCAAACTATTTCTTTATTGTTCTACAGGAACCTCATTGTGTTGCTTCGCGTATTCGATCACGGCTTTTCCAAGTGTTTTTGCAGCGACCAGCATCGACTTTTCACTGATCTTAAATTTAGGATGGTGATGAGGATAGGTTTCCTCCCAGTCCGGTTCTGCTGCGCCAGTGAAGAAGAACGTACCTTTTACATGCTGCAGGTAATACGCGAAATCTTCGCCTCCCATTTCCGGAGCTGCTTCATAGACGTTTGTAACGCCAGGAACAGATTCAGCAAGCTCGGCTACGAATGTTGTTTCTTCAGGATGGTTTACAACCGCCGGATACCCGCGTACAAACTCAAACTTATAGTCAGCGTCTGCAGAGAGACATGCTCCTTTTACGACACGACCGATTTCCTCTTCCACTAGATCACGCACTTCATCTTTAAACGTTCTCGCAGTTCCTGTTAGCTCTACAGTGTCAGCGATTACGTTGAACGCATTTTTCGCAACGAAGTTCCCAACGGAAACAACGGCTGATTCCAGCGGATCAACACGTCGAGCTACGATTTGCTGCAGGTTTGTCACAACCTGGGAAGCGATCACGACAGCGTCTTTCGTTAAGTGAGGCTGAGCACCATGGCCGCCTTTACCCTGGATCTTAATATGGAACCGGTCTGCTGCTGCCATGATCGGACCTGAACGGAATCCCACTTCCCCAACATGCGAATTAGCCCATAAATGAGTACCAAAAATAACATCTACTCCCTCAAGGCAGCCGTCTTCGATCATCGCGATCGCACCCCCAGGCTGGTATTCTTCCGCATGTTGATGGATAAATACGATCGTTCCGGCAAGCTCGTCCTGCATGCGGTTAAGGGCTTTCGCCAGGATCAGCAGTTCCGCAGTATGCCCGTCATGGCCGCATGCATGCATGGTTCCATCCACTTTCGACTTGTGGGGAAGGTCCGTTTCTTCCTGGATCGGCAGTGCATCGAAGTCAGCACGGAGCGCGATCGTCGGACCGGGCTTTGCTCCTTTCAGTTTTGCTACAACACCGCGTCCTCCGACTTCTGTCCGAACTTCGTGCCCTAACTGCTCATGGTAGTTCGCGATATATTTTGGAGTCTCGACTTCCTCAAACGAAAGTTCAGGATTCATATGGAGATGGCGGTAAACCTCTACCATTTCATCGTTTAGTTGATCAAGCTGTTCGTATAAATGTTCCATATTATTAACACCATCCTATTGATTATTTGTTTAAATATCAATCTAGTGAATTACTTTGTCGGTTTTTTGTTATGCTGCGAAATTATAGGACATCTGTTCCGCTATTTGCTTAAAAGCAGCTATTTTTCCAGTATTTTAGGACATCTCTTCCGCTATTTGATCAAAAACAGAGTGAAACAGCATTGAAAATCTTAAATAAAGGATTATATGTCCTATAAAAATTGAAATCAAGCATTATTTCACACATTAGCGGAACAGATGTCCTCTAACGACGGAAAACCAGATTACTTGCTTACTACTGACTGTTCTTTTACGTCCTTCGAAACATAACATTCGCCTTCTTTAAAGACTTTAACGACCTTGCGCAAAGCTGAAATATCCTCAAGCGGATTGCCTTCGACGAGTAGCAGGTCGGCAAGTTTCCCTTCTTCAACCGTTCCTGTTTTGGAATCGATTTTCATCGCTTCAGCTGCAACCTTAGTCGCCGATTGAAGAACATCTTCATGCTTCATCCCGTTCTTCACCATTAGCTCGAGCTCTGTCACAAAATCACCGTGCCTGTTAAAAGGTGTTCCCGCATCGGTTCCGGCGGCAATTTTCACGCCTCTCTCGTAAGCCTTATAAAAACTCTTCACGTGATCTCCCATTACCCGCTCTGCTTTTTGAACGGCATGTTCAGGAATTCCCTCATCCAGTCCTCGTTCAACGATATTAAAAGGTGCTGCCAGTGTCGGTACAAGGTAAGTACCTCGTTCAAGCATCATATCGATCGCTTCCTCGTCCAGGTAAATGCCATGTTCTACCGTTGTGATGCCTGCACGGATCGCATTCTTGATCCCTTCCACGCCCTGTGCGTGTGCAGCTGTTGTTTTCCCTGCATTGGACGCCTCTGTACAAGCGCAACTCAGCTCATCTTCACCAAGCTGCGGAGAATTCGGGTCCACTCCAGGAGTCATGACTCCTCCAGTTGCCATCAGCTTTAAGAGGTCGGCCCCTTTTTTTAGCTGGGTACGAGCAGCTTTCCGGACTTCATCAACGCCGTCTGCTTCGATCGCCATCGTATGGCCATGGCCGCCTGTCATGACAATAGGTTCACCGGAAGCGAGAATCCTCGGTCCCTTTACGACACCACTTTCGATCGCTTTACGAAGCGCGATATCGACGTTGGCCTTTGAGCCGACATTGCGGACTGTGACGACGCCGCTCTCGATTTGATTTTGCGCGTTCCGGTATGCTTTGTAAGCATCATCCGCTTCTGTCTTTCCAAGGCTTTCTCCAAACGGATCAGCACTTCCGTTCATCGTTAAGTGGACGTGGCAATCCATCAGGCCAGGCACACAGGTTAAGCCGTCTCCATCGATCACCAGGTCTGCTTCTTCCTCCTTCACTTTATCTCCAATACCGATGATCGTCTTTTCATCAAATAGAATAGTAGTTTTGGTTAAATCAGATCCCGTTCCGTCAAATAGCTGAACGTTTGTTATTTTTGTTTTCATAGTTTCCTCCGTGTCGTTAATAGAATTTGCCGATTTGTAATCAGCAGCTGTGATTCTTATGTATCATTTGCTCTCCCCACACCTTTCAGCGTAAGGGAAAGCAAAGGATAAGCGATGGCATAAAGCGATTGTTTAAAGTGTCCCCATCAGGATGCTTGCGATGAAAATAGAGGCGATCGTTACGGTTGTAAACCCTCCGACAAGCATCGGGGACAAGATCTCGTTAAAAATATAGTCTTGTTCTTCTTTTGTTTCGCCGACACTTCGGGCTACTTCCTCGCAAACAAGATAGTCACCAGGGAATCCGTACATTGCTGTTAACGCAACTGGAATCCCTTTATAAATGTCCCATTTCACTAACTTTGCCCCAACGAATCCGCCGAGAATGATGCCTGCAGCCCCGATCAGTAAAATCGTGAACACTGCGGGGAGGTTTTGTAAAAACAAGCTGAATGTTACTTGATTCATAGAAGGAATGATAACGAAGATTACCCCGACCATCCCTACACCAAAGGAATTCGCCCGTTCCATCATCTTGTCCCGGTAGAAGCCGGTCATTGTTCCGATCAAACCGATCACAAGCGCCCAGATACTGTAGTGGACCCCTGTCAGGTTTCCAGCGGCAACAGCGATCGATCCTCCAAGAAACAATTGAAAAAGCAGAATAGAAGGAGTCGCATATCGATCTGGTATCCAGCTTTTCCTTCCTGATGCTTCTTCCGTTTTTTCTTCCTCAACAACTGGCTCCTGCTGTACGGCAGCTTCACTCGCTGCAGCAACAAAGCTGTTTCCTCTTGCGGCTTTTACCTTAAACGCATATTTGCGCAGGAAGTATGAAGTCAACGGCAGACCGACTAACGTTTGAAGAGCAAGAATAAGTACGGGAATTGTGACCAGGGCCGCCAGACCAATAGCCTTTAACTTTTCAGATGTTACAACAAAGGCGATGATTCCGCCTGTCAGCGGGCCTGTCCCCGCAGCAGCTGTTTGATATCCAAAGATTGGTGAAACAACTAACAATACTGTTCCAGCAGCAATTATAATCCCAATCAACGCGACAATAACAGACTTATACTGCTGCTTGATAATCTTCATGGGGATAAGCGTACCCATGTGGACGATTAACGGAGCGATCAACACTGCCCCAACAGTCGAAAAGGTAGAGTTTTCGACAAGATCCTTCGGAAATACTCCGATCCAAAGTAAAACAAGATATCCTAACAACACAACCAACAACATCGGTACCCTTGCTCTGGTTTTAATCGAAATTATTTCACCAACCGTGACCAATGCAAGGACGATCATCGTGGCGATTACCGGTTCATTTAACAAACTAAACACTTCCTCTCAAAACTTTCATCTCTCGGTTTCCCTAATTTTTGCAACGTTCTCAGACAACAAACACCTGCTTGATTCTTTTATATTTAAATAGAATAGAGATGTCATTTAAAAATAAGTTTGCCCTTCATTTCCCCTTTCCAACTTCTTGAAATATTGTGTTAGTTTAACGCATTAATGTGTGTGGGTCAATCAATTTTTAACAAAAAAATTAAATTTTTCTAAAAAATTGGCAAATTAAAAAAAGGATGGAATGATTCTCCAACCTTTTCAAACCGTCACACCTGGATTAAACACCATAGCCTTGATCTCTTTCCAGTTTACTCCTTTTCCTTTGTTCGTCCCTTTGAGAAATCTCTCCGACTACTTGCAACTTTTCATCAGCGTTAACTACTGAATCAACAAAAGTATCATGCTTTCATCAATTGAAGATGTTAAGGAATTAATTTTATTTAATTTTTTTGATTTATCTATACACTTCATCGCTTTTATGTGTTAAACTAATAAGCACCAACCCCCAATAATATACCTGTACTGGGGAAACCCAGTAAAGACGTGTAGAATCTGTTGACACGTCTTTTTTTTTGCTTTAACTGCAGAACTTATGGTAAATCCCTGCAAGCTCCCTAACCTTTAAACAAAGCAGCGAAACTTACAACAAGGGCCCGTTTTTCTCGTTTTTCAATAGAATTAGGTCCTGCAATTCCTTCATAGTCATGTTAACTCCAACCAAAATAGGGAAATAGTATAGAGGTGGATTTACAGAGTATTAATTGAAAAAGGAGTGGAATTTATGAATCAGAGTCAACTGGATCGAATGAAGAATGGTAAAGGGTTTATCGCTGCACTGGATCAAAGCGGAGGCAGTACACCCAAGGCACTGGCAGCTTATGGTGTTACAGAGGATTCCTATTCAAATGAAGAAGAAATGTTTGATCAGGTGCATAAGATGCGTACCAGGATTATCACGTCTCCAGCTTTCAGTTCAGATTATATCCTTGGAGTGATCCTGTTCGAACAGACGATGGACAGTAAAGTAGAAGGAAAATATACCGCGGATTATCTGGCTGACCATAATATTGTCCCGTTTTTAAAAGTGGATAAAGGACTGGCTGAACAAGAATACGGCGTACAGCAGATGAAGCCGATTCCGGATCTTGATGAAACGCTTCGCCGTGCCAAAGAAAGAAATATCTTCGGCACCAAAATGCGTTCGGTCATCCATGAACCGAATGAATCAGGGATCAAGGCTGTGGTGGACCAGCAATTCGAAATCGGCAAAAGAATAATAGCCTCCGATTTTGTACCAATCATCGAGCCTGAAGTGAATATCCATAGCGAGGACAAGGAAAAATGCGAAGAAATCCTGAGGGAGGAGATTTTCGAGCATCTCAATGGTTTATCCGAGAATGAAAATGTGATGTTGAAGCTCACACTCCCGACAAAGGCTAATGCATACAAGGAACTGGCGGAGCATCCCCGCGTCGTCCGGGTTGTCGCCCTCTCCGGCGGATACTCCCGAGATGAAGCCAACGAAAAACTAAAAGAAAACGACGATATGATCGCAAGCTTCTCCCGGGCACTTGCCGAAGACTTAAGCGTTGATCAATCTTCCGAAGAGTTTGATCAAGCCATTAAAAATGCCATCGAATCGATTTATGATGCTTCTGTAAATAAAAAATAATACCTATCCTCCCCTGCTTCTGGTTGGAAGCGGGGGTTTTTTTATTTCTATGGTATGACAGAAATTTGTTCAGGTATTACCCATGAAGATCCTCTATTCGCTCTTTTCAAAGTAATGTACTGGTTTAATCTCTATCCTCCATCCGAACTTACATCCATCAATCAATAAAGAAGTTATGTTGAAAGTATTTGTTTCATACTTTTAATCGTTCCCATGTGTAAACTTTCATGGTTCATATGAAAAAGAATCATGTCTCCTACTGTTTTCATATCCAGAAATGGCTTTTCAAGGGGTTCATCAAGACGTCCCGTACAAGCCTTTTCGATATGAATAGGTTGTTCTTCTAACTGCCTGATCAGTTCCTCCATTGAAGGAGGCTGTTCTGTCCAGCTCTCAGGTTTACTTCCTCTCGGAAACATCAAGTGATAGGACTCTGGCATTTGTCTCTCCATACTTACAGCAGGAAACATCGTATGATCCCACCCTACCAAGATGTGACCAGTGTTCCAGCGAATACTGTTATTATGCCCATGAGGGATTTTGTCAGCGATATCCTCGGGGATTGTCCTCAGATATTCAACTGTCCATCTGCGCCACATCTTCAGTTGTGAAAATAATTGATCTTCTCTCATTGCTTCATCTCTCCTTCATTAGATTAGATGTGAAACTTCAAAAAAACATTTTAATTCAATTATTTCAAATAGCTCAGTATTCAGGCAACCCCTGTGTTAAAAAATAGAAAAAAGATGATGACGTCTTTATCCCTGGACTAGCTGCCGAATCTTACTAATCCAGTATTTAATTGGTCCATTTATCCATGTGATCCTGTACTTCCAGGATTATTTTAATCAGAACATAGAACTAGCCCAGCAATTTTCTATTAATATACACATAGGTAACGGTCAGTAAAAGCAGCATCGCAACGACAAGAACCGTTCCTTCATTTGAGTAGTCAATAAAACTATGGATAACGACCAACGTTCCCAATGGCAGAAAAAACATTCCTGCTGCAACTTTGCCTAATTACGACTTATTTTTGATGTTTTTTTCATTGAATCCGGCTAATAACCAGGTTTGCTTCTTCACAGATACCAGGAAGGAAACAAGCAAAAGCGCTATACCGATCGTTAACAATCCGTAGTCCATTAACAAAACCTCCCCTTTAAATTGTATATCAATTATTTACCAACCTGTATCAAAAAGAATTCATAAAAAACATAATAACTTTAAAAATTTGTGTATATAAAATAGGGCTTATCCTTAGCTGGATAAACCTTGAAACAGGAAGTGTCTTGATGGACTCCTGAGTATCTTCTGTTATTAATTCATTAGTAAAGGCACCTGACGATTATAAAAAAAAGCACTTCTTTATCATTCAAAAGAAGTGCTTTGCTTATTATACTTATTTTAGACGGTCAATGATCTTCCCCCAGCCGTTTTTTTCTGTGGCATAGAAATCCCCTACTGTATACGTGCCGCCGAGTACTTCTAATGGTTTCAGGTCTTCCAGCGGAGTCGTTTTATCACCACCCAATTTGACTGATACTGTCCCCTGTTGTGTTGTTTTCATCTGAAAGTCAGGTGTCGTGTCCCTGGCAATAACGTTTTGATACAAAATCCCTTTTCCAGCTGGGTTTGGTACAGTGTGCAGGTTTAGATGCGGTGTTAGCTTTAATTCTGGTAACGTTTCAACTTCACTGTTCAAATCGAATTCGAGCCGAATGATTTCATTTCCGGCTTTTATAGCAGAAGCAATCACCTTCCCATCCTTTTCTTCCATTGAAAGTTCTGCATATTTCTTCGGATATCCCCAAAGTTCTCTTCCTGCTGCAATGGCGAAATCCTCATTTTCGTATTCAAACAAATAATGTCCACCCACAGTATCTTTATATTTCGCAGGAATGACTATTGCACAATCAAGGAACGAGCCTTTATTGCAATTGCCAAAGTCAGAGATCGTGACGATATAGGTGTTATCAACATATTCAAATGGTGTATGTTCAAGGTATCTTTTTATAACTGTTTCATCAGTACGGCATACTGCTGTAATCGTACGGTTGTTTTTACATTCATAAGGAACGAATGGGTCTGGGAATAAAGGGGATTGGATTGGTACGTTGTTTCCAGTTGCTACTTTTGTTGTTGTCATGTGAGAATTTCCTCCTATTAATTAACTTGTTCGATTGAATTTGTTGTATTAGCATCTTTTGGGACTGATGTCCATTTACTAACTACTAAAATAGCGAGCAAAGAAGCAAGCGTTGCGGGAATTAATTCATAGACATAAGCAACATAAGGAGTGTTTATCCAAATAATCGCAACAGCTGCACCTGTAATCATCCCACTGAAAGCCCCCCATTTTGTAACTATGTTAGTGTATAAACTTAGAATTAATAACGGGCCAAACGCTGCTGCTAATCCTGCCCAGGCATATAACACTAATGCAAAAACCGCTTGAATATTCATTAGTGCAATTAAAGTTGCAACAACTCCCAACGCAAGCATGGTGACTCTACTTATTGTTAGATATTGCTTATCTGTAAGCTGCTTCTTAGAAACACTTTTAAAGATATCACTTGCGATTGCTTGTGTAGCAACCATTACTTGTGAAGAGAAGGTAGACTGGATTGCTGCAAAAATAGCTCCAAGTACAATTCCAGAAATTACTGGTGGCATAATTTCCGAGGTTAACTGTGGGAAAACATATTCAGCATCCGACAGATTTGGAATCATAATTCTCCCAATTAATCCGAGCAAGTTAGATCCTGTCATAACAATGATTACCCAAATCATAGCAATCATTGTCCCCTGGCGAATCGACTTGTCATCTTTTGCAGAAAGGAAGCGCTGTACTATATGAGGCTGTCCAGGCTCTCCAAGTCCAAAAGCTACCAGTCCGACTATAGCTCCAAATCCTACGGCACCAGCCGATCCCCCAGCGGAAGAAACAAGGATCGGATCAATGCTTGCGACCTGAGAAAAGAAAGAGTTCCATCCTCCGAGCTGAACGATCATATAAATTGGGAAAATAACGAGAACACCCATCATAATGAAACCTTGTACAACATCCGTCCATACTACAGATCGATAGCCCCCGAACACTGCATAACCCAGGACAAATGCTGCGCATAGAACAAGCCCAACATTAAAGTTTAAGCTTACAATGGAATCAAGCGCTTTACCTGCCGCAGTTAACTGAGAAGCCATGTAAGCAACAAAAAAGATTACGATAATAATACTCGCTGTGATTTTAAGTAAATGGCTCTTATCTTTAAACCGTTTTTCAAAAAAATCAGCTAAGCTTAGACAGTCATTATCCTGGCCATACTTCCTTAATTTCGGAGCAACTACAAACCAGTTTAATAAATAACCAAGCACAAAACCGGGCAACATCCACATCGTTGAGATCCCAGCAACATAAGAGTATCCCGCTGCCCCGATGAAGATCCAACCACTCGTATCAGTTGCTCCTGAACTGATTGCAGTAGCAACAGGGCCAAAGCTGCGGTCTCCAAGATAATAACCCGCTTCGCTTTTTGTAATGAAACGTTCTGCCATGAGACCTACTACAAACACTAAAATCAAATAAATAATAAAAGTTATAATCATGATTTGTTTTCCACCTCCTTTTTGTCAGTCCACTTTAGTAAAATAAATGTGGCAATGATACTTACGACCGGTACAATAATGTAAAAAAACGTGACAAGAAAAGGTACTGATTCTTTCAAATTAATCCCCCCTTAAGAATTTTTCCCTCACTATTCTATAAAGCAAGTTTCATGCCAACTTTCCCCCAGTTGATCTATCGGTATTTTCTAAATATTCAAACTCGTATACTAAAAAAACTACTCAAAACATTACTCATTTTAGAGTAGTTTTGAGCGAAACTATGAACTCCTTAAGTCCATACTTTTTAATTTTTTTATCCAATGTTTGTTGAGGAATGTCTAATTCACGCGCCGCCCGGGAGATATTTCCGTCTGTCTTCCTTAAAGCTTCTTTTATTAGTTTAGCTTCAAAACGTGCTACTTCTTTTTTTAGCAATATCCTTCCTTGAGAATTTGCACTCGATTGATGGGATTGCTTTGGCATACTGAGAATCGAGTGAGGCTGAACATCTTTCAGAGCAATTATATCCTTACTCGTTAAGTTAACAGCTCGCTCTATCATATTTTTCAGTTCACGAACATTTCCTGGCCAGTCATGATTTAAAAAGTATTCCATTGTTTCCGGTGTAATCGTCATAATATTCTTTCCAAGCCTCTTGTTAAAATAACTAATAAAATGTTCAACTAAATATGGAATATCTTCCTTCCTTTCTCTAAGAGGCGGAATTTCAAGATACAATACATTTAACCTGTAATAAAGGTCCTGGCGCATTTCTCCTGAATTGACTAACTCCTCTGGCCTTACATTCATGGCTGAAATCAATCTTACATTCACTGATATTTCCTTATGATCTCCAACTCGTCTAATTTTTCCTTCTTGCAAGACTCGTAAAATTTTCGTTTGTAAGGTAACAGGCATCGAATTAATTTCGTCCAGGAACAGGGTACCGTTGTTAGCAACTTGAAATAATCCAGGTTTATCTTCCGCTCCTGTAAATCCTCCTTTTTTCGTACCAAACAATATGCTCTCAAGCAAAGACTCTGGTATCGCAGCACAGTTCTGGGTAACCAAAGGTCCATTTTGATTTGCCTGGATTTCTTGAACGATAAGTTCTTTGCCGGTACCTGTTTCACCATAAATCAGCAATGGAGAAGGACTATTCGCCATTGTTTTAATTATTTCCTTGACCTTTTTGATAGAGGAACTCTCCCCAATGATCACTTTACCTTCTAGTGGTTCCTTTTCCTGCTTTTTAATAACACCCTTGCTCTTTCCAACTAAATCTTTTTTCGAAATCTCCTGAAGCTTTTCAGACATATCCCTTAGGCCTGAAATGTCAGAGAATATTTCAAACGCACCGACTACTTCTCCTCCCTTTAATATTGGGTAGGTAGATGTCACGGTCGTTTTTCTTTCACCCCGATAGGTGACAAAAGTTTGGATACTCTCTTTAATCGGTTTTTTCGTTTGAAAGACTTTTAATATCTTACTGTTTTCACGACTAAGGTCTGGAAAGATTTCAAATATACTTTTACCAATCACAGCATTCACTTTAAAGCCCATCGTTTTCGCAGCTTCATTCATATAAAAAGCCTTTAAATCCCGATTAACGATAATAACTCCTTCTCTCATAGAGGAGAAAATGTTTTCGATGTAATCTCTTTCTTTGAAAAAGGATTCAACATTAAGAGTATAGTCCATTGATGCTCATCCCTCCTTCTCAAAAACATCCTTATAAACTGATTATTTTAAACTATTATAACATCATCTTATAAATTTCTTACTGTACGTTTTACTGTATAGAAGTAAAAAAGAATCATTTAACAGAGTGCCTGTCACTTGTCGAATGGGCCAAAAACACATGGCCCCATAAATAAAAGGACCCGCTTTTAATCATAAAAACGGGTCCTTTTATTCAAGTGCCAGACACCTCCGACTAAGAATAATACTTTTATTTTAAAAATTAGTGTCGTTGTCTAATAAATCTTCAGTGTATCCGAATTAGTTATTGTTAAAGTACTCCTCCAGCATCCTCTTCATCTCTTCCTTATTCACCGCAAATTGCCTGTGTCGATGCCCGTTACTTCCTGATGGATGAGGAAACCCATTCAGGATCGGATTAGCAGGAATGTATTCATTCTCAGCCAGGAAGTTTAGTGCTTTTGTTACGTTCACTCCTAAGGGGATGATCAAAGGATTGCTTGATTTATTTATCGCTTCCGGAAAGCACTTTGTCAGATATTTTCTAAACAGCTCTGTTTTAACGATACTGGGAGTTGAGCCACTATAGTTCTTTCCCTTGTAAAAAACAGGATAAGGAAGAACTGACGTTGTATGGATCAGATCGTTCGCCTGTCCAAAAAGCTCAGTTGAGGATGATATCCCAAGGTATTTATGTAATCCCAGCTCGTCTAACATCGCAATAAGGTTCTTTCTCATCGGACCTTCAAAGCTAGAGGTCTTCTTCACTTCCTGTAAAATCTTTTCATCCCCTATTGCTTCGTCCTTTAATTTCCAAACGGTAGAAAATGTCTTTTTCATCTGATGGAGTCCCGGGGTTATCCCTACGATCACTACCTTTGCATTTTCGTTTATGTATTCAAACGGGGCGTAGTATATTTCAAGGTGCTTCTCTGGGTCTTTTTCGAGTAAGAATTGATCGGTGAGTAGTGATGCTTCATCGGTTGGAGGTGTTAAGGAATTTATTTTTTCTTTGTATGTATCGAACATTGAGTAGCTGGCGATTGTCATGGTGTTGTCCTCCAAGAATGAAAATGTTAAATCAATGTACAAGCTGGTCCATACTTGTTGTTTAGAGCGCCTTTAAACCTACTCTTATCTACATCTGGAAAAGCTTTTTCCCACTAGGCATATACATTAAAATTTTGGGATTCTCCCTTTTCATTAGTTAACTTTACTATGTGAAAACCGTATTCATCCTTGCACCTGGTCATAGGTCTATTGCTTCTTAATGAAATTACTCTTCCAGTTTCCGTAATTTTATACTACTTTTCGTAACCTTCTATTGCTTTCCTGATCTCTTTCATATAGTTTCTCCCTTCCAGTCTAATAATAGCTTATCGAATTTGCCAAAGAATTAAATCGCTTTTCTTAATATCTGTAATTTCCTTATCAAGGTACTTTTGATCGAATAATTTTATCATTGAGTTACTTTCTGGCATTCTCATAAAATCTGTATACCAATTTTGAATTTTTTCATATATAGAAACGCATTCTTTCACTCTTATCTTTTTTATAATAGGCTGGTGGTTTTAACCCCAGGTTGTCAAGCACTACCGTCTCCCATACAGGAAGATCTGGATTGATTGTTGCAACAAGCTTACTGGAAAACGATGCTTCGACTCTGCCATGTACATTATGTTTGTGTTGAAGTGTATCTCTAAACGAAGGTGAACGGTCTTTATTATCTTCCATAAATGAATAGTAAGTTTCATAAAACTCTTTCGGCCTCTGACGTATTCTATAAAAGCCATTATAAGCTTTTTGAAAATCTCTACTTTCCGTTATGTTTACCTCGTTGATCACTTTTCTTATATTTACATATTTGTCGATTTATGGTTTTGTATTAACAAGTTCTTGGTTTATTGTTATTTCATCCCAACTCAAAAATTCTAACTCCCTGTTTACTTTCTCTTTGTACTGAATTCTCCTATTATCATAAAAGACCTTCCAAATTTCCACGTTTATCTTTTGTCATGAGGTATAATTTAAAGTAAGATTTGTTAAAAAGGAGGGATGTTATGCAAGATTCAGAAAAGAGAAAAGCAATTGAAAAATTCCTTTTAGACATTGATGTTCTAGATGATATAGAATCCCGGCTAGCTAACTTTAACGTATTTGAGACATTAGGCATAGTTAATACTGAAATTCGACATAGCAATGTTCTTAGTTGGTTATTGAACCCAAAGGAGAATCATGGACTTGGTGATACTTACATAAAAAAATTCATGCAAGAAGTTTTTTATCATAATCAATTTAACTTAACGAATTCTAACATTACCTTACTGGATATCTCTTTGATGGATTATTACACCTTCTATATTCGACGGGAATGGCGGAATATTGATTTGCTAGCTTTTTCGGAAGAACATAAGATAGTCATGGTGATAGAGAATAAAATCTGGAGTAAAGAATCGAAACATCAGTTGAAGAAGTACATGGAGATCGTTTCCAAAGAATTCCCAAGCTACAGCAAAGTATTTCTCTTTTTAACACCTAATGGTGATACTCCTAGCGATGAAGAAAATTGGTTAACCATTGATTATAACTACATATTAAATACTTTAGAAAAGACAGTAGCCTTAAGAAAAGATTCAATTAGTCAGTCGGTATCAATTTTCATAACCCAGTATATTGAAGTGTTAAGGAGGTATATTGTGGGAGAAAATGAACTGGAGAGAATTTGCAAGGAAATCTATAGCAAACATCAAAAAGCCCTTGATTTAATATTCGAATATAAACCCGATACAGCTTCTGAAATAGGAAGAGAAGTTCACGCTTACCTAGAAAACCACTCATTCATTATTAAAGATAAATCAAATAAAAGGTATATTCGATTCACTACTAAACCCATAGATATGAAAATTGAAAAAGAAGGCAGCGGATGGACAAGCACTAATAGAATTTTTTTATTTGAACTACAAAATTACCCAGATAAAATTCTTATGAAAGCCATAATTGGCCCTGGAGAACAGATAATAAGAGAAAAGATTCATTTCTTAGCAGAATCTAAACCTAAACTATTTAATAAAGCTAAAGGAACACTGTCAGGACAATATAATCAAATATATTCAAAGGAGTTAGTTAGTAGGAAATACTATGAAGAAAATGATGTAGAAGCCGTAAAAGATAAAGTAATAAAAGAACTTGATAAGTTTATCAGCAAAGATATGGCTGCAATTGAAAAAGAGGTAGTGGATCATTTCTAACATTCAATTGATTGTGGTATACCTTAAAAAAGGAGCACGCAAGTTATGAATAGATTCACCTTGACGCACTCCTTTATTTAGACTTGTCTCCAACTGATTTTTCTTACTGTTAATATGTTGGTCAAGAAATAACAACTGCCATCTTATCCACTTACTTATTGCTTTATCGTGTTAAGCATTTCTGTCATCTCTTTGAAAAGGAGTGCCTGCCACCTGTCGAATTCGACAGGTGGCAGGCACTTTTCACCTTAAGGATACCGGTGATGAGCATCAAAAATTACCAAAAAAGGACTAAATTTCTTTGAGGTTAGTTTTAATAAAAAACTAGTCTATTTTATCTAGAATGGTACTTCAATAGCATCCCCATAAATATGACTTAAAACATCCACCTCATACTCACCGTAAGAAGGATCTAAACGGTTTCCATCCCAACGATGTCCGAAGACCTCTTCAACAAGGATTTCCATTCCGCCTTCAGCGTATGCTTCTAGTTTCTTTCTGGCTTTTAAACGAAATTCACTGTCTTCGAAGGCTTCGATGTTTTTTCCAATTTCCATATCACTCAGGATGATAGAGTAAGCTGTGGCTTTTTGTCTGGTGGTCAGGTAGTTGGTACGAAATTCTCTTCCGTGACCGCTGAATTTGATCTCTCTGTTCTTTTTAAAGCCTAGGCTTGCACAGAGTAAGAACAACTCTTGGTACTTTATTTCATATTTGTCTTTGAAGAGAATGTAGATCTCTTCGTACTTTTTACTTGTATATAGTAAGGCTTGATCCATTAAAAAGTCCATGATTTTTACCCCCTTGTTGCCATTGCTTCGTTTATATTCATTGGTACGATTTTGGAATGGCCGTTTGAGATTTGGTCAAGTTTGTACCATTTTCCTAATTTATTTGTGGCCTTGAATCTCATTTCTTCTGTTTTAGATAGCTCAGTATCTGTTAATAGCAGAATCCACTGAGATGTTAATCCAGGGATATTGTCAATCAAGTGATCCCTGTTATTTCCACTGATCCTTCCGAATGGTGTATCCATAAACAACGGGAAGTTGATATCCGAAGATCCTCCTGCTGCTACTTTTGCCAGTGAAGTGATAAAGGAAAGTGCAACAACCTGGCGCTGCCCTTGTGAGATATCCTGGGTAATGTCGACTCCATCCCAGCCTAGTACCTTAATTTCGTATTTATCATTGATGTCAATTCTGTTAATAAGCTCTTTATCTTTCCGATCAATAAGCTCTTTGAAGATTGCTGTCGTTTCCTTTGTGAGCTTGGTTCTCATTTCGTCACTGTATTCATTGAATACTGTTGCAAATTTATCTTTAAGATCTTCGATGTACTGAAGAACCTTAGAGTCGATGCGCAGGCTTTCGTTTTCACGAAGCAGGCGGCTGAACTCTTTCTCTTTAGCCAGTAGATCCTTTTCTTTTTGGGAAAGTTGATTCTTCAGGCTCTCAATTTCAACTCCCAACTGATGCAGCATGGTCTTTTTATCCTTTAACGTTGCCTCAAGCTGTTTCAGGTTTTCCTGTTCCTGAGCTTTGTCCGCAATCTCAGTTTCATATTGCTGCAGCTGCTTGTTAATTGTCTCAATTCCTTCTTTAATTTCCCTGAAATCAGCAAGCTTCTGGTTCATACCGTTCTTAACTTCCTCTTCTTCGAGAGTGAAGTCATGTATACCTGATGAAATTAAAGAGATTAAAGGAGTCAGTTCAGAACGTTTGTAGTTGTTTTTCAGCTGTTCTACATACTGCAGGTTTTCCATGTGCAGGCCTAAGTCATTGTTACAGCATGCACATTTATTTTCACGAAGAGATTTTTCAATCACTTCAATAGGAATAAGGTCCTTTTGATCAACCAAAATCTGATCAAGGTATGTTTTAACAGACGGATAATTATCTTTCATAAGAATATTGAATCCATTTGCAGACAAGGCATTCTTGATTTCGTCCTTTTTACTCTTAGCCAGTCTGATTTGTATGTTTTTCTTTTCTACTGCTGCCGCATGCTTTTCCTGGATTTTTCTTACATCTTCATTTTCAGCAAGCCTGCTTTCAATGTCTTCGATTTCACTTGCACAGGAAACCTTATTGTTTTCTTTATACGTTATTTTTTCTTCTGTATTTTCGATGTCCTTCTTAAGGTCATCGATTTCATTTTGCTTGCGGTTTAAGTCAAGGCTTTGAGATCCATCCAGAACTCTTCTCTTTTCCGAGTTCTGCAATTTCTTCAAAATGCCAATCGCATTTTCCAGCTTGTCGATTTGAAGAAGCTTTACTATCCCTTTCTTTACTTCCTCTCTTACTTTTGCATCACTTTTGGCCAGTGTTTCGATCTTCTCAGCATCAAAAAGGAAAAAGTCCTTAATGCTTTCATCTAGAATGCCATTCATAATGCGAGAAACTTCCGCTGGATCTGTAATTCCGTCAGCACTGTAGTTTCCTGATTCATCCGTAACGTTTAAGGATACTTCTTGGATTCGCTCTTCGATCGACTCTCCTGTTTTAAGTCCCATTACCGCTCTATTTAATTCATACTTTTTACCAAAGTATTCAATTTCAACCTTTACTCTAGCTTCAACAGGCATGTTTGCATTTTCTTCAAGGGCAATAAAGTTAACAAGGTGAATTCGTTCTTTAGGATTATCCTGTTGTATGTGAGTGCTCCCATATAAGCCAAACATAAGAGCGCGGAAGATTCCGGTTTTTCCCTTCCCGTTTTCACCAAAAATAATTGTGATGTTTTTATCATCGTAAGAAAATTCAATGGTCTGGTTACCATAAAACTGTCTAAAATTCTTGAGAGATATTTTGAGCAACTTCATTATTCTTCCTCCTCTAATACAATCTCCCTGATTTCATCACGGATGAGTGCCTCAATCTGTGTATTGGATTTTGTACCAGATTCCAATTCTTTCATTAATAGTTCAGCTAGGTATGAGAGTTCGCGTGGAAACTCTTCTATTATCTTATTTAGATCCTGATTGATTTTCATTCATATACCTCCATCTTCTTAAACTCTCTGTATACTTCCCACGGCAGCTTGTCCATTAGGTAATCCAAGGAATATCTTTTAAGCTCTTTGCCTACAACATCTCTGGCATTAAAGTTATTAATTGCAAAGCGTGAAAATTCTGCAAACCGTGGGAGCTCCTTAGATGCAATTGATTTAAACATTTGATCATTTACATTTTCAGGAAGCACAACAAAGTCATATATTTGAGCCAGATTTTTGTTCGGATACTTACGTAGAATCCGCCCTCTTCTCTGGACAAATTCACGGGGGTTGGAAGTGCTCGCCAGAAAGTATGCTACCTTCGTGCTTGGTACATCCACGCCCTCGTCCAGACATTTTATAGCAACCAGTATCTGGATAGATCCTAAGTCAAACGATTCAAGAATTTTCGCTCTTTCTTTCATTGGAACCTCTGAATTAAACCGGTGAACACGGTATCCCAAGTTTGCAAGGTTACTGGTGATCAAATCAACTTCCCCAGGTGCGCAATACACAAGTGTGTGCGAAACCTCTTCTCTCTCTTTTTGGTCAAAGATCCGGAAAAGTGCCTCTTTTTTGCTTTCAGCTTTACTGATAAGTAGACTTCTTTTCCGGTTGACTTCGCTGATCTCTTCTTTATTTGTTTTTTCATCACTGTATAAATGAATCAGCCTCTTTGTAAGCTTTTCATAACCTTCAACTTCTTCATCTGTCAAGTCTACAATTAAAGGATTATAAATATATTCAGTAAGAGCTCCATTTTCAATGGCTTCTTTCATATCATATTCATAGACAGGTGGTCCAAAAAACTCTTCTATGAAATTGGTTCCTTCCTCATCCCACCACCGTTCTGGTGTTGCAGAAAGCCCTAGTTTGGCTTCCATTTCAGCTAACTTGTTCTCTCGCAGGCTCTTCACACCAAAATAGTGACATTCGTCCGCGATGAGAAAGCTCTTTCCTCTCAACTTTTCTATCAAATTATTAAACTCTGGAGAGGCAGCTGTTTTATAGGTCGTGATAGCAACATGCTTTTCGATTAGACCCAGGTTGAAATCTCGTACATCTGTTTGAAGCTTGTTCACCCAGGATTTTTTTGCTCCAAAACAATGAGTGAATTTTTTGTAATTTAGCTCTTGACAATTTCTCTCCCATTGGCCAACCAGATGTGTGAAAGGAACGATAATCACTAGAAAAATCCTACCTCTTTGTTTGAAAAATTCATTGGATATAAGCAGACTTGTAATAGTTTTACCAGTACCAGTTGCCATTTCCAAGATGCCATGCCAGTTATTATTTACTACAGCGTCAATCGCTTCCTGCTGATATGGACGGGGTTTAATCACTTTACCTGGCAATTTGATTTTTGCGCCCTCCTTTTTATATCCGGCAATCTTCTCCTTAACAATGTTTGGGATCTCAATGACAGATAACCCATTGGTATTGTCAGACCAGAGATTTTCAAAGTCGACAACCATGTCCTCTATCCGTTCCTGGTCACTTCCCCGCCAGAACACATCAATTTTTTCAAAGTTATTCAGGATTCCACCGACTGTCTCATTGGCTGAGCCGGAGAAAGCGACACGATTACCGTCTTTATCATAGAAGATTCCAAACTTTTCATGATATAAGCTGTTATTTTTTGTGAAAGCAATTTTTATGTCGAGCTTACCCTGATATATCAGCCAAGCTAAAGTGTTCAACGCATCTTCTCGAATGGTTTTTTCGCTCATCTCTATCTGTCGCAGGAGAGCCTGTGAAACTACGTCAGTCTTAGCTTGGTAGCCTAAGCGAATGGCTTCTACATCTTCCACGGTCAGATATGGGTTAGCTATCATTCTGATAGTACCTTCCCTTTCAATGAACTCCTCCAGCCCTTTGGCAATCACACTTAAGCTGCTGCTGGTGAAGTAACCAACTGCACGGTCGTAGTGAACAGATTCCTGTAGGCATTTCTCATAAAAATCCCTATGTATCTGGTCATTGTCAGACCGGTATTTATATTTAAGATTTAAGTCATATAAAGACATGAATAACGCCTACCTTAATGAAACAATTCCAAGATTATCGACATTTACAAGATTATCTATGTTCTTTAATTCATGTGGAAGAACCTTGCTTGAAGGGCTGTCCTGTTCTCTTACAATCCCTCTCTCCACAAGGAAGTCATAAACGTTTCTCTCGTGCATGTTTCCTTCATATTCATTTTTCAAAATAAAATGGACTAATTCCTCAAAGGAAGTAATTGGACTTTCCTTCTTTACCAACACGATTTTATCATAGCGATAATCACTCATAATCTTCGTTATCTGGCGGTATCCATGTTCAACAAGAATACTTTTCATGAGGTGTGCATTCCACCTTAGTCCAATACTCGGAAGTCTTCGCTTGTATCCTTTCAGCTTGCTTAATGAGACATATTCCTTCCCTGCTCTTGCTTGTTCAACAAAATCGACAAGTTCAGTTACAATCGACTCGGTTACATTTATTTTTGTGGCAGGATAGAGAACCCCCATGTCAATTTCAATAAACGCGCGCTGATTCAGCAGCCTTTTCAGCAAAGTTGCAGCCATGACAGGCTTGTATCCATTCTCCACAGCAAAATCCTGTAGTTCTTGTCTCGTTGTTTCCCTGTCAAAATGATCAATTATCACTTCTTCAAAGCTTGTAAACTCGCATCCGTCATTATACAAAAAGTTTGAATGTCCTTTTAACTCCGGCATTAGAACTTTTAACACTGCAGCAAGTTTTCCTGAATCATCTATTCCTTTTGAGTTCACTAAAGGAGATAATTGAGGATTAAATTTCATTTCTTTCAGCAGTGCACCCATTGTTATGTATCCAGCTTGGGCCATGCTTCTTTCAGTAAGTTCTATTAAGAGGGATTTCTCTTCTGGAGTTATTCCCAGCCTTTCAAAGGTGATAACTTTATTGGTTCCCCAAGACATCATTTTGTTGGAGTTTGAAATACCAAGATCAATTTTGTATTGCTGCCAGCGGAGTTTTTCCATTAACTCGCTTTTACCACAGTACCCGCCAAATTCCTCTATAGCTCTTAATAAACTGTCCTCAATATTTAGCTTGTCAGAGTCAGTCGGGAAGATATTCAGAGTGTTTCCTTTACCAATCGTATATTCTTCATCCAAGTAATATTTGATGATGGAGTACAAGTGCAGTTTGGTTTCAATACCCAGTTCCTCCAGCTTTTTCTTGAAGTGGGTAAATACCTCTTCAATATTCACTACATCGGTATTTTTAAAGCGTTCTGACAAATAACTACCAATTTCTGATACCAAGGATTGATTAAAGCTTTCATCATCAAACCACATGAATGTAGAGCTATCAGTCAATATAATCTTGTTAGAGTATCTCAATCGTGCATCTAATGCACGTAGAGAACAATCAAACCGATAGTTCAAATACTTGTTTGCTAAATGCTGAAGATGCACAAATCCTTCTTCATCTATGCGAAGTGGTTTTGTGAGAAAATTAGAGAACAGAATCTCTAATACATCAAGGACTGTTAAATTTTTCCTGGAATAAAATTGCCCATAACTTTTAAAACCGAAATATTGGAGAAGAGCTGTAATCATTGGCAAATCAGGCTCTTGAATACCGAGTGATTCCAGAACTTCTTCCAGAGAAGATTCGAACTCACTGAAATAAAAGACAGCTGGAAGGTCAGCAATAAATTCATCGATTGCTTCAAAGTTAATCTTCTTGGCATGTGTAAAAAAGAATACATCCAACATTTCAGTGTAGGTTAAGCTGCCAGTTCCATCTTTTAGAATTTCAATTAAATATTCATTACCAGATCCTAATAAATTAAGTAGTTCTTCTCTTGTAATAAATGTTTTTGTGGTGGAAAGGAGTGATGATACTGCATAGAAATAGTGTTGGGCAAGGTACCAATACACTTTTTTTTCTGCTTTCTTGGCAATTTGCCTAACCCTTTCTCTTGTTACATTGAAATATTGGCCAGTTTCTTCCAATGTTAATTTATCGCCGTACCGATAGTGAAGAATTCTATACTGGTTCTCCTGTAAAGTAGATTGAACGTCCTCAGCAAGAATGCTTGGATGTTTCGCTTTCTTCAATTTACTTTTCAATTCCATTAACATTTCAGTCGGTAAGTACTCATTAACATCCTCTATCTTCTTACCTTCTATTTCATTCAGCGTAAGGGGGCTATGTATCTCACCCTCCACCTTAAATGCAACCATTAAATCCCTTACTTTATAATCCTTTAGGTATTCAAACAATTGGCTGCTCTGAAACTCTACAACATTTGTAATAGGGTTTTCTGATGAATTATTCTTTAGAATTGTTTTGATATCCTCAAACTTCTTCTTGCCCACTCCTGGAGTTCTGGAGAATTCCTCCAGGTGGTCCAGGGTTATTTCATTTAATCTAGTAATATTTTTTGCTTCACAAAACCTTCTGAATAAAGCATATTTATTCTCTATAATTACGTCTGATATTGGAAGAACCGAATTATACAGTTTAGCGTCAGGACTTGGCTCAGGTAATGCTGAATATTCTTCTAATCTTTCTTTTACTACATTCAGCCTTCCTCTTCCCACCCCTTTGGAATTAGAATACTCCTCCAGATTCTCTTCAGTGATTTCACCTATATAATTGATACCTTTCTTATGGCAAAAGCGCCGAAAGCTATTATATTTATTTTCCTCAAACACCATATCCACAGAACAATTTGAAGCCGATACTTGATCTTCACGGCCATAAAGAGTATTAGACTTAACTGCTTCAAGGAGCATGTCAAACACATCCGCCACTTTCTTCTTCCCGATACCCGGGCTTCCAGCAAAAGTATTTAAATGAGACTGCTCAATGTCATCAATAGTATTAATCGAATTTTTCTTGCAAAACTCGAGAAAGCGGCTAAATTTATTTCCCTTAAAAAGATCCTCTATTAATTTCAGATCCTGCCCACTTTCCTGAAGACTCGAACCAAAATATACACTGGGAAAACGCTCCAAGAGCTCTTCCAATTCCAAATGTAACAATTCAAAATATTTCTGCTGGACATCCTGGATCTTCCCTGAATCTACTCCATCGGAATTTCCGAACTCTTCTATTATCTCATTCGTTATTTCAATAAGATTGACTAACCCCCTCTTATCATAGAACTCCTTAAATAAAGAAAAATCATTCTCACTAAAAACAAAATGTATAGGCGTATGCCTGAAAAAACAATTAATTTTCGAAAGCAAAGCCTTAGAGTTTTCTTTTGTAGTAGAAGTATTTTCGGAAGAGATAGCCGTTTGGCTTTTGTTGCTTTCCGTGTTATTCAGATTGAAACCAGCATTTATAAACTCTTTCTCCAGCTGGGTAGTATCTATATTTCCATTAAGTGTTTTGAAGCCACTTAACGGAAGCTTATGAAAAAACAGATCACTTTGCACATTAAATCTTTGTACAAAACCAGACAACCCAAATCGAGAATAATCCACATTTTTATAATTTCCCTCATTATTATCGGCTAAAATATAACTTGTAATGGTGGGAGAATAATTTGGCAACAAACTGTTAGGCTTTTCTGTATGAAACGAAAAGCACCGTAATAAAAGCTCATCTTTCAATTTCAGAAAAAGTTCCCGGTCTTTCACGTAAAGTGTACGCAAATAATCTAAAGAAACTTTATTTTTTTCTACTCTGCCATTTTTAATTAAGGTATCAATATTATTGCTATGTAATTCTGTAATTTCACTTATATTATCAGGGAATAGTATGTAATCTTTCATATAATCACTCCGTTTATTACATTCCTGTTAAATATTTTACTATATTTTGGTTAATTGATCTACAGATGCAAAAATGGAGATAACTGATTACTTATTGTTTGCTATATTAGTATATTCCTATCCCTTTGCAAAATTTTGATTGGGTTTGTATATTAAGAAACGAAGAAGAGAAGGCTTCTCTTCTTCGTACAAAAAAAATTCTATTTATTTAATAGCTCACACTTATGGAGTCCATATGGTATCAAAACCATTTTTAATAGAATAGTCATAAAGCAGCTCTATTTTTCTAGGTTTATAGTTTTCCATTAGTTTATCAAGCTGCCGATCGTCACCATGAACATACAATTGAATGTTGCGTTCTTTGATTCCTTCAAGGAAATCCCTTTCCGGCAGTTTATCACTTTTTGAACTATTACACTTGCTGCATGCCAAGACCAGATTCCAAATGTTATCTGACTGAACGAAAGACCAGGGAATAAAGTGATCTATATGAATTACTCTCTTCATACCTGCGAGTTCCTTATTGCAGTAGAAGCAGCGTGCTTCAAAACGAGATAAAAGAATCTTCTCAAACGGCTTAAGGGAGGAACGCTTTGCAATACTCTCTACCTTTCCAAGCAAGTAGTTGATGCTTGGGACTTCATTCAGATCTTCTATCATTGCTGACATGTGATAATTCGTTAATTGTATGATCAGCCTCTGATAGTTCAACATAAAGGTATGAACAGCAGGGTTAAATCTAAGTATTTCTGTTTTATGATCGAAGGCATAAAAGAATCCTCTTGTATCTCCATATAAGGCACCAAAGACATTTTCCCTCATGGTCGTTCTCACTTTACTGAGCAGTTTCAACTGCAGTGAGTCCGGCAGCTTATCGAATATCATCTGTGACGGAATTGAATGCTTGACTTGTTCATTCTTAATTATCGTCACCACCCGGGCTCTTTTTCCCCTGTTTTGATTCATTAAGTTGTGGTGAACTATTAAATTCCAATATATCTTTGTAAATGTGTAGGCGAGCTGGTCATAACGTACTTCAAAGTGCTCGTTAATCTGATATAAGTTTTCAATAAGAGCTTTAATTAAGGCATACTTGTAGGTAGATGACTTCACTGACTTACTTGATAAGACGATTGTGAAGATCCTCCAGATTTCTTCATCCGTTAAGTAATCCTCTTTGAGCTCTCCTACTTTTAACTTGTGGCTCATGTAAACCCTTCCTTTTCTATATTAATCCTCTACCTCAATCAAGAATATTTCTCATCAAAAGCGCCACGTTTCTCTGCTTTCATACGAAGGATCTCTTCTACATCTTCAAGAGTAGTTCCATGAGACTTGACAAATACATAAAAGATCTCCATCAAAACAGTCCGCTCTTCCAAGGCCTCTTCCCTTGTTTCTGCATCACGGTATTCTTTGATTCGATGATATCCGGTATTCTATCCAGACCTATTTGTATGCAGGCAACGGGATTCCTCTTAATGTAATATGAAACAAGATGCATGTGACTTACTGATTTCGACGAGTGACAGGCACTGATCATATTGGTAACTGCGGTATTCAATGTCTGTTGATTCATCTGCTCATACACTCCACTCTCCCCCTAAAGTCAGAGCCAATCTTGATATATTCCACAAAACAACCAAAACCTTCCTTCCCTATCTATTATATTTGGGTTCAAAGCTATAGGCTTTAGGATGAAAAGCCTTTCCATTGCTCCTCCACATGCACTTCAATATCTGAAATAGTTAGTAACTTTTGTAGCGCTTCTGGTTGTGTAATAAAAAGGTAGTCTCCTGAACAAACTTTCACCTCAGCTCCACAATTCACCGCTTCCTTTAAGTAAGGAGCAAGAATATCCAGATTTCATTACAAAAAAAGTAACGATATAGATAGAGTCTGCATTCTTCAACTCAGGAATGAGATGATCAATGAGTAGTTCCGTGACTAAGCTAATTTTACTCATCTTCAACATCAATCAAGAAAATCTTATCTTGAAATCATCCGCGTTTTTCAGCCTTTTCTTTTTTCTTATCTCTTCTAGTTCATTAACTGAAGAATTATGTACTGATGTTAAGGGGTTAACTCTCTCCAAAATACCAGCTAGTTCTTCTACAGAATTACTATCATTTTCAGAAATTAAATATTCTTCAAATTCTTCTTTAAGCTCGGTTTTTAACTCTGTTTGATATTTTTCATTAGTTAAAGTTCTAGTATTGAATGATTTACCTGTCTTTTCTATTATTTCTGGAAGTTTGTTGCCATAGTTTTATTTCCTTTTAAATAAAAATCATATATTTTCTATTTTAACAAAAGTAAAAACAAACTTATATTTCAAGGTTGCTTCTAATAAACTACTAATTTTTTCACATATTAGTTCATGTTGTAACCCTTCCTCTTCGTATAAAAATTTGCTATGAGGAATTTTATTTCTTTTCTCTGTAAATCTTAATAAACTATTTAGTAAGGATTCTGGAACAGAACAATTTGAGTTGTTTAGTATTCTTAACAAAACTAATCAACTGTTCTTCTCAATCCTATTCTCTTCTTTTGATCGTATTTACGTCTATTAATTTTAAATGCCTTCGCAATTGACTTCTAAGATTTATTACCTAAAAGTAGGGTATAATAATTACTAAAGACTTTTTAGGAGGAGATTAGATGGTTGATAAAGTTTCTAAAGAAACACGTAGAAAAATAATGCAATCGATCAAATCTCGTTCGCATTTAGAGGATGAAGTTTCGAAGGCATTATGGAAAAAAGGGATTAGGTTTAGAAAAAACACAAAAAACCTTGTTGGAAAGCCTGATATTTCTATTAAGAAATACAAAGTTGTAATATTCATTGACTCATGTTTTTGGCATGCATGCCCTTACCACTATAAATTACCAAAGTCAAATATTGAATATTGGGAACAAAAATTCAACAGAAACAAGAAAAGAGATCAGGAAGTAAATGAGTATTATCTCAAAAATGGATGGCATGTTAAAAGAATTTGGGAACATGAATTAAAAGATGACTTTAATGGCACAATTAATGACCTTTTACTGTTTATTAGAAACAGCAAGAAAGACCAGTGATTTTCTGGTCTTTTTCGTTCTTATTATATATATGTAAGCCTATAAAGTTATTTTATAAAGAGTGGAAAAATATACGTTTTACCAAATGAGTTATATTTTATATATAAGTATGTCAGATTTAATTTGATGTACTTCTATCTATATATTAATGATGCTTTTCGCTAGCTTTTACCAACACCATTGTCACGTAAGGCTTCTAAAGTAATCTCAATTTTATTATATTATTGGGTCCCAATTTAATTTCTCAGTTACATATAATTTAATAACAGCATTTGTGATTTGATGATATAATAACAGCATTATGATTTGTCTTGCCTTTCATATAACTCCTTTATAAAAGATAATTTTTTTTCAACGCTTTCTTCCATGTTTTCTTCTTTCCACAATAGAACCTTTATTCTAGAAGCTCTCTCGTCTAAAAGTTCAAAATATGGACAACTTGTATAATTAAATCTAATTTTACCCGGGTTTTTCCCTGGACTAATAATTTTGTCACCGTAAACTTTATTAAGCAATCCATTAGGCATACACATGATTAAAATAGTCTGCAAGTCTAAATTAGTTTCATCGTATAAAATAGTAATAAAATATGTTAAGCAAATTTTCTTTTTTCCATTTGACTTTGTATAATATGTTGGCAAATGTCCTTTATAAGGACGTGGTTCTTTCCCTCTAACATTAATATTGCCCATATAACTATTTTGATTGTCACCAACAAAAATATTTCTTCTGAAATCGCCTATATTAGATAGCGTTACTGTTTTAATGTCTATGTGAACATATGCGTTATAAGTTTCAAAAAACATGTCGGATCCAACTGGAGAAGAGTTAGGCTTGCCAAATTGATTAAATAGCCAGTAGAAGATTCTTTCAGAACCTGTTGCAAATGATGAAGTTTGGTCTCCTAAGTATTCTTCCCAATCTTCCTTTATCTCTTCCTTTGTGCTAAAACCTTCTAACATTTTTTGACGGTCAAGACTTAAAGAATAAAATATAGATTCTAAATATTCATTTTCCCAAAATTCAACTTTTCTAAGCTCATTTAATTTTTCAGTATCAATTTCAATCAAGTTAAATCTCTCCTTTAAAAAATTAAGGCCTTATAAGGCCTTAATTTACCACAATCCATATTATACCATATAGTGGTTATTTTGTTACTAACTCAGCCCTGTGAATTTGAGTTTTAATACACTCCGCTATCTTTTTTGCCAATAAAACGGGAACCGCATTTCCAACTTGCCTATATTGGCTGTTTAAACTCCCTTGGAAAATATAATCATTAGGGAAGGTTTGCAGAATAGCGCATTCCCTTACTGAGAGCCTTCTTTTCTTATTCACGTGAATTTCTGGTCCTGTTGCTGTAATTGTGTCACTTGGACGGTCCCAGTTTGTTATTCTTAGTGATTGTTCGAACACTATCTCTTTCTCTACAAACTCCGTTACTTGCTTGTCATACTTATCATCAAATCCTAGTAACTCTTTTAACCCCCACCAATCCTCTGGTTTAGGAATTGAGCCGGAATTATTATCCTTTCTAAACCAATGTCCCGCAGTATGTCTATAACCGAACAATTCATCAATTTTTTTAACTGAGATACCAGCTTTCTTTCTCCACTCTTTAAGGTAATCGCATATATCAGCTTGATCAACCTTATACTTTCTAGCAAAGAACTTTTCGCTCACATTGGTATATGCTATGTGATTTTGAATTGTTTCACCGTGATGCTTAAATGGCAAATCTCTTAATTTAACATCACTTAAATGTCCGATAGCTTCCTCAGTTGTTACATACTGTTGTTTTCCTTCTAAAAACAACTCCTCGATAGGATTTGCTTTTAGAAGATCAGCATGAGTTTCTTCCGGAAAAACATTTTCTTTATCAACGTTATTTCCCATTATAAACACTCTTTCTCTTGCCTGAGGAACACCAAAATCAGCAGCATTTAGCAACTTAACTTTCACTTCATAACCAAGCTCATTAAAATCATTCTCTATCATCTCTATGACTCTACCTTTCTCCATAGAGAGAATACCTTTAACATTTTCAGCTAAGAAGAATTTCGGTTTTTTGTCTTCTATTATTCTTAACATTTCTTTATACAAAAAATTCCTTTTATCTTTCATGTTTCGCTTAGTATTAGCCACAGAAAATCCTTGGCAAGGAAAACCACCAATTATTACGTCAATATCATCAGGAATTTCTTCATTATCAACCTTTGAAATGTCTTTTTGTTTAATATGATCTCCTATGTTAACTTTATATGTTTCTACTGCATCTTTATCTATATCATTTGCCCAAACAATATCAAAACCGGCATCTACAAAACCTTTATCCATTCCGCCTGCTCCAGCAAATAAAGAAACGACTTTTAATTTCTTCATATCTACCTACCACCCATTTTGTAATATGTAAAAATCCAATATAAAATATTAACCCGTCTCTTCCCAAGTAGTCAAGTTTATAATTAAATTATACACGAACATTAGTTCTGTATTCAATATTTTCTTATATTAAATTATACCTTTTTTTCCCCTCAAAGTCTGCAATAAAACCTATGCATTAATTATGAAATAACGGGCACTATAAAAGTAAGACCAGTTCTAGTGGAGGGAAAAACACATGCCAGAACACCCAATTGAAGGTTTAATGCAATCAGCAATGGAAAATTTGAAAGAAATGATTGATGTTAATACAATTATTGGAGATCCGGTCGAAACACCAGATGGAAGTGTTATTATGACGGTCTCAAAGGTAGGTTTTGGTTTTGCAGCAGGAGGATCCGACTTTACTGTAACAGGGAAAGGTTCCCAGAATGACCAAAAGGAATGGAATAAACAACTCCCATTCGGCGGAGGAAGTGGAGGAGGTGTTTCCATAACCCCTATTGCATTTTTAATTGTGAGTCCCAAAGAAGTGAGAACAATTCACTTAGATAACAATACACATCTGTTTGAAAAGTTGCTTGATCTTGCTCCTCAAGCAATAGATAAAATACAACAAATAATTCAACAATCAAGTAATAATGAGAACAAACAACGGGGCCGGCATTCAATTTAGCCTCGGAAACAACAAGAAGAAACAGAAACGAATAAACAAAGCCAAAATTTTTAGCAAAGGGGATTTATCACTTTGCTAAAAGTTTGATTACTTTTCTCTATACTAAAACTAACTAATGAGAATCCTTTATTCCTTAACCTTCAAACTCAAACTTCTTATTACATATTTAAACTCAATCAAATTTGCAATCCTGATTAACATAAATTCTTTAAAAAATTTAATTGACCTTTAAATCTTTAATTCATAAATTTTTATAGTGTACAACTCTTATTCTTTTTCCTTATTGTTCTGACAGCTCGAAATTGGCTAGCAAATGCAAACCTAGTTTTTCAATATATCATTCACTAGAAAAACCTCTTCCTTTATGGTGACTTTCTAACTCTCCATTAGGCATGTAGATAATACAAAAGATTCTACATGTATCTTTCAACATAGAAGAGGAATACTGAATAAATTTGTTAAAACACAAAGAAGCACCAAACTGTGCCTCTTTGTAGTGTTATTATTCTACTCTAGATAAAAAATTTTAACTACCTTCTTAAAAAGCATACCTTTTCTCTCCAATTATGGTCAGGATGAGCAATAATATCGTTAATAAGGAAACGAATGTTACTTCTCACACCACCATCAATCGTCCTACCTGCACCCAATATAGCATTTGTGAATGTAGGTTGAAATTGTCCATGTGGTATACAAACAAAAGCTAACCTCTCAATATCATCGTGTTCATCGTAATCCATTACAAAGAAGTAAGTTAAATTTGGAACTCTACCTGTAATATTATGCGTTACGTAGTGTTCCAAATTTGCATCCCATGTTCCTGCACCTTGAGTTAATGTAGTAGTTGCATCATAAGATGTTTCATTTTTCTCAACTGTAATTTTATTGTATCGAGCATCCGTATCTGATCTAGTAGCAGTTGTTCTCGTTTTTGCATCGATATGTATTATAGCATCTCCACATTCATAACAACTATCTGAGGACATAGTTGTCGAAGAGACATACCATCCCAACTGTCTACTAATTATTGATTCAAGGACATTTTCAACCTTCTTCTCAAAAACATTCGACCTGGTTCCAGGTACTGCAGTCCTTACTAAGTTTCTATGACTGTAAATTTGTCCTAGTATTTCTCCAAGGTGCGTTTCAATCATTTCACTAATAATATTAAAATACTTTTTTTCCAATTGCATTAACTCATTGTTAGTTAACAAAAATACCCCTCCTTTCTATTTATGTTTTAAATTATACCCGAAATAGGGTGAAAAGTGTATTTTTTCAAATTATTGTAAATATTAACCCTTTTAACATTTGAAAAAGCCTTTTTCTTGCTCGCTATTTTCCTACCCCTCAGGACCTACAAAGCCCACAAAAAACAGACAGCCAAACCTGTTCCGCTTTGACCGTACACAATAGTCGTAACTATTTAAAAAAGCTTTGTAACTGTTCTACTTCCAGTCCTTTTTTCGAGCAAACGGATGCTAGGTCCATTTGCTCCGCCACGATTTTTAAAACCACGGGAGGTACTTACTCACCCTCTGCCCAATATATTCAACAAACTGATTTTATAACGGTACCTAGCTTCTGAATTCCTTACATTGTTTCCTTTTCATCCGTAAAACTTAGGGACATAGGGACAGGTGAAGTGCCGCACGAAAAATATTGGATCTTTCCTTTTTTCAAAAGTTATCCTTAAATACTCTAAATATCTTATCTTGTCTTCTAGGTCTTTGAATTTACCCTATAGATCAGGAGGTCTGGCTGCTCTCGTACTAAACAACCTTCAGCAGCGTATTTGGCTTTTTTAAGTGTCACTTAATTTTACCTACCGAAAGTAAATCAATTTGCAATACTTCACTTCACACAGATTAGTTATATATTCATAGCTACTTTGTTATAATGATGATGAGTAATTATTGCATTTTTTTCTATATTTCGACAGTATAAATCACATACATATTGTAAAAGCCAAAACGATAAAAATGAGGTTTTAAAATGAAAGAACAATTAATACACATGCGGGACAAATTGAATAATATTAGCAGAAGAAATCGCTCAATTCGTCTTTTGAAACTCTATAATAAATGGAGCTTCGATTTAACTGAGTTGGACAAAATAAATGATGAAAAAGTAAGCTCAAAAATAGTAGAAAAGATTGTTAAACAATCTAAAAATGATATCATCCTTTTCAAGCCTTCGATGGATAATGATGAAACTATGATTCTGTCCAAAAAACTCACAGACCTTTCTCGAAATATGAGAGGAATAGAAGAGGAAACAGGAGTCCATGATTTCTACTTGGGGTTTCCTTTTATTTCAGGTTCTCTTCAGGATGGGACATTTTTTCAAGCCCCTCTATTTCTGTATCCCCTTCGTCTGGAAATGAACAATGTTAATTCACAAAAATGGATAGTTCGTTTAGATGAGGGTGAACCTCAATTAAACAGGACTTTGTTTTTAGCTTTTAAGAAGTTGAACAATTTATCTTTTACTGAGGATTTTTTTGAAAAAGCTGCAAGCATCTCAACCACACTGGACTACGAAAGCTGGTTAAGCTTTTTAAAAGAGCATGATTTGAACGTCCAATTTACAGAGACAGGGATCAAAAAACTAACTCAATTTAAAAAAGATGAAATCCCTGAAATAACTAATCTTACACTATTGGAAAATGCCATCATAGGTAATTTCCCACAAGGTGGCTCCTCTTTAGTAAAAGATTACGAATTACTTATTGAAAAAGTAGAAGAAGGAGGCGGGCTTTCTCTTGCTGGGGAGCTTATAAATCCAGAAGCTAATTCTGAAGAAAATGAGGAGCTATCTGAATCGGAAGAGCTAGATAATAGTCATTCTCAGAGTGAGCCTGATATCCTAAATCTTCTGCAAGCAGATGGATCTCAAGAGGAGATCTTAAGAGAAGCCCGTTATCAGAAAGGGTTAGTTGTTCACGGACCACCCGGTACCGGAAAATCACAGGTGATTGTTAATCTAATCACTGATGCTTTACAAATGCAGAAAAAAATCCTGGTTGTATGTCAAAAACGGGCGGCATTGGATGTCGTTTATCAGCGGCTGGATAGTTTGGGATTAAGCAATCACGTTGCCCTTATACATGATGAAAAGCAGGATAGAAAGAAATTATATACGAAATTATCATCTGTATTAGAACAAAATGAAATTACACATGAAGAAGCAGTGAATATGTTAGCTTCTTCTTCCAACAAGTTGAATAATCAAGAAGATCTCCTAAATAGCATTGCCAAAGCTTTATACGAACAACAGGCATATGGATTTAGACTATACGATCTATATGGTCTTGCAAATGCTGTAGGAGAAACAACGCAAATCATCGAGCTTTCAAAAATATTAGATTCCTTAAATCGTCAGGAATTGGATAACATGTCTGAAAGTGTTTATACCTATGCAGAATGGTATGACCAGTTTGGATCTGATGACTATATCCTAAAGCATCGTAAGAGTTTCGCCTCAATGAATATGAAAGAAAAGCTGCAGGCTATAGAACTTCTAAACGGTGTACTTGAAAAAGCGAGAAATTCTGTAAGCTACCTGGAGTCACTTGACCATGAAAAAATCACACCTGCCTATACTTGGATGATAGAAAACAAGTTAGATAAGATTTATCCGGATTTAGATGGTACCAATCAGCGCACGCTACAGGGTCTAAGGTTATGGTGGTGGACATCTTTTTCAGGGAAGTCTATTTTAGAAGAACTGTTAAATGGAGATAAGTTCAAGGGAACAAACTCTACTGAATGGTTAAAGATTAGGAAATCACTAATTACCATGCATCAACTTGCAAAAGAAACAAAGCAAATGTCCGATGAAATAGATAAGCTCAATAAGTATATAAACGATGAAAAAATCAAGGAATTCAAGACCAGAATTTCTGAAGGAGATATTCCCCTTAAAGAACTCGACCAAATTACAGAATATTTCCATCGAGATTTTGAGGAATTGCAACAAATGGACAGCTACTGGGCTCGTTGCTCGGAAAACGTTAAAGATGTTATTTTTGAGCTGCAGAATAAAACCAATCAGTCAGAGATATCCCTTCCTGACTACTGGGTTGACTTATTTAGAAATTCTGCTTACGTCCATTGGATTGATCAAACAGAAAAAAAGTATCCGCAGGTACAAAAGGTATCAACCAGTGAATTCCAAAGAATCAGGGAATCGTTTGCTCAATTAATTGAAAAAAGGAGAACAGTCGCAACACAATATCTAATTCACTCTCTAACTAAAAGTGTAGACTTTGTACAGTCAACAAACCCTAAAAAGGTCAAAGAGCTTAAACACCAAGTTGGGAAAAAGAGAATGATTTGGTCCTTAAGAAAACTTGTTAACCAGTTTGCTGGCCAAGGTCTTGTGGATATTATGCCTGTTTGGCTTGCTTCACCAGAGATTGTTTCAGCAATATTCCCGCTTGAAGAAAGCTTATTCGATTTAGTTATTTTTGATGAGGCTTCACAATGTACAGTAGAAAATGGAATTCCTGCTGTATACAGGGCAAAGAAGATCGTCGTTGCAGGGGACGAAATGCAGCTCCCTCCTTTCAATATGTTTCAATCTTCAGTAAGCAGCGACGACGAGGATGAAGAACCTGAATTCGAGACTGATGAATCAACCAGTTTGTTAAACCTTTCAAAAAGGAGATTTCCAGAGAAAATATTACAGTGGCATTATAGATCTAAATACGAAGAGTTAATTAACTTTTCAAATCATGCCTTTTATAACAGTCATGTTCAGATTGCTCCGAACGTAATTCCTTTTAAAAATCCACCTGCAATTCAATGGAAAAAGGTAAATGGCCGATGGATTAATCAGTCAAATGAAATCGAAGCTATTGAAATAGTGAATGTGTTAAAAGACTTGCTGGTTAATCAGCCTGGTAAAACTGTTGGAATCATCACCTTTAACTCTAAACAGCAATCTAAAATCCTGGACATTATTGATAAAACGGCTAGTGAAGATGAAGAATTCAATGTTCTTTATCAGCAAGTTATGTCCAAAGATTTAGATGAAAGGATTTTCGTGAAAAATATTGAAAATGTCCAGGGGGATGAGCGGGATATTATCCTTTTCTCAATAGGATATGCCAAAAATGAAGAAGGCAAGATTTACAACCGTTTCGGAATGCTGAACCAAAAGGGCGGAGAAAACCGGTTAAATGTTGCCGTTACACGAGCAAAAGAAGGAATTATTGTTGTATCGAGTATTGAGCCTGAAGAACTTAATGTAACGAATACTGCTGAACTTGGACCAAAGCTTTTCAAATCATATCTAAAGTATTCGAAAGCAGTGGCTAGTTCACAAATTGAACAGATTAATGCAGTAATCCAAGAAATTAATGAAAATGTAAATACTCACGTTAAGCAGCAAGAGTTACATTTTGATTCACCTTTTGAAGAACAAGTCTATAAACAGCTGAAAAACCTCGGATATGAAGTTACCACTCAAGTAGGGATGTCGGGATATCGAATAGATATGGCAATTGTACATCCTAATGATTCTTCTAGATTCATTCTAGGAGTAGAGTGCGACGGCGCTATGTATCATAGTTCCCAAAACGCTAAGGAAAGGGACGTTTATCGCCAGGGCTTCCTCGAAAGCAGAGGCTGGACCATTGAAAGGATCTGGAGCAGAAACTGGTGGAAAAACCCGATTGCCGAAATAGAACGAATTGATCATCGTGTTAAAGAATTGGTTAAAAAAGAGAAAATCATAGAAAAGATAACATAAATAAAAGTGCCGTATGAGTTCATATTCATATGGCACTTATTATTGGTTCGATGATTCGAATATTAATTCTATTGAAATGAACCTGTCCATAATAAAAAGCACCTCTAAGATGCCTTTCTTTATCCTTTAATCTTTTTTTCATTACTTATTTCATTTTCCTGATCCTCGTTAGACAATTTTAAAATATCACTTTCCTTCTTCAACTTAAACTCACTTTCTTTTCCTGTCTCAAATAAATCGGTTGCTTGAAGTTTAAGTGTTTTTTCTTTTACAAGTTTAGTTGTCTTATATTCAATGTCTTGAAATATATTTGCCATTTCTAGAATGTCTTTAGCATATGTCTCTGCTTCTTCCTTATAGAAATCAGATTTGAATTCGTATTCCTTTTTCTTTTCTGCATTTCCTTCGTTGTCTGCTTTGCTCCGGTACTCTTCAGCTTTTTGCATTTTTTCTGCAGCCTTTTTTCTCTGCCGTTCATTGTAGAATTTACTTACTATTCTAATAACTCCTCTTACGATCTCTTCTCCATAAATAGCTATAAACTTCTGTATAATCGGCCAGCCTTTTTTTATAAACCAACTTCCTATCTTTTTCCACATATCAAATCACTCTCCTCTGCCTTTACCTACTACATTCGACAAAAGGAGATATTTTCCTCCAATATAAAAAAGCACCCAAAGGCGCTTTAGGTATTTCTTTAATTTTATTATTAAATTAAAAACCTAACTGCCTAAAGCCCCAAACTTCTACTGCTGTTCCTTGCATTTCTTCCCAATTCTCAAAATTTGTTGTTTCTTTTACATACTTATCCCACTCATCGTCAGGTATCTTTGAAAAGTCCTCATCATTTTCAACTGTCCATTGACTCTTATCAACCATTTCATTAATTGAAGAAAACTTAGTATACTCTCTCATAAAGTCTTCAGGAAACAATTCTTTAAATGGTACTTCGTGATCTCCATCCAATTCATCTGCTTTTTTCTGAAGAGTTTCAAGTTCTTTTTCAAATTCCTTAAAACCTTTCATTTCAAATTTAAATCCCATACAACCACTCCTTTTCATGGATATATCTATTATATCACGAACGAGTGATCGACAAAGGAAATATATGGAAAATTATAAAATTAATTAAAACTGCAAATTTCAAGGAGTTCTTGTTGTAAAATTTCTTCTAATCATTAAATGATTTATTTCTTCCGTATTCTTCATTGACCGATACAGCACAATACTTTTTCTTACTAAAACAAGTTAATTTCTTTATCTGCAATTTTTTTGCTATATCATCTTTACTTATCTCTACTTTTTCCTATTTTACCTTTTTTAGCATCAGATTTTTCTCCTTACTAATAGCAATCCTATCCAATTATTTGACCGTCCTTCACTCATCACTTCATATTTGTCTAATAAATGCTTTTTATTTATTCGCATATATCCTGGAATATACTTCATCATTGATACAAACTCTAAAAAAAGAGTGCCTGTCACTTGTCGAATTCGACAAGTGACAGGCACTCAACTTCTAGTTGCAATTGCGTTTTATTTTTATCAGAACTTAATTTTTGCTACCTTTTTGCTTTCTGCCCCATCCCGATCGATGACGATCATTTGCCAATATTCCAACTCAGGCAGGTTAATCACAATCTCATCGTTTTCCCAGGTGAACGGGATTTCCTGCAGCTGTCCTTCTTGTGCATCAGGGCTCGCTGTATAGACACGTAAGTCAGGAAGGTCCTTTTTCGTTTTTCCAACAGGATAGCGGACAATCATATTCTCTTGTTTTTCCGGTTTGGCGGCTGCATTTCTCCAATTTGAATCATTATGAAGCAGGTTGATCAGGTGGACAACCTCATAATCCTCAAAGCCCTCATTGTCTTTGTTCTCTCTTGCGATTGTCCAGATGCTGTTCTGCTCACCGTTTTTGCTTGTTTTCAGTTCTTTATTTTCTTTTTCGATCACCACATTTTTGTCTGTTTCTTTACTGTCAAAAAGAAGATTTTCATAAGCAGCAAAGAATTTGTAGTAATCCTTCATTGAATCTTTAAGAGATGCGCTCATCTTTTTGCTGCGGTTCGGATAATACTCGTGAGCCAGCATATTCGGACCCTCTTCATAATTTTCCGCAGTACCGATTTCAATATGTGTGGCTCCTATTGCGGCCAGTCCTGCATCCATCAGGTGGACGGAAGGTTCATCGAACAACCCGATTGTCATCCTCCGTAAATCGATCGATCCCTTCTGGCCTTCTTCTTGTTTCAAGGTGACCTTGTGTTTACCAGAAGTCATATCCGGCAGAACGATATATCCATCTTCACTGTAGGAATCTTTGTTGCCTGTCCCTTTAAAACCTACTGTATAAGGGTTTCCATCGCCGTTCAGCACTGGTTCTCCATCCACGTAAATGGTCCTTTCCGTGTCCGCTCCAGCGTTGGCATAGGTGAAGATGAAACTCGTTTCGCCTTCTTCTTCTAAGTCGACATCAAATGTGACTTCATCACCAACATGGCCGAAATTCAACAACGTATCCTTATAGATTTGCATAGGTGCAAGAGTATTGACTGACTCTGCATGCCACTTCTCTTCTCCGACCTGCAGGTAATCAAGCTTTACTCCGTCATCATCGATATTTTCAACGGTTATCTTAATGGAATTGATTCCTTCTTTTAATGAAATGTCCTTCATTTCTAGATCCTGCCATCCATCACTTGAAGGGAATGTGATATCCTCAGTCTTTTCTCCATTGATGTAGACACTCCGTTTGGCATCACGCTTTGAAGCGGAATCATTGTTGTATTTCCAGACAAGATTATAATCTCCCGCCGTTTTTGCTTTCACCTGGAAATCCAGGAAGTCGTTTTCATCCTTGAAGTCGTATACATGACCTGTAGTGGTCGTGATGCCATGGCCGTCAGGCGCGAATGACGCATCCTCCACCTGGTATTCCTTGTCGCCGGCAGTCATGCTGTCCAGGTTGATGTATTGTCCGTTGGAGGCAAGTTCGAACACCACTTCATGTTTTCCTGCAGGAACCGGAGCTTTCATGGTTTTTTCAGCCATTGCGCCTCCCCATCCTCCCGGCGTGCTGCTGAAGATGTTTTCCGAAATCGTCTTTCCATCTACATAAGAGTTATTTGCAGGGACCAGTTCTCCATCCACATAGATATTGACTTGCGGGTTATTGTCCGTTCTGTATTTGAAGATTAGTGTATCTGTTTCTTTTTCGTTATCAACATGAAAGATGACACGCTGTCCTTTGTTTCCAAAGTTGTCTGTGTATCCTGGAGCGATGGATACCTGGCTTGTTTTCGCCACTACAGGGCTCCAGCCGGTTTCAGCTTGTTCGGCTTCGAACACGTTGGATTCTATTGTTAATTTATCCACCGAGACCGCGGTTGTGGTGGTTGCTTCTTCCATTTTTACCTTAATCTCATTTGCTCCATTTGGTAAATACACCACAGATTCTGCCTTACTGTATTCTTCGCCGTCCGTATGAGGCAGGATGAACTCTCCCGCTTTTTTACCGTTGATAAAAATACTTCTTTTCGTTTCTTCACCCGGGTTTTTGTAATAGATAGAAACACTGGTCTCTTTAGCTGAATCCGTATCCCTTCTGAAGGTAACGTAGTCGCCTTGCTGCTTGAACTCAGTCAGCGCCCCATCTACGATTTTTAACAAAGGCTCCTGTGAAGGCTCCCATCCGCTCAATGCCTTTTCCGCCTGGTAGCGGTCAGCGCCTACAGACAGGTAATCAATTTTAGCCCCTGTATCATTTACACCTTCTACTTTCAGGACAACTTTATTAGCTCCTGCCTTTAAAAGCACAGGAATATCTGCTGTAGGTTGGAAGTTCTCCCACCCGCCCGTTGATTCCATATGGACCTGATCCTCAATGAGTTCTCCGTTCACATATAGATTACGGGAGACAGCCGTACGTTCTACTCCATACTGAAAGCTTAGCGGGTAAGTTCCTGCTTCCTTCACATTTACATTAAATTCAATGTAATCGCCATCTGTTTCAAAATTATAAACATGACCATATTTATCGACTTTACAGCTGATCAACTCTGCGTCTTCCGCTTCGTATTCCTTTTTAAAATCACCTTTTTCAAGAATGATGCTGTCCACGTTCAGCCAGAGGTTATTAGAATTTAAGCTAAGTACGATTTCATTCTTGCCTGCTTGCAGTTCCAATTCATAGGATTTGGCTGCAACCGGGTTACCCCATCCTGTTTTTTCATTGAAATCGATGGATGGCACCACTTCATTGTGGTTGACTGTCAGCTTTCCATCAGGGCTTTCCCCATTATCATGGCCGTAGTTAAGGTCGAATGAATACGTACCTGCTGAAGGCACATCGACGGTCCAGATGATCTGGTCTTCATCTTTCTTTCCGAAATCACCGACCCAGCCTGCTACCTTTCCAATCCTTGAGAAGAATTGGTCTGCTTTAGGAATTCCCTGGACATCAGATACCTCATAATGAATTCCAGTCGCCTGCTTGTAGTTCATATACCCTGCAATGACGACCGCTTTCCCGCCATTTGCCTCCCTGGTATCGTCTACGATTTTCAAGAGATCGCGATAATGGTCTTTGTCCTGCCAGATTTCACTGTAATCAAAGTCGGTTTTAGTAGTCGTTTTCGGAACATCCTGATATCCTTCATTTCCGCCCACCATATTAAAAGTAACAAAGTTCTTCTTTTTATCATTCTGGACAAGCGAGTCTTTCACTGAATTAATGAGAGAATCATAGTCCCTTGAAAAGTGACGTTCATTGCCTTCATAATCATAAAGGTAATCATTGTCATGGAAACCCCATTGATCAAGGTGCATTCCATCAAAACCGAATTCATTGACTCCTCTGGCAAACTGTTTATTAATGTAGGTTTGCCATTCCTGATTCCCTGGGTCCTGCAGGTACAATCCTGTCGGCGGATTGACCCAGTCAAAGTAAAAGCCTTCTTGATCATTGATGGACGGATCTGGGAAACTAGCATTCTTTCTGTAAAGCCCCCACTCCTTCTTCACGCCGAAGGCTTCATAGTTTTCCCTGGCCGCATAGTTCATCTGGTAGGCCATGGCAGCTGCGTTGTACTTCTGGGCTGCTTTGATCTGCTGTTTGATTGTCAGCGGGAAAAGTTCCCTCCCCAGCAAATCATCATAGGAAGTCTCTTTGGTGATTTTTTCAGAAATGAAATTTCCATCCTTATCACGGAGAGGGTTCCCTTCACTGTCGGTTTTGGAGTAGACCGATACATCATGGCGCCACATCCAGTCATAGAACTGGAAACCGTTCAGGTAATATTCCTGTGTCAGCTCCTTCATCTTCTTCTCACTATCCTCTTTTGACTCTTGAGGGAACTCTGTCGCATAACCATAACGGGGATATTGGGTCCAGTCACTCGAAACATCGATCGCTGCAGTCACAACCTGATCAGATCCTTCGATGGAAGCCTTAACCATGTATCCGCGGAAATCCTCTGCAGGCGGTGTCCATTCCACCTCGATTCCTTTCAGCCTTTTTTTCACTTTGATATTCTTTGTTCCTTCAGCGACTTTCTCGTTTAAGTGATAGACCTCAAGATTAAGCTTCCCTTTCCAGTCCTTAGAAGTGTCGAACAAGATGGACATGGTCACTTTTTCTTTCGGGTTATACCTCGCTTTGTCGACCAGGAACGCTGTGATCGGTGCAGCCGGAAGCCCAATTTTCTTTTGAGCTTGTACGGCGGCATTGTGGTTATTTGTTTTTGCCTCCGTAACAGAGGTGAACGTCATAGAAGTTAACGCAAGGTTGATAGCAACCAGACTTACTAATGGTAGTTTGATTTTTCGGAATGAACCTTTCAAATACATTTCCTCCTTTGAGTATTAATAGCGGCTTTCAAAAAACTCCTTTCTCAGATACTTTTATTTTCATCTATCATCAATCCTCATGTAACCGCTATCATTACTGTGAAGGTGTAGTTTGTTTGAATTTTAAAAAAATATTTTTAAAGGTTCCTTTCCAAACCGTGCAGGATGGTGTCATTTTATCTGCTACAGAGATATAAGACACCAAAACTTCGGCTTTAATCAGCCTTGTCCCCGTTGTACCTTATAAAGTCTTAGGCCTTTGGGTTGTGAGTGATTTTTGTTGCAGATATTAATTTGAAATCGAATGCTAAACCCTCTGTTTCTTTCTAAAACTTTTAAGAAAACCATTTCGATAAGTGCCTGGCACCCATTACTATGGAAACAAACCTGTTAAAATAGATTTACATTACTAAACTAGAAACGAGGGAATTAAAATGACTTCACTAGCCTTTGATCATCTTGTTCACTTTTCATCTAATCCTACCTCCGCGAAAAAAACGATGCAGCAGCATGGCATTCAGGCTATTGAGGGCGGGAAGCATGAAAATTGGGGGACGTATAACACGCTTGCATATTTTGGTTTAAGTTATATCGAGTGGCTCGGAATTCAAAATCCATCTGTCTCCATACAGGTTGATGATAACCCACTGATCCAGCAGCTCGTCACTGAGCTGCCTTTAGGAGACCACCCGGGGAGGATCGCTCTCAGGACGAATAACATGGATCAACTTGTAGTCGAGCTTAAAGAAAAAGACCTGAAACTCCATGGCCCTGTCAAAGGTTCGCGGTTAACGGACAGTGGAGAATTTTTGCAATGGTCAATGCTGTTTATTGAGGAGGAGCATCCATCACTTCCTCTTCCCTTCTTCATCCAATGGGGAGAAGGTGATGTTGTTAGAAGAGAGAAACTGAAGATACACTCCAGCCATCCAGCTGGCTCTCTTCAAATTAAAGATGTGTTGTTAGCAGTTGAAAATTTGGATGATAAAATTTCTAGCTGGTCTTCACTTTTCAATCTGCAAATCGGAGAGGCGTTTATTAATGAGGAATGGGGTGCAAAGTGCCAGCGCCTTTACATGCCGGGCGGAAACCTGTTGTTTTGTACTCCTGTCGGGGATGGAGTTATTGAACGTTTCCTCAATACATTTGGCGAAAGACCCTTTGGCCTTCAGCTTGAAAACGGCAACCAAAATCAATCAATCCTCTTACAAGGAGCATTGTATGAGATTATCACAGAATGACTAAAGGGTTGAACCAAACTTAAAAAATGCCCAATCCAATGTCACTTGTCGAATTCGACAAGTGACAGGCACTCAACTCCTTATCATCCTTCCTGTTCAGGAGGGTATTGTTCATCAGATTCTTTTATTGCTTGTCTTCAAATCAATAAGAAAGATTATAAGAAAGATCTGGGACAGATCACCTGTCCCTCTGTCCAATTTATAGTTTCGGATACACGACGGTCCCATCTTCTTCGATGATTGGCACGGCTCCCCACTTTCCCAATTCATGAGGGACAATCCTCGGGTTCCCCTTTGAGTCAGGAATGAGATGGTACACCTCCCATCCATTTGCCTGCAGCAAGTTGCTTATGAGAAGGCGGTGGCACCTAGCTGGATGATGTTCTGAACACATATAGACGAGCGTCGTTGCTAAGGCTTGTTCCTTGAGCCGTTCCAAAGCATACTGAAACTCATCTGTCAGTGTATAATCCGCATAGTTGTGAAATGAACGGTTGTTCCATCCTTCGTTCAATTGCTCCCCTACCTGTCCCGACATCTTCCTTCTCCCTCCAAGACGGGGAAAATGTCGATACTGAATCCCCGCTTCTTCCAGCCATTGGGCCATGTTCTCCTTTTTGAAATGTGAATTCCTGCGACTTGCAGGAAATGCACGGACATCTGCCACAAAGTCAATTTCAGCGGCTCCCAGGAACTTTAAAAATTGTTCGATTGAATGGTTATAATGTCCAATCGTGTATACTTTCAACATTATCCTCTCCTTGAAAATCTATTGGACGCTGAGTGCCGAGTGCTTGCTGCTTCATACAAAGTTTCTTCCGATGTTCTTGTATTCGCTTAAGATTTTTATACCACCTATCCGGGATATAAAAAACATCGGCAGGATTCGATAACCGTTACGAAAGGTGGGACGGAGGACATGCCGGGCGGAAACCTGTTGTTTTTTACTCCGGTCGGGGATGCCGTTATTAAACGTTTCCTCAATGCATTTGGCGAAAGACCCTTTGGCCTTCAGTTTAAAAACGGCAACCAAAATCAACCAATCCTCTTACAAGGAGGCGTTATATGAGATTATCAAAAAAATGAGATATCACTTGTCGAAAGAATAGATTAGCAGGGGGTAAGAAGGAGTTATGCCTAATGTCAAAGAGGTTGTTCAATCAGAGATTCAAACTCTAATATCGTTTAGACTCCAAACAGTAATATCGGCTATGCTTTTAATGTTAGGGAAAGGGATTGATTAAGTCTTCGTAAAAGTCACTAGGATGAACGCGCTTGATTTTTCCAATTTCCAATGGAAAGCGTCTGTTGTTTGTTGTAAGTATGTAATCGCACTCCTCCTGGATAGCTGTCACCCAGACATGAAAGTCATCTTGATCAAACCGGTGAAGAGGCTCATCTAGTAATTTTTTGGAGGATGCGATTTTCTTGGCTGTTTCATCATTACAACCGCTTAACTCTGTTAGCACTTCCCCAATAGGTCGATGTTCTCGGATGATGGTCTCGATGCTATATCGACCTATCAGGCTGTTTACCGGTAGTTCCATGTAGTAGTCAAAAATAGGAGACAAAAAGCTTGTAAAAAACCCATCGATTTCGTCCTTGTTATATGTCACCCTTTTCTCGTTCTTTCCTAAACCTTCCGCAGCATTTCTCACGAATTCAAACAAACAGACCCTTGAAATGATAGGGCGGAACAAGAGTGGCGAACGGGCAGCTTTTAGTATACTTCGGTTGACACCATCTTTCCGAATAGCTCCACACAAGACCGTAGTGTCGATAAAGACTTTCGGTGGTATCGCGGCATCATAGATCAAATTCATCTATTTCACCCGCTTCTTCGTTTTTAGCATCAATTTTGTTTAAAATAGTCTCCGCTTCTTCATCCTGTTTATCTGTTGTAATAAAAGTATCTCTTGGTATTCGCCAGTGCCCTCCCGGTGTTTGATACGCACCAGGAAATTTATCATTGCTGCACATTCTCCGGATAGTCTGATCACTCAACCCTAATTTTTTCGCAACGTCTCCCGGGGAATAGTAGTTGGTAGTTTCTTTTTCTTCCTCCACTAACACACCTGCAGATGTAAAGCGATTAACCCGATAATGTGGCCTTCTTTTTCTTTTAGTCTGTTGATGTAAAAAAGAAGTAAATAATTCCCTGCGAATCAATGGTTCTTGTTCAGACGTTTTACTGAGTTGCTCTACATAATCAACAAACAACTTATAATACATCGAATAATTATTATGGTTATAAGCTTCCCGCATTTGTTTTTCAATGGCTCGAAGACGATCCAAATCATCGGGCTTCGGTATAGTGAAAGGTAAATTTGCTATCTTCGGAGCTGTTAATCCAACCTGATGAAATGAACGTTCAATAGCAGCTTTAAAAACCGCTTTCGCCTGGTCCCCATTGATATCAATCAATGTCTTAATACTATCCCACATCTTTTCCTGTTCAGAATCCATAATATGTGGCATTACAGTTCACCTCCTATTTATATTATAATTGATTTCATTAAAAATATTCAACAATCTCAACAAACTCAACACCTTCCAATGACTCAATTATATAGCTACTTGGATAAATATCACAATCCATTCATTTCACGGTTGAATATGTTAAGTATAAGACAAGTATTGCTCTAACTGAAACCTGCTTCAGTTTAACTAGGGAGGTGTGTTAATTTGTGGTGTACAGTGAGTGTAGTGTTAAAAATGATTGGAAAATATACCGGGACCTCCGAGTTCGGAACAGACGAATTTATCTTTTATACCGAAGTTAATGGTAAGGCACTTCGTCATCCCGCATCGGGTGTCTTTGAAGATGGCGATGGGATTTTCACATGGATTTTAAACCGTACGATCTATTCTCAAGTTGTAGAGGGAGACACTGTAACAATCAATATAAAATATCGTTTAATTGAAGATGACCCTATATACGATGATTTAGAAGCTATTAGTGAACTCACACTTACTCTTCCTTGCAGTAATTTCCCAATATCTTTAGAGATTGATAGTGATGAAGTTGAAGGATTAGATAAAGTAGGGTTCAGAACAGTATTTAACATCCAAATCGAACCTTACACTGCACCAGTTTAAATGAAACTAAAAGGAGTGGAGGTGAATTCCATGCCGGTTCGCGTAATAATCGATTTGCTGGATGTTATTGTACACAAGGAAAATGAGATCTGGCGAAATGAATTTCTTTTTCGGGTTCTTTATAAAGATTTACTCGTTTTCGAGCGGCAAGAAAACATCGGCGGATTTTTACAGGTTGGCAACTTCCCTGCAACCTTTAGTTATAATCAAAGGATTGTTGACGAGACACTTGTGAGTCAGCAAAATCAAATCATTTTCGATATAACAGCAGCTGCAGCCGAGTTGGATCTTATATTTCATGACCAGGCCCATGATACTATTACTTTTAAGCTACCTGTTCAAAGTGTTCAAAATTCGGTTCCAATAAAGTTAAGTAAACGATTGCAGCATGAAAATGAGGGAATTGACGTTTCATTTCATTTCCAAATCCAATTTGTCCCCTACTAGGCAACATCATCTTCATTGGCAATGAAAAGGAGAAATTCTCATTGCTAGGCACTATCCCCCATTTCATCTTTGAAATATTCTAGAAGGTGGAAACACGGATTCCGACGTTGTTTACTTATGGTACGGTTCCCGGTGATTGTTTTAAAACCTCTTAATTAACAAGGATATAATCACAAACTTTCAACAATTTTGCCCAATTGTCGATAAACCTACCCACCCTATAAAATAACTTCTTACTTCTAAGCATATTCTTTTATATACTGAGTTTTAGGAATATTTGGGGCTGAAATTTCATTTATATTTTATATTATTGGGATTCAATGGACTGCTCCGACAACTGCTTCGATGGTCGCAATGGTTGAGCCGTTGATTGCATCAGCATTTGGCGTTCTGCTTCTCGAAGATCATCTGAGTCTCATTCAAATTCTTGGAATGGTGCTCATACTAGGTACGTTCACTGTACTCAGTGTGAAACAAGCCCAGTGAATATAAGTAAATCAATATTTATTCAAAAAGCGCCTGCACTTGTCGAAACTGACAAGTAACAGGCGCTTTACTCTTGCTATAATACACTCATGACAGATGACTGGCACCCGTCGATTTATGACTTTTTGTACGTTTCCCCACTTCTCTAGTTAATGTGAAGAACGCGATGGAGCCTATGAATGAACAGCTGAATAAAATAGTTGCCATTGGAATCGCGGTTGTTTCATCAATTCCAACAATTGGAGCTACGATTGCCCCGATCACTAAAGGAAACATGCCTAAAAAAGCGCTGGCACTTCCTGCACGATGACCTTGATTTTTCATTGCTAGCGTGAAGGTACTCGTTAAAATAATTCCAATCGTTAACATATGGATGAAGATCGGTATAACAATCATGAATAGAGGTCCTTTTATAATCGCCATCGAAAGCAAGACTGCATTCGCACTAACTGAAATTAAGACTCCTGTACGAAGTAAGCTTCTTTCTTCAATAAAATCACTCAAACGTCCGACTAAAAAACTACCGGTTATAATAGCTAACCCGTTAATTCCAAACAAAATACTAAATACTTGTGGTGACACATTATAAATACCCTGGTACACGAACGGCGTTCCAGCAACATAAGCAAAACTTCCACCTTGAACTAAGCCGACAACGATTGCATAGCCTATAAAAGAACGATCTGTTAACAAACTCCCCATCGTTCTTAGCGAATTTCCGATAGAACCTGGTTGCCGCATTTCTACTGGCAGCGTTTCTTTTAGCTTAAAAGCTACGGTTATTACAATTGCAACACCAAGTATGCCTAAAAAGATGAAAACAGTATGCCATGAAGCAAATGGTAAAAGTAATAAAGCACCACCACTAATTGGCGCAATCATTGGTGCAGTTGCATTTATAACCATTAATAATGCGAAAAACTTCGTAAGTTCTTTACCAGTAAAGACATCGCGTACAATAGCCCTGGATAAAACGATACCAGCTGATGCAGTAAATCCTTGTATAAATCTCCCAATAACTAAAACAATAATATTCGGTGCAAGTGCACAAAGAACAGAAGCGATAGCAAATAAACTAATAAATAGTAATATCGGTTTTCTTCTTCCCTTTGCATCACTAATTGATCCGACAATGAGTTGCCCTACAGCAAGACCGATCAAACATGCTGTTAAACTTAACTGCACGAGTGATTGTTGGACATCCAAATCTTCCGCAATTTCTGGAAAACTCGGTAAGTACATATCAATATTAAATGGCCCTAACATGCATAACATACCAAGCAAAAAGGCCAACCCTAATCGCTGCTTACCCGTTGGATTTTTCATAACTTCATTGTGTTTCTCCTGTTGAATTACAAACACCCCCTAACCTTCATACATTATAATTGATTCGGGGGGCGAAGTATAATTATACACTCATTATATATAAGGAAATTTTCCAATATTTAAAAGAAATTCAAATAATAAAAATGGATTGAAGCAAGAAATAACAAAAGAGGTTAATGTTCTAAAAGTGAGTTAAGAAGATGAATATTTTAATATGGATATTCAGAAAATTTTAGGAGATGAAATACATATCTATAACTAATCTTAACTGAAACTCTTTATTTGATTTTCAGTGATTCCTTTGATTAATCTCAGTTCACTAATCAAAAATTCATGTGCGTTATCTAACATTTTTTTTTCGCTTGTATTAAGTGCCTTCTCTTTCTTCATACGCATTAAATCACGTACAACTTCAGCACCTTCTTGTATTTTGCCAGTTTTTATTTTGTCAGTGTTCAATTTAAACCTTTGTTTCCACGGCAGTAATTTATCTGATTCTCCATGCTGAAAAACGTGTATGATGTGTTTTAATGCAATGATATCAGTAACTGGGCGTATACTTGATTTCAATATTTTACCCTCCGGAATCAGGACTTGCATATTACTGATCAACATTTTTATGACATAATACTGTTGTTTTTCCCCTGAGACTTCCTTTTCTTCTATGGCTTCAATTGTACCTGCTCCGTGCATTGGATAAACAACGTTATCTCCGATTTGAAACAAATAATCCACCTCCATGTATGGTAACATTCTTAAGCTTAACATATATAGTGTTTTTTATCAAACTTTTTATAATATCACAAATTATTTTTATTAGTCAACTACTTTTTTCATTTAAAAATTCACTCTTTTAATTCTAGTTCGCAGAAGGTTAGAAGGATTAACGATTTCTTGTTCCATTAAGGTACTTGAGCCAGTTGATTCACTCTTTATTTTGTTGGCTATGTTAAAGGTTATTGTTGATAAATTGACTTCTGGGAACGAACGTTCTATAATCGGTTTATCTATATAGGGATTGGTGATAACCGTGAGAGCAATTGATATTCTTAAAGTGATTGAAAAACTTAATCCAGCGGAGAAACATCGACTAAGGGAATATTTAATTGATGCTCTCACCGCATCATCATCGACAGGAACGGTTCTGCAAGAAATATCAGAACGGAAAAATAAGGGGGGTTATCATTGCCCTGATTGTGAATCAGAGCATATTGTTCGGTTTGGTAGTTACTCAACTATTGTTGATGGCAATGAAGTTTTAAAACAACGTTATCGCTGTAAAGCTTGCAAAAGGACATTTACCGACCTTACCAATACTGCTTTATATCGAACCCGCCGCCTTAGCCAATGGATTAAATTTGTTGAGTGTATGATTGAAGGATACTCCCTGCGTAAGTCCGCTAAATTAGTCGGCAATATCTCTCACGTCACCTTATTCTATTGGAGGCACAAGCTCTTAACTGCGTTAAAACAAATTGAAATATCGAATTTCGAAGGTATCGTTAAATGGACGAAACCTATTTCCTATACTCAGAAAAAGGACAAAGAAAGATCGAAGATAGAAAGCCACGTAAACGTGGTGGAACCGCAAAAAAACGCGGGATAAGCAATGAGCAAGTATGTGTTCTAGTTGCGAGGGATCGAGCCAAAATGACTTTTTCGCAGACATTAGGTATGGGTAGGTTGACAAAAGAGCAATTAGAAAAAGCTATCGGGCATAAACTTTCACCTGAAAATGTATTGTGCACCGATTCTTGGCGTGCCTTTAAAACCTATGCTGCTGAAAAAGGGATGAGTATTTATCAGTTCAAGTCTGATGGAAAGATACGCACAAAAGGTCTATATCATATCCAGAACGTCAACAATTACCACCGCAGGCTCAAAGGGTGGATACAGCGATTTAACGGAGTAGCAACTAAATATTTGAACAATTACCTCGCTTGGTTTCAAGTATTAGAAAGCATTCACCACCAGAGAAATCAAGTCACTATAAACGATTTAATTATCAGAGGAAATTCAATACAGAATATGGAAACCTATGATACACTTAGATTATCCAGGTTCACGACATAAGCAATTTTTCTTGTTCCACTAACGGGCAGTTTAGTTGAAGAAATGAAACTAAATATGCCTTTTGTCGTCTGTTTAAGTGAGAGTGGTATATGAAAAAGGGGTGCTAGAATGAGTGAAGCTAAAATAGTTGTGAGTTCTCTAACCACTATGATCGACCAACCTATTGATGTGTACGTTACTGGTTTAGAACCAAACCAAAAGATTACATTACGTGCGAAGCGAATAGCTGAAGGAATGAAAGCTGTTCATCTTGAATCTACTGCTAAGTTTATTGCTGATACTAACGGTGTAGTGGACCTCAATTCCCAGAAACCTGTTGAAGGTTCCTATGATTGTATTGATAAAATGGGATTATTTTGGTCATTAGATATTACTAAAGTAGAAGAGTTAAAAGGAAAAAAGGATTCCACTGCTGGTCAAGTTTTAGCCCCTCAAGAACTTACAATAACGCTAGACGTTGAGGGGAAGCCAATAGATGAAATCACTTTAACTAGGCAATGGATATCTCCTTTATACAACAGGCAGCCTGTAAGAAATAATGGTTTAGTAGGTACGTTTTTTGCTCGTAAAGATAAAAAGAGTCAGCCAGCTATAATTGTATTGGGAGGTTCTGAAGGAGGATTAAACGAGTATCCTGCTGCGGTGTTAGCTTCACACGGTTTTTCCGTTTTAGCCCTAGCTTATTTTGGGATAGAACATCTCCCTAAACGCCTAGAAAGTATTCCTTTAGAATATGTTGAAAAAGCGATTGATTGGTTGATAGAACGTCCAGAAGTAAATAAAGAGTGGATAGGAATACACGGTACTTCTAGGGGAAGTGAACTGGCATTATTATCAGCTAGTCAATTCCCAGAAATTAAAGCGGTTACATCTCTTAATGGCTCTGCTGTAGCATTAAGTGGTATCGTTCCCTGGTCGGATGCAGAAAAACTTCCTCCTGCCTGGACGTTTAACGGAAAGCCAATACCTTATGCTTCCCCAAAAAACCCTGTGAGTATAGCTCTTGAATGTCGAGAGTTGTGGCAAAAAAGGCAGGGTAATCCTTATGGGAAATGGTATGCTGCACTTACTTCTGATCCTGAAGTAGTGGAACAGGCAACAATTCCTGTTGAAAAAATAAATGGACCAGTTTTATTTATTTCAGGTGAGGAAGATGGTGCAAACACGGTTGGTTTATCCCAAAAAGGGATAGACAGGTTGAAAAAACATAACGTAAATATAGAATATAATCATCTTGTTTACCCAGGTGCAGGGCATTCAATTGGTATCCCTTATTTACGTGCAAATACCTATAATCAAGGAAATAAACAGGACACAGCTAGGGCTAGTGTAGACTCCTGGGGAAAAACAATAAGACATTTTAAGCAAAGTGTAGAAAATCCACGGTAATTCTGCTGAGTGGAGGGAAAAATGGAAAAACAATTATCTAGATTAAGTTCCGTTAAACTTTATGTGAAACAATACACTTAAAGTAACGGGTGCGTTAGTTGAAGAAGCCTAATATACCAGAACGGAACTTCCGTAAATTGGAAGTTCCTATTTTGTATCCTTAAATCAACACTAAACTTTAACATAGCCATTTTGTTAATAAAAAAGCGCCAGCCACATATCAAATTAAGCCGGTGACAGACGTGTTTTTCCCTACCTTCATAATGCACATCTATGCTTCGGCTTCTCTTAAGTTTCAAAGCTAAAATCATCACTTTTCCGTTTTATGGTATTTATATCAATGATTACCTCTGTTATACTATTGGTAGAAAAATGGAAAATATTTAAAGGGGAGTTTTTAGATGAACAAGTTTGCCAGGGCACTAGGTGTATCTGTATTAGCTGCAAGTATTCTTTCCGCTTGTGGTGCAGAAAACAGCACGATGAGTAGTTCAAACCAGAGTAACAATGAGAATGAATCACAAGAAGTAAAGAATGACACAAGTGCTAAAGAAGAAGATACAAATGAACAGAAAGAAGCTGAAGCGAATATTGAAGTAACTTCAGAAACTTTCGGATCATGGGAAGACAGTATAGGGAGTATTTATGCTAGTTATTCTGCAGAAGTAACAAATACTGGAGATAAGCCTGCTGAAATTGGTGATATTCAGGTTAACCTTGAAGGAGACGACGGATCTATTATCGGTACGATTCCCATGGTAATGGCTACTCCGGATATCATTATGCCAGGTGAAACTGCTTATCTTGGAGAAACGACTCTATTAGAGGGCGCTTCTTCAGCTGATGAAATCAAAACAGCAAATTCTAATATTGATTTTAGCTCTACTGATGAAGAACCTATGATGTTAGAAACAGATAAGGTTAAGTTAAAAGAAGGTGATGTGGAATACGGCACACCTTATATTGTCACCGGAACTGTAATAAACCCAAACGAAGAAAAAGCAGATGATATTCGTATTGCGGCAGGTCTGTATGATGAAAACGGAAAGTTCCTGGGGGCTCTAAACGGTTCCATTCAAGTTAGTTTAAATCCGGATGGGAAAGCAGGGTTTGAATTAAGTTACCCTGAACTTCCAAAAGACATCGCAGGAAAAGCAACAGAAGTAAAGGTTAAAGCATATAATTGGTCCTTTTAAAACGAGTGGGGCTTCGGCTTCTCTCTTTTTTCATTCTGTTTCTTTTACGGGAATGTTATTGTCCTGATATTTTTATCGCAAATAAATATAGGCTCTTAAACGCCGATAATTTTAACCTTTTCGGTCTTGTTAATCTAGTATTACCAAAAAAGAAAGGAAGGTAGTACATGAAAAAAACAGCTTACACTCTTTTGATATTATTACTTACTTTTCTAGCAGCTTGTTCATCTAATGAACAAAGCTCTACTAGTTCTGCTAACAATGAAGAAAGTGAGACTCAAAGTGAGGAAACATCCAAAACTGATCCCGAAGAAAGTAATGACGAAGGAGAAAGCGTCGAAGTTGACAAAAACCTACTTAGCGTTGAAGTAAAACTACCAGCTTCAATGTTTGAAGGCGAAAGCCCAGAGGACATTATTGCAGGTGCTAAAGAAGAGGGAGTAAAGGTTACACAGAATGATGATGGTTCTTACACTTATAAGATGTCTAAGTCAAAGCATAAAGAAATGATGAAAGAATTAAGTACAAACATTGATCAAACCGTTGATGAAATGAAAACAAGCGACGACTACGCTTCCATTAAGGATATTACTCACAACGATGACTATTCAGAATTTACAATGGTTGTTGAAAAAGAAACCTACAAAAACAGTATGGATGGATTTGCAACTATGGGTCTTGGGATGTCGGGGATGATGTATCAACTATTTGACGGAGCCAAGCCTGAAGAGTATTCTGTAAAGATTTCATTAAAAGATGAAGCAAGTGGAGAAGTTTTCGATGAAATTGTATATCCAGATGCAATGGAAGACAATGAGTAATAAAAAAATACCAGGAACCCAATGTGGACAACTGTCCATAACGGGTGCCTGGCACCATAGCCATCAAGTTAATACAATTTATTACCCCCTAAATTTTTCAATTAGGGGGTATACCTTTCTATAGGATTTCCTTTACATTCTTTTAGAAAGGGTGACGATGATGAAGAAACGAGCCTTCCGTGATGAGTTCGACTTCGTTTCTGAGACCTTAAAAGAAATCTTTTCGCCTGCCCATCTGAACCAATTCGCTAGAGAAACCAATTTTGTTCAAAGAGAAGGAAAAGTCGATGCGAAAGACTTTGTCGCCTTGTGTGTCTTTGTTTCCCAAAAAATTGGGAAGGACTCATTAAATGAGTTGTGTGGAACACTCGACGCGCATCGAAATACCAGTTTGAGTGCAGAAGGGCTTAACCAGAGGTTTAATCCAGCTGCCGTGAAATTCTTGAAGAAGGTATTTTCTGAATGCCTCACCAAAAATGTATTAGAATCCTCCGGATTCTCCCATACTTTTGATCAGTTCTTTAACCGTATTCGAATCCTTGATTCTACTGCTTTTGGGATGCCTTCTGACTATTCTGATCAGTATAAAAGCCCGACAGGTACCGGGGTGAAGATACAGCTTGAATATGAATTAATCAGAGGAGATTTTTTACATCTTTTGGTTCAACAGGGCATTGCTTCTGACCAAAAGACAGGACAACGTTTGGGAGACACCATCAAACCAAAGGATTTGTGTATACGGGATTTAGGCTACTTCTCCTACGATGCCCTGGAGGAAATCGACGATGGAGATGCTTACTATTTAACCCGGCTGAAACCTTCTGCGGCTATCTATGTAGTAGAAAAAATAGATTCTGCCTCTGATAGGAGATACAAACGCCTTTATTTAGAAGAAGTGATGGAAAAGATGGAACCGACTGAAACCAAGGAGTTCGAAGAGGTGTTTATCGGTGGGACGGCCAAACTGCCAACCAGGCTGGTCGTCTATAAGCATACAGAGGAACAGACGGGGAAGCGACTGGCTGCCAGAAATCGAAAGGAAAAAAAGAAGGGCGTGAAATATTCACGCCGCATCAAAAAGCTCTCAGCTATTACTACTTACATTACCAACATACCCTCCACTTATGTTTCTAAACATGAGATCCACTCCCTTTATTCCATTCGCTGGCAGATCGAGATTCTTTTTAAGACCTGGAAATCCCTATTCTCCCTTGATAAGGTGAAAAAAATGAAGCAGGAACGTTTTGAATGCCACTTGTATGGCACCCTGCTTTCCCTACTTGTATCTTCCATGATTACCTTTAAATTGCGGAACCTTCTTTATCGAAAAAACAAGAAAGAGGCCAGTGAATTTAAAGCCATGGGAATCGCGAAAAAATACCTCGTTAAAATCCAGGAAGCACTCCTGGATAAGAAGATTTTGCTTTCCGAAGTCATTAAAAAGATTTATAAAATGATGGAGAAAAATGGTCGTAAGTCCCAACGTTTCAAGAAGAAAACCGTGTTTGACATACTAGGAGTTTCTGAAGGAAGGGAGATGGAAAAAGCAGGATAAAATGCTTGATGAGAAATTTAAAAAACGTCAATACCGTTAGGTTTATTTAGTGATGCCATTTTTAAAGAGAACGACCTAAAAAAGAAACGGGAGCTCAAAATGGATATAGAGCTCCCTAAGCTTGATGGCTATGGTGCCTGGCACCATTACCAGTTCGGTTGAAAAGAATTTTTTGAGCATGCTTATTTTCATAAATTTTTAGCTATGTTGAGTGCTGTACTGCGCAATATTAATTTATATTTTTAACAGAACAAGAGTAAAGATAAATGAAATTCCGCACTTTGCAAAATAGGTTAAGTTCTTATCTGCTCCTCATAACTGGAATCATCAATTGGTATGTCTGATCACGAATATCTTCATACCTTGCTAGTTTTTCTCCAATGGGTTGAAAGCCATAATTGCGTAACACTTGCATGTAGTTAAAACATTGAAATTCGTTAGAACTTTTAACTTCCAGCGATGCGAAAAGAGAAGGTTGGGTTGTTTCAACATAAAAATCTATTTCTTCACTTATGGAAGGAATCTGTTCTTCATTAATGCAAAAACCTACTTCTCCGGAAATTATCATGCTACTTGCTTCCAGTGTTTTTATATAAACACCCGGATAAATGGTCATTCCTAATCTCTCAGTACGAATTCGATCCTTTTCAATGTATCCAGCAAATGGATGGTTTTTTCGCTTAACATTATGTTTAAACCAAATAAAAGTGGCCGGTTTCTCCCATTTAATTAGATGTAACCCGCCTGATATAGTCGGATTCACTCCACCTAAGTATTGTTTAGCGATTTGAAGCAAAGATATTTTTGCGTCAACATCTTCCCTCCACTTTTTTATCCATTCATTTTTGTCTTTTTCTTCTGCATCCAAAAATTCTCGGATATCTTGAATTGATAGTCCAGCCTGTCTTAAAGAGTGAATCATAAGAGCATTTGGTATTTGTTCCTCCAAGTATAATCTATAACCGTTGTCTTGTCTTTGAGCCGGTACTAACAATTTCTTACCCTCATAATATCGTAGTTTGCTTGGAGGCAAGCCAGTTTTTGCAGAGAAATCCTTAATCGTCATGGGCATTCTTACTACCTCCTATTACATTTGATAGGTCCAAACATTTAGGCGATTTCCATCCAAGTCAAAAAAGTGAAACCCTGCCCAACTATCTGGATTCCCAGCTATTTCTGATGTCTCAATTCCTGCCCTTTTTAAGTCTTCGTGTAGTTTTACAAATTTCTCCTTTGGTCTTACATCAAAATAAACACGTGCAGAGGGGTTTGATTTATCTGAGAAAGCATCATCTGACAAAGTTTCCAGTAAAATAGGGATAGGAATTATGTTCTCTTCCTCTCCCCACCCCCATGAAGAACCAGGAGCGTGGATTAATGCTGATTTTGACTCAGAGTATCGTTCAGCCAATTGGAAACCAAGTTGGTTATTGTACCACTCTAAAGAATCATCAAGATTTTTAACTCCTATTCGTGTACAGACAGCAGTTCCAAAATCAATTAACCTAGCATTTGGATATATTCCGTCTAATTGAGAATTGTGTACTGCAGTCAGTCTTGCCCCGCCAAATGCATAAATATCAAATGTCTTGGTTCCGTCAGGAAGTTCATCAATAGAGGACACCTCAATGTTGTTTTTCCTAAAATAGGACAAAGTGTGTTCTAAGTCTGCAACATCGAATGTGAGGCGAACATTGCCTTCAGGAGCTTGCAATTCTTGAAAATGCTCAAAATCTGATTCAAAGGACTTTAATGTGACCTGTGCATGACAAGTCTTAATAGGCAGACGGAAAAACGCTTTCTTACCAACAGGTGTAATAAACTGGTCAATAAACGTCCATCCCATATGTCTCTGATACCATTTTACCGCCTCTTCAAATTGATCCCATTTGACCATGATAAAACCGCCGTCCCAACCTAATAAAGATTTCATATTTCCTTTTACTTTCATTAGATATTCCCACCTTTATTTTTAATATATTATTATCATAAAGGTTGAAGTAAGTTAAAGGTCAAGTGAAATTCAGAATCTTTTTATATTGTAGTACAAATATCTTTATGAGGTAATTTATATCCACTTAATTGAAAAAGTGATTCTGCGGAGTATCTGTCTACTATGTATCATTGGTCCCCAAAAATAAAAAGCAAAGATATCTCAGCTTCCTCTATACTTATATCGAGCTTAAGGACTGGGTAAATTTTAAGCAAAGAAAATTATTAGGGATTCGATGGGTTACGTGAGCTACCCTCTTTATTTTGCTTAAGATAAATGAATAAAAAAGCACCTGCCACTTGCCGATTCCGACAAGTAACAGGCACTTTCCTCAATCTATCTAATTAAGATCAAACCGATCCGCATTCATCACCTTAACCCAGACAGCTACAAAATCGTTCACAAACTTCTCTTTGTTATCATCCTGGGCATACACTTCTGCAATCGCACGCAGGACGGAGTTTGAGCCGAATACGAGGTCGACTCTTGTTGCTGTCCGTACTACTTCACCTGTCTTGCGGTCACGTCCTTCGTAAACGCCTCCGTCTACAGGTTTCCATTCTACTCCCATATCAAGAAGGTTAACAAAAAAGTCGTTCGAAAGTGTTCCTACGTTATCAGTGAACACACCGTGCTTCGTGCCGCCGAAGTTCGTACCGAGCACTCTCATACCGCCGATAAGGACAGTCATTTCTGGTGCGGTAAGACCCAGCAGCTGTGCTTTGTCTACAAGAAGTTCTTCCGGGCTGACACTGTACTGTTTCTTCTGGTAGTTTCGGAAACCATCAGCAGCAGGCTCGAGTACTTCGAAGCTTTCTGCATCTGTTTGTTCCTGTGTTGCATCACCGCGCCCTGGAGCGAAAGGAACTGTTACGTCAACACCTGCATCCTGTGCAGTTTTTTCCACTGCAGCACTGCCGCCAAGGACGATCAGGTCAGCGATGCTAACTTTTTTACCGAGGTTATCTTCCAGATGATTCTGGATGTTTTCCAGTACACTCAGCACTTTTTCAAGTTGTTCCGGCTGGTTTACTTCCCAGTCTTTTTGTGGAGCGAGACGGATGCGGGCGCCGTTCGCTCCCCCGCGATTGTCTGAACCACGGAATGTACTCGCTGATGCCCAGGCCGTTGTGACCAGCTCGTTGATCGTAAGTCCGGAGTCGAGGATCAATACTTTGATCTTTTCAACTTCTTCTTCTGTTAATTCATAATCAACAGCTGGTACAGGATCCTGCCAGACCAATTCTTCTGTTGGAACTTCCGGACCTAAATATCTTGAAACAGGACCCATGTCACGGTGCAACAGTTTGAACCATGCGCGGGCAAATGCATCTGCGAATTCCTCCGGGTTCTCATGGAAACGGCGGGAAATCTTTTCGTATGCTGGATCCAAACGCATCGCCATGTCTGCCGTCGTCATCATCGTCGGTACACGAACAGATGGGTCTTCTGCATCTGGAGCAAGATGGTTCTCGGCAACATCTACCGGTTTCCACTGGTGTGCTCCTGCAGGGCTTTTCGTAAGCTCCCATTCATATCCGAACAATAGATCAAAATAACCGTTATCCCACTGTGTCGGATTGGCAGTCCACGCACCTTCAATACCACTCGTGATCGTGTCACGGCCTTTTCCGCTGCCATGTGTGCTTAGCCAGCCAAGTCCCTGCGCTTCAATCGGGCCAGCTTCTGGTTCCGCACCGACAAGCGCAGCATCTCCTGCACCGTGTGCCTTGCCAAATGTATGCCCACCGGCTGTCAGTGCAACGGTTTCTTCATCGTTCATTCCCATACGAGCAAAGGTTTCGCGGATATCACGGGCACTTGCGAGCGGATCTGGCTTGCCGTCCGGACCTTCCGGATTAACATAGATAAGGCCCATCTGAACAGCAGCAAGCGGATTCTCAAGCTCACGGTCGCCTGAGTAGCGGCTGTTACCAAGCATCGCCGTTTCCGTACCCCAGTAGATGTCTTCCTCTGGATGCCAGATGTCGGCACGACCGCCGCCAAAACCAATTGTCTTTCCACCCATCGATTCGATCGCAACATTACCTGTTAGAAGAATTAAGTCAGCCCAGGAAATCTTGTTTCCGTACTTTTGCTTGATCGGCCAGAGTAGACGGCGCGCTTTATCCAGGTTGCCGTTGTCAGCCCAGCTGTTTAGTGGAGCAAAACGCTGGTTGCCGGTTCCACCGCCGCCACGGCCGTCACCTGTACGGTATGTACCGGCAGCATGCCATGCCATCCGGATAAAGAACGGGCCATAATGGCCATAATCAGCCGGCCACCAATCCTTGCTGTCTGTCATAAGATCGTGCAGATCCTTTTTAAGAGCTTGATAGTCTAGCTTTTGAAATTCTTCTGCATAATCAAAGTCTTCTCCAAGAGGATTCGTTTTTTTGTCATGCTGGTGGAGTATGTTTAAGTTCAGCTGGTTTGGCCACCAGTCTCTGTTCGTCGTAGCACTTTTTTGGTTACTGGTAACAGCACCGTGATGAAACGGGCATCCTCCAGCGTTCGCTTTGTTTTTAGTGTCCATATTTGTATCCCCTCTCTATATAATGAAGTTTTTATTAGGAGCTAAGGTTAAGTATAAATAAATGATATCACTTATCAATTGAAAGTCAATATTTATTTATAATAATTATTAATAAATAACCGTTAGCATAAACTGCATATAAAGTCGGCCAGCATCGCCACATCAATTAAAGCTTATGATGGAGAAGACAAGATTATTAATCGCAAAAAAAGTGCCAGCCACTTGCCGAGTAATCCGACAGGTGATTGGCACTTAAGCAACTGTAACAACGATCGTCATCAAAAATAGGAAAGTAATATAATTGACTGAATAAAGAAAGTTCCAACGAGCCCATTTAAGATCATCATTCATAAAGAATCCCCTTACAGCCAATAGCAACCAGATGATATTCAATAAAGTGATTGTGATAACAAAAGTTGGACCGAGCTGCATTAACGTGAAGGATAACGGGAGTAATAAAGCGATATAGACCATCATGTGGCGCCTGGTCTTTGAGATTCCGTGTACAACCGGAAGCATCTTTACTCCGGCTTCCTCGTATTCTTTTAAGTACTTTATTTCGATCGCGTACGTGTGCGGCATTTGCCAGATGAACAGGATGACAGATAGCATGACCGGAACCGTGTGTAAATCAGGTTCGATGGCTGACCATCCGATTAACGGTGTGACCGCACCAGATACACTTCCGATCACAGTGTTCAGTGTATACCTTCGCTTTGACCACATCGTATACAGAACAACATACGTAAACCATCCTATGAAAGCAAATATTACTGCTTCGAACGTTGTGAAAAGTAGAAAGAAGAAGCCAAGAAGGCTGAGACCGATCCCCGTCATCAATACGGTGTTCAATGAGAACCTCCCCGTCACCGTCGGCCGTTTTTTCGTCCTGGACATTTTGGCGTCAATATCAGCGTCGAACCAGTTATTGATGATAAGCGCACCAGCTATGACCAGTGTACTGCCAATAAGCGTAACCAGGAACACATCCCAGTAAGCGGTGAAAGAAATATTTGTTAAATACAGGGCTAACCAGAGTCCAGTAAAAACAGGCAAAATATTTGATACTAAAACAAGACCTTTAGTAAGTCTTTTTATATCAATGAGGAATCTCGAGATATTACGCTGATTGGAGAGTTCCGCTTTTACTACTTCCTTTTCAGAAAGTACGAGATCTTTATTCATTAAAGTTACTCCTTTCCAATAAATTCGGAAACAAGAAATGCGCATCAGTTATATTGTGGATGGCCGAGATACAAATCAAAGAGTTCTGGACAAGCTTTATATTTTACCTATAGCAAACGCTGTACATCTTCCCCACTCATTCACATCTCTTCTTATTCCCATGTTAATGGGGACGAAAAAATGATGTTGTGATATACATCACTTATTTTTAGAACCTAAAAAGGAGTGCCTGTCCCATTGTCGGTTCAACAAGGGACAGGCACTCACCTATTATTTCCATTTATGATTTTTTGGTTATTTAGATCTTCCCTTAGTTCGGCTTTACTCTTCTGGATGAAGAAATACCAGGATCTTACCCTCTTCAACATCATCAGAGTAGCGAACTGCTTCCTCATCGTGGATTCCCATTTCGCTTAGCGTATGCACTAATCCGGCGGCACCAGATTTTGCACCGAGGGCCGCTCCTCCGAGCGTTGTAATAATAGGCCCTGCAGCTAACACGGCGCCAAATCCGGGTATCACCATAGCTGATAAGCCTGCTATCAGCCCTCCCATGCCGATCGCACCGCCAGCAGCAGCTCCGGTAACGGCTCCTGCCTTTTTCGAAGACGTAACTTCCTCCGCGATATCTGATAGTTCTCTTGGATCTTTAGCGATAACTGAGATTTCTTCCGTGCTATATCCTTTTTTATTTAAATCTTCAACAGCTTCAGCTGCTTGTTGTTCGTTGTCATATACTCCTATAACATGATCCTTCATGTAAAATACCTCCTGTTCTCTTCCACTTTAGATTCTTTACCCGAAGAATAGTTATTTTAGGCATAAAGAAGTGCCAGTTTCTTGTCAAAATCGACAATTGACTGGCACTTAACGTTAATAAACTTCCTTCTCAAAAACCGCTCCATCACTATAAACTACTTTTACAGCCAAACGCATATCCTCGGATTTCTTCTCTTCATCGAGGTGGAAAGATCGTATGCTATCATCGGGTGGAAGGTTTTCCGTTTCAGCCTTCATCTTCTTTTCTTCTTTGAGCTTTTCATTGTCATAAATTAATAGATAAGCTTCTTCGATAACATGAGATGTTGGATCAGGACCATGATTAACCAAAGAGGCGCTAAAAGTTTTGTCATGTATGTTGATGTCTGTCTGTATGATGCCATAATAGTTCGTTCCATAGTATCCCAGATGTTCAGTATGGACCTCCCCGCTCTTTACCGTGTCATCAGTGGTTACGGTTACATAGTAGTTGAGGCTTTTTTGCCGGTTTTCTTTATCCATTCTTTCATCTATCTCTTGTTTGCTCTCTTCTTTAGTATTAGATCCCGTAATCGATAAACCTACTTCCCACTGGGGCTCTAACGAAATCTCAAGCGGGAAGTTCACCTGATACAGCCCTTTCTCTATTTCATCTGGCGAGAGAGATGTCCATTCCTTATTGTCTCCGATGGCATAATGGAAAATGACTTCGGAATTGCTGTCGAGCTCCTTCACTCGCCACTTAAAAGCAGCTTCCATTTGGTCCTTAGCCGACTCCTTTGGTCTAAAATCCGTATGTACAAAACTGATCAGACTCTGTTCCTCTTTAAAATCATTCAATATGGCCTGCACCTGATTGGTTTGATCGTTTACGTTATTTATAATGTTATGTTGATTGCTTGAGAGAGAACTGATCGTGCTCTCAAGTTCGCCAAGCCTGGACGATAAGTTGAAATTGATTATTAAACTAACGATTAACGCGATCGGAACGAAAAGCTTGAAAAATGTCATGTATTTTTCGCTATCCATTTTTCCCCCTCCAGATTCAGAAGACTGGTAATTTGTTAAACTACCGGTTTACATTTATTGTAACATTTTCCAGAAGGGATGATTGCTTAATTTATTCGACATGGAATTTAGAAAAGTGAAACAGAGGGACATGTTTATTGCCCCTCTGTTTCTGAATTACTCTCTTTCTATTATTATATCGGATGGCTTGTTAATTTTATAAGATTCAGGTGTTGCGATGTTCTCTGTTATTGTAGCTGTATTCGCATAATAATAAAGTGGATTTGTCTGGTAAAGTTTATTGTCAAAGATGATACCTGTAATCTTTGTTATTTCCGTTAAAGGCACTTGAAATTTTTCAAGTTCTTCAAAGTTTTCCATTAGGCGGTATTCATCCGTATGAAATATACTGAATTGGTTTCTCTGTTTCCAATAATCATCTTGTAAAATAACAAAGGCTGCAGAGCGCAATTTATTATCTTTCCCGATGTAAAAAACGACTTTCCAAAAGCCCGCTGGAATCTTAAAGTTACACCCTAAAGATTTGTTGTACCCACAGTATTCGCGGTCTGCGTCTGTATAAATAGGGCCAGTGAAAACAGACAACTTTTTATTTTTTGTTCCAGTTTCGCTAATAATCCACCTTTCTAACTTGCCCCAGTCCGTCATATGGAACTTATGATGCTGGGGAGCGATATTCGCCCAGGAAAACGAATCATATTCTGCATCCCTTGCTTCTATATCATCTCCCCAGCATACATCATGCCTGGTTACTAAATGGCCTCTATCCTAGAGATCATGTTCCCCTCTATACAAATCGTTTCCAACCTGGTTGCTGACTCCAATACGTTGGTCAAAATGCCAGCAGTCCTTACATCTTTTCACATTATTGTGGTTGTTTAGGTCAATGTTGTGTGCACAATAAAGAGCTAATTTTCGTTGTTCATTCATCACGATAGAAAAATGGGTATAAGGAAAGATCTCACCACCGTTTAAAGCTGTTTCTCCGGTACGATCGTTTAAAACGGGAAAGGGTATTGAATAATCATTTTCCAAAAATGAAGGGTCAAATCCTCGATTCTTAGTCATTTTATCCTCCCTATTTTTATAAACATATTGTTCTTGCTCCATCGCTTCATCACCGACATTAGCTCTTCACCAGGAATCAAAACAGAAGGAAATGTTGAGGACCACTAAGTTTATACTTATTCTGATATTTTAAATTTGGACTTTCTCTCTTTTCTCAATAACTAAATCTTTAATAGAAGTATCTGCTGTACAAATGCTCTTATAAGCTTTGGAAGCAAGGTCAAAAAACTCCTCATCCAGTTTAGAGTATGTATCATACCTTTTCTTCAAGTCTTCCGCCTCTGAAGCTTTCCGGCTCAGGCCATATAGTTTAGGCCATAGCAAGAGTTCATCTTTTTTTACAAAGATCGTAAGGAAATCTCTGTTGCGGCTTCGATCTAATGCATGATCTGCCCAGAGAGAAAACCGGTTCTTCGCTTTTGCTTTATGTATCTTGTACTCCATTCCGTTCACGGAAAGTCTGGTCAGCAAAAAACAGGCAAGCTGCTGGATGTTATCATCAAAGGATCTAAAATGATTTGAGGTCAAGAATTCTCTTGTTGTCATATAATCGTTCACTGAGACTACCTCCAATTTTATTTCTATGTAATTCAACTTTAGTAAAACGTTTTCCTTTTAACCTACTAAATTCATTCGGCACTTCCCGGCCCAATTTGTCTACATTAAGAAAGAGGGATGCCCCAGGGACACCCTCTTGTTTTCCTTTAGCCGGTAGTCAGCTTCTCACATTCACTCATCAAGTCCTCGTACACCTGTTTATCACTCGGATTAAAACCAACGTTCTTATAAACGATTTCTCCTTTTTTATTTACTAAAAAAGCAGAGCGAATCGCAACTTCATCTTTTTCATTAAAAACATTGTATTTCTTCACCGTTTCCTTGTGCCAGTCTGATAACAAAGGATATGGAAGTGTTCCGAGGCTTGCTTCGAATACGTTATGCGAAAAAATGTGATCAACGCCGATCGCCAGAATTTCGGTATCGGTGTTCTTAACTTTCTCGTAGTCCCCTTTCCAAGAGGTGAGTTCCGTTATTCAGCCAGGGGTGAAATTGAGCGGATAAAAAGCGATGAGTACATTCTTCTTCCCTTCATAATCCGATAACGAAATCTTCTCTTTCCTTGTAGAAGACAGTTCGAAATCGGGAGCTTTATCGCCGATGTTAAGGGCCATTTCACTTCCTCCCTTCCGCTTTTATTTTTGAAATCTTTTTTACATTGTCCTAATTGTTCCAGATAATACTTTTCCCCGGAATTGAAAATTTAAACTTTGTTATTCATTAGCGGATCTACATTGCTGCCTTGAATTCCACTATTTTTGTACTGTACTCCCATCTGTCAGATTCTTAACGAATTTTAATGTTCCCTTAAGAGATTTTACAGGTTTGTTTTATATAGTTAGATTGCTCGAATGTTTCTAATCGTAATGGGGGTGTTAGTATGAGGAAAATCATCGAGAGCACGATGCAGCGGTCCACTTTAATTATTTTAACCGTGTTAATGATCAGTGTGTGGGGTATCGCCTCAGCGTTCCAGATGCAAAAAGATTATTTGCCGAGTATCAATAATACAACCTTGATGGTGACAGTGAGGGCTCCTTCCTATTCTGCTGAACAAGCAAGACAGAAAATTGCTTTGCCGATGGAACAAACGGTTCGCATGGCCGATGGGTTGACACACGTTGAAACAAATTCCTTCGATGGCGGATTAACGATGAGTTTGTACTTCCCGATGGATTTTGATATGAAAAAAGCAGAAACCGAGATCAATAGACTGTTAGGGAACGCAGCCTTGCCCAACGATATTGATGGCCCGTTAGTTTCAAGGATGACAACCAGTTCTTTTCCTATTTTGACCTATAGCATTACAAGTGATTCAAAGGAAATATCAGATTTGGACCTGCAAACAACTGTACAGACCGAGATTGCACAACAGATTCAAACGATACCGGGTGTAAAAGAAGTCAGGACAGTCGGCGGAGGAAAAAAAGGGTATGTTCTGTTAATCAGAACAAAAGATCTAGCAAAATATAACTTAACTTTAAACGATGTTTACCAATCTCTGGGCACCAACCTGCCGATCTCTGCAAGCGGAAACGTATTAGTAGACACAATGGCGATCCCATTGAACGTCACAAGCTGGAATCCCACGAAGGATGACATCCAGAACACGAAAATAACGAACAGGCTCGGAACAGAAATACCGTTATCCAAAATCGGTGAATTAACACCATCCGTAACGGACACAGGTACTGTTTCCAGAACAAACGGAAAAACCAGTGTAGTACTCAATGTATTAAAAACACCTTCCTCGAATATCACAACCGTCTCGAAAGCCGTAAATGATAAGATCAATAATTTGGACTTGATCAAAAACGGCGATGTCCATCTCAATTTATTATTGGATAAATCCAAAGACTTGAGTGAATCGTTAAACGGATTATTAAGAGAAGGAATTTTAGGTAGTATTTTCTCCATGTTATGTGTGTTTTTATTTTTCAGGAGGGTGCGTTCCACATTAGTAATCGCCCTGTCTTTACCTATCTCTCTGTTAGTTACAGTTTCTTTCTTAAAGATGTTAGGAATCACGTTAAATATTTTAACCGTATCTGGATTAGTTGTAGCCATGGGTAGAATCGTTGATGATTCGATTGTGGTGTTGGATAACATGTATCGAAAGGTTAAAGATGCGGACGGAAAAATGAGTTTAGAAATTTTATCAGCTGGGGCCAGCGAGATGATGCCGGCAATCTTCGCTTCGACCGCTACGACAATCGCTGTGTATTTACCGATCGCCCTTGTCGGTGGTTATGTTACCGCATCGTTTTCAGGATTTGCCTTATCGGTTGTGATCTCCTTGATCGTTTCTTTTTTTGTTGCTTTATTGGTTATTCCTACACTAACTTACATGGGTTGGAACTATAAAGAAGATAAGTCGATCGATTTGGAACCTCGCATGCGGCCTATTTTGGAAAAGATATTTAACAAGAAAAAAACAGTATTAGGCATTACGACGTTATTATTGGTTTCAGCCGTTTTATTTGGATTGACCCTTCCGGTGAACTTATTGCCGACAGCTAAGACAGGGCAGGTCTCTATTCAACTTGAACTTCCAAAAAACTCACCGATCGATAAGGTGGATACCGAAGTTGCAAAAGTGGAAGATCTATTAGCGACAAAGGACAATGTTAAGCATTTTTCAACAGCGTTCGGCGCAAGCTTCACTCCAGAAGGAGACGATGTCTTCGACCAGGGCGGCGGATTTATCATGCAGCCGAATATCGCTAACATCTCTGTTGAACTAAAAGACAAACATAACGTCGATGAATTTATCAATAGAACGAATAAAGAGGTCAAACAGTTATCCAATGATGTAGTGTATACTGTGTCCAATCAAAATACGACAGGAGACGATTCACTGATCAACATCAGTTTAAGTGGTGCTGATCAAGAAACGTTAGCTGGATCTGCAAAACAAGTAAAGAAAGAATTGATCAAAATTGAAGACTTAAGTGTTATAGGAACTGCAGATGTGCAGAATCCAATCCAGCAGTTATCTGTAAAGTTAGACAAAGACAAAATCAGGTCCCTGAATATCGATACTAGCGAAGTGAATAAAGTATTATACAGATATTTAACTGTCCCGCAGGATTTTGAGTTGAACATCGACCAGCAGATTTTAAATGTCGATACACATATCGACGGTATCCATACAACGAAAAACGACTCGAACACTTCAACTGTGGAAGAACTTTACCAATCATTAAGAAATGAAAGCTTCAAAGGAAAGAACGGAGAAGTTTACAAATTAGATGAGTTTGCAACAATCGAAAAAGTAACTGGCCAAAAGAATATCAGCATGAGAGATGGAGAACCTTTCGCAACAGTAAAAGTTCAAATTACAGGAAACGATATTGGAAAAGTATCAAAAGAAGTAAAACAAAGCATGGAAAATGTGAAACTGCCAGATGGAGTTACCTATTCATTGGGCGGCATAACAGAGCAAGTGAAACAAATGATCATCAACATGGCGGTAGCATTATCGTTTTCAATCTTATTGATCTTGATTATTACAAGCGCTGTATTTAAAGGTTGGAAAGCACCCTTCTCTGTTATTATCAGTATACCACTGGCACTAACCGGTGTCGTTCTGTCCATGTTCTTATTCCACTCGCAGTGGAACTTAGCAGCATTGATCGGTGTATTGATGTTAACAGGCATTGTGGTAACGAACGGAATCGTATTGATCGATAAAATAGAACGCAATATCAACTCCGGGATGGAAAGGAAAGAAGCGATCTTAAGCGGAAGCCTGTCGAGGGTAAGGCCCATCTTCGTTACAGCAGCAACTACTGTTTTAACCCTGTTGCCACTTGCATTCTCAACCAATGCCGACACTGTCATTTCTAAAACCCTGGGAATCGTTGTGATCGGCGGAATGGTCACGTCAACGTTAAACAGCTTTATTGTGATACCAATTATTTATGAATGGTTCGTTTCAAAAAAGAAATTTAAAAGATTTGGCGTAAAAACATCCAAATCACATGCATCGAGAGGAAGTTGAACTTCTCTACCCGTCTCCTAATAAAAGCCCTTTAATGTCCGGTACTTCCTGGTCTTCTTAACGAAAAAGATCAGGAAGTACCCTTTTATTTTTGGAAGGCCTCTTTTCTAAAAAAGGTTTACGGAAACTTTGTTGCTATAGTGGGTTGATTTCCGCTTCAAGCCAAAACATTAGAATTTCATTAAATAACCACTAACTTTTTAAAATAGTGGTAAATTAATGAAAAAGGAACATTTGGGACAATCGGTTCCTGCAATCTGGAGGCATTTTCTTGGAACAGTTATTCTCAATCTTTGAACAACATAGCTATCTTATCTTATTTCTTTCCATATTCCTGGAGCTATTGGCATTGCCTATATCAGCTGAATTTTTTATGAGCTATTCTGGATATTATATTTTTGCAGGAAAAATGATCTATCCTCTCGCACTCATCACTGCTTTTTCAGCAAGTGTTCTTAGCATTACTCTCACTTATTGGATCGGCAAAAGCGGTGGTTATAAACTTGTGGAGAAATACGGGAAGTACATTCATCTTGGACCCTCTCGCTATCAAAAGGTTTCCAGGTGGTTTGCTCGGTCGGGCAGCAAGCTATTGATTTTTGCTTACTTTATACCGGGCATCCGCCATTTTACAGGCTATATATCGGGGATTTCACGGATCTCATTCTGGAGATTCGCTATCCCTGCTTATACCGGTGCAGCGATATGGACTTTTTCTTTTATCACACTTGGAAAAGTATTGGGACCAAAATGGGAAGTCTTCCATCAAGCTGCACAACGGTATTTAATTGTATTGATACTGATCGTGTTATTAATTATCATTGCTTATATCTTATTCAGGCTATATAAGAAACAAATCAAAGACATGTTAGTCATGCTAATGGATTATTTGTTGTTACGTTTGCGAACGGCAACCAGGACTGATGTGTTTCTTGCTTTTTTAAGCCTGTCATTATTGGGGTTTACTATCCTGATGTTAGGGATGGTTCAAGACTATCTATTCAACGAGTTTAACCGTTTTAATGAAGTGACCGTTTATATCCTCCAATCTTTCAGTGGAGAAAAATGGATCCATGCTCTATTGACACTTCAAACTACCGTGCCGTCTGCGATCTTGATCACAGCGTGCTTCGTTTTTCTAATAAAAAAGTCTTCCGATCGACTTGTTGACTTTCTGTTACTGGCTATCCCTTTACTTGGTGCACCACTCTATTTTCGAGCAATTAAGAAAATCATGTCGCTCTTGCATTCTTTTGGAGTCGGTACTTCCTTTCTGTTGGAAGATTTTCCGAATAAGCTGGCAACCATTACCATGATCGTAATTGGAACAAGTGTTTATTTATTTGCCCGGCATAGCGTAAGAAATGTTGTTCAAATACTGTTCCCGATTTCCGGACTCTTATTGTTAAGTGGCCTTGCAGTTGCCAACATTTCAACTGCTGCTGCACTCCCCAGCAATGTTCTTGGCGGATATGTATATGGAGGAGTATGGATTTTTCTGAACTTTCTTTTCTTCGAGCTCGTTCGAATCACGGCCCGATAACATGCGACCGTTTCGAAGCAGACGTGTTACCTCCCTTTTTTATGATCAAAAGATGCCTTCAGAGGGCAAAAGGATGGAATGATGAACAATGAAAAAAATAGTAGTGATTGAAGATGAGACGAATATCGCAAGAGTTTTAAAAATCGAATTGGAGTATGAGGGATATGATGTACATGTGGAACATGAAGGCAGATCAGGGTTAAACGCAGCGCTGGAACAGGAAGCCGACCTGATATTGCAGGATGTAATGCTCCCCGGGCTAAACGGGATCGAGATATTAAGAAGGATAAGAAAAGCTGGCAATCAAGTCCCCGTTATTCTTCTTACTGCCCGTAACCAAACGATGGACAAAGTTACAGGGTTAGACCAGGGAGCGAATGATTATATCACAAAGCCGTTTGAGATCGAGGAGCTGCTCGCGAGGATACGTGCGTGCCTTCGTGACTACTCCTTTAAATTCATACCAGATACAGACCCGATCCTTTCTGTTAAGGATGTAAAGGTTAATCTAAACTCCCGGGAAGTGACAAGGGCAGGTCATCCAATCGAGTTAACCCTAAAAGAGTATGAACTTCTCACCTATTTATTAAGCAATAAAAATAAAGTCGTTCCTCGAGAAAACATTTTACTCAACGTGTGGGGATATGATTTTGAAGGTGAGACGAATATTATCGACGTTTATATTAGCTATTTGAGAAAAAAGCTGGAAGAAGGATCTTCAGCCGAATTGATCACAACGGTACGAGGCGTGGGTTATACGATAAAGGAGAATTAACTTTTATGAAAATCACCACTAAAATCAATCTGATCACCACTGCCTGGCTCATTTTAGTATTACTGATCATCAACACGGTCGTGTATTTTTCATTTATAAAAATAACTGTAGGTCTGGAAGAAGAAGAACTGTCTCGAAAAGGCAACACCATTTTAAAAGAAGTTCAACTTAATAACCCATCTGTAAGGAACGATCAGTTAAAAAGTTATTTAATAGCCGGCTCGTATATCAGGGTTATACTTCCGAACGGCCAGGTTGCGGAAGAAGTTACTAATGAACCCTACCTACTAAAAAAAATCAAACCTGCCCTCCCGAACACAAAAGAAGTAAAACGGGATATGATCAGGACATCAAGCGGAGAGGAACAGGTATTATACATTCGGTTACCGATCACAGACAGGCAGAGCTTGACCGGGGGCACGCTTGAGATCGGCCAGACATTGCATGGTCTTGAAATCAGAAAGGATATATTGCTATCGATTCTTGCCGCTTCCATGTTATTGGCAGTAATCCTGTCACTTCTCGGGGGCAAAATGTTATCCAACATGATCATGAGGCCCATTTCCAGTATGATAAAAACGATGGAAGATATTGAACAAAGCGGCATTCCCCAAAAAATAAACATTCAGAACAAATCAAGGGATGAACTGGAACAGATGGCTTCTACGTTCAATAGCATGATCGACAGACTCCAGGCTAATATCAACAAACAGGAGCAATTTATCTCTGATGCTTCCCATGAATTAAAAACACCGCTAACCGTCATTAAAAGCTATGCAAATCTTCTCAGAAGAAGAGGAACCGATGACCGGGAACTTTCTGAAGAGGCGATACAAGTGATCAACTCAGAAGCAGCTCGCATGCAAAAGATGACAGACACGTTTTTAGAGTTAGCGAAAACCCAAAACAATTCGAACCTGGATTTCTCTACCATCGATCTTGTCCAATTCTGTAAAAGTATTCAACAGCAGCTAAAAAAAGTCTATAAGAGAGATATTGCGCTTCATTCCAATCATGCTGAGATAAATATATTAGGTGATGAACTGAAGCTAAAACAGGTTATCATTATTGTCCTTGATAACGCAATAAAATATAGCAACGATAAAATTGATCTGTATATAGAAAAAAACAGGAATCACGCTATCATCAAAGTGAAAGATTACGGGATCGGAATTCCAGAACATGAAGTCAAAAATATCTTTGAACGATTCTATCGAATAGATAAAGCGAGGAGCAGAGAAACCGGAGGAACGGGGCTCGGACTTTCCATCGCCAAAAATATCATGAAACAGCAAAACGGGGAAATCAACATAACGAGTGTAGAAAACGAGGGTACCGAGGTAGAATTATTCTTGCCACTGCAGGTCCTTGAGAAATAAATCGTTTACTCTCCATATAGAAATGCCTGCCATCTGCCGAACGAGAGATGACAGGCATTTTAATTTTACCTTTTAAACCGCACCAACCATATCAAAAGCATCCTTCAACCCTTTTGCAGCCTGGTCAATCGCATTCCTTCCCTGCTCCAGGATTCCCGGCATCCAGAAGAAGCCATGGATCATGCCGTCATATCTCGTTGCCTCGACTGGGACGCCTGCATTCTTGAGCTTTTCAGCGTATGCTTCTCCTTCATCACGTAGCGGGTCAAACCCGGCGGTGATGACGAGAGCCGGTGGTAGCCCTGTAAGATCTTTTGCCAGGATAGGTGAAGCATAAGGATTCATGCCGTCAGACTCATCGCGGAGGTAATGGTCCCAGAACCAGATCATACTGTTTTTCGTCAGAAGATAGCCGTCCGCATTCTCTACATACGAAACAGTGTCAAAGCCATGGCGGGTTACCGGATAGATCAACATTTGATAAGCGAGATTCGGTCCTCCATTATCCTTTGCCATCAACGCGACCACTGCTGCAAGGTTCCCGCCGGCACTGTCGCCCCCTACAGCGATTCTTGCTGGATCTCCGTTGATCTCTGCTGCGCTCTCTGCGACCCATTGGACTGCAGCATAGGCATCATCTGCTGCCGCAGGGAACTTATGCTCAGGAGCCAGTCGGTAATCCACCGACACGACGACACATTTTGCCCTGTTTGCAAGCATTCGGCAAGGGACATCAACCGTATCGAGGTCACCGATCACCCAGCCGCCTCCGTGGTAGAAAACCAGTACAGGGAACGGGCCTTCCCCTTCAGGTGTATAGACCCTCACTGGAATTTCTCCATCCGGTCCAGGAATCGTTCTGTTTTCAACTTTTGCCACTTCTTCTGGAACACCTGCCAGTGGGCTGAAGTCGGCTGATGCCCTCGCTTCTTCAGGGGTTTGCGTCTCCATCGGCGGTGCTCCGGCTGCCTCCAGTTGGTCAAGCACAAATTTTGCCTGCGGATCAAGATTTAACATTACCCATACCTCCTGTTTTAGTTTTTCGACCTGTTTGCGGACAGATGGCTCTAAGTCCGCCCCTGTCTGTGATGCATCGAAACTGTCTGCTGAAGGTAACTTTGAAAATCCTTCATATTGGCTCGCTGCCACAAGGTCACATATCTGGCGGTAAGTACCGACACCACCGGCATACATCATGAATCCTCTTGGTTTTCCGTCAATATTGGCACCCATATACCAGGAGTCTGTGTGCGGCAGGAGTGACATCGCGGCGATCGCCCTGCATTGCTCACTCCATGCTTCTTCGGCTTCTATTGTCGCCTCAAAGTCTTGCAGGTTATTTTTCTCAAGGTACTCGATGCAATCCGTGACCCAGTCAACATGCTGCTCGATCGAAACCATCATGTTGCTGAGAACCGATGGGCTCTGTGGCCCGGTAATCATGAACATGTTCGGGAAACCGTTCGTTGAAAGCCCCAGGTAGGTCTTCAGGTCCGCGCCTCCAGCCCACTTATCCTTCAGTCCGACACCATCCCTTCCCCGAATATCGATCTTGAACAGCGGACCGGTCATAGCATCAAACCCGGTCGCAAACACAAGCATGTCGAGTTCATATTCCGCATCAGCCGTCCGCAGACCAGATGGCGTTATCTCCACAATCGGTGAATCCTTCACATCTACAAGCGTCACATTCTCGCGGTTATAGGTTTCAAAATAATCCGTGTCGATGATCGGCCGTTTTGTTCCAAAGAAGTAATTCGGCATCAGTTTCTCCGCTACCTCTGGATTTTTAACAGTAGCTTTGATCTTCGAGCGGATAAAATCTGCAACCGTTTTGTTTGCTTCTGGCGTAAAGTTAAGGTCGTTGTACGCGTACAGAAGTTTAAACAGCCCGCCCTGTTTCCACGATTCCTCATATACCCGGTTACGGTCTTCACGGGGCACCTGAAGTGCTGAGATCGGGCGTGGCCCCTGTGGCACTCCATGCATCGAGGCATACATCTGCTGCCTGATTTCCTTGTAATTTTCTCTTGTCTGCTCTAAAACTTCCTCTTTATATGGATGATTTTGAGCAGGCGCACTGTACTGTGGTGTCCGCTGGAAAACAGTCAGATGGCCGGATTCCTTTGCGATGACCGGAATGGCCTGGATACCGCTTGAGCCAGTTCCGATGACACCAACTCGTTTCCCTGAAAAATCCACTTTTTCATGTGGCCATTTCCCTGTATGGTACATCTCTCCCGCGAAGGTTTCGAGACCTTTAAAATCAGGGATATTAGAAGCAGAAAGACAGCCTAATGCAGGAATAAAATATCTGGCTGTAATAACACGGTCTCCCGCCTGGATCTTCCAGCTATGAGCTTCCTCGTCATAATGGGCAGCCGTGATCCTCGTTTCGAACTGAATATCCCGGCGCAAATCAAGCCTATCTGCCACAAAATTGATATACCTCAGGATCTCTGGCTGTTCGGCATATCTTGAAGACCAGTTCCATTCGTTCCGAAGTTCCTCTGAAAACGTATAGTTATAGTAGATACTTTCAATGTCACAACGCGCACCAGGATACCTGTTCCAATACCATGTTCCTCCAACATCATCTGCAGCTTCAAAAACACGTACGGAATAGCCAGCCTCCCTTAACCGGTGAAGCATGTACAACCCTGAAAAACCAGCACCAACCACGACAGCATCAAACTCCTGAGTGTTCAGCTGTTCAGATTTCAACCGTTCGGCCTCCCTTTTCATTGTTCTATGTAGCAGAATTTGTAAGCGTTTACAATATATTCGCCGCCTGTAACTAAATTCCTTTAGGGGTGCGAAATTTTTATAATTAAACCGGTAAAGGCCCAGAAGAATTCGTTTTCTGTTTTAACAAAACAGCAGGTATCTAATGCCACAAAAATATCTTCTGAAATGAGAAAGAGTTCCTTTTTGAGGTGCAAAAGTTAAAATCACAATGAAAATGGCGTACCGACCGACCTTCAGTTTGGTACGCCTGTTTTGATTTTTAACGGCAAATTGACATAGTGTTTTTTTCAGACTCTGTTGTTAAAGTAAAGCACTCGTAAGTTCAAGTATGTTTTTAATCAGTTAAATTTTCTTTTGTTTGAGGTATTTCTATTAACCAATTATTATTCTCATTTGCTTCGATTAACTCATTTACTTCATATGTAGCATAATAACCCTCTTTGATAAATGGGTCGCTTTCAACAAGATTTATTGCTTCCTCATTTGTCTCACAAATGAATATTTGCATTGCCTTATCATTATCCTTAAAAGGTCCACAAATAAAGAGTTTTTTATTTGCGGTTAAATTTTGCAAATGTTTCACGTGATTGTTTAATAATTCCTCTGTTAGTTCCCCTTGTTTTTTGTCTTTTAAAATTGCAACATATTTCCCCATAAAATCCTCCCATTAAATAAAAACAACCATTCCTTTTTGTAATGGTATCTTTTAATATTTTTCTTCAATATTAATGCCCTGTACTTCAATAAGGTAGGAGCTGCCGCAAAAGCTTCTGATCCTCAACTATTGCCTCCGATAGTTGAAGAAGAAAAAAGAGAAGCACATTTAACATTCGCACCCGATTGCAGTAGCCGTTCTGCACATATTTTAACCATTCACTATAATTAGAGCGTCTCATCCAATTTCTGAATTTTTGAGTGCGAAAATAAAAAAACACTGCCTAAAACATCAATTTTTTCTCCCTTTACACGTAAAGCACAGTCTTTGTTCGACGCATAAATATTTATTTCCTCTGATAGGACAGATAGTTCGCTTTGAAAAAGTGCAATGTTATTTTCGAGATCAAAATGGGACAGGACGGAAAAATTGTCAAGACCGATTCCGTCGTAAACAGAGCTCATTTCAACTTTATATCCAAAGTTTTTCGAGCATAAACATTTAGCAGACATGTTGATTGCACCAGCGCTTGCTCCCATCACAACGGCACTGCTTTTTTTAATTAAATTCGATAATTCATATTCCATCAAAAAAACATTTTGTTTAAGGGTATTACCACCCAGCAAGAAAATAACTGAAGCATTTTTAATTTTCGTTTGGGCATCTTCCTTCTGTACGTGATAATTAATTAAATGATATTCATCAAACTTAATGCCAGCCTGGTCAAGCCACGAGCGTTCTGTAGCACCATCATCTTCATAATTCGATGGATTCGAGCTAATCATAGCAAGTGATTTTCTATCAGTTATATCCTCCTGTAACAGCCTGACCAGATTCTCTGGAAAGAAACTGTTAAACCAACCTAAATAATAGTGAGCTTTCATAAGTACCCCCGTAGCAAAGTGTAAAAAAAATTTATTCCTTGTGTCACTCATTCTTTTCTTGTCACTAACAAAACACTCTCAATATGGCCTGATTGTTGAATACCTGTTAAACAACTCTCTTCAACTAAATCTGCTCCTATAGCTCAATAAGAAATGAACTACTGGGACAACGCCTGATCTTCAACTATTGCATTCTTTGATTGAAGAGACTTATAATTCAAGTTTAAACAATTGTTGCCAGTTTATATTTTTACAACCTATACTTTCGTAGAAATTATGAGCTTCTTTCCGTTGATCACCTGAACGCAACCTAATTTCTTGGTAACCCTCTTTCTTTGCCCACTCTTTTGATTTTCTCATCAGCTTTTGACCGATACCTGTCTTCTGAATTCACTATCAACAACTAATCCACTGATTTCAGCATATTCAAGTTCAATTAATCGCTTACCAAATACGTGTACCCAACCAGCAATATGACCTGCTTCATCCTTTGTTTCGTGGACGAAAATGACGTTATTTTTATCTTCGAGTAAAATGTTAAGTCGTAAGTTTATTTGTTCTTTCGATACTGCATAACCTAAGTCTCGATATTTCTACTAAATCAGTCATAAAAAGTGCCTTCTTCAACTCTTGCACACTTATAGTTAAAGTGTATTTGTTCACAAATTTAGTTTTATTCCTGGAAAAATACTTTACTTTAATTCTCTTACTTCACTTTGATTTTTTTCATATAGTCGTTTTAAGGTCCTCAATTTCACATTTTCCACCAACTAGTGAAAAAGAGCCTCCAGCGTGTTCCTCCTTTTCACTTCTCAGGATTAAAAGCCATTTACCATTACGGTGAATAGCACCTTCTACATTTACTACAAACATAAAACAATCCCCCTAAATAGATATATTCCATCTTCAACACTCCTACCTCTATAGCTCAATAAGGAAGGAACTGCCGTAACAACTCCTGATCTTCTATAGTGAGTCAATCGTTGTAAAAACTCTCGTATAAACATCCTCTACGTTTGTTTCATTCACTACATCGTTATAAAGTCCATAAGCCCAGTATTTAGCGTTCTCTTCTTTCTGCAAATATCCAGTGGCGTATGTTAATTCTCTTATTTTAGGTGAATTTTCATAGGTCATATCCTTATTTACAAATGGTAAATATCCTTTATTAGTTTCAAAAAAGAAAGTAGGTATCGACAAGCTCTTATAAATATTGGCATACTGGCTTTCAGCTGCTTGTGATAAATGGTCTTTCATTATAAAAATCGCATCTAAATCAGAAGATGTTTTATCTAAATCAGTTTTTAAGTCCTCAAATTCAATATTTGTGAATGAAACATTTTGTTCCCTTACTTCAGGAACTTTACCTATTACTCCAATGTTTAGATTTTTCCCGCTGTATATTGGAGAGTCAACTTCATCTGAAACACACCCTGTCATAAGTCCAATTATGCTGAAAAATCCAAAAAGCAACTTAATTATTTTCATCAATACCCTCCTCATTTTAATAGTTTCTTGTTTACTTAACCTGCTCCTAAGCTCAACAAGAAAGGAACTGCCGTGACAACTCCCTGGATCTTCAACTATTGCACCCGTTAATGCAATAAGAAATTAACTTCTATTTGCTCGTTTAGCTCAGTAAGAACTTTTAAAAAGTCTCTCATTAAATACACTAATTGAATAAATGTTTTCTTCTAATAAGTTATCAATTATCTGCTTTATTACATGCGATTCTCGTAAATCCTCGATTTCAAATGCTAAAAGTTCATTAACTTTTATCCACTTGCTGTCAGTAATTTCATCTTCTTCGAGATTTAATGTACCTCCAGTAATCTCACCAATAAAATGAAATAAAATTACTTGATTGTTCGTATTACTGATAAAATTATATACTCCAGTCGTGCCAATCAGTTTTACATCTAACCCCGTTTCTTCTTTAACCTCCCTCCGAGCTGAATAAAGAATGTCCTCACCATACTCTATATGACCACTCGGAAAGTTCCACTTATCGACAGCATTGGTTTATTCTCTTTTATAATTAAGACTTTATCATTTTCAAAGATTGATACACTTGCAACTAAAACAATTCCATCTTGAGACATCCATTTCTCCTCAATTCTATTTGAAAATTACATTTATCTTTATTATATATAAATAAGCTCTTCTTTCACTAAACTGCTCCGATAGCACAATAAGGAATGAATTCCGAAACTCCCCTTGATCTTCAATTTACCAATTTCATTTGAAAATTCCGTCTGAAAAATCAAGTGATAAGCACTCTACCGCCAACCATCTAAAAAGTTAAGTACCTAATCTAAAATCCAGATAATCCCCGTACCAACTATAACCACTATGTAAGCTAATACTACTTTTATTGTTGGTTTATAAAATACTAAATAGCTGATAAGAAGTAAGCTTAAATAAATCAAGAAAAACATAACTGTTGAAAGCTGTAATCCAAAAGAAATAACACCAACAATTACTGCCAATAAAACATTGAACCCTGTTATTTGTTCTGCCTTTAGTCTCCTTGGCATAAGAAAAACTCTCCTTTGTTATGTGAACCCATCTTCAACAAAATTTCCCGTTAGTTCAATAAGCCTTCACTCAATTGTACCAGAAAATCCCATAAATAAAAAAATGACAATACTTTTGACAAGATATATGACATCCATTTTGACAACGCTATTTCACTTGAAAACAGGTGTTTCCAAATAATTTTGTGCTGCCATTTCCATTGTCAACTTCTATGTCATTTCCTTTAAAAATATTTAAAAACTGCTCTACTCCAACAAAAATTGACGTGCCAATTTAAATAGCACGAAATTTTACATCTTTCCCCCCTTGCCCTAAAGTTTCCATTCATAACTTATGTTTTAGTAAGAGAATTTAAAGGAATTACCATTTATATCTTTTTTTAAAATAGGTTTGATCAGGAACGTAAAGAGGATATTGGCCCTTAAATTAACGTTATTAAGACCATGTTATGTTTCTAATATCAGGTCGTACCATTACTTATCTTTAGGAGGTAAACGATGAAATTTTTAGGTATAGGCTTAGTTATACTAGCCGCTATATGCTGGGGCATCAGTGGGGGAATTGCTGATATTTTAATGAGCAAGGGCTGGGATCCTATTGTGATTTCACTTTACCGGGGGGCTGTTGGATTTATATGTTTTTTGCCGTGGTATCTCTTTCATTTCAGACAAAATTTGAGTTACTCTACTCGTTTTTATATTTGGTCCCTTTTGGCGGGTTTAGGTGTTGCAGGAAATTTCACTTTTTATTTTCTAAGTATCCAGGCCTCAAGCATTGCTGTTGCCGCTACTTTAATGTACACCGCCCCTCTGTTCGTTCTCTTAATTTCCTTTTTATTTCGAATAGAACGTCCGACCTGGTTTAAATGGGCGTGCATTGCCGGTATAATTATAGGGATTATCCTGCTTACCGGCGCCTATAACATCGAATCGCTTTCAGTGAGTTTTCTAGGGATAACAATGGGGCTTGCTTCTGGACTTTCCTATGCTTTGTTTATATTCGGGTTTAAAAAAGCCTCTTCTATCGGAAAGCCGCAGACTACCTTAACTATCGCGTTTTTTTCACTTTGTCTCATCCTTTTTCTTATTACGGACAAGAATGAAGCAGCCAGTGTAGTGACGTCAAGTGACATAGGATGGTTTCTTTTATTAGGAATCCTGGGTGCTGGAATTTCATTTATATTTTATGTGATTGGCATTAGAAAGACTTCCCCGTCAACTGCTTCGATGGTCGCTATGGTAGAGCCGGTTACAGCTTCAGTATTTGGCGTTCTGCTTCTCGGAGATCATTTGGGCCTCATTCAAATTCTTGGAATGGTGCTCATCCTGGGTACGGTCACCCTGCTTAGTGTAAAGCAGGCCGGATGATGGAACTTGGTACGGAGGGACAGGTTCCTTGTCCCAGTTAACTGCCTGTGTTCCTTCCCGACAGTTACATGATGATTTAAAAGGAAAATGCAGATTACACCTTCATATAAAAGGGGCTGACCCAAAACATCGATAAAGCGGTGTTTGGGCAGCCCCCTTTTCTATTCAAAAGATAAATGAATCTCTATTTTAAGAGAAAAAAC
>NZ_SWLG01000001.1 GCF_005747095.1 Exobacillus caeni | reverse complement strand
GTTTTTTCTCTTAAAATAGAGATTCATTTATCTTTTGAATAGAAAAGGGGGCTGCCCAAACACCGCTTTATCGATGTTTTGGGTCAGCCCCTTAGTTGCCAGCAAGTGCCACCTCATTATTCTTATGTTCCTTTGCTCTGGTTGTAATTTCCTCAGAATACCAGCTGTTGGCATGACCGTTATCTTTAATAAATTCCTGAAGCCCTCCCATACCTCGATGATAAGCAGTTAAAGCCTTGTCCCAGTTTTTATACTTTTGATGCAGGTAATCAAGATATGTAACGGACAATAGTATCGAGTAGTATGGGTCGAATAACTTTTCTTCTTTGTATTCTACACCTGCCATTTTAGCAATCCATGGTGCAGTATTTTTCATAAATTGTCCCATTCCGTATGCATGTCCATATTTTGTTTCCGGTCCAACAAGGTTAGGGTCAAAAGTATTCCCTGTTTCAACCTTTAGCAATTCGTAAACGATATATGGATCGATTTCTTGTTCCATAGCCTGCTTTGCAAGAAAACGGCCCCAATCCTTTTTAAACCTCCTGTTGCTGTCGTTGTAAAAATCCTCAGCATAGGTTCCTGCTTCCATCCACGTTTGATAATGCCCCGATACCTGCTTTTCTTGATTTTTAGCTGAAACTTGCTCGATTAACACAAGTTCTTTTTGCATTGCTGTTTTGATTTCTTGAACGTTAGCTTTTAAGTTCTCCTTCTCCTTATTCGCCGTATCAATTTGTTGCTTTAAAGAGAAATTTTCGAAAGTCAAGTATGTAACGATGCCTAATAAGCATAAAGCAGCCAAACTCATTCCTATAAGATACTTTCGTTTTTTTAAAAGTTCCATGTTAAAATTTGATACACTCCTTTACATATGTATTATTTTTCATTCATGCAAAGCAGTTCTATCGGGTTATTCATTCCATCCATAGTCTTTTTCCCTCATATTTTCTTCTTAAACATATTAGTTTATAAGAATTTTTTACCAGCAATTAAGAAAGAAAAAAACAGTGAGCTTTAAATTACAAATATGACCACAAATAAAAAAACTGCACGGGTAAGTGCAGTTTTAATGGATTGGAGACTTGAACTTGGCTCCCTTGGTTTCCTGGGTATTCATTATGGTAATAAATGCGTTAGTGTCGATTTCGTATATGATGTTCTTTAGTTTTGTTACCTCAAGTCTGGTGATAACAACATAAATGACATCCTTTTCTGCGTCAGTGTATCCTCCTCTTCCAGAAAGCTTGGTCGTCCCCCTGCCAAGCCGGTCAAGAATTGCGTCAGAAACTTCCTCGTATTGCTCCGAAACAATTAGGACGGCTTTTGTCTCATCAAGCCCCTGAATAACAGTATCTATCGTTTTAAATGCGATATAGTAAGCCATCACCGAGTACATCGCCTGTTCCCAGCCAAACACAAAACCTGCCCAGCTGAAAATGAATATATTGAGAAACATGACGAACTCACCAATAGAAAAAGGGAGCTTTTTTGTCATTAGTATTCCTAAAATTTCGGTCCCGTCCATTGAACCGCCGTGGCGGATAACAAGACCTACTCCGATTCCCAATATTAATCCGCCAAAAACGGTTCCTAAAATCGGTTCATTTGTAAAAGGTTCCATATGATGTAGCGCAGTCTCAATCGCAGCAAGTCCGACGATACCGACTAGGGAAGACATCACAAACGTTTTCCCTATTTGTTTATATCCATAATACATAAAAGGCAGATTTAAAACGATAACCAATATAGCGAAATTCAGTGGTGTTAAATAATCTAAAATAAGGGAAATTCCAATGATCCCACCATCTATAATATGGTTTGGTATTAGAAAAAGTTCAATCGAAACCGCAGCTAACGAAGCCCCAATTAAGATAAGAATTAAACGGTAAATAAGATGTGTTGCACTTTCTTTCCTGTGTTGTTTTTTCTCCATTCAAACCTCCTCTGTCTTTACAGATATCTCTATTCCCTTTTTTTCTTCATTATATAAAAGATTTTATAAAAAATGTAGAATCTAACATCGAGAAACCTTACTGACAGACACATAGGTCTGCTTCCTACATAGACTATTACGAGCAAAAGGAGGTTTCACGGATGAACATGATCCAATTACAGCTAGTGAACTATAAGTTAAACAATATTACTCCTTCCGAACTGATACAGCTTTCCAATCAATATGGTATCAAGATATCCCAACAGGAAGCAAAACAAATTATAGCCATACTAAGGCAGGAAACGATCGATGTTTCTAACGTAAAACAACGGAAGAAAATCCTGCAAAAAATAAGCAAACAAGTTAATCCGCAGTTAGCATCCAAAGTAAACAAGTTAATTGAAACAGTACTGCAATAAAAGGCTTGAAAATTAAAAAGAGGGTTGACTCAAATCAAAGTGTCAGGCACCTCCAACACTTTATCCAGATCCCACTGTTCATCTAGATATGGTGCTAACGGAGAGAGCCAGACACTTGTGAGTCAGCCCCTTTTCAGCTCAAACTTCTAACTTTTCTTTTAATTTCTCATCAAACTTTTTGCCATGCAGCATCTCAATTTCAAGCTTATAAGGCGCTTTTTTGTTTTTCTTATCAGTGCCAACATAAGGAGTTTCAAGGATCTTTGGTACTTCTGCAAGCTGTGGATGATGGATTACATAATTCAATGCATCAAACCCGATATGTCCAAATCCTATGTTTTCATGGCGGTCTTTTGCTGCGCCTCTTTCATTTTTGCTGTCATTAATATGCAAAACCTTTAACCGTTCCAAACCGATCGTTTTATCAAACTGTTCCAGAACACCATCAAAATCATTGACAATGTCATAGCCGGCATCATGAGTATGACATGTATCAAAACAAACAGATAACTTTTCATTATGGGTCACACCCTCTATTATCTGTGCAAGTTCTTCAAATGTCCTCCCCATTTCTGATCCTTTACCAGCCATTGTCTCAAGTGCTATTTGAACAGGTTGATCACTTGTTAAAACTTCATTAAGACCTTCTATAATCTTTGGGATTCCTTTGTCAGCGCCTGCTCCAACATGTGCTCCTGGATGCAGAACAATTTGCTTTGCCCCTAATGCTTCTGTCCGTTCAACTTCTGACCTGAGAAAATCAACACCTAGCTGGAATGTTTCCGGCTTTGTTGTGTTTCCAATGTTAATAATATATGGGGCATGAACGACAATCTCATCGATTCCGTTTTCAGACATATGCGCCCGTCCAGCTTCAATGTTTAGTTTTTCGATTGCTTTTCTTCGTGTATTTTGAGGAGCTCCTGTATAAATCATAAATGTATTCGCTCCATAAGAAACTGCTTCCTCACTTGAAGCCAGCAGCATTTTGTCTCCACTCATCGAAACATGTGAACCTATCTTAAGCATTGTTACACACTCTCCTTTACCTCCATTATCATAGCACAGCAAGAATAATTGGGGAAGGAAACGGCACTTTAAATATATAGAAAACCGCTCCATCTCTGGAGCGGTCCGTTACTTCTTTCGTCTTCTTTTATTTAAAATGTCTTCCTTTTCTCTGCGCATCTTTTTCTTGTAACCAGGCTTTACTTTTTTAGGTTTCGGAACATGGATTCCTTTTGTAAGATCAGGTTTCTTCCTTCGTGTCACCAGTGGCTTCGCTTCTACAAATTCTCCATCTTTTACATCTTTGTAAGCGAACTCTATGCCTCTCTTAGACAATTTTTGAACAGCGTTTTGATCCTCTGCCTCCACTAATGTATAAGCGACTCCTTCAGCTCCTGCACGTGCGGTACGCCCTACACGGTGAACATAAAAGTCTAAATCTGCTGGCATTTCATAGTTGATAATATGGGTGACGCCTTTGATGTCGATTCCCCTTGAAGCAAGGTCAGTCGCGACAACAAACTGGCTTTCTGCTGAACGGATCTTTTTCATTATCTGCTTTCGCTGCCTTGGCGGTACATCGCCGTGAAGCCTGTCAACATCGATTCCCTGCTCAATTAAATAGTCTGCTACCTCATCTGCTGTTTGCTTTGTATTAGCGAAGATCAGAGCAAGGAACGGATTAATGCTTCCCACTATATTTCCGAGCATTTCTTTCTTATTGCGGTGCCGTAAGGGGATCAAAACGTTTTCCACTTTCTCGGCAGTTCCTTCTTCAGGATTTACTTGTACAAACTTTGGATTGCTCATATATTTTTTTAAAAATGGCTGTAAGCTTTCAGGTATCGTTGCAGAGAATACAAGCATTTGCAGTTCCTCTTGCATTCGTGCGGCGACATAGTCCACATCTTCGATAAATCCCATATCCCACATCTGGTCTGCTTCATCCACAACGAGCATATGTGCGGTATGGACATCGATCGCCTGTTCCTCGACTAAATCCTTAATCCTACCCGGAGTCCCTACAAGAAGATGAGGTGTGTTTCTCATTTTACTGATCATTCGTTTGCGATCAGTTCCACCAACTGCTGTCTTAGAAGTAATAGCACCTTCTTCAGGTTGCTCTGTTAGGAGTTTCTCTACTTCCTGGTGGATTTGGTCGGCAAGTTCCCTGGTAGGGGCAGTAATAATCGCCTGCAGAGTACTCTGTCCAGGATTAATGCGATTCAATACAGGCAGCAAATAAGCAAGTGTTTTTCCAGAACCTGTTTGTGACTGGCCGATCGCACTTTGCCCATTTTTTATCCCGGGGATTAAACGTTCCTGGATTTCTGTTGGTCTTTCAAAGCGTTGTCTTTTTAAAGCTTCTATTAAAAAAGGTTTTAGTTCCAACCTTTCAAATTGCTTCATATTCATGGTATTTCCTCCAATTCGTACAGCTACCTTTGTATTATAGACTAACTCTGTAAAAATCGCCATGTTTCCTTTACTTTACCTTTGCCCAATTTCACCGATTTAAACACTTAAGAGACTTATCCGCATATCTTTATACTAACGGTAAATCTCTATAGCAGAGAAAGGAGGGATTGGTTTGAACAGATTCCCATCCGCTCAACAAGCAACCGGTGCTGGCACAGGCTTCCCGTTCACAGGCTCTTCATTTGGCCAAACACCCTTTGGTATGCCACAATCATTTGGCCCTCAGTCGTTTGGTCCACAACAATTGACATCCCAGGCTGCTCAAAATGCTGCAAGGCCTGGAGGATTTCTTTCTAATTTACTTTCAGGAGGCGGAGGCAACCCGGGAAACATTACCTCAGCACTTCCACCCGGTGTAATGCCTCAAGCCCAGACAGGAGCCGGCGGTTTAATATCAAAGTTTTTACCAGGCGCCGCCCAGGGCGGCGGTATGGATATCATGGCGATGATACAAAATGCACAAAAAGTAATGCAACTGGCTGATACCGTTAAACCAATGGTCCAGCAATACGGTCCTATGGTCAAAAACCTACCTCAGATGATGTCAGCCCTAAAAGAATTTAGCAATTACAACAGCGATGATATTGATGATGAGGATAACTTTGATGATGAGAATGAAGAAAGCCTGGAAGACACTGCCGAAAATAATAGTTCCCAAGAGGAAAAAAAGAAACAAAGTTCAAAGTCAAACACGGCTTCAACAAAGAACAAACAGGGAAACAGCAAAAATAATAAGTCCAGTACATCCAAAAATAAAGAAAAAAAAGAAGCTAAAGAAAAAATAAAAGTAAAAAGTTCAAAGCCAAAGTTATATATTTAAGAGTGTTTCTTTTATCAAACGGTTTTGTTACAAAAAGTTTTACTCAAAAAAAGCAGGAACCAACAGTTCAACACAGCGATCGTTCAGAGATCTCACAAATGAAAAACATATGCTTTTGTCATTCTTCCTCACGCTCGCCGACTGGCGGGCTTTCTTTATGGTTACTTTCCGTTATCAATATACTTTCATTGAGTTATAAACTGGTCTCCATTATAATGGGGGAAGAAACCTTATCGAACAGATATTAAATGATATACAATTATAGACCCTGGAAATCCAATTGAGGAGGTTCTCAATGAAAGTAGTAAAAATTTCACCGCGTGGTTATTGTTATGGTGTTGTCGATGCGATGGTCATCGCTCGAAATGCCGCTCTAGATAAATCCCTTCCCCGGCCAATCTTTATACTCGGTATGATTGTTCATAACAAGCATGTAACAGATGCTTTTGAAGAAGAAGGAATTATTACGCTCGATGGTCCTAACCGAATGGAAATACTTAAAAAGGTTGACAAGGGAACTGTTATATTCACTGCTCATGGCGTTTCACCAGAGGTGAGAGAGCTTGCAGAAGAAAAAGGATTAACTGTTCTTGATGCAACTTGTCCTGACGTAACGGTAACACATGACTTAATCCGCGAGAAAGAAAAAGAAGGATATGAAGTTATCTATATTGGCAAAAAAGGCCATCCGGAGCCTGAAGGCGCCATGGGAATAGCCCCTTCGATCGTACACCTTGTAGAAAAAGCGGAAGAAATAAATGCCTTAACTATTTCAAGCGACAATATCTTAATTACGAATCAAACAACAATGAGCCAGTGGGATGTTCGCCACATCATTGATAAAGCACTGGAAAAGTACCCGGGTGCTGAAGTTCATAACGAGATTTGCAATGCGACACAGGTAAGGCAGGAAGCTGTCGCAGAACAAGCTGGTGAAACGGATCTCTTGTTAGTCGTTGGAGACCCAAGAAGCAATAACTCAAACCGGCTTGCTCAGGTTTCAAAAGATATCGCCGGCACACCTGCTTACCGAATCGCTGATGTTTCTGAGATAAAGCTAGAGTGGCTGGAGGGCGTAGAGGTAGTCGGTATAACCGCAGGAGCTTCTACTCCGACCCCGATTACCAAAGAGGTTATAAAGTTTCTTAATCAATACGATAAAAACGACCCATCTACGTGGGAAAGATCGAGAAATGTTCCTTCCAATAAAATATTGCCGAAAGTAAAAGTAAAGAAATAGAGAAAAAGCAACAACCTTCTACAAAAAGGTTGTTGCTTTTCATTTTATAGAAATTGAAAAGGGTCCGTATGCTCTTTTGATGTGATCACAGTTGTTTCATATTTATTAGACTCTAAATATGTTTGCAATTTATTCATAACGCCGGCCTTCATCACTTTTTCAACATTGTGGCCTGGATCTACAATAGGCAATCCTTCTAGCATGGCATCATGTGCTACATGGTAATAAATATCCCCTGAAACAAATACATCGGCTCCTCGAAACTTAGCAGTAGATACAAACTTATTTCCGTCTCCGCCAAGAACCGCTACTCTTTGCACAGTTGAAGAAAGATCACCAACAACACGCACACCATCCACATCCAATTTTTCTTTCACATACGCCGCAAATTCATTTAGCTTCATCGCTTGTTTTAGTTTTCCAAGCTTCCCTAAACCTAGCTCTTCTCCTTCGTTATCCATTGGCACCAGGTCATATGCAACTTCTTCATAAGGATGGGCCTTGATTACAGCTTTAAGCACCCTTGATTCCAACTCTGCGGGGAAAATGCTTTCTATTTTGACTTCGTTTACTTTTTCCAGTTTTCCCTGTTCACCGATGTAAGGGTCTGCTCCATCTTGGGGTTTAAAGGTTCCCTGGCCATCTGTATTAAAAGTACAATGGCTATAGTTGCCAATGTGACCCGCTCCTGCGTTCCCAAGCGCTTCACGGACAGCATCTGCATGATCAACCGGGGTAAACACCGCAATCTTTTTATAGATTGTTTTATAAGTTGGTACAAGAACCTCAGTGTTTTCCAATTCTAGCGCTTCTGCCAGCAGATCATTTACGCCTCCCCTGGCAACATCAAGATTTGTATGGGCAGCATAAACAGTAATGTCATTTTTAATCAATTTTTCAATCATCTTACCCTGTGGGGTGTCCAGATTAATGTTTTTTAACGGTTTATAGAGGATAGGATGATGGGCAATGATTAAATCTACTCCCTCTTGAACAGCTTCATCCACTACATTCGTTAAAACATCCAGTGCCACCATTATTTTTTTGACTGGCTTGTTCAACGTTCCGATCTGCAGGCCTATCGGATCTCCTTCCTGAGCGAGTTTTTTTGGCGACCAGGACTCAAAATACTGTATAATCGACTGTGCATTTGCTAATCTTGCCAATTTAAAACCTCCTCGATCAGTTTAATTTCTTTTAATAAATCTTGGATCTTCTCATTATTTTCATACTTAGATCCTTTTTTCATTTCATTTAAAACGTGCTTGCGCTTATTATGTTCATAAGTCCACTTTCGTTGAAAGGCTTCGTTCCTTTCACTTTTTAAATATGGGCCGAAAATTAAATTGGCTTGTGTATCTTCTGTATAGAGGGAATCGCTCTGTCCCTTTTCTGAGACTAAAATTTCATAAATCTTTCCATCTTCTTCAAGAATCACTTCAGCGATTAATCTCCAGCCGTTCTTCCATAGCCATTCCCTTAAAAGATGTGCAGCTACATTTGGCTGCAGAATAAGCCTTTCTACCCCTTCAAGCTTTGTCTGGTCTTCCTTTAAAATGTCTCTTATTAACTGGCCGCCCATCCCAGCAATCGTAATTACATTAACTTCGTTAGGAGAAATAACTTCTAACCCGTTTCCTTTTCTCACCGAGATCTCTTCCTGTAGCCCGCTCTTTTTAACTTGTTGGACAGCTGAACGAAATGGTCCTTCGTTCACTTCCCCTGCCACCGCTTCTTTACTTAACCCATTTAAAATAGCATAACACGGCAGATAGGCATGGTCTGAACCTATGTCAGCTAGAACTGATCCTTTCGGTATGTACGATGCTACAGCCTGAAGTCTTTTTGAAAGTAATTTTTCGTTCATCGTTTTCACCTTATCGTTTTATAGTTTCTTTCCTCTATTGTAAACAAAAACAAAAGAAACTTCACATAAACAGCAAAAGCTTCCTGTCTAATAAACAGAAAGCTTTTTGTTTGTTATGCTATTATTTCTTCTCTGCAAGCCATGCTGCAACTTTGTCTGCCGCTTCGCCTTCAATCAGACCTGCCGGCATCGCACTTCCTTTACCTTCAGCAATGATGCTGCGAATTTCATCTTGGGAATATTTCCCTCCGATTTTATTAAGAGCTGGACCAACAACTCCTTCAAGATTTTGGCCATGACAAGAAGCACAGTTCTGAGAAAAAATTTCCTCAGGGTTAGCCGCAGCCTTGTTCTGGTCTTTCTCCCCAGCAGCCTCTTCTCCTTGAGATAAACCGTAAAAGGATAGACTAATAATCAAGATAATTCCTATTACAGCGGTCCAAACGTATGGCAAGATCGGATTCTTTTTCATATCTTTTCCTCCTTGTACACCTGCTTAAGCTGTTGTTTAGTTTTCCCCGGATATGTACGAGTAAACAAATCATTACTTATTTTACTTTAAAAAACATTGAAAGAAAAGGGTTTCCATAACAATTACCATAATTGTCACGAATTTAACCATTAAACCTTATTCCTATCTTAACAAAGTTTATCGTATTATAAAAATTTAAATATCCAACCCTTAATTTGCAGCTCCAGGCAAGTTACAACCAATTTAAAGTTAATAACGGATGGATGGCCGATTCGGAAATACACTACGCTTTCCGTGAGCTCGCGCTGAGCCTCCTCAATTGCACAAAACGCCTGTTGCCCGCGGAAAGCGAACTGCCCGGAGTAAAAATCAATGCTGCAATTCATCGCAGTTTATTGCTCTTGCGCAAAAACTATTTTTTTTAAAAAAAACAGCCAAAGTAAAAGATAGCAAAAAGAAAACACCAGGATATACTGATGCTTAATTAACTGTCTTTTGTTTTTCTTCCAACCAGCTCTCTGCCTGCTTCCTCAGCTTATACTTCTGGATTTTTCCTGAAGCTGTCATCGGATATTCATCTACAAAGAAAATATATTCAGGAATTTTATATTTAGCTATTTTCCCTTTGCAGTAGGAAAGCAATTCTTCTTCAGTTAAGGTGGAACCTTCTTTTTTCTGAATGCAAGCTGCTACTCTTTCACCATATTTTTCATCCGGTACCCCGATAACCTGTACATCAAGAACATCTGGATGGGTATATAGAAACTCTTCTATCTCTCTAGGATAAACGTTCTCTCCACCCCTTATAATCATATCTTTAAGGCGGCCTGTGATCTGAACATAACCTTCTTCATCCATCATAGCCAGATCTCCAGTATGTAACCATCCATCTTCATCGATGGCCTCATTTGTGGCATCAGGCATCTTGTAATAGCCTTTCATAACATGATATCCCCGGGTGCAAAGCTCGCCAGGATTGTTCCGTGGTACTTCTTTTCCTGTTATCGGGTCGGTAATTTTAACTTCAACTTCTGGAAGCGACTTACCAACTGTATTCACTTTACGCTCGATCGGATCATCTGTGCGAGTCTGGGTAATAACTGGAGACGATTCAGTCTGCCCATAAGCAATAGTGATTTCATCCATGCCCATTTCATTCATTACTTTTTTCATCACTTCGATCGGGCACGGAGACCCGGCCATAATACCAGTTCTTAAAGTAGATAAATCATATTCTTTAAAGTTGCTTAAATTTAATTCTGCGATGAACATCGTTGGAACACCGTGTAAAGCAGTACATTTTTCTGTTTCAACAACCTTTAACACTGCTTCAGGGTTAAACTCAACAAGTGGCACTATCGTTGCCCCAACCGAGAAAGCCGCAAGTGTTCCAAGTACGCATCCAAAACAGTGGAAGAATGGGACCGGGATACATAAGCGATCTTCATTAGTTAACTTCATCGCATGTGCAATCATGTTTCCGTTATTTAAAATATTAGAATGTGTCAGCATTACTCCTTTTGGGAAACCTGTTGTTCCTGAAGTATACTGCATGTTTATCACTTCATGAGGATCTAGTGAAATTTCGGTTTCTTTAAGCTCGTCATCTGTTGAATCTGCTGAAAGGCTGATAAACTCTTCCCAGGACATCAGCTCATCCTGCGGATTTTCACCGATAAAAATCAGATGTTTTAAGAAAGGAAGCCTTTCAATATGGGATTTTCCTTCCGATATCCAATCTGCAGCCTTGACCAGACTCTTTACCGTGTCCACATATGAGGTGCCTTTAAAGCCGTCAATCAAAAATAAAGTGGTGGAATCAGATTGTTTTAAGAGGTACTCTAGTTCACTTGATTGGTAGTTCGTGTTGACAGTAACAAGAACCGCCCCGATCCTTGCTGTTGCAAATTGCAATGTGAGCCATTCCGGAACATTCGTTGCCCATACCGCGACATGCTCTCCTTTTTTCACACCCAGAGAAAGCAAAGCTTTTGCCACTTTTGTCGTTTCATCAAAAAAATGCTGGTAAGTATACCTTAAATTACGTTCCGGATATACGATTGCTTCCTGGTCACCGTATTGTTTTGCTTTTTCTTCTAACATTTGGCCAATCGTTTGCTTTAAGAGCGTTTCCATCATTTCACCCCGTCTTATTTAGTAGTTAGACGAGTTTTCACCTCCTTTCAAAATATTAGATCCCCTGTAAAACGAGCGCTCGTTCAGTTTAGCATCCGATTTCCCTTGCGATAATCATCCGTTGCACCTCGGAAGTACCTTCCCCAATTTCAAGAAGTTTAGCATCCCTGAAGTAGCGTTCTACGTGATAATCTCTCATATATCCATTCCCCCCATGGATTTGGACCGCCTGGTTACAAACCTCCATACATATTTCTGAAGCGTATAGTTTTGCCATGGAAGCCTCTTTTGTAAAGCTTCTACCCTGGTCTTTTACCCATGCAGCTTTGTACACCATATTTCGGGCCAGTTCTATTTTCATTGCCATATCTGCTAGTTTAAACTGGATTGCCTGGAAGTTTGAGATTGATTGTCCGAACTGTTTACGTTCCTTTGCATATGAAAGTGCTTTTTCATATGCAGCCTGAGCGATTCCAACCGCCATGGCACCGATTCCTATTCTTCCTCCATCAAGTGTTACAAGGAATTGCCTGAAACCATGGCCTTTTTTGCCAAGTAAATTTTCTTGGGGAACACGAACATCTTCCATGACTAACTCAGTCGTATTTGAAGCATGAAGACCCATTTTTTCATAGTTATCGATCACTTTGAAGCCTTTAGCATCTGTTGGAGCGATAATAGCGCTGATTTCTTTTTTGCCATTCTCTCTACCTGTGATAGCTGTTAACGCCAGGTGGTTTGCATAAGAAGCATTCGTTATGTAACACTTGCTCCCGTTAATAACCCATTCTCCATTTTCTTCTTTTGCTTCTGTCTCCGTTCCTCCAGCATCGGATCCGGCTCCAGGTTCAGTCAGTCCAAACGCACCTAATGATTCACCTGTACAAATGGGTGTTAAATATTTTTCCTTTTGTTCTTTTGTTCCAAATAAGTTAATGGGAGCTCCGCCTAAAGAAACGTGAGCAGAATAAGTGATACCTGTAGAACCGCATCCTCTGCTCAGTTCTTCTACAACGATCGCAAAACTAGTTGTATCTGCCCCTCCTCCTCCGTATTCTTCAGGGAAAGGAAGTCCCATGATTCCAAGCTCACCAAGTTTTTTAAAGATTTCTACCGGGAATTTTTTTTCTTTATCTCTTTGTTCGGCTCCGGGAGCCACCACTTCATCTGAAAACTCACGCATCATTTTCTGTATCATGCGTTGTTCATCTGTTAAATCAAAATTCATACTCTCCCACCTTCCAAAATCTGTTTCTTCCAAGCGATGTGTATACGCTTACATAATATTATGGCTGAGTTGTTTAACTTTTTCAATATTTTAAAAAGTTTTCGCAAAGAAAAAAGCCGACCGATAGACTTTGCCTACAGTCGGGACTATAAAATGTTCGCTTTTAAAATTTTATTAAAACGCTTAAAATCCTTTATTGTTATAGTCATTCTTAAGGTATTTTCAATTTTTTTCCTGCGAGGCAGTTTGCAAAACGAAAGAAAAATCAGTAAAATAAATGACAAGATAATGGTGACAAAAAGAAAAGTTTACTTCTAAAAGAAGTAAACCTGGTATTGCCGTTATTTATTCTAAAAAGTCTTTTAAGCGTTTGCTGCGGCTTGGATGACGCAACTTACGCAAAGCTTTTGCTTCAATTTGGCGAATTCGTTCACGAGTCACTCCGAACACTCGGCCCACTTCTTCAAGTGTTCTCGTACGTCCATCGTCAAGACCAAAACGAAGTCTCAAAACATTTTCTTCTCGATCGGTTAAGGTATCAAGAACATCTTCTAGTTGTTCCTTTAAAAGCTCATAAGCGGCAGCGTCAGATGGTGCAAGTGCGTCCTGGTCCTCAATAAAGTCACCAAGATGGGAATCGTCCTCTTCACCGATTGGCGTTTCAAGAGAAACGGGCTCCTGGGCAATTTTAAGGATTTCACGAACTTTATCTGGGGATAACTCCATTTCTTTACCGATTTCTTCAGGACTTGGTTCACGGCCTAAGTCTTGAAGCAGCTGACGTTGAACCCTGATAAGTTTATTGATGGTTTCAACCATATGCACAGGGATACGAATCGTACGAGCCTGGTCTGCGATCGCTCTTGTAATTGCCTGGCGAATCCACCAGGTAGCATAAGTACTGAATTTATACCCTTTTCGGTAGTCAAACTTTTCTACCGCTTTTATTAATCCCATGTTACCTTCCTGAATCAGATCAAGGAAAAGCATTCCGCGGCCGACATAGCGCTTGGCAATACTTACAACTAGACGCAAGTTTGCTTCTGCAAGACGCCTTTTTGCTTCTTCGTCCCCATCTTCTATTCTTTTAGCAAGGTTGATCTCTTCTTCAGCAGAGAGAAGGTCAACCCTTCCGATTTCTTTTAAATACATACGAACAGGGTCATTGATTTTCACGCCCGGAGGGACGCTAAGATCATTCAAATCAAATTCCTCTTCTTTTTCTACGTCCTGGACGCTTGGATTGTCATTATCCTCGATCACTTCAATTCCTTGATCCTCAAGGTATTCGAAGAACTCATCCATTTGATCAGAATCCTGTTCAAACGGCGCTAAACGTTCAACGATTGTGGAATACGTAATGATTCCAGTCTTTTTTGCAAGATCAACTAATTGCTCTTTGACTTGATCGATGGTCAATTCACCTTCTGCCGGCTGGCGAGCAGGTTTCTCAGCCATTCGATCCCCTCCTTCCATACTTCTACAACAATCAACAAACTAAGAACTCTTTAAGTTCTTCTTCATTTCGAGTATTTCCATAGCAATTTTAGCAGCAAGAACAAAGTCCTGCCTCTGCTCAGCTTCCTTTTTTTCAATTTCCTTTTCTTCTATCTGCAACCGTTTCGGATAACTCAGAACCTGTTTGATATAATCTTTTAGTTCTCGTTCTGAAATATCCTGGTTAACATTCATCATCGCAATTTCAGATGCTGCTTTTACCAGGGTCGAGTCATTGAGCTTCTCGATGAACATTCCTGCATCAGGCTGATTTCCTTCTGCATAATAGCTATAAAGATACGCAGCAAGCGCACTGTATTCATCGATGTTAAAAGCCCCTCCGATCTCCTCCTGTACCTGTTGGGCAATATCAAGATCGCGCATCATATGGGCAAGAAGAATTTTCTCGGCATTGTGGAATGCAGGAAGCAACCTCTTCGAAGTATATATTTTTTTCCTAGAATTATTATCCCTTGTCTTGGAAGCATTATCCCTTTTCTTTTGCTGTTTATAAAACTGAAACTGTTGCTGCTTGAGCGCACTAAGCGAAAGGGAAAATTCATCAGCAAGCTGCCTGAGGTAATGATCACGCTCCACAGCTTTTTCTAAACTGCTGATTTCCCTGAGTACTTCTTCGATATACTTGATGCGTTCTCCTTCATCAGAAAGATTTTTTCCTTTTCGAAGAGTATCCATTTTAAATGCCATGACTGTTTGTGCAGACCCTATTACATCAGATTTAAAACGTTCTGCTCCGTATTTCTGAATGTAGTCATCGGGATCCATCTTATCAGGCATTCTGGCTATTTTTACATAACATCCGGCTTTTCCCAGTTCCTCAGAGGCTTTCATGGCGGCATTTAGCCCTGCCTTGTCAGAGTCGTAGCAAATGACAACTGATTCTACATGCCTTCTAATTAATTCTGCCTGGTCCCGGGTCAATGCTGTCCCAAGACTTGCAACGGCATTTTGGATTCCAGCACCATGGGCAGCAGTAACATCAACATAGCCTTCTAATAGGACCAACTGCTGTTTTTTCCTGATATGTGAGCGTGCCATGTGAAATCCGTACAGAAATTTTCCTTTATGAAAAATTTTCGTTTCAGGGCTGTTTAAGTACTTTGGTTCACCTTCACCAAGAATCCGCCCACCAAAAGCAATCACCTGGCCTTTATGATCCCAGATCGGAAACATTACCCTGTTACGGAAACGGTCAAAATATTTCCCATCAAAATCTCTGCTTGAAAGGAGTCCTGCTGAGGCTGCTTTATCCAGTGGGAAATTTCGTTTTTGCAAAAATCCCGTTGCAAAATCCCAGGAATCGGGGGCAAACCCGATTTGGAATGTCTTTATGATTTCCTCTGTGAAACCTCTTTGCTTTAAATATTCGAGCGCTTTTTCACCCTGTCGGGTATTTATTAAACTATGGTGATACAGTTTAGCCAAAAAGTCATGGGCCTTGAACATAACTTCTTTATCCCGGGAACCTTGATTCCCCTTATGTTCTCCCACTGTCTCAGGCAATTCGATCCCGGTCTTTTGGGAAAGATGCTGAATCGTTTCTATAAAGCTAAAGCCTTCCATATCCATCAGAAACGAAAACACGTTTCCTCCTGCGCCACAACCAAAGCAATGAAAGATTTGTTTGTCTGGTGCAACCGAAAAGGAAGGTGTCTTTTCCCCATGGAACGGACATAGGCCAAAATAGTTCCTTCCCTGTTTCTTTAGCTGAACGTAGTCACTGATCACCTCTACGATATCTGCTGTACCACGGATTTTCTCAATCGTTTCTTCAGGGATTTTTCCTGCCATAACGCATCACCGTAATTACCCTATTCTATGAAGCTTAAGATTTTCCTTCATAAATCGACATTTTTTCTTCAAATGAAGTCCTGAAACTTTGTCTATCTGCCTCGGTAAACTTTTTGGGGCCTTTTACTCGCTTGCCAGCTCGTCTGTTTTTGGCAGATAGGTATCTGGCATGCAAAATATCACCAATCTTTTCTTCCTTGTAGACCATACCACGAGGGGACATGACATAAACTCCTCTCGGCAAAAGCAAACTTGCAAGGCCATAGTCCTGTGTTACCACAACATTCCCGGATACCACATGATTGACAATATAGAGATCTACTTCTTCTTTTTCAGAGTCTACCAGTACCCACTGTCCGTGGGAGGCATTGCTTGAAAAGTGAGCGAATGATGCAACGAAAATTACTTCCCACTGATATTTCTTAGTCAGGTCTATGATGTCTTCTTTCACAGGAACTGGACATGCGTCTGCATCCACCAAAACAACTTTACTATTTTTCGCCATATTCCTCTATTCTACATCTCCTATTGTTATCCTTCTTTTAAATCTTATGTTTTAACTTTCAGAATTTTGTCGTCCTCTACTTCACTATCTTAACCATTTTAAGGTTTTTCAATCTTTGTTTCCCATTAATAACAATTTTTATCGACAATATTTGATTATATACTAAAAAAACCAATTTGAACAGATACAAAAAGAAAAAAGCATTGCACCAAACAGAAAATATTTTATAATCCTTTGGTGCATGCTATTTTGAATTTTTAACCCGCATTCTAATTAAACCGTTTTCCCTGGTAAATGCTCAAGATTAAATTCGCTGTTTCTTCAACTGCTTTGTTTGAGACATCGATAACCTGGCAATTCATTTTATTTACGAGCTTATTAAAGTATTCCAGTTCTTCTTTTATCCGTTCCATGTTCGCATAACTTGCTTCTGCATTTAAACCCAATGCTATCAAGCGTTCTTTTCGAATATCATTTAGCTTTTCAGGGCTGATTTTCAATGCGAAACATTTATTCGGCGGCACCTTGAAAAGTTCTTCTGGAGGATCAACCTCTGGGACGATGGGGACATTTGCAACTTTTAACCGTTTATGTGCTAAATATTGGGATAATGGCGTTTTGGATGTTCTGGAAACACCTATCAAAACAATATCTGCAAGTAATATCCCCCTTGGATCCCGGCCATCATCATATTTAACCGCGAATTCAATAGCTTCAACGCGCCGGAAATAGTCTTCATCTAACTTATGGACTAGTCCCGGTTCATGCCTTGGTGTTTTTCCTATAGCATCTTTCATATGGTTGATCATTGGACCGATAATATCAATTACCTGAACGTTTGCTTCGCTGGCAATTTTCAGTAAGTAGTTCCTCATCTCCGGCACAACGAGTGTGAATGCGAGGATCGCATTGGATTCCTGTGCAAGGGTCACTACTTCATCGAGTGTCTCTTTATCTTCCACATAAGGAACCCGCCTCATTTCCACATCAGAATGGTTGAACTGGCTTGCTGCAGCTTTCACTACTAATTCAGCAGTTTCACCTACTGAATCAGAAATCACATAAACGAGTGCTTTATTCATGTTATCTCTCATGCCAACCTCCTTAGGCTTATTTCCTTGTATAAAAGGAGGATATAAGGTATCCAACTTGTTATGATTCAAAATATTGTTTCCTATAAAGTTTATCATAAGTTTTTCTTGATGTGCTATATAACCTCATTCTTAGCCAGATCTACAAGTACTTTTGTAATGTTTGTTTTTGTTATCCGACCGATTACTTCCAGACCCTCGCCTTCTTCTTTTACTACGGGAAGGGCATCGATTTGTTTCTCAATCAGCTTGTTTGCAACTTCAATTAGTAAGTCATCATTCGAACAAACTGTTATGTTTGGCATTCTTGTCATAATGATATTTACTGGAATTTCTGCCAAATCCTGTCTTCCAAGGCTTGCCCTTAATAAATCTTTACGGGATAACACCCCAACAAGATGAGTATTCTTATTCACTACGAATAATGTACCTACATCTTCTAAAAACATAGTACATATTGCATCATATACACTAGTGTTTTCCTGTACCACAACAGGTATAGATTTATAATCATCCACCTGGATTTTTTTGATCTTCTCTGTTAATAATTGAGAACCGGTCTTACCAGTGTAAAAATACCCGACTCTTGGCCTTGCATCAAGGTATCCAGCCATCGTTAATATCGCTAAGTCTGGTCTTAAGGTAGCACGTGTCAAGCTTAGCTTATCTGCGATATGTTCTCCTGTGATTGGACCTTCATTTTTTACAATTTGTAAAATCGTTTCCTGACGTTCATTTAATTCGATTTTACTCACCACCTTATCCATAAAAAGAAGCGTTATACTATTTATTAAATTATTATATACTATTTAATAATATTTGAAAATGTAGCATACTCTTAAAATTATATCAATCAATAATTGGGTTATACAGCAAATTGCTTTCATTTGTATCCTTCAAACATGTTTAAAAACAACAACGACTTTAAAATAAAGAAGCGCTATTCCAAAAAGATAGTTATTGGTTTTTGCACAAAAGCGATGAACTGCGACGCAATTGCAGCATTGATTTCCACTCCGGGCATTTCGCTTTCCGCAGCGGTCATCCATCCGTTATGTCGCAGTTTATCTCAACTAAGCAGTTAGCAACACCGCTCGTGGAAACAACCAGAGAAATAATAAATGCGCCCGCCAATTGCTGGGCGCACGCAAATTAAGGATTAAATTTCTCTAGCTGATTTAAAAAGCGTTTCGATTTTAGATAAACTCCCGAGTATGCTTCATAATATTCGTCTAAAACCTTTTTGATTTCTTCTTTTGTTTCTTGTTTTAAAGAAATGTTACCGAGACGCTGCAGATCAAAATGATAGAACAGGCGGATCAATTCTGCTGTCTTTTTCTTTATAGGGATATGGTAAGGATCATTTACAAGGCAGCGATGGCACAGGAAACCGCCCTCTTTCACTGAGAACTCATATTTCCCTTCCGTGCTTTTACACTTAACACACCGGTTGATTTCTGGGGTGATGCCTGCTACAGGCAGCATCTTAAGTTCAAATATAAACCGGATAACTTCCGGGTCTTTCCCTTCATTCAGTGCGTTTAGAGACTGGAATAGCAGTTCAAATAAAAAAGGGTTAGGACGTTTTTCTTCCGTCAGCTTATCGAGTAATTCTACTATATACGCAGCATACGAAGTTGAAAATAAATCGTTCCTTATGTTCCGAAAGGATGTTAATATTTCCCCTTGATTTAAAGTACCTAATCCTGATGATTGCTGAAATAAATACTGACCGTAAGTAAACAATTGTGAAATAGCAGAGAGGCGGCTTTTTGGCTTTTTAGCTCCTCGTGCCATCACGCCAATCTTTCCCGCCTCTCTAGTGAACAAAGTTAGAATCTTATTCGATTCTCCATAATCTACCGTTCTAATGACAATTGCTTCTGCCTTATGCATCATACAATCCACCAACTTTATACTTGTACTAGTAATGGGTCAAGTAATCGGAGGATCCAGTTCCAGTTGTTCTTCGCCCAGTTGTGGAGGAATCTCAACTTCATTTTCTTCCATTTCTTTCATTAAAAGATAGGTGTCAACGTCTCCTGTCATACAGAATACTTTCCAGGCAAAATGTTCCAACATAGATCCCACCTTTCTTTTGATAAGAACGTGCTTTCCTTTAGCTTGACCTTGATTTCATTCAATATGTTATGGAATTTTTGTCAATTTCTACTCGCTATATTAATACTCATCTTCACGATAACCAAAATCACGTAAAGAAGACATCTTATTGCGCCAATCTTTTTGGACTTTCACCCATAGTTCTAAAAAAACTTTTGAACCAAGCAGTGCTTCGATATCTTGCCGGGCACGCTGCCCGACCTCCTTTAACATTTTCCCTTGTTTGCCGATTATAATCCCTTTTTGTGAAGATCTTTCCACAATGATCGTTGCATGTATATCGATAATATTTGAATCTTCCCTTTTCTTCATCTGCTCTGTTACAACAGTGACCGAATGGGGAATTTCTTCTCTAGTTAAATGCAACACTTTTTCTCTAACCAATTCCGAAACAATAAAGCGTTCAGGATGGTCTGTTACATGATCCGCAGGATAATACTGAGGGCCTTCTTCTAAGTACTCTGTTATTTGATTTAAAAGCGTATTGACATTGTTGCCTTCAAGTGCAGAAATAGGGATTATTTCCTTAAATTCAAGCTTGTCCTTATAGAAATTAATCAAAGGAAAAAGTTCATCAGGATGAACTTTATCGATTTTATTTATCACCAGAAAGACAGGACGCTTCGTTTGCTTAAGCCTGTCGATAATAAACTGGTCTCCCCTGCCATATCCCTCTTCTGCATTGATAACAAATAAGATCAGGTCAACTTCATTCAATGTGTTCTGAGCGATCTTTGTCATAAAATCACCCAGTTTATGTTTCGGTTTGTGTATACCAGGCGTATCAATGAATATCACCTGTGCATCATTCGATGTATAGACTCCCTGAACTTTGTTCCTTGTTGTTTGCGGTTTATCACTCATTATCGCAATTTTTTGTCCGATCACATAATTCAACAAAGTTGATTTCCCAACATTCGGCCGACCAATAATTGATACAAATCCTGATTTAAATCCATTATTATTCATGTAAATCCTCCGGTGAGAAAGCTCCTGGCAGCAATTCGCTTACAGAAATCTCCTGAATATCTCCTTTTAAATTAGTTAAAAAAACCTTCATATCCGGTCCACAAAGCTCCGAAATAACCTGTCTGCATGCTCCACATGGCGGAACAGGCCGTTCTGTATCTGCCACGACTGCTAATGCTTTATAGTTTTTATACCCTTCTGAATACGCTTTAAACAGTGCGGTTCTTTCCGCGCAGTTACACATGCTGTAAGCCGCATTTTCGATGTTACATCCTTTGAAAACTTCACCTTCATCTGTCAACAGCGCTGCGCCCACCTTGAATTTTGAATATGGAACATAAGCATATTCCCTTGCTGAGATTGCTTCTTCAATTAGTTGTTTTTTATCCATTACAAACATCCTTTCAACGATTGTATCCATCCGTTAAACCTCTTCGTCGCCAATGTTAGAAGCGAGAATTCAGTTACACATCTCCATCCTTAGAACAAAAGATTCACCAGTGGCCAAAAAAAGAAGAGGAAACCTATTCCTGCAGCAGCAAAGGAGAAAATTAATACTGCTGCAGCACTCACATCCTTTGCTTTTTTAGCAAGCGGATGGTATTCCTCAGTCACAAGATCAACCACCCGTTCAATCCCTGTATTCATCGCTTCAAGGCTTAACACAATTCCTATCACAAGAAATAAGATCGCCATTTTAACAGCAGACAACCCGAGTAAGAAACCAAGAATTAATACTGCAGTCCCAACTAGAAGGTGAATTCTGAAGTTCTGTTCCTTTTTTAAAAGGTAGACGATGCCTTCAAACGCAAACCGAAAGCTAAGCACAAATCTTTTTATTCGCGAGTACTCTCTATCTCGAAAGTCCATATTCTTCCAAAATTTCTTTTTGTCTTGTAAACATTTCTTTTTCGTCTTCCTCTGTCATATGGTCATATCCAAGAAGGTGTAAAAAGCCATGAACCGTTAAGAAGCCAAGCTCTCTCATAAAAGAATGATTATAAGATTCCGCTTGCTCTTGTGCCTTCGGAATCGAGATAATAATATCTCCAAGCAAACGAGGGATATTATCTCCTATAACCTCTAACTCTCCTTCTCCCTGTTCCTCCAGTGCAAAGGAGATGACATCTGTGACTGAATCTTTCTCTCTGTATTCCCGATTTATTTCCTGGATTTTTTCATTATTTACGAATGTTACCGATAATTCTGAATCGCTTTCAACTTTTTCCATCTTGCAGGCCAAATTTAGCAATCCTTCAATCTCCTGGATTTCCTTATCGGATAGCTTATTTGTTTCGTCTAAAAAATCGATATGCAAAGACATTTAAGTCACCTTCTTCTTTATTTCTTCAGGGTATTCAATTCTTGAATGGAAGATTCCCTGTAGTGTTTCACAAATGGAACGCGCAATCAAATCCAGCTCTTTTAAAGAAAGATCGCATTCATCAAACTGTCCATCTTCCAACCGGTCCGTAATAATTTTTCTAACTAATGTCTCAATCTTATTTGGTGTTGGTTTGGAGAGTGACCTTACTGCTGCTTCCATACAATCCGCGATCCCTACTATAGCCGCTTCTTTTGTTTGGGCTTTAGGACCGGGGTACCTGAATTCAGATTCAGGTATTTCTTTTTCGCTATTCTCGTTTGCCTTATGGTAGAAGAATTTAAGCAATGTAGTCCCATGATGCTGTTCTGCGATATCTACAATTTCTTTTGGCAGCTTATATTTACGAAGTATTTCTGCACCATCATAAGCATGGGCGATAATAATTGTTTTACTTAACTGTGGAGCAATCTTATTATGTGGATTCTCCATGTTCATCTGGTTTTCGATAAAAAAGTGAGGCCGTTTCGTTTTCCCTATATCGTGGTAGTATGCACCGACTCTGGCAAGCAAGCCGTTTGCTCCAACCGCTTCACAGGCCCCTTCCGCAAGGTTTGCTACAATCACACTGTGATGATATGTTCCCGGTGTTTCCATCAGTATTTTCCTTAAAAGCGGATGATTAGGATTCGACAGCTCAATCAACCTTGTAGTAGACAATATCCTGAATGCAGCTTCAAAAAACGGCATTAAACCAAGTGTTAACACAGCAGCCAGAAAACCTGAAAGGAACGCAAAACCAATTTCCGAACCGATTTGCCATCCGCTGTATTGGCCATTCTTCAACATTAATAATATTGCCACAGTGAAAACATTTATGAAAGATACACCGAGCCCGGCTTTTAAAATGTTAGAGCGAAGATTCTTTTGTCCAAGAAAGAAAATTCCCGCCAGTAAATTCATAAGCACATAAAAACCAAAAGGCGCATTCATCGGGCCGATTGTTTCCGCATTGAAAAAAACCGCAGCGCACAGGGAGAAGACAATACTGGAGACCAGTGCGATTCTTTCATTCGTTAATAACATTAATAACATTGTACCAACTGCCGCGGGAATCAAATATTCGATTCCATAATAATCAACAGCTTGTAGCAGGCTTGAAAGCTTCATAATGACAACTGTACAAAGAAAAATGATACAATACATCAAAAGATTGATGTTTGCTGATCGGACTCCTGATGGAAGATCTTTTAAATAATATACCAAAATGCCGGTAAGCGCGATTACAAGTAATCCAAGACCTGCAAACGGTACTGGATCGAACCCTTTATCCAGCAATCCAACAATATCCATTTGATCGACCACTTTAGGCGTTATGGTTTGTCCTTCTCTTACCAGAACCTGCCCTTCCCGAATCATAACAGGTTTAACCGCTTCCATTGCTTCCTGGCGAGCCTGTCTCGTTTTTTCCGGGTCAAGAAAATAGTTAGGAACAATATAGAAATCGGTCAATTGAATCATAGCTTCACGGAGTTCAGGCGGTACTGAAGCAGAAAGCAACTTCTTTTTCGCCTGCTCTTTAGTATTATCAAGCTCATCGATGGAAACATTCGTTTTCATGGCATCCATTACTGCACGCAAAATAACTTCCTTTGCAATATTTAACTGAGAAGGTGTTGCAGAAACAAGCGTAACTAAAGTATCAAACGATAATTCTTCTTCAGCAGACTGTGAAATCAAGGGTTTAAGCTGTTTTACTTTTTCTTCTGAAGAAAGCCCGGCCGCTGTATCGACATCATTCTCTTCTGCCCTTTCCCCCGCCTTTGCATTGACCTCCTGTATAGAGCTGAATATTTCATTTACTTTTTCTACCTGGTTTTGAACTGTCTCTTCTTTGTATTCGTACTTAGCTTCAACTTGAGCAGCTTTTGCCCGCTCTTCCTCTGTGGCCTGCTTATCTTCTATAGTAATCGGAGAAAGAACATCCTTTTCTGCTGGGGTATATAACGAAACATCAAATGATTCCGGCATAATGTTAGACAACATCGATATGTACATTACAACAGCTAATAACCCGAACAGCGAAACTTTTACTAATCGGGCATTATTAAGTTGTTTCCACTTTGCCCCAAATTGCTTTCGACGCGCCTGCTGCTTCAAAACTGTCCACCTCTTTTAAATGACATTTACATCCTTATGATGAGCCATCCCGAAAATATTTCTGTTTTATTCATTTTAACAAAATACCTTCTTAAAAGGGAAAAAATCTTAGGTATATATTGTAACTTATTCCCATTTATACTTCAGAGGTGTTTTAGCCGGTCATCTGGGACTTTTGATATATGACCCCATCTATCAACGCAATAATTATTGCTTCCACAAGAAATAAAAAGACCCCGCTCAGTGGGTCTTTAGAAATTTTATTCTGCTTTCTCGTACGCTTCAATAATCCGTTGAACAAGCGGGTGACGTACAACATCCGTTTGCTGCAAGTGGATAAACGAGATGTCCCTGACATTTTTCAAAATTCTCTGCGCAGTCTGTAACCCAGACTCCTTGCCTTTAGGTAGGTCAACCTGGGTAATATCCCCTGTAATAACCATTTTAGACCCAAAACCCAACCGGGTTAGGAACATTTTCATCTGTTGCGCTGTCGTATTCTGTGCTTCATCAAGAATGACATAACTGTCATCGAGCGTCCGCCCTCTCATATACGCGAGGGGCGCGATTTCAATCGTACCTCTCTCAATGAGCCTCTGGGTATGCTCAACGCCCAAGACGTCATGTAACGCATCATAGAGCGGCCTTAAATAGGGGTCTACCTTTTCCTTTAAATCACCAGGTAAAAACCCTAGACTTTCTCCCGCCTCAACAGCAGGACGTGTTAACACAATTTTTTTTATCTTGTTATCTTTTAAGGCTGCTACCGCCATCACAACAGCAAGGTAGGTCTTCCCTGTTCCTGCTGGGCCGATCCCAAATACAAGTTCATTTTGTTTCATCGCGGAAACATAGTGCCTTTGTCCAAGTGTTTTTACTCGTATAGGCTTTCCTTTTGCATTGGTTGTAATTTCTTCCTGGTACAGCTCGAGCAATTCTTCAAGCATGTCTTTCTTCGCCAGCTGAACAGCATATGCAACATCTCGCCCTGAAATACTCGTTCCTCTTCTTATTAGCGTTTGAAGGGTTCTGATCACGTCTTCGACCATTTGAACGGCTTCCTGGCTCCCCGCTACGGTTACACCTTCTCCACGGGTAACGAGAGAAACATCAAGACCCTCCTCGATGACTTTAAGATGGGAATCTCCTGGGCCAAACAGGATTACCGCTTCAGAAGAATCTTCAATTTGCAGCTTTAGTTCATTATTTCGTTCAGGCAATAGTCCTCAGTCTCCTTGAATAATTGGTTTTTCAACTCCAATGTCTTCTATCACATCATAATGGATTGTTAACTTAACTTTACCATTCTCCACTTCCTGGCGCAAAACCTTTTGATTTTTAATTTTAGCGCTTTCATCGATTTGTTTTTCAAGATTATGCTTTGCCATATCTTTCGCTAACTTCACTGCCTCTTCCGTCGTAAGTTCCCTTGAAATTTCTTCCGTTTCTAAGTAATGTGCCCTTTCGATCGATATTGGCAGCTCCCATTTCAGGAAGTGTAACTTATTCTTATTCAGTAGTATCTCATAGTCTTTATATTTTATTTTTCCAAATCCCCATATCGGAATATCCAGTTTGAAGAGAGAGAGGCTTAACTTATCCATTCTATCTCCTGTATTCGTTACGAACTTTGTTTTAAGCGGGATCTCGACCTCTGTTACATGCCAGGTTTCCCCCAGAATCTCTCCCTTAGCGGCTACAAGCTTGCTGTTCTCTTCTTTTCCTATAAACCCCGACACAAGCAAGTCCCCTTTTTGAACAAATTGGTTTTCCTTTACAACGGGTTGTCCCTGTTCAACAAACACCCGTGTTATCATCGCTTTCTTTTTAGCGACTAAATGCCTTGGGCTAAGCGGTGGGGTTTTTTCTGGGAGTTGCTTTTGCACAACTTCAAAATGGTAGCTCGTTCCCTGAAGCTTTACACCAACCCAGGTAATCTCTTTAAATCTCTCTGTTATTTCTTGTTGGATTTGCTGTGTACTTGGAAGCCGGAAAATGAACTTCCCTCTTTTTACGCCTATATCATCAATAGCTTTTCTAATTTTATGTTCCACCTCAGGTGAAGCACCGTTCACGTCAATTGACCAGACCATATTAGATAAAACGAAAATGACTAATAAAAATCCAAGAGCCCCCGAAAGGAATCCTCTAGAATGTAATATCCGCTTTAGCAGAAAGGGAAACCCTTTTTTTTCATGAAACCTGAGTTTACAGTTTGTTTTCTTCAAATGGGGTCTTATACGTTTAATATCCTTTACATACATTGAAAGTATGATTGTATCATTATCCACTCGTATAATTTCCCAGATTTGGATATGATACTGAATGCACCTGTTCATAAACAGCTCTACGTATTTTCCGGAAATCTTCACTCGAACATAACCATAAAACGGCTCTTTCCAAAAGTTATTCATCCCGTTCCTCCTTGCCAGTTCAGCTGACCTTTATATTTAATCTGGAAGAGAATCCTGTCCATTTTATTCGTTTTAAAAAGTTGCCTCTACGGGCCGAGTGTAAAAGATTTTGGCTTAGCATCATCCGTTGTCGGCCGATCAAGATATAGTACTTGTTCAATTTTACCTTCGAGTAATATTTCCTCTGGAAGTATGTTTTTTAGGACAAAGTCCTTTCCTTTTACTAACAACTGTCCTTGCTTCAACAACAAACGGAGTTCCTCATTAGAAAACCGCAGAACTCCTTGATGATTTTCTATGTAAATGTGCAGCTGGCCAACCATTGTAATTCTAGGCAGATCCATTACAGCATCAGCCGGAAGATCCAGCCTCTTTGTCATCCATCTCTTTACTCTTTGACCCCACTTTGCCATAAATGAATCCCCCTCTCATCTCATCTTTATGTTTAACTCATCCAATCTATCACTTTTGTGCACGAAAAAAAGGCTGAGTATTTCACTCAGCCTTTTGGATCTCGATATATAACAGTTCGGTGAGGGTTTTGAGATCTGGGCCTTCCAATAATCTCTGCCCAGATGACTCCTTCACGTACTTGTTTTCTGGTAGGACTTTTATAAAGAGAATGAGACACCTTACGTTTATAAGGCTTTTTCGATTGACGCTTATAAGGCTTTCCCGTTTCCCGTTCATACGGACTTAACGTTTCTCTGTGGTATGGTTTTTCGGTTTCAGCAGCATCATATTCCGGATAAGGGACATCATAATGCTTTTGAGCCGGCTCGTACTCGTCCTCTTCGATTTCTATTTCAGAGCTGGACGGAATCCTCATTTCTTTATCAGGTCTGCTGGCCTCGGGGGTTCTTCTTACTGGCTTCTGTTGTTGCTCTTCCCCCATTCGCTTTAAAAAGCTTATAATTCCTCCGATTACAAAAATGAGGATAAAGATATTGCTCATTAGGAAATCAAACAAATCTCCTATATTCATCGCCAGACACCTCCTTGACGATAATCAAAATCCATTACCGTTCGTCTTCTTCATCCTTATCAGGCTTTCCGATCATTTCTCGCATGTCGGTGTCTGCCTGGATGTTCTTTAAGTTCATATAATCCATTACACCGATGTTTCCTGAACGGAGAGCTTCAGCCATCGCCATTGGAACCTCTGCCTCAGCTTCGACAACTTTAGCATGCATTTCTTGTACTTTCGCGCGCATTTCCTGTTCATGGGCAACAGCCATCGCACGGCGTTCTTCCGCTTTTGCCTGTGCAATGTTTTTATCGGCTTCGGCCTGGTCTGTTTGAAGCTCTGCTCCAATGTTTTTGCCGATGTCGATATCGGCAATATCGATAGAGAGAATTTCGAATGCTGTTCCGGCATCCAATCCCTTCGCGAGTACTGTCTGCGAAATTAAATCCGGATTTTCGAGGACCTTTTTATGATTATCTGAAGAACCGATCGTCGAGACGATTCCTTCCCCTACTCTCGCTATAACGGTATCTTCACCGGCGCCACCGACAAGCCTGTCGATGTTGGCGCGAACAGTGATCCTCGCTTTTGCCTTCACTTCAATTCCATCCATTGCAACACCAGCGATAAATGGTGTTTCGATTACTTTAGGATTAACACTCATCTGTACTGCATCAAGGACATCTCGCCCCGCGAGGTCGATCGCTGCACAACGCTCAAAACTCAACTCAATATTAGCTCGGTGGGCTGCAATCAGCGCATTGACCACCCTGTCTACGTTTCCCCCAGCAAGATAATGGCTTTCAAGCTGGTTCGTATTTAAATCCAGTCCCGCTTTAACCGCCTTAATCAACGGGTTAACAACCCTGGAAGGTATAACGCGTCGAAGCCTCATTCCAACCAGTGTAAAGATCCCAACTTTTACTCCTGCTGCTAATGCTGAAATCCATAGCATAATCGGTACAAAAGTAAAAAGAATAGCTAACGCAATAATGACTAAACCTACAATAACTAACATACTCAACGTTCCTGCGTCCATCTTAATCCTCCCTTATTACTTCATTAGTTTCTCTTTTAAATTCTCTAACAACTATTCTTGAACCTGTAACCTTAACGATTTTCACTTGTGCCTCTCTCGGTATAAAGCCTCCTTCAGAAACCACATCTAACCGTTCATCATTAAACAAAGCTACTCCTGAAGGCCGCAATTGTGTCAACGTTATACCACTCGCTCCTTCAAGCTCTCTTCTCGTAACATTCGACACGTAACCCTGCTCGGTTTGAGTGGAGTCAAAGAGAATAAGTTTTCGTAAAAAGCCACGATAACCGAAAAATTTAATGAACAAGAAAGATCCAAAGAACGTTATCAAAATGGCTATCAATATCGAAAACAAAATATGTTGAAACGTATTCCCTGATGCCAAAACGATACTGGTAACCAGAGAGATGGAACCAATAATACCAAATATTCCAAAACCAGGCACAAATATTTCAATTACAATAAGCAAAATACCTGCTCCAAGCAGAATAAACGTTTCCCATCCTGCGAACCCGGCAATCAAGTGACCGAAAAAGAATAGAAATAGAGCTGATGCTCCCATCGCTCCTGGAATGCCAAAGCCCGGAGAATAAAGTTCAAGAACTAAGCCAAGGCTCCCGATTGAAAGCAAAATAGGAACAATGACAGGATGGGTGACGAACCTTGCAATTTTTTCTGAAATCGACACTTCCATGTCTTTTACTTTAGCATCGCTTAAATTAAGATATTCAAGCAGTTCTGTTCTATCTTCGACAATTTTTTCAGCATATCCTGCTTTCAGCGCTTGATTTGCCTTCAAGGTAAGCAGCTTCCCTTTTCCTGCTCCGTATTCCGGCAAATCGACATCTGGGTCTGCCATCGCAAGGGCAATTTTTGGATCCCGATCGTTGAGCTCAGCCGCCGACTGCATTGCAGCATGCCAATAGGATTCTGCTTTTTTCCCTGCGGTATTTCCCTGTTGGTCGATAATGGCTGCAGAACCCATCAAAGAACCGGGCTTCATCACGATTTGGTCTGCGTTCAGTGCTATGTATGCTCCTGCGGAAAGGGCTTTATGCTTAACATACGCTGTGATAGGAACTTTGCTGTTTTGCAAGATTTCGGCTATATTCCCGGCAGCGACAACCGCTCCACCCGGTGTATCCAGTTCTAAAACGATGTGATCGGCTCCTGCATCTTCCGCTTCAGAAATTGATCTATTCAAAAAAGCTTCTAGCCCTCTTTCTACCTCTTGTTCGACCGGAATAAAATAAACAAGTTTTCCCTTGCCCTGCCCAAAAGCTGTCTGCGTATGCAAAGCAGGCACAAGCAGCAAAGCAGCCATAAAAAGAAACACTAAAAATTGACCTCTTCTCACTCGCTCCCTCCTCCCTCAAACTTATATACGGTGCCAGGATAAAAAGGTTTCATAAAATATTTAAAAAGAAGTTGCGCTTTCCCCTAAAGCTTAGTATGTCAAAATTCCCATCATATTACTATATTATCATGGAAATGCATAGCAATAGCTTGCTGCAAAATAAAAACACACCCCGATAACACAGGGCGTGTTTTAAAACAAATCATCTTATCTATGATAAATGTTTTTGAACCAATCGATTGACCATACTGCCGTCAGCCTTGCCTTTTACTTTAGGCATAAGCGTCCCCATTACTTTGCCCATATCGGCTTTAGAAGTCGCCCCAACTTCTGCAATTGTTTCTTCAACAATCGCATCAACTTCCTCTTCAGAAAGCTGTTCTGGAAGGTATACTTCTAAAACTTTCAACTCGGCTTGTAACTCCTGCACCAGATCATCTCGACCAGCTTTTTCAAACTCTAGGAGGGAGTCTTTTCTTTGCTTCACTTCACGAGTTAGAACGGTTAGCTCTTCATCTTCAGTGAGCTCATGACCAAGTTTAATGGATTCGTTCTGCATCGCAGACTTCACCATACGAATTACTGAAACTTTTTTCTTCTCTTTGTTCTTCATCGCTAGTTTCATATCTTCCGTTAAACGGTCAGATAGACTCATCGACCAAACACCCTCTCTTAAAACTTACGCTTTTTCCTTGCTGCCTCAGATTTCTTTTTACGCTTTACACTTGGCTTTTCATAGTGCTTACGCTTTCTAACTTCAGCCAATGTGCCTTCTTTAGAAACCGTTCTCTTGAAGCGACGAAGAGCATCCTCGATGGATTCATTTTTGCGAACACGAGTTTCCGCCATCTATATCCCTCCCTCCAAACATTCAACAATCATTCAAAACATATCAAATCAAAAAGACATGTCATGTGCAATTATAATATAAGGTTTGCGGTTTATCAACTAGAAAAACTCCGAACGGTATTTTGAATAAAAAATGCTCATTTCAACAGACCCCTGTCCATATACTGGAAGAGAAGGGACAGAGGTGAGAAAATGAGCGAATATATCACTTTTTTTATCATTTTTATTATGATTTTCGTATTTGGGATGACGGTCCTGCGAGTTGGCCTCGGATCGTTCTCGCCTATAAGGTTAAAAGCGACTTTATCTAAAATGACCAATACTACCTGGAAAGGGATGCTCGCAGGAGCGCTATTAACCTGCATCATGCAAAGCAGTTCAGCGGTAATGGTTATCACCGTAGGCCTGGTCTCGGTAGGCATTTTATCGTTTAAACAGTCAATCGGAGTCATACTTGGAACAAACATAGGGACGACCATTACTGCAGAAATCATAACACTCGATCCTTCACAGTTCATTTTGCCGCTTCTTGTCGCAGGATTTATTTTGATTCAATTTTCTCGCCAACTCTATTTTTGTATTGGTTGTGTCTTGTTTGGCCTCGGGTGTTTATTCGTAGCCATGAATGGTTTTGAATCTCTTGCGATTCCGTTATCCAAGGTTGCTCCTATTCACACGTTACTCGAAAACTCAAATAAAAACTTACTTTATGGTGTGGGCCTTGGAACTGTCTTTACCGCCCTTATCCAATCAAGCTCTGCAACTACCGGCATCGCAATGAGTTTTATCAACCAGAGTTTGTTAAGCATCGACTCTGCGATCGCTATTCTATTCGGGGCAAACATAGGTACCTGTATTACTGCTTTCATCGCGTCGATCGGAACGACAAAAGAAGCAAAACTCGTCGCCTATGCACATATATGGCTTAATATTTTTGGTGTCATCTTCTTTTTCCCATTGATCAGTACGCTTGGCAATATTTCTTCCCTCGTAACCAGCTTGCCAGACCTTCAGTTAGCTCATGTTTCCGTCTTGTTTAACGTTCTATCCTCTCTGTTGGTTCTTCCTTTTGCAGGACTCTTTGCTGCGTTCGTGCTTAAACTACATGGAAAGTCAAAACCAACAGGATAATGTCATAATTAAATGCAATTTTATCTCTTATTTAAATAAAAAGAGAATGAACAATTATTTGCTCATTCTCCTTTTTGATTATTTTAGTAATCAGTATTCGATTGTTCTCCCTGGACGATTGAAACTCCAGAGCTTGCGCCGATTCTCGTGGCACCTGCTTCAATTAAATCTTCAGCAGATTTTAAGTCTCTTACTCCTCCCGAAGCTTTGACACCGATGTCCGGCCCTACTGTTTTTCTCATCAATTTGATATCTTCCACAGTAGCGCCTCCACCAGAAAAGCCTGTTGAAGTTTTCACATAATCTGCTCCTGCACTTACTGCTAATTCACATGCCTTGACTTTCTCGTCATCTGTTAAAAGGGATGTTTCGATAATAACTTTAACAAGTGCATTTCCTCTGGCAGCATCGACTACCGCTTTAATGTCTTCCTCTACAAGGCTATGGTTTCCGTCTTTTAAAGCGCCGATGTTAATCACCATATCTACTTCAGTTGCACCTTTTTCGATAACATCATTCGTTTCAAAAGCTTTCACTTCAGTAGTAGTCGCACCAAGAGGAAATCCGATAACAGTACACACCTTTACCTCGGAACCTTCCAATTGTTTGCTTGAATAATTAACCCATGTAGGATTAATACAAACAGACGCAAACTTATATTCCTTTGCTTCGCTGCATAACTTATCGATTTGCTCTTTTGTAGTATCGGGTTTTAATGCAGTGTGATCAATCATTCCAGCTAACTTTTCGTTCATATCGATCATCCTTTCTTTTCAAACCATCATTATTGTACCATTAGCCATAGGTATCCATAAGACTCTATGTAAATTGTCCTATCCCTAAAAGGGAATTATGCATCAGATGAAAACAGCCCGGGAAATACCCGGGCGATATTTTTCAATATAAGATCGAGAGCTGGTTTAAGAAACGATTGCCTCATTCTCAATAGTATCTCCCATAACCCTGACAAACTGCCCTTCACTATATGGGTAACCTGCTTTTGTAATCTTTACTTTTACAATTTTTCCAATCATATCTTCCGTAGCCTGGAACTTCACTTTCATGTAGTTATCCGTATATCCTACATATAGGCCGCTGTCCGGATCTTCTTTGTATTGCTCTTCGGGAATTACTTCAAGTACCTCGTTTTCATAATCCGAAGCGTATTGCTTTGCAAGCTGATTGGAAAGTTCAATCAAACGGTGTACTCGCTCATTCTTGACATCTTCATCAACCTGGTCTTCCATTCGAGCTGCCGGTGTACCTGTTCTCTTAGAAAACGGAAATACATGAAGCTCAGAAAACTTATGCTTTGCAACAAAGTCATACGTTTCCTGGAACTCTTCTTCCGTTTCTCCAGGGAATCCTACGATAACGTCGGAGGTAATCGCAAGTCCTGGAAGAGCTTTTTTGAGCTTTTCCAGTTTTTCGGCAAACATGTCCATGCTATATTTCCTTCTCATTCTTTTTAGAACAGAATCAGAGCCGGACTGAAGCGGAATATGAAGATGGCGAACGATTTTATCGGAACGGTTCAACACGTCGATCACTTCATCTGTTACCTGGCTCGCCTCAATAGATGAGATACGAATCCTTTTTAATCCTTTAACCTTTTCGTCAAGATCAGACAACAATTGGGCAAAGTTATAATCTTTTAAGTCCTCTCCGTAACCTGCCGTATGGATTCCGGTAAGCACGATTTCCTTATATCCTGCATCGACTAACTGCTGAGCTTGTTTGACCACCGCTTCTGGATCACGAGAACGCAGCAATCCGCGGGCCCAGGGAATGATACAAAATGTACAGAAGTTATTACAGCCTTCCTGTATCTTTAGTGAAGCACGTGTGCGGTCGGTGAAGGCAGGTACTTCAAGCTCTTCATAAACCTTGGCTTTCATAATATTACTAACGCCATTGATCGGCTGTCTTTCATTCTTGTACTGCTCGATATAATCAAGCATTTTTGCACGATCCTGTGTTCCAACCACAACATCCACTCCAGGAATAGCCATGATTTCAGCAGGGGATGTTTGCGCGTAACACCCCGTAACACAGATCACTGCATTAGGGTTTTTACGGATGGCCCTTCGGATAACTTGACGGCTCTTTTTATCACCTGTGTTTGTCACTGTGCAAGTGTTTATTACATATACATCAGAGGTATCTTCGAATTCAGATCGTTCATACCCCTGCTCTTTAAATAACTGCCAGATCGCTTCCGTTTCATAATGGTTTACTTTACATCCAAGTGTGTGGAAAGCAACTGAAGGCATAGCATTCACCTCATTAATTCAAAATGATAAGAAACAGCTGCAAGAAAATAAAGGGCTGCTGTTTCTGTCCTTAAAATTCGTGGGCCGAGTCCGCATAGCAGAAAACCAGCATCTGTTAAGTCACTTATTTCTTCTTCTGTTAAACCGCCTTCCGGGCCGATGACCAGCAAAACACGCTGCCCCCTGTTTGCCTGGTGAAGCGCTTGAGACAAGTTCGAACTCTCTCCCTGTTTTGCCTCTTCTTCATAAGCAACCAGTTTGAGATCATACTCTGGCTCCATATCGATAACTTCTTGAAGTGAAAGAGGGGCTTCCACTTCAGGAATGGCTGTTCGGTGTGATTGTTCTGCAGCTTCTTTCGCAATTTTACGAAGCCTATCAAGTTTTTTCTCGCTTTTGGACCTATCCCATTTTACAACAGATCTAGCTGCTTTAAAAGGGTAAAAACAGGAAGCTCCAAGTTCTGTGCCCTTTTGTACAACAAGTTCCAGCTTATCTGATTTAGGCAGTCCCTGAACAATTGTTACGTTAACAGGAAGTTCCGTATTTTCATCCATCCATTCTACAACAGTGCAAGTAACGTCTTCCTTCGAAACCTCTTCTATTTCGCATAATGCCGAACGGCCTGTAGAATCACAACAAATCACTTTGTCTCCGGAGGACATTCTCATCACTTTGCCAATATGCTTTACATCGTCTCCGGTTATCGTTATAGAATTTCCCTTCACAGCATCAGGATCAACAAAGTACCTCTGCATTAAACGCACCCGCCATCAAGCTTTTTTTGCAATAAATGCAACCCAATCTTCCATTTGCAATGTCTCTATTATTTCCATCCCATTCGCGGTGATAGATTGTCTTACTTCTTTTTTCTTCGCATTAATGATTCCGGAAGTGATAAAAACACCGCCCGGATTCAGCACTTCCGCAACTCGGTCTGTAAACCGTACGATTATTTCAGAAAGCAAGTTTGCCACGACAACATCGTAGTTTTCCGTAACGTTATCCAGAAGGTTGTTTTGCCGGACACTCACATTTTCCTGGGCTTTGTTCAGCTTGATATTGAGTCTGGCGCTTTTTACAGCAATTTCATCGAGGTCCAGCGCATCAACATGGGAAGCTCCCAGCTTAGCAGCTGCAATACTAAGAACTCCAGAGCCAGTCCCTACATCCATAACTTTATTCCCTTCGTCTATCGTCTTTTCCAGCGCCTGGATGCACATGACAGTTGTTGGATGGGTTCCTGTTCCAAAGGCCATACCTGGATCGAGCTCTATGATGATTTCATCTGTGTTGACCGGCTGGTAATCCTCCCAGGTTGGTGTTATCGTGATATGTTCAGAAATCTTAACAGGTTTATAATACTTCTTCCAGGCTGTAGCCCATTCTTCTTCATTGACCTCACTGATCGTTACCTTGTTATGGCCGATGTCTATGTCATAAAGCAGCAAGCCGTTAATCGCTTCTTTAATTTGCTCAATCGTTTCACCAAGAAAACTGGTAACAGAAAGATAAGCTTTGATGATTACCCCTTCACTCGGGTAATCATCGGGATTAAGCTGGTAGAGTTCTCCAAGCGACGTATCCCAAACTTTCACAAGATCCTGCGGGTCTTCTATTACAACTCCGCTCGCACCTGCTTCGTGTAAAATGTTAGACACTGGTTCTATTGCCTCTTGTGTCGTATGAATGCTTATTTCAGACCATTTCATCCCTACCAGCTCCTTTAATCCCTTAAATTGCCAGAAAAAACTGTTTTTTATTCACCTTTAAATGCTCTTTTTACTTTTGAAAAAAAGTTATCGTGTTGTTCATCAGGCATATCACCGCTGATTTCACTAAACTCTCTTAAAAGCTCTTTTTGCCGTTCAGTCAGTTTCTTCGGTGTAACAACCTGGATCTTGACATGCTGGTCGCCCTGGCCATATCCACGGACGTTCTGAACCCCTTTGTCTCGGAGTCTGAAATTTGTGCCACTCTGTGTTCCGGCAGGCACTTTCAGCTTAACTTTCCCATGGAGAGTCGGAACCTCGATTTCATCCCCAAGTGCAGCCTGTGCGAATGTAATCGGCATTTTGACATAGATGTCGTCTCCTCGGCGCTCATAAAACTCATGCTTGTTAACGTAAAAGACTACGAACAGATCCCCGGGAGGGCCTCCATTCACGCCGGGTTCCCCTTTTCCTGCAAGCCTGATCTGCTGGCCATCATCGATACCTGCTGGAATTTTAACGTGGATTTTCTTGCGAATTTTGACTGTACCTTTTCCGTGGCATGTCTTACACTTTTCTTTAATGATTTTTCCTGTACCTTCACAATAATGGCAGACACGGCGATTGACGATTCTCCCAAACGGCGTGTTTTGCTCTACGTTCATTTGTCCTGAACCGCCGCAATGCGAACAAGTTTCAGGCGTTGTTCCAGGCTTTGCCCCGGTTCCTTCACACGTGTTACATTCTTCTTCTTTTGGAATATAAATGTCTGTCTCTTTACCGAAAGCAGCTTCCTCAAAGTCAATGTTCATCGTATACTGTAGATCTGCACCCTGTCTTGGAGCATTCGGGTTCCTGCGGCCACCGCCGCCGCCAAAGAACATATCGAAAATGTCACCGAAACCTCCAAAGTCAGCTCCTCCTGCTCCGCCGAAGCCTTGGTTTGGATCAGTATGTCCGAATTGGTCATAATGCGCTTTTTTCTGCGAATCGCTAAGAACTTCGTAAGCTTCCTTTACTTCTTTAAACTTTTCATCAGCATCAGCTTCTTTATTTATATCCGGGTGGTATTGTTTTGCAAGCCTCCGATAGGCTTTTTTAATTTCAGCTTCAGAAGCGTCCTTGCTAACCCCCAAGACCTCATAATAGTCCCGTTTACTCATTGTATTCACTCCCGCTTCTCTTCACATAAAGTTTATCTTATCATCGAAGTTACTTTTATTGCAACTTCATGGATGTTTATTCCCCCGATAGTAAAAGCAAAGGTTTTCCCTGTGCAAGAAAAAAGTCAAAGCCGAGATACGCCTGACTTTGACTTTTTCCTCTATAGCCTCTTACTTTTTATCGTCGTCATCTACTTCTTCGTATTCAGCGTCCACCACATTATCGTCTTGCTGGGCATCACCTGCACCGCCCTGTGACTCCTGCTGGGCCTGGGCTTGTTGCTGAGCTTGTTCATAAAGCTTAGTAGTTAGGGCTTGAACAATTTCCTGCAGCTCGTCTTTAGCAGAGCGGATTTCTTCTATATCGCCCTTTTCTAGCGCTGCTTTCACTTTGTCTTTTGCGTCGTTCGCTTTTTTAACTTCGCCTTCGTCTACTTTGCCTTCAAGCTCTTTCAATGTTTTTTCTGTTGTGAATACGAGTTGGTCTGCTTCGTTTTTAAGTTCTACTTCTTCGCGGCGTTTTTTATCTTCTTCTGCATTAGCTTCCGCGTCTTTTACCATTTTTTCAATTTCTTCGTCAGATAGGCCTGATGAAGACTTGATTGTAATGGACTGTTCTTTGTTTGTGCCAAGATCTTTTGCTTTAACATTTACGATACCGTTCTTATCGATATCAAATGTCACTTCGATTTGAGGCACTCCGCGCGGTGCCGGAGGAATATCTGTTAATTGGAAACGGCCAAGCGTTTTGTTATACTGCGCCATTTCGCGTTCACCCTGAAGCACGTGGATATCAACGGATGGCTGGTTGTCAGCAGCAGTTGAGAACACCTGGGACTTGCTTGTCGGGATCGTTGTATTACGTTCGATCAACTTCGTAAATACGCCGCCCATTGTTTCGATACCAAGAGAAAGCGGAGTTACGTCAAGAAGAACAACGTCTTTAACATCCCCAGCGATAACACCTGCCTGGATAGCCGCACCAAGTGCTACTACCTCATCAGGGTTAACCCCCTTGTGCGGGTCTTTGCCTGTTTCTTTTTTGATCGCTTCCTGTACAGCAGGAATACGAGTGGATCCACCAACAAGGATTACTTTGTCGATTTCACTTGGAGACATTCCAGCATCTTTAAGCGCCTGGCGAGTAGGTCCCATTGTACGCTCAACAAGGTTTGCAGAAAGCTCTTCAAACTTCGCGCGTGTCAATGATACTTCAAGGTGTTTTGGCCCTGAAGAATCAGCTGTGATAAACGGCAGGGAAATCTGTGTTTGCGTTACGCCAGAAAGGTCTTTTTTCGCCTTTTCAGCAGCATCTTTCAAACGTTGAAGTGCCATTTTATCTTGAGAAAGGTCAATGCCATTGTCCTTTTTGAATTGCTCAACTAAATAGTCGATGATCACCTGGTCGAAATCATCCCCGCCAAGACGGTTGTCACCGGCAGTCGCTCTTACTTCGAAAACTCCGCCACCAAGCTCAAGGATGGAAACGTCAAACGTACCGCCACCAAGGTCGAATACAAGAATCGTCTGGTCTTCGTCACCTTTATCAAGGCCGTATGCGAGAGCAGCAGCAGTCGGTTCGTTAACGATACGCTCTACTTCAAGGCCTGCAATTTTACCAGCGTCCTTTGTAGCCTGGCGCTCTGCATCATTAAAATATGCCGGGACTGTGATAACAGCTTTTTCAACAGACTCGCCAAGATAGTCTTCCGCATATGACTTTAATTTTTGAAGAATAATCGCAGAGATTTCTTGAGGCGTAAATTCCTTGCCTTCTGCTTCTACTTTATGGTCAGTGCCCATATGGCGTTTAATTGATTGAATCGTGTTAGGGTTAGTGATCGCCTGGCGCTTAGCAACCTCGCCTACTAGACGTTCTCCATCTTTAAATGCAACTACTGAAGGAGTAGTTCGGCTTCCTTCCGGATTAGGAATTACAGTTGCTTCTCCGCCTTCCATAACGGCAATACATGAGTTTGTTGTACCTAAGTCAATACCAATAATCTTGCTCATTACTTTTACCTCCTATATTTCCATATGTAGTTTATGAACTTACTTTAACCATCGCAGGTCTGATTACTTTGTCTTTCAGCATGTAACCTTTTTGCAGCACTTCTGCTACAACATCGGACTCATACTCATTAGTTTCAACTTGCATTACAGCTTGATGCTTATGCGGATCGAATGGTTGCCCAACTGCGTCGATTTCTTCCACGCCTTCTTTTAGAAGAGCATCTTTCAACTGGCGGTACACCATTTCCATTCCCTGCAGAAGAGAATTGTAGCTTTCGCCCTCACCCTGAACTGCAAACGCTCTTTCAAAGTTATCCAAAACAGGAAGGATTTCTTCTACAAGGCTTTGTGAACGGTACTTAGCTGATGCAGCCTTTTCTTCACGCGTTCTACGTCTAAAGTTATCATAATCAGCCTGGGTGCGGACCATACGATTTTCCAGCTCATTCAACTGTTCAGTAAGATGAGCGATTTCCTCCTGCTCAGGAGTAATATTATCTTCGGATTGACCTTCCTCTTCAGAAGTTTCCAGCTGCTGATCTTGCTCTTCTTGTTCTTCTTTCGGCTGGCCAACCGTTTCTTCAGTTTCGTTTCCCACATTCTCTTCATACTTGTTGTGATTTGTTTCCATAGGTTTCACCTCCCTAAAATTATCCTTTGCTTTTATAAGGGAGACACAGTAATGCAGTCTTACTTCTGCTCCTGAATAATCCCAATTTAACCATAAGAAAGGATGGAAGAGGAATTCTCCCACCACTTTTCACTATTACCAATCATTTAAAGTTTGATACCGTTTCGTAAGGGCGTTTGACAAATCCTTCGAAAGGTAATCGAGCAAGCTGATGGCTCGATGATACTGCATCCTTGTTGGACCAAGAACAGCAATTGAACCCATATGTTTACCGCCTATCGAATAACTGGCAGTAATCACACTGCAATTCTTTATTGCTTCAAGATTATTTTCCTGGCCTATCTTCACATCGATTCCATCCTTTTCGCTGCGCAACAAACGATAAATGATGTCTTCCTGCTCAAAGGTGTTTAAGATGGAACGTACTTTATTAATATCCTTGAATTCCGGCTGGGTTAGAATATTTGTCTTCCCGCCATAAAATACTTTCTCGGATTGATTCGTATTAAAAATGCTTTCAAGAATCTGATCCATCTGGTGGTAGTTTTCGATATGCTGTTTTAGAACATTTGCGATTTCCTTAAAGATCTTTGATTTTAATTCGACGAGTGGTATATCTTTTAACCGCTCGTTGAGTATATTGATCATCTTCTCGATATCGGATAGTTTCATCCCATCCGGAAGTGTGATCGTGCGATTTTCAACATGTCCTGTATTTGCTACAAGAATGACAACCGCAGTATCTTTAGAAATCGGAACAATCTGAAGGTGCTTTAACCTGGTATCAAAAATCTCTGGGCCTAAGATAATGGCTGTGTAGTTTGTCAGTTCAGACAAAATTTTAGCAGATTGCTGTATGACGCGTTCCACCTCATACATTTTTTCAGCAAAGAGATCTTTGATGTTATAAATTTCTTCCTTCGAGATGACCGGCGGCATCATTAAATGATCCACATAAAAACGATAGCCTTTTTCCGATGGAATTCTTCCTGAAGAACTGTGGGTCTTTTCAAGGAAACCCATTTCTTCTAGATCAGCCAGTTCATTTCGGATTGTGGCAGAGCTGAATGTAACATCTTCCCGTTTTGATAAGGCACGGGAACCTACAGGCTCTGCAGAGCGAATATAGTCATCGATCAACAATTGAAGTATAAATAATTGACGCTCTGTCAACATTCCTTTATCACCTCTGTTAGCACTCTCTGTGAATGAGTGCTAAATCTAATTTATAAGTTACCAAAATCCTATTAATTTTGTCAACGGTTAAGGTCTAAAGAAATGATTATATAATAATCGCCTGTAAAAAAAGCTTTTTTCTTCTCCCGGCGACCCTTTCAAAAGATTCATCATTTTTTGAAGGAGAGCAAAGAAATATCACTTCGTGGCCCTTATTAATCAACACATAAAAACCTAAACTTATTCTTCCACTACTCCGAGGAATTCGGAGAAAACTTCATTGCCGAGGAAGAGGCCTTTTTCTGTCAATGAGATATTTCCTTTGTTTAAGTTGATCAAACCTTTATCATGTAACTGGTCGATTTGGCTTCCAAAAACAGTCATCAATGGGATATTGAATTTCTCCTGGAAACGTTCGACGGATACGCCCTTTTTCATTCTTAACCCCATGAACATCTCTTCTTCCATTTTCTCTGCTGTTGTTAATTCATTTTCTTCTGTATAAGGAAAACCATTTTCGTCTACCAGCTGGATATATTTCTTTAGAGGCCCTGCATTAATTCTTCTAACACCGTTCATGTAACTATGCGCCCCGGCCCCGACCCCATAGTAATGTTCATTTTTCCAGTACATCATATTGTGTTTGCTTTCAAATCCCGGCCTTGCGAAATTACTGATTTCATACTGTTGTAATCCTGCTTTCTCAAGCTTGCTGATTAAAAGTTCAAACATGTCGGCTTCTTCTTCCTGAGTAGGGAGGGGAAGCTGGTCTTTTCGGAACAGATTATAAAAAACAGTTTTCTTCTCTACCTGGAGGGAGTAGGACGAAACATGAGGAATATCCAATTGAATCGTCCTCTCGATCGACTCTCTAAACATGTCCATCGTTTGGTCCGGCAGACCGAACATAAGATCAAGTGATAGATTGTCAAATCCCATTCTTTGGGCAAGCTTGACAATTTCTACGACCTCTTGTTCATCATGTCCGCGCCCGAGCCTTTTCAACAGGTCATTTTGAAAGGCCTGCGCACCTATACTGAGACGGTTAACTCCGGCATTTTTCAATACCGAGAGCTTTTCTTCATCTACACTTCCCGGATTGGCTTCCACTGTATATTCAATGTGGGATCCCGGATGAAATGTATCGTTGACTGACTCTAGTAAAACATCCAGCTGGCTGGCCGATAGTGCGGTTGGCGTTCCGCCTCCAATGAAAATGGTTTCGATATGATCGTAAGGAAACTTCTTTACCGTATTTTTCATTTCAACAGCCATGTGATCAAGGTATTCTTCCACAGGCTGTCCTTTCATGAAAACCTTATTAAAATCGCAATAGTGGCATATATAATCACAAAAAGGGATATGCAAATAAACAGCTTTCGGCATTTCAATCACAGCTTTCTTCATTTTTAATCTTCTATCGCATGATGAGAGAAAGACCGCAGAACAATCTGCGGCCTTCAACTTCATTGTAAAAGAACCTCGAGGAAATGATTTCCGTTAGATCTTTTATTTAGACTGTTTTCTAAAAAATTGTTGTTTTTGCACAAGAACTATATAATGCGACAAAACATATCGCAGACCGCTACGGAAAGCGACTGCACGAAGCGGAAAGCAATGCTACAATTACGTCGCAGTTTACCTCAAATATTAAGCAACAAAGTATGCGAAAAGAGCCTTTATTTATTTTTATTTGTATTGTCCTGTTTTAATACAGCCATAAATGCTTCTTGAGGCACTTCTACTTTTCCGACCATCTTCATACGCTTCTTACCTTCTTTTTGCTTTTCAAGAAGCTTACGTTTACGGGAAATGTCTCCGCCGTAACACTTCGCAAGAACGTTCTTGCGGATTGCCTTGATGGTAGAACGTGCTACGATTTTCTGGCCGATCGCAGCCTGGACCGGAACTTCAAACTGCTGTCTTGGTATCAGTTCTTTTAAGGTATCTGTAATTTCTTTACCACGATCAAACGCAAAATCTCTATGGACAATTAAGGATAACGCATCGATTTTTTCGCCATTAAGCAATATATCCATTTTAACCAATTTCGATGCTTTATATCCCATCAGCTCATAGTCAAATGAAGCGTACCCTTTTGTGCTGGACTTAAGCTGATCGAAGAAGTCATAGACTATTTCAGACAACGGGATATGATAAACGATATTTACCCGATTCTCATCCAAATACTGCATGTCGATGAAGTCTCCACGTTTCCCCTGGCAAAGCTCCATTATCGCGCCCACGTAATCGTTCGGGGCCATAATCGTCGCTTTTACATATGGTTCCTGGACTTCGTCGATGCTTTGTGCATCGGGCATGTTCGCCGGATTATCAACCTGCACTTCTTCGCCGTCCGTCAATTTTACTTTGTAAATAACACTCGGAGCAGTTGTAATCAGGTCAATGTCAAATTCTCGCTCAATTCTTTCCTGGATAATTTCCATGTGGAGAAGTCCAAGAAATCCGCATCGAAAACCAAAGCCAAGTGCCTGGGATGTCTCTGCTTCATATTGAAGAGAAGAATCGTTCAGTTCAAGTCTTTCGAGCGCTTCTCTTAAATCATTGTATTGCGCAGAATCGACAGGATACAGACCGCAAAACACCATAGGGTTCATTCTTCTGTATCCAGGGAGCGGTTCATCAGCCGGGTTTTTGACAGAAGTAATCGTATCACCGACTCTTGTGTCGCCAACATTTTTGATGGAAGCCGTTAAGAAAGCAACATCTCCAACTGTCAGTTCCTCTTTTGCAACTGGTTTAGGTGTGAATACACCAAGTTCCGTTACTTCGAACTCTTTGCCGGTTGCCATCATTCGTACTTTATCTCCGACTTTAACAGAACCCTCTACGATTCGAATATAAGCAACAACGCCTCTATACGAATCATACAGCGAGTCAAAGATCAACGCTTTTAGAGGGCCTTCCGGATCTCCCTGAGGGGCAGGAACCTTTTCAACGATTTGTTCAAGAATCTCTTCGATTCCAATTCCGGCTTTGGCAGAAGCGAGTACGGCTTCTGAAGCGTCCAGTCCGATTACATCTTCCACTTCTTGTCTAACACGTTCTGGTTCTGCACTTGGAAGGTCGATTTTATTAATAACAGGAAGAATCTCAAGATCGTTATCTAATGCTAGATATACATTCGCAAGTGTTTGGGCTTCGATTCCCTGTGCCGCATCTACTATCAGCAAGGCACCTTCGCATGCTGCAAGGCTCCGGGAAACTTCATAAGTGAAATCTACGTGTCCCGGTGTATCGATCAAGTGGAAAATATATTCTTCTCCATCTTTTGCCTTGTAAGTTAACTGAACGGCATTAAGCTTGATGGTTATTCCTCTTTCTCTTTCAAGGTCCATTGCATCAAGCATTTGCTCTTTCATTTCACGCTGTGACAGCGCACTTGTTTTTTCCAGAATCCGGTCTGCCAGTGTGGATTTTCCGTGATCTATATGGGCAATTATGGAAAAGTTCCGTATTCTCGATTGTCTCTTTAACTTTTCTTCTCGATTCATGTTATCACTCCTAAGACGAGACTACACTAGGATTGATTATAGCAATACACCCATTACTATTCAATTAGAAAGTGAAAAGCCACCCGCTATGAGGTGGCTATCCAAATAGGCTAAGCAATCCTTTAAAGAGTTCGATCAATAGTGAAGCGGCATTCTGGACGATAGCTACAATCATCGCGCTTATTGTTTTTCCAAGTGAAGATAATACATTAAACGCTCTTGTATCCTCCATCTTTTTCTGTTTTTCTGCAAGGTCATGGCTTGTGACCTTACTGCCCATCACCTCTGCTTCTAATTTCCCATCTTGGGATGCTCCTATATAAAATGCTCCGGAAGCTTCGTTATTTCCTTGCATTTCGATCATTCCTTTATTTGCTTGCTGCATCCCTAGCAATACCCCAAAAAACAACAGGCCGGTTAAAAGCGTGCATTTTATAAAAAACGAAGCCATCTGTATGATCCACACCTTTCTTTGCCGTTTAGCTTGTCCATCATCATATCGAATGTTTTACCATATTATGCAGAAGAAGGATGGCTTATGACATTTCCTTAATGGGTATAAGACCCGCTGTTATCTTGATTTACTTCTCCATGAAGGGCAGCGTTTAAGCCTCCTGAAATTACATTAGCCATTTCTTCGATAAAAACATCGACCTCTTTTGGAGTTACCATTAAATTATGGCCAAGTGGAGCAAGGACTTCACGGATCAAGCTTCTTTTTTCTTCGTCCGGAAGGGTTCCCACCATTCCCATAAATTGCTGGCGCTGTTCTTCACCAGGCATATCCTCTTCTGTTAATACTTTTCTTTCTCCGAAAGTCATTCCAGATGGAGCGAGTGCTTTTGATGGCTTTCCCTGTTCAGAAATTTCCCGCCCAAAATGCTTTAGAATAAAATCGATTGTATCGCTTGTTATGGAAACTGCATCAACAACAGTAGGAATACCGATAGCAATAACAGGTATTCCCAGTACATCCTGACTTAATTCTTTTCGTTTATTGCCTACTCCTGAACCCGGATGAATGCCTGTATCTGAAATTTGAATCGTCGTGTTCACACGTTCAACAGACCGGGATGCAAGGGCATCGATCGCAATCACAAAGTCAGGCTTCGTCTTTTCGATGACGCCATGGATAATATCGCTTGTTTCTATCCCTGTCAGCCCCATTACCCCAGGAGTAATCGCGCTGACCGGCCGAAATCCTTCTTCCACGTTTTCTGGCGCAAGCTTAAATAGATGCCTTGTAACCAATAAATTTTCAACTACTAGCGGACCGAGTGCATCAGGGGTTACGTTCCAGTTTCCAAGTCCCACAACAAGGCAAGTCGCATCTTTACTGATCTTGTGAACATCAAGGAACTTTGCGAACTCGTGGGAGAATACGTCCTGCACTTTTTGCTGCAAAGCAGAATCCTGCCTCCTAATACCCTGTGCTTCAAAGGTCAGGTAATGACCCGCTTTTTTGCCGATTTCTTTTTCTCCGTCCTTTGTAATCTCTACTGCTGTTATCTTTATTCCTTCCTCATCTCTTTCTTTTACAATTACACCGTTTAGTTCCCCGGTTTGTTCTTTTTTCTTTGCTTTTTCTTCCTGAACCATTTCTCTAGCTTCAATCGCAAGATCTGTACGGACTTGATATGCTTTTAGTTCATTATCCATATTTGCACACCCCCGGTAATTTGTATTATCTATAGGTTAACCGGCTAAAATCCTTTTCATTCCTTATTGCATTTAGAGGGTGACTTTGATAGAATACTCTTTGTTCTATGCATAAAAATATTTGAAACGACATAGGAGAAAAACACCTTTAGAGGAGGTGAAAGGAATGCCAAACATTAAATCTGCAGTTAAGCGTGTAAGAACACAAAGTGACCGCCGCGCTCACAATAACGCGATTAAATCCGCAATGCGTTCTGCCGTTAAAACGTTTGAAACTAAGCTTGAAAACAAAGATGTTGAAGGAGCTAAACAAGCTCTTCAAGAAGCTAATAAACGTATCGACAAAGCAGCTGACAAAGGAATCATCCATAAAAATGCTGTTGCACGTCAAAAATCTCGTCTTGCTAAAAAACTAAACGAGGTTTCTGCGTAACGAATAAAAAGGGCGTCGAACCGAATTCGACACCCTTTTTTTACTTTTAAAAAAGTTACTTTACGATTTAATCCTTGTTAACAACAGTTCCAGAAGCAACCGTTTATCCATCGCCCCGGTTTTCATTTCATAATCCGCATCTGCGATCTTTTCCTGAATAGTTAATAATGTATTCTCTTCAAATGAGCTGCTTTGCTGCATGGCAATCTTGACTGCGTACGGATGAAGTTTTAAAGCAGAAGCAATTTGTTTTTGTCCATAGCCTCTTCGTGATAGCTCCTTCACCTGGTAAATAATCCGAAACTGCCTTCCTATCAATGCCAGTATCTTAATCGGTTCTTCATTAACTTTGAGCAAGTCATATAGAATCCGAAACGCATCATCCATTTCACGCCGGACAATTTTATCAACCAGTGTGAAAATATCATTTTCAAGTGTTCTCGCCACAAGTAACGTGACAACCTCTTCATCTATGATCCCCTGATCTCCTACGTACAAAGCCATTTTATCGATTTCGCTGTTCAAAATCATCATGTTAGAACCGGAAAGCTGCAACAGTTTTCCTTTTCCATCCCCTGTTATCTCTACACCAAGTTCCTTCGCTCTCTGATCGAGCCATCCTTCTATCGAGGAATTATTCAGTCCGGCAGCTTCTACATATGCAGCGTTCTTTTTTAAAAGTTTTACGATTTTCTTCCGTTCATCCAGCTTTTCGTATGGGGCATTTATGATCATTACGGAACTTTCTGATGGGTTTTGCACATAACGTTCAAATATATGTAAGTCATGTTCTACTTTACTCTTATCTTTTAATCCTGTTAAAAAAACAGGATTCCTTAAAATCACAACACGTTTCTCTCCCATAAAGGGAAGCGTTTCAGCATCTTCTACCGCAATATCGATAGGTACCTCGTTAAGATCATAAACAGAAAGGTTAAACTCCTTTTCATCATCGCTTAACACTTTTTTTACAATTTCTTTTTGAATTTCATCGCTTAAAAATGATTCCGTTCCATATACTACATAAATGCCATTAATTTTTCCCTGCTTAAGATTTTTTTTTACGTCTGCTATAGACAACATGACTTCACATCCTTGTCAATTTCTCCTTTTACTATCCTACTCTCAGTTTGGGATTTTTGACAAGTGTAAAGGGGAACCAGCATCCTGAAAACCGGCCCCCATTTATTTGAACGTTATCGTGAGAGGCCTAGGACTCCCTCTCGATAACGATGTTCGATTGTATTTGTTAGGATATCCTATGCAGCTTTAAAGTATAGGTGACAACTCTTTACAGTATTGATAGGAACTTGTATGTTTTGAAAAATTACTTATGAGTTGGGCGAAATTTGACAAAAAAGTCACAAGATGCCGGGAGTGGCTATAGCAAACAACGGGTAAAGAATGATACAATAGCTAAAGGTAATGAAACGGAGGCAGCAGACCGTTGCAAGTTTGTCTCTGTTACATAAAGCAGATGGATTTTTTTCAGAAATTCCCTTATACTAACAAATGTAACAGGAGGGGTGCTTTTATGAACGAATTTGAAAAGGACGTTCAAAGCAAAGGAAACGATGCATTAGAGTCAGGAGCTGGATTTGTTTGGTCCTTCCTATTCTTTTCAATCATTTTCTTTGTAGCCGTTATCATTAAAGCAGTTAACTAATCGGCTGATTTTTAATACTTAGAACAAGATAAGCATCCGTCACCCGGCGGATGCTTTTAACTTTATCTTTTTATATTCGAGAATTGCCCGTGCTCCCTAAAAAATCGATATTGTATGGTTCCATCTTTATCTGTCCGAAAAACGGTTACCCGGTTTTTCTTTAACGTGTCCAGGACCTGTGGATTCGGGTGCCCAAAGCGGTTCTTCGCTCCAACCGAAATAACAGCGATATCAGGGGCTAAACTTTTCACAAATAGAGGACTTGTGGATGAGTTGCTGCCATGGTGCCCTGCTTTTAACACATTTATCTTTATATTAGGAAAGCGTTCGAGCAAGCTAATTTCTCCAGCCAATTCGAGATCACCTGTAAAAAGCCAGGAAAGCCCTCCCATTTCAGCTAACAGGACGATCGACCGATTGTTTTTTTCTTGTTCATTCCCTATAGGGGATAAAACGGCAAAGCTCTCCCCCTGTGTTTTCCATCCGTTCCCCGCTTGAACAAACGAGACAGGAACATCCTTCTTAGCTGCCTTTTTTAAGAGGCTTTTCTCAAGCTCTCCTTCCAATGGCCCTTTCCCGTATAATAAATGCTTGATTTTCATCTCACTAAGTACAGCATCGGCCCCGCCAATATGATCCAAATCTCCGTGTGTTAAAATTAAATAATCAAGTTTTTTTATTCCCTTTGATTTTAAGAAAGGAACCGTGATATCCTTGCCAACTTCAAAAGGATCTTTTTTCCTCTTCCATGGTTCTTTGTTAAACGTTAAGGTACCGCCGGTATCGATCAAATAAGTCCCTCTGTTAAAAGGCAATTCAATCAGCGTACTGTCCCCCTGGCCTACATCAAGAAATGTTACTTTTCCCAATGGATTCAAGTAGGGCAAGCACCATTGAATGATGTAAACAAAAAGGAGGATACCGACTGCAAGACTGATTTTTCTTTTCGTTACGATACCTTCCAGCCTAATAAATAAGAAGAGGGTTGCAGCATACATGAGAAGAATCATGAGCATGCCCGGTCTGCCAAAAACAATCTGGCCGGCGTTATGTTGATCAAGTATTTCAAACAGTTGGTGTGCAAGAGATACTGGAGGAGTTGCAAGGCGAGCAAGAAGCATGCTTACATCCACTGATAGAAACGAAAGCACGAAAACAAGGAGAAACAGAGGAAGAACTACAACCGAAATAAAAGGAACAAACAATAAATTTAACGGCAAACTAAGCAAGGACAGTTCATAAAAGTGAAACAATACTACCGGAAGAGATAACAGCTGGGCAACTGTTGACATCGCAAGGAGGCGGAACAGCGGATGATTTAGCTTGTTCATCACAGCTGGCGCAGATAAAACCAGGCCGAAGCTAACAATATAAGAGAGCTGAAACCCGGGTTGAAAAACGAAGTACGGGTTATAGACAATCATACCTAATAAAGCTGCAGAAATCGCAGTTCCTGGCTGGAGCCTTAATTTGAAGCGAAGGGTTCCAATAACGATCATCGCCATACATACTGCTCTAATAACCGAAGGAGCAGCACCAGTCAGTATAGCATAAACAGGCAGCATGAATAGGAGCACTTCATAACTTCTTTCTCTTGTAAGTCCTGCACGGATAAACAAGTAAAAAATGAGCGCGACTATTATACCCACATGCAGGCCGGAAACAGCAAGCAAATGAGTGAGACCAAGCGATTGGTAAGCATTTAAAATCCTTTGTCCAATCTGTTGCCTCTCCCCCAATAGAAGGGCAGCAGCAAGGCCGTTTAGTTCTGCTGGAAATACTTGTGAAGTTTTTTGAATCAACATTTGGCGGTATTGTTGTATCCTATCGACTAATGTATAGGATGAATTTTTGCAACTTCTAAAAGAAAAAGAATCAGGTGTGAGGATCCAGTGGATTTTACGATCGCGAAGGTATTCGCGATAATCGAAAAGGTTGGGTACGCTTTTTTCAGAGGGAGTTTGAAGGGTGCCCTGAAACCGGCAAACCATCCCCGGCTTAAGGTCCTCTAACTGTTCTTTGGAGATTATATCCGGAATTCGGTAGGAAAAAGCCATCTTTTCTTTCGATGTTTGAAAAACAAAAGATAACCGATCTCCATCTATTTCAGGAATCGTTCTAATTTTTCCACTAAATGCTTTTTCTCCAGACAGAACAATCGAATGGTTCGCTTGATCGATCAGAGCAAAATAAGTATAAAAAAACAAATAAACAAGCACCAGGCAAGCCACTCTCGAAAATTTCACTTTCTTTAAAACTAGATACAAAACGATAACCATCAATATGAAAGTAAAAATAACGCTTTTATGAGCGGCTATACCCAATACTGCCAATACGGCAGACCTGTTTAAGGCATCTGTCATTTAAGTCCGGCAAAAAGCTTAGATGCTTTTTCATAAAGGGGGCGCAACTCTGCTTCTTCCAATCCTGATGTCGAAAGTTTCCTTAAAAGTTCTGCTGTTAAATCGAGTTTTTCCTGGCTGTTAAAATCCAGAATCATTTCTTCGAGCTCAACCTGTTCTACCTGGACACCTGCGTTTTCAAACAATTCAAGCGCATACGGATGATTTTTATAATCTTCTGCATAATATACTTTTTTGATCCCGCTCTGGATGAGCCCTTTGCAGCAATTCAAGCAAGGGAAATGGGTGACATAGATTTCTGCTCCATTTGTCGGGATGCCGAATTTAGCACATTGAATAACAGCATTCATTTCAGCGTGAATGGTTCGTACACAATGTCCATCAATGACGTAACATCCTTCATCGATACAATGGACCCCTCCTGAAACGGAGCCATTATAACCTCCAGCAATAATGCGGTTATCCCTTACGATTGTTGCTCCAACTGCCAGACGAGTGCAGGTGCTTCTTAATGCCAGTAAATGGCTTTGCGCCATAAAATATTGATCCCATGAAATTCGTTTCATCATCTGCCTCCTGAATTCACTTTATTCATTAGTTTATCGACAAAGTTTACTTGCCGTCAATGACACTAATTTAACTTTAGTTGCTTTTCTAACTTTTCGAATGTCTTATCTCCTATTCCTCCTACCTGTTTTAGTTCCTCTATCGTTTGAAAACCTCCGTGTTCTTCCCGGTAAGTTACGATCGCCTCTGCTTTTGAAGGTCCTATCCCCGGTAAAGTTTGCAATTGCTCGGAGGTTCCATGATTCAATGAAACTTTGTCTCCTTCAGACTCGGATTGATTCCCTGCCAGTCCTTCAAATCCTGTTATTTCTTCTCCTTCAGCTGGAACATACACAACCATTTCATCCGACAGCTTTCCCGCCAGGTTTAGGTTGCTTATATCAGCTCCATCTCCATAGCCGCCGGCCGTTTCAATGGCATCTATCACTCTTTTTTCAGAACTGATTTCGTATACCCCCGGCTTTTTCACCGCTCCTTTTATATCGATCTTAATCATTCCTGACGCTTGCTTTTTTATATCTTCTTGCTGTGTTACTTCATTTGTCTGGTCTATGTTTGCATCTGTGTAATTTTCTACTATGCTGTTATCAGCGCCAGTTCCGTCCATTAAAAATTTGTCACCCATTAAAAAAAAGGAAAAGCATGCCACAGCTCCAGCCAGAACCTTTTCACGCATAGTCCACTTCAATATTGATCCCTTCTTTCATTTTTTTGTTTTTTTATCTGATACATAATTACCGGTTCATTAACATAAATTTTAGGAGAGAATGATAAGCTCTTTTTGCAAAGGAGGGAAAAAGAGTGAAAGTTGGAGTTATAGGGACAGGGAATATGGGGAGCATTTTAATCGCTTCTTTTATAGACTCACTCGCTGTAAAACCTTCCCAGCTGAAAATAACGAACAGGACTATCGACAAGGCATATAACTTAAAAAAGTTGTACCCTGATCTTGAAGTAACCACAAACAGCAATGATGTTGTTCAAGGCTCAGATATAATATTCATCTGTGTAAAACCGCTGGAATTCCACTCATTGCTCGAGGGATTGAAAAGCCAGATAAAAGATCATCAACTGGTGGTATCCATTACAAGTCCTGTGACCGTCTCAGAACTTGAGAGCGTTTTGTCTTGCAATGTAGCAAGAGTAATCCCAAGCATTACAAACCGCGCTCTTTCGGGAGCATCGCTCATTACATTTGGTTCATCCTGTACGCAAAGACAGCGGAACAGTCTTCTGGATTTAATGGCACATGTTTCTACTCCGATAAAGATTGAGGAAAATGTGACACGAGTATCTTCCGACATCACAAGCTGCGGTCCGGCTTTCTTCAGTTACATTGTACAAAGATTTATTGACGGAGCAGTAGAAGAAACAGAGATATCACGTGAACAAGCAACGGTTCTCGCGAGTGAAATGTTAATCGGAATGGGAAAATTATTGGAGAAAGAATTTTATTCCCTGGCTACACTTCAGGAAAAAGTACACGTTAAAGGCGGAGTTACAGGAGAAGGACTCAGTGTTCTTGAAGAAGAAATAGGAGATCTTTTTAATCATTTGTTCCAAAAAACACATTTAAAATACGACGAGGATAGAGAAAAAGTATCAGAACAATTTCATTTAGAAGCGTAAAAAAAAGAATGAGGAGAAAGGATTAATAAACTCCACCCTAACTATTCTTGACTGCATGATAATATTCCTGCAAAAAAAGAGGGTGACTCAAGAAAAAGGTCCAGCCACTCCCTGTAACGGAGAAAACTGAGCGCCTATTGAGTCAACCTCTTTTTCATTCTATTATTTATTTTTTTGCTGCAAAAAAGATCCTTTCTGAATCTGGTTCCGGAGCATTTTCGCTAAAATCTGCCGAAATTGATAAAATCGTAAATCCTGATTGTTCAAGCCAGTTTTTATAAACTTCTACTGGAAACGTCCGTTGAAAGTGAACTTCATCGTAACGTTCATAAGCTCCATCCTGACGAGCGGTGAAAAAGCTTAATTCGTGTTCAACGCTATTATCATGTTCACCTTGAAAAGATTGCCAGATATAACTTACCTCCGGATCCCCGCTTCCAAAAGTATTGCCAATAAATTCTTCATTGATCTTGCGGCAAGAATGGACATCGAATAAAAAGAGCCCATCCTCTTTCAAATGATCGAATACACGGTTAAATGTTCGCTTAACAGCAGCTTCGTCCGGCAGATAATTTAAGGAATCGCAAAAGATAACTGAGACGTCATATTGTTTTCCAGTCTCGAACAAAGACATATCCTGATTAAAAAGCTTTAAGTTCGCTCCCCGGCTCTGTGCTTTCTCCTGTGCGACCGCGAGCATTTCTTCTGAGAGATCTATTCCTGTAACATCCCAGCCGTCCTGATATAAATGTAGTGCAAGTGTACCGGTACCAATTCCAAGGTCAAGAAGTTCCTTTCCCTGGACTCCGTATTTCCTGGCTGCGCTTAAAACATACTCAGCCCATTCATCATAAGGGGCATCTTCCATCAAACTATCATAAAAATAAGCAAAATGGTGATAAGAGCTCATCTAATCATCCTTAAGCCTGTAGTTCTTCTAGCTGTAGATGAGGAGCGTCTCCCCAGAGTTTTTCAAGATTATAGTAAGATCTTTCTTCCTTATGAAAGACATGGGCAATGACAGATCCAAGGTCAACCAGAACCCAGCGTGCCTGGTCAAACCCCTCGAGACGTTTTACGTCAATGCCTTGTTCCTGGGCTTGATCTTTAATTTCTCTGGCAATGGCCTGTACTTGCTTTTCAGAGTTCCCGTGGCAAATAACAAAATAGTCAGCGATCAGGGAAATGCCTTTCATGTTAAGAATAACGATATCTTCAGCCCTCTTATCATCTGCTGCATTCGCAACCATTGATACTAATGTTTTTTCTTCCACTTTCATTCCTCCTTATTTTCCTTTTTCTTTTATGCTTGCAAGCAAATCATTATAGGTATCCACCGTTTGAGGATAGATCAGCTGTTTCTGCTTCATAAGAAAGATTATCGTATTCTGAATGGCTTTCAAAACGGCACGATCTAAATTTTCGTTCGCAAGCTCGCGCACTTCCTCTACCCCCGGAAATTGTCTTCCAGGTTCAATATAGTCGGCAAGAAATATAACTTTGTCTAACAAAGGCATACCAGGTTTTCCTGTAGTATGGTTTCGGATTGCCTCAAGAATTTCAAGGTCCTCAATTCCAACTTCTTTCTCAACCAGATGCGCTCCAACCGGTGCATGCCATAACTCTGAAGAATGCGTCAGTAAACTTTCCGGCATTCCTCTCTCAACAATTATCGTTTTCATCTCTTCCTTTTGCCTGAACTTGGCATAATCGTGGAAAACCCCTGCGATTTCGGCTTTATAGGTGTCAGCGCCGTATTTTTCAGCCAGTTTTACTGCTGTATCAGTAACACCAATCGTATGTTCATAACGGTGGTCGGTCAAATGGGGCTTCACGATTTTCAACGCTTCTTCCCTATTCATATAATCCCTTCTCCTCTATATAGTTTCTGACATCATCAGGAATAAAATAACGCGTATTTCCTTTTTCCCTGAATCTTTTCCGCAAAAAACTTGAAGAGATTTCAAACTGCGGCGCTTCCACAATTCGGATTTCGGTGTGATATGGGTTAGATATATCGAATTCAAATCCTGGCCTTGCAACTCCTACAAATGAAATGAGCTTTATTAGTTCATCGATTTTATGCCAGTTTGGGAGATCATTGATCATATCCGCGCCGATAATAAAAGAAAAACGATGTTCCGGATGCATTTCTGTTAAATAGCGGACAGTATCATACGTATAGGAAAGGCCTTTACGGCCAAACTCAACTAACGACATTTCAAAGTCCTGATTTCTTTCGATCGCCAGATTAACCATATCTTTTCTTTGCTCGTCAGTACTTATGCTTCTTTCCGTTTTATGGGGAGGCCTGTGGCTTGGAAGAAACCAGATCTTATCAAGCTGGCAGGATTCAAGTACTTCCTGTGCAACCATGAGGTGTCCATAATGAGGAGGATCGAATGTTCCGCCAAAAATTCCTATTTTCATCATTACCCCCTCCATTTCCCCTTCTTTGTTTTCTTACGGCAAAACAATTTCTTTGTTTTCCTCAGATTCTTTATATAAAACAATTGTATTTCCAATTACCTGGACTAGCTCCGCTCCAGACTTGACTGCCAATTCTTCTGCAACTTCTTTTCGGTCATACTCACAGTTTTGCAGAACACTGACTTTGATCAATTCTCTCGCTTCAAGAGCTTCATTAATCTGTTTTACCATATTTTCATTGACCCCGCCTTTTCCTACCTGGAAAATCGGCGATAAATGATGTGCTTTTGAACGCAAAAATCTTTTTTGTTTTCCTGTTAGCATTTATTGATTTCCTCCTAATTGTTTCAAGACATTCTCTTTCATTCGTTTGCGATCAGGTTTAATACCTGTCCACAATTCAAACGCAAGTGCTCCTTGATTCACAAACATCTCCAGGCCATTGAGTGCTTTTGCGCCTCTCGATGCACCTTCCTTTAAAAACATCGTTTCAAGCGGATTATAAATCAGGTCACTTATTACTGTTCCACTTCTTAAGTTATTTAAATCAATCGGCATACAGTTGACGTTAGGTGACATCCCAACTGAAGTTGTATTTATAATAACGTCATATTTGTCTAAAAGGCGTTCGGCTTTTTCTAACGAAACCGCTTCTGTCTTGCTATGAACGGAACAATCGTCTGCTAACTTTCTTGCCCGTTCCAATGTACGGTTTCCAACGGTCAAATCCATTACTCCAAACCTTGCAAGCGACACCGCGATGGCACGTGCCGCTCCTCCTGCTCCTATAATTAAAACAGATTGTTCGTTCAGACGATTTCTAGGAATGATTCCAAGCAGTGACTCAAGATAACCTGGTCCATCTGTGTTATAGGCGATTAATTTCCCATTTTTATTAACAACTGTATTGACCGCACCTATTTCAGCAGCTTCTTCCGTTATTTCATCAACATGATCCATGATTGCCACTTTATGGGGTATTGTGACATTAAACCCACATATACCGAGAGCCCTAATACCTTCAACAGCTTGCTGCAGATTTTCAGGCTTAACTTCGAAGGCGTGATACGTGTCGTTTAGGCCAAGCTCCTTAAATTCTTTATTATGCATTAGAGGAGACATAGAATGCCCGATTGGATAGCCGATTAGTCCATAGAGATTTTCCATATAATCACCTGCTTATATTAGCGACTTTCTAACCGAAACTCCAACACCCTCGGGTGCATGCGCAACTAGTTTTGTCCCTTTTTTACTGACGGTTATCCACCCCAGGCCAGAAAAAACAACATCAACTTTATCTTCTTTAATCATAAATTCATGCGGAACTAGACGAGGAAAGCCTTCCTTAGTTTTATCTCCAGGTGGCTGAAGGATATCCCCAAGCTGGGTTTGATAGAGCTCATCAGCCCTTGAAAGCTTTGTTCGATGGATGTTAATTTCATTAGACACATAGCAAACAAAGGACTGCCGTTCACCGCTTACAAAGTCAAACCTTGCCAGACCTCCAAAAAATAACGTTTGTTCTTCATTTAACTGATATACTTTCGGTTTAATTTCTTTTTTAGGTGTGATTGTTCTTAATTCATTTTTATTAATGTAGTGTGCCATTTGATGATGGTTGATTATGCCAGGTGTATCATACATCGTTCTGCCATCGTCAAGCGGAATATCGATTAAATTCAAGGTAGTGCCAGGGAACTGGCTTGTTGTGATCAGCTGTTCTTCATCGCCGCCAAACTCTTTGATCAATCGGTTCACAAACGTGGATTTCCCCACATTCGTGCATCCTATAATATAAACATCCTTGCCTTCTCGCGATTGATCGATCTGTGCAGCGACCTCCATGACTCGGTGGCCTTTTTCCGCACTCATCAGCATCACGTCTGCCGGCTTTAATCCAAGCTCTTTGGATGTCTCTTTCATCCAGTTAATCAATCTGCTTTCATTAACTGACTTTGGCAGTAAGTCTACTTTATTCCCGACAAGAAGTACCGGGTTTTTACCCGCAAAGCGTGGAATCCCGGGCAGCCAGCTTCCATTGAAATCAAAAATATCAACTATCATCACAATAAGAGCATCTTTGCTTCCGATTTCATTTAAAATTTTAAGGAAATCGTCATCCGTCAGGGATACATCCTGTATTTCGTTATAATGTTTCAGGCGAAAGCAACGCTGGCAAATAATCACATCTCTTTCAAGTGCTGATGAAGGCGTGTACCCCAGTTCTTCTTTATTCTCGGTTTGAATGGCAACACCGCATCCAGCGCAGATTATATTATCGTCCTTCAATTCTATTCCTCCCAATGAATCATTCCTCTTTTCTTCATCCATGCTAACAGTAACCTTTCCATCTTTCTGTTAAACTTTGTTACAAAACCATCAGTGCTCGCTACCGGGACAACTAAAATCGTGTGCAAGCCAAGCCGATTTGCCCCTAATACATCTGTAAAGATTTGGTCTCCAATAACGACGATTTGTTCATTTCTTACTTTCATATCTTCGATTGCTTTCTTAAAAGCCTTTGTCATTGGTTTTTTAGCTTCATATATAAATGGTACGTCTACTGGACTGGCAAAATCCTCGACTCTTTTTTGGTTATTGTTAGAAACGATCGTGACCAATATGCCATGTTCGCGCATATCCCTGAACCATTCCATCAATTCAGGCGTCGCATCGGGACGGTCCCATTCTACTAGAGTATTATCCAGGTCTGTAATAATAGCCTTTATTCCTTTTTCTTTCAACTTCTCTGGTTTAATATGAAACACGCTTTTCACATGTTCGTCCGGCAAAAAAAACTTTTTCAACAATATATAACACCCCTACACTTTAATGACATTCCTATTGTATCAATAAATTTAAATCCTACAACAATAAACTCATTAGTTTCACATCCTGACAGAAAAATTGCTCAGTATGGACAAATAACGCCTTTTTTCTAACCTACTAACTGCTTTTTGATCATTTTAAAAAAACTTTTCGACAAAATCGGGTGTATTTTTTTCCTGTGGATAACTTTATGCACATAACACACACTGTTTCTTCGTCATTTTATATAGTTTATAAACAACATACCCACAATTTATCCACTTTTAACTGTGGATAACAGAACGGTTGTTCTTGATTTTTGTACATGGTAAGCTATAAAAAAATAACAGACTAACTTACATGATATGCCTAAAAAGCAAGGAACATGCCATTATTATATAGGGAGGTGTAGAGCCAAGCTATTGGCCAGGCCTATGGAAAAATTATCTGATGACCTGTTGATCGAATCCTATTTAAAAGCGCGTGAATTACACCTTAGCCAGGAGTTTATCAATTTAATCGAACATGAGATTGACCGCCGTTCCCTCCATGTCGAACTTACATCTGCATAACTCTCGCTTAAAGCCAACCCGGTAAGGTTGGCTGTTTTATTTTTTGGAATTAATCTAGCTTTGCCTTCCTATCAATTCCTCCCATTTTTCAATCCACTCTTCATTCCTGTTTCCTGAATGTGTTTTAAGATTTTTAGCTATTCTTACATGGCCGGGATGTGTGACAATTTTAGCGGAAAGCCCTTTTTCTGATAATAAAGCTTTTATTTGCTCCTGATTGTCTGCCAGTTCTGTTTGGAAATAGGCACCTGAAGATAGTGCCAGCACCGTCTGTTCTCCATGAGACAAAAAGATTACATCTTTTATGTATCCGTTCCTCAACAATTCCTGCTTGATTTCTTTGTAGAGTGCTTCAGATTGAATAGACTCTGAACTCGCAATCCCTATCTCGTTCCTTTCCGTAACCGTACGATAATATTCTCTTGAACTAAACGGAAGCGCCTCATCAAAATTATAAATGGAATCGGAAAAACTGCTGCACCCTGCAATAAAAACAATAGAAACTATTATAAGTACATTTCGCATTTTTCTCCCACCTTTCGCAAATAGAATGGTCGAAGATTGGGGAACTTATACAGGGAATGCTGAGTTATATGTTGATAAAAGTAAGTGTTTTTGATTACAATTGAGATATTGCAATACAGGTTCATGTGAACTTATTTTTTATTCCTATCACAGGAGGGTCTAATACATATGTTACATCTCGCTGTCCTTGCCCCGTTTCTGGCAGCTGTTCTTATTCCATTTTTTTATAAAGCATTGAGAAAAATCCATACAGGGTGGTTCGTCCTACCCGTTCCTCTTCTACTGTTTTTATTTCTATCAACTTATTTTAAAGATGTCTGGAGAGGCGTACATAATGTTTATACGTTAGATTGGATTCCATCTCTTGGAATAAATTTCAGTTTGTATATCGATGGGCTTAGTTTATTCTTTGCTTTATTGATTACTGGAATCGGAACGCTTGTTGTGCTCTACTCGATTTATTACTTACATATTACCGAAAAGCTCGGTCACTTCTATGTGTACCTTCTTTTATTTATGGGAGCTATGCTGGGAGTCGTCTTATCTGACAACTTGTTCATCCTCTACACATTTTGGGAGTTGACAAGTATTTCTTCCTTTTTGCTTATCGGATACTGGTATTACCGTGAGGGTTCAAAATACGGTGCATTAAAATCAATGCTTATTACCGTTTTTGGCGGCCTGTCTATGCTTGGTGGCTTTTTATTACTTTATACGGTCACCGGTACGCCAAGCATTAGAGAAATTATTGAACGATCAGATCTTGTTTTGAATGATACGGCGTTTCCCTGGATTTTGATTTTGATCTTACTCGGGGCGTTTACAAAATCAGCCCAGTTTCCATTCCATACATGGCTGCCTGATGCGATGGAGGCACCTACACCAGTCAGTGCGTTCCTTCATTCCGCAACGATGGTAAAAGCCGGGCTCTATCTTGTCGCAAGACTTTCACTATTGTTTGCAGGAAATGACCTGTTTTTCATTCTCGTAACCGGGTTTGGATTGCTTACGCTTTGCTGGGGGTCTTACATGGCTGTCCGCCAGACAGATCTGAAGGCTATTCTTGCATATTCCACTATAAGCCAGCTCGGCATGATTATGGCTATGCTCGGATTTGGAACAGGCGTAGCGATCCTTGCAGCTGTCTTCCATATTCTTAACCATGCAACCTTTAAAGGAAGTCTTTTTATGGTCGCTGGTATTGTTGACCATGAAACAGGAACCCGGGACATTAGAAGGCTCGGGGGCTTGTTTACCTTTATGCCTATTACAGCGACCCTGGCTTTCTTCGGCACTTTTTCGATGGCTGGATTTCCGCTTCCAATTTTCAATGGCTTTTTGAGTAAGGAGATGTTTTTCGAATCAAGCAGGCACTTTGAACATGCCTCTCCTTTAGTGGAAACAGTAGCGCCGGTATTGCCGGTGCTGGCGGTTTTAGGGAGCATATTTACGTTTGTGTATTCTGTGATGCTGTTCTTCAGGACATTTGCAGGCAAGCAACGCGACACCCTTGAAAAGAAACCGCACGAAGCTCCATTTGGCATGCTGGTCTCACCGCTTATTCTTGTCAGCTTAATCGTTATCATCGCTTTGCTACCGAATTTCTTTAACGAGCGACTCCTTGCTCCGGCGGTGGCTGCAATCAACGGCGAACATTTTGAATCGCATATAAAGTTTTGGCATGGGTGGGGAAACCCCGCATTGTACATGTCTCTTATAGTTCTTGCTGTCGGAACTTTTCTTTATTTGATAAGAACGAAGTGGGAAAGCTTCTATCAAATTTTGCCGGGAAAACTCTCAGCAGCTAAAAGCTATGATGCTATCGTGAATGGTATTTTTAAAGGGTCTACGAGTCTTACTAGAGCGTATATGACAGGTTCCATAAGAAGTTATATGGCCTACATTCTTGTATTTTTCATCATTCTTATTTCGGTTACGATGACAGTGACAGATGGTTTTGCAATGTCGTTAGAGGATCTCGCACCACTGGCAGTTCCAGAATTCTCAATCGCTGTAATAATGGCTGCTGCTGCGATTGGAACGGTTCTTATGAAAAATCGGATCGCAGCTATACTGGTTCTCGGAATTGTAGGGTATGGCCTGTCGCTGTTGTTTGTATTCTTCCGGGCGCCAGACCTGGCTTTAACCCAACTCATTGTTGAAACTGTAACGGTAGCATTGTTTTTGCTTTGCTTTTACCATTTGCCTGATTTGAAAAAAGAGTATCAATCCGCACGTAAAAAGGTTGTAAATCTTGTCATTTCCGTTAGTGTGGGAGTTATAGTCACTCTGGTTGCGATCTCTTCCCACAGCACTAAGTTATTTGAACCGATCTCTGACTACTTTATTGAGAATTCCTATGAGCTTGGCGGCGGAGACAACATCGTCAATGTGATTCTGGTTGATTTTCGGGGACTTGATACGATGCTCGAAATACTTGTCCTGGGTCTAGCAGCTATAGGAATCTATTCCATGATTAAACTTAAGGGAAAGAAAGGGGAGAATGAATAATGGAGCTTCTCATGGCAATCCTTGCCGGACTTTTATTCTCAACTGGCGTCTACATGCTGCTTCAAAAGCAAATCCTGCGTATCATTATCGGCACTGCCCTTCTTTCCCATGGAGCTCATCTGTTGATCATCACGATGGGAAAATTAAACAGGGGAGGACCCCCGATATTATCAGAAGGGGTTACCAAATATGTCGATCCTTTGCCACAGGCGCTGATTTTGACTTCGATCGTCATCAGTTTTGGTGTTACTTCCTTTTTGTTAGTTCTTGCTTACAGAGCTTATCAAAAGAATGGAACGGATAATATGGAAAAACTGAGGGGAAACAATCATGAGTAATTTAGCAATACTACCTATACTCCTTCCGTTATTAACCGGAATTATGCTCGTATTTATCAATAAACAAAAGACACTGGTCAAAGTGATCACCGGAATAATGGTATTCGTCAATCTGGCGGTCGTGAGCTGGATCGGCTCAGTGGTTTTTCAAGAAGGACCGCTTGTCCTTGAAGCCGGTGATTGGCCCGCACCTTTTGGAATCGTGATCGTAGCAGACCAACTGGCAATGGTTCTTGTCATCACAACAAACCTTATTGCAGTAGCCTCTGCTTTTTATGCCTTTCGTTCGCTCGATGAACAAAGAGAACGCTATTACTTTTATGCACTGTTTCAATTGTTGATTGCAGGCGTGAGCGGCGCTTTTTTAACAGGGGACTTGTTTAACCTGTTTGTATTTTTTGAAGTGTTACTAATGGCTTCCTATGGTTTGATTGTTCTTGGAGGAACGAAAGAACAATTGAGGGAGTCGCTAAAGTATATTTTGATCAACTTGTTTTCTTCTATTTTGTTTGTAACAACCGTTGCTTTTCTGTATTCCGTAGTTGGTACGGTGAATATGGCTCAGCTCGCTGAAAGGGTTGCAGACGTTGAACAACAGGGGATATTAACGACCATTGCGATCCTTTTGTTCCTTGTATTTGCAACCAAAGGGGCATTGTTTCCATTATACTTCTGGCTTCCCAGATCATATAGCGCTCCCCCAACCGTTATTTCTGCTCTTTTCGGGGCGTTGCTTACAAAAGTCGGCGTTTATTCGATTTTAAGGGTATTTTCCTTGATATTCATTTACAAGCTCGAATTTACCCACCAGTTCTTCATCTATATGGCTGGCTTCACGATTTTGTTCGGTGTTATCGGGGCTCTCTCGACAAACAACGTAAAGTTGATTGTTGCGTATAACATCATTCCTGCAGTTGGTTTTATGATGGCGGGAATCGGTGTTTTCTCGGCAACAGCGCTCGCCGGAACAATCTATTACCTCGTGCATGACATGATTATCAAAGCTGCTTTATTCTTCTTAGTAGGAACAATGGCAGCGATATCCGGAACCTACGATCTCCGAAAAATGGGTGGTTTGATCAAGCACCACCCGCTACTGGGATGGATGTTTTTTATCGCTGCCCTGGCTCTTGCTGGATTGCCTCCTTTCAGCGGCTTTATTGGAAAGTTCTTATTGTTAAAAGGAGCTGTTGAGGAAGACCATTATGGGATTGTTGCAGTTGGGTTGATAGGAAGCTTACTCATCCTTTTATCGATAATAAAAATTTTCCTTAACGGATTCTGGGGCGAAGCTAGATTGGCTCCAGAACAAGAAAAAGCATCAGAAAATGGCAGGTTGTTTCCAGTCGCATTATTACTTATCTTTACGATTGCGTTAGGCCTCGGAGCTGAATTCTTTTATCCTGGCATACAGGGAATCGCAGATAGCCTGGTGGACCCATCAATATATATTGATGCGGTAATAAAGGAGTGATTGGATGGCATTACAGATTATCATTAACCTAACGATCGCAGTCCTCTGGATGTTTCTTTTTGAAGCATATAATTTCAGCACATTTTTTATCGGCTATTTGTTCGGTATTTTTCTTCTGTTAATTCTAGAACGATTCATACCAGACCGCTTCTATCTGTTTCGAGTCTGGGCGATTATCAAGCTGATCGGTTTGTTTCTAAAAGAATTGATTCTTGCCAATATTGATGTTGTAAAATGGGCTTATAAACCAAAACTAGACATGAAACCCGGCATTATAGCGATTCCCATCGACTTAAAAACGAATTGGGAAATTACTATTCTCGCTAACTTGATTACGTTAACGCCTGGAACGCTATCTGTCTCCGTATCCCTGGATTATAATTTTATTTATATCCATGCGATGGATGTTCCTGATATAGATGAAACTGTTACCCAAATAAAAGATTCGTTCGAAAAGGCGATAATGGAGGTGACAAGATGATTCAGCTGCTTTCTATTGTCTCTACCGTTTGTTTAACTGTCATCGCTGTTTCTACCCTGTTTTTGCTTTACCGTGCGATTAAGGGACCATCAAATCCAGATAGAGCAGTTGCGCTTGATACGATTGGCGTTAATCTTATGGCAATTACCGGTATACTTGCGATCAAATTAAAGACGACATTCTTTAATGATGTTATTTTATTAATTGGTATACTGGCCTTTATCGGAACGGTAGCTTTAGCAAAGTTTTTAGAAAAGGGTGTTATCATTGAAAGAAGTCGTGATTAGTATTTTGTTGATCATAGGTACCTTTTTCATATTTTCCGGTGCCCTGGGTATTTTGAGGTTCCCGGATGTATATACGAGAATCCATGCTGCCTCCAAAAGTTCGACTCTTGGTGTAGCAGGAGTACTTATTGCAGCTTTTCTTTTCTTTATATTCGAAGAGCAAATTATTAGCGGTAAACTGCTTTTGGGTATTATTTTTATTCTATTAACCGCTCCAGTCGGCGGCCATATGATTTCCCGAGCAGCTTACAACTCTAATGTTCCCCTATGGAAAAATACGTTTAAAGATGAAATTGAAGAACATGAAGCAAAAGGTGAAAAAAGCCCCCTTAACAGATAAAGCAAACTTACCGATTCACGCCCCTTGATATGAAGACTGAGAGGGACCTTCTCTTCTGCTAAAAATTATAAACAGTGAAAAAGAACAGCTGAGCGTCTATGCGCTTTAGCTGTTCTTTTTCATAAGAGACTATCAATCTTCATCCAAAAATGTTCCGAGGCAGTTTCCAACTCGAATGTCCTGCCCTGGCTGAAGGCCATTGTTAACTTGTATCGTATCTTTTTCAATCAACAGGACAACTGTCGATCCAAATGAGAAATATCCGATTTCTTCTCCTTTTTTAAGGCTGGTTTCTGTGTAAGTGGTACATATGCTATTTACATTTAACGCACCGACCTTTACTACAGCTATACTTTTACTACTCCGTTCCAGTTCCGTTATTAGCCTGAAGTTGGTTGAAAGCGGCCGTTCACCGTATTTCAAACCTAGCCTGTTTACTGGAAAAGACTTTCCACCAAGCTTCCAGGAATTTTTTATCATTCCTCCTGCTGGACTGTGTATTCGATGATAATGGCTGGGGCTCAGGTATAAGATAAAGAACACTCCGCGCTCATACTTTTTGGCCTTTTCCTTCGATCCCAGCATTTCCTCAATTGAATATTCCTGCCCCTTAACATGGAACCGGCAATCATTCGTAATCTCTCCAAACAATTCAATCTTTCCGTCAACAGGACTGATTAGCTCTTGCTCATCCTGGGAGACCAAACGCGCCCCTTCCTTTAGCTTCCTTGTAAACAGCTCATGCAAAGAAAGAAATTCTTGGAGAGGCTTTTCCATTTCTTGCTCGTTAATGTTATAAGCCCTCGCAAACGGCTTGACAAGGCCTTTGCTCCATCTTGATTTTGTATATTTCTTTAATAACATGGAAGAAAAAGGATGACCTGTTAATTCTACAAAACTTCGGAAAAAAATTTTAATCACGACTACCCTCCAAAATCACTACAAAAATTTAACAAATAATGCTTTACGGAATAACTTATAATGTATAATATATATATATTCTAAAGTGTATTTCCGGGAGTGATCTAATGTTTATTGCTCATAAGATTGATCATACAATTAAAAAGACAAAAGGGCAATTAGCAAATTTGTTAACGCTCGCAAATCTCGGCATGGGAGCACTGGCAATATTTTATGCCATGAAAGGGCAGCTTCACATTACGTTATTGCTTATTTTTCTTGCTGCTTTCTTTGATTGGTTCGATGGAAAAATTGCCAGAAAGTTAAACATCACCTCCGAGTTTGGTAAACAATTGGACTCATTATGCGATCTTATTTCATTCGGTGTCGCACCTGCATTTTTAATATACCAGAAAACACTGTTTGAATTTGGAACCCCCGCAGTTGTTTTTACCATTTTGTTCATCATGTGCGGAGCGATCAGGCTTGCTCGTTTCAATGTTATTGAATTTAGCGGGAGCTTTGTTGGATTGCCAATTACAGCAGCTGGGGTGTTTATAACATTCAGTGCACTCTTTACCAATCATTTGCCTCACTATTTCTACATGTTCTTTATCATCATCCTATCCTTTTTAATGATCAGCACAATATCTATAAAGAAGTATTAAAACCTATCGTCAAGATAGGTTTTTCTTTTTGAAACCATTAAGCTCGATAAAAGTTTGAATAGTAATAGTATGCTCCGCCAATAATTAAAAATAGAACAACTACAACAATGACCAGGGCAAAGTTTCTTGCTCCATAGTATCCGTATGGATAAGGCGGATATAGAGGTCCATAGTAACCTGGAGCAGGGTACCCATATTTATATCCGTAGTTCATAACCATTCTCCTCTCTCTTATAATAGGGCTCCTATCTCATTTTATGAGCCGATTATTTCCACTGTATAGACGTCTGTCCCTGAGTCGAACCGGAGCAGGCGCCACTCCATCCACTAGTAATAATCTCTTATTTTTGCTTAATATAAAAAATAACGTTTCGCTTCCTTTACTGATTCGTGTATTCTTCTACTAGGTATTGGTTAACGTATTTGCAGGGAGGAAAGTATGAGACCTAAAATGAAAATCATCCTGGTTATATCACTTGTGTTGAACATTGTACTTATTTTTTCGACGTTTATGATTTCTGACTGGAAAAAAGGGGCTCTGATCGAGGCAGCCGCCTCTTCTCTATTTAAAAATGACAATAATATGGACCCTTACTTAAAGAAAAAGAAACAAAAGAATATTACGATTTATACAAAGTATTATCAGACTAAGAAAAACATCTTTGACTCATATCAGCATCGGCCAAATGAAATCATCTTCCTCGGGGACAGTATGACAGATTATTATGAGTGGGGAGAATCTTTTAGAAATGAAAGGATAATAAACAGGGGAATTAGCGGTGACACCACTTTTGGAGTTTTAAATCGAATCGATGAAGTTATTCAGGCGCAGCCAAAAAAACTTTTTATTATGATCGGGATTAACGACATGCTCGCACAGCAGGAGCTCGATACAATTGAAACAAATTATAAAGAAATAGTGAACACGATTCGAAAACAGTCTCCTGAAACGAATGTTTATATCCAGAGTGTACTGCCTGTTAATCAAAAACTCCATGGCAATTATGTACAAAATGATGCTATCTATCTCTTCAACAGGCGCTTAGAAACGCTTGCATCGTTACACGACATCCCTTTTATAAATCTTTACCCGAAATTTTTGGAAAACGGCCAGCTTAACCCTGACTTAACGTATGATGGCCTTCACTTAAACGGAAAAGGATATAAAATCTGGAAAGAAACAGTGAATGCCTATGTAAAACAATAACTCAAAGGTCTGACAAGTTGTCAGACCCTTTTGTTTACCGTTTATTCTTGATGAAATGCTCCCATATGCAGGTTACTTTTGTTTTATAACGTTACCTTCTGCAGGAATTGGGTTTTCTTTAAGAAGCCGTGCAAAGTGAATGAGATTATAAGCCATGATCTTAGCATGCTGCATCGTGAAATCATTCTCGCTTCCGTCCGCCTTAATATATGATGGCCCTGGTCCCGCTTTACCGACCCAATACGTATCGACATTAGGCGGAATTGTAAACCCTATATGGGAGAGTCCGTACAAAATAGAACTGGCAACATTCTTTGCACCATCCTCATTCCCTGTCACCACAACTCCGCCAACTTTGTTGTAGTATATATACTGGCCATTTTCGTTCGTCATACTGCTTGCACCATACAAACGTTCGATCGCATTTTTTGCCAGGCTGCTTTTTTCTCCAAGCCAGATCGGACTTCCAATCACAAGAATATCGCTGTCTAATATTTTTTCAAATATTCCGGGCCATTCATCGCCTTCCCCTACATCAACTGTAATCCCATAAGGAATGTTATAATCTGCCAGCCTTATCGTTTCAGATTTAACTTCTTCTTCATCGAAGATTTTAACAACCTCATCGATTAACGCTCTTGTGTTAGATTCTTTCGGGCTTTTTTTCAATGTACAATTCAAAATTGTTGCTTTTAACGCCAAATTTATTCGCCTCCTGAAAAAAGTTATATTCTATGTTCAATATCACGAAACATTTTTCGGTAAACAATAGAACATGCTATTAAACGAATAAAAACCGCTTTTCAGCGGTTTTCTCGTTATCTTCCCTCAGATTCGTTCCTGTTTTTGTAAAACTCATGAAACAGCTTCATCAAGGCTCTCTTTTCGATTCTGGACACATAGCTTCTGGAAATGCCCAATTGCTTTGCTATCTCACGCTGTGTGAGCTCTTTCTCCAGGTTTAAGCCGAACCTTCCGATAATGACTTCTTTCTCGCGCTCGTCAAGAATATGAATATATTCATAAATTTTCTTCTTTTCCATGCTTAATTGAATCAACTCTACAATATCGTCATTTTCTGCTTTAAGCACATCGATCAAAGTGATTTCATTGCCCTCTTTATCCTGACCGATCGGGTCATGAAGAGACACATCTTTTTTTGTCTTTTTAAGGGCTCTGAGATGCATTAGTATTTCGTTTTCAATACACCTTGCTGCATACGTTGCAAGCTTTGTTCCCTTTCCGGTCGAATAGCTCTCGATTGCCTTGATCAACCCAATCGTACCGATGGAAATGAGATCTTCTGCATCTTCCCCCGTGTTTTCAAATTTTTTCACAATATGAGCAACAAGTCTTAGGTTATGTTCAATCAAGCGATTTCTAGCGTCTTCATCCCCCTGTGCCATTAACTTTAAGTACTTTTTCTCTTCTTTTCGAGACAGCGGCTGTGGAAAAGCGTTGTTCTTTACATAAGAGACGAAAAACAGTACCTCTTTTAACATATAGGCTACTGCTGCCAGGATAGACACGCACTCACCTCCCGATGATGGGCTTAAACCTATTACTATCTCTATGAGTGCTCATGCATGGTTGTGTCTGTACACCATAAGAAAATTTACCAGCAGAATTTTTTGTTTTCGTTTTCCGATTACAGGGTATATAAGTAGTTTAATCGTTTTAAAATGATTAGCAGGTAAATATCAAAATAGGTCCATCATCAGGAAGGACCAGTCAATCAAAATATTTTGTTTCATTGTTTTCTGGGGTTTCCCAGTTCTTTTCAAGAGATTTTCTATTTATGAATTCAGCACGGTCCAACGAAGTAAACCTTCTTCTCCCATACTTAAACCTGACAAAAAATAAAAAGGTGACAACTCCACTAACAAATAGAACATGAAGTATATCCATAAAAGAGAACACTCCTCTTTTTTTCTACTCTATTCAACGAGAAAGAGATCCGTTTCTATTTTCTATAATCGTCAAAATGGCTCGTGAAAATAAGCTTAGCCTGTACAATTTAATAAAGAAGCTTTCTGTGGAAACAAAAAAAGACGCATTTCTGCGTCTTAACTTGCTGTCCGGGATATTTTATTACGATATGCCTCTAAAGAAACATCTACAATTTTGTTAAAAAATGCATCGTCCATAAACGGCAAAATCGATTTTGCATAATCCCAGGCATTTTGTTCAATTTTTAATGAAAGTTGGTCTTTTTCATAACTATTTTTTGCATTTTTCCTTTTATTAATCAATTTTTCCAGTTCTTTATCCTGTGCATGCCCTAACTCATGCGCAAAGACAATTTTTAAATAGTCTTCAAAACGTGCCAAGGAAGAAAAAATCAGCTTACATTGCTTTTTAATCTCTTCTGTATAAATCGTGATAGAATCTGAGTCAATCGCATATTTTCCCCCAACCATACGATTGTCAGGAAAATTCCCCTCAATAAACACATCGATGTTACGTCCTGAAGCTTTCAACAATTCCCCGATGATTCCCTTAATTCTCTCTGTATTTAGCATTCTTTAGTTGTAACCCCTTTACTCTATTGAATGTTTTATCATTATACTCAGCGGTATGTTAAAATAAAACCTTTTTTTATAAAAATAGTAATGTTTTACTATGTAAGTTTTCTATTATTTTCGAGAAAATCCGACATTATCATGACGCACTAAAAAAAGCCGAAAAAAAAAGAGGCGTTAGCCTCTTTTTTATTTCCACCAATCGTCAAAAATTGAAACTGCCCCCAGGCGTTTGTGCCTTGACCTTAAGAAGTACGTTTCAATTTTTTTGGCTGCTTTCTCTTCAATTTCCTTTCCTTCTAAATAGTCGTCGATCTGATTATAAGTTATTCCAAGCGCATCCTCGTCAGGCAGGCCAGGTTTATTGTCTTCTAAGTCTGCTGTTGGGACTTTCATATAAAGATGTTCAGGGGATTGTAATTCTTTTAGCAATTCTTTTCCCTGTCTTTTGTTCAGGCCGAATAATGGAACGATATCACATGCGCCATCACCATGCTTTGTAAAGAAACCCGTTACTGCTTCTGCAGCATGGTCAGTTCCAATAACCAGCATTTTTTCGTCTCCAGCAATGTCATATTGTGCGACCATACGTTCACGCGCTTTGTTATTTCCTTTTGTGAAGTCTGTTAACGGCTTTCCAGTTGCTTCAATATAAGACTTTGTTGATGCGTCAACCGCTGGTTTAATATTAATCGTCACGATTTTATCCGGGTTAACAAACTTCAGCGCTTTTTGAGCATCTTCTTCATCTTGCTGAACTCCATATGGAAGGCGAACTCCAATAAAGCTATATTCCTTTTCCGTTTCTTCGCGCAGCTCCTCTACTGCAATCTGTGCAAGTCTTCCAGCAAGTGTAGAATCTTGTCCGCCGGAGATTCCGAGCACGTATCCATTCATCCCAGTTTCCTTTAAGTAATCTTTTAGAAAGTCAATCCGTGTTCTGACTTCTTGTTTAGGATCGATGGAAGGTTTTACTTTCAATTGTTCTATAATGTGCTTCTGCAGATCGCTCATCCAAACACTCCTTTTGCTGTTACTAATTTCATTTTGGGTACGTAAAATTATTACCCGAAAAACGATTAACTAAAAACACTTTACCATATCAGGGTAAAGAAAAACAAAGCATAACAGCAATAGAACAGGCTTCAGTTTTACTATAAACAAAGGGCACCTATACCGTCCAGGCGCCCTTTGTTTGAATTACAGAATATATTGGTCATATCGTTTCATAGTTGTTTCTTCTACCAGCTGTTTCACGCGAAGATTGTTTGACGCACGTTCCGATTCTGTGCGATTCGTCTTTACGGAAATCTGGATCGTTACAAAAAACAGATTTAATGTAAGCATTCCAGAACCCTCCTTTCGTTCCGTGTCCTTTCAGGTGAAGCCTTTCTCTATTGCCAGCCAGTTTAAAAATTCCATAGTTCCAATCGTTTTACCCATTTTTCATTCCTCCTTTTATTTCTAAAAATTAAAGCAAATGCTCATTGTAGAGCTTCAATTCTCTATTTTCCATTAACTTTTTTACTCGAAGGTTGTTCTTTTCATCTTCTAAAGTTGTTTCATTTCTTTTTACAGTTACGTTTACTGTGAAGAAAAGTAAATTAAGAGTCATAATCTTTTCCTCCTTTCTTCCTTTACGTTTCAGGTCATATCTTTCTCTACTGTGAGCCAGATTAACTTTTCAAGTATGCCGTTTGGTTTAAACATTTTATATTCCTCCTTTTTTAATAAAGCTTAAAACATGTAATGCTGGTTTACTTTTAACACGTTGTTTTCAATCAACTTCCTAACCCTCAGGTTATTTTCATCGGTGTGGATGGATCGTTCATTTTGTTTAACAGAAATACTCACTCTGCAAAAAAATAAGTTTAAGGTGAACATAATTTATCCTTCTTTCTTTTGAGTTTTTAGCATGGTTTCCATTAAAGGAATGGATGCTGGTATTGTTTAAGCTGGTGTTCTTCAACGATTTGCTTTACTTGACGATGATGGTTGCTCGTTTTTGTCATCCAGTCCGTTACCTTTGTAATGATGAAAATGTGAAATGGCAGCATGCTAATCCCTCCTTCCTTTTAAACGTTCAGGTCAAACCCTTTTCCTTTGTAATCCATTTTTTCTTTTTGCACTGAATCATCGCAATCGCCCCCTTCCCTGTATTTTTCTATAAAAAAATGCCGCAGGTTTGATAACCCGCGGCATGCCAAAAAAAGGCATAATAAAGCCGCAGGCTATCATTCGACCTGCGGCATTTTTTATCAGAAATAAATTGCAGACAAAAAAATGCTATACTGCTCGTTCAGGTCGAACAAATTTTAGTTGGTATTGAATTGGTTGAGCTGTTAGTTTGCATTTTTGCATCGTGTTCGACCTCCTTTAAAAGTTAATTTTTCTTTTCACAGGTAAGTATATCCATTCTCACAATGTTTGTAAACCTTTTTTACTAAATTAACGAAAAAGTTTTTTAAATCGCTTTTTTCTGCACACTCTCAATAATATGTTTCAGCTTGATAATTTATGCAGGAAGATATAAAAAGGTTCTTTGATCCCATTAAATTCCTATTACACGCTGTCTTCTAAATAATCATGTATGGTCGCCACAGGAACTTCGGCCTCATTTCAATAATACAGTCCCTGTTTCATTGAGCTTCTCACCGTTTATTGTCCTTTTACTAAAAGAAAAACTCCTGCTCTTTTAGGCAAGAAAATTAAAGCGAAAGAAAGCAAGGTTTGGACATAAGTATAGAAATAAGCAGGAGGTGGGGAGAGTGAGTTATACGACCTTTGTTGTTTTGTGTATTATAGGTGCCATTGCATTATTTGGCTTTATCGGACACCTTCAAGTAACACTTCAAATGAAAAGCTGGCTAAATGAGCTCGAAAGAGTGAGTGGTGCTTTGGAAGAAAAGAGCTTTAGGTATCCGTGGATCCAGCAAGTGTTGGAAGATTATCGAAACTATCACCTGGCTGGAATTTCCCCTATCAACACGCAGGCTCTTGTTGAAAAGTATTTTTTCCGGGAACGTGTTCCCCTGTTTGGCTTCTTCCGTATTCCTGTAGGAAGCGTTTTGCGTTTAATACAACAGCTTCCACCCGCATCGATCGTAATGGGGATCCTTGGGACTTTTATCGGTCTCACACTAGCAATTACTTCTATGCAGGAAACGTTACTGCTGCTCGGAGACCAATCGGCCGCTCTATCACTGCCGGCGGTAATCACTGCTATATCTGCCCCTTTTAAAGGAATGAGTGTAGCTTTTGTAACAAGCATTGCCGGAATAGGCAACGCACTATTCCTAACGATGCTGCAATCAGGTTTTTTAACCGGAGGAAGGACAATCGCATACTACCAGGAAAAAATGATGACTGATTTTGAAACGTTGCTCGATTTTAAAGTGAACGCTGAGCTGGAAAATCAAAAACCGAGAGATTCCCTTGAAAAATTGCTTGACCGACTAGTCTCAAAAATCCAGGAAAGCTTTCAGTTAACGATTGGTGATTTTGGAAGAGATATGGTGTCCTTTACGGATCAGTTAAAACAGGCAATGGAAGAAGTCCAAAATATATTGGAAACACAACGGATATTCAGTGACCAATTTTCAACAAGCACAAATGAATTACTGGGATTCGGCGAAAATTTTAAAAAAACATTTGAAACTATGGATCATATCCAACAAAAAACCAATGCCAGCCTTATGGAACTTGGCAATAAGATAAAACAACTTGAGCAGCAGCTCAAGCAATCATCTGATAAATCGGAGAATGGTTACCGTCGGTTCGAGCAGTTTATCCAGCGTTCAGACGGACTTTTAAAAGAAACCCAGAAGAAAACCGAAGAATTAAGCCAGCTCTTCCTGAGAGGCCTGGAGGAACAAATGCAGCGTTATCAACAATCGTTCGATGAGCATGAACGCCGCAACCAGCAACAACAGGATGAATGGTTCTACAGGTATCAAGAAAAGCAAAACCATTATGGCAGAGCATCCGAGGACTTTTCCGAATCGGTCAACCGCCTTGAAAAAGCCTGGTATACAGCCATCGATAAGCTTAAAAGAGAAACATTCGATCCTATGTTTTACAAAATGGAAAGAGAGCCAAAGGATAATCATTTGCAGCATGAATTTCGCAATCTATCCCATTCACTGGATTCCCTTTACCAGGGACTGTCCAGGGAGTTCAAGGATATTCAGCATTATCTTGGAGAAGTATATCATCTTATGCATCGCATGTATGAAGAAAGAGCGCGGACATCTGTTTCCATTACTGGCCAGAAGCCAATTCCATCCCAATTAACGGATAGGTGATCATCATGAGATTCCGAAAAAGGCGTTTTGAAAACGAACACTTCGAAGAGCATTACTGGCCGAGCTTCACGGATATGATGGCGATGATCGTTTTAGTCATTCTGTTTATTGCAATTTTAGCATTCGTACAAATGATCTATGATGCTTATGACCAAACCGTCATGAAACAGGAACTTGCTAAAGTCGCAGATGTTAAAAAGCATATTTCTGAATTAATTGAAAAACAACTGGAAGAAAACGTCGGGAAGGATAAGATTATAAGGGGGCCAAACAATACCATTTCGGTTGAAGGCGATATTTTATTTGACACTGGAAGTGCCGAGATCAGTGATGAAGGAAAAAAAGTACTGGACCATCTCGCCGGCGTGTTTACGGATATTATCGACCAGAAAGATATTAGCAACTATTTGTATATTATACTGGTGGAAGGACACACAGACGCGGTTCCCTATGATAACTGGACATTATCAACCGAACGGGCCGTTGCAGTAGTAAAATATTTAATGAAAACAAACCCAACGCTTTCTCAAAAAAACTATGCCCAGTATTTTGCAGCAACTGGGTACTCAGAATTCAAACCTGTGACGGAAGAACAAACACAAGAAGCCTATCAGAAAAACCGCCGTATTTCTTTTCAAATCATCCTGGATGATGAAAAGTGGCAGGACAGATTAAAAAATATTATTTCCGCTAATTAGCTATAAAGAAAACTTAAGGTTGGCCTCCAAGCGTTTAGGGGAAAGTCGGAGGCGCAGTTGTGCTTATCAATAGTGCTATATTTTTCAACAACGCCGGGCATTCTTCTTTGCTAAAAAGTTATATTTTCCTTACGGTAACAAAAAAACCGAGTCCCAGTGGATTCGGTTTCTTTACATCCTGTTCGCTTCATCCTGATGGAGCTTCTTTTTTATCGATACCGCTTTAACATAAAAGAGACCAGCGAAGCCTACCGCTACTAGACTCGTACCGATCAAAATTAACGATTTAGCATTGGATGCGTCTTCTACAGGCAGTAAAGACCCAATATATAAAAACGCGCTCAGGGAAAGCAGTATAAAGCCAAAACGAGTATAGTCTGTGATTTTATCTTTTAAGATTTTGTTTTTCTTGTTGTTCACAGAATCACCCTCTCTGGCTATCATTCTATCATATACCTTTTCAAAATCGGGCATGTAAATGTATCCAGTGTAACTAATCAATGCCTTAAAATACTACATTTTCACACTCTACTGCTAAAAGTTTCACGTAAAAGAAGCCCAGCAGCTGCGGGGCTTCTTAACTTCTTTAGGATAGGGCGTTCTCTAAATCTTCGATCAAATCGTCTGCATCTTCAAGGCCGACGGATATCCGAATAAGGCCTTCTGTGATCCCGAGCTCTTCTCTTCTGTCTTTTGGTATCGATGCATGCGTCATTCTAGCAGGAACGGATATTAAGCTTTCTACTGCACCAAGGCTCTCTGCCAGCGTAAAGTATTTTACCTTTTTTAAAAGCTCATCTGCTTTTTCTCCGCTGCCAACGTCGAATGAAAGCATGCCGCCAAATCCACGCGATTGCTCTACTGCTATGTCATTACCCGGATGGGAAGGAATCCCAGGGTAAAAAATCTTTTCTACTGCCGGGTGGCCTTGAAGAAACTGCACAATTTTTGCGGTGTTTTTCTCATGCTCTTCCATTCGTACCCCGAGTGTTTTTAAGCCTCTCATTAATAGCCATGAATCCTGCGGCCCAAGCACCGCCCCAACAGAATTTTGAATAAAGTGCATCTCTTCAGCCAACTTCTCAGAATTGACAACAACAAGCCCTGCAACAACATCACTATGCCCTCCGATATACTTTGTTGCACTATGGAGAACAACATCTGCACCAAAATCAATAGGATTTTGCCAGTATGGCGTATTAAACGTATTATCTACAATAAGCAGCAAGTTTTTCTCTCTGGCAAACTTTGAGACGCTTTTGATGTCTGTTATCTTTAACAATGGATTTGTTGGCGTTTCGATATAGATCGCTTTTGTATTTTCTTTGATTTCTTTTTCAATATTTGCAATATCAGTCGTGTCTACAAAAGTAGATTCAATTCCAAGTCTGTTAAGTACTTTCGTCATTACCCGGTAGGTTCCGCCGTATACATCATCAGTCAGGATAACATGGTCGCCGGAGTTAAACAGCATCATAACAGAAGAAATAGCAGCCATCCCTGAACCGAAAGCAAATCCAGCTTTACCGTTCTCAAGATCTGTAATCAATTCTTCAAGAGCATGTCGAGTTGGATTTCCAGTTCTCGAATACTCGTATCCGCTGTGTTTTCCTACTTCTTCCTGCTTATAGGTACTAACTTGATAAATCGGAACAGAAACAGCTCCAGTTTGCGGATCGCCGTTTATGCCCCCGTGTATCAGTTTCGTTTTTGGTTTCATTCAAATGCCTCCCTGGTATATCTTTTTGCTCAGGTACCGCTCACTGCTATCCGGAAAAATAGTAACAATATTCGTTCCCGGAGTTGCCTGCTTTGCTTCCAGGAGAGCTGCCTCAAGAGCTGCTCCTGAAGAACTTCCAACTAGCAAGCCTTCCTTTTTTGCAAGCTCTTTCACACGCAAAAATGCAACCCTATCCGTTATTGTGTGTATTGCATCAAAATAGGACGGATCCATATAGTCTGGAAGAAACTCCATCCCGATTCCCTCTGTCTTATGAGGGCCGGATTCTCCACCGTTTAGAATGGAGCCTTCGGGTTCAACAATTACGGTCCTAACCTGCTTATTTTGCTCTTTCAAATAACGGGCAGTTCCCATAAATGTTCCGCCTGTACCGGCACCAGCTATAAACGTAGAAACATTGCCGTCCATTTGCCTCCAAAGTTCCGGTCCTAACGTTTTGTAATAAGTTTCGGGATTCGCCGGATTGCCAAACTGCTGCGGAATATAGGAATTTGCTATTTCTTTTCCCAGCGCTTTTGCCTTTTCAATGGCGCCTTTCATTCCCTTTTCAGTCGGCGTATGGACAATCTTAGCTCCAAGCGCTTTCATTAACTCCTGCTTCTCGATGCTAAATTTTTCAGGAACAACAACGATAAGAGAATACCCTCTATTTAAAACTGCTAACGCAAGGCCGATCCCCGTGTTTCCGGCAGTTGCCTCGATGATCGTTCCGCCTTCTTTTAGTTTTCCTGCTCGGATTGCATCTTCTAGAAGCTCGATCCCCAGCCGGTCTTTTATGCTCCCACCAGGATTATAAAACTCCAGTTTTGCAAACAACCTTACCTGCTCAGGAAGCTCGAAATTAGTGATTTCGACTATTGGTGTATTCCCAATGAGCCCTTTTATACTTTTGAATGTTTCCATAATAGCCGCCTCTTATTTGGCATCTTCCGGAAACACAATGTGCCATTCATCTTTATGCTCCAGCATTTCTCTTGCAATTTCTTTCGCACCTTCCAGGCTATGGTTCGCCGCCCAGCCACACTGGACTTCATTGCACGCAGGCACTTCATCCGCTACCAGTACGTCATTAAGCGTCTTTTCAAGTACATTTAATATTTCATCAAAGTCAGAGTGGTTCAACACTGCCAGATAAAAACCTGTCTGGCAACCCATCGGACCGATATCCACCACATTATCCAGATGATTTCGGATGTTTTCTGCCATTAAATGTTCGATGCTATGAAGGCCGGCCATTTCCATGTGGGCCTTATTCGGCTGCTTAAAGCGAATGTCATATTTATAAATCTCGTCCCCGTGGTGTCCTTTCGTCACCCCCACCAGGCGGACATATGGTGCAACTACCTTCGTGTGATCCAGATTAAAACTTTCTACATTCATTTTTTTAGCCATTACTTTTCAGCTCCTTTACGATTTTTAAAACAAGGTCAGCAGAATTTACAGCTGCTGTTTCAAGGAATTGCTCGAAAGAAACATTCGATTCTTTTCCTGCAATGTCAGATAACGCGCGGATAATAACAAAGGGTATCTCAAATTGCTGGCATACCTGCGCTATCGCAGCCGCTTCCATTTCAGCTGCATACAGGTTGTCAAATTTTGATCTGACAAAATCAACCCTTTCCGGGTCACTCATAAAAGAATCTCCCGTTGCGATTAACCCTTTTACAACTTTATGTTCAGAAATTTCTTCAGCACACTTCTCAGCCACTTTAACCAGGAAAGGGTCAGGAGTGAAAGAAGCAGGCATTTGCGGGACCTGCCCGTATTCATAACCAAATACTGTCGCATCAACATCATGGTGACGTACCTCTGTTGAAATTACTGTATCGCCTACCTGTAAATCTTTGTGAAATCCGCCGGCAGAACCAGTATTAATCACATAATCGGGCTTATAAATTTGGTTCAACAGTGTTGTCGACATTGCTGCATTCACTTTTCCAATGCCGGATTTTAAAAGGATAACATCCTGCCCATCATAAGTTCCTGTAGAGAATTCACAGCCTGCTATAGCTTTATCTTCCCGGCCCTCTAGTTTGTCTAATAAGATTTCTACTTCTTCATCCATTGCTCCGATAACCCCAATTCTCATAAAGCATCTCCTTTTCATTCTTGTTTTACAGCATGAATCAACCAGACAAATTCGTTCATCTGAGTAAACCTGACTTTAAAAGAATATTTCGTTAACATACTCTTAAGTACATCAACCGTCGTGTAATATTCTGTTTTTAAATCCTCCAGTAAGTTATAGTACCCAATTTCTTCCGTTTCCTTTAAGATTTTCTTACGTGCTTCCTCGTTCACGAAAACTGTATCTGCAAATACAATTCTATCATTTAGGGACAGAATCTGACCATAGTTTTGAATAGCGCGCTCTTTTTCATCGTCGGTTAAATGGTGAAAAGCATAAGTGCTAACAATGGAGTTAACGGAATCAATGGATGGAAAATCAAGAAAATCGCCATCATAAATTGGAACTTGCGGGAATTTTTCATTGAATTTTTTACGCATTGCCGCTGAAGGCTCAACACCGACAACAGTTCTTCCCTTTTCAAGCAGCTTTTCTGTCAGATTTCCGGTACCAACACCGAATTCGAGCACATTCCCTGTCGCTTCTTCTGCCACCTTTTTTAAAATTTCTTGATATCCTTCGAATACAGCTTTATATTCCTCATCGTGCCCAGTAACCGTTTGATCATATGAATCTGCCCATCTTTCAAATAGATCAATAAATTCTCTACCCACTTTTTATCCACTCCGTCTTCGGAATTTTAATTCATAGTATTATGGTATGAATAGTATGGTTTAATGGTTATAACTTAGCATACCTAAAATTAATATTCAATCAAAAACATTATTCTTTGTGGAAAACTATTGCCTTTGCCTTTAAAATTAGATATGAATTTTATATGTGGAGGAAGATCAAGATGGAATTTAGTTTAGAAAGAATCGAGGATAAAGTAGAGTTTTTTGAAGCTTCTTCTCTGCCAGAGCTTGAGAAAAAGATTAATGACCAGATTGAAGTTAACAAAGCTTTATTGCTTACGGTCCATCACGTTTCCCATCAGTTTCAAACTGGTTTCCCATCAGTTTCAAACTGATGAGAAAGCGGGAAGGCGTTACTTTACGGCTGTTGTTCATTTTAAGGCGAAATAATTCTCCATAAGAAAAGTGCCCTGCGTTCCGCAGGGCACTTTTGATAATTAGTTTTCAATTGTCTCCTTAGTTTCACTGTCTATCCCTTTGATTGAGAACGGTCCATTTTATTCACACTAACTGGTTTCCAGCCCTGCCCATCAATCCATTCCATTTCTACCCTGTATATCCAATCGCTTACTCCGGCTGGATTAACATCTACATAGGAAAGTTGTGGCCCGCCGTTACCGCCTATCCATACTACAGTCATATCATCACTTAGTCCAGTCGCATATTGGGCAGCTTTTACCTTTTCATTCCAGTCTACTGAACCTTTTTCATAGCTTGACACGTGCTCCCCAGTTTGCTTCGTGCCGATCGGTTCCCACGGACCTTCTAGCTTTGCTTCTCCACTTTCATTTTCTTTATACACTCCGTCTGAGTCTTGTGAATCTTCTTCATCAGCCTTTTCTTTGTCTTCATCGGTTTCAGCAGATTTATCGTCATTAGCAGCTGAATCTCCCTCATCCGTTGTTTCCTCTGATTCCTGGGAATCCGGCTCATCCGTTTCAATACTGTTTCCTTCTTCATCTTGCTTTGTATCATTGCTGGAATCATCACTCGAATCTTTACTTACCTGGCCACTGTCTGCCTGTTCGTCAGTAGTTGCTGCTTCCTCATTATTGTTAAGGAGTAAGCTCGCACCCAGAATTAAAATAAACACAATAACAATTCCGATCAAACTGTTTAAAACAATGTTTTGCTTTCTTTTTTGATTTCGTGCCCTATATCTTGAACTCATACAGTCCTCCCCCAATTTCAGTAAAAAATAATAGGATAATATGCCTTATTTTATCATTGTTATCCTCTCGAATGAAGTCCTAAAAATCCTAACTTATACCTCTTCTATTTTACTAAACATTACTTTATTGAAAAAATTCAACTTCATGTTTCTTATATAAAATCTTAATACAATAAAAAGGCAGAGAGCTTATTGGAAAGCTCCCCACCTAGTAATATTTATGTTCCCACATTAAAAGAATATAAACCCTTAACCATCTCTTCATAGATTTGATATGCCCGGCGATCCGATTCTTCTTGTTTCAGGTCTACGACAACCATTACATATCGTGGATTATCTGCCGGAAAATAGCCGGCAAACCATTGGTTATAAATATTTGATTCACCGCTATGCTGGGCAGTGCCTGATTTCCCTGCAACCTGATAAGGAAGGCTTGCCAGAGACCTCCCAGTCCCCGATTTTACTACTTCTCGCAGAAATTCCTGAAGCTTTGCGTAAGTAAGTGGAGATAAGTTTTTCCCGCGGATATCTTTTTCAGGAAAAGATATAAACGAAGCATTGTTTTCATATAAAATGTCTGACACAACCCTCACCTGTTTTCTTTCTCCGCTGCGGGCAATCGTTGCCATCATGTTAGCAATGGAAAGTGGAGATAATTTAACATTTAATTGCCCTATCGAGGTCTGGTCAATCGCTTTAATCACTTGTTTATCCTGTTCATTTTTAAAAATAACTGCCTGCTCTTCATCTGGCAACTGTTCAAAGTTCGAATAATGGTAAACGGGGCTATGCCATCCTACCAGGCCTTCTATCCCCAGCATTTGAGCCAGTTCTTCAAATGCATCTGGATTCTTCTTAACTAATTCCTCCCCAAGCTCGGTAAAGGCAGCATTACAGCTCTGCGCAAAACTTGCTTTTCCGTTCAGTTCCCCGAGTTTCCTGTTTCCTTCCTTCTGCCTGTAAACTCCCTGGTTACAATCGAATTTTCTATTTTCATCCAGAAGATTGTTTTCTAATGCTCCTGCTGCAACAAGCGTCTTAAAAACCGATCCGGGAAAGTGGCCTTTAACCATTTCATTGGCAGAGCCCACTCCCAGAGGGGAATCTTCATCAAAAGTTGGCCTGCTGACCATCGCCAGCAAATCGTTTGTTTTCGCATCTAACAATACCAGTCCGCCGTGCTTCATACCCGTACGATCAACAGCGTCTTCTGCCATTTGCTGAATCGTTTTATCTATCGTTGTTTTTACTTTTACAGGGAAGAATGGATCAGATGGACTAAAATATTTCACTTCCATTCCAAATAGCGGATTACCCTGTCGGTCTGCGTGATAAAGTAGCTTGCTTTCCCCTTCTGAAATTAGAAACGGATCAAATGCTTTTTGCAATCCCGTTATTCCTACTTTCGTATTTTTTGTTACAGCTCCCTTTTCATACTTTTCAGGATAGCGCCGTTTCACTTCATCGGGATTCAAGCGTGTACTACCTATTAAATGCTGCGCGAACGCTGTCTCCTGTTCTACATTTTCCAGAACTGCATACACACCGGGAATTTTAAGATTATTAACGGCCTCGACCTGCTCAGCAGAGAGATCATTAGTAAATGAAAATGGTTTCTCATGTTTTTGAAGTTCTTTTTTTATCTCACCTGAAGATATATCAATAATTTGTGCTAATTCATTAATAGGCCAGTCCCTTTCTTTTAAAAAGGGAAACAGTACCAGTGACCGCTGTGTATTGCCATCCAGGAATTCTCCGTTTCTGGCAACGATATTTCCTCTGCCGTCGTTGATGGTATACGTTTGTGTACGCTGGTTGACACTGGCTTCTATTAAATTTATCTCATGCTTAGAAAAGGATTCAGTAGAAAGCAATTGAAGTTGGATTAATCGACCAATCATTATCAATATCCCAATAACAAATAAAACCAGAACATGGTAAACCCGTTTACGCTTTCTCATCTCTTTCACCTCTCAAACAGTTTCACCCGTTGAAAGAGGTTTTAAAACTGATCGCTTAAGGTTTTAAAAAGTTTATCCATGTTTTCCGCCTGTGGGCTTCTTCCAGCTATCCTTTGTTGCTTAATATGTTTCACATTGGAGATGAACTGCGACGTAAAGGATGGATGACCGCTGCAGAAATACATTACGCTTTCCGCGGGCTCGCGCTGAGCTGTGCTTTGACGTTCCATATCTTTGAAAAACGTAAATTGGATCCGAGGGCAGTCGGCTACTTGAAAATGTTTTCACATCTTTAGAAAAGAACCTTTTAAAAAACGGTCTGCTGAATGCAGACCGTTTTCCTTAATTGACTTCTAATATTTCTACTTCCATGTCACCGCCGGGTGTTTGAACTGTTACTTTATCGCCGATTTTTTTCCCCATTAAGCTTCTAGCCATAGGAGAATCGTTTGAAATTTTACCTTCAAAGGGATCGGCTTCCGCACTACCTACAATTGTATAAGTTTCTTCGTCCCCATCTGGAAGCTCGATAAACTTAACAGATTTACCGATAGAAACTTCATTTGAAGCTGTATCTGTTTCCTCTATAATAACTGCATTACGAATCATTTTTTCCACAGATTGAATACGGGATTCAACAAATGCTTGCTCATCTTTTGCTGCGTCATATTCTGAGTTCTCAGAAAGGTCGCCAAAGCTGCGAGCAACTTTAATTCGTTCTACAACTTCTTTTCTTTTTTCTATTTTTAAGTATTCAAGCTCCTGCTCTAGCTTCTCCTTTCCTTCCTGGGTCATATAATACTTCTTATCTTCTACCATACCATTCAACTCCTTCATGTATTAGGGCATCTTATCAACTTAAACTGTATGAAAAAAAGAGGTATTTATACCTCAATTTCATGAGAAAGCATCTACTTGAAGATTCTAAGGTGTTAAAGCATTGATTTTTCTTGAAGAATGGTTTTTATTTTTGTAACCATCAAATCAATTGCTACCCGGTTTTGACCGCCTTCAGGGATAATGATATCGGCATACCGTTTCGTCGGTTCAACAAACTGAAGGTGCATCGGCCTGACAACAGATGTGTACTGATCGACTACTGAATCCAAAGTCCGGCCCCTGTCACGTATATCGCGAGTAAGCCGTCTCAAAATTCGAATATCTGCATCCGTATCCACGAACACTTTAATGGCCATCAGATCTCTAAGTCGTTCGTCTTCAAGTATTAAAATACCTTCCAAAATAATGACATCTTTTGGTTCGATAGGAATAATTTTATCAGATCTTGTATGAACTGTATAGTCGTACACTGGTTTTTCAATAGGCTCGTACCGCATCAACTGTTTAACATGCTTGATGATCAGGTCATTGTCAAAAGCCAGCGGATGGTCATAGTTTGTTTGAAGCCTTTCTTCCATCGATTTTTCACTCTGGTCTTTATAATAAGCATCCTGCTCTAAAATTAAAACTGACTTATCTTTAAACTGCTTATAAATTTCTTTAGTTACGGTGGTTTTTCCTGAACCGGAACCGCCGGCAACTCCAATTACTATAGGTCTATCTACCATAAATCTACCCTTCCCATCTCAATAAGAACATATGCTATACTCTCTATTTACCATAGCCTGTGTTTTTCCAAACTCATTGCTTCTCGCTAATAATGACTCCATCCCCAATCGGATAAACTGTCGATTGAAAATCAGGATGTTCCATTAAATACTGGTTATATGAACGAAGTTTCTTTACCATCGTTTTGAATCGTTTTTCTGTTACCCCTTCTTCAGCAACCATTCCCCGAAACAGGATATTATCCGAAATAACGATACCATCTTTTTCAACAAGGGGTGCGTACTCATCGAAAAACTTTTGATACTGGCCTTTTGCTGCATCGATGAATACCGCCTGATAAGGTGCCTTCGCTTTGATATCTTCGGCTAATTCTAGAGCATCGCCAAACAATACCTCTATTCGATTTCTTTCTTCTGCATGTTCAAGAAAATCGACCGCTTTCTTATATCGAGCTTCGTCTTTTTCTACTGTGACTATATGAACATCCGGAACCGTTTTTGCCATTCTAAGGGCAGAGTACCCGATCGCTGTTCCGATCTCCAGAATTTTTTTCGGCTGTTTAAAGGAGAGGATTTGCAGCATTACATCCAGGCTTGTCTGTTCCATTATCGGAACATGATGGATATTTGCATACTCTTCCATTTCTTTTACTAATCCTTCCCTATTATTCCGTAATGATTCGAGGTATTGTTCAATTGAATCCGATATCATCATACTGCCTCCTTAACCCGCATTATTTTACCATAACAAAAAGGGGAATGCGAGCATGTACCCGATTCCCCCCGAACAATAATTTTTGCCAGTCTCTTATTAATTGTTTTTTTCTTTTTGCTTCTTTCGGTATTCTTCCCATTCACCATCGTATTTTGCCCTGATTTTGTTATGTTCTGCATTTGTTTTTGAGAAGTATACCTCGCCTGTAGGACGAGCATAGAAGTACAGGTAATCTGTATCTGCCGGACTAACGGCAGCCTTGATCGAAGCTTCCCCGGGATTGGCGATCGGTCCGATAGGTAATCCACGGTTTTTATACGTGCTGTAAGGAGAATCAATTCCAAGATCCTTCTTACTGATAGAAGCACTGTGCCTTCCTAATGCATAGAGAATCGTCGGGTCAGTTTGAAGAGGCATCTCCTGTTCAATCCGATTATAGAAAACACTTGATATTTTTTCTCTGTCGGCTTTTTGAGTTGCTTCTTCTTCAATCAAGGAAGCGAGTGTCATAATTTCATGAATGTTATAGTTCTTCCCGTCAATTTGGTCTTGATACTTGCCAAGCACACTTTGCGTTTTCTTCAGCATGGTTTGAACTGCTTTTTCGATCGTAGGCTCTTCCGAGAATTCATAGGTTGCCGGGAATAAATAACCTTCGAGCGGGTACTTTATGTCCTCTTTCATGATTTCTTCTGTCAAGAACGGATACGTATTTATCAAGGATTTAACGTATTCCTTGTCATTCAATTTAGCCATTACCTCTTCTTGAGTACTATCGGTCGCTTTTGCAATCCGCTTTGCAACATCCGGAACCCAGATACCCTCTGGAACGGTAATTTTAGCTACAACTTCTTTCATCACTTTTCCATTTTTTAATTTCGCGATTATCTGGTCGAGGGACATGGATGGAGAAAACTCATAGTCCCCAGCCTGAAAATCAGTCTCGTTTTTATATTTAACATAATAGCGAAACGCAGTCGCGTCCTTTATAATGTTTTCTTCTTCTAAGATTTTTCCAATCGAAGTCGTTGAAGAACCGATCGGAATGGAGACCTGTACCTTTTTATCGTTCTCTGGATTAACAGGTTCTAAGGTGTTTTTTATATAGAAATACCCTCCAACTATTACAGCTGCAAAAGTGATTAATAGCAATGATAAAATGATGATAACGATTCTTCGCACGGTTCTATTCTCCTCTTGCCGCTGATAAAGATTGTTCAGGTAGGCATCTTTCTTTTCTGTCAAACCCGTCCTCCCCCTTTCACCTGTTCTATTATACTATAATCCGACAAAATTTCATCATTAGAGACGAAGTTTGTCATAAATTCATCTATTTCTGATTATACCCTTTGTTGGCTAGTTGTTGGAAGGGTTTTCCTGATTTTCGTTTGAACAGAGCATTTTGCTCTCCTGGCGGCTCATATGCATACCCGGCTTCTTACATGCGAGCATGACGCAGCCGGGTACACATATGAGCCGGTCGCTGGCGCTCTATCAAAAAAGATTATCCATCTTTTTTTAGGGAGAGCGAAGATGTGTCGCTTTGTGGTCTTCGTTTTCATACCTAAATAAGAGAAGTTTATTTCTAGAACAAAAAAAGAAAAGGCGGGGTTTCCGCCTTTTTCTGGTTATTCTTCGTCTTCGTTTTCAGAGAATGTATTTAGCATTTCTTCGACCATTTCCCATTCTTCGTCTGATTCGATTGGGTATAGTTCAAGATCGTCGTCTTTTTCGCCTTTTTCTTCGAATCGGAACGCAAATACTTCTACTTCTTCCTCTTCATCCGTTTCGGAATCTACCGGGATGACGGCCATGTATGAATTCCCAGTCGTATCTACATCGAAAGTAAATAGAACTTCAAATAAATGTTCTTCGCCGTTTTCGTCCGGAATGATGATTCGTTCTCTTTCTTCTTTGCTCATTTTATCACCTCATTATCGTTGATTGCTGTCCAGATAGCCCTGAAGAATCATGACAGCTGCCATTTTATCAATGACTTTTTTCCTTTTCTTGCGGCTTACATCTGCAGAAATAAGCATCCGTTCAGCGGCCATGGTAGTCAACCTTTCATCCCACATCATAACCGGCACTTCATAGGATTCCCGTAGCTGTTCTGCAAATTCCATACATATTTTCCCGCTCGGCCCAATTGAACCATCCATATTCTTCGGCAAACCGACGACTATCTTATCCAGTTCATAAGATTTAATAATTTCTTTTAGCCTCTCGGGAAGTACATCGCCGTGGTGGGGGTTTCTTTTTACGGTCTCAATCCCCTGGGCAGTCCAGCCCATTTCGTCACTAACGGCGACGCCGATTGTCTTAGATCCCACGTCCAGCCCTAAAATTCTCATGCCGTTAATCCTGTTGATGGTGATTTAAGTACGATTTAACCAGCTCTTCAATCAACTCATCACGTTCCAATTTTCTAATTAGGCTTCTGGCATCGTTATGTCTTGGAATGTATGCAGGATCACCGGAAAGAAGGTAACCTACGATTTGGTTGATCGGATTATAGCCTTTTTCTTGAAGAGCACTGTAAACCGTGAGCAATACTTCTTTTACGTTCTGGTTGTAGGAATCTTCAGGGAAATTAAACTTCATAGTCTTGTCCATCGAGCCCATTGCTTACACCTCTTTCTCAGTTCCAATAAGTTCTAACAGCCTTGTCTTCTTTCATTGTACACTACTGCTTATGAATTAGGAAACCGTTTTAACCCATTCTGTAACATAAGCAAGAGCATCATTTAGCTTTTCTGGCTCTTTTCCGCCAGCCTGCGCCATATCTGGACGGCCGCCGCCGCCGCCCCCACATCGGGATGCCACTTCTTTAATTAGCTTTCCTGCATGATAGCCTTGCTTTATCAAGTCATCCGTAACACCGGCTACGAGCTGTACCTTTCCATCATTGCCACTTCCAAGTACAACAATACCGGAGCCGAGGTCCTTTTTTAATCCGTCGACTACAGAACGAAGATTATTCATATCTGAAACGTCCATGCGTTTTGCAATAACTTTTATTCCATCTACTTCTTCAACGTCCTCTAGCACACTTTTCGCCTCTAGATTAGATAGTTTCGCTGACAAAGAATCATTTTGCCTTTGCAGCTCACGGAGTTGACTTTGTAACCCTTCAATTCTGGAAGGTACTTCTTTAAAATTGGATTTTAGAAGAGAAGCAGAATTTTTAAGCAATCCAACAAGGTCGTTTAACGCGTTGTATGCAGCTTTTCCTGTCACAGCTTCGATGCGTCGTGTTCCTGCACCGATTCCGGTCTCAGCCACGATTTTAAACAATCCTATTTCTGCCGTGTTACGGACATGGGTACCGCCGCAAAGCTCCAGGCTGTAATCTCCAACTTGAACCACCCGTACTTCTTTTCCATACTTTTCGCCAAATAAAGCCATCGCTCCCATTTGTTTTGCTTCCTCAAGCGGTTTAATCATAACATTTACAGGTATGTTATCCCAAATTTTCTCATTGACGATCGACTCGATTTTTTCAAGCTCGGCCTGTGTGATTTGGCCAAAATGCGAAAAGTCAAAACGAAGTCGTTTTGGCTCAACGAGGGAACCTGCCTGATTGACATGTTCACCAAGTACATCCTTCAATGCCTGGTGAAGCAAGTGAGTCGCCGTATGGTTTTTCAATATATCGGTCCGCTCTGCCAAATGGATTTCAGCTGTAACTTCCATGCCATTCTGAATAGGCCCAGCTTCAACTTTCCCTGTATGAAGATGCTGTCCGTTTGGAGCTTTTTGAACGTCTTTGATAATGACCTTAACACCATTGCCGAAGATTACTCCTTTATCAGCAACCTGCCCTCCGCTCTCTGCATAAAAAGGTGTATTGGTTAAGATCAGCTGAACTTCTTCCCCTTCAGCTGCCATGTCCACGAGTTCGCTGTCTTTTAAAATAGCAGCGATTTCCGTTTTGCCTGAAAGGTTTTCATATCCGATAAAATCACTATCTATCTTAAGATCGCCGAGAGCGCCTCCCTGAACCTGCATGGAACCTACATCCTGGCGAGCCTCACGTGCCCTCTGGCGCTGCATTTCCATTTCATTTTCAAAGCCTTTTTCATCCACACTCATGTTTTCTTCTTCTGCGTATTCCTGTGTTAATTCATATGGGAAGCCGTACGTATCATACAAACGGAACGCATCTTTACCGGAAATAACATTGCTTCCGTTTTCTTTTTCTTTCTTAACAATCTGTGAAAGAATAGCCAGGCCTTCGTTAATCGTCTCATGGAAACGTTCTTCTTCTGTTTTGATCACCTTTTGGACAAAGTCCGCTTTTTCCTTAACTTCCGGATAAAAGTCCACCATGATATCTGCTACAACCGGAACCAACTCATACATAAATGGTCTGTTGATATTGATTTGTTTTGCAAAGCGAACAGCACGGCGAAGCAATCTTCGAAGTACATAGCCTCTTCCCTCATTAGAAGGCAATGCTCCATCTGTGATTGCAAATGCAACAGTACGGATGTGGTCAGCGATCACTTTGAACGCAGTATCTTTCCCTTTCTCTTCTCCATATTTTTCGCCAGCAATTTTTTCTGTTTCTTTGATAATCGGCATAAACAAATCAGTATCATAGTTAGTTCTTGCATCCTGTATAACAGAAACCATTCGCTCTAAGCCCATTCCTGTATCGATGTTTTTCTTCGGAAGCGGCGTATAAGACCCGTCAGGATTGTGATTAAATTGGGAAAACACAAGGTTCCAGATCTCAAGATAGCGTTCGTTCTCTCCGCCTGGATATAGTTCAGGATCATTTCCGTCGTTCCCGTAATCTTCTCCACGATCATAGAAAATCTCCGTATTTGGTCCGCTTGGTCCTTCTCCAATATCCCAGAAGTTTCCTTCCAGACGGATGATTCTTTCTTTTGGAATGCCAACTTTCTCTCTCCATAAGGTGTAAGCTTCATCATCTTCTGGATGGATTGTAACAGATAGCTTTTCTGGATCGAAGCCAATCCACTTTTCGCTCGTTAGAAACTCCCATGCCCAGAGAATCGCTTCTTCTTTAAAATAGTCACCGATTGAAAAATTTCCTAGCATTTCAAAAAATGTATGGTGCCTTGCAGTTTTTCCGACGTTTTCAATATCGTTTGTCCGAATTGATTTTTGTGCATTAACGATTCTTGGATTTTCCGGTATGACTCGTCCATCAAAATACTTTTTTAATGTAGCGACCCCACTGTTAATCCAGAGAAGTGTAGGGTCTTCATGCGGAACGAGTGAAGCACTTGGTTCTACAGAGTGTCCTTTTTCTTTGAAAAAATCAAGAAACATTTGCCTAACGTCTGCTGAAGTTAAACTTTTCATTATGTTACCCTCCTAAATGTGAAAACGATAGTTGAAAAACAGCTGCGAAAGAGTTGGAATTCAGGCAGTAGTGTATGAAAGAAAACAAAAAAACTCTCATCCCTGTAAAAACAGGGACGAGAGTAATTCACGCGGTACCACCCTGGTTATGAACAAAATATTTTGTTCACCACCTCATCAACCTTAACGCGGCTGGACGGCAGGGATTAACCCGCTCTCAGGACTAGCGTTCCGATAACCTGCTGCCTGGGATTCTCTCAGCCGTGAAATCCCTCTCTGCGAAAGCATAGCTTCCTGAGGCCAGTGTTAACGTACTCGATCCGTCATCAAATTTCTTTATCCGTTTTCATTCGTTATGGCATGATTATAGTCAATGCTTTATTTTTTGTCAACGTTTTGCAGTAAATGCGACATGCTTTATCACTACTTTAAGAACCGCCAGTATCGGCACAGCTAGAATCAATCCTGGGATTCCGCCGACTTCCCCTCCGATCAAAAGACCGAAGATGATGATGACCGGGTGGATATGCAAGCTTCTTCCAACAATATAAGGGGAAAGGATATTGCTCTCGATAAATTGCAGAATTAAAATTAAACCCACTACATAAATCAGCATTTTCATCGATACAGTCATAGCGATGACCAACGCCGGGAACGCTCCAATAATCGGACCAAAATAAGGGATTAAATCAGTAATACCTACGATAACGCCGAGCAGGATCGGATAAGGCATACCGATTATCCAGAATCCGATAATTCCTAGCACAACAAGGGCACTGATGACTAAAAATTGGCCCCTTATATAATTACCCAGGGATTCATCGATTTCGTTTAAAAGTTGCTTTCCTGGCGTTCTCCACTTTTTAGGTGTTATGTACCAGACAGCTTTTTTAATGTCTTCAAAGTCTTTTAAGAAATAAAACACTAAGAAAGGCGTTATGAAAAGAAGAAAAAGTGAACCGATCAACTTCTTAAATATCTCCAATACAGCGTTAAGCATCTCATTGACATATACTTCAACGCTATGGAGTGTTTCATCGATTCTTGTTTGAAAAGCGGGTGGGAAATTTGAAGTACTTCGATAAAGTTCATTTATCCAGACCCGATATGTTTCTACTAACTGTGGCAGGTTATCTGCAAGCTCCTGTGTTTGCTTGATGGCATATGGTGTTCCCTTAAAGGCAGCATAGCCGATTCCACCAAAGAAAAGAAAGTAAATTATTAAAATGGCTAAGGCACGCGGCAGGCCCTCTTCATGAATTTTTTCAACAATCGGGTGTAGCAAGTAAGTGATCAACGCGGCGGTTAGTACCGGAACAGCAATCGTCAGCAACAGGGCAAGGACCGGTTCCCAAATCGGAGCAAGCTTTAAAAATAAATATCCGCATAGAAAAAGCAATAGTATTGTTGTTATCCTAATGAGCCAGTTAAGGTTCCATTCTTTTTTCATTATGGATCCCTCCATAACGATAGTTTGTTTCATTTACAGTACTTTATTACAATTTCGTTCTATAATGTTTTAAACGCAAACAGCCTGCCTCATAGTGAGACAGGCTTCAAAAGAACTACATTTCTGCTTGTAAATCTTCAGCTTCAAAAAGGTCATCAAGCGAGGTGAGTGTGCCGTCTTCTTCAACTTGATGAAGGGATAAGCTTCCATTAGACATGGTCATCTCAATAAAGCAACTCCAGCAATAGTATTGGTTAGCTCCGATTTTGCCAATATTTTTGCTTTTGCAATTCGGGCAATGCATCAGTTTCTCCTCCCCAGAAAAGTAACAACCCTGTCAGAAAACGTTTATTCTACGAGCAAAGCATCCTTTCCGATCGTTAGGTTTGTTGTTACATCGATTTGTTTTTGGCCCTCTGTAATATCAGAGAACCATCCGTCGGTTACGATAATCCCTAACATCCTGCCCGATTCTTCTTCAAAATATACGTCTTCGACAAGGCCCATTTTTTGGCCGTTCTGTTTTAAGAGAGGCTTTCCTTTAATTGCACATTGCCTGTGGCACATCGTATTCCAATCTTTTTTTCGATGAAAGAACGGGACACACGGCTCCGCCTGATGGAGGATGATCCCATCTTCGCCGATGCTGCAAATCGCTTCGATCGGAATGATCTGATGGCCTCTTAGAAAACCTTTCCAATCAACCAGCAAACCGTGGATAGTCTGATTTGCAATAATTAAATCGATTACTTTTCCGATTTGCCCCGCCGCATTCTTTTCATATACCGGCAGGCCTTTTAAAGCAGAAAATGTCCGCAAAAGAATCACACCTTTCCCGAACATTTTTATTTTGCTATATTTTCTTCTCCTTCATACGGAGGCAATGTTTCCAATAATTCCTGCTGGAGCTTTTGTTTAAGCATTGTGTTTCGGTTTGTGTCAACCTTCTTTTCAACTGCCAAATGAAAAGCCGGTTTCTCTCCGCACATGATTAAATAATCCCTGCTTCGAGTTATAGCAGTATAGATTAAATTTCTTCTAAGCATACGGTAGTATCCTCTTACAACGGGCAAAACAACGATAGGAAATTCTGAACCCTGTGCCTTATGGATCGAAGTGCAATACGCATGTGTGATCTGATTAAAGTCCTGCCGATAGTAGACAACCTCCTGGCCTTCAAATGACACGACAAGCTGATCTTCTTTTTCGGTATTTTCCTTCGCATAAAAAATCGAAACAATCTCCCCAATATCTCCGTTAAAGACATTTTCATCAGGATTGTTTACAAGCTGCAGCACTTTATCCCCGGTCCTGTAGATCACTTCGCCATGGGCAAGCTGTCTTCTTTGCTCATTTTTAGGATTAAAAAGTTCCTGAAGGTCTTTATTTAATTGTTCGATCCCTGCACTGCCACGATAAATCGGAGCCAGTACTTGAATATCCTTCTGCGTATATCCTTTTTTCAGAGCATTTTCACAGACCTGTTTTACAACTTTTTGTATTTGGGCCTGGCTGCAGGGAAAGAACCTCGTATCCGAGGTAGGGTCTGTTAAGTTTTCAGGTGTTTCACCTGCTTTGATGGAGTGGGCGAGCTGGATAATCGCCGAACCTTCGGCCTGGCGGTAAATATCGACAAGCTGGGTTAACGGGATTACATTGGAATCGATAAGATCCTTTAACACTTGGCCGGGACCAACTGAAGGCAGCTGGTCTTCATCTCCAACCAGTACCACTTGTATGTGATCTGGCAATGACTTAAACAACTGATTGGCCAGCCAGACATCCACCATAGAAACTTCATCTACTATCAGCAGTTTCGCCTTTATCGGATTGTCCTCATCCTTTTCAAATCCTCCCTCTCCCTTCCAGCCAAGAAGCCGGTGGATAGTGAAAGCCGGAAGACCGGTCGCTTCGCTCATTCGTTTAGCAGCCCTTCCAGTCGGTGCCGCCAGCATGATCGGAAAAGGGTTTTCTTTTGAATAATCTTTAACGTTCAATGAAACGCCGTTTAACTCAGCATATAACTCAACGATACCTTTTGTAACCGTTGTTTTTCCTGTACCCGGTCCTCCTGTTAAAACCATCAATGGGGAGGACAATGCTTTTTGGATCGCTTCTTTTTGGGAAGTGGCATACTCGATCTCAAGACGCTCTTCAAGATCTCCAAGCGCTTTATAAAATGCATCAACTGAAAAGGAATCATTGTATTCGGTCTGTGCGAGAATTCGCTTAATATTCGTGACAAGGCCTTTTTCAGCAAAATAAAGAGAATGAAGATAAATCCGTTCGCGATCGAGAATAAGTTTATCCTCTTCATATAAGGCGATCAACTCTCTTGAAATGTCAGCTTCATCAATTATTTGGCGGTCATTTAGAAGTTCTTGAACATGATTGATAAGAACATCGTACTCTAAATAAACATGCCCCTCCTGCAACGAGAGCTCCTGCAAGCAAAATAAGCATGCAGCCCGTATACGCTCTGGATGCTTTCCTTCAAGGCCGATCGACTTTCCGAGTTCATCAGCTCTTCTAAACCCAATGCCTTCGATATCGTGAATCATTTGATATGGGTTCGTTTCGATGATATCCAATGTTTCTTGCTGATAGGTCTTATATATTTTCATTGATAACTGCGGTCCGAAGCCAAACTCAGATAGCCGGATCATTACCTGTTCAAGCCCCTGATGTTCGAGAAGACTCTCATGGAGCTTCTTAGCCTTTGCTTCAGAAAGCTTCGGAATCCCTTCAAGGCAGGCAGGATCCTTCATTACTTTATTAATGGCATTCTCGCCAAGACTATCCACGATACTTTCCGCTATTTTCTTTCCGATTCCAGAAAACAGGTCGCTTGAAAGATATTGGACCAACCCATCTCTTGTTTTAGGCACATGCCTCTGAAAGGTTTCCACCTGGTATTGGCGTCCATACTTCGGATGTTCGGTGAATCCTCCGTAGAAAATGTACAATTCGTCTTCATGAAGCATTGGAAATAAACCCGTAATAACCACTTCTTTTTCATCCGTGATTTCGTTTGTTTCTTTTATACGGATTCTTGCCACACCATACATGCTATCTTCATTGTAATAAATCATGTGAATCAGTTTGCCTTTTATAAACTTCTTTTGCTCAATCGTTTCAGACACTGCTACTCTCTCCTAAATCATTTTTCCTTTTCTGACAGCAGCTTCTCCATCGTCTTTTTCCCATGGCCTGCTAGAAGATGGTCAGGCTGAATCTCCAAAGCTTTATCAAACATTTCTATTGCCTTTCCGGATTGTTCTTTATAAGCGTGGGCGACTCCCAGATTAAAATAAGCGTCCGCATGATTGGCATCCTGCTCCGTTACAGTCGTGAACTGTTTTAATGCTTCGTCGATCTGTTCCAGCTTTGCAAGGCACAAGCCAAACTGAAAGCGGGCATCTACATCTGCTGGATTTAGCTCGACGGCACGCTGGAAATAAGGAAGTGCGTAGCGATGTGCATCCTGCTGAATATAGCACATGCCGAGCATAAAGTAAGAATCACTTTCATCAAGACCATTATTGATTGCTTTGTTGTACATATCCACCGCATCTTTATATTGGCCCAGCTTATAAAATGCGTTTCCAGCACCATAAAACGCTGTCGCCTGCGTACCATCCAGCTCTATCGCTTTTTCATAAAATAAGATCGCTTTCTCCAGGTCACCCGCTTCCGTCAATAAGTTCCCAACGTTCGTATATGGAACCGGATTAGAAGGCTCGTCTTCAATCGCTTCATATAAAATCTTAACCGCTTCTTCTATTTTGCCTTCCTTCATAAGTTCGATTGCCTGTTTATTTTTATCTGTCATTTCCTTCACTCCAAAACACGTTATTAACCTCTTATAAGTATAACAGAAACGATGCTCAATCAGAATTATCCACTGAGCGAGCTCTAATCAAACATAATTTATTGTTGACCGCTACGAAAATACATTACGCTTTCCGCGGGCTCGCGCTGAAAAGAAACTAAAAAAATAAGACCACAAAGCGACACTCCTTTGCTCTCCCCTAAAAAAGATTGAAAAATCTTTTTTTAGGAGCGTAAGCGATAAAGCTCTTTTATGCTAAAGGCAGCGTCATGCTGGCATGTAAGAAGCCTTTAGCACAAAAGAGCCGAGGGAGAGCAAAACTGATGCCTTCCCCAAAGAATGAAAAGAAACCTCAACTCCACATGGAATTGAGGCAACCATCACACATACGTTAGCTCTTCATCATTCTTGTACACTTCGTCTATCGTAGCTCCGCCGAGACATTCATCCCCGTTGTAAAACACAACCGCCTGTCCAGGTGTAATCGCTCTCTGAGGCTCATCAAAGATAACTTTAATGCGGTTCTCATCAAGATAACGAACCGTTACACTGCGGTCCGGCTGGCGATATCGAAACTTTGCCGTGCACTTAAAACCATCTTCCGGCGCTTTGTCTGAAACCCAGCTAATGTCGGTTGCTACCAACGAATCAGAGTAAAGGCGGTCATTATGGAATCCCTGGTCCACATACAGCACATTTTCCTCAAGGTTCTTTCCTATAACAAACCACGGTTCCCCATCACCGCCGATTCCAAGTCCATGCCGCTGCCCGATCGTATAGTACATCAAACCATCGTGGGTTCCTTTGACTTCGCCTTCCAGCGTTTTCATTTTACCAGGCTGTGCCGGCAAATAATTGCTTAAGAACTCTTTAAAATTTCTTTCTCCGATAAAACAAATACCAGTGCTGTCTTTTTTCTTTGCTGTAGCAAGATCTGCTTTTTCTGCGATTTTTCTTACTTCAGGCTTTTCAATATGACCGAGAGGGAACATTACTTTTGAGAGCTGCTCCTGTGTCAATTGATTGAGAAAATAAGTCTGGTCTTTGTTCTCGTCTACTCCGCGAAGCATTTTCACTTCTCCATCACGGGTTTCGACCTGTGCATAATGCCCTGTTGCGAGGTAATCTGCCCCTAAGCTGACTGCATGATCAAGAAAGGCTTTAAATTTTATTTCTTTATTGCACATTACATCCGGGTTCGGCGTCCTTCCTGCACGGTATTCGTCAAGAAAGTATGTGAACACCTTGTCCCAATACTGCTTCTCAAAGTTAACGGCATAGTAAGGTATTCCGATTTGATTGCATACCCGAATGACATCGTTATAGTCTTCAGTAGCTGTGCAAACACCATTCTCATCTGTATCATCCCAGTTTTTCATGAAGATGCCGATAACATCATAGCCCTGTTCTTTTAACAAATATGCGGCCACAGAGGAATCAACTCCCCCTGACATACCTACGATAACTCGTGTTTCTTCCGGTGTTTTTCCTGCCATATTTACACCTCCTGCCCGTTCTTGCTGTTGCTGTTCATCTTTTATATGCGCAATACTCCATTAAAGGACATATGTTCCGTTAAATAAAGGAATACTGCTTGAATTCACTCTTTATAGGACATATGATCCTTTATTTGGGTTTTTCAGAGCATTTTCTTCCTGTTTTCAATGAAATAGCGGAACAGATGTCCTTTAGCCCTGAAAAACTAGCTATTTTCATACAAATAGCGGAATGAATGTCCTATAATTTTGCACGTGTTATTTTTTGTGAAAACAGCCTAATAAACTATGTTCTTGCTTAGTATAAGTAAGCTTGTACAAAACAATTATGGAATAGTTTACAACGCTTTTAACCGTTTGACAACTTTAACGGTTTCTTCTGCAGCTTTTGTTACCTGCTCTGTTGTATTTCCAAGTCCAAAGCTAAATCGCACAGCTGAAAATGCCCGATCTGTTTCGCCATGCATAGCTGTCAATACATGGGAAGGCTCTAAAGATCCCGCTGTACAGGCCGATCCGCTCGAAACAGCAATACCAGCAAGATCAAGGTTGGTTAATAACGATTCCACACTGACTCCCGGAAAGCTGACATTTAATATATGAGGCAGATAGTGCTCAGGATCGCCGTTCACTTTATAATCGATCCCTTCACGGCCAAAGACCGCCAGCATCTCTTTTTGGAACGATAAGTAAAGTTCTGTTTTTTTTTGTTTTTCTGCCTGCATAATCTGAACTGCTTTTTCAAAGCCGACGATGCCGGCAACATTTTCTGTCCCAGCGCGGCGCTTTCGTTCCTGCTCTCCGCCGTAAAGAAACGGCGCAAGGTTTGTTTTTTCTTTCACATACAGAAATCCGATGCCTTTTGGTCCGTTGATTTTATGGGCAGATACAGACATTAGATCAACAGAAAGCTCCGTTACATCAATATCCAGCAGTCCATAAGCCTGGACTGCATCTGTATGGAACGTGATATTTCTCTCTTGTAGAAGCTCTCCGATTTCTTTGATCGGTTGAACCGTCCCCACCTCGTTATTTCCATACATCACAGTTACGAGAACCGTATCCTCCCGGAGGGCTGCTTTCAGTTCTTCAACTGATACGCGGCCTTCTTTATTTACAGGGAGATACGTAACTTCATAACCCAGCGTTTCGAGATGTTCACATGCATGTAATACAGCATGATGTTCTACTTGAGAAGTTATAATGTGCTTGCCTTTATCTTTATTGGCCATCGCTGTTCCTATGATCGCCATATTATCCGCTTCTGTTCCGCCGCTTGTAAAAACGATTTCCTTCGGATGTGCACCGACGCTACTCGCTATTGTGCTTCTTGCTTCATCAAGAACATGCCGGTTAGACCTCCCGAACCGATGTATGCTTGACGGGTTGCCGAAATTTTCTTTCAGGGAAGGAATCATCACCTCTACAACATCCGGATGAACCGGTGAAGTTGCAGCATGATCCAGATATATTGCCTCCACGATTTCACCTTCTTTAAACATTTTTCATACGACTCGGAAGTGCTGTCTATTCTATTGGCTCCATTAGTAAGATTGCCCATTCCAATTTTTTTGAACCTAGATATAGAACATATAGCTATCCTGTTCCCCTTCACCTTCATAAGTCGCCAGGTCTTCAAGGGTCGTATTATCAAGAACATCTTTTACTGCATCTCTAATCTTCATCCAGAGATCCCTTTTTGCCGGTTCTTCATCATCCATTACTTCTACAGGGCTTATCGGGCCTTCTAAAATACGAATGATGTCGCCAGCCGTAATGTCCTTCGGCTCATCAGCCAGAATATACCCACCGTATGCACCCCTGATGCTTTTTACTAATCCTGCATTTCTTAGTGGTGCGATCAACTGTTCCAAATAGTGTTCCGATAAATCATGTTCTCTAGCAATCGATTTGAGGGAAGTTGGCCCTTCACCGTGCTTTTTTGCTAAGGCCATCATAATCGTTAGCCCGTATCTTCCTTTTGTAGATATTTTCACTCTGTCCACCTCTTTCTACCAAACGATCAACTAAATTTCGACACTGTGGTAACGAAAAACCAACTATTGCTCCGATGCTAAGGCAAAAAATTAACGTTCCGATAAAGATTGGCCCTTTTAACATCCATCCAAGAAACAATACGATGATTTCCATCGATAGACGAATATGCTGCACTTTCCAACCGGTTTTTTCCGTTAGCACAAGCATCAAACTGTCTCTCGGGCCCGCTCCTCTGTCCGCAGCAATATACAATCCAATACCATACCCCATAATCAGGATGCCTGCTATGAGCATAAGCCCCTTTCCAAAAGTATGGCCGGGCGTGTGTAAAATCGGCAAAAACAAGTACATATCTATAAACACGCCCACTAAAAGCATGTTCAAAAAGGCCCCTGCTTTAGGCAATTCATGTTGTAAAACAGCTGTTATGGCCAATATCGCAATACCAGCTATAATCGACCAGGTTCCTATCGTAAGGCCGAACTGATTATATAACCCAATATGAAAAACATCCCATGGAGCACTACCTGCCTCTGCTCTGATCATTAAGGAGATTCCAAATGACATCACCAGCAGACCCACTACAAAAACTCCCCAGCGAATAAAGAATTCATTTGCCGGTTCTCTTAGCTTATCTCTTCTCATCTCGGTTCCCTGCCTCTTATCCAAAATGTCGTTTCCATTATTCCATTTCTTCCAATTACACATAAACCTTAGTCATTATAGCATGAAATAGCTTATTCTTGCATTTCCAATAACCCTGTAGTATCGTTCAACTATTAGAGAGCCGGATTATATTACTGAATATGTTTTTAGACTAACGTTGTTAATATGGAAGTGGCTATTTTCTATATTACAGACAATAAAAAGCACAATCTTTTAGAAAAAGAAAGGACGAGCTTACTTTGGACTTATTCGATTATTCAGCACAGGAAAAAAAAGTGCAAACCGGTCCACTAGCTAGCAGAATGCGCCCCAAAACAATAGATGAATTCATCGGCCAGGATCATATCATAGGAGAAGGAAAGCTGCTAAGGCGTGCGATTATGGCAGATCAGTTAACACCGATGATTTTCTTCGGCCCTCCAGGTACGGGTAAAACTACGCTTGCAAGGATTATTGCAAATACTACTTCTGCTCATTTTGAACAGCTCAACGCCGTTACTTCGGGAGTGGGGGACATTCGGAGGCTTACCGGTGAGGCTAAAGAGCGCCTTGCTTTAGAAAACGAAAGAACTGTTTTATTCATTGACGAAATTCACCGTTTCAACAAATCCCAGCAGGATGCACTTCTTCCTTATGTGGAAGACGGCACTATCGTTCTGATCGGAGCCACAACAGAGAGCCCGATGTTTGAAATAAATGCCGCGCTCCTGTCCCGTTCCCGCTTGTTTCGCTTTGAACACTTAAATGATGAACAGGTAAAAAAAGTGATTCTAACTGCTGTTCATGATCCAAATAAAGGCTACGGAAAATATAATGTTTCAATAGAAGAAGATGCGCTCAATCACATTGTCGAAGTTGCTAACGGGGATGCCCGAACCGCGTTAAACGCTGTCGAGCTTGCCGTGCTTACGACAGATCCGAACAAAGACGGAAACATCGTCATCAATCTTGAGACAGCGGAAGAATCGATCCAACAGCGTGTGTTGCAATATGATAAATCCGGAGACAACCATTATGATACTGTTTCTGCCTTCATCAAGAGTATCCGGGGATCTGATCCGGATGCAGCGCTATACTGGTTTGCGAAGATGGTTTATGCCGGGGAAGATCCCCGTTTTATTGCCAGAAGGCTATTTGTCCATGCTGCCGAAGATGTTGGCCTTGCAGATCCCAATGCCCTTCTTATTGCCCAGGCCGCAAGCCACGCTGTTGATTTCATCGGGATGCCAGAAGCGCGGATTCCTCTTGCGGAAGCAGTACTCTATCTTGCAACTGCTCCTAAGAGCAATGCTGTCATAAAAGGAATCGATTCAGCACTAGCTGCAGTAAAAAATGACAAAAGCGGTCAGGTTCCTATCCATTTAAGAGATGCCCACTATAAAGGCGCAAAGGAGCTGGGGCACGGGAAAGAATATAAATATCCACACGACTATCCCGGAGGTTACGTTCCACAGCAATACCTGCCCGACCATTTACAAAAAAAGACTTTCTATCAGCCAAGTGACAGGGGTTATGAAAAGACCGTTTCTAGAAGGCTAGATTATTTTATGGAACGTATTCAAAAGGGAGAATAGTGAAAACAGCGGCTCAATAGGCCGCTGTTTTTACTATTCTCAAACTCTTTTTAAAAGATATTAATCGTTAAAAGAAATTGCTCCTAAGGAAGTTGAATGAAGTGGAGCGTACGACTCCCCCTTCTTTTTGCAGTAAAAATTTATGAAATCAGCTATGTTTCAGAAACATCAATGATAGGTTTAACAGGCATAAACTATCAATTTATCATTTATAGTATTAAAAAACCTTATTCTGGCAAAGATATAAATACTTTGAAGAAACCAGTGTTTAAGGAGTGAATAGATGATGAAAGTAAGACAGGATGCCTGGTCCCATGAAGACGACCTTCTGCTTGCAGAAACGGTATTGCGGCATGTCCGTGAAGGCAGCACCCAATTAAAAGCTTTTGATGAAGTCGGAGACAAATTAAATAGAACTTCAGCTGCAGTCGGTTTCCGATGGAATGCTATTGTTAGACAGCGTTATGAACAAGCCCTCAAAATTGCAAAAAAACAAAGAAAAGAGTTTAAAAGAGCCGGGAAGATTCCGAGTTCCGAACCAGTGAGAGCTGAAGCTCCAACTTCGGAAGCTCCAGGTTACGAAACAACTGAAAGAGAAACAACCCGTGAATATCAGGCGCCATCCTTTCAAAGAATGCCTGTACAGAGCTCAGATCTTTCTCTAGATGAAGTCATTTCTTTTTTAAGCCAATTAAAGAGATCTCACTCGAATACGAGTCATTTACAATCACATGTAGAAAAACTAGAATATGAGAAAAAAGAACTAGAAGACAAGAATAAAGAGATGGAAAGAAAGCTCCAAAAACTTGAAAAAGAGTACCAGATTGTACAGGAAGATTATCAATCCCTGATTCAAATCATGGATCGTGCCCGGAGAATGGTCTTATTCCAGGAAGAAGAATACTCAAACTCTTCGTTTAAAATGGACAAGAACGGAAATCTAGAAAAGATGGCAAAATAGACAGAAATCATAAAAGGAGCAGCACAGCTGCTCCTTTTATCTGTATGTAGAATCATTTTTTCAAAAAATAATAATGGAGCCCCAACTGTGCCGTTTAAACACCATAGTTTTGAACCTGCTCTCGGCAGGTGGGTGCCCTGTTCCATTCTTTGTACGTCCACTCCATTGGAGGCTTGCACGCCAAATGGAAACCGGCAGGCTCCCGTTGTAAAAATGTTGGCTCAAAACTTTATGGTAATCCACGAACACTTCAGGACTCCTTCTTGCTGTTAATTGAATTATAGCAAATAGCATTCCTTATTTCAAGGTTTCCGGCTTAGTACAAATTGTTTATTTTCTGCTCTCCCTGCTCATTTCATTATAACCTCCAGATCACAAAAGGGTGAAAAAGCCCGCTATTCCAAAATTGGAATAGCGGGCTTTTTATTATGCTTTCGTATCAGCTTTTTCTGGTTTCTTTGTAACTTCCAGGTGAAGTTCTTTGAGTTGTTCCTGGCTTACTGCTGACGGTGCTTCTGTTAGTAAATCGCTGGCACTTGCAGTTTTAGGGAATGCAATCGTGTCTCTTAAGTTCGTTCTGCCTGCAAGCAGCATTACTAAGCGATCAAGTCCAAATGCAATTCCTCCATGTGGCGGTGTTCCATACTCAAAAGCTTCCATCAAGAAACCGAACTCTTCTTTAGCCTGTTCTTCCGTAAAGCCTAATGCTTTGAACATCTTTTCCTGGATCTCACGCTGGTAAATACGCTGTGAACCACCACCCAATTCATAACCGTTCAATACAAGGTCATAAGCATTTGCTCGAACACTTCCCGGATCTGATTCTAATAGATGCATGTCCTCTTTTAGTGGTGAAGTGAACGGATGATGCTCTGCGAAATAACGGCCGACCTCTTCATCGTAAGACATAAGAGGGAAGTCCATTACCCACAGGAAGTTGAACTTGCTTTCATCAATAACTCCAAGTTCCTTACCAAGCTTTAACCTTAAGGTACCAAGGCTGTCAGCTACAACTGGTTTGCTGTCAGCAACAAACAGAAGCAAGTCACCGGCCTCAGCATTAAATGCTGTTTTTAAAGAACCTGCTAATTCATCGTTAAAGAATTTTGCTATCGGTCCTTTTAAGCCTTCTTCCTCTACTTTAAGCCATGCAAGACCCTTCGCTTTATAAGTTTTAACAAAATCAGTTAGAGCATCGATATCTTTTCTTGAGTAGTTGCCTGCCGCTCCCTTTGCGTTGATCCCTTTAACGGCTCCTCCGTTAGCAACAGCTCCTGAAAAGACTTTAAAGTCCGATTCTTTAACAAGCTCTGAAACATCTACAAATTCCATTCCAAACCGTGTATCAGGCTTATCAGAACCATAGCGGTCCATCGCTTCCTGGTAAGTCATACGAGGGAACGGTGTTTCTGCAGTCTCTCCTTTTGCTTCCTTCAATACGTTCGCCATCATGCTTTCCATCATGGCAATTAAATCTTCTTTATCTAAGAAGGATGTTTCGATATCCACTTGCGTAAATTCCGGCTGCCTGTCTGCACGGAGGTCTTCATCCCTAAAGCAACGAACAACCTGATAATAACGCTCAAATCCTGATGCCATTAAAAGCTGCTTAAAAATTTGCGGCGACTGAGGTAGAGCGTAAAATGAACCAGGATGAACACGGCTTGGTACTAGATAGTCTCTCGCACCTTCTGGAGTGCTTTTTGTGAGCATCGGCGTTTCAATTTCCAGAAACTCTTCTTGATCCAGGAAGTCGCGAATAAGCTTTGTAACACGGTGACGCATTTTGAACGTTTCCTGCATGACCGGCCTGCGCAGGTCCAGATAACGGTATTTTAAACGAAGCTCTTCTGAAACATCAATATCATTCGAAATGGAGATCGGCGGGTTTTTCGCAGCATTTAATATTTCTAAATGGGTCGCACGGATCTCAATTTCCCCGGTAGGAAGGTTGGGGTTGACAGTACTCTGATCCCTTCCAACCACTTCTCCTTTTATATCAAGCACATACTCACTTCTAACTTTTTCAGCTAACTCCAATGCTTCCCTGGAAACCTCCGGATTAAAGACTACCTGGACAATGCCGGAACGGTCCCTTAAATCGATGAAGATCAATCCTCCAAGATCACGTCTTTTTTGAACCCAGCCTTTAAGCTGGACTTCTGTTCCAATGTCGCTTTCCCTAATTTCTCCGCATTTATGAGTTCTTCCGATCATTCGTTACGCCTCCCTTGTTTTCTGTTTCATATAGTCAATAAATTCATCTATCGGAACTTCCTGTTGTTCGCCTTTCTCCATGTCTTTTACGTTAATGACGTTGTTATCAAGCTCATTCTCGCCAAGGATAGCAACATATTTAGCATCCAATCGGTCTGCTGCTTTAAATTGTGTCTTAAGCTTGCGGTCAAGATAATCTGTATCAGCTGTAATTTCTGCTTTTCTAAGCTCATAGAGCAATCCGGTTGCTTTTTGTTTTGCAGCGTCCCCCATTGAAACAAGGTAACAGTCGATTCCCGTTTCAAATGGCAATGTTACTTGTTCTGCTTCAAGAGCCATAATTAGCCTTTCAATGCTAAGGGCAAAGCCGATTCCAGGAGTAGCCGGTCCTCCAATTTCTTCTACAAGTCCGTTATACCTTCCGCCGCCGCTCAACGTTGTTATCGCACCGAAGCCTTCTGCTTCGCTCATGATTTCGAAGGCAGTATGGTTGTAATAATCTAATCCCCGGACAAGGCGGTCATCTACAACATAATCAATTCCCATCGTATCCAGGTTCTGTTTCACCTTGTTAAAGAAAGCCTCTGATTCCTCATTTAAATAATCAAGAATAGATGGAGCATTTTGCATGAGTTCGTGATCTCTATCCTTCTTGCAATCAAGGATCCGGAGAGGATTTTTATCCAGCCGGTTCTGGCAGTCCGAGCAAAACTCGCCGATCCGTGGCTTAAAGTGCTCGATCAACGCCTGGCGATGTGCTTCTCTGCTTTCTTTATCTCCAAGACTATTAATATAAAGCTTTAGGCTTTTTAAGCCAAGTTCCTTATAAAAGTCCATCGCAAGTGCGATCACTTCTGCATCGACCGCTGGATCATTACTGCCGAGCGCTTCTACTCCAAACTGGACAAATTGCCTCATGCGGCCTGACTGAGGCCTTTCATAACGAAACATTGGTCCAATATAGTAAAGCTTTACTGGCTGTTCAGGCTGACCGAACATTTTGTTTTCTACATAAGACCTGACGGTTGAAGCTGTACCTTCTGGCCTTAAAGTTAAGCTCCTGCCACCTCTGTCTTCAAAGGTATACATTTCCTTTTGAACGATGTCTGTTGTATCACCTACACCTCGTTGAAATAACTCCGTTTGCTCAAAAATCGGAGTTCTGATTTCTAAATAGTTATATCTTTTACAGAGCTCTCTGGCTTTTTCTTCAATGTACTGCCATAACTCTACCTTTCCAGGTAAAATATCCTGTGTGCCTCTTGGAATCTTAAAGCCCATGTCTATATCCTCCTTCATCTATTTCAAATATGTCATTATTTAGCAAGCAAAATAAAAAAACTCCCGTCCTGAACAATGTTCAGGGACGAGAGTTTACCCGCGGTGCCACCCCAGTGAAAAGAAACTAATATCTTCTTTCCGCTCGAACAGTTAACGCCTGTATACGTTCTCCCTTACTAAAAATTTTTTTCAGAGAGAAACCTGGGGAGTGTCTTTCAAAAAGGCAGTATTCAGAAATGCTTTCAGCCCGGGGCATCTCTTCTCTTTGAACCTGTTTCTTTTTTACTTTTCTCCGTCACGGGTTTTATCGATTCAATCTGTTTTGTTTTAGGAATTGTTTATAATCATACGAATGATGAGCTAAAATGTCAAGCAGTTTTATGTAACTTTACCGTTTCATTTTTTGTTTTAAAACCTTGACGCTTTTTAGTGGTATACCAAATTCCTCAGCGAGTTCCATACTTGATAAGCTTTGTTCCTTTTGCAAAAAATCGTGGAAGTCTACCCCGAACTCCGGTTGTTCCTTTTGTTTGGCCATAAAACCCTTATTGTTGTACCTCAAATTTCATCTCCCTTTCCTTTACTTTTATTAGTTTTTCCAAATATAGAACTTCTTACAACCGAAAAAGGAATTTTCTATTTAACACCGAAATGTAAAAAGAAACCTATTTTCAAAGGGAAAGGAGTTGACTCGTTGAGAAGGTACATCTTCCTTTGTCTCAGTGTTTTATTGCTTTTTTCTCCTGTCCATCTCGTTGTATTTGCAGCTGAAAATGGGGAAGTGAACGTTTCCGTTAGTAACCTGCAGGTGAGGAGCGGCCCCGGCCTTAGCTATGATGTGATAGGAAAAGTCGATAAAAATGAAACATTTTCTGTCATAGACAGGCAAAAGGATTGGATTAAAATTAAACTAAAGTCCGGTAGAAACGGATGGATTGCAGGGTGGTTAACTGAAAATTCTACTAGCGAACAGGATACCGTTACACCAAAGATTAAGAACTTGAATGTTCGTAAGGGACCGGGGACGAATTATGGGTTACTTGGTAAGATACAGCCCAATGACAAATACTCTGTCATCACCTCCACTGATTCCTGGGTGAAAATCTCTTATAAGGGCAGGGATGCATGGGTCGCAGGTTGGCTGGTTTCTTTTTCCGGGGACATTCCTGAAAGAAAAAAAATTCCCCCTGGATACAACGCAACAGTAAATGCAACCGATTTAAACTTGAGAAAAGGCCCCTCTCTAGACCAACCGGTACTAAGGAAACTTCAAAAAGAGACTGGAGTCAGAGTGATTGAGACTAAAAAGGATTGGAGCTATATCGAGCTAGAAACAGGAGAAAAAGGATGGACTGCTTCTAAATATCTTGTGAAAGGAAAAAAAGTTTCTAGTGATAACGTCGTTCTCCTATATAACGGAAGCAACCTTCGGGCAGGGCCGGGAATAAATTATAAAGCGATCGGCCTGGGAAATAAAGGAGACCAATTCCAGCTTATCGGCCGTGAAGGGGAATGGCTAAAGGTCAGCCTTCCTTCCGGTAAACAAGCTTATGTGGCCAGTTGGATTGTCTCAACCTCTCCCTCTACTCCATCTATCATCCATCCAGGATTAAAGAATGGACTACACGGCAAAACGATTGTAATTGATCCCGGCCATGGGGGATATGATAGCGGAACGAAGGGAACCAGTTTCCACTCCTTTGAGAAAGATCTCACTTTAAGGACTGCAAACCTTCTAAATGAGCTATTAAAGAAAGCCGGAGCAAAGACTGTCATGACGCGTACAGGTGATACTTATATCGCACTAAGCGATCGTGTATCCATTTCACACAGGCAAAAAGCGGATGCCTTCATCAGTATCCACTTTGATAGTTCAAATTTTATTGGTGCAAACGGGATAACCAGTTATTACTATTCCGAATCAGACAAACAGCTGGCGAAAGATATACATAAACAACTGATTAAAAATACCGGTCTAAGGGACCGGAAAGTCAGATATGGCAACTACCATGTTTTACGAACAAACGCTGCGCCTTCTGTTTTGTTCGAGTTAGGATATTTGTCGAATCCGTGGGAAGAAACCATTTTAAACACTACCTCCTATCAAATCAAAGCATCAAATGCAATTTTCAATGGACTCGTGGACTATTTCAATTCTTATTAACATCGAAGAAGCGAGCACCGATTGTGCTCGCTTCCTACTATTCTTCAGGTTCTGTTTCATATTGCTCTAACGTCCAGTTTTGCTTATCATCGGACTCGATTATTCCCAGCGTAACATCTGCTACGTCCTGGTCCTCTAACAATTTGTCCCGTACCCGGAACTTAACGTCGTCTGCGTCCGCCAGCATCAAGCCTTTTTTCAATTCAAGATAGCTCTCAACATGGTATCTTCTTCCTTCTTGTAAAATACGCAGGGTGTGAATGTCCACAACGTCCTTATCCCCAAGAATAATTTTTACTAGTCTCTCTTCCACAATCTTTGGCGCAGCAACACCAATTAATCCGATCGTATTTTCATATCCGATCTTTAAGGCGATGATAATCAATAGAAGCCCAATAACAAGAGAACCTATTCCATCGAAAATATAGTTCCCTGTAATATCAGATAGCAAAATAAATATCAATGCAAGCGTAGTGCCGAAAGTGGCGATATTATCTTCGTAAAACACTAGCCTTGTCGGAGGTGCTGCGTATTTAACGTTTTTATAAGAGAGAGGGATAAATTTTAAGCCGTCTGCGTTTTCCACCCTCGCTTCTTTAATAATTTCTTTCATCGCTTTTATTAAGATAGCTCCGTCCAACAAAATTCCAAAAGCCAGAATGAAAACATTTAAGATCAGATTTGAAGTCTCTTCTGGATGCTGGATGATGTGCCATCCTTCTATAATAGTTTCATATGCAAGGATAGAAATGATGATCACTGCAATCAGAACGAAAAGGTTGATCGCCCTTCCAAATCCAGTCGGAAATTTTTTAGTCGGTTCTTTTTCTGCGACGATACTACCCACAAACACAAACAACTGGTTCAATGTGTCTGCAACAGAATGGAAGGTTGTCGCAAGCATTGCGCCGCTTCCGCTCAACACAGCTGCAACTCCCTTTACAATTGCGATTATGGCATTCCCCAGTGCGGCTAAGCCAGATGAAACATTGCCTCTTTTTAAAAGTTCAATCATCTTATCATCCTTTACTTCGATTTATACTCGAACATTGTTTGATAGTACTATCATTCCCTGCTCTTAATAATTCATAAACTCTTTATTACCGTTATGACAAAAGAAAGCTTTCCTCTGAAAAGATTTTTGTATTACATCCCTCCTGTTTAAAAGAACGAAGGAACTAAAGTAAACTCGCCGATTGTCGAGCCTCTCCTTTGCGAAAAAGTTAAATTTTCTTATACAGCAAAAAAAAGAAGCCCGATCGGCTCCTCATTTTTGGCTCTCTATTATTAATGTTACTGGCCCCTGGTTTGTAAGCTGTACATCCATCATCGCACCGAATACGCCAGTTTCAACCGTAAGTCCCTGTTCTTCTAATGCCCGGTTAAACTTTTCGTAAAGTTCATTTGCAATATCGGGTTTGGCTGCCTCCATAAAGTTCGGACGCCTTCCCTTTCGGCAATCGCCATAAAGGGTGAATTGGGAAATCGAAAGAATTGCGCCGCCCGCATCTTTCACAGAAAGGTTCATCTTTTGAGAATCATCTTCAAAAATACGGAGATTGGCGATTTTTTCGGCCAGGTATTTTGCATCTGTCATGGAATCTTCATGGGTTACGCCAACCAGGACAACTAAACCATGGTCAATTTGGCCAACAGTCTTGCCTTCGACAGTCACAGATGCAAGACCGGAACGCTGTACTACCGCTTTCATATCGATTAACTCCTTTTATCGCCTGGTTATTGCATTATTCTCCGCACAGCATAAATATCAGGTATCCGTTTTACACGTTCCACAACCTTCTGAAGGTGGTTGATGTTATGGATGGATACAGTCATACTGATCGTTGCCATGCGATTACGGTCAGACTTTCCGGAAACAGATGTTATGTCTGTTTTGGTTTCTGCCACGGCATGTAAAACTTCATTTAACAACCCTCTGCGGTCAAAACCGCTTATCTCAATATCCACATTGTAATTTTTCGTTTTTTTCGTATCGCCTTCCCATTCAACCGGAAGAAGTCTTTCATCAGCGTCTACTACATTTGGGCAATCTTCACGGTGAATGGAAACGCCTCTTCCTTTTGTGATATAACCGACAATATTATCGCCCGGTACAGGATTACAACATTTTGAAAGGCGGATCAGCAAGTTATCGATCCCTTTGACACGCACTCCAGAATCCGTGCTCTTTTTAGGGAAAGAACGTACTTCATTAATAGTTTTTACCAGTTCTTCTTCCTGCTGTTGTTTATCTTTTTCTTTTCGCACCTTGTCTGTTAACCTTGTGGCGATTTGAGCTGCCGTGATACCGTTATACCCGACTGCGGCATACATATCTTCTTCATTCGTGAAGTTAAACTTTTTCGATACATTCTGGACATTTTCAGAGTTAAGAACTTCTTTTAGTTCAAAGCCATGTTTCTGGATTTCCTTTTCCACAAGCTCTTTCCCTTTTGAAACGTTCTCTTCCCTTTTTTCTTTCTTAAACCATTGCTTAATCTTATTCTTCGCATGGGAGCTCTGGCTGATCTTCAGCCAATCTTTGCTCGGCCCATAGGAATGTTTAGAAGTTAACACTTCTACAATGTCCCCAGTTTTTAACCTGTAATCAAGCGGAACCATTTTTCCGTTCACTTTTGCGCCGATGCATTTGTTTCCGATTTCCGTATGGATTCGGTAAGCAAAATCGATCGGTACAGAGCCTGCCGGAAGTTCAATTACGTCTCCTTTAGGTGTAAACACGAAGACCATATCGCTGAAAAGGTCGATCTTTAGTGATTCCATAAATTCTTCGGCATTCGTCACATCATTTTGCCATTCAAGGATTTGCCTGAACCAGGATAGCTTTTTCTCAAACGTCGTATTTACTACTTCACTCGGACTGCCCTCTTTATATGCCCAGTGAGCAGCAATCCCGTACTCTGCTATCTTATGCATCTCGTGTGTACGAATCTGTACTTCAAGGGGATCCCCTTTTGGTCCTATTACCGTTGTATGCAGCGATTGGTACATGTTTGCTTTCGGCATCGCAATATAATCTTTGAACCTGCCGGGCATCGGTTTCCAACATGTATGAATAATTCCAAGTACCGCGTAACAATCTTTAATGCTATTAACCATGATCCTTACAGCAAGAAGATCATAGATCTCATTAAATTGTTTATGCTGTTTGGCCATCTTCTTGTAAATGCTGTAGATATGCTTTGGTCTTCCCGATATCTCCGCTTTAATATTTACTTCATCCATTCGTTCGCGGATCTCATCGATCACTTCATCAATAAAACCCTCACGCTCTGCCCGCTTTTTTTGCATCAAGTTGACGATTCGATAATATTGCTGCGGATTTAAATAACGGAGGGCTGTGTCTTCTAGTTCCCATTTTATAGTTGAAATTCCGAGCCGGTGAGCAAGCGGTGCGAAAATCTCTAAGGTTTCGTTCGCTTTTTGCAATTGTTTTTCTTTTGGCATGTGTTTCAGCGTGCGCATGTTGTGGAGTCTGTCGGCAAGCTTGATCAAGATACAGCGAATATCCTGGGCCATCGCTACGATCATCTTCCTGTGATTTTCCGCCTGCTGTTCTTCCTTTGATTTAAATTGAATTTTTTTCAGTTTTGTAACGCCATCCACCAGCATTGCCAGTTCTTCGCTAAACTCTTCTTTCAGTTCATCGAGCGTGACGCTTGTATCTTCTACTACATCATGAAGAAACCCGCCAGCAACAGTAACAGGATCAACTTCCAGGTTCACTAAGATCCCCGCTACTTCTATCGGATGGATAATATAAGGTTCACCAGATTTGCGGTACTGACCTTCGTGGGCGTCTCTGGCAAACTCGTATGCCCTATATATATAAGAAAGATCTTCTTCTGAAAGATATTTCTTAGCTCTCTGCATAACCTCTTCAATAGTCATGAAATCACCTTAAGCCTCTTTGGTATATTGCTTCTATTATCTTTAAATTTGGCCTCTGTGTAAAGTAAAACGAAATAATTGTCGGATAATCTTTATTAAAGTATTTACTTAAAAACATAACATATAAAAAGGAAAGGGTCACCTGGGGGAAGTATCCAATCTTTTCACAGGCTCATTTAAACAAAAAAACGGCTTTGCTCTCCCTGGCGGCTCTCTTATAAAATAGATCTAAGTCATCTATTTTTTATGGGAGAGCAAAGAAGTTTAGCTTCCTGGCCCTTATTTTTACCAAAAACAAAAAGAGCACCCTATTAATTAACGGGTTCCGTTTTAGATGCAAAACAGTAAATGACAGTAAAAATGACTTTTGAAACTTTTAAGAACGCTTATTCGTATGTAGTGATCAATAACAATTGTAGGAGTGATTTTTTTTGGGAAAATTGAAGAAATACTTTATGTCTTTGATGTTGCTGGGAATTCTACTATTAGCTGTTGGTTGCACGAACTCCGATGCCTCAGGAGAAGAAAACGAAGTACAAAATACAAGTAAACAAAACCTTCAAACCGTTTTGAAAAATGTATTTACTGGACCTACCGAAGAACAGGAGGAAATGTTGTATTCTGTGGATGATATGGAAAAGAAATCAGAAATGCTCTCTGAGTATCATCAAGAAAATTTCAAACCCTATTTAAGCGAACGTTTTTATGAAGATTTCGTTAGAACCAACGGGGCATTTATGACCGTGGGTTTTGCCCCTCCTGATTATGTTTTTAAGGTTAAGGACATAAAGATTGAAGAAGGCAAAAGCTATTACGAATTCAATGTGAACGTATCCTACACAAATAAACAAAGTGACGAAAGTGAAATATTGAATGTTAAAGGACACGCACAAACTAACGAAGAGGGTAAAGTCACAAGTATTAAATATATAAATCCCGAAGACATTTACACGGCATTAGGAAAGTGAACTCTCTGGTTATTTTTATGCAACTAGAGTAACGGGTTGCTTTACTTTAACAGCGACTGAAAAAGATACTATGTCAATTTGCTGTTAAAAATCAAAATTAGGCGTACCAAACTGAATGTCAGTCGGTACGCCATTTTCATTGTCACTTTAACTTTTGCACTTCAAAACGGAACCCGTTACCCTGTTAAAGAGTACTCTTTATTAGATAGCTTTAGTATTGCATAAGTGTAAAGATTTCGTGATCATTTAGTTTTTCGCGGCCATCGAGGTAGGTTAGTTCGATCATGAACGCAAGGCCTACTACTTCTCCTCCTAGCTTTTCAACTAGCTCGATGGTTGCGTTTATCGTTCCGCCGGTTGCTAGCAAATCATCAGTGATCAGTACCTTCTGGCCAGGCTTAATCGCATCTTTGTGAATGGTCAACACATCTTTGCCGTATTCCAATCCATAATCAACTTTAACCACTTCACGAGGAAGTTTTCCTTCTTTCCTTACTGGAACGAAACCTAATCCAAGAGAATACGCAACTGGACATCCAACGATAAAGCCTCTTGCTTCAGGACCAACGATAATATCTACATCTTTGTCTTTTGCAAAATCTGCTATATCGTTAATCGCCTTCTTATATACTTCTCCATCTTGCATAAGGGTTGTAATATCTTTGAATCTGATTCCCTCTTTTGGGTAATTTTCTACAACCGTAATGTAATTCTTATAATCCATTTACTTCAAGGCCTCCTCAATACTAGTGGAACAATTTATTATTTGATCAAACCACTCTTTAAGCGTGTGGTAGGAAGAATAGCAAAGGTCATTTTCCAATCTGGCCTGGTCTTGCTTTCTCCTGTATGTTTCTGACTTTGTTAAGTCTCGTTTCGCGACGTTTGGATTAACTGAAACTTGTCCATTTTCAATTGTAACAAACTCTAACTCCAAAAACACTTTTGACATAAAGTGAATGGTTTCCTTTGACCAGCCTTTATGCTTTGCAAGCTGTTCAGACTGTTTTAAGTCAAACCGCTTCCTTTTTAATAAAAAGGCATAATACCATTTGAAATGGTCCCTTGATGGAATTGTAGTAAAGAAATGGTCTTCTTCGTGATGAAACACAACATATGCTCGCTCTGGAACCCCGGTCCCTAAGAACGTTTTGATTTGGTCTTCATGGTAAGGTAAATCTAAAAACAATACATACTGATTCGAAAGATCCGTTTTTGTATTCCTATTGTCATCATTTATTTCGATAAGGTTCGTTTCCCAATCCTGCAAATCGAATTTTTTAATCGTATTTTCACGAAATGCAACGATGGAAAGCTTGTCTTTAGGAATCATTTCCAGCCGTTTTTTTAAATCACGAATACCACGATAATCGAAAAGCTGCCATTCGTCAACTGCGATATCCTGAACAAAGATTTGCGGTTTGCGGTGGCCGTTCCATTCATTAATAGAAAGCTCCCCGATCACGGATACCTTTGACTGGGGTGTAACTTCCTCGAACACATATCCAAAATGGAATCCGACCCCATCAAGAGCCCAGCTCTGGTTTCCGAGGGCTATCTTTAGATGGTTTGCTTCACTGCCTATCCGTTTCAACTGGGTCATATTGACATCTTTGAGCAAAACGACCGGTTTAGGATTGCTTACTCCAAAAGGCGCAAGCATGTTTAGCTCCTCGATCGATTCAAGAGTCACATCTTCCACCTTGCATTCAAGGTCCACACGAGTCAATGGAATAAGATCATTATCGGTTAGCTTTTCCTTTGCCAATCCGTTTAATCTCTCGCGCAGGTCATCAAGGTCATCCACGTTTAACGTCATTCCTGCTGCCATAGGATGCCCGCCAAAATGGGGCAGGATGTCCCGGCATATGGAAAGGTTTTCAAACATGTCAAATCCTTCTATGCTTCTTGCAGAGCCCTTTGCTGTCCCTTTTTCGTTATCGATACTCAAAACAATCGTCGGCCGATAGAAACGTTCAACCAGCCTTGAGGCAACGATTCCGATCACTCCAGGATTCCAACCTTCTTTCGCAATAACAAGTACCCGATTGTTGTCCCCTGGCGGATAGAAATTTTCCACCTCTTCGATTGCTTCCTTCGTCATCTCATTAACTAGCTGCTTTCGTTCTTTATTCATCGTATCGATTTCTTCAGCGATATACTTTGCTTCGTCGGCATCTTCTGTTGTTAAAAGCTGTACAGCTGGAACAGCACTATCAAGCCTTCCTGCAGCATTGAGCCTCGGTCCGATGGCAAATCCAATATGATCGGCATTGATTTCCTGATCTTCAATGCCACATTGGGCAAGTAGCGCTTTGACTCCCTTTTTAGTAGACCTGCCGAGTGATTTGATTCCTTCATCAGCAATCAGGCGGTTTTCATCAATCAGAGGCACAAGATCTGCAATAGTGCCCATGGCTGCGATTTCAAGCAAGTGATAGGGAGCTTTTCCTAACAATGCATGAGAAAGTTTGAACGCAACTCCTACCCCTGCCAATCCTTTAAACGGATATGTACACCCTGGTTTCTTAGGATTTATTGTTGCATATGCATCTGGAAGAACCGGCGGGGGTTCATGGTGGTCTGTGATAATCAAATCGATTTCAAGCTCTTTAGCGACTTCTGCTTCATGGACGCCTGATATGCCTGTATCCACCGTAATGATTAAAGAAAAGCCCTCTTCTTTCGCCCAGCGGAACGCCTGTTCATTGGGACCGTACCCTTCTGTAAAACGGTTAGGAATATAATAATCAAAAGTTGCATTTAATTCTTTTAGCGTATAGACCATCACGCTTGTACTGCTTACGCCATCCGCATCATAGTCTCCATAGATTAGTATTTTTTCATTATTCTCTATTGCACGATGAATTCTATGAACAGCCTCTTCCATTCCATCCATTAAAAATGGATCGTGAAAGCTAAGATCTTTTTTGTATAAAAATCGTTCTGCTTCCTTTACGCTAGTAATTCCGCGATTAACTAACAAAGTAGCAGCAATAGAAGATACACCGAGTTCGCTTTGCAATCGTTTCGATGCCTCCAGGTCAGTTTCAACGACGTTCCATCGTGTTTTAGGTTGCAACATGCTATCACCTCTTAACCTACTCATTATATAAAGAAATTAGAGGTTTGACCAGTGGTTGGCACATGTCCAATCTGCCTAATCAAATGGAAATCAAAAGATAACTCGACGTGCGGCAATCCTTAAGTCTACCATCCTACAAGTTTTCATCCATTGAATTTTGCGTTAAAACTTTTCCACACTGCAAATAAAAAACCCGGCCAATTATGCCAGGTTATTGCCGGTTTCCGTTCGATTCGAAATTTTCTTCTTCCTCATTTAAGCTATCCAATTCTGGTTCATGATTTTCAGTTGGACCTTGTGTAGATTCAAGCTCTTCTTGTAACTTGCCGTTCTCTTTTTTTAGAGACCTTATCTCATGAAGCAATTTATAATAGCGAACAAGGCCGACACCGAGTACCAGTAATCCTCCCATAAGAACTGAACCCAGTATCACAAGAACAAGCGGCCATTCAGAAGTTCCAAACAAGTAATTAACCTCAACCGGATCAACATTGATAACGGCAAATACTGCAATAACAAGTGCAAATATTAGCGCAATAATTAGTCCCCATTGTTTTTTCATCCCATTCTCCTCCCAGCTCTCTTAGGTCAATCATACCATTGACTACCTTTAGGTTCATAAGGATTGATATGAACCAAAACATCTTGAACGTCTTTGTCCTCTAATAAGCGCTTCTTCACTTCCTTGCCGATCTGATGGCCTTCTTCCACGGAAATATCGGGGTCTACACCTAGCTTAAGGTCAATAATCAGATAGTGGCCATGTTCCCTTGCAAAAAATTCATCGATATTCAAAACGCCTGGGACATCTTCTATAATCTTTCGGTAAGTATGAGTATCTTCCTCATGCAAAACATGATCCAGAGTATTATGGATTGATTCATATCCTAGTTTAATCGCCATTTTAAGTATTAAAATCGCAACTAAAAGCCCGGCGACCGGATCTGCATAAACCAACCAGTATATGCCAAAATTCTGGCCAATAATCGCGCCTCCGATTCCAGCTAATACTGCAATCGAAGAATATACATCTGATCGATGTTCATAAGCATTAACGATTAATGCATCACTCTTTATCTTTTTTCCCAAAGAATACTTGTATCGAAACATCGCTTCTTTTAAAATAATCGAAACAATTGCTGCATACATCGCTAGAGTTCCCGGTGCTTCGATTTCTTGAAATAAAGCTTTTGCAGAACTTAATCCTATTTCAAACCCGACGAGCAGCAGTAAAACCGCAACAATAATCGCCGCAATCGATTCTGCTTTCCCGTGCCCATACGGATGGTCTTCATCAGGAGGCCTTTTTGCAGCTTTAAGGCCAATATATACAGCGAAGGATCCTGCCACATCTGAACCGGAGTGTGCAGCATCAGCAATAAGCGCCCGACTGTTTGCTATGTATCCGATTATCCCTTTTACCAATGCCAGAAAAATATTGCCAACTACTCCAACAAGCGCGGCAAATTCCGCCTTACGGAAACGCTCTTCTTTCTCCAACCTTTCACCTCTTTTCACCTATTACTCTTATACTGTTTAGAATTGGCTATTAAAAACCGTTCTATGAATGAATATCATATTATCGGTATGTCATTATCTTTCCTCTGTTAGTAAGGAAGTAAAACATAAAAAACCCACAGGACGGAATGGTCCCATGGATTTGATATTATCCTTCATTTTCTGCCGGTTTGAAACGTTTCTTTTCCAATTGTTTTCCTTTCCATACAGCCCAGAGCTGTGAAGCAATGAAAAGGGAAGAATAGGTTCCTGCCACAAGCCCGATCAGTAATGCGATAGAAAACGTTCTGATCGCTTCACCGCCGAAAATCATTAACGCCGCTGCAGCGAATATTACCGTCAACACAGTGTTAATGGAACGAGCAAGCGTTTGAACCAGACTAGCGTTTACGATACGGGCAATATCTTCAAAGGTCTTTACTTTCTTCTCAAACTTCATGTTTTCCCGGATACGGTCGAACGTGACGATCGTATCGTTGATTGAATAACCAACGATTGTCAACACAGCAGCGATAAACGTAATGTTTACTTCCAACTGCAAAATACTGAACACGGCGATGATCAAGAACGCGTCATGAAAAAGTGCTACAATCGCAGCCAGCCCCTGAAGCCACTCAAATCGGATCGCCACATAAATGATGATTCCGATCGAAGCGATCACAACTGCAATGAAAGCATTTTTCGCAAGCTCTTTACCAACTTGAGGAGAAACAGTGCTTATGTTTGGCTCTGAGCCATATTTTTCGTTGAAATATGATTTCACCTCTGCGATCTCATCTTTAGAAAGCACACCAATAAATCTGGCAACGCCGATCTCATTGTTGTCTCCAGCTAATGTAACTTCTTCAGGATCAAGTCCTAGTTCTTCGAACTCGTTGTTAACTTCCTCCACTGTTAAGGATTGCCCTGCTTGAACATCCACACGGGTACCACTCGAAAAATCGATTCCGAGATTAAGGCCGAAAACACCTAAAACAATAGCTCCAAGGACAAACAAGATTAAGGAGAACATGAAAAACTTTTTACGGTGTTTTACAAAGTCAAAGTCGATGTCTCTTGTGTTAAAGTTCATCAATTTCACTCTCCTTTACACCAAAATATCCCGGTTTTTTGTTTAAGGCGCGGCTCTTAACCCATAAACCGAGCAATAAACGGGATCCCCATACCGCAGTGATAAAGCTGACGAGGATACTAGTGATCAACATAACCGCAAAGCCTTTAACAGCGCTTGTCCCGTAAATAAACAGGACTCCTCCGGCGATAACGGTCGTAATATTCGCATCCAGAATCGTAGCAAAAGAGCGACGGCTTCCAGCTTTAAATGCAGACAGCATCGACTTCCCTGTCCGTATTTCTTCTTTTATGCGTTCGTAGGTAATAATATTGGCATCAACTGCCATTCCGACTCCTAGCACCAGGGCAGCGATACCTGGAAGCGTCAGTACTGCATTCATCCAATCAAATACTAGCAGGATAAGGTAAATATATACGCTAAGCGTAATGACTGCGATCACGCCAGGGAATCGATAATAAAGCATCATGAACAAGAAGATGAGGCCAATGCCGATATATCCGGCAACAACCGTTTTATCAAGGGCCTGCTCACCGAACTGTGCCCCAACGGAAGTAGAATAAATTTCTTTCAATTTAACTGGCAATGAACCTGCGTTCAAAAGGTCAGCAAGGTTTTGCGCCTCTTCAACCTTAAACGGCGGGCCAGTAATAATAACCTGATTTTGGCTCAAGACCTGGGTAACCTGCGGATCAGAAATAAATTTCCGCTCTCCTTCAGGCTTTTTTAATTCTTCTTTATAGGAATCCCCTTTTTCATAATCCAGCCAGATGACAAGGCGGTTTTCAGGAAAAGGCATGTCCTTTATTTTTCTTGTTATATTAGCGAATTCTTCAGGATGTTTTAATGTAACCTGAACAACCGGTTGGTTCTTTTCAAAAACAACTTTTGAGGCACCTTCTTTTAAGTCAGTCCCATCCATCTGTTTCTTATCATCAGTTGTACGGAAAGAAAGCTCCGCCTGAGTCGATAAGATGTCACGTGCCTGGTTCTGGTCTTTGACTCCCGCCAACTGCACCCTGATCCGATCGTTACCTTCGATCGTCACGCTCGGCTCGGATACACCTAGAACATTGATCCGTTCATAAAGGGCACTCACCGTGCTGTTCAAAAGCTCTTTGTTGATTTCCTGGCCTTCCTGAGCAGGTTCAACGTCATATAAAACTTCGAAGCCTCCCTGCAAATCAAGCCCAAGCTTAATATCGCTTGTGATGTCTTTGATCGTAAACGCAATTAACGAAGCAAGCGCGATGACTATTATAAAAAACGTTACGATCCGACCTTTTTTCACCATCTAAAAAACTCCTCCCTATGATAAAAAACGACAATGAAATATGTAACTATATTAGACCAATAATCCTATTATAGCGATTAATGAATTTTTCTGTCAATTTGACATTTTTTCGGATTTATTTCAAGTCCAAAATTTCATTTTCACTGAACCAGTCTGGTCCCTGGTAAGCACTGATGGTCAACCAGTTCATATATTCGTTTGCAGACAACCTCATTATTTGGTTAACAAACTGATGAAGCTGCAATTCGTCTTTATTCCGTTTCAAACGTGCTGTGATGCACTTCCAGATTTCTTCTGTTGTTGCGCGGTCATAACCCAGTAAATGAAACTCATCCTTTTTGCTTTCTAACGCCGGCCATACCGTGTCTTTCCATTGTTCTACCATCATAAAGGCCCCTTCCAATAATATGAATTTAGAAAATAGAATACATCGCTATCCCTACACCCAGACCAGCTACGACCACACCAGTAAGAATTGCAAAGAATGCATATTGAAACCGAATTCCAAAAATCGCCGCCGCCACACAGGCACTGTAAGCCCCAGTTGTCGGCAGGGGTACTGCTGTGAACAGGATTAATCCGAGAGCACCATATTTCTCGACATTTCCGCTTTTTTTCACTGTGCGGTGGTGAAGCCAGTCATAAAGCTTTTTGTACCAGGTAAAGCGCATCAGCCAGTTGCTGACAGGCTTAAACAATAACAGTAACGGCACAATCGGCAGGGCATTCCCAATAATGCTTAACAAAAATGACTCGGTAAAACCAAATCCAAAGGTGTATGCTACTGGAATACCTCCCCTGAGCTCTAAGATCGGCATTGCAGACACAATTACCACAATTAATTCCGGCGGAAGAAAGCTTAAGTTCTCCACTAAAAAGTCTCTTATTTGTTCTTTCATTAAAACACTCCTATATCCTTGTCATGCTTTGTCCCCTATCAAGCATATACATGATGGTAAAAGAAAATCCTTCGGTCGCCGGTTGGCATACAAAGGAACGGCTTCCTAAAAAACTGGAATCCAAATTAATACTATCTTACAACACTAAAAATGGCTACCGTTTTTTGAGCAAGACTGTTTTTTTGTACTTTCATAGAAAGTAGGGTCTATATGTCAAAGCAAACCTTTTTAAGAGGGACACTTGTCTTAATCATTGCAGGGTTGATCACAAAAATTCTCGGGTTCATCAACCGGATTGTAATGGCAAGAGTCATGGGAGAAGAAGGCGTCGGATTATATATGATGGCAGTACCGACGCTAATTCTTACGATAACCCTGACTCGAATGGGACTGCCGGTTGCGATTTCAAAAATGGTAGCAGAAGCAGACGCAAAAGGCGATCGGAAAAAGATCAAAAGAATCTTAGTTGTTTCACTGGCGATAACTGGCCTTCTCAGCATTATTTTCACCACTGCAATGGTTCTGGCTGCTCCTATTTTATCACAGAAATTCTTCACCGATGGCAGAACTTTTTACCCGCTGATCGCCATTACCCCTGTCGTACCTATCGTTGCGTTGTCTTCTATTCTAAGAGGGTACTTTCAGGGACTGCAAAACATGCGCCCCTCGGCATATTCACAGGTTATTGAACAATTTGTGAGAATTTGCCTTGTTGCTCTGTTAACTAAAATGTTTTTGCCTTATGGAGTGGAATTTGCGGCCGCCGGGGCAATGTTGTCTGTTATCATGGGGGAGCTTGCTTCCTTGTTGTACATGTTTTCGATGTTTAAGCTTAAGAAGAGAATACGGATACGCAAAGGATTTTGGAGCTACTTGAAGGACGGAAACGGTACCTTGAAAGATTTGATGAGCATTTCTCTTCCGACAACAGGAAGCCAGCTCATTGGCTCGGTTTCTTATTTCTTTGAGCCTATCGTTGTAGCCCAGAGCCTGCTCATCGCTGGTGTTGCCACAGAGGTGGCTACAAGACAGTACGGTAGTCTTTCAGGACTCGCTATCCCGCTTTTATTCTTGCCGACATTTATTACCTACTCCCTGCAGGTATCACTTGTACCGGCAATAAGTGAAGCGCATGCCCAGAAACAGTATAAGCTTATTCAGCATCGGCTGAGCGAAGCAATGCGCCTTTCGATGGTCTCAGGAGGAATTTCTGTTATTATTACTTACATCTTTGCTGTTCCGTTAATGGATCTTATGTATGATGCTCCTTCTGTTGCCATTTATGTAAAAGTCATGGCTCCATTTTTCTTCTTTTATTACTTTCAGGGCCCGCTTGCTGCAGCCCTGCAAGCTTTAGATCTCGCAAAGGCTGCCATGATAAACAGTTTGATCGGAGCTGTGGCAAAGATCGCTTTAATCTTCGTTCTCGCCACCCGGCCCGAGCTAGGCATAATGGGAGTAGCATTAGCCATCGTTACCGGAATCGTACTAGTAACACTGCTTCACTTTGCGACCCTTGCAAAAGCGATCGGATTTACGATTGTCATAAAAGATTTCACAAAAGGAGTAACCGGAATTCTGCTTGGGGCTTTTGCAGCCCACTACTTTTACGGAAAGTTCATCGGGGTCGGCAATATTTTGCCTGGCACTGTTCTAGCCATCAGTCTCTCCTGCCTTGTCTATGTTATAGTGCTCCTTTTGTTAAACTTGATAAGACGGGATGATTTAAGAAGAATTCCATTTTTCGGTTCACTTTTTTAAACACATTAAAAAGGGTTGATCCAGTTTCTCCACCTTCGGAGCCTTGATCACCCTTTTATTTTTCGTTTTTTAAATCGATAAAAAATGTACCGTTTCGATGGAGTGAACAAAATGAGATTCGCTTGATGTCCCTGTGGCCCAATTTTTTCAGTTCTTGCCTTAACCATAGCGAAGTCTTATTGATTTTTTTTAAATGTTCCTCCTGGACTTTCCCATCTAATATAAGTGGAAGAGGTAAAAGTTCCTCTGCCTTTATTTCTTTATTATTTTTTTCTTTTTTTATAACTGATAAATCTCCCGATGGCTCCAGAATTGCAAATTCAACATCTGAAACACTCGCCACATCTTTTTGCCGCAGTTGTGCCAATAAGTCATCAAAGTTATATCTTTGCTTCTTCATTTCCTCTTCATCGATTTTCCCTCTGTCAATTAACACCGAAGGCTTTCCATCGATTAACTCCCTCATTTTTTCGCTCTTTAAAGAAATAAAAGCCATCGCTATTTGGATCAGTACGAGTATTCCCATCGGAACAAGCGTATTGACCATCGGTGTTTTCGGATCTTCAATCGAAAGTACTGCAAGTTCAGCAATCATGATGGAAACCACAAAGTCAAGGATGCTCAATTGGCCGATTTCTCTTTTGCCCATCAATCGAAATATAACGATTATGGCATAATAAAGGACAACTGTTCTAAGTATAATCGTGAGAAATTCCAATCTCGTCCCCTCCTTTTCAGGTTCATTGTTGTTAGTTTGACCCTGAAACAACCAAACAATAAGGGAATGTATTGGAAAATAATCATAAGTACTTGTTTTATTAACTATTTTTGCAAAACAAAAAGCAGACCCATATGCCTGCTTAATAATATGGCAATAAATATCTAAAATAAATGTAAATAGTGGAGATTATAAGAGAAACAAACACAACCGGAACACCAACCTTTAAAAACTCCAGAAAACTAACCTGTTGTTTATCCTTTAAGGCAAGCCCGGCAACAACTACATTAGCGGAAGCCCCGATTAACGTGGCATTTCCTCCAAGACATGAGCCGAGCGCCAGGGACCACCATAATGGATCAAGATTTGTCATACCGTAATCCTGAAACTCGGTTATCACTGGAATCATCGCGGCTACAAAAGGAATATTATCCAGAAATCCTGAGAAAATGCCAGATCCCCATAATATAACGATCGCTGTCTTTGGCAAGTCACCTTCAGTATAATACAGAATGCCACGGGCTATCTCATCGATGATTCCGACATCCTTCAGCCCTCCAATTAGCATGAATAGGCCAATAAAAAAGAAAAGCGTTATCCACTCCACGGATTTAAATACTTCTTCTGTTTCATGCTCGTCATGCGTGATCAACAACAATAACAGTGCACCGGCCATCGCAATGCTTGTTATCTCGACATGAAATAGCGGATGAAGCAAAAAGCCAAGAATAGTCATTCCCAGAACTGCCAGAGACTTATATAACAGGGGACCTTTTTTCAAGTAAGTGTTAGCTCTTATAGAAAGAAGTTCGAGTCTGTATTGTTCCGTTACATGAAGCTTTTTCCGATAAAATAATAACAATCCACCCATAATCGAGCCAAATATTAGTAATACGACCGGACCAAGGTGGAATAAAAAGTCGTTGAATCCCAGATGGCCAACAGCCTGGCCAATCATTATATTTGGAGGGTCTCCGATTAAAGTAGCTGTTCCCCCAATGTTAGAAAACAAAATAGTCGAGACAAGAAAGGGAACACTCGGTACTTGCAAGATCCTTGTTAATGTTAGAATTATCGGCACAAGAAGCAAAACGGTTGTAACATTATCCAGCAGCGCAGAACCTGCAGCAGTTAACGTAGCCATCATGAATAAGAGCGGGATCGGTTTTCCTTCCACACGCTGTGCAACCTTAATCGCTATATATTCAAATATCCCGTTCTGACTCGTTATGGAAACTAAAACCATCATTGAAAACAAAAGCGATATGGTATGCCAGTCAATATGCTTTATGAAAATGTTATTCAAGTCGATGATCCCCAACAAAAGCATAAGCAATCCGCCTGCACAGGCAACCAGAGCTCGATTGATTTTCTCTGTGATAATGCCTATATAACTAAATACAAAAATAGAGGCTGTTACAATCGTTTCCAATGCAGAGTTCTCCTTCCGTTGTTCCTTTTTATAATCCTATGACACGACCTGTCCTTTAATGATTTTGCTTCTAATTTGTCCACATTCGAATAAAATGTAATAACACTTTAATCGGAAGGGGAGATACAGTTGGAAACAAGGAATATGTTGACTGCAATGGGTTATGGCTTACTTTCCATTGTTATTATTGTTTTTGCTGTCAGCTTTGTATTGTCTTTAATTCTTCGCTTCTCTTCGCTTACGGAAGATTCTGTAGGCATGGTAGTAATGGCAGCAACAGTTCTTGCATTTTTTATGGGAGGTTTTATTTCCGGAGGGAAAAAGGGCGAAAAGGGGTGGATGGTTGGAGGAGGCACCGCGCTCTTATACATCTTGCTAGTGTTTCTCATTCAATTCCTCGGCTATCGCATGACATTTAATGCTCAGCAGATAATGTACCACGGAGGCTATCTGCTATCTGCGATTCTTGGTGGCATAATAGGCGTAAATCTTCGAAGTTCACGGTAATTGCATAAAAGGAAAAAGGACGATCCCATTAAATGGAATCGCCCTTTTTTTTGCTTATTGTGTAGTTACATCTCGAATTGCTGCGCGGTCAAAGGTTAATTTGCTTCCGTCAGTAGAACGAATCACAACAGTTGCTTCCTCAATAACGTCAATCGTTCCATGAATGCCGCCGATCGTTACCACTTTATCGCCTTTTTGCAAGTTCGACTGCATTTCTCTTGTCTTTTTCTGGCGCTTTTGCTGTGGACGGATCAACAAGAAATAAAAAATAGCGAACATTAGAAGCAAAGGCAAAATATTTGCTGCTAAATCCAAATGAATTCACCCCTTCCTTAGAATCTAATGCCTTTCGGCGAACACCGCGGGATAAAAAACAAAAAAACCGCTTATGTATTTTCCCTCTGGCGTACTTAGAAATTTTTTGCGTTAGGTTTATTAAAGCCGTATCTTTCAAAAAATTCTTCACGGAAGTCCAGTAATCTGTCATCCATGATGGCTTCTCTAACTTGCTTCATCAAGTTTAACAAAAAATAAAGATTATGGTAAGTAGTTAATCGAAAACCAAATGTCTCGTTGCTCTTTACGAGATGGCGAATATAGGCTCGGGAATAATTCCTGCAAGTGTAGCAATCACAGTTTTCATCAAGCGGACCGAAATCCCTCGCATACTTTGCGTTTCTTACAACAAGCCTTCCATTGCTCGTCATCAGCGTCCCATTCCGTGCTATTCTGGTCGGCAGCACGCAATCAAACATATCGATTCCACGAATCGCCCCATCGATCAAAGAGTCAGGCGAACCTACTCCCATCAAGTATCTTGGTTTATTTTCAGGCAGGTGAGGAGTGGTGAACTCTAAGACTTTGTTCATAACATCTTTTGGCTCTCCAACAGAAAGACCGCCTACTGCATAACCCGGAAAATCTAAAGAGACGAGGTCCCTTGCACTTTGCTTCCGAAGGTCTTCATATTCTCCGCCCTGAACAATGCCGAAGAGACCCTGGTCTTCCGGACGCTGATGGGCTTTCAGGCACCTTTCTGCCCAGCGGCTTGTCCTTTCTACAGAACTTTTCATGTAATCATACTCAGCCGGATATGGCGGACACTCATCAAAAGCCATCATAATGTCAGAACCAAGGGCATTTTGTATTTCCATTGCCCCTTCAGGAGACAAGAATAGCTTTTCACCGCTCAAATGGTTGCGAAAGCGTACTCCTTCTTCCGAAATCTCCCTCAAGTCACTTAAACTAAACACTTGAAAGCCTCCGGAATCTGTTAAAATCGGCCCATCCCAATTCATAAATTTGTGCAGGCCGCCAGCTTCTTTCACAATATCGTGACCGGGCCGCAGCCAGAGGTGGTAGGTGTTACTTAAAATAACACCCGCACCCATTTCTTTTAATTCATCGGGGCTCATTGTCTTAACCGTAGCAAGCGTTCCAACAGGCATGAACATTGGTGTCTCCACAACACCATGAGGCGTATGCAGCTTTCCTAACCGGGCGCCGCTCTGTTTACAAGTCTTTATATGTTCATATCGAATTGCCGTCATCGAGTCGAACTCCCTTCTAAAATCAGCATCGCATCACCAAAGCTAAAAAAGCGATACCGTTCCTCAACTGCCTGGTGATATGCATTTAATATATTCTCCCGTCCAGCAAGAGCGCTTACCAGCATTAACAGGGTTGATTTTGGCAAGTGAAAGTTAGTGATCAAACCGTCTATTGCTTTGAATTCATATCCCGGGAAAATAAAAATATCAGTCCAGCCGGACGCTTCTTCAAACTCCCCATTGTTTTTTGAAGCTACGGTTTCAAGGGTCCGTGTTGAAGTTGTGCCCACTGATACAATCCTGCCTCCACCTTCTTTTACTTTGTTAAGAAGTTCGGCGGTTCCTTTTGTAAGTTGATAAAATTCTCCATGCATCACATGCTCTTCAATCTTGTCAACGGATACAGGACGAAATGTTCCAAGTCCAACATGAAGGGTGATAAACGCAATATGAACCCCTTTTTCTTCGATCTTCTGCAATAGTTCTTCTGTAAAATGCAGGCCGGCAGTAGGTGCTGCCGCAGACCCTCTGTTTTTAGCAAACACCGTCTGATAGCGATCCTGATCATCCAGTGTCTCTGTAATATACGGGGGCAACGGCATTTCCCCTAATTGCTCAAGGACTTCATAAAAAACGCCATCATAAATAAACTCTAACTCTCTTCCGCCATGGTCCATTTCCTTTACACACTTCGCTTTCAGCACTCCGTCCCCGAAAGAAAGCATGGTACCGTCCTTTACACGTTTTGCAGGCTTTAAAAGTGTTTCCCAGCGATCTCCCTCGATTTGTTTTAGAAGCAAAACTTCCACTTTTGCGCCAGTCTCTTCTTTTACGCCGAACAGCCTTGCTGGTAAAACTTTTGTATCGTTTAATACAAGGCAGTCTCCTGGCTTTAAATAATCGATAATAGAGGAAAACTTCTCATGCATCACCTCGCCGTTTTCCGGATCCAGTACCATTAAGCGAGAACTTGCCCGGTCTAGAAGAGGCGTCTGCGCAATAAGTTCCTCTGGTAAATCAAAATCAAATAAATTAACTTCCATCTTTACTCACCTAATTCTCTTTTTCAGTCTCTGTTCATCTTAGTGTTTGAGAAAAGTATTACATCTACTACCGAAACCTTCCGATGATATAAAAAATAATGGAAAGAACGATACTGACAACAATCGATGTTACAATTGGAAAATAAAAAGTAGTATTTCCTTTTTTAACTACAATATCCCCTGGCAGTTTTCCGATAAATTGCCATAGGAGCCCGATAGCTAAAAAGATGATTCCTATCGTTATAAAAACCTTTGAGAACCCCACGTTATTCCGGCACCTCCAACTGAAAGTAGCTGTAAACCTCACCAGTCACTATTCTTCCCCTTGGCGTCCTCTGAATAAAACCAATTTGCAATAAATAAGGCTCATACACATCCTCGATCGTATGCCTTTCCTCTCCGATGGTTGCCGCAATAGTATCAAGTCCAACCGGTCCTCCCCTGAACTTTTCTATGATGGCAAGAAGGAGTTTATGGTCGATATGATCCAGGCCCCGACTGTCAACCTGCAGCATTTTTAACGCTTTATCGGCAAGAATATGTGTGATGATCCCGTCTCCCTGCACTTGAGCGAAGTCTCTGACCCGCTTTAGCAGGCGGTTTGCGATACGTGGTGTTCCTCTGGATCGCTTCGCCAGTTCAACCGAAGCACTGTCTTCCATTTCAACATTCAAAATTTCCGAAGCCCTTTTGACGATAAACGCAAGCTCATGTTCATTATAATATTCTAGCCTGCTCATCACGCCAAAACGGTCGCGTAACGGCGCTGAAAGGGCTCCTGCCCTGGTAGTTGCACCCACGAGGGTAAACGGCGGCAGATCAAGCCTTACAGATCTAGCCGTTTCCCCTTTGCCGATGACAATATCCAGACAAAAATCCTCCATTGCCGGATAAAGAACTTCTTCGACACTTCGATGCAATCGATGGATTTCATCGATGAAAAGAACATCTCCAGGCTCAAGAGCGGTCAAAATCGCAGCAAGGTCCCCCGGACGCTCAATCGCCGGACCGGATGTTGTTCTTAAATTAACCCCCATCTCATTTGCGATAATAGCAGAAAGAGTGGTTTTTCCAAGCCCGGGTGGCCCGTAAAGCAGAACATGATCCAGTGGTTCTTTTCTCATCTTTGCCGCTTCGATAAAGATACTTAAATTTTCCTTTACTTTTGTTTGTCCAATATATTGACTTAAGGATTGCGGTCTTAAGCTATACTCGGCAGTTTCTTCTTCCCCGATAGATTCACTCGAAATTAATCTCTCTTCCAATTAAACTCTCCCCTTATTGCTGTAATAAGCGTTGAAGGGCTTTTTTAATATATTGATCTGTTGTAAGGTTTTCTTCTCTGAGTCCTGGTACAACTTTGTTTATTTCTCTTTCTGAGTATCCTAGTGCTTTAAGTGCCTCAATCGCTTCATCTAATTCTCTAACTTGTTCTTCTTCCTCTTCAACGGCAGACAGGCCAGTCTGGTCCAGACCAACGAACCCTTTTAACTTTCCTTTTAAATCCAATATAATTTGCCTCGCTGTTTTTTTCCCGACACCAGGAAACTTTGTAAGAAATTTTTCATCTTCCATTTCGATCGCCGATACAACCTGCTTGTGCTCGCCGCTTGCGAGAATGGCAAGCGCACCCTTAGGCCCAATCCCTGACACGTTGAGCAGTTTTGTAAACAGGGCTTTTTCTTCTCGGCTTTTAAAGCCGTACAGTGCAATTAAGTCTTCCCTAACATGCTGATATGTAAAGACTTTTAAAGTTCCCTTGCTCCTGCTGTATTCAAAGGGGTTCCCGCAGTAAATCTGGTATCCGATTCCGTTGCATTCCACTACAATATATTCAGTATCTATATAATCAATTTCGCCAACTACAAACTCAATCAAACCTCTTCCCGCTCCTTAAAGACAACTTTGCTTTGCTAATGAAAAATACTTTTTTTGTATTGCATACATGCGAACATGTATTTCTATGTTTCATTTTACCATAGTCTTTCTAAAAAACCATCCTTATCCTTTCACAGCTCTCTTTGTAACAGACAAAAAATGTTGATTTTTTCCGTACAAAAAAACCGCCAAATGAATTGGCGGCATAAAATGGTTATTTTATTTTTACTTTTTGAAAAGAAGCCATCACTTCTTCATAATGGTCGCTTGATTGAATTGGGATGCCAATTTTTATTTGTTTTTCTAAATTGCTCTCCAGTTTTCCCACGTCTATTTGAAAGAAGGTTTGGATCACATTTTCTTCTTCCGGTTTTCCTTCAAAGATAGATAATACATCGTTTTCTGTTACGCCAAAATAGCCATTAGCCTTTAATACAGGTGATAAGTCCCTGCTTTTTTTGTAAAAAACCATTTTATCCTTATCCTGTTCGACCAATTGCCAATCGCTATATTCTGCCCAAAAGTCTTCCATTGACCAAATAGTTTCAGATATGACTTCTTGTTCCACTGTCCCATCAATATATTCCGTTTTTAATACTACATCAATTGTCTTTGGTCCTGTAACTTCAAAAACCTCTTTTGAAACTTCTTCATTGATACTGGCTTCGGACTGTCGCTCCGCCTCTGCACTGCGGTCGTGCTGCACCATATAAAACAAAAGCGCTCCCATCAAACCTACCGTCCATAAAAAGAACATGACTTGTTTTTTGTTTTTTGACATAATTTCACCTCTTCCAACCGTGACCATTTATATGGATAGTTTCGCCATAAAAGGGGATTTTTATCCAAAATGGCTGGAAAGGCGGTTAAAGGAAAGGAGAACAGGCTTTAAGCCTGTTCTCCAGTTTGAACGGTTATCTATTGTTTTGGAATGGGCGCTTTGCAATATCAGCAATGTCAGTAAGAATCGCGTTTACATCTCCCTGAACCTCGTTGAATCCATCTCCGTTACGAAGGCGGTTATCAACTTTATCCATACGTCCAAATATGTCCTTATCAGTGGAGACAGTCAGGTTTTTCTGTTTTGTAACTTTGCCGACTTCTCTGCGTACATCTTTTTCAACTTCGGCCTGGTTAGAGTCGTTAGTATCAACACCGACCATTATTTGATCGCCATAAACGATAACGCGGGCATCTTCAACATTGTTAAGCTTTTCAATGCGATCTGCCAACCTCTTGGATAGCGTGTTATCATACATGGAATAATCTCTATCATTCCTCATATATCCAGGGCCGTTTAAACCGTTTCGGCGGTCAACTTGAGCCATATCTGGCTTGTTCGCACCATTCTTTTCATTGCGGTCCACCATATCAGTGATAGGGCCCTCACGGTAATCACCATTATCATTGTAGTTGGAATAATAACCGATTGGCCTGGTATTGTTATTATATCTGTCCATCGTGTCGTAATTATTTGCACCACAGCCAACAAGTCCGCTGGCAATTAACGCAGTTGATAATACAGCAAAAGTTTTTTTCATTTTTTAAAACCTCCTTTCATCTTTATGATGTGCCAGGAGGTTTTATTTAAACTGTTAGTTGTAGGTAATGCGCTTGTAATAAGCTTTCTGGACCTGAATGAAAAACCTTTCCCTCTCTTGAAATTTTTGCCTTGCATATGCTAAATAGTTGTTCAATTTCTGTTCATTTGTCCGCATTAAAAAAAGCCATTCCCGAAAAAAGTCAGTTGGAAATGCTAGCAGTAAATATAAGTCAGGATTTTGCAGGCAATGTTTTAATCCAGGGATCGGTATGTCCCTTACTTCTTGTAAATCCCATTTTAAAAACGGCATAATGCGATTAATATACTGCAAGTAATCATATTCTAACGGTGCATAGGCAATAAGGTCAAAGTCGATCAAAACAGTTTCAAACTTATTTCGCAAAAAATTATGGTGCGCAACATCTCCGTGGATTAAGCTTCTGTTGTTCAGTGCTTCCACTTCCAAATGCTGCAGAAATTTCCTATTTATTCTTTCAAGGATCCACTCTCCCCACCTCTGGACAGAACTGGCCAGAGGAACAAATTCTTTTTGGATGGGTGCCTGGTTTAACGAGAGCTGGAAGCGGTTATACCTTCGAAGCCATTTTTCGTTCAATTGAAACAGCTTTAATGGTGCCACATCTTTCGTTAAATTCCCTGTCTCCTTGTGAAATTTTGCTATTTGCCTGAGCCCCAATAGCCGATCTGCCCTTTTTGAAAAATCCAGAGGCGTCCCTTCTTCAACAGGCATGCAAGCCCAATAAAGTCCATCATAATGAAAGAACCATTCTTTTGTAGGAAAAGGTTCAAAGCTTGCAGCCACTTTTTCATTTCGATCATCAAGAATCGAACCCAACAACAACTGGCCATGTAATTTTTCCTTATTTTTAAATCCTTTCAACACTTTTGGACCCTGTTCCGTTTGAAGTTTAACAACATTTTTCTTCAGAACATGGCAGGAGTCTATAATTAAACCTGTTTCCTGAATATACTGGAAAAAGAGACGATCCAATTGGTTCGAATCGCCTCTTTCCAATTCTTTATTATCGAGACTCCGCATAATCGCTTTCAAGTTCCGTTTCCTCATACATTTGCGGAGCATAGTTATTTGGATAAGTTGGATAATAACCTTGAGGGGCTGAATAATAAACAGCATTACCACCGCAGCCGCAATCTCCTGATTGGTAATAGTATCTTCCCATATCTGGATAACCTTGCATATTCTGCATGCCGTATTGTGGTTCGGCCATTTGATAACTCGCCATTTGGACTTCAGGGACTGCTTCCCGATACCCGTCTTTTCCGCCATAGTATGGATACTGCGCTCCTGCTAATGCTTCTGGATAACCATCCTTTCCGCCGTAATACGGGGATTGCGCCCCCGCTACTGCTTCTGGATATTCCGGCATCCCGTAATTTGGCATCTGCGCTCCTGCTACTGCTCCCGGATAGTTCGGCATCCCGTAATTTGGCATCTGCGCTCCTGCTACTGCGCCTGGATAGTTCGGCATCCCGTAATTTGGCATCTGCGCTCCTGCTACTGCTCCCGGATAGTTCGGCATTCCATAGTTTGGCATCTGTGCTCCTGCTACTGCTCCCGGATAGTTCGGCATTCCATAGTTTGGCATCTGCGCTCCTGCTACTGCGCCTGGATAACCGTCCTTCCCTCCATAATACGAAGAAGAATCAAGTGATTCCGGTGATTCCATCATTCCTGCAACAGCTCCAGGATAGCCATCTTTTCCGCCATAGTATGGTGATTGGGCTCCAGCTACTGCTCCTGGATAACCTGGCATTCCATAATTCGGCATCTGTGCTCCCGCTACTGTACCAGGATAATTCGGCATTCCATAGTTCGCTCCAGCTACCATATCTTTTCCTGCAGGTGCCTCCATGGCTCCTGCTACCTCTCCTGGATAATTGGGCATTCCATAATTCGGCATCTGTGCTCCCGCTACTGCACCAGGATAATTCGGCATTCCATAATTCGGCATCTGTGCTCCCGCTACTGCACCAGGATAATTCGGCATTCCATAGTTCGCTCCAGCTACCATATCTTTTCCTGCAGGTGCTTCCATGGCTCCTGCTACCTCTCCTGGATAATTGGGCATTCCGTAATTCGGCATCTGTGCTCCCGCTACCTCTCCTGGATAATTCGGCATTCCATAATTCGGCATTTGGGCGCCAGCTACTGCTCCTGGAAAGCCATCCTTACCTCCATAATAAGGGGACTGCGCTCCTGCTACTGCTCCCGGGTAACCGTCTTTTCCATAACCCGCCATCGCCTGGGGATAAGAAGGTGGGCCATATAGATCACTGGAATCTTCCATTTCCCCCATCACTTGAGGCATCATCGATTTGTTTGCATAATTATTTTGCATCATCGGCGACACGACATTCGGCATATAGTTAGGTTCCTTTTGGGCAGGCATTACATAATTGGGCATGCCAATGTTCGGCATGTTCGGTACATTCATCGGGCCCGCTTCTTGATATTCGCTTGCAATCTCTTTTTCCTTTAACGGAGCAAACGGCTTTTCTGCCGCTTTTGGCGCCACCGGCTTCTCGGCCTTCGGTGCAACTTTTTTCTCAATTATCGCTTTTGGCTTTACTGCCTTTGGCTTTACTGCCTTCGGCGCTACCTTTTTTTCAGGCATCGCTTTAGGTAATACCTCTTTTTGCTTCATTTCTGTCTTTATCTTCACCTTTGCCTTAACTTCTTCTTTCATAGGCATCTCTTTTTTGATTGGTGCTTCTTTTTTAATAGGTGCCTCTTTTTTAATCGGAGCTTCTTTTTTGAAAGGCATTTCCTTTTTCTTGACCGGAACTCCTTCTGAAGGAATTTTAATTTTCATTCCTGGCATAATCAAATCCGGATCGCTTAACTGGGTATTCATAGCTTTTAGCTTTTCAAAATCTACTCCATATTTCTTTGAGATCTTCCAGAGCGTATCTCCCTTTTGAACAACATGAATTTTCAAGCTGAAAAACTCCCTCCTGTACAAAATTCAGTACATTATATGTCTAATTGGGCAGATTGCTACCTTTTCATTTTTTTGCAAGACGTACTCAAGGAAAATTTATGCACGGAAGCAGGGAGTTATTACCTTTATAAAGCCGTTTTGGATTATCTAAAAAAGTTGATTTCCTGATAAAAAAGAAAATCAACTTTTTTCAGATTATGCTCGTTCCAGCATACGTTGAAGAGCATGTGAGGCATATATGGATGTTTCTTCATCCACTTTGATCTGGTTGCCCACTTGACCATTCATTATATTTTCAAGCGACCACAATAAATGGGGAAGGTCGATTCTATTCATGGTTAAACAAGGGCACATGTTTGGATTAAGTGAAACAATTTGCTGTTCCGGATGTGTCTTTATTATTCTGTTTACAAGATTCATCTCTGTACCAATCGCCCATTTGCTTCCTGCAGGGGCAGCCTCGATCGTTTCAATAATATTTTTTGTAGAACCCGCAAAATCTGCCTGCTGGACAACCTCATGAGTGCATTCCGGATGGACGATTATTTTTGTTTCCAGGTCCTTTGAACGGATATACGCGATATTTTGCACGGTGAACTTCTCATGGACAGAACAATGACCCTTCCAGAGAATAACTTTCACATCTTCATAGACCCCTTCATATTCAAGCCTTTCTTTTATCGGATCCCAAACGGCCATCTTTTCAAGCGGTACTCCATGATCATAGGCAGTGTTTCTTCCGAGGTGCTGGTCAGGCAGGAAAAGAATTCTTTCTTTTTGCCTAAATGCCCATTCCAGCATCCTTTTTGCATTGGAAGAAGTAACTGTTGCTCCGCCGTTTTTTCCTACAAAAGATTTGATGCTCGCAGTTGAGTTAACATAGGTCAAAGGCAGAATAGTATCTCCGAACGTTGATTGCAACGTGCTCCATGCCTTTTCCGTTTGATGGATATTCGCCATGTCTGCCATCGAACATCCTGCTCTCATATCTGGCAACACAACGATCTGATGGTCATCTGTCAAAATATCTGCTGTCTCTGCCATAAAATGCACACCGCAAAAAACGATAAAGTCCGCTGGTTTGTTCTTTGCTGCGAGCTGGGCGAGCTGCAGGGAATCTCCCGTATCATCCGCAAACTGGATCACTTCATCTTTTTGATAGTGGTGGCCAGGGATATAGAGCCGGTCACCGAGTTCCTTTTTTATTTCTCTGACCCTGTTTTCCATTTCTTCCACAGTCAATGTTTTATATCTTTCCGGCAACAATGGCGTTTGTTTGATCATTTCTAACACGCTCATCTTAGTTCTCCTCCTCGATTACAAAGCTGATATCCAGGCCAGTCACAGAATGAGTCAGGCAACCGAGTGAAATATAATCCACCCCTGTATCCTGATAGCCCGCAAGGTTTTCAAGGTTGATGCCTCCCGAAGCCTCCGTAATGATCTGCTGTGGTACAAGCTCTATCAACTCTTTGATTTCTTCGGGTGTCCTGTTATCAAACATAATAATATCTGCTCCAGCATCCACCGCTTCTTGAACCTGTTCAGCACTTTCTGTTTCAACTTCTATTTTCGTCATATGCCCGGTTTGTTTCCTGGCAGATGAAACAGCCTTCGTGATGCTCCCCATATACGCAATATGGTTATCTTTGATCATCACGCCATCATCTAAACGGAACCTGTGGTTGAATCCTCCGCCGCATCTTACTGCATACTTTTCATACATCCTCAATCCAGGGGTTGTCTTTCTCGTATCGCAAATCCGTGTGTGGTCACTGTTTAGCGTTTCTACAGCTTTTCTTGTCAACGTAGCAATCCCGGACATCCTCTGGATCAAGTTTAAAATGACTCTTTCTCCATTCAGAAGCACGGCGATCGGGCCTTTTACTTTTGCTATCTTTTCTCCTGCCTTTACGTATTCGCCTTCGCTCATAATCAGGTTCACTTCAACGGAAGGATCAAGCAATCGATAGCCTTCTTCAATAATCGGTCCTCCGCATAGAACGCCATCCTGTTTTGCGACAAAGAACCCTGTTCCGACTTCATCGTTAGAAAAAATCAAATTACTCGATAGGTCATTCATTCCGATATCTTCAAGAAAAAATTGCTGCAGATCTTTTTTGATCTGTAATCGGTTCATCCCACTCTCTCCCTCTTTTAATTCGTTTCTGTTTCCACTGTTTATCATTTCGAACCGGATAGTCTTCACGGAAATGCCCGCCACGGCTTTCTGTTCTCATCATGGCGGAACTAGCCATAAGCCAGCCTGCCGTCATCATATTCCAGCGAACGACCGTCTCATGTGTGATGGCCCCCTGATATTCGTTGCCTGAACGGTAAGTTTCGAACCAGTCGACTGCCTTTGAAAGTTCCGGTCCGCTTCTCACAATACCTACATGCACATCCATCGTTTGCTGAATTTCCTTCACGGAAGGCAAGTGAGGCACTTTTTTGGATAAAAATCGTTCCTCATATCTTGACGGAACCGATCTCCATTTGCTCGATTTGATTGTTGCTGCAGTCCGGTTTGCAAAAACGATTCCTTCAAGGAGGGAATTACTTGCCAACCGATTCGCGCCGTGGACCCCTGTATTCGCTACCTCACCGATCGCGTACAAACCTTCGATCGAAGTCTGGCCGTTCCTGTTTGTCTGCACTCCGCCCATCAAGAAATGCGCCCCGGGCTGGACTGGCAAAATGCCCTGTTGAGGATCGACGCCATTACGCCTGCACGTCTTTGTTATCGTCGGAAAACGCTCTTCAAAATGAGAAATCATCGACACATCGAGATACACGTCATCGTTCTTTCTTATCCTCTCGTATATCGCCCTTGAAACAATATCTCTCGGTGCAAGATCTTCCATCGCATGAATCCCTTTCATAATGGGGGTACCTGCTTCATCGACGAGAATCGCTCCTTCACCGCGGACTGCCTCTGATATCAATCCAAATCCCCGGCCATTAACGGCGAGCATCGTCGGATGAAACTGCATGAATTCCAGATCGGAAAGCACTGCTCCTGCCCGGTACGCCATGGCGATCCCGTCTCCTGTAATAGATGCATCATTAGACGTAATACTGTATAACTTTCCTGCTCCACCCGTGGCGAGAATAATATGGTCAGCAAAGGTGATTACTTCTGCTCTATTTTCATCAAGAGACCATGCTCCAAAGCATTTTCCTTCCGCTACAAGCAGATCAACAGCCATTTCATTCTCAAAAATTTCTGCAGACTGTTTCACACGTTCGATCAATGTTTCTATGATCGCTCTTCCTGTTGCATCCCCGCCAGAATGAAGAATACGGTTATGGCTGTGCGCTCCCTCTTTGCATAGCGCCAGTCTTCCGTCAGCATGCCTGTCAAATGGCACTCCAAGGTCAATCAGCCTTTGCACCATTTCCGTACCTTCTCTGATAAGCAGCTCCGTTACCGCCTCAACGTTATGAAAATCTCCTGCACGAATCGTATCAAAAAAATGGTTCGACCAGTGATCATCCTCCGTTGTTACCGAAGCTATGCCCCCCTGCGCCAGAGCAGAATTGCTGTTTTCCATCTTTGACTTTGTGAAAATCGTCACATTCTTATCCATAGAAAGAAGCTCTGCAACCATTAATCCAGCGATGCCGCTGCCGATAATCAAGACCTCTGTATGCCTAATCTTCATTATCTGGCCTCCCTTAACGTTAGAAATGTTATTTATTAATTTCAATTTTTTGCAAATGCATATAATAAAGTGGATGATTTAAATGAAAATCCATATAACGCACCTTACAGTCACAGTTAATTTATTTTACAGTTGTCTTGACACATATATTTACATATATTTAAACTTATGACAAGAGTTTTCTTTTTTAATTTGTTTTGCTTGAATAGAATTTTTTATTAAAACATAGAAAGTAGTGAAAAACATGATCTATTTGGATTACGCTTCTACCACTCCAATGTCAGATAAAGCCTTAGAAGTTTATACAGAGGCCGCACGTCACTATTTTGGAAACCCGAGAAGCTCGCACGATATCGGTACAACTGCTAGCCAGCTATTGGAAGCTTCGAGGAGAAAAACCGCCGAGCTTTTTAACGGAAGCGAAGAGGGAGTCTACTTTACAGGAGGTGGCTCTGAAGCAAACGACCTTGCCATTCGTTCGCTTGTTAAAGCGAGCAAGAAAGGAAATCATTTAATTACAACATCAACAGAACATTCATCCGTGCTGAATACATTTAAAACACTGGAAGAAGAAGGATACAGGGTAACCTATTTACCTGTGAACGAGTATGGAGAAGTAGAAATGAAAACTTTGAAAGGTTCCCTTACACCTGAAACAGCTCTTGTTTCTATCGCCCATGCTAACAGTGAAATCGGTGCCGTACAGAAGTTAAAAGAAATCGGGCAGCTACTTGCTGAACACAATATTTTATTTCACAGTGACTGTGTGCAGACTTTTGGAAAACTGCCGCTCGATGTAAGGGAGAATAACCTATCAAGCATCAGTGTTTCCGGCCATAAGATCTATGGACCAAAGGGGGTCGGAGTTTGCTATATCGCTCCACATGTCTCCTGGGGGCAAGTGATACCCGGCACCACCCATGAAAACGGCTTTCGACCAGGAACGGTCAATGTCCCGGGTATCGCAGCCTTTGTAACTGCAGCCGAGGATGCAGTAGCTAACATGTGTAAGGAAAGAAACCGTTATGCAGAACTCCGTAAAAAGTTCGCTTCTGAGGTTTGCAAGCATGACAGAATAGTTATAGAAGGTCACCAGGAACGGGCTTTGCCTCATATTATCGGGCTCCGTGTAAAAGGAATTGAAGGACAATACATTATGCTTGAATGCAATCGGCACGGATTTGCCGTTTCTACAGGCTCCGCATGCTCCATAGGTCAACAGTCCCCTTCCAAAACCCTGCTTGCTATAGGACGAGACCAGGATGAAGCAAGAGAGCTTGTCCGCATTACATTCGGGAAATTTACAACCGAAGAAGATGTGGAAAAGACCAATCGGTTCTTCACCCAATTAATGCAGAACTTTGAAAAAGCAAAAGTATAATAAAGGCTTTGTCCTTTCGCTGGATTTATGATAACTTTTATAAAAAGCAAAAGAGGGAAAGGAGGCAATTTCGTGATAAGTGATAAAAAAATTCTTGGGGAAGAAAGACGATCGCTTATTCTTAAATGGCTGCAAGAAAGCGACGTCCCCCTCACTGGAACTTCGCTAGCGAAAAGAACCAATGTCAGCAGGCAGGTGATCGTTCAGGACATCTCTCTTTTGAAAGCGAGAAATGAACCTATTATTGCAACTGCCCAGGGATACTTGATCGTTAACAAACCGAATCAAAAACAAAAGCATAAGCGTGTGATTGCCTGTCAGCACGACCCGGCAGAGACAAAAAAAGAGTTATACACCATTGTAGATAACGGTGCAACTGTTAAAAATGTAATAGTTGAACATCCTATTTACGGCGATTTGACGGCTTCCCTTATGCTGAGCAACAGGCGAGACGTGGACCGCTTCCTTGAAAATTTGGAACGGACAAGTGCGAGCCTTCTGTCTGAGCTTACCGACGGAGTTCATCTGCATACGATAGAAGCAGATGAACCAAAACAGCTAGATGAGGTATGCCATTCTCTGAAAGAGGCCGGTTTTCTTCTTCGGCAAAATGACTAAGAGGAAAACATTAAGCATTCGAACCACTTTATAACGCCCGGTTTCTACTGGCAACCAGGATAGAAATCGGGCGTTTATTTGCGGTTCTTTTTTTATCGATCGCATTGCATTTTATTCCACTTTATGTTCTACACTATAGCACGGGTATTCCCCCAGCACTTTTACCGCTGTTCCAAGCGCCTCTAATTCATTCTTTACTCCTTGCAGCAGCACATTGTCAGGTTCACTCAAAATGTCGATAATAAAAAAGTAGTTGCCAAGTCCAGTTTTCATTGGACGGGATTCGATTTTAGATAAGTTTAATTTTCTCCAGGCAAATGCAGCAAGAACCTGATAAAGGGCACCAGGATAATCAGAAGGCAGCGTAATCTGCAAAGTCACTTTATGGCCAACAAGCGCGTCCTTCTTAGAAAGCGTTTTCCCCTCCTTTGTTAGTACAACAAACCTCGTATGGTTATTTTCGTAGTCATGAATATCACTGCTTGCTATAGCCAGCCCATAATGAGTTGCAGCTAACTCGTTGCCAATCGCGCCGATCACTCGTTCATCCGTTTCTTTAACCAGCTTTGCTGCCTTTCCCGTGGAAGTGGTATGTACAAGCTTCGCTCCTGGCAGATTCCTTCTTAAAAATTCATGTGCCTGCGCGATCGCATGGGGGTGCGAATGAACCTCTTCTATTTCATGCCATCGATCTTTATAGTTGGGGTGTATTAACAGATGCTGGCGGATCGGCAATGTTAACTCCCCTACGATAGAAATAGAAGATTGATGGCAAAGATAATCGAGCGTCATATTGACTGAGCCCTCAATCGTATTCTCAAGAGGAACAACTCCATAATCCACCGTTTTATCATCTACTGCTTCAAGACAATCAAAAATCGTTGCAAATTGTTTTAATTGTGATCCTGGAAACAATTCCATCACGGCCATTTCCGTGAATGTTCCCTCCGGTCCTAAGTAACCAATCTCTTCAGGCAATGGTAAACTCCTCTCCCAGAAAATCTCTTCTTTTTATCTATTGTTTTATAAAAATAAAAAATTGCATACAACTTTTTCAAATCCCTGAATCAGGCACCCGATCCTATTATTTCAACCTGATGGACAGAATTAACTTTCCTGATTTTCTCCAGCAGTGAATTGACTTCAACCTGCAGCTCGCCAGTTTCGACGGTAAGAATGACTGTCGCCTTTCCCTGAAGCGGAATCGTCTGGTTTATCGTAAGTACATTACATCCGATTTCTGCCACTGTTTTCAGGACTTCCGACAGTACCCCGGACCTGTCTTCAAGCTTAATATACAGGGTGATGATTTGTTCGATGATCATGGTATGGAACGGAAGGATGCCATCTCGATATTTGTAAAAAGCACTTCTGCTCAAGTCCACCTGCTTCACGGCATCGAACACAGACTCAGCCTTCCCGCTTTCGAGCAATTCTTTTGCTTGCAGCGTCTTTTGCATCGACTCAGATAATACATCCTCCCTAACAAGGTAATACTTCTTTTCTTTCTTCTTCATTTACGTTCCTCCAACTTCAGAGTTATTGTTTAGTATAATTGCAATATTTCCATTTGACAATAATCATGGCAGTAAAAGCATTTTAATTTGATAAATTCTATAAAAAGAGGACTGCCCAGGGCAGCCCTTAATTTCTAACTTAATCAATAAATTCAAATTCAAAGTCCATAATTCTCACTGTATCCCCATCTTCTGCTCCGCGCTCTCTCAGTGCTTCGTCAATTCCCATGCCTCGAAGCTGCCTTGAGAAGCGGCGAACATTATCCTCACGAGAAAAGTCCGTCATCTTAAACAATCTTTCGAGATTAGCGCCGCTCACGACAAAGGTACCGTCTGGTTCTCTTGTAATATCAAATTGGGGTTTATCCGACTCCAGGCGATAGGTGACACGGGTCTCCTTCTGCTCTTCATCTTCAAGCGGAAACTCTGGCGTCTTCTCGATTAAGTCTGCAACCGCAAAAAGCATTTCTTGCATACCTGCTCTCGTAGCTGCAGAAATAGGAAACACCGGATAGTCCTCTTCAAGCTTTTCCTTGAATTCTTTCAAGTTTTGTTCCGCCTGCGGAATATCCATTTTATTCGCTGCGATAACCTGCGGCCGTTCGGTGAGCCTTAAATTATACTGCTTAAGTTCTTCGTTAATTTTCAAATAATCCTCGTATGGGTCTCTTCCTTCCATACCGGACATATCGACCACGTGTACAATAACACGTGTTCTCTCGATATGTCGCAGAAATTGATGGCCAAGCCCTACACCTTCATGGGCGCCTTCGATTAATCCTGGAAGGTCCGCCATGACAAAGCTTCTGCCATCACCTGTTTCCACAACACCAAGGTTCGGAGCTATCGTTGTGAAATGGTACTCTGCAATTTTAGGCTTTGCTGCCGATACAACGGATAACAGCGTCGACTTCCCTACACTCGGAAAACCTACAAGCCCTACATCAGCAAGAAGCTTCAACTCCAATTGCACTTCTCTTTCCTGGCCTGGCTCGCCGTTTTCAGAAAGCTGCGGCGCAGGGTTAGCAGGAGTGGCAAAACGAGAATTCCCTCTTCCGCCCCTGCCCCCTTTCGCAATCACTGCACGCTGTCCGTGTACAGTCAAATCAGCGATTATATCTCCAGTCTCCACATCCGTCACAATCGTACCCGGCGGAACCTTTACAACCATATCGTCTGCGTTTTTACCATGCTGATTTTTTGATCGGCCGTGTTCGCCCATCGGTGCTTTAAAATGGCGGTTATACCTGAAATCCATTAGAGTCCTCAGACCCTCTTCCACTTCAAAAACCACGTCAGCGCCGTTTCCGCCGTCGCCTCCGGCCGGTCCGCCTTTCGGAACATACTTTTCTCGACGGAACGCCACCATGCCGTTTCCGCCATCTCCAGCTTTAATATAAATTTTGACCTGATCTACAAACATGTTGTTTCACCTCATTTTATGGAAAACGATAAGACAAGCTCTTCTTCTTCTGCCACTGTTTCATTTTCATCAAACGAAATATGTATTAGGTCAAGCTCACGTATCATTTGAGAAATGCCTTCCCTGTTTTTTAATTTTCCATCATAATCTAAAATTAAACGCTTTTCGTTATTTAAAAGTTGAATCGTAATCAGCAGATGCTGTTCTTCATACTTTTCGAACTGGTCTTCGATGCCCTGTACAAAGGTTTCTAAAACAAGCAGCAATTCCTGCTGTTCATTAGATAAATCTGCCTGGTCCCCGATAATTTCAAAATCAAGTTGAAAGGGATGGCGGCACCAGTTGAACGTTAGCAAAAATTCCCCGAGCTCTGGCGCATTCAGATTCGATAGCTTCGCTTCTTGCTTTGATTGGATAACAATTTCATCAATAATCTCTTTTGCACGATCTACATGATCCAGCGCCAGGTTTCCCTGTATTAGCTGCAGCCGATTTAACCAATCGTGCCGTGCATGGCGCAAGATATCAAGTGCATCCCATTTTTTTGTCATATACGCACTCCTGTACCAACAATTTCCTCTATTATATCAAACAAGCACCATAAAACGAAACATCGCCCTGTTTATAAAATCGCAGACACCAGCAGATGATTACTTTGGGAAGAAAAAAACTCTAGCCTGCCGGCTAGAGTTTAGTTTACTTATGCTTCTTTAGCAACTGGGTATACGCTAACTTTTTTGCGGTCACGGCCGAAACGCTCGAATTTCACAACGCCGTCAACCTTAGCGTACAATGTGTCGTCACCACCACGGCCAACGTTTTCACCCGGGTAGATTTTAGTTCCGCGTTGACGGAAAAGGATTGATCCACCGGATACGAATTGACCGTCAGCACGTTTCGCGCCTAGACGTTTCGCGATTGAATCACGACCGTTTTTTGTACTACCTACACCCTTTTTGGATGCAAAGAACTGAAGGTTCATTTTCAACATAGTTTCCACCTCCTAAGAGTATGAAATTTTTATATACTTCCCGTATTCTTCCGCGATCGATTGGATCGAAACAAGCATGCCCTCAAGCAATAGCTGTACTTTCTCTTCTGTTTCCGGATCTAAACCGCCCGGAACCCCACAGCGGAGAAAGCCGCCATCCTGTTCCATCTCAACCTCAAGTTGAACACCGCACAGGGACTCAATCGCATTAACCGCACCAAATGAGACAGCAGAAACACCGGCACAGACAATATCATGTCCATGGGGGCCTGCATCAGCATGTCCGGATAGCGAGAAAGCCTCGACTTGCTGCTCCTCGCCGCGTTGAACCTTAAACTGTATCATACGTGTTCTCCTTACGCGTTGATTTTGTCAATTACAACTTTTGTGTAAGGTTGACGATGACCTTGCTTACGACGGTAGTTTTTCTTCGCTTTGTATTTATAAACGATGATTTTCTTACCGCGGCCATTCTTTTCAACTTTTCCAGTTACAGTGGCACCTTCTACTACAGGGCTTCCAACTTTGATGTTGTCACCACCGACGAAAAGGACTTTGTCAAATGTTACTGTTTCGCCTGCTTCTGTGTTAAGAAGTTCAACGTAAACTTCCTGGCCTTCAGTAACTTTGATTTGTTTACCACCAGTTTCAATGATTGCATACATACCGTGCACCTCCTCTATATACTCAGACTCGCCATCACAGGTGCTATGCTTGAATACCTGATCTGAGCGGTTGTAGCTCTTTGGGTGCTCCAAATGAACTAACTATATAATAATACTACAGGGTATTTATTGTTGTCAATAATACTCGTAGATTGTCATTCAGTAAATTTTACTATGGCGTTTTTGCTCTCCCCGCAGGCCTTTTGGGTTTCCAGCTTCTTACATCCGAGCAAGATGATTCCCGAATCCCAAAAGACCATGTTCGCTTCAAGCTTTCATTTAAAATCTTCTATACGAAATCCTTCTTTTAGTAATCCCTCATCTACGGTTAATTCTAGCTTGATGTTAAGCATTACTTCAAGTTCCTGAATGCGGTTTGTTTTGTGTAAATAATGGAAAAGTGATGGGGAAACTTTTATGTTGAGCTTTTTGTTTTCGTTTCTGTGTTCCCATAGCTTCCGTTCCATGCGGTAAGCAAGTGTTTCGGTGGATGTGACGAATCCCGTTCCGCCGCATGCAGGACAGTTTTCAGCTAGTCTGTCTTTTAAAGGCAGACTGGTCTTTTTTCTTGTCATCTCAAGCAATCCAAGACTTGTAAACCCCAGGATGCTTGTTCTTGTCCGGTCTTTTTCAAGTGCTTTAGTAAATGAAGATAGGAGAGATTCCTTTTCTTCCTCCTGGTCCATCTTCAGAAAATCTATCATGACGATCCCGGAAATATTTCGCAGCTTTAGCTGCCTTGCGATTTCCGCTGCAGCTTCATCGTTTGTTTTTAAGACTGCCTTTTCCCTGTTGATTCGACTGGAATTTTTTCCGGTGTTAACATCGATAACGGTCATCGCCTCTGTTTCCTGAACCACAATGTTACCTCCGCTCTTTAACCAGGCGACAGGCTGCAATGCTTTTTTGATTTGCTTTTCAATCCCATATTTAGAAAACATGTTTTCTTTTCCATCGTACATAAATACCTTTCCTGAAAATTCCGGATTGCGTTCAAGGTTTTTAAAAGATTCCAGTTCATCTGTTTCAATACGATCTACTTCGTTTAAAACTCTATTTCTAAGCAGTTCTTCAAGAAGAGTGGCGTCAGTGTAAACAAGGGAAGGAACATCTGTTAACGACTTTTGAATTCCCTCCCATTTCTTACGAAGACCCTCAAGCTCTTCTTTTATAACAGATTTAGCAGCGGTCTGGCATTCGGTTCTTAGAATCAAACCCTCGCTCCCTTGAAGCAGGCATTCTCCGAACATTCGCAAGGCTTCTCTAGTTTCTTCGGGCTGTATTTTTTTTGAAACGGCCATATACCCTGACCCTGGCATATATACAATGTGCCTGCCTGGAAGTGTGATCAACTCTGTTAGCCTCGGGCCCTTTGTCGAACTTCCTTCTTTTGTAATCTGGACAAGCATTGTTTCTCCTACCCGCAGCACTTCCGGCAATGGTTCGTTATTCTGCAATCTTTCCCGGCGTCCAGAAAGCATGTCCCCCTGTTCGAGATAACCGTTTTTTGATAACCCGATATCAACAAATACCGCACCAAGGCCAGGCAACACTTTAACAACCTTTCCGAAAAAGATATTGCCTGTCCCTGAGCTGTCAAAAGGATTATCTATAAAAAGTTCCATGAGCTTTCCGTCTTCCACTATCGCAGCTCGTTTCTCGTGAAATGCAAAATTCAAATAAAGGTTCTTCAATGACCCAAACCCTCTCGTAATATAATCTTGATGCCATTTTAACGTAAAAGGGTTTGAACTGCACATAATAGCTTGCGTTCCTTAAAAAAAGCCCGCAATAGTTTCTTTTCCGGGATCGGGTGATGCTCTTCCTTTTGTATGATTATATAATGATCTGATCCTTTATAAAAAAGGGCAAGAACATCTTTTAGCCTTGTTTCCCCGGAAACCGTGATCGTCTTATTCCGCTGTGAATTTGTATCTTTTTTATATCGCTCTAGCAAAAAACGCAAAAAAACAATCGATCGTTGTTTCCACTCTGTATAAAGGCAGAAAAGCAGGAACAATATGATAATCCAGAGGTTCAAATGATTAGGGAAAAGAGAAGTTGAAATAAATGAAAAGGCTGCTAAAAAAACAAGTGAAAATAAAAGCGAAGTTGTGTACGCCCGTTTAAAGGGAACGTACCAGGCGCACAACAAGAAAAACAGCTTGCCCCCATCAAGGGGCCAGATCGGCAAAAGGTTAAACAACAGGATCATGAAGTTATGGAGTATAAATAATTCGTAATAATACCCGTCCCATAATTGTAAATGGTTTGCCACAAGGGCCGCAGCTATCATCCAGAGGTGTTGAACCGGCCCTGCAAGAATAACAAGGAGTTCCTCTCTAAATGGCCTGTTGCCGTGTTCATCGACTGAAGCTACTCCTCCAAACGGAAGCAGCTCGATCTTGCGGATTCTCCAGGAAAAATAATGCGCTGTAATGGCATGGCCAAGTTCATGGATAAAAATCACGCAAAACAAAAGGAGCATTTCCCGAAAACGCCCTGTTACAATGCCAAGACCCGCTATAATCCACAGCAGTGGATGAACTTTTACCTTTCGTATTAGGTCCATATCAATCAAACTCAATGACCTGAACTGGGTCTATAAACTGCTCTCCTTGCTTGATCGCAAAATAAAAAGTGCCTTTTGTCCCATCATCCGATTTGCTTACTTTTCCAACTTTATCACCCGGTTTTACAAAGTCATAAAGCTTCACATCGATCGATTCGAGCATGCCATACCATGATTCCTTGCCATCGTTATGCTGTATGACAACGGTCTTGCCGAGGCCTTCTTTTTCCGCCGTATACATTACAATTCCATCTTCGATTGCTTCAACCGCAGAATCACTGCCAGTCTCAAGCATGATTCCTTTGCCGTTTACCGTAAAATTTTCTGTTATCTTCCCGCTTGCCGGAACAGCATACGCCGGGCCATTGCCTCCTTCATCCTCTGCTACCTCTTTTTCAGAATTGGAATTGGTGGGAAAAATTGCAAGTGGCTCTCCGAACTGATCTTCATACCAGTTTTTAACCGTGGCAAACTGAAAATCTTCTTGCATCGAATGTGTGACAAATCCCTTTGCTGAATCGAACATGCCATTGTCATTCTTAAACAAAATTCCAACTACTAAAAACAAGCAAGCTGCCACCATTGCACGCAGCAAGAACCCCTGTTTATTAAATAGCGGATGATCCTTTTCCCTGTTATCGTCGTCAAAGGAATAAAACGAAAGATCCTCTTCTCTATCATTATTTTTCGAAGCACTGGACAATGATTTTTTTCCGCTCCAATCGCTCACAGAAGAACGTTTCTGCTTCTTTCGTTCCGATATCCGTTTCCTATAATCCTCAATCCCTCTCCCCATCGGCAAGCCATCCTTCCTTTTCGTTCATTTCTTTAATTCATCTTATGACTTGTCCGGAACGGTTATGACGAATTCGAATTTTTATAGAGAGAGAGGAATGGGGATGTATGTGGTGTTATAAGTTTTAGTGACTTTTCTAGCATTAAGAGTAGAGTTTGGTAGTATTTTTACCTATCGATGTTTTATAAGCACTGCTGCTTTGGCAGTCCTTGATGATTGAGGCTTATTGGCGGAAGGTATTTTTTGAACCGGGCAAGGACCTGCCGGAATGCTAATCCAATAAAAAAAGCTTTCCCGGAATAGTCCAGGAAAGCATATTACTACTACGAACGGATACCGAAAAACTTCTTTACTTTGCTAAATACTCCCCTGTCCTCCTGGAGGGATAACAATGGAACCGATTCTCCCAAAATTCTTCTTGCAATGTTGCGGTAAGCGATCGATGATTTTGTGCTCGGATCTAGAGCGATAGGCTCACCTTTGTTCGAAGCGCGGATAACATTATCGTCGTCTCCTACGATTCCCAGCAAATCGATCGCTAGAATAGAAACAATTTCATCCACATCAAGCATTTCCCCATTCTGCACCATATGATTGCGGATACGGTTGACGATTAGTTTAGGAGATTCAATGCTTTCTTCCTGTTCCAGAAGTCCGATGATCCGGTCGGCATCTCTTACAGAGGATGTTTCAGGAGTTGTAACAACGATCGATTTGTCTGCACCAGCAACAGCGTTTTTAAAGCCCTGCTCGATTCCCGCCGGACAATCGATAAGAACATAGTCGTAGTCTTGCTTGAGCTCGGTTATAATTTTCTTCATTTGATCCGGTTGAACTGCAGACTTGTCTTTGGTTTGAGCTGCCGGCAGCAAAAACAGGCATTCAAACCGTTTATCTTTTATAAGCGCTTGATTCAAGCGGCAGCGACCTTCCACAACATCAACCAGGTCATAAATGATACGGTTTTCAAGCCCCATGACAACATCGAGATTCCTTAAGCCGATATCCGTATCGACCAGGCAAACCTTTTTTCCAGAAAGTGCAAGAGCTGTTCCTATATTTGCAGTGGTCGTTGTCTTTCCAACGCCACCTTTCCCCGAAGTAATTACAATTGCATCTCCCACACTACATTCCCCTTTCTCCTACAACCTTGTCAAATTCGGTCTTATCTTTGTAAGAACCTGCACACGATCTACTACAATTTCTTCTTGATTCTCCCCAATAAAAGCACATTCCGTTTCCTCTTTGTGTGAAACCTGCTGGTCCGGAGCTCTTCTTACAAGATCTGCTATCCGGAGCTGGGAAGGTTCCATAACAGAGGCTGAAACAACTGCATCCCTGTTTCCGTTAGCACCAGCATGGGCAATCCCTTTTAAAGATCCCATTATAAAAATGTTTCCAGTGGCTTTTACTGTTCCACCTGGATTTACATCTCCAACTAACAATAGATCTCCCTGGATTTCTAATACCTGCCCAGAGCGAATTATTTTAGAAACAGATACAATCTGTGTATTTTTTCGTTCTTCGTCTGCCTGCTTTTTCGTTATAACATTTGACTCGATCGTCTCAACAGCCAGGCTTTTATTATTCTGAATCAAAGAACGGATTTGTTTTTCCTGGCTTTCTGTTAAATAACGGTTTCCTATCTTCAAATGAACGGTGATCGACTGCCCGTCTGTGTTTTTCACATGCTGTGTGGAAAGCTTTTCTTTTATCTCTCCAAGCAAGTCCTGAAATGAACAGGTGTCATCCAGAACAAGATTCAAGCCTTCTTTCGTTCCTTTTATCACTACATAATGCTGTTTTTGTGCCATAGCCAATTTTGTTCACCTCAACATAAGATTATTTCAACGTCGCCACGGCAATCTCCTCTTTTTGTCCTAACTTTCTTGTCTCTGATAATCACTTAATTCGAATAATAACCCTCTGATCGGATAATAGATGAGGAGTACAAAAACACCATTCAGGACCAAAGTAGGAAGAAAACGGTCGTACAAAAATGAATCAAACGGCAGAGTTGTTCGATCAAGCAATAAAAAGAATTCGTAAACAAGGAATTCTAGCATTGATATTCCTAAAAGTGATAAAACAAGAGCGACAAAGATATTAATATGGAAAATCTTCGAAATGTAACCGATTATGTATGCAATCAGGCCCATCGAAAACATATAAATGCCAATAAGATCAGAATATACTAAATCATTTAATAGCCCGAACACAATTCCGTACAGCACCCCATATCCAGGACTAATTACTATGGAAGCTAATAGAATAATAGCAAGTGCAAAACGCGGAATTAAAGAGATTTCCATCCCGTATTGTTCAGGCGCAAACACCTGCATCACGGTCCCTTCCAGAATAAAGAACAAAAACATCAAAGCAGGGAGAATAACTTGTCTCATTCTCCCCCCTCCTCATCTGTTGGTTCATTCTGCACTTCTTGCGCTGATCGTTCTACTATCATGACATGGTATACATCATACAGATCTGCCGCAGGCTTTACATAAGCGGTTTGCATTAAACCGACTTCATCGGTTTTTACATCAACGATTTTTCCAATGATAAGCCCTCGAGGAAATATTCCGCCGTTTCCTGCCGTGATAACGGTTTGCCCTTTTTTTACATCAACATCGACCGGAATTTTATTAAACATTAGCGCTTTCTTTTCCGGGTCATAGCCTTCGATCGTACCGAACACTTTTTCAAGTGCTTTTCCATTCTCATCTTGTACCATTGCCGCGATTCTGTTTGTCCTATCCAAATCGCTAACGAGCTGGACAGTGGACGAAAACGGCTGTACGTTCTTAATCTTCCCGATCAATCCCTCGGGTGTGATGACCGCCATGTTTGTTTCGATGCCGTCCTGGCTGCCTTTATTCAATGTAAGGAAATCATTCCAGCGGTCAGGCGAACGGGCGATCAAGCTTGCATGGTAAACTTCATAATCCCTTAATTCTGGAGTATCCATTATATCCAACTCTTTCTGCAGGCGTTCATTTTCAGAGCGAACCAGCTTTAGCTCCTCGGATTGCTTCGCATACTCCTGCAGGCGAGATTTAAGCAGCTTGTTTTCTTCATACATATCCTTCATTTCGCCGACATTCTCAAAGAAACCCGCTACGGATTGAGCGGGTTTATAGAAAATCGATTGTATCCAGCCGACTGAATCTTTAAAGAACTGTTCTGGCAAAGTTAACGCATCGCGTTCTTTCATAGAAAAACCAATAAGCGCCACTAAAACAATGATGCTAACTAGAAGCACGATCAATCTTTTATTCGAGAAAAACTGTGGCATGCATTACACCTTCTAACTACTTCTGTTTTGAACGAGTCGTGATTCCCTGTTTTGATCTAAATAAATGAAGATTTTCCAGAGCTCGTCCAGTACCGATCGCTACACATTCCAGCGGATTTTCTGCCACGATTACTGGCATCTTTGTTTCTTCACTGATTTCTTTATCAAGATTGCGAAGTAATGCTCCTCCGCCTGTAAGCACGATACCACGGTCCATGATATCTGCAGCAAGCTCTGGAGGCGTTTTTTCAAGCGTAACTTTAACAGCTTCGATAATGCTTGTTACTGTATCGCTTAACGCCCCGGCAATTTCTTCAGCGGAAACATTGATCGTTTTCGGCAATCCTGTCACAAGGTCTCTTCCGCGGATGTCCATCGCCTCGATACCCTCAGGTATACCAGCTGAGCCGATTTCCAATTTCAACGCTTCAGCGGTACGTTCACCGATCATCAAATTATAAGTCTTCTTAATATACTGGATGATTGCTTCGTCCATTTCATCCCCGGCGATACGAATGGATTGGCTCGTAACGATTCCACCTAAAGAAATGATCGCTACTTCCGTTGTTCCTCCACCGATATCAACTACCATGCTACCTGTTGGTTCCCATACAGGGAGATCAGCGCCGATCGCAGCTGCAAACGGTTCTTCGATCGTATATGCTTCACGTGCTCCCGCTTGCTTTGTCGCATCCTCAACCGCTCTTTTTTCAACCGCCGTAATGCCAGACGGAACACAAACCATTACATTCGGCTTTCTAGCAAAAACAGAACGGTTTTTCTGTGCCTGTTTGATAAAATATTTCATCATTGTAGCTGTTGTTTCGAAATCAGCGATCACGCCATCCTTCATCGGACGGACAGCAACGATATTTCCAGGGGTTCTTCCGATCATATTCTTTGCCGCATTACCTACCGCTTCGATGGAGCCAGTATCCGTTCTAAGTGCAACAACAGAAGGCTCCCGAACGACAACACCTTTTCCTTTCACATAGACGAGCGTATTCGCTGTACCTAAATCTATTCCCATATCTCTCGAAAATCCACCAAACATTTATGTTAAATCTCCCTTCAATTCAAGCAAAACTCATAAATATGATTATACTTCAAACCTCGTTAAAAAGGTAGTGTTTAATTAGTCCTACATTTGATTGTCATAAATTCTTTTAGCTCAATTTAATTTGGCATTTTTGCTCTCCCTGGCGGCTAGTTTTGTTCTCGGATTCTTACATACGAGCATGACGCTACCGAGAATCAAACTAGCCTTGTCACTGCGCTCTTGTAAAGAAAACTCTTCGACTGACGAGCCGTTAGGCAAAGACAGAGGAGTTAGTTGCTCTTATCCTTCAGGGCAAAATAGATTCTTCATCCATTTTTTTGGGAGAGCAAAGATGTTAATTCATTTTCCCCATTTTTATACATACCCTTTTTCTTTTAAACTAACATATTTTTGGTCTCCGATGACAATGTGATCGAGTAACTCGATGCCCAGGACCCTGCCTGTTTCTGCAAGGCGTTTTGTTACTTCGATGTCCTCACGGCTCGGTGACGGGTCTCCGCTCGGGTGGTTGTGAAAGCAGATGAGCGAAGCGGCCGAACGGCGAAAAGCTTCTTTAAAGACTTCCCTCGGATGGACGATTGAGGCATTTAAGCTCCCGATAAAAACCGTCTGCTGATGGATAACCTGATTCTTCGTATTTAAATACACGCACACAAAATGCTCCTGGTTTAGAAAACGCATATCATCCATCACATACTTTGCCCCGTCTTCGGGTGAGCGAATCGTATATCGGTTTCCAGTTTGCAATTTAAAAACCCGGTGGCCAAGCTCAATCGCAGCCATAAGCTGAACAGCCTTCGCTGGACCGATACCGCTTATTTCAGTCAATTCTTCAATAGAAGCTTCTTTTATTCTTCGCAAGCCTTCAAAATGGCTGACGATTCGATGAGACAACTGAATGACAGACTCATTCCTGGTACCGGTCCTGAGCAGAATCGCAATTAAGTCCTGGTTTGACAAAAACTCTGGGCCTTCCAACATTAACCGCTCTCTAGGTCGCTGATCTTGAGGAAAATCTCGAATCATAAGTGGTGCTTTTTCCACTTGCCTTCCTCCTTATTTTTCAACTGCGTTAACCTAGAGAGAAATCACTGCCGCTGCCCCAGTTTTTTTTGTGTCCACCATTTAGACGATGAAAAACGCTAAAATGTTCCAGCTTTTATGTAAGTGACAACGTTTCTACTCTAGATTAACCTCGTCTGACTGACTGGAGAAGCTCTTTTGGTTTTCCGGATAAATTTCAAATGCAGTTAACTCACGGACAGTAAGCGACAACGGAAGCCCTACTACGGTGTAATAATCTCCACGGATTCCTTTTACAAAGGCAGCACCCGCCCCCTGTATCCCATAACCTCCTGCTTTATCATAAGGTTCCTCGCTTGAGATATACGCTTCGATCTCTTCATCTGTCAACTCCCAGAACTCGACTTCAGTCCCTTGATGAAACACGACTTGTTGATCAGAAGAAATAATGGCCACACCTGAATAAACCACGTGCTTTTGACCGGAAAGCATCGTGATCATCTGTCGCGCTTCTTCTTTATCGTTTGGTTTGCCGAGTATCTGGTTGTTAAACGTCACAACAGTATCTGCGCCAATCACCACATTCTGTTTATTGTTCACAAACACATTTTGCGCCTTGCCCAATGCGAGTTTTTCAACAACCTGTTGGGGAGTATCTGACTCTGAAATGATTTCTTCGTAATTGCTTACGGAAATGTCGAATGAAAGATGAATTTGATTTAGAAGTTCTTTTCTTCGAGGTGAACCGGAGGCCAATATGAGGCGTTTCATCGTACCACCCTTTTCTCAGAAATTGTATAAAAATGACAAAAAGGGCTTGATTTCAGCATATCAAATCCCTTAAACAATGACAATGCTAATATTGACTTTCTCCTGTTACTTTACATTTTTCGTCAACAATTTACAAGGTGTGAGCATAGTCTGTACTTTTTTTGAAATTTTTTATTTCCTTTTACCTACACAGAAAGCAGCTCCATAGCCAGAAATAACAGGAACCTCCTTCCCGCTATTCTGGCACAACGTCCCGATAATAATCCAGCTCCAGAATCCGTGCCGCGTAGTAGAATTTGCTGTCGACGATGGCAGATATCCGCCTTACATAGTCTTTCTCTACTCTAACGCCTTTGGAAGGGGTAAATGTGCCAGTTACCGAGTTATAACGTCCTTTATCGGTAATAAAGCTTTTATTATTAAATAAGACGAGCGGTTCGGCATCTGACAGGATATCTCTTCCCATAAGAAGCCTTGAATCAAATTCTAGGCCGAGCAGGTTGGAAAGGGTAGGAATGATATCAAGGCTTGAAGCCGGTTTATCGATCATGACTGGCTGCATTCCTTTCGTATAGAGAATGAATGGGCTTTTGTACAGCTCAAAGTTTCGTTCGACATGGTGTCCTGCCAGTTCGTCGATGACTTTATTTTCGAGCCCATATGGATAATGGTCGGCACTTAAGGCGATCAGCGTATTATTGGCTACTCCCGCTTCCTCAAGCATTTCATTCAACCGCTTGAGGGCACGGTCAAGTTCCACCTGGGTCGCGATATAGGCCTTGCCCGCCTGAGAATAGGGCAGGGCCTGCACATACTTCCTGTTTTTCCAGGCGATGAAATTACCGTTGAAACTGTATTGCATGTGGCCGCTTACGGTCATATAGTAGGCATGGAATGGCTGATTGTTTACATATTCGGGAACGGTCTTTTCAATCATTTCCAGGTCCGACTCCGGCCATGTCTTTTTCATATCAAGCCCTTTTCCCACGGCCTTATAGTCATAGCCCATATTAGGATGGGAGATATGCCTTTTGTAATAGGAGTACGAATGATTATGGTAAGCGTTCGTTTTATAGCCGAGTTTCTTCAACTGGTTGCCCATCACAAACGGGAGGCGGTTGTCTCCTGACTTATAGAAACTCCATACACCCTCTTTAGGAATAAGGCCTGTGCACGCGACATATTCTCCGTCGCTCGTGCTCACTCCCCAAATTGGATTATAAAAATTAGTAAACCGGAACCCTTCATTCACCATTTTATATAAAGTAGGGGTCACGTCTTTATCGACTGCATAAGGGGAAAAAGCTTCTGCCGTAATAAAAATGAGATTATATCCTTTATATTTACCGGTATAGTTATTTTTGGGGGTTGGCAGAACACTTTTAAAATAGTTGTGCATGTCCCTGATCCTTGTGTTTCTTTCTTTTGAAATAAGCTTATCAAAATCGATATCCATCATATTGTAAACTGGAGCATGCTGCTCGACCGCTTTATCTTCAGCCATATCCGGGGAGGGCCGCAAATACTCGGGTGATGTTTCCAGCACAGGGGACCAACCTGTAGCGAGCCGCTGCAAGTCGAGTCTCATTGTTGTGACCACACCTAATTTTTTCACGGAATAAATGGGGGATCTGTTTTTAAAGTAAAGATCATAAGCCGAAAGCTGATCGCGGCCGTTTCCATAAACCGCCAACAGGCCGGCTGCATGTACAATCACCATGCAGCAAATGATCACAGTTCGGTTCGACCAGGAAATTTTTTTGAAATTAATCACTCTTTTTCCAAAGACAGCAAGAAGAAGGGCAGGCAGAAAAAACAGCAGAATCCATATGCCGTTTTTTACGGAAGTGGTCAGCGCATCCCTCCAAAATTCAGCCACCTGTCCCGCATTCCGTGCAGAATAAAGTGAATAATAAGTTCTGAATATTTTAAAGTAAATTAACTGTGAAGAGAACATAAAAGCGGTGGAGCCAAGAAGTGCTATCGATAAAAATCGGTTGAAGGATTTCGACTTTGAAAAACTGCTCAACAGGTAAAGAAATGAGCCGGCAGTGATGGAAAAAATCAATAAAATAAACAGCCCCGTACCGTCAAAGATCCGGTCTGACGCGAATCGGAAAACGAGTTCCATTGAAATTAGGGATAAGATAAAAAGTGCAAGCAAGTATGATTGTTTTAATTTTCCCTTCATAGTCAGTCCATCCTTTTAAGTTAATTCCTATGTGTATTCCAGAGTTGGTATTCATTAAAAAATGCAATTAAAACCTGTTAACTATCTTTTATTTTGTTATCCTCTGGCATTTGGGAACTACAATGAAATAAAGCGGGACAGCTGGAGTTTCCTCCTTTAGGATTCATTTAAATCCTCTTCTAAATAAGACGGATCAGGAGGCTTTTTGTTTCGCCTATTGGGAAGTTATTTTGCTGGAAATGTAACCCTTTTATTGTTCACAGCCTTAATCAGGTTAAACGGTGAAACTATTTCTAAGTTTTAGTATCGAGAAAAAATGAGCCCAAAGTCAAAAAAGCAAAGAAGCAGATTCCTCTGCCTCCTTTATAACAGCTTATTTTTTTGCAAGACCATGGACGACAGCTTCGATCTCGATTAATCCGTTCAGGAGATTTTGCTGGCCGCTCCAGAGATGTGATGCATCGTTTGTTTCCTCATATTTTTGCATGTTTGCTGCTGCCTGCTCGAGCTCGTCCACAAACTTTCCCATCGATTCTGATGACGACGCTGGCCATTCTTTCGTTGCCGTTTCAATTTTTTGTTTTAAGGCTGTAATCTCACCGGTTGTTTCCCCCAGTTTTTCTAACGGTTCCCCTCTTAACCCCAGGACGTTCATGCCGATCAATTCCTGGAAAAGGCCTTTGCTTTCTTTTAAAAGCTTTTGGTCTTCTTTTTTAGCCAGCTGAATGTTGCCTTTAACACTCCACTCTTTTCCAAACGCATCTTTGCCGCTATTTTTAAAATGGTTCACCAGTACGTTTCGTTCTTCAACAGAGTTTGCGAGCGCTACAAACAAGTATTTCTTTTCTGCGTTTTCTATTATTGCTGGATAACCGAGCACCGTAAAACTGTCTGCATAGGATTGCGCTGATTTGTCGCTTGTGTATGCTCCGCCCTGGACGACCTGAACATCCAGTGTAAAAACGTTAGCCGCAGTAGTAGCAGACACTGGGGCCGGTTTGTCAGTCAGTGGCGTTTCTGTTGTTCGGGCCACTTCTCCATCACCTGTAAAAAGCATTAACAGCATAAACCCAAAAATAGCACCGACAATGATTGCAGAACCGATCGAAATAAAAAGCTTTTTATGAATAGAAAAAACAGGGGCCTGTCCAGCACCAACAAACTTTCTCTTCTTTTTTCTCTTCAACGGCAACAGGGGGCGCCTTTCCGCCTTCTCCCATTCGGTCACAGCCTTTTGTTTTTCCATTTGATAATCCTGAAAATTCACCACTTTTGTGTCCGGGTCGTCATCAGGCAAAACCCACTGAAACTCTTCTTCTTCAGCAGCGGCCGCTTCCTGTTTTGCTGCCTTTTCAAGCGTCTTTTCCTCGCCGTTTATCTTGATTGAAATTTGCCGATCCTTCTTCTCCATGTGGACGCTCCTTTCTAAAGGCTTGTACTTTATATCTATGCAGAAGGGTATTTAATAGAACGTTTTAATAGAGAAACTTTGGCAGGATTATAGAAACCTTACCACAGGAGAACAAAAAAAGAACAAGATGTTTGTCATCTTGTTCGGAGAGATTGTCGGCAAAATGTGACCCTATTGTTGGTCATTTTTCTCTTCATTCTCTTCTTCCTGATAAAAAGGATTCTCTTTGTCAGCTCCTTCAGGATACTGTACGTAAGGCAGTTCATCTTTTAATTCATCAAGCCCGGTCACATAGAAGGCTGAAATTTGAATTGTAAAAAGAAGTTCTTTTTTGTCATCTTCACTCATTTCATCAAGTTCATGCTTACCCGAAAAGGAGATGTTGTCTACCTTCAGAATTCGCTCATTATTCTCGAGCGTGCTAATGAATGCATGCATATTTTCGTAGGAAGAGGTACGTACAGACATATTCACTTTTATTCTGTTAATCCCTTGGGGCAAAGAGCTTTTATCTTCGGGTTGAGCAGGATCGATGTTTTCTGTTTCATCATTACTTCCAGTTTCCCCATCTTCAATTGATTGCTGGCCTTGTTGTTCCTGTTCTCCCTCTGCTTCAAGCTCAATAACAGAAAGGTTTTCTGGATCAAGCGTTTCATCCCCAAATGTCATCGTTAAAATTGTGGTATCGGATAGAACCTCCGCTCTTTCAAAACTAAGCAGTAACTGATCGGATAAAGGAGCTACTGGAACTCTCTGTTGAAGACCGCGGGAGCTTTGAATATCTGGATTTATCTCTTCAGGCTGTTTCTTTTCAACCGCGGAGAGTAACTTCTTCTCCATCTCTAACTGTTTCTGAACAGTTTCAAGTTTTGCATTCATTGGTGCGATAAATGTTAAGTAGGCAAAAACAAACAGCAGGATTACAACTAATACACCGCCATATAAAAGGAAGGCTCTTCTTGATGTCCAGTCAAAATTGATCATTCAGTCGCCTCCTTTGTTTTTAAAGCGACCTTATCTATCGAGATTTCATATTCAGCTAGATAACGCGGTAAAATCAAGCTTGTTCGTTTTTCCTCACTGTTTTCCTCGAGATTAAGCTCGTAACCTTCTAATTCCGTAGATATTTCATCCGAATCAAGATCTGCTGTAATAACGCTCTTTATCTGTACGTCTTTTACAAACGGTGATTGGTTTAATGCATAAAGATATTGAGAAGTCTCTCTTATCGTATCGAACTGAACGGAAAGCTTTACGAGGCCATCATCTTCAAACCCGTAATTCATAAAATACCCGCGCTCTGGAAGCAGTTCTGTAAAGTTATCCAGCAACGGAACGGAGGGATACTTTATTTTTTTTATCGATTCTATCCTATTAAAAAGTTGATTGAAAGAATCGCCTGTTTCTATTCTTTCATCAGCCTGGGAAGCTTCTCTTAAAGCGACCGTCCGATCGATCTCCTGTTTAACTTCAGCTACAGTTTTCTTTGTAAACATATAATCAGTGTACATAAAGCCGATCGCTAACAAAATGATGATGGCTGATAAGCCAGTTATCAAAAGAATTGCAAAAGGCTTTGGGTCTCGTTGAGGGAGCAGGTTAATATCAACCAAACTGATCCACCCCTTTTAATGCCAGTCCTAAAACAGGATAAAAATGATGGGGAAGCATTACTCCGTCTGTGGTTACAAGTTCAGGCTGCTGAACAATGCTGTACGGAATTTGAAGTTTTCTTTCTAATTCCTCAGCAGCAAGATTCAGCTTTGGATGATCTCCAACCAACAGGATTTTCGACACTCCAGTTTTTCCCTGTTTCATCGAAAAGCGATAAAAATCAAGAACCCGTTGAATCTCTACGATACTATCCTGTATCTCTTCAATTAGCTGGTCCATTTCTCCTGACCAGGTCAGGACTTCTACTCCACCTTTTAATTCCTTTTTCCAATCAGAATACGGAGTGTCCAGCAAAACGTGTCTTATGAATTCAGGATAGTGATTTGTAAAAATACTTAAATTTACAGAAGTAAGGTTATATTGGATCAGTAAAGTGGATTCCTTTCGCTCAACAAGATCAAGAAAATAAAGAAGCCGATACAGGGCAAGCGCAGAAACGTCCGCGCTTGCCACTTTTATATTAACTTCATCCAGAATACTAACATACTGGTTGATAACATCTTCTGGAGCCGCAAACAAAAGGATTTTTCTCTCGCTATCCGGACCGTAAAGAACTTCATAATCAAATACCGGATCATCGAAGGGCAAGTGGATGGAAGAACCGATTTCCATATATAAGTGGCCTTTGATCTCGTTGTCTGCAACCTCTTTTGGAATTGACTCCTTTCTAAGAACAACTAGAAATTCAGGCACGATAAAATGAACTTTCTTACGTTTCAGCCCCCACTCAGATACACATTCTTGTAAAATCATTTCTAGCGTTTCCGCTTCAATTATTTTTCCTTCCCTTACTATCCCTTCCGGAAGATAGCGCTCATGAAAGAAACGAACTCCGTTCAGGGAAGGCTGCTTCACTTCAAGTAAACGGATCACATGGTCAGTAATCGTTAAAGCAAATGTCGTTTTGTTTCTCCCTGTCAGTAATCCCAATGTTAATCCCCCTCAGAAGCTGTTACAAAAAACCAATATACCAGTTTAAAAGTTTTTCCCCTGCAAAATAAGCCGTTAGGGCACCTAAAACAATATACGGACCGAATGGCATTGGCTGCCCGCGCTTTACTTTTCCGATAATAACCCCCGTGACACCAAACAGTGAACCGAAAAGCGTTGAAAAGAAAAAAGCTAAAAGGACTCCTTTCCATCCAAGCACTATACCAATTACTGCAAACAATTTTATATCTCCTCCACCCATTCCGCCGCGGCTTACTATCGCAATTACCAATAGAAGACCAAAGCCTATTAAAGCCCCTGCAACCGGAGACCACCAGGAAGTAAGTGGAACTATGACTCTTAGAACAGCAATTAAAACCCCAAAAAACAACAAAACTTTATCCGGTATGATCATATAAGTAATATCAGAAACGAAAATTATCATTAGTAACGAAATCAAAGCAAAACTAAGCAGCAATTCTTTTGACCATCCCACCACAAGTGGTGACATCGTAAAAAGAGATGCTGTAGCGAGTTCAATGAATGGATATAATGGAGAAATCTTGTGTTTGCAACCTTTGCATTTACCGCCTTGAAACAAAAAAGAGAACACAGGAATGAGTTCAAGTGGAGAGAGTGTTCTTTGACAGTTCGGGCAGTGTGAGGCTGGAAATGCGATTGATTCTTTGTTTGGGATTCGAAGGCCTACTACATTGAAGAAAGAGCCCAGGATTAATCCTAAAATAAACAAATTAAAATGTAAAAGTGTTTCCATATGAGTCATCCCTTAGCATAATAAAATATCTTACAGGAGCAGACTAAAATTGCTCCTGTAAGAGATGTCACTCCATCCTATCTCTCTAAATAATCTGTTAATTCTTTATAAGTAAGTGAACTATCATTATTAGTATTTATTTCAGAAATTTGATTTGCTTCATGTCTTGATATCGTAAAGACTTTATTTACGGAATCATAAGATGCTGTCCAATTATTATCATCTACACTCTCAATGTAATCGCTTAAATCATCATCTTTCCCCTTCCAGCTGGTAGTACCATTTTCCGTATAATCGATCTTAGCTGCATTTAAAATTTCTAAAGCTTCAGTTGCAACCGCCTTATCATCTGTCTTATCAATTATATTTCCCACAGCAGGCACAGCAATTGCAGCAATAATACCCATAATAACAATAACAACTAAAAGTTCAATAAGAGTTAACCCTTTTTCGTTTTTCAAAAAGCGTTTCAACATGGTTATGTACTCCCCCTTAAATAGTTTTATAGATTTCAAACATCGGCACGACAATAGCTAACACAATAGTTCCAACTAAAACTGCAAGAAATACGATCAGCAAGGGTTCGATGAGTGTTTTAAGCTGGTCGGTTGCGTTTTCTACTTCATCTTCATAAAAGTCTGCAACTTTTGCTAGCATCGCATCTAGCGATCCCGTTTCCTCACCGATCGCGATCATCTGGGTGACGAGAGGCGGGAAGATCCAGTGTTCCTTCATTGGCTCTGTGAGGCGTTTACCGATTTCTAATGAATGTCTAGAGTTGCGCAGTACTCTAGCAATCACCTCATTTCCGACAACTTTTTCAACGATGGCGATAGCCTGTAATATCGGTACAGAGCTAGAAAACAGAGAACTTAATGTTCTTGTCATTCTTGCCAGCGCTGCTTTTTGTAGAATTTTACCGAATATTGGCACTCTGAGTATAGCATAGTCTAAGTAATATTTACTAGAAGGTTTTTGCCTGATAATGTGCAAAAATAATGCAAAGGTCACAATTAGTAAAAAAGTCATCCACCAGTAGCTTTGCATAAATTCGCTTGATGATAAAACGAACTTTGTAAGGGCCGGAAGTTCTCCTCCCATATCTTCTAACATCGATGCGAAGGTTGGAACTACATTCGTGAGCAAAAAGATGACTACTCCGATCGCCATGATGCCGATGATCGCTGGATAAGCCATCGCCGATTTAACTTTTTGCCTAGTTTTATGCTGTTTTTCATAAAATTCACCCAGACGATCGAGAGACTCGTCCAGACTACCGCTTACTTCCCCTGCCAGAACCATATTGACAAACATTGGCGGGAAAATTTTTTTATGTTTTGCTGCTGCGTGGGATAACGGCTTACCAGCCCTGAGATCTTCTTCAATAGCTATTAAAGCGTTTGAGAGTGCTTTACTTTCTGTTTGCTTAGCAAGTATGTTGGTGGAATTAACAACCGTAACTCCAGCTTTTAAAAGTGTTGAAAACTGGCGCAAGTAAATCACAAAATCTTGTAGCTTTACAGGATTGCCAAATGTAATTTCTTTGTTTAGCAGCGTTTGTTCTACTTCTTTAATATCAATAGCGACTATCCCTTTTTCTCGTAGCTTTAAAACAATTTCTCTTTTAGATGCACCAATCAATTTCCCCCGTTGAATTCTACCTGCTTTGCTTCTTCCTGAATATTGAAATTGAGGCATGTTAGTACTCCTCTTTCAAGTATGGTTCGGCAGCTTCAGTCAGGATTGCTTTCTTATTAAGCAAGTCTTTGATCGACATTTCCATGGTCATCATCCCCTCTGAACGGCTTGTCTGCATCACATTATTAATCTGGTGAATTTTTTCATTTCGAATCAGGTTTGCGACTGCTGAATTGTTGACCAATAATTCAATTGCAGCTCTTCTTCCTTTGCGATCATTTGTCGGAAATAATCGTTGGGAAACAACTCCCACTAGAACAGAAGCAAGCTGGATTCGGATTTGTGTTTGCTGGTTTGACGGAAAAACATCGATGATTCGGTCGATCGTTGAGGGTGCGTCGCTTGTATGTAAAGTTCCCAGAACAAGATGTCCCGTTTCTGCTGCAGTGATAGCAGTTGCGATCGTTTCAAGGTCACGCATTTCACCCACCAGAATCACATCAGGGTCCTGGCGAAGTGCTGCTCTTAAGCCATTTGCAAAATTATTCGTATCAAAACCAATTTCTCGCTGATCAATGATACAGCGTCGATGTTTATGAAGATACTCAATTGGATCTTCAAGAGTAATAATATGCTTACTCATGTTTTCATTCATATAATTTATTAACGAAGCAAGTGTAGTTGATTTTCCGCTTCCAGTCGGCCCAGTAACAAGAACGAGTCCCTGTGGCTTTTTTGCAAACTTTAATAGGGACTCAGGCAGTTGAAGCTCCTCCAAACTGGGAATCTTGCTCGGGATGACCCGAATGGCTAGCGCGATGCAATTCCGCTGATGGTAGGCATTGATCCGGAATCGTGATACCCCGGGAATTCCATAAGAAAAATCGATCTCGCCTTTTTCTAAAAATTGCTCCCACGATGCTTCAGGAATGATTGCTTTTGCCATCCCTTCTGTTTCTTCAGGTAAAAGAGGATCTTTTCCATATCGTTTAAGGTCTCCATTCAGACGTACTATCGGTGGTACACCGACTGTTAAATGCATGTCTGAAGCATTTGATTGATATGCAACCTGAAGTAGCCTTTCAATTTTCTCTTTCATCACAGTCACCTACTCTAGTGTTGATACACGTAATACTTCTTCTGTTGTTGTTAAGCCTTTTTTCACTTTCAGCAATCCGTCATCTATTAAAAAGAGCGTTCCGGATGAAACAGCATATTGTCGAATTTCCTTCATCGGAGCATTGTTCATGATCATTTTCTGTATATGGTCATCGATCAATAATACCTCTTGAACGGCGATCCTGCCTTTGTAACCCGTCATATTACAATTTCCGCACCCTTTTCCACGAATTACTCTGGTAATTTCCATACCTCTCTTTTTAAAGATCTCTTTTTCCCTTACAGTCGGTTCCTCTTGCTTACTGCAATCCCGGCATACCCGGCGGACCAAACGCTGGGCAACTATACCTGATAATGAGGAAGCGACAAGAAAAGGCTCGACTCCCATATCTATTAACCTTGCAATCGTTGCAATCGAATCATTCGTATGTAACGTACTTAAAACAAGATGCCCAGTTAATGAAGCCCTCACAGCAATCTCAGCGGTTTCACTATCGCGAATTTCCCCAACCATCACTACATCCGGATCTTGCCGAAGAATGGAACGCAATCCAGAAGCAAAAGTTAACCCTACATTCGGATTGATTTGAATCTGGTTAATACCCTCAAGACGGTACTCTACTGGATCCTCAATGGTAATAATATTTGTCTCTTCTCTGTTCAATTTGTTTAACGAAGCGTACAAAGTAGATGATTTTCCAGAACCGGTTGGTCCTGTAATTAATACTATGCCACTTGGCTTGTCGATCATCTTTAAAAAGCGGGTATAGTTCACTTTATTAAAATCAAGTTTTTCTATTTGATTCATCGCATTTCCGAGATCTAGAATTCTCAATACGATTTTTTCACCGTATACCGTAGGCAAGGTTGAAACTCGCAAGTCAACCGGACGGTAATCCAGGTTAACCTGGATCCTTCCATCCTGGGGAACACGTTTTTCTGTTATGTTCAGGTTGGCCATTATTTTAACCCGTGCGATTAAAAAGCTTTGCATATGCTTTGGAAGCGTTCGCTCAGTACGTAACATGCCATCAATACGGTAACGAATATTGATTTTAGTTTCCTGTGGATCAAAATGGATATCACTTGCCCTGCTTTGGACCGCGTTTTGAATAATTTGATTAACTAACCTCACTACAGGAGAGTCTTCGTTTGTTATTCGCCCTTCATCTAAACTTACAGAACGTTCCGGAATCTCACTCATCAGTTCATCCATGCTATCGTCAATTTCATAATACTTATTAATAGCCTTAATAACATCATCTTTCGTAGCGATTACACTCTCTATTTGAAATCCTGTGGAAAGACGCAGATCTTCAATTGCAAAAAAATCCATCGGGTCCGTCATCGCAACGAGTAATTTACTCCGATCAATTTTTAAAGGCATAAGATTATAACGTTTAGCGATATCCATTGGGACTATATTAGTTACTGAAGAATCAATTTGGTAATTATATAAGCTCACATGCGGAATTCCAAGCTGGTACTCCAACACCTCGATTAACTGCTGTTCTGTTACATAACCCAGATTTACTAGGACATCACCAAGTTTCTGATCTCTTTCTTTTTCCTTTAGTGCGTCATTTAGCTGATCATGGGTAATAACCTCCATCTCGACTAACAAATCACCGAGTTTTTTACGAGTCTGTCTCATCAGGTAGCATGTCCTCCATTCCTTTGATCGGTTCTCCGTTATCATCTAAAATAGGATCATCATTATTATCTGAGTTGTTGTTTGGCTCGTAATCTGTTTCAGTATCCGTTATTTCTTCTGTTTCATATGTACCACTGTTTTCGTCACTTAGGTTATCGTTTTCATTCCCGGAATCTGTGTTACTCGTTCCTTCCATCTCTGATGGGACCTCAGTAGCATCGATCGGGTATCCGCGACGTTCAATACGGGGAGCAGGTGAAATATAATCTTCAGAAACGATTCTCTTATCTATCAAATCCTTTACACTATCATAGAGCAAGCGATAAGTGGTAACAGAATATCCTTTTTCCCCTTCATCAACCACCACTTTTTGATCGGGCATAAGATCTGAAGAATAGCGAATGGTCGTTCTTGGCATAAGTTCTTTTTTCTCTGTCTTTATGTCATATGTATAAGCTAACGGATACCCCATAATTTTAATTGATAACGAATTTGAAGTTGCCTCTGCCTTTATCGTATATGCTGTATAGTTAGGATTGTGAAACACGAGATCCTGTTGATCAGGCACTAGAGCAGCATTCATGCCCATTTCTCCAAAATCCACTTCTCTCTCAGGTGCATGTCGCTCTATAATATCGAAGTTTGTCTGTAACACCGCCTGGTATAAACCAGAAGCCAATAATGAAAGACTTTGGGAGTCTTTTCCTTCATACTGATTTTCTTTTAAAAACGTTAGCAAGGAAAAAGTTTCTTTGGGATCTATAACATTCCCATTTAAGGTTTCTGCTAACTCTGGAAGTAAAACAGCGGTTGTAAAGCCATTAAGTTTTCCTTCTGCTACCAGAGAGGATTCCTCCGTGCCTGAAACGTAAGGCATAATACTAACGTCTCTTTTCTCACTTACCAGACCTGCGGCCGCTTCTATTAACTCAATAGATAACCCCTTGATATCCAGCGCTTCTGTATACTGCAGTTCCTCTTTAATCAAACGAGCCAACTCTTCTTCATCTACTGTGACAATGAATGGCGAACTACTTCTGCCATTCGAAAGCTGAAGGCTTTGTTCAAAATCGAATACCCATAAATTAGGGCTCAAGGCTATCTTTTTCTCCAGGTAAACAAGTGTAACCTGGTTTGTTGCTTTCCATGCACTCACTTCTTCAGCTAACCTTTCTCTGGCCTCTTCATAAGTAAGGTTTCCAACATTCACCGGTCCAACAGTAGTATTCTCCGCTATTTTTTCCTCTCCAAAAACATATATATAACCGGTAGCACCTGAAAACGTTAATCCCAAAATAAAAGAAGTGCAGGCTATAATGACAGTAAAGTTCTTCAGCATACTTGTATGGAATTGAGACAAAATCTCCATGCCCCCTATAAGCGATACGAAATAAAATTAAGGAAAAACGATTTTTCTAAAATGAAAGTTCCTCAAGTTTCTCTATTTCTCCTACCGGTTTGCTTTGTTCGGTTCTTTTTTTATCTACTTTATGATTAACCTTTTCTTCTTCTACAATCCAGTTATCGTTCTCTTCAAACAAAAGCCTCATCACTTCTTCTCTTGTCATTTCTTCTGGATCTGCTTTTTCTTTTTCATCAGTCTCAAAAACTGTAACTCCTTCTTCTATGCCGGTGAGATCATATCCATCTTCTTTTTGTGTTTTTTCAGTAATCTCAGACTCCTCTAAATCAAGTTCTTGACTGTCATTTAATGTGAGTTCTTCCAATTCCTCAAGTTCTTCTAGTGTAATAGACTCAAGCGAACGGTCCCTTTTATCATTACGGTACTCAAAATCTTCTTCCTGGTAATCACTACTTCCAGTCTCATTCTGGTGGTATGCCAGATCATCATCTTCTTTTGAAGAGATGTCATTCCGACTTTCCGAAAAATGGTTTTCTGTTTTATAAACGAGCAAAGAATTCTCTTCACCTGCAATAGCTGCATGATTGAAATTATAATGCTTAGTATAGAGATAAGAAATGGAAAAAACAGCTGCGAATAATAGAATAATAGACATCCAAACGGAATAAATGGTTGTGAGAGCTAAAAATAGACCAGATAATAAAACAGAGCACCCTCCAAGAATCAAACGGGCTTTTTTATCTTGTCCAAATGGAAACAACAAAAGCAGAGGGACTAAGATTAAAGTACTAATTATCATAAAAACAACCTTCAACAATTTTCACCCCAACTTTTCCTTTTAAAACCAAAATCTACTAAAATCGACCTATATTCTTGTTGAATATTGTATAATAAAGCTACTTAAAAGAAAAGGTAATACAAGATTTCGAGAGGGAGATCCATGACAAATTTTTTAAAGAATGATGGGATTACTTTAGTAGAGGTATTATTATCCTTAACTTTATTAACTGTTATTTTACTAACTTTTGCCGGATTATTTGTACAGGGGAGCAATTATTCAGAAAAAAATGAGAGAAAGCTTGAAGCGATTAATCTTGCGAGGAAGCATCTAGAAATAACAACGGCTATAGATGAAATGGAAATTGAAGAGTTTAAAAATGCCATGAGCAACAGTAACAACAATATAGATCAGAACTATTATGACCGATACAAAGAATTGTTAAGCCAATGCTCAGGTTCACCAGAAACAGGTTATACATATTGCACAGATTTATCAGAGTCTTTTTCTCAGTTTAAGATATGGAGATATATTAAAGAAGCACCCCCTTCATTAAATGGAGACCTAGTTCAAAGTTACCCAGTGACAGTTAAAGTCTATTATAATAATTCAAGTATCGCTGAAACTTATGGATATTACTTTCCATAGTAAGGGGGATTAAGTTGAAGGTTCTTAAGGATTCAAAAGGCTTTACTCTAATTGAGTTATTACTGACCCTTGCAATATCAGGAATAATTATAACAATGATTTATAGTGTTTTTATTAATGGGTTAACAAGATTAGATAGAGAAAATACAAAAGTGTTAGCCAGACAAGATGCTGATTATGTTATGGAGCAAATTTCTAATGCGTTTTACCAGGAAGAGAAAAACAAAGCACGTAATGAATACGATCCTGAAATCTTTCTGGAAATCAATAACGGAATTGTAAAGTTGAACGGAACCAAAATCTCAAATGAAAACTTTTCCTACGAGAAATCTACTTTCGAAGGGGAGTATTTTAGCGATAGTGACATTCCTTTTTCAAGCAAAAAAACAGTTAAGCACAATTTACGAAGATTAAGTGTCAACCTGGTAGTTAAGGATAGTTCATCTCACACTCTATCCGTTTCAAGTACTTTTCTTTATCAGTGGGATGGTGATGAAAATTGAAGTACATACATAACCAAAAAGGAGCAGCCTTGCTTGTTACTCTACTAACTATTCTTATTTTTACTGTTTTGGGGCTTTCATTAATTGGTTCAAACATAAATAATGCTAAGCAGCTGAAAGTACGAGAAGCGTCTGTTCAAGCAACGGATTTAGCAGAGATGGGAATGGCCTTATTTTATAAGCAATTCAGTGCAAGTTTTAAAAAGCAAGCATTAAATTCGTTAGAAAGTACTGTTTTAAACCGTCCAACTAACTTACAGAATTGTGAATCTCCTACAAATCTTAATCAAAATATTAACCAAATAATGGGTGTTCGTTGTATTGAAAAAAATAAAGGTTTTATTTTAAATTTAACTAGTTCAAATGACCAAAAGTGGAATATAAAAAGTACTGGTTTAAGCTGTCCTACAAATGATTTTATCGTATATGAAAATAACACGCTTACTTGTAATAGTGGAAACAAAGGAGTCTCCAAAACAATAAATGCTGTTACAACAATTAAGTATAATTCAGTATCCTTGTCACATGCATTATGGAGCAATGGCACTGTTGAAGTAAAAATGGGAAACACATTCTTTTATGGGAACGGAGCTGCTAACAACTTAACGTTCAATCCAGGAAATGGGAACAAGGAAATTCTTGTATCAGATAGCATTAAATTAAAATATAACAATTGCGATCAATGTGAAAATGAACCTGATAAAGTTCCTATACCGGCTGAAAATCTTGATCAAGAATTCGTCCCTACATTATCCTTTGATTATATACATAACGCCTTTAAAGCAGGTGAGTATGGTATTGGGAAAATGTATGGAACCTCTGAAAATAATATAGAAGAGCTATTTGCGGATTGTACCAATAATTTTTGTAACTTTCCAGTTTATATAAGTGGTAATTTTGATTTGGATGAAGACATGGTATTTAACAAGATAGTTTTTATTGATGGAGATATATCGATTAATGATAAAGTTAATGTGGATTTTAAAAAGGGATTAATCGTGGATGGCAATGTTCAAATCAAAGGGAACCCTCAACATAGTGAGATAAAATTTGGTTACCCTGGAGTAGATTTAGATGTATATGAAGTTCCTACAAATTCAGATGCTCCGATCAACTATGTTATTAATGTTTACTATGATAGGAAATCCCAAAAATAAAAGCAGCTCTCCCAAAAGGAAGAGCTGCTCTTTCTATCCCACATAACTCGCTACCTTATTCCGCCCCTGCTGCTTCGCCCCTGTATACATCGCCCTGTCGGCATTCCTCAGCAATGTGATAGGATCTTCACCCTGATCAGGTGCTGTTGCGACTCCGATACTCGCTGTAACGTAAATCACCTGGCGTTTCCCATTTTCCAAATCATTGTAGATATCAAACGAATGATCTGCGATCGAACAACGGATATCTTCGGCAATATCAACTGCCATCATATGATTAGCATTGTTCAGCAATATGACAAATTCTTCCCCTCCGTACCTTGCCACCGTCCCTCTGTCGCCAACTTCTTTAGCAAGGCGATCTGCGACCTGGCATAATACATCATTTCCGCTCTGATGGCCGAATGTATCGTTAACCTTTTTAAAATGGTCAAGATCGAGCAAAATTACAGAGAACGGGGTTCCGATATACTGGGAATATTTTAGTTCGAGTAACGTTTGAAAATATCTGAAATTATAAAGATTCGTCAGTGGGCAGCGTTCGCTCCGTTTCTTTGTCTCTTCATAGTTTTTGGCGTTATTTCTTGCTACACCCAGGTAGTTTGCCAGGATTTGCAGCACCATTAAATGATGTTTTTCATAAGCTCTCACGTTGTTGGATGCTAGTGTGATGATTCCAACTGTCTCGTTGTTTCGTTTTGTTGGAACAGAGATCACAGAGTTTGCAGATAAAGGAAGTAATCCTTTTGACAGGCTTCTCCATTGCGAGCGCTTTACATAGAGCCGGCTCCTGCCGCTTCTCCATACCCTCGCACTAATGCCTTCGTTCGAAGCGAATGATCCTTTTTGCGGCAACGTTCCTTCTTCCCGTTCGAACTTCTTAACCATTTTCAGGTTCGATACACCTTCTGCATCAAGGATGTAAGCATAGTCTACCGGAAACATTTTGGTAACACTTTCAAGAAACAGTTCAAGCACATCATCAGTTTCAAGACGCTGAGTCAGCTGCTGTCCGATCTCACTCGTTTTCTGCAGCAAATCGTTTACTTTCTGAGTGTAGTAATATAAGCGAAGCATAAAAGCCACGAGCACAAAAGGAATACCTACATATATGATTGCCAGTGTTCCGATCAGAGAGTGAAGCATGTATAAGATTAATCCAACTGGTAGAATAAAAACATTTGTCAAAGCTTCCCAATATAGCCCTCTGTCAAAGAAACGATAACTTTTATTTTTATTTAAGAATTTTTGCAAGAGATATAAGAAGATCTGGTTTGAAAAAATGGTACTGACCGCATATCCAAACATCGGGATCAAATTAGGATAAGAGTTCTGGTTCATGCTTCCCGTATCCCCTCCCAGAAGGTAGTAGACGATCCCGGAAGCAACGGAAACAAACAAAAACATTAAGAAGTTAAGTGGATATCGATGATGTTCTTTTCTTGAAACTTGAAGGTTTAACAATAAAATTAAAACGGACACCTGAGTCAGGATCAATTCTATGAAAAGCCCGTATCTGAAAAATACAGCCATGGAGATGCCCTGGATAAAAAAGAGGTTTGTTCCCTTAACGTTAATCGGCAAAAGGGCGACAACCCCCATCAATACTGTAAGAGCTAAAATATCCAAAATATTTCCCTGGATATTATGCTCTGTAAACTGATAGGTTAAAACAATTGCAAGCGGCCAAATGATAAGCCATATTATCCATAAAGCTTTTTGTTTAGTTTTTGTCATCATTTGGCCCTCCTTGCCCAACTGAAAACTAGTAGTTTTGTCACTATTTACTATATTTTAGCAAATTAATATTAATTTGTGTAAATTATCTTAAAATTCTTTTTCATTTTTTAAAAATTTTCTTACATCCGAGATAAAATATAGGGATCCTGTCACAATCAGCATCTCATTTTCAGTGATATTATCCAACTCAAGACCTATGGCATCTCTCCAGTTCTCAACTGCCATTTTGTTTTCAAACTTTGCTGCTTCATAGAGTTCTTCCGCTTTAGCAGCCCTTGGAAAGTCAAAGCTCGTAAACGTCATGCTTTTTACAATGGGATATAAATGTTGAAGCATGCTGTCAAAGTCTTTGTCTTTTAACGCAGCAAAAATGACTTTTACATTCTTTTCGGGATAAAATTGGCTGATCGTTTCTGCAAGGCTTTTTACGCCGTCGACATTATGCGCGCCGTCCAGAATAATTTTTGGCGATTCAGAGATTTCTTCAAACCTTCCAACCCAGCTCGCCTTTTCTAATCCTTTTCGGAGGTTTTCTTCCGTATAGTGAACGCCATAGAAAGTTCTTAAATACTCAAGTGCCATTAATGCAGCGCTTGCATTTTTCACCTGATGGGGCCCTTTCATTTTTAATGGCAGCTGTTCATATGTTTTATATGGAGATGAAAAGTCAAAATGTTCTCCTTCATCAGTATAAGTGACATTATTGTAATTGAATTCGCTTCCAAGCCGATACATTTTAGAACTTTTTGAAACTGCAGCTTCCTCTACAATCTCGAGTGCTTCTTCTTTTTCAATCGTTGTGACAACTGGAACTCCAGACTTGATGATCCCTGACTTTTCAAATGCTATTTCTTCGATCCGATGGCCTAAGATATGCATGTGATCGTAGCTTACATTCGTAATGACCGAAACGAGGGGATAGATCACATTCGTAGAATCCAGGCGGCCGCCAAGCCCTACCTCTATAAGGACAATATCAGGGTATGCCACTTTCCCGAAATAAATCAGGCCGATCAACGTGATAACCTCAAATTCGGTCGGCGAGCCCAGATCTGTTTCTTCCACTTCTTTCACTAGTGGATAGATGTCATTTACGATCGCCAACAAATCTTCATCTGGTATCGGTTCCCCGTCTACTGCAATCCGCTCGTTGAAGGTCTTGATATACGGCGATGTAAAAGTACCAGTAACAAAGCCAGCATCCTGAAGGATATGCCGCATCAAGCTGATCGTCGACCCCTTGCCATTGGTTCCCCCGACATGAACGCACTTTAATCTTCTTTCCGGGTTTCCAACTCGCTCCAGCAACCACTCCATCCGTTGGAGACCGGGTTTGATCCCGTGGTTTAAAAGGCTGTGAATCCACTCTACCGCTTCGTCGTATGTATGAAACATGATGTTAACCCCCTAATAATATCGGTTCTTTTTCTGTTTTATTTTCATTATTTACTATTATCATACTCTAAAAATCGTATTTCTTAAATAAAGACACTTTTCTTCAAATGAAGAAGGCGAACCACGATGGGTTCACCTTTTGCATCCTATTTTTTCAATTCCAAAATGCGATCAAGCACTTTGCTGCGTTTTTCCATATAATCTGCTTCTTTGGCGCGTTCTTCATCAACAACTTTTTGCGGTGCTTTTTTAACAAAGTTCTCGTTGCTGAGTTTTTTATGAACGCGATCAACTTCTGATGCAAGGCGTTCTGCTTCTTTTTCAAGACGCTTGATTTCCTCGTCGATGTCGATCAATCCCTCTAACGGAAGGAATAATTCAACTCCGGTTAGAACGGATGTCATCGATTTATCAGGAGCCTGAAGGTCTGTACCGATCTCAAGCTTGCTTGGATTACAGAACTTTTCAAGATAGTTCTGGTTGCGTACAAGCTGGTCCTTTACCTCATCCGATTTTGCATTGATCTGTAGTTCGATCGCCTTGCTTGGCGCAACATCCATTTCAGCTCTCGTGTTACGGACGGAACGGATAATTTCCGTTAATAGGTCCATTTCCCTGGCAGCTTCTGGGAAATGCAGGTCTCCCCTTTTCTCCGGCCATGCAGCTACCGTGATCGATTCCCCTTTATGAGGAAGGTGCTGCCAGATTTCTTCTGTCAGGTATGGCATGAACGGATGCAACAGGCGCATCGTGTTATCAAGGACATAAGCTAAAACAGATCGTGTTGTTTTCTTAGCTGCTTCGTCTTCCCCGTATAGAGGAAGCTTTGCCATTTCGATGTACCAGTCACAAAGGTCATCCCAGATGAAGTTGTAAAGATGGCGGCCAACTTCACCGAACTCGTAGTTGTTGATCAAACGAGTTACAGCTTCAGCCGTTTCGTTAAATCGGGTTAAGATCCATTTGTCTGCAGTAGATTTTTCGCCTGAAAGATCCAGTTCGTCATAGGTCATTCCTTCCATGTTCATCAACGCAAAACGGGAAGCGTTCCAGATCTTGTTCGCAAAGTTCCAGGTAGATTCTACCTTTTCCCAGTAGAAGCGAAGATCGTGGCCAGGTGATGAGCCGGTCGATAAGAAGTAACGAAGCGAGTCTGCACCATATTTATCGATAACATCCATCGGATCGACACCATTCCCCAGTGACTTACTCATCTTTCTGCCTTCTGAATCTCGAACCAGTCCGTGGATCAGAACATCTTTAAACGGACGTTTGCCTGTAAATTCAACTCCCTGGAAGATCATTCTTGCAACCCAGAAGAAGATGATATCATATCCAGTTACAAGAACATCGGTTGGGTAGAAACGTTTGAAGTCAGCTGATTCCTCATCAGGCCACCCCATGGTAGAGAAAGGCCATAGCGCTGAGCTGAACCATGTATCCAATACGTCGTCGTCCTGCTCCCAGTTCTCGATATCTTCCGGTGCTTTTAATCCAACATAGATTTCACCTGTTTCTTTATGGTACCAGGCCGGGATGCGGTGCCCCCACCATAATTGACGGGAAATACACCAGTCGCGAATGTTTTCGATCCAGCGCAGGTACGTTTTTTCAAATCGGTCAGGAACGAAGTTTACTTTTCCTTCTGTTTTTTGAAGCTCTATCGCCTGTTTTGCAAGTGGCTCCATTTTTACGAACCATTGTGTGGAAAGGTAAGGCTCGACTACCGCGCCGCTACGCTCTGAGTGCCCAACAGAATGCATGTGCTCTTCGATTTCAAAGAGGACGCCCTGTTCCTGCAGGTCCTTAACGATTTGCTTACGGCATTCAAAACGGTCCATGCCCTGGTATTTGCCGGCATTTTCGTTCATCGTACCGTCTTCGTTCATCACGAGGACTCTTTCAAGATTATGGCGGTTTCCGATTTCAAAGTCGTTCGGGTCGTGGGCAGGCGTGATCTTAACCGCTCCTGAACCAAACTCCATGTCTACATAATCATCAGCAACGATCTCGATTTCTCGTCCAACGATCGGAAGCTTTGCTTTCTTGCCGATGAGGTGCTTGTAACGCTCATCTTCTGGATGAACGGCAATCGCTGTATCGCCAAGCATCGTTTCCGGACGGGTAGTCGCAATCTCGATGCTGCCTGTTCCGTCGACAAGCGGATAGCGCATATGGTAAAAAGCGCCTTTTACGTCTTCGTGGATAACTTCAATATCAGATAGAGCCGTTTTTGTTTGCGGGTCCCAGTTGATAATATATTCGCCGCGATAGATCAAGCCTTTTTCATATAGATCAACGAACACTTTCTTAACCGCGTCGGAAAGACCTTCGTCAAGAGTGAAACGCTCTCTCGAGTAGTCGAGTGACAACCCCAGCTTTGACCACTGGTTGCGGATAAAGTCTGCGTATTCTTCTTTCCATTCCCAGGATTTTTCTAGGAATTTCTCTCGGCCAAGCTCGTAACGGTTCGTGCCCTGTTCTTTAAGCTTTCCTTCTACCTTTGCCTGTGTCGCGATACCGGCATGGTCCATTCCTGGAAGCCATAATACATCATAGCCCTGCATCCGTTTCGCACGGGATAAAATATCCTGAAGCGTTGTATCCCAGGCATGGCCGAGGTGGAGTTTACCTGTTACGTTTGGAGGCGGGATTACAATCGTGTAAGGTTCCTTGTTCTCGTCTCCTGTCGCTTCAAAAAACTTACCGTCAAGCCAGTATTGATACCATTTTTCTTCCGTGGCTTTCGGATCGTACTTCGTTGGCATCGATATTTCTTTTTCCATCCTCACCATTCCTTCCATCATTTTCATTTCCAAAAGAAAAAAATAAAAAAGCCCCTTTCATCCTCTAAAGGACGAAAGAAGCTCAGTTCCGTGGTACCACCTTCATTTACAGCAGCAAAAGTTTTATGCTAACTGTACACTCATCTCGATAACGGTTTTCCCGGCCTATTCTACTTCTTCTTTAAGAAGGTTCAAATAAGCTGCTCAAGGGCGACATTCCAATGCTGGTCCTGAGAAATCTTCCACCAGTTGATTTCTCTCTCTGTAAAGGCATCACATCGTACTCTTCCCTGTCGTTGCATTTTCTCTTCTATTTTGGAATATATATTAGTTTACAATTTTGAAATTGAATCGTCAATAGGCAACTCGATGATGTTATTCATTATTGCCGGTTTTGTTCCTCTGCATTCACCTTTTTCATGACTTTACATAACATGATTATACCAAACTTCCTATAATAGGAGAAAAACCCTGAAAAGGAGGAGAACAAGTGAAACGGAAATTCGGCTATAACAAGTTTCGGTTGCCACCTTTTATTTATAAATTCAGGTTGGTTATCATTCAATTTTGCCCGCCGCTTATTGTATTCCAGCTTATTCGGACATTGTTATTTCCAACTACGATCGATGTCATGATTTTAATCATATTAGTTTGCGTACAAATTTGTTTTTATTTAGAGTGGATTTAATCCTTGTATTAAATCTGCTTGCTGCTTTTTGTTAGGACTTGCTTTTTTAATCGGAAAAAATCGCCTCCAATTAATCTTGAAAGCGACTAGTCCTCTTCGTTTACTTCCTCATCCCTTGCTAATATTATCTCATTGACCTTGTGGACCTTTTCAATTTGTTCGATTCTTTTAACTAAATAATTTACATGCTTGATTTGCGGCCAGTTTTGTCTGTTGGAACGATAAAGGTCAACGGAGTTAAAAACGATTTCAGGATATGTCAAATAGCTTGCTAACAAAGATTTTTCTTCTTCGTATAATGGAAACCGTTCCTGGTATTGAGTGAACCAGTCTTTTGCTTTCCGCTCATTCCAGTTAGCCGCTCTCATCGAAGACCTTAAAAAGTAAGCTAAATCTCTTACTGGGGTGTCTAAGACAGCATGATCAAAATTAATAAAGAAGCCTTTTCCCTGGTGAATAATAAAATGGCCAGGTGACACCCTTCCGTGGCAAAGAACGGAGCGGTATCTTTTCTTTTCCTTTACCTTCTGTTGCCACTGGTAAAGATGGTTTCTCGCCTTATCCGTCATGTGCATTAACCGATGAAAATTGGTTACAAATGATTGCTCAAAAGGAGAGAGATACACCCTTTTTTCCACGGATTCAATATAGCGTTCCATCTCGAGCTGCCGGCCTTCCCAGCGTTTTGTCAACTGTTGATAAGAATTTGAGATGATTTCTTCTGAGTATTCTTGTTCTTTCACAGTCTGGTTGTGCAGGGCTGCTAAATTAGATATCATCATTGCTTCTCTATTTGCATAATGCCTGTCATCTTCTACCCATGGCATTAAATAATAAGTGTTATACTGGTCAAACACAAACGGATCGCCATATTTTGTACGATAAAGCGGAATATAATATTTATATCCGATATAAGCTAGCCTTTCATGTACATGAAACAGCCATTCAGCCTGCGACCGGGTCAACTTGGTCTTTTTTAAGGCATAGGTCCCATTCTTAGTAAAGACTTTTAAGACATTCTTTTTTTTGATAACTCTTTCTGGATAAAGATCATATTGAAACAACAACGAACTATATTTTTTAGAATCAATCTTCTCACTCATAAGGCCACCTTCTCATCAACAGGCTGTAGCCATTTTAGGATAAACGCGGAAAATTCTCTGCTTCGCTCCCACTTTTCTTCTAGAGCAATTAACGAGCGCTGGATGGTCTCATCGTTCTCTGCCTTTTCGATTGTCTCGATGCATTCCATCCATTCCAGGGGCAAAAGCGCTTCTGCGAGAAGCATTTTGCCGTACTGTTCTTTAAAAGAACAATGCTTCTCAATTTCTTCTAACAGTTTTTCTACTATTTTCGGTCCGTAAGTTTTCCAGCATGTAAGCAAAAAGGCTTTGATCGGTAGAATTCCTGATATAGGGTAACCGTTTGTCCCTTTTAAATATAGATTTGAGTACACTTCTTTTCCAAGTTCAGGTGAAGAAATGTTGTCAATAATCGGAAGAGGAGACCGCACTTTAGAAAAGAGTTCCTGTGATTTAACATACCGCTTTTTCACATCTGGAATTAAAAAGACAAGTAGTTTTGCCTTCTCGCGTTTCTCTTTTTTTATTTGGCCAAGCTTTTTCACATAGCTGGTGTAATCAAGTTCCTTTTTCTGCACCAGATTCGTATTGCACGGTACATATTCCCCTGCTTGAAGCACCGCTGCAATCATTTCTCCCCATTGTTCTACCGCAACCGAAAAGACAAGCGGTTCCTCTATTTCATCATGCACCGTGATCCATTTTTGATTCCAGGAAAAATACCGTTCATTTATTTCTGTTTTTATCATCCGATCTATGAAAACATGATAGCGAGATCCAATATGGTCTCGCCATTCTATATGCCATTGCATTAACTCCCGATCATCCCAATACATCACTCTCTTTTTCCCTGAACTGGTTTGGAATATATGCGGTTCTTCAATCCAATGGCAATGCTTGAATCCGTAAGCAGCTTCTATTTTCTCTAATAGCTTCATACCATAACCCCTTCTCATAGGGTGAAGTTCTTTATTTATTAACAGGAATATATAAAATTTGCCCTTCCTGTACTTCCTCTTCATCATCCATTTGGTTCACTCTCGCAAGATGGCTTGGCAGAAGACGATAGCGTTCAGCGATTTCAGTAAGAGATTCCCCTGCCTGGATGATACACATCTTCATTCTTGAAAAATTTTCTTCTTCTTTTGTTAGCATTTTTGTTAAATACAGTGCATTTTCTTCTCTAACTGGCTCTTGCCCGGTATCCTCGTAAGCATCCTGCGCCTGTTCCCGTCTCTCTTCTGCCTGCATGTTTTCCTCATAATTTGCCGCATCAGGTTTTCGATATGCTGGGTCCGCCTCATGTTGCTGGACAGTATAAGAATCGTCTCTCGCATACATTCTTGTTAATGCCTTTAAAGACTCGTTTTGTTCGTATTCCGGTTTCTGATAGGCTTTCCGCTCTACGTATTGCTCTTTTTCATACTGTTCTTCTTCATATTGCTGTTCTTCTTCATATTGCTGTTCTTCTTCATACTGCTCTTCTTCATATTGCTGTTCTTCTCCGTACTGCACTTCTTCGTAATACTCATCTTCCGTATTTCGACTACTCACTCCGACATGGGGAGATTCTTGTTCTCTAACAAACAAATCGTTTTCTTGCTCTTCTTGTTCTTCTTCTTCAAATTTCACATCGACTTCCCACTGGTTAAGAGAGGAACGTTCTTCAGCAAACATATTTTCTGCCTGCAGTTCCGCTTCGTCTTCTTCCGACTGTGCAGCTTTCTGCCGATCCCCCTGTATGCCGCTTATAGAAACGTCCGCAGCAAGCTTGATACAATTGTTTTCTTCAACTGCATAATCGAATGATTCCACTGTTACAAAAATTTGTTCTCGATCTCCGACACGATTGGAAGGTATTGTAATATCTACAGGAAAGCGATGTGAAATGGCAGCTGTTCCCTCATCTAAATAAGAAATCTCCTGGATCGAACGATAAGCTGCGGGATTTTGATAATCTTCTTCTGTCACTTCATCTCCTTCCCTTGGCAAAAACTCTCCTGAAAGTACGAGAGCTCCTTTTACAGAAACATAATCATCGTAATCGTGTATTGTAATGTCAGGATCCAGGGAAATGGATAAGATTTCTTCTACTTCCTGTCCTCTCTTTAACCATACTGACTCCTCTATGGAGAAATGCAATTGAGATGATTGTTCATTGGACATGCGTTTCTCCTCCTTTCAGACTTTATCCATACATTACACTTTTATGAACGGAGAAATAAGATTATGTATAAAAGTTCATGGAAGGGTTGTATCAGCATTTTAATTTGATAGGTTGCTGTTTGACTGGAGTAATTTGTCTAACCTGGTCTACTAATGAAAAGGGAAGTAGAGGGTGTATTTTTCATGGAGACTCTATATTGGAGCTTCACAACACAATATTAGAGTTTCAGAACCATCTGATGGACGTTCATAGCGATTTATTAGAGGTTCAGTTATGCACGCTAACATAAAAAAACCGCTCATAAAGAGCGGTTTTCCCCTTACTTCTTTAATTTAGAAAATGCAATTTCTGCAGCTTCGATCGTTTTGTTGATGTCTTCCTCCGAATGTTCAGTAGAAAGGAAGAGGCCTTCAAATTGAGAAGGGGGCAGTGAGATTCCTTCATCGAGCATATTTCTAAAGTACTCAGCAAACATTGTTAGATCAGAAGCAGCAGCTTTGTCATAATTGGTTACTTGCTCCTCGTTAAAGAAGAAGCCTACCATAGATCCTGCCAGGTTTATGCTGTGTGGAATATTGTACTTCTCTGCAGCAAGTGACAATCCTTCTGCGAGACGTTCAGCTTTATGTTCAAATTCCTCATAAGATTCCGGAGTTAATTGGGAAAGTGTTTCATAACCTGCTGCCATTGCCAGCGGGTTTCCGCTTAACGTACCGGCCTGATAGATCGGACCGCTCGGTGCTATCTGCTCCATGATTTCTTTCTTGCCGCCATAAGCTCCGACCGGCAGTCCCCCTCCGATTACTTTTCCGAGGCAAGTTAGATCGGGAGTTACACCGTAATAGCCTTGAGCACAGTTATATCCTACACGGAATCCTGTCATCACTTCATCGAAAATTAGCAATGAACCATGTTCTTCCGTAATTTCGCGAAGCCCTTCAAGGAAGCCTTCCTGCGGGGGAACAACTCCCATGTTGCCTGCGACAGGCTCAACAATAACGCCTGCAATATCATCCCCGTACTCTTTAAAAGCATAGCGGATGCTTTCAAGATCATTATATGGGACTGTAATCGTATTTCGAGCAACTCCCTCCGGAACACCCGGACTGTCAGGAAGACCAAGCGTTGCAACCCCTGAACCTGCTTTAATAAGAAGAGAATCGCCGTGGCCATGGTAGCAGCCTTCAAACTTAATGATTTTATTTCTGCCGGTATAGCCTCTTGCCAGACGAAGCGCACTCATTGTCGCTTCTGTTCCGGAGTTAACCATACGGACGATTTCGATAGAAGGCACACGCTCTATGACAAGTTCTGCAAGTTTTGTTTCAAGTTCATGTGGAGCTCCAAAACTCGTTCCCTTTTCAGCCACTTCTTTAAGACGGGATACGACCTGTTCGTTGGCATGCCCTAGAATGAGTGGTCCCCATGACAGAACGTAATCAATGTATTCGTTGCCGTCCAGGTCATAAATTTTTGACCCTTTTCCTTTTTCCATGTATACCGGGTCCATGTTTACAGATTTAAAAGCTCTTACCGGACTGTTAACACCGCCTGGCATAACTTCCTTCGCTTTACTGAATGCTTCTCTGGATTTATCGTAACTCCGCATCGAATCACTCCTTTTTGAATTCAACTGAACTAGACTACAAGTACTTTTTTATTCGCTAAGCCACTTCGCCACATCTTTTGCAAAGTAAGTAATGATCAAGTCTGCTCCTGCACGTTTCATGCTTGTCAGCTTTTCCATAACGACTTCCTGTTCATTTAGCCATCCGTTCTGGCTCGCTGCTTTAATCATGGAATATTCTCCACTAACGTTATAAGCAACCATCGGAAGCGGGAAGCGGTCTTTTAGTTCGCGAATGATATCAAGATAAGAAAGTGCCGGTTTGACCATTAAGAAGTCTGCTCCCTCTTTAATATCAGACTCTGCTTCGCGAATCGCTTCAAGTCTGTTCGCAGGGTCCATTTGATATGTTTTGCGGTCTCCGAACTGAGGAGTGCTGTGGGCAGCATCACGGAACGGGCCATAAAATGCTGAAGAATACTTCACTGCATAGGACATTACCGGAATATCTTCAAAGCCAGCTTCATCAAGCCCTTTTCGAATCGCAGCAACAAAGCCGTCCATCATGTTAGACGGTGCAATGATATCAGCACCCGCTTTTGCCTGTGATACAGCAGTTTTAGCAAGCAACTCAAGCGACTTATCGTTGTTAACATATCCTTCTTCAACAACACCGCAGTGCCCATGGTCTGTATACTGGCAAAGACAAGTGTCCGCAATAACCGTAAGATCTGGATACCGTTCTTTAATATGAGAGATCGCTTGTTGTACAATTCCGGTATCGCAGTATGCCTGAGAACCGACCTCATCCTTTTCCTTCGGCACTCCAAAAACCATAACCGATGGAATTCCCAGCTTATAAACTTGGTCCATTTCTTCATTTATACGATCCATGGAAAAATGAAAAACTCCCGGCATTGAAGGGACTTCCCTTTTGATATCTTCGCCTTCAACTGCAAAAATAGGATAGATTAAATCTTCTTTCCGTAAAAATGTTTCCCTCACCATTGATCGGATGCTGTCAGTCCGGCGCAAGCGACGGTGTCTATTAAATGCTTTTTCCATTGTCTTTTCCTCCTAATTAGTTGAATAAAAATCAACTATCGCATCGATAAGGCCATCTATGTTATATTTTTGGGCTATAATTTCTGGTTCAATCTGATAAGAGCGTAACGTATTTTCAGTAATCGGTCCAATACTAGCTACTTTCATCCCTGCAATTAGCGGTCGCCAGTGTATATCATCTGCCAATTGAACAAAGTGATGAACAGTCGATGAGCTTGTAAAAGTAAGAATATCTGCTTTTTCATTTAGCAACATATCCTCGAGAAGCGGTTTAGAAGTATTCTCTATGACCGTTTCATAGACAACAAGTTCTTCCACTTCTATCCCCATCTGTTTTAACTGTAATGGGAGTTCTTTTCTGGCAAGATTGCCTCTTGGAAGCAATACCCTTTCTTCGCCGGAAAATTCTCGCTGAACAGCCTCGACCAACCCTTCCGCTACAAAGGTCTCAGGAAGCAAGTCTACTTTGATGCCACGCCTTTCTAAAGCACGGGAAGTTTTTGGGCCTACAGCTGCCACTCTCACACCGGCAGGCAATTCCTTGTATCTTTCAAAGAAAAAACGAACCCCATTCGTGCTTGTAAAAACAACCCAATCAAAGTCTTGAACATATGTAAAACCATCTGCCTCCCTTGAAGTGGAAGCAGTCTCTTTAAATGCAATCAAAGGCACCTCGAGAGGAATCCCCCCAAGGTCCTTTATTTTTTTTGAAAACGATCTGGCCTGCTCTTTGGACCGCGTCACAACGATTCGTTTTCCTTCAAGAGGAAGGGTCATTGATCAAGCTCATCCTTCACACGGTCCAGCAGTTCTTTCGCGCCTCTGTCTTTTAAATTGTTAGCGAGAGTTTTCCCAAGCTCAACCGGATCATCGCCCTTAAGACTCTCTTTAATGATTCGAGAACCATCAGGCTCTCCCACAAGCCCTGTCAGCATCAGGGTACCCTCACGTTCCTCTGCATAACCGGCGATCGGCACCTGGCATCCTCCTTCAAGGGAATGAAGAAACGCTCTCTCCGCCATAACAGTACGGTTTGTATAATCGTCATTTAGCCGGCTTAATAGGTCTAGCAGCTCTTTATCGCTTTCACGGCATTCGATGCCCAGCGCTCCCTGCCCTACTGCTGATAAACAAACATCCAGCGGCAGATACTCCGTTACAACATCCTTCGACCAGCCCATTCGATGCAAACCAGCAGCTGCAAGAACAATCGCATCATAATCTTCTTCATCAAGCTTTCGAAGCCTTGTATCGATGTTTCCCCGTATCCATTTAACCTTTAAGTCCGGACGAGCTGCCTGGATTTGCGCTTGTCTGCGCAGGCTGCTGGTTCCGACCACTGCCCCTTCAGGCAATTCTTCAAAAGAATCATACCCTTTTGCGATGATGGCATCGCGGTGGTCTTCCCTTTCCGGTATGCAACCGATCGTTAACCCTTCAGGTAATACGGAAGGCATATCCTTCATGCTGTGGACTGCCATATCGATCTCTCCGTCAAGCATTGCCTGCTCGATCTCTTTTACAAACAATCCTTTTCCACCTACTTTTGAAAGGGTTACATCCAGGATACGGTCACCTTTTGTAACGAACTCCTTAATTTCAAATGTAAATGGAAGGTTTAACTTTTCCAGCTGGGAAATAACCCACTTTGTTTGTGTCAACGCTAGATTACTTCTTCTGGATCCGATTACTATTTTTCTCATTATTGATCCTCCAAATTCTACTTTTTTATACCGAATCTCTTACACATACCAGAAATGGAAATCTGAAAGCGTCCCTGAAAGGAAGACATTGATCAGTACGATAAGGAATGCGCCAACGTTCCATAGTGCAAGAGATTTTCCTTCTATGCCTCTTCCTACCTTCTGGTAAAGATAAGTGCTGTAAGCCAGGAGTACAATGAAAGAGATGATTACCTTGGCATCAAGCCAGCTGAAATCTGCAACTTTTATCGATGCCCATACGACTCCCAGTATTAAGCTTAGCAATAATAGAGGGACCCCCACCATACTGCACAAGTAAGCCATTTTTTCCAGGTATGAAAGATTCCCGAATCGTTGCAGGCGTTTTCCCCACTTTTTTTCTTTCAGCATCTGGTACTGGATTAAATACATGATCGAGAAAATAAAGGCGAGGGAAAATGCCCCATATGAAATGAAAGCCATCGTGATATGAATAATAGACAGCTCCGACATGAGCTGTTCCTTTAAAACAAAAGAAGCCTCGCCTTTTGCTGCAAACAAATTAATAGCCATAATGATAAATCCGAGGACATTTGCAAAAAAAACAAAAAAATCAACACGGAAAAACCAGTTGATTAACAAAGATAACGTGACAATGACCCAGGCATAAAAAAAGAGGCCTTCAAATGGGGTCAAGATTGGAAAACCGCCAATCTTAATCACCTGAATAACAAGGAATATAGTTTGCAATCCCCAAACAATAGAAAGCAACCAGAAAGCTAGCTGATTAGCCTTCCGGTTGTTTTGTAAAAAATCGATAAAATATCCAAGGACACTGAGTGCATAAAGGATAATTGTTAAATCATAGATCCATTTGACATTCGCCACCGTAATGTCTCCTCTCCTAGGAGCGCAATTGCGTTGCCTCAATGGCAGAAGATAACTCCCAAGTCTCACCTTTTTCTGTCTTGTTATACTCTTTCGCCCTTTGCTTTGCAATCTCCTGTTTCACTTCTTCTTCGATTGCAAAAGTTTTCGCAAATGCTTCAAGAGCTTCAGCTGCATTCGGTTCAGCTGCCATTTCTTTTGCCCGAAGAATCGGATCTCTTAACAGCTGGTTCACGATGCTTTTTGTGTGTTTGCTGAGAACTTTTTTCTCTCTATCAGTTAAGTTAGGAAGTTTTCTTTCTATGCTGTTCATTGTTTCGGCCTGGACGGACAGAGCTTTTGTCCGAAGAGCAGAAATCACCGGAACAACGCCAAGTGTATTTAACCATTCCTGGAAAGCAACAAGATCCGCTTCAATCATCAGTTCGATCTTTTCTGCTTCCTTCTGGCGTTCTTCAAGATTTGTTTCCACAATTCCTTCCAAATCGTCTATATCATAAAGGAAAATGGATTCAAAGTCTGACAGTGAAGGGTCAAGGTCCCTTGGCACGGCGATATCGACCATGAATAGTGGGCGACCTTTTCGTTTCTTTAGAATCGGTTTCACGAGTTCAGGCGTAATAACGTAGTCTGTAGCACCCGTTGAACTGATCACGATATCTGCATCCGATAGCGCACTCTGGAGCAAGTTCATGGCCTTAGCCTGTCCGAAGAATTTCTCTGCCAGTTCCTGAGCCTTTTCAAGTGTACGGTTTACTACCGTCACCTCTTTCACTCCATTACTTTGCAAATGCTTCGCAGTCAACTCACCCATTTTCCCGGCGCCAACGATCAGTACTTTTTTCTGCTCAAGGCCGCCAAATATCTTCTTTGCCAGCTCTACCGCAGCATAACTTACTGAAACAGCGTTCTCGCCAATTTCTGTTTCCGAATGAGAGCGTTTCGCCAGCGTAACAGCCTGCCTGAATAACTGGTTGAAAATAGTGCCTGTCGTATTATTTTCCTGAGCAAGTAAAAAGCTGTCCCGAACCTGGCCAAGGATTTGTGTTTCACCAAGTACCATGGAATTTAAACCACAGGCTACTCGGAATAAATGTTCGATCGCCGCCTCGTTCTCCCTGATAACCAAGAAAGGAGAAAACTCATCCTTCTCAATCTCAAACCAATCGGAAAGAAACGCCTTTGTGTAATATCTCCCTGTATGCAACTGGTCTGCCACAATATAGACCTCTGTACGGTTACAAGTTGAAACAATAACACATTCTAAAATACTTTTAGAATTCCTCAGTTTTGTTAGAGCCTCTGGTAGATCATTTTCGTTAAACGAAAGCTTTTCACGAATTTCTACAGGGGCTGTTTTATGGTTCAACCCGACTACAAGGATGTGCATCTTCCCACCCCCAACATATTCTTAAAACCTGACCGAACAGGTTGTTAACTACAATTACCGAACAAAATCATCTTAATCTTACCATCTAACGTCATTATATCATGTGACATTTCTCACATATCGTAAAAATGTGAACAGTGTATGAAGCATTATGATATGATAAAATAGCAATTCAATAAGAAAAACACATCATTATTAATGTACCAGAAGTAACAGGATATATCAAAAGATGAACTTTTCTGACAATAACCGGGGGGATTTGATTTGAAAAAGCAAGGTGTTTTCTTAGGTATCCTATTAATCGGGATAGGTTCTTTTTTTCTGTTAGAAAACTTTAATGTACCATATATGGATCAATTGGCCAGCTGGCCTTTAATTTTAATCATTATAGGGTTCGCCTTTTTGTTCCAGGCTTTTCTCGTGAAGGAGTACCAAAATATTTTCCCGGGAATTATCCTTATCGGTCTCGGAGTCCACTTTTTTGCGCTTAATTCTTTACCTTTTTGGCCAAACTCCTGGGGAATGTATACGTTGATTGTAAGTCTTGCATTCTTATTTACATATTATAAGACAAAAAAAGGCGGCTTATTCACAGGCATGGCCTTACTTATCATTTCCCTTTTCGAGTTGCTTTACACAGGCTTTCAACTATGGCTTCAAACTACTTTTAATTTTATTGGCGAACTCTGGCCGATAATTTTAATCGCTTTTGGCATTTATTTAATCTGGTTCAAAAAGAAATAAAAAACCAGAGCGATTGAAAGATAGTCGCTCTGGTTTTTTTGTTTTAACGCCTAAAGGATGGAACTTAAGAAATCCTGTGTTCGCTGTTCAGTAGGATTATCAAACAACTCATCAGGATGCCCGCGTTCGACGATCCTGCCGCCATGCATATAACAGACCCAGTCTGCTACTTCACGTGCAAAGCCCATTTCGTGGGTAACGACTACCATTGTCATACCTTCCCTTGCAAGCTCTTTCATCGTGGAAAGCACCTCTCCGACAAGTTCCGGATCAAGAGCAGATGTCGGTTCGTCAAACAGCATTATGTCCGGCTTCATTGCAAGCGAGCGCGCGATTGCGACACGCTGTTTTTGTCCGCCTGATAATTTGGAAGGATAAACATCTGCCTTTTCAGCCAGCCCGACCTTTGCAAGTAACTCTTTGCCTTCTTTTACCGCTTCATCTTTCTTCATCTTTTTCACCATCAGCGGTGCCTCAATAACGTTTTCAAGTACGGTTTTATGAGGAAAAAGATTAAAGTGCTGAAACACCATGCCGACCGTCTGGCGAACCTTGTTCAGGTCATCTTTATCAGGTTCGATCTGCTTTCCTTCGATCGTTATCGTTCCGCTATTTTTTATTTCTAAAAAGTTCAAGCAGCGCAGCAATGTACTTTTACCAGAACCACTGGCTCCTATCAGCACGACCACGTCGCTCTCTTTTACTGTCATATCCACATCTTTTAACACGTGTAAGTCTCCAAAAGACTTGTTAAGCTTTTCTACCTTGATCATTTCTCTTTTTTCAGCCAATGTAAATTCCTCCTCCCTCTGTTAATCGCTGGCAGCTAGTTTTCTTTCAAGCATATTTACTAGAACTGTGAATGCAAGAACAAGCACTAAATAGTAGAATGCAACGATCATTAAATATGTCATTTCATCAAAAGTTCTTGCCCCCTGTGTTGTTGCAATACTGAACAATTCTGATAAAGAAATAAAGGCAGCAAGTGAGGAGTCTTTTAAACCAATGATAAACTGGTTACCTAATGGAGGAAGAGCTCGGCGGAATGCCTGAGGCAAAATGATCCTTCTCATTGTAAGCGTGTGACTCATTCCAAGAGAACGTCCTGCTTCCATCTGTCCTTTTTCGATCGACTGAATCGATCCACGGAATATTTCAGCGATATAAGCACCGTTATGAAGAGCAAGTCCAAGTGCTGCCGACCAAAATGCGGAAATTCCGAGGTTGGAAAGACCGAAATAAAAGATAAAGATCTGTACGATCAGGGGAGTTCCTCTAATAACACCGATGTATACATCTGCGATCCAATTTAGAACCTTTACATTGGATATCTTAAGAAGTGAAAAAAATAGTCCGAAAAATACTGCGATCAGAATAGAAATAGCTGTCAGTCGAAGTGTCAGCCACATTCCTTCTAAGAAAATTGGATAACTATTAGCGAATGTCTCAAGTAAATGGGATATGCTTGGCAAGTTTATTCATCTCCTTTTTAAGCAAGGAATGTGCGCACTGTTACATGCGCACATTACAGGTTTTATTCTGGTTGTTGAGTAATGTCTGCACCGATGTATTCTTTACTGAGTTCAGCTAATTTTCCGCTTTCTTTTAATTCTTGCAGTGCTTTGTTAATTGCTTCGAGCAGCTTTTTATCATCTTTAGCTACTGCGATCGCCTGTTCACTTACACCTAACTGTTCTACTTTCTCGATTTTAAAATCTTTCTCGATCGCCTGCTTACCAGTGATGTCATCAGTGATAACCGCATCATGCTTCCCTTCGCTTAGCGCGCGAAGTGCTGTTTGGTCACTATCATACTGGCTGATATCGTCTGTGTATTCTTGAGCTGACTTTTCATAAGTAGAACCTTTTGACACCGCAACATTTTTACCATCTAAATCTTCTACACTCTTTATGTCACTTCCTGGTTGAACGAATAAAACCGGGCCGGAATAGTAATACGGTTCACTGAAGTTTACTTCTTTTTCACGTTCAGGCGTGATCGTATGGCTCGCTACCGCTGCATCGAATCTGCCTGATTTGATCGCTGAAATCATGCCGGCGAACTTGAATTTTTCTACTTCAGGTTCAAGGCCGATCTTTTCAGCTACCGCTTTACCAACAGCAACATCATAACCGCTCAGGTCTCCATTTTCATCAACCGTACTGAACGGAGGGAATTCTCCAGATACAACATATTTAAACTTTCCTTCTTCCGTTAACTCGAGGCCGCTTGCTTCTCCGCCGCCTTCACCGTTTCCCCCATCTCCTCCAGCGTTGTTGCCTCCGTTATTTCCTCCGCAGGCAGCAAGGACGAGACCGAATACCATAAGAATCATTGTGAATACTGATAATGTTTTTTTCTTCATCATTTGGTTGTTTGTCCCCCTTCTATTTTTACTTCTAATGAAGTTAGCTAACCGCATTATGTAAAGTGTCATGGTCCTATCTTACCAGCTAGTCTAAATTTTTTCAATTTTCGTATTTTACTATATTGCTTAATATTTCGCCTTCATCCGTTCTCACCTCCTGCTTGTCCCTGTTTGCTCCAAAATGCTATAAAAGTGTATTTTTCTTTACCCGTTATTCATCTTTATTAAACCTCTTTTATTAAAAGCGTTTAACAACAGCTGCTATTGTTGGGGTTTAATGCATAACCATTCATCCTGCTGCACAAAGAAACTCCCTGTCTTACCTGATAAAAAAAGAAGGCTATATGCGATATTCGCATATAGCCTTCTTTTAAATGGTAGATTGTATCGCACTCCAAACTTCTTCTTTTCCTTTTCCTGTTTGAGCAGAAAATACAACGAGCTGGTCGGTCGGTTCTACTTTAAGCGTTTCCCGTACAACTTTAAGATGCTTTTGCCACTTGCCTTTTGGAATCTTATCTGCTTTTGTGGCAACTACAATAACGGGAATCTCATAATGCTTCAGCCAATCGTACATTACGACATCATCATTCGATGGCGAATGCCTCAGGTCAACGATCAAAATGACAGCACGCAAGTCCTCTCGATTTGCAAGATAGGTTTCGATCATCTTGCCCCAGGCTTCTCTTTCTTTTTTAGATACCTTCGCAAAACCGTAACCCGGAACATCAACGAAGTACAGTACTTCATTGATCAAATAAAAATTTAAGGTCTGGGTTTTCCCGGGTTTTTGTGAAGTTCTGGCTAGATTTTTTCGGTTGAGCAGTGTGTTGATCAAGGAAGATTTTCCAACGTTTGATCTCCCTGCCAGTGCAATCTCCGGCAGATCGTCCTCTGGATACTGATCGGGTTTAACTGCACTAATAATAAAATCCGATTTTGTTACTTTCATTTTTTCTCCCCTACTAAAGCATGTTTTAGGACTTCATCAAGATGAGAAACCGGGACGAAGGTCAAATCCTTGCGAACGCTTTCCGGAATATCATCCAGATCTTTTTCATTATCCTTCGGCATAATGATTTTTGTAAGGCCGGAACGATGAGCACTTAGAGATTTTTCTTTTAGGCCGCCGATCGGCAGTACTCGCCCACGTAACGTAATCTCACCGGTCATTCCTACCTCTTTTCTGACTGCTTTACCGGTCAAGGCTGAAACTAATGCGGTTGCTATCGTTATACCTGCTGACGGGCCGTCTTTCGGAGTAGCTCCTTCTGGCACGTGGATGTGAATATCATTTTTTTCAAGAAACTCAGGATCCACTTTCAATTCGTTCGCGCGAGAACGGATATAGCTAAACGCAGCTTGAGCTGATTCTTTCATAACATCGCCTAGTTTCCCTGTAAGGATCAGTTTGCCCTTACCAGGGTAGATAGAGACTTCGATAGACAGCGTGTCTCCTCCAGCTGTTGTGTATGCTAGACCAGTTGCAGTTCCAACCTGGTCCTCTGTTTCAGCCTCACCGTATTTAAACTTCGGCTTGCCAAGGTACTCTTCGATCGCTTTGTCAGTAAGCACAACTTTTTTCTTTTCGCCGGACACAAGCACTTTCGCTGCTTTTCGGCAAAGTGTTGCAATCTGCCGTTCAAGATTTCGCACACCGGCTTCTCTTGTATAATGTCTGATCACTTCCACTATTGCCTCATCTCTGATCTGGAACTGGCCCTTTTGCAGCCCATGGTCTTCTCTCTGCCTCGGAACCAGATATTGTTTCGCAATATGAAGCTTTTCAATTTCAGTATATCCTGCGATCCGAATAACCTCCATCCGGTCTAGCAAAGGTTCCGGAATCGTAGTCATCGTATTGGCTGTCGTAATAAACATAACCTTTGAAAGGTCATATTGCTCTTCAATGTAATGATCACTGAATGTATTGTTTTGCTGCGGATCAAGTACTTCCAATAGAGCAGCGGAAGGATCTCCTCTAAAATCATTCGACATCTTATCGATTTCATCTAACAGGAAGACCGGGTTAATGGTTCCTGCCTTTTTCATGCCTTGCATGATTCGTCCCGGCATTGCTCCGACATAAGTCCTTCTGTGGCCGCGTATTTCTGCCTCGTCTCTAACACCGCCAAGAGATATTCTTACGAATTCCCTGCCTACCGCCCGGGAAATCGATTTTGCCAGAGATGTTTTACCAACACCTGGAGGACCTACAAGGCAAAGAATTGGCCCTTTTAGAGATTTCGTAAGCTGTTGGACAGCAAGATACTCCAGCACACGCTCCTTCACTTTCTCGAGCCCATAATGATCCTCATTAAGAATCTTCTCTGCATGGTCGATATCCAGGTTATCTTCTGTTTCCTTGGACCATGGCAGTTGAAGCAGCCAGTCAATATAGTTTCGTATCACTGAACTTTCAGCAGAGGTTTGAGGGATTTTTTCATAGCGGTCAAGTTCTTTCAATGCAGCTTCTCTAACATTTTCAGGCATATTGGACTCATCGATCTGATCCTTAAGTGTCGATACTTCCTCTGTTTTGCCCTCTTTTTCACCAAGCTCCTTCTGAATGGCCTTCATTTGTTCACGCAGGTAATATTCCTTTTGCGTTTTTTCCATCGAACGTTTAACACGCTGGCCGATTTTCTTTTCCAGGCCAAGAACTTCTTTTTCATTGTTTAAAATATCGAGTAGCTTCTCGAGACGTTCTTTCGCATCGAATGTTTGCAAGATTTCTTGCTTTTGTCGAATTTTTAGCGATAGGTGGGAAGCAACGATATCTGCAAGCCTTCCTGGTTCCTCGATATCAGCGACGGTAGCAAACGTTTCTGCTGTTACCTTTTTTGAAATTTTGATATATTGTTCGAAAGCATCAAGAACTGCTCGCATTAGAGCAATCTCTTCAGCCATAGCTTCTTCGCGTTCATCTACCAGCTGTACATCTACTTCATAGTATTCCTCTTTATCTGTATAGCGCTCAATTTTTGCACGCTGTAACCCTTCAACAAGAACTCGAATCGTTCCGTTCGGCAGCTTAAGCATTTGTTTGACGGTTGCGATCGTTCCTACTTCATAAATATCTTCTTCCGTTGGTTCTTCAATTCCCACTTCTTTTTGTGTAGATAAGAAAATTTGGTGATCATCTACCATCACTTTTTCAAGTGCTTGTACAGACTTCTCCCGTCCAACATCAAGATGAAGCACCATAGAAGGATAGACAAGCAGTCCTCTTAAGGGAAGAAGCGGAATCGTTTTTAGTTCATTATTCATTCCAGGGGCACCTCCAAATACACTGACTTTTACATTCTCTACGTTTCTCTAAAACCGACCTGATTGCAGTAATATAAAAGGCATGGATATACTTATCCATTTAACACTCTTTCTCTTCATTACCGCAAAAAATTTGCTCAGCATTACAAAGAGGAGCTTTTATAAATTTTATCCTATATCTCCAGACTTTGTCTAATTTCCCATACCTATGTTTTATGTATTTCTCTAATACGTTTCTTTTTAAACAAGAGTACCCGCCATTAAATTTTTGTTGGCGGGGAATCCTTTAATTCTGATGATGCAGGGATAACTTCCTGGTTTTGAAGCACATCCCCTGGAAATGCGATTTCCAGCACTTCCTCTAGTCTCTCAACCGGTATAATTTCGATCTCTTTAATTTCTTTTAAAATTTCCTGGTAATTTTCTTTTGGTATGATAACTCTTTTGGCACCGGCTTGTTTGGCGGCAAGCACTTTAGCAAATACACCGCCTACAGGTTTTACATTAGCATGAATGCTGATCTCACCAGTCATAGCGAGTTGATTGTCGATCTTTTCCCTTTTGATCGCAGAGTATATTCCTGTAGCGATCGCTACACCTGCAGAAGGCCCATCAACCGGCGCACCTCCTGGGAAATTAATATGGATATCATACTCAAATGACGGTATACCCATTCCTTCCAACACTGTTAAAACGTTCTCGACCGAAGATTTCGCAAGACTCTTTCTTCGTACCGATTTGCTCTGGTTTCCTATACTTTCTTCTTCAACGATTCCAGTGATGGTTACTTTTCCTTTTTCTTTCGCCCTTGTTGCCGTAACCTCAATTTCCAATAAAGAACCGGTGTTTGGTCCGTATACAGCTAATCCATTTACAAGGCCAATTTCCGGATAAAGATGGATTTTGCGTTCTGGCCGAGGAGAGAGCTGGCTCGAATGAATAACCCACTCCACATCCGACAGGTGTATGCAATCACGATCTTCCGTAATAGCTAGCCCGGCCGCGATCTGCATCAAGTTAACCGCTTCTCTTCCATTTTTAGCGTATTTGGTTATTTTATCGATTCCGTTAGGCTCGATGTTTAACTTAAGTTTTTCCGCGGCTCTATTCGCAATTGCAGCAATTTCTTCTTGATTTAATTCTCTAAAAAAGATTTCCAGGCACCGTGAACGAATAGCAGGCGGGATTTCCTCCGGGGTCCTTGTTGTTGCACCGATCATCCGGAAATCTGCCGGCAATCCATTTTGAAAAATATCATGGATGTGAGGAGGAATATTGGTATTTTCTTCATTATAATAAGCACTTTCCAAAAAAACTTTACGATCTTCCAAAACTTTTAAAAGCTTATTCATTTGAATAGGATGAAGTTCTCCGATTTCATCGATGAACAATACACCGCCATGAGCGTTTGTTACAGCACCTTGTTTCGGTTGAGGAATTCCTGCCTGCCCCATTGCACCTGCCCCTTGATAAATAGGATCATGGACAGAACCAATCAATGGATCGGCGATTCCTCTCTCATCAAAGCGGGCTGTAGTTGCATCCAGTTCAACAAAGACGGCACTGGTTTTAAAAGGAGTATTCTTGTTCCGCTTCGCTTCTTCTAATACGAGGCGTGCAGCCGCTGTTTTTCCTACACCAGGCGGGCCATAAATAATAACATGCTGTGGGTTTGGTCCGCAAATTGCAGCCCTCAAAGAACGGATGCCATCCTTTTGACCCACAATATCCGCAAAGCTTGAAGGCCTAACCCTTTCAGCCAGCGGTTCACTGAGTGAGATGCTCCGAAGTCTTCGAAGCTGTTCCATTTCCTTGCGTGACTCTTTATCAATGGAGACTTTTTGAGTCCTTTGGTTACGAAGAAGATTCCAAAAGTAAAGCCCGATTACTACTCCAAAAAAAAGTTGAACCACTAAAGCTATACCAGTCCAGTTCATACAAGTCCCTCCTGCAGCTAATAAGTCAATTAGGCATAGTATCTCCTAGCACAGGATGGACTAAACGGAAAATTTGATTTGGACCGGCTTATTTTCCCATTTAAAAATCATGCCGATTGGCGAATCCTCAGGTTAAAGCCCATATCATGGATTAATATCTTATATTTAACCCTATCTTTACCTCGCCGATCTTACCTTATCTTTCTTATAGTGTGAAAACAAAAAGCCAACCATCAACAGAGATGATTGACTTTTGCTTTCTTATGCACTTTCTCTAGGTGAGTCCTTTTCTCCTTCAATAACGGTTCCATCGCTCATCACAAGACGAGGAGCGGTTTTATCTGTTACCGTTTCACTGGTGATAATACATTTTTCAATATCTTCTCTTGAAGGAAGGTCATACATAACATCCAGCATAATCCCTTCAATAATGGAACGAAGACCACGCGCGCCAGTTTTACGCTCGATTGCCTGTTTTGCAATTTCCACAAGTGCTCCATCTTCAAATTCAAGCTCAACATTGTCGATTTCAAGCAGTTTTTGATATTGCTTAACAAGCGCATTCTTCGGCTTGGTAAGAATTTCAACAAGTGCTTCTTCATCAAGCGGTTCAAGGCTTCCGATTACAGGAAGACGTCCGATAAACTCAGGGATCAAGCCAAAGCGAAGTAAATCTTCCGGCAATACCTTTTGTAAATACTCGCCCTGCTTAAGATCCTGCTGCTTACCGTCGGCTCCAAAACCGATTACCTTTTTACCAAGGCGGCGTTTAATGATCTGTTCGATACCGTCAAAGGCACCTCCACAGATAAACAGGATATTTGTTGTATCGATTTGAATAAACTCTTGATGAGGGTGTTTACGTCCGCCCTGTGGAGGAACGCTTGCAGTCGTTCCTTCTAAAATTTTAAGAAGGGCTTGCTGTACACCTTCACCAGATACGTCTCTTGTAATAGACGGATTTTCAGACTTACGTGCTACTTTATCGATCTCGTCGATATAGATAATACCTTTTTCAGCCTTTTCAACATCATAGTCGGCGGCCTGGATTAGTTTGAGAAGGATGTTTTCCACATCTTCTCCTACATATCCCGCTTCTGTTAAGGAAGTTGCATCAGCAATCGCAAAAGGTACATTCAAGATTCTTGCGAGCGTCTGTGCAAGCAATGTCTTACCGCTTCCGGTCGGCCCGATCAAGCAGATGTTACTTTTCGCAAGCTCGACGCCGTCTGACTTGTAAGAAGCATTGATCCGTTTATAGTGATTATATACCGCTACAGACAGCGACTTTTTCGCCTTTTCCTGTCCGATTACGTAATCATCTAAAATCTGGCGGATTTCCTGTGGCTTCGGAACTTCTTTAAAATCAACTTCTTCTTCTGTTCCAAGCTCTTCTTCTACTATTTCTGTACATAACTCGATACATTCATCGCAAATGTATACCCCTGGCCCTGCAACTAACTTGCGGACCTGGTCCTGTGTTTTGCCACAAAAGGAACATTTAAGTTGTCCTTTTTCATCGTTAAACTTAAACATGAAATCACCCCTAACAGTTGATCTCGATGGTACCTTTTTTATGGGTCCATCCCAATTTGCACTTCTTCAAAATCGATCTATCGGTAATGGTTAATTCATTTGCAGGATTCATCTTTTCCATCAATCACTTCGATTTTTATGTATTGAATTGTATCATATATTCCCTGCCGCAAGAAAATGAAACGGCTTAATTTTATGTATGATGATTGAAAAGATGAAAACCCTGTTACTTACTATCTTAAGCAAAAAGTAACAATTTCATTACTATATTGTGTAAGAAACAAGGCACGAAAAAATCGCGCCTTGTTTCTTATTTCCAGGTATCCCCTGAGTTACCGGGCTTTAAAGCTCCTTGATTCACTTTGTTATAAACGAAATTACTTTGCTTCCTTAGCAACAGTTTTGCTGTTTTCAACAAGCAGGTCGATCGCTTTGCGGATTTTTAGATCGCCTTTCAATGCGTCAGTTCCACCCTGCATTTGAAGCATTTGCTTGATTTTATCTGCTTCAGTATTGTACATTTCTGCCATTTTTTCGACTTCTTCATTAGCTTCTTCATCAGAAACTTCAATGTTTTCTTCTTCAGAAATCGCTTCAAGTGTAAGGTTTGTACGAACGCGTTTTTCAGCATCTTCCTGCATTTGTTCGCGAAGTGCATTTTCGTCCTGACCGGAGAACTGATAGTACATTTCAAGATTCATACCCTGAGCTTGAAGACGTTGTTCAAACTCTTGAAGCATTCTGTCTTGTTCTGAAGTAACCATCGCTTCCGGCACATCGATTTCAGCGTTTTCAGTCGCTTTTTCTACAAGCGTATCTTTCATGCTCAAGTCAGCGTCCTGTTTCTTTTGCTCTTCAAGACGCTCTCTTGTTTTTTGCTTCAACTCATCAAGTGTTTCCACTTCTTCATTAACATCTTTCGCAAATTCATCATCAAGCTCTGGAAGTTCTTTGCGTTTGATGTCATGGATTTTGACTTTAAATGTAACTTCTTCGCCAGCGAGATTTTCAGCATGGTATTCTTCAGGGAACGTTACATTGATTTCTTTTTCGGCTCCCGCTTTTTCACCAACTAGTTGATCTTCAAATCCCGGGATGAAAGTGCCAGAACCGATTTCAAGAGAATAATTTTCCCCTTTGCCGCCTTCAAACGCTTCTCCATTATGGAAACCTTCAAAATCAATAACGACAGTGTCGCCTTCTTGCACTTCGCCGTCTTCCACTACAACTAGCTCAGCATGTTTTTCCTGAAGCTGCTTCAATTCACTTTCAACATCTTCTTCTGTTACTTCAGTGTCCTGCTCTTCTACTTCAAGCCCTTTGTATTCGCCAAGTTTCACTTCAGGTTTGACGGTTACAGTAGCTTTGAAGATCAAATTTTGGCCTTTTTCAATTTGCTCGATATCCACTTCAGGACGGTCTACTGGATCGATTCCAGTCTCTTCAACAGCAGTTGAATAAGCTTCTGGAAGAAGAATGTCCAGTGCGTCCTGATAAAGAGATTCCACACCAAAACGTTGTTCAAAAATCATACGAGGTACTTTCCCTTTACGGAATCCAGGTACGTTTACTTTCTTAACAACTTTTTTGAATGCTTGGTCAAGTGCAGCGTCAACTTTTGATGCGTCCACATCGACTGTTAGTACACCTTGGTTACCTTCGAGCTTTTCCCATTTTGCAGTCATGTATACTTTCCCTCCAACAATTATATAATTACACTTTTCAGAAAGAATTTAAGAGAATCCATCATCCGGTACTAAACACTTTCTGATACACCTTAATTAACATGCATTTAGATGTTCGCAACCACCTTATTATAACATAGCAGTAGTGCTTTTCAACAATAATTCCCCTTCATGTCATTCCACCTGAAATCACAGAACAGCCGGCCTACCAGCATCTTCCTTATATACCAGGGTCAATAAACGCCTGTTTTTCGATTCTATCAATTTTTCCTGCTGCTTCTCTTAATTCATTAACCTTGATTCCGTATTCTTCAGCTATTTCTTCGTCAATCACTTCGATCCCATTAATTTCCGAACCTACTTTTTGGATTGCTGCCGCCCACAATTCCTTTACAGGGGGATCTGCATCAAATGGTGTTATCGCAAATAAGTAATGCCACCACACCTGGATGCACATTTCATATAAAGTAGGGTTATTATGTTCAACTTTGCTTGCCAGCTCTTCTTTCACAGAAACGGAAAATTCTTGCTTGAAAATATCTACTAGCCTGGAAGGATTAATGATTAAATCCTTGCCAAATTTATGTATCATAATATTATCATCTATGTTTTTCTCTCTAAGTATTTGAAGGATCATACTTTTTAACAAAGGGTCTTTTCCGCTGTCCTTCAAGTATTCTTTATAAAGTTCATAGGCAAGGGGATCGTTTGACTTGCTTAACTTTTGGATTGCAATACATTGTTTTTCCGTTTCCTCACTCTGCAGGTATGTCTCCAGCTGTTGTAGGTCCTGACCTTTTTCATCATCCTGTATAAGTTCGTCTTCAAAGTCATAGCTTGTCATTTTTCTACTGAAATGAAGCAATTGATAGAAGGATTCAGCAATATTCGGCGGCATTTTATTTTCCTGGAGAACTGCCTCAATCATCGTAACTACTTTCTGGTACTTTCCTAATTGAACAAGAATCGATATATATACCTGCATGACATCAAAATATTCCCCAATGTCTTGATTTAGCATCTTCTCACAACGCTCAGCAGCTTCTGTTAACCTTCCAAATTCAACAAGGCATAGTACCTGCCCAAAGTGTCCCTGTGGATGATCCGGACTTATTTCTAACAGCTGGTTAAAATGTTCGTAGGCTTCTTCATACTTTTTGTCTTTGAGAGCAGCCATTCCCTTTTCTACTAGTTTTTGTGTCAGGTTGGGGAAATACAGCACTTTCCCTTTTTCCTGATCATTGTTATTATCCATGACTAAATCGCTCCACTCTTTATTAATCATCGTCTCATCCGACCTGGAGGAAAAATTGCAGCTACGATTTAGCTAACAGTTTATCAGGATAAAAGATGAAACACAAGCACTATCAACTTTTCTACAAAATAACCGATTTTCCACAAGAAAACCTACATTTATTTTACTTTTTCCATACCTTTTACCCCCTTCATCGACGTGTCTGTTTGATGTTCTTTCTTGCTATCTTTTTTAACGACTGACATACTGCCATCAGTTTCGAGAATTACTGCATCCACCTTGTCCATCGATGCAATGGAACTTGTACGGATCGATTGCCTGATCTCTCCCACTCTCACCCTTTCTTCCCTAAGGGCTTTATCTAGATACTCGCCCTGATAGTACAGTAAACGGGGCTCAGATTTGATCAATTCAGTGAATTTTTTAGACCTTACAGATATCCATGTGACAATAAACTGAAGTAGTGTAAGCATCGTTATCGCAGTGAACCCTTCTACAAAAGCGATTTTATCCGACAAAATAATGGTTGCAAACGATGAACCTATCGCTACTGTAATCACCAGGTCGAACATGTTCATTTTTGATAACGTTCTTTTACCGGAAACCCTTAATATAAAAACCAATGTAGGATACGTTAACAACGCCATAATTATAATTCTGTATACGCCTTTCCAATTATCAAAAAACAAAAAGCTTCCCCTCCTCGCCGTGAAGTTACTCTATTGAAGTACCCTGAAGCAGGAAAATAGAAACCGTTATTTCTAAGAGAAAGAAAGGTTGAAACACAAAAAAAGCCGCTGTCAATGTGACAGTGACTTTTCATATATGTACTTCCATTAATATGCTGCATGGCGTCCCAGGAGAGATTCGAACTCCCGACCGACGGCTTAGAAGGCCGTTGCTCTATCCTGCTGAGCTACTGGGACAAAATGGAGCGGGTGATGAGAATCGAACTCACGACATCAGCTTGGAAGGCTGAGGTTTTACCACTAAACTACACCCGCAAATATAGTGTTAACTAACAGCGACATAGATTACTATATCCTAAACAAAAAATAATGTCAACAGGCAATCTCTATCATAAATAAAGCGGATAATTAGCGGTTAATGCCTCTATCTTTTCACCGTCTTCACTATAGTAGGAAACGTTTAATCGACCATCTTCTAACTTTTCACAGATGACATATGTGCCTTCTCTTCTCATGCGCGGCAAACGAATGCTCCCGGGATTAATAAAGATTTTCCCGTTTTCTTGAAACGATTGGGCAATATGGGAATGCCCATAACAAATTACTGTCGCTGCAGTTTCCTCGGCTTTGTACATCAGGTTCATCAATGACATTTTTACATTGTAATGGTGCCCGTGAGTAACGAAGAAAGGAATTCCGCCGAGTTCTTTCGTCACTTCATTTGGGTATTGTGGGTCTACATCACAGTTTCCTGCCACTTTTATAAAGGGCTGCATTTCTTCTGAATCAGCAGGCAGTTCAGAGTCCCCGCAATGAATCATCACATCCGCATCTGTTCCATGCCGCTTCAAAACTGTTTGCAGTAGCTCTTTTGAACCGTGGTTGTCACTTACTATAAGGGCTTTCATTCAGACAACTCCTTTTTGTATAGCCGGTTTACTCCATTTCATTATACAAGGAACAGCTTAGTTAAGCCGTCCCTTGCCCGTTTAAAGGGTACCCAGTTCTTCTTCAAGTTTTTTAAGAGCAGCTGCCCGATGGGAAATCTTATTCTTTTCTTCTTTCGAAATTTCTGCCATCGTTTTCTGTTTATCTGGAAGATAGAAGATCGGGTCATAACCAAAACCGTTCTCGCCTCTTTTTTCATCTATGATGATACCATCACATGCTCCTCGGAAGGTTCTTGTCTTCTCTCCAGGTACGGACAAAGCGAGAACAGCGACAAACCTGGCTGCCCTTTGTTCTGCAGGAATACCTTCTAATTCTTTTAAAACTTTTTGCAAGTTTGCTTCATCGTTTTTTTCTTCACCAGCATACCTTGCAGAGTAAACCCCGGGTCTTCCGTCTAAGGCATCAACAACAAGCCCGGAATCATCAGCGAGAACCATTGTATTGGTGATTTCCATTATCGTCTCCGCTTTTAACGCCGCGTTTTCCTCAAAAGTTGTTCCGGTTTCTTCTAAGTCATAGTCTTCTTCAAGGTCATAAAGGGAATATACTTTAATTCCGTGCTTCGCAAACATCGCTTCAAATTCTTTGATTTTCCCTTTGTTTTTAGATGCGATCAAAACCTTATTCATTTACCGGCACCTGAGTTATTGTCACTTTTTGAAGATACCTCTACGTTTCCGACAAGATCCGCAACTTCTCCTAAAACTTCTTTTTGTAGATCTATAAGCTCTCTTATGCCCTTATCAGCCAGTTCTAGCAACTTATTCAGTTGTGTTACCGAAAAAGTAGCTTCCTCTCCTGTTCCCTGCAATTCAACGAACTCTCCGTTTCCAGTCATTATGACATTCATGTCTACATCTGCTTTAGAATCCTCTTCGTAACAAAGATCGAGTACTTCTCCCTGACTATCAATTACTCCTACAGAAGTAGCTGCAAGAAAATCTTTAATAGGCAATGTTTTTATTGTTTTCTTCTCAAGAAGTTTTTCAAATGCCAGCACCATTGCAACAAAAGCTCCTGTAATTGAAGCGGTTCTAGTTCCTCCGTCAGCCTGGATCACATCACAGTCAACCCAGAGCGTACGCTCACCCAATTTGTCTAAGTCTACAACCGATCTTAGAGCCCGGCCGATCAGCCGCTGTATTTCCATCGTTCTTCCGGAAACCTTTCCTTTTGACGATTCCCGGATGTTACGCTGTTCGGTAGCCCGGGGAAGCATAGCGTATTCTGCGGTTATCCAGCCTTTTCCCTGATTTCTCATAAAAGGAGGAACCCTTTCTTCTATGCTTGCAGAGCAGATTACTTTTGTATCTCCAACGGTAATCAATACAGATCCTTCCGGATGTTTGATATAATCTTTTTCAATATGTACCCGTCTTAATTCATCTTTCGAACGCCCATCTGTTCTCATCTGTTTTCCTCCTTCAACCTATATGCCAGACACTGTTTTAGTGTAACCAACCATTAAAATTAGTTACATACAGTTAGCCATAGCTTATGTATATGTATGTTTTCCCAGAGCGAATCAAAGGAAAAACGGAAATTTTTGTACACTTTATTCTTTGCTTTTTTTCATTAACATTCTTGCTATTTAAGTAGGAGTGGTTGAGTGCCGCTCCATGTTGCGCCACTTTCCACAATCGGGCGGTGCACCTCTCCGATTCAATGTATCGGGGAATATTATTTGTGGCCATCCATTCCGTTATTTATGACAAAAGGTTGTGTTTTTAAAATTATAGTCCAGTTTTTACACAAATAGAGGATTTAAAGCCCTATAATTCAACATGGAATTTTAGGCTTCCAGGCATTTTCTAAAGAAGTTTCTTTTAACAAAATTCCAGAAACAACATGCTTTTAGAAAAGAGCCAAATAAAAAGAGGAGGCTTACGCCTGCCTCCCTATCGTATCACATTCCGAATTAAAAACCTACCGCGTTGACCTTTACAGGACGTGTTACCGGTTCTGATAATGGCTCTCCTTTTTCATTCAGGATACCGGCTTTTCCGTCTACTGTAATCGCTACTTCTTTAATGCTGTTCTGCTCTGTTAATGATAAAACAAGTGAGTTCAATGCTTCATCTGAAATTGCCTGCTGTTTTTCGCCGCCAAGTATCGCTTCATTAAAATCAAGTGTTAGAAGCCCTTCATCAAGTGTTTTGTTCAACACTTTTACATCTCTTGAAAACTCGGTAAACAATCCTGTTTCTAATGCCGGCCCTTCGATCAATCCTTTTATTGTAGCTGCTACGTTATCTTTTGCTCCCTCAACGCGTTTGGTTACCGGAACATAATAGGTTTGGTCATCACTTTGAGCCAGGAAGTATAATGTTACACCGGTACTGTTTGTCACATCAACGATATTCCCCATCTGGACATTAATGCCATCAGCCCTGCTTACTCCATCTCCGATAGGCGTTCCGTTGACTGGCATTTCTGTTAAATCATGTCCGTTAATTCGAAGCTTTACATTTTTCACGCCATCAAACTGCGTCAATGTCCATGTGATGGCTTCAAGAATAGCCTGTTCTTGATCAGCCTGGTAGTTTTCAAACTCCTTTGAGAAGTCTGCAACTATTGTATCATCCACTTTGTTAACTGAAACCTTTGTATCGGCAGGGATCACTGCCTGAAAGCCGTTAGGCAGCAATTCTGTGACAGGGCCGTCCTTTACTAAATATTCAAGAGCTTGTTTAGCAACTTCTTTCGTTGCAGGAAGCTGCAACATCTGTGGAACGACCATTCCGTTCTTATCAAGTAAGTATAATTGACGTCCAGTTGTTTCCGCCGCACCTTCCTCTCCCGGGGCTGCAGAAGATTCATCAGCCTTGTCTACAGAAGATCCATCAGAAGGTTCTTCGGTGGCGCTTTTTTCAGAACCGGAAGCATCTGTATCCAGTGCTTTTTCATCATCCACATAATCTACTTTTGGGGGATCAATTTCTTTCAGTGTCTTATCGAGACCAAAGCCACACCCGGTTATGGTTAATAGAATAGCCAGCAAGACCAGCAAGATCCCATGTTTTCTAAAACGATGCATTCTTTTCCCTCCTCAGATGGTTTGTACTATCATGTATACGAGCTTGTTAAACTTTTAGACCTTAACCTGAAAAGTTATTTATTTTTTCATGATCGGGTAGGATAGGAATATTATTTGGCCAAATGGTTTTCATCCGTAAAAATGATCAAAGGAAGCGTTTAAAGTAGTTGGCAAACTGGAGAAAAAACAAACGATACGAATAAAAACAGCAAAAAAAAACACATGAAGCTTAATGGAGCTCCATGTGTTTTTTGCTGTTTTTCGTTTCTTTGCATTGAATGGTTTTAGGAAACTGGTACGTTATTTAAACTATGCCTGTGGGGTCTTCCCGAGTTTAATTTCATGTACATTTGTGATTTCTGCTTCAAACCAATGGTTTGCAATGTCATTGAACACTGTTTTCGACCCGGTGGTCAAAAAGCAGTGGACTGGTTTTCTGTTCCCTGTGTATAAAAGCTCGCTATATTCTAAAATAGTACTGACTTCAAGGGCAGTTTCATCTCCTGAACAAATAACGGAAATTTCATCCCCGATAACAGCCTGGATGACCGGTTGTATGAGAGGATAATGTGTACATCCTAAGATCAAAGTATCGATCTCTGAATTTACTAACGGCTCCAACGTTTCCTGTACAACCTTTATTGTATTTTTCCCTGACAATTGTCCGCTCTCAACTAGAGGAACAAAAGGGGGACATGCCAGGCTATCAACATTCACATCATTATCGATGTTTTTTAATGCTTTTTCATATGCTCCGCTTGTTATTGTTCCGGTCGTGCCTATGACACCAACACTTTTGTTCTGGGTAACCTTAATGGCGCTTCTAGCTCCAGGATGAATAACACCGATAACTGGAATTTCAAGCTTTTCTTGAATTTCATCAAGAACTACGGCTGTCGCAGTGTTGCATGCTATGACAAGCATTTTTATCTGATGTTTATCCATCAAGTACTCTGTCATTTCCCATGTAAATGCCCGAACCTCTTCTGCCGTCCTGGGACCGTACGGACATCTTGCAGTATCACCCAGATAAACAATCTCTTCTTTTGGCAGCTGCCTGATAATTTCCTTTGCAACTGTCAGGCCACCGACACCGGAATCAATAACACCTATAGGTTTATTCAATCTAATCGCCTCTCTGCTTTTCTAGTTGTACTTCCTTATTGATTAAGCTTACAATCCATTATCGTGCTGCTTAATCATGCTTCATCTGGGAATACAGAAGCTGTAAGCTGGTCTCAATATTTTTCACTTCTTCAAACGAAAAATTTTGCATAATATCTTCTAAGTACTGCTGCCTTTTTTTAATTACCTTTTCTATTATATGTGTTCCCTTCTCGAGAATGTGAATTCTTACCACTCTTCGATCATGAGGATCTTTTACTCTTTTAACCAGTTCATTCTTTTCCATTCTATCAACAAGGTCAGTCGTCGTACTGCACGCCAGATACATTTTTGAAGATAGTTCGCCTATTGTTAAATCGCCTTTATCAGAAAGCCACTGCAGGGCCAAAAATTGGGGTGGGGTAATAGAAAAGCCGCCAAGAATCTCACGGCCATTTTGTTTGATGATGCCAGCGATCATTCGAAGAGATTTTTCAATATCAGCTACAGATATATCCTGCTCTGTTAATTCTTTATTCAACACAATGCCCTCCTAAACGTTCTTCACAATAATATTACCTTTTATTTTGCAAGTAATCGACTGGAATTGCAACCCGTTTGAAAGATTAACACAAATTTAATGCTGCCAGAAAAATAACAGCAACAAAGCTTTCTAAAGCTAACCTGGCTTGAGGGTCCCTATGAAATATAAAACAATCGCACTAACCCCAATAACAAAAAGCCTGGCCACTCATTGCCAGGCTTTCCGTATGTTAGGCATTAAAATGCTTATTCACATACTCAACTACTTCTGTATTCGTTGAAAGTTCTAAAATCTCTTTTGCCCTTGAAGCCGCATCTTCTTTGGATAGTTTGCTAAGCTGGCTTCTTGCTGGTAAAACAGATGTTGCGCTCATACTGAATTCATCGAGGCCAAGACCTAAAAGAATAGGAATAGCGGTTGCATCTCCAGCCATTTCACCGCACATTCCAGCCCACTTGTTTTCTTTATGAGCTGCATCGATCACCATTTTAACAAGTCTAAGAATGGCGGGATTATATGGCTGGTATAAATAAGATACCTTTTCATTCATACGGTCTGCAGCCATGGTATATTGAATCAAATCGTTCGTACCGATACTGAAAAAGTCGACTTCTTTTGCAAACTGGTCAGCCATCACCGCAGTGGATGGGATTTCAACCATCATGCCGACTTCGATTTCGTCAGACACTTCATTGCCTTCCGATTTAAGTTCCTCTTTAACTTCTAAAAGGAATTGCTTTGCCTGCCTGAATTCATCAAGAGTAGCGATCATCGGAAACATTACCTTCAAGTTTCCATAAACACTTGCCCGAAGCAATGCACGAAGCTGTGTTTTGAAAATATCAGTCTTATCAAGACATAGGCGAATCGCACGGAAACCTAAAAATGGATTTAGCTCTTTAGGAAGATCAAGGTATGGGAGCTCTTTGTCCCCTCCAATATCCAGTGTTCGAATAACGACCGGCTTTTCTTCCATCTTTTCAAGAACTGTCCTGTAAGCTTTGAATTGCTCTTCTTCTGATGGCAGTTCTGTTCTTCCCATGTAAAGGAACTCTGTACGGTAAAGGCCGATGCCTTCTGCCCCATTCTCGAGGACTCCCTTAACATCTTCGGGCGTTCCAATATTTGCCGCAAGCTCAATATGCTGTTCGTCAGAAGTAACAGTAGGCTCATTGACGAGCTTCGCCCACTCTTTCTTTTGTTTTTCGTAGTTTTCCTGCTTTGTCTTGTATTCGTTCATTACTTCCTCATCAGGATCAACAATTACTTTTCCTTCAATCCCATCAACAATAACAAGTTGTCCATTTTCAACCTGTTTCGTAACATCTTTTGTTCCTACAACTGCAGGAATTTCCATCGATCTTGCCATGATCGCTGAATGGGATGTTCGTCCTCCAATATCAGTTGCAAACCCTTGCACATACTCACGATTTAATTGTGCAGTATCAGAAGGAGTAAGGTCTTCAGCGATAATGACTACTTTTTCCGTAATTGAAGCAGGAGTTGTGAATTGTACTCCTAGCAGGTGTGCAAGCACTCTTTTTGAGACGTCTCGAATATCTGCGGCTCTTTCCTTCATATACTCATTGTCCATGCTTTCGAACATAGAGATGAACATATTGGATACTTCGCTCATTGCACTTTCAGCATTTAACTGGTCATCTTTAATTTTGCCTTTCACATTATCCAAAAGCTCTGGGTCAGATAAAACGAGAAGATGAGCAGCAAATATTGCTGCTTTATCTTCTCCAAGTTGTTCATTAGCCTTTTCTTTAATGGCTTCTAGTTCAACTTTTGCTTTGTCCACTGCTTCATTAAAGCGGCTGATTTCTGCATCCGCATCATCTATTTTTTTAACTGAAACATCCAGGGATGGGTTTTCCAAAATAAACGCTCTGGCAATCGCAATCCCTGCTGATGCCCCGATTCCTTCTATTCTTGCAGTCATTATTCTCCAAGTCCTTCTTTTTCCATTACTTCTGAAAGACCGGCGATAGCTTCGTCTGCGTCAGAGCCTTCCGCTTTAATTGTAACCTCTGAACCAGTTTGAATTCCAAGACTCATTACACCCATGATCGATTTTAAGTTTACTGACTTCCCTTTATATTCAAGAGTAATATCAGAGCTGTATTGTCCTGCTTTATTCACTAGTGTTGTTGCTGGACGTGCATGGATTCCTGACTCACTTGTTACGTTAAAAGTTTTTTCTGCCATTTTAAATCCCTCTTTCGTTTTATTTATTTTTTTATAGTAATAATGTTTTGCTCTTCTCTTGAAGAATTCCCCTGTTTGTTAAGGATAACTCGTTCGCCATCCTTTAAATTCGTAAATATAATCGGCGTAATAGTAGATGTTGCTTTTTCTTTTACAAGATCAAGGTCAACTTGCATTAACTTTTGGCCCTGTTTAACCTCGTCCCCCTGTTCAACAAATATTTCAAATCCTTCGCCTTTCATATTTACGGTGTCGATTCCAAAATGGATTAAAATTTCTCTTCCGTTCTCAGACTCAAGTCCGATCGCATGCTTGGTAGGGAATACATTAACTATTTTACCATCAACCGGCGAGATAACCAATCCATCTGCTGGTTCAACAGCAAATCCGTCTCCCATCATTTTCCCAGAGAAAACTTCATCAGGAACTTCAGTAATCGGAAGCAGCTTTCCTTTTACAGGAGAGACTATATTATCCTCCGCATCTACTGGAGCATCACAATCTTCTGAAGGACGTGATTCTTCTTTTTCTTCGTCTAAAGGTTCAGGGGTTTTTCCTGCAATAATATCCTTGATCTGGTTCTTCAAAGCATCGGATTGTGTTCCGAAAATCGCTTGAATATTATTCCCTACTTCCATAACACCAGAAGCGCCAAGTTTTTTCAATCTATTTTTATCTACTTGATCCTTATCTTTAACCGATACTCTTAGCCTTGTGATACATGCATCAAGATTAGTTATGTTTTCCTGCCCACCAAGTGCTTCAAGCGTACCGAATGCCACTCCAGTATCACCCTGTCCACTTACTGTGACGTCATCATCTTCTTGAGAATCCTCATCTTCTCGGCCAGGTGTTTTCAAATTCCATTTTCGAATCGCAAAACGGAAACCGAAGTAATAGATCAATGCAAAAACAAGTCCGACCGGAATGATCATCCAGGCGTTTGTAGAAAGGTTATAATAAAGCACATAATCGATGAACCCGCCTGAGAATGTAAATCCTGCCTTGACATTTAACAGATCCATAACCACAAATGAAAGGCCGGCAAAAATACAGTGCAGCAAGAAAAGAATTGGAGCAACGAATAAAAACGCAAATTCAATCGGTTCTGTTATACCCGTTAAAAAGGATGTAAGTGCTGCAGACGCCATGATACCGCCTACATATTTTCTTTTCTCTGGCTTGGCTTCATGATAAATCGCCAGCGCAGCTGCAGGCAAGCCGAACAACATGAAAGGAAACAGCCCGGCCATAAATGTACCAGCAGTCGGATCGCCGGCAAAATATCGGTTCATATCGCCTTTTACTACTTCGCCTGCGTCATTTACATATTGTCCAAATTCAAACCAGAAAGGCTGATAGAAAATATGATGGAGCCCGAATGGAATCAAAGCACGCTGTCCAAAACCGAAAATAAATGCGGCGATTGTAGAATTGGCTTCTACGGCCAGATAAGATAAGTAATCGATCCCTGATTGGATCGGCGGCCATACAAAGATAAATAAGATTCCAAGCAATACTGCAGTTGCCGCAGTAATAATCGGTACAAACCTCTTTCCGGCAAAGAATCCGAGAAACTGCGGAAGCTGGATATCAAAGAATTTCTTAAATAAGTATGCGGCTACAATACCCATGATGATCCCGCCAAAGACACCCATCTGAATCGTTTCAATGCCAAGCATCTCAATTGTTTCTACATTAAAGTAGCCAGCCATGATACCAAGTGTTGTATTCATGACAAGGAAACCGATAACAGCAGCAATACCTGCTACCCCATCACCATCTGCGAGTCCAATTGCAACACCGATCGCAAACAGCAAAGGAAGGTTATCAAAAATTACTCCGCCCGCTTGTGCCATTAAAGGAATGTCAAACACATTTTCATGGCCGAGCCCAAGAAGAAGCCCAGCAGCGGGAAGGACAGAAACAGGCAGCATAAGTGCGCGACCAATACGCTGCAATAAACCAAAAGCCTTCTTAAACATTCATAATTCCCCCCTGTATATTTTCTGGAAACACAAAAAAGGCATAAGTAGATAAGGTGAACCGGCTCAATTTGGGTATAGTATCCCCAAAAATAAATCGATTACACTATTTCATCCACTCATGCCTGATCGAATCAGTAACACGCAGGTTGTGTTATTTAATTATTTTGCCGCAAGACGTTGCAAATGCATTGTTAAGTAAACGGTTTCAGTATCAGCAAATTGCTTCTTTAACGTTTGCTGCATGATCTTAACCAGTTTCCATGAAAGATTGTAGCATAAAGGATATTCCTCTTTCAATACTTTTGCTAATTTTTCATGAGCCTCTACTTGTTCCTCATTGACCCCTCTTTCAATCGCATTGCGTAAATGCCTTACCAGCCGTAAATAATCAATGCTTTTACGATCGATTGTAACAGATAGCTCGTCCTCAATTAGAGATATTAACTTACTGATCAATTGGGAAAACTTATTGATTTCCGAAATGCTCTTGTGCGATATAGCACTGTGAATATGCAAGGCGACAAAGCCTATTTCTCCTTCGGGGACTAAAACGGATAGTTTTTGCGAAATCAGTTGAATTACTTGTTCTGCAACAGTGTACTCTGTCGGATACATGGTTTGGGTTTCCACCAGGAAAGGATTCTTTAAATCAAGCCCCTGCTTGATGCGTTTTAATGCAAAATGAAGGTGGTCTGTAAGTCCGATATGAATATGCTCATCCATTTTGGCGTTCAAACGCTCTTCTATTAAAGATATAACATCATTCATCACAGCAATAAATGATTCGTCGATTTCTCCAACTAGCTGTTTATATTGCTCCTGCTCATTTTTATCGACAAGCATAAAGAATTTATCCACATTTCCCTGTTGAATATAATCCCCTGTCTGTTTACCAAAGCCTATTCCCTTTCCAGTCAAAACAACTTCATTATTCTCTTGTGTCCTGGCGATTACGACATTGTTATTTAACGCTTTTTTTATTTCAAACGAAGTTTTCATCTTCCAAACTCCTCAAAAACCAATAATGCTTTTATAATATTAAATTGCTTAAGTATAGTCAATTAGAAACTATCGTCCAATATGTACTAACATTTCCAGTCTAGTTAAAAAGGGTGAAAGCCGCAGGCAGAAAATTAGCCGTATAGAAAACAATGGGGCTGACTCATAAGTGTCTGGCTCTCTCCGTTTAGACCTATATCCAGATGAACATTAGTTTATCTAAATAAAGTATTGGAGGTGCCTGACACTGTGCCTTTGAGCCAGCCTCATTGGATTAAATTTCCAATTCCCCTAACCGCAGCAATTCTACTACAGCCTGGGACCGCCCCTTGACTCCAAGCTTCTGCATGGTGTTAGAAATATGGTTTCTAACTGTTTTTTCGCTGATAAACAACTCTTCAGCTATCTCTCGTGTGGTTTTGTCTTGAACGAGGAGTTCAAAAACTTCTCTTTCTCTTTTGGTTAGTAAAGGCTTCGGTCGATAGTGATTCCCTTTCAACATTCCACCCTCCTTGCTAGGGCTAAAGAGCTGCTTCAACTAAAAGATTATTTAGTCATCTTAATATATGAACTCTAACGCTCTTCTGTGACTGCAAGGATGGTGGAATACTTCTTGAAAAAGAATCTTTCCCATTATAAAGGGATCACAGGAAAATGGCTGCTGATAAATGTGCATTTTCTTCCCCTAAAAGGTGGAACTTTCTCATTTCCTGAGAAATACTGTCGGTATTTCGTCCATCATCTTCATCTTTTCTATCATATCAGCCGACCAGGGAATAGGCCGCCCTGTCTCCTTAGAAACCATTACGATACGGCTTTTCCCTACAAAACAGATCGATTCCTTTTCATCCATTGCCATATACTGAATGTCAATGGAGGTTCTTCCGATTCGATGTATTTTAGCATACACATTTAACCTTTGATCAAAATAGACCTGTTTTAAATAATCACATTGTTGATCTGCTACAACCGGGATCGTGTCAGAATCAGGCAAGCTCCATTTTTGCATAAAACCTAAATTTTGAAACAAATGAATACGGGCTTCTTCAAAATACACGAATGTGTTTGTATTATTAAGGTGCCCAAACGTATCTGTTTCTGAAAACCTTACTTTTACCCTAATGCTATTTTTAGACTGAAAGGACTTTGCCCATTCTTCTAGTTCATCAATGTAAGCATACTTGGCCATCTTTGCATCTTCCTTCTGTGAGTTGTATTGACATGCTGAAATTCACCATCCAGGTACATAATAAAAGGCCCCTCCATTTCTGAAGAGGCCACTTTATTATCTGTCACTGCCGAAAAAGTTTTTGAAAGACTGTAAAGAAGTTGCTCTATTCATTGCAGCGATAGATGTTGTCAAAGGAATTCCTTTTGGACATGATTGAACACAGTTCTGGGAGTTACCGCAGGAAGTGATTCCTCCGTCGTCCATCAGTGCGTTCAAACGTTCTTCTTTATTCATTTCTCCCGTTGGATGAGCGTTAAACAAACGAACGAGCGAAATGGCAAAAGGTCCAATGAAATCAGACTGTTCATTTACGTTAGGACAAGACTCAAGGCATACACCGCAAGTCATACACTTGGAAAGCTCGTACGCCCATTGACGTCTGTTCTCCGGCATACGCGGACCGGGTCCAAGGTCGTACGTTCCATCGATCGGAATCCATGCTTTCACACGTTTCATCGCATCAAACATACGGCTTCGGTCTACTGACAGGTCACGAATCACCGGGAAAGTTTTCATCGGTTCAAGGCGGACAGGCTGTTCCAACTGATCTACAAGAGCTGTACAAGCCTGTCTTGGTTTTCCGTTGATAACCATCGAACAAGCACCACATACTTCTTCCAAACAGTTCATTTCCCAGATAACAGGTGTAGTCTTTTCCCCTTTAGTATTTACAGGATTACGCCTGATCTCCATCAAGGCAGAAATGACATTCATGTTCGGGCGGTAAGTTAACTCAAATTCTTCTGTATAACTTCCAGAATCAGGATTATCCTGTCTGGTAATGACAAATTTTACTTTACGGTTTTCACTCATCATTTAGCCCCCTATTTTGATTTTGAGTAGTCACGTTTACGAGGTGGGATCAAGGAAATATCTACATCTTCATAAGTGAAATCCGGGCCGTTCTTCTCTGCATTGAATGAAGCTTTTGTTGTCTTTAGCCATTCTTCATCGTTACGGTCAGGAAAATCAGGTTTATAATGGGCACCACGGCTTTCATTTCTGTTTAGCGCTCCAAGTGTTACAACACGAGCTAATTGAAGCATGTTCCAAAGCTGGCGTGTAAATGATGCACCCTGGTTGCTCCATTTTGAAGTATCGTTGATATTGATATTTTGATAACGTTCCATAAGCTCCTGGATTTTTTCATCTGTTTCCTTAAGCTTATCATTGTAACGCACAACAGTAACATTATCTGTCATCCATTCTCCCAGCTCTTTGTGGAGAACATATGCGTTTTCTTCGCCGTCCATCTTCAGGATATTATCCAGCTTCTCCTGTTCTTTTGCTTGATAACTGTCAAAGATGGAGGCAGGAAGATCTTCACTTGCCTTCTCAAGCCCATTGATATATTCAACTGCATTAGGACCTGCAATCATACCGCCATAAATAGCTGATAACAGTGAGTTAGCGCCTAAACGGTTAGCTCCGTGCTGGGAATAATCACATTCCCCGGCAGCAAATAGTCCTTTGATACTTGTTTGCTGATTGAAGTCAACCCATAGTCCACCCATCGAGTAGTGAACAGCAGGGAAGATTTTCATCGGTACTTTACGAGGATCGTCACCCATGAACTTCTCGTAAATTTCAATGATTCCTCCAAGTTTTACATCAAGTTCTTTCGGATCTTTGTGGGAAAGGTCTAAATAAACCATGTTCTCACCATTGATTCCGAGCTTCTGATTTACGCACACATCGAAAATTTCACGTGTTGCAATATCACGCGGCACAAGGTTTCCGTATGCCGGATATTTTTCTTCAAGGAAGTACCAAGGCTTACCGTCTTTATATGTCCAGACACGGCCGCCTTCTCCACGAGCCGATTCACTCATCAAGCGCAGCTTGTCATCTCCAGGAATAGCAGTCGGGTGAATCTGGATGAACTCACCGTTTGCATAATAAGCTCCCTGCTGATAAAGAATAGCAGCTGCTGAACCTGTATTGATCACAGAGTTTGTACTCTTGCCAAAGATGATACCAGGACCACCAGAAGCCATGATTACCGCGTCTGCACGGAAACTTTTGATTTCAGAAGAGTTCAAGTCCTGCGCTACAATTCCGCGGCAAACTTCTTCTTCATCCAACACCGCAGATAAGAACTCCCAGGACTCATACTTTGTAACAAGACCTGCAACTTCATGGCGTCGAACCTGCTCATCTAAAGCATATAGCAACTGCTGACCTGTGGTGGCACCCGCGAACGCGGTACGGTGATGCTGTGTTCCGCCAAAGCGTCGGAAGTCAAGCAATCCTTCAGGAGTACGGTTAAACATAACTCCCATACGGTCCATCAGATGGATGATCCCAGGCGCCGCTTCACACATCGCTTTAACCGGCGGTTGGTTAGCCAGGAAGTCTCCGCCATATACTGTATCGTCAAAGTGCTCCCATGGAGAGTCACCTTCACCTTTTGTATTTACTGCGCCGTTAATTCCTCCCTGTGCACAAACAGAGTGGGAACGCTTAACGGGAACTACTGAAAATAAATCTACATGAACGCCGGCTTCAGCAGCTTTAATGGTAGCCATTAATCCTGCCAGTCCTCCGCCGACTACGATTATATTACCTTTACTCATAAGAACGGTTCCCCCTTATAGCAAGCTCGTTGGTTTTACACAAATGCAAATAGTGCTCGAATGCCAACAACGGAAAGTGCAACAAAGACTGCCATTGTAGCATATGTCATAAATCTTTGAGAACGAGGTGTCTCTGTAATTCCCCAGCTTACAAAGAATGACCAAAGACCGTTAGCTAAGTGGAATACAGCAGATACTACTCCCACAATATAGAAAATCATCATGAATGGATTTTCCAGGATATCAGCCATCATCTGGTAGTTCACTTCGGCTCCGAAAGCGGCCTGTACACGTGTTTGCCATACATGCCATGTTACGAAAATCAATACAATAATTCCAGAGATCCGCTGCAGGTAAAACATCCAGTTACGAAAATATCCATATCTACTTACATTGTTTTTTGCCTGAAAAGCAATATAAACTCCGTAAATAGCGTGAAAAAGCAATGGGAGGAAAATGACTAGTATTTCCAAAGCATAACGAAATGGTAATGTTTCCATAAAATGTGCCGCATCATTAAAGGCCTGAGGGCCTTTAGTAGCAAAATGGTTTACTGTTAAATGTTGCGCTAGGTAGAGTCCTAGTGGAATAACTCCAAGTAAAGAATGAAACTTTCGACTTACAAAGTCTCGACTGGCAGCCATGTTTTTGTGTCCCCCTTTTAATGTTCATACTCCCATTTAACTATTCTACAATACTCCCTGTCTTGCAATGCTTTTCCACTTGCGGAAATGATATTATTCTGTCGATAATGACATATCCATTGTACTCCTGTGATAAAGGAGCGTCAAGAAAACGCGTACATTTCCATTTTAATTTATTAAAGTTTTCAACGGTTGTATTTTGCTTGCAAACCTCCATTGTTTGCATGAAAAATATCCTTTCCCCTATGGAGGAAAACTCGCTTACAAGCTATAATAGATGTTGGCAGAGGAGGAAGTTATGAAAAAAAAGCGCACTTATAAAGATCTATCTTACAGCAAAGAAATCGACGTCTCGGCATTTGGATTTGAACTGGTTCGCCAGGTTTTGATTCCAGAGCTGTTAGGCAATGAACAATCACAAATTTTATACTGGGCCGGAAGAAGGCTTGCCAGAGATTTCCCGCTCAGCTCAATAGATGAAGTTGTTTCTTTTTTCCAACAGGCAGGCTGGGGCGAACTTAGACTTGAACAGGAAAAAAAGAATGAACTAACATTTTCCCTGTCATCGGAACTTATTATCAGAAGAAACCGTGAAAAGGTTCCAGCCACCTACCAATTGGAGGCAGGTTTCTTAGCCCAACAAATTCAAGAAATGAAAAACTGTATAACGGAATCCTACGAATCGGAAAAAGGATTTAAAAACAACAAGCTTCAGCTGTTTGTAAAATGGGACAAAAAAGATGAATTAGATTCTGAAGCAGCAGAATAACTAGTTATGTAAAAAACAGGAGGTCGAGATGACCGCCTGTTTTTTAGTCTTATGCCCCGTGAACAGGAACCCTTTGATCCAATTCGAAAGCCTGATGCAATGCTTCGATCGCCTTTATCATGTTTTCTTCTTCTACTACAGTTGAAACTTTTATTTCAGACGTACTGACCATTTTAACAGTTACCCCGTTTTCTGCCATCACCTGAAACATCTGAGCTGCAACTCCTGGATTAGAAATCATTCCTGAGCCGATGATCGAAACCTTTGCAAGGCCGCTTTCATGGTATAAATTCTCAAACTGAAGCACACTCTGGTTTTCATTTAAAACAGCCAATGTTTTATCCAATGAGGAAGTTTCAACGGAGAACGAAATATCCGTAGTGTTTTGCTGGTTTGTACTCTGTATAATAATGTCAACATTCACTCCGTTAGAAGCAAGTGTTGTGAACAAAGTTGATAACGTAGTTAATTCGTTAGGGAGCCCTGAAACAGTCAATTTTGTAACATTGCTTTCAAAAGCAAGCCCCCGCACAATTAAATTCTTTTCCATTGATACTTCCTCCTCAACTAATGTTCCTGTGTCTAAACTGAAACTGGACCGGACTTCCAGAGTAACATTATAATTTTTTGCAAACTCGACTGCTCTTGGATGAAGAACACCCGCTCCTAAATTAGCCATTTCCAACATTTCATCATAAGAAATAGAAGAAAGCTTTCTCGCTGATTCTATAAATCTAGGATCGGTAGTATATACACCATCAACATCGGTATGAATCTCGCACTTTTCTGCGTTAAGGGATGCTGCCAGTGCAACGGCAGTAGTATCAGACCCGCCTCTTCCAAGAGTTGAAATTTGCCCGCATTCAGTGATCCCCTGGAATCCGGCAACTACAGCGATCTTCCCCTCGTTTAAATACGATTGTATTTTTTCAGGATCGATATCGGTTATTCGTGCATTTCCAAAGACTCTTTCCGTTTGGATGCCTGCCTGCCATCCTGTTAACGATACCGCTCCATAGCCTTTTTGTTGAAGCGCCATCGATAGAAGGGAGATGGTGATTTGCTCTCCTGTTGTAAGCAGCACATCCATTTCTCTTGGATCAGGTTTCCCGGAAACGCTGTTAGCTAGATTAACGAGGCTGTCTGTTGTTTTCCCCATCGCTGACACAACGACCACTACTTGATTGCCGTTTTCAACCGCAGCAATAACCCGGTTTGCTACATTTAAGATTTTTTCCGCATCGCCAACCGATGTCCCTCCAAATTTCTGAACGATAACTCCCACACTCTCAATCCCTTTCTACTTTGTCTTTTTTTTTACCTTGAACCATCTCTTTCAAGTTTGTTTTCATCGAAAAGCCTGAATAAAAAAACAACAGCAAGAAATACCTCACTGTTGTTTACGGCAACTTTATTAAATCCCCTGTGAGATAGTTCTCCATACATATCCCGGGATGGAAATGCATGACAGCCCTGCACTTATTCAATGCAGGTCCAGCTTCAGGCTAATAAGCGCCTTTACGCTTCGGCAAATTCCCCTTTCAAGCTTTGTCTGTAGAGCTTATTCTCTTCAAAAGCTTTACTGATGGTTTTTGCGCCTCTACCATCACTTCTGATTTTCGAAGTGTGGAATATAAAATTTTTTACCATTATAACGAAGAATCGATGCCCTTGCAATACGTTAATGCGAAAAAATATTAGTTATTTTCATTTAACCGGCTTATGATCGCTTCGGCCACACTATACGGAACTCCAGCATCTCTCACTTCTTCTACGGAAGCTTCCTTTAATTTCTTTAATGAACCAAAATGCTTTAGAATTGTTTTCTTTCTTTTCTCGCCAACACCAGGTATATCGTCAAGGCTGGACTTTAACATTGACTTCCCTCTGATCTGCCTGTGAAAACTAATAGCAAACCGGTGGACTTCATCTTGTATCCGCTGTAACAGGTAAAATTCCTGGCTGTTTCTCGCAAGATGTACCTCTATCGGTGGATCGCCGATCAACAGGTGGGATGTTTTGTGCTTTTCATCTTTCGTCAGGGAACAAACCGGTATCCCAAGGCCAAGTTCGTTTTCTAACACATCCTGTGCAGCAGAAATCTGCCCTCTTCCTCCATCGATGATAATGAGGTCGGGAAGCGGACCTTCTTCTTTTAGCAGCCTTGTATAACGTCTGCGTACCACTTCTTTCATGGAAGCATAGTCATCTGGCCCTTTTACGCTTTTAATTTTATATTTACGGTAGCCGCTTTTATCCGGTCTTCCGTCGATAAACGAAACCATCGCTGAAACCGGGTTTGTTCCCTGGATGTTTGAATTATCAAATGCTTCAATTCGAAGCGGAGCTGGTATCCCAAGTTGTTCTCCAAGGTTCTCAACTGCTTTAACCGTTCTTTTTTCATCACGCTCGATCAAATCAAATTTTTCTTTTAATGCGATCGAAGCATTTTTCTTTGTGAGTTCCACTAACTCTTTCTTTTTTCCGCGTTGGGGCTGATGGACAGAAACGTTTAGCAGTTGTTCGATTACTTCCGCGTTCACTTCTTTTGGAAGAAGTACTTCTTTTGGCTTTGGATGGTTTTTATCTAAATAAAATTGACCTATAAAGGTTGAAAAGTCCTCTTCAGGATCTCCGTAAAATGGAAACAAAGAAACATCCCGCTCGATCAGCTTTCCCTGTCTTATAAAAAACACTTGTACACACATCCAGCCTTTATCGATCGCATAACCAAAAATATCACGGTCTGTCAAATCGTTCGTTTGAATTTTTTGTGCTTCCATCACCTGTTCAATATGCTGAATCTGGTCCCGATATTCTTTGGCTCGCTCAAAATCAAGCTGTTCTGAGGCCTGCGCCATTTTTTCTTGCAGCTCTTTTTTTACTTCCTGATGGCCGCCATTTAAAAACTTTACGATTTCATCGACCATCTCTTTATTTTCCTCTGGTCCTACATCATTCACACAGGGAGCTAAACATTGACCAATATGATAGTAAAGGCAAACACGGTCGGGAATTGTTTTGCACTTCCTGAGCGGATATAAACGGTCGAGGAGCTTTTTAGTATTGCTTGCAGCATAAGCATTCGGATAAGGGCCAAAATATTTCCCTTTATCTTTTTTTACTTTTCTAGTGATAATAAGCCGTGGCTGCTCCTCAGACGTTATTTTAATATATGGATAGCTTTTATCGTCTTTTAGCATGACATTATATTTTGGTGAGTGCTTTTTAATCAAGTTCAGTTCCAAAATAAGCGCTTCAAGATCCGATGAAGTTACAATATATTCAAAGTCTTTTATCTCACTGACGAGACGCTGTGTTTTCCCGTCATGTGATCCGGTAAAGTAGGAGCGGACCCGATTCTTCAGGACCTTTGCTTTTCCTACATAAATTATTGTTCCTTGCCTGTCTTTCATAAGGTAACAGCCAGGCTGGTCCGGTAATACAGCTAATTTATTTTTAATATGTTCTTCCATATCCATTCACCCTTTTAAAATGGCACTATGAAACACGATAAGAATGTTATTTAAATTTCATAACGAACTATTACTATCACTATGACTCACTGCTAGTTTTATATCAGCAGTACATCATCATAACACACTTTTGCACTAGAATGGGATGACAAGCTCATTCCCCTGTAAATTTGTATACCGTTATTTTATGGTATACGGGATCGAACAAAGGATTGCTGTCAAACTCAGCAATTTTCTTTACTTTACCATGGATATCTATTCCCTGATCAGCAAACCCGTTCACTACATGGTCAGTTAAGTAGATCGTATAACCCTTATAGTGGGAGATATCTTCTTTAAAATAATCATAAGTGAATATCTGTTTGTGCCTGAACGGAACTTCAAGATACTCCAATATCCTGGTTTCCTCCCAGGTGTATACTACGAATGGCCGGGACCCTTGATTCTTCAGATAATCAGCTAGCTGATAAACAGTTGGAGTGGTTTCCATCTTTTCTTCTATTAAGGTATATCCCTGGTAAGATTGTCCTCCAATAAAGCATATAACGATTAAAATTTTCACCAGGTACCTTTTTTTGGAAGCAAAAAGAAAATAAAGTACCAGAAAGAGGAACGGACCTGTTAGCGGTAAAATATGCCTCGGTTTTTCAATATTTTGTGCAAACAGAACCCACAAAAAATAACATCCGAGGGTAAGTGATAACACTATTTCCAGGATCGTTAGACGGCGTTTGCCACCAAGAAGTTCTTTAAATGCAAAAACTATAAGAACAGCAAGAACAACCGCAGAAAAAGCAAAGCTCGCCGAAAGTCCTGCCCACAGCCAATTCATCGTCACAAGTTGCCAGACACGGTTCCAGAACGGCAGTGAGGTTGCTGTGACAGCACCTCCCCAGTCTTCGAAATGCCCCTGTGAAAAACCAAATGCCAGATTTAAAAAAGAAGCGATTCCTCCCTCCGACGCAACTAGCGCTGCCACCCAGATCAACTGAAAGAAAACAGCGAGGGCGGTCTGCCATCCAATAAAATAGAAATAAGCATTCCAGGAAGAAAATTGTTTGCGCTTTACAATCCATAACAGAACAATCGCTGCTCCAAACAAAAGATAAGAAAGCCGGATTCCAAGTACAAGGCTATAAGCAAACAGCGGTAGTATGGTATAAAACAGGCTTTTCTTCTTTAAAGCCAGGTGAATTGTCCAAAAGAACCACCACAGCATTGCAACTGCTGCCGCTTCGCTCATCGGTTCTGTTGCGTTCAAGGATATGTATGCCAATGACTGTACTGCTGCCGTACCGAGTAAGCTTGCCAGTACGGTTAACCGCGACCGAAACAAAAAGTAAGTGGGAAAAACAGAGCTGAAGATTAAAATCACATTGAATGCGGAGAGTGCTCTTGCCGGGTTATCAATCCAGTTGCCGATAAGCATTCCCCCGAGCACGAAATATGGATACCCTGGAAAATGCGGCTGCATTGCAAAAAGGTCGAACCTGCTCAAGGCAAGAGAGAAATCAACCTGGTCCCATGTGCGCACGAAGGGACTTATGTGCTCAAAACGCCAGATATTCAATAAAACAATATAAAAGAGAAGCAAGCAAATGCCGGCGGTCTTCCATTTTCCACGTGTGACCTGAATTTGTAACTTCATCATTTTTCCCCGCTTACAATAAAATTTGCCGCTCTAACGTTACTAATTTTTTGGAGAGCAACTACTATAATATAAAAATACAAGACGATTCATATAGAAACCGCCTTGTATTATATATATATTCACTTTCAAATTAGTTAGCTTTGTTCGATTGTTGAGCAAGAACAGTCACATGCTGCTGATTGTTCTTTTTCACTTTTTTCACTGCTGCAGGTTCGTTATTTACGTTAACAACTAGATAAATAACAACAAAATAACCTACATAAGCAATCACTTCTTCAATTGATGGCATCGAGGAATATCCAAACAATGCTTTGAGGAAAATTCCAATATCCCCGGAAAGAATCGGCGCTACACCGTTGTCCCTCAAATAATGGGCATAATCAATCGGATGTTCAGGCAAGAACCATGTGATATCGTAAACATGAGGCATCACGCTGCCGATAAGTTTGATATCCTGCATCATTGAGATTCCCTGAACCAGCAAGCCTGCTGCGATAAGGACAATGAATGCTCCTGTTACTTTAAAGAAGGTTTTAAGAGGAACGCGCATCGTTCCTTTAAAGAACACATATGCTAAAGCAGCTCCAAGAAGGATACCAGATATCGCTCCCCAGCCTTCAAATCCCTTTTGGATGTTTCCGCCTGTGATCGCTGCAAAGAAGAAAACAGTTTCGACTCCTTCACGCAATACAACCAGGAATGAATGAATCACCATACCAACTACATTCCCGCTGGAGATGTAATGATCCATTTTCCCTTCCATCTCGCCTTTTAAGTTTTTACTGTGCTTTGCCATCCAGAACACCATCTGCGTTAACAAAACAGATGAAATCAGGATGATCGAGATCTTCAAGTATATTTCCGATCCCATTGCCGCAAAGCCGGTGAACACAACCTGGAACAGCATCGCTACACCGACACTTGCTAGAACCGCAAGACCGGAACCGAGCCAAACATACTTCGTATATTTAGAATTTTGTGTTCTTTTAAGGTAAGTAGTGATAATGCCCACGATTAGCAGCGCTTCAAGCACTTCTCGGAACATAATCAGCAAAGCTTGTAACTGCATGCGCCATTCCCCTTTCTCCGGGTCATTCTAGTTGAAAAGTTATTTTTTCCGTTTTTTCATCACATACACCAGGACACCTGCTATTGCCACAATGAGTACTAAAATAGGAATCCAGTTTTTATACTGGGATAAATCTGTCCAATCTTCCGTCTGTCCTGCATTCTCACCTTCGGAAGCACTTTCTGAAAAATGCCCGACCTCTAATGATTTCATCTGGAACTGTTCTTGAAGCGAACTGAGAATAAACTCCTTATTCGTTTCGAACTTTTCCTTGTCGGGTTTCTGCTCACCTACTCCGAATAGCCCGGGATTTCCGAGCGCTTCCAGGGATGATTCAAAGGCTTCTTTTATTTCGCCATCGAGGTTTGAATCTTGTTCTTCAACGATTGGCGAAAGTGCCCTATATGTAGCGTTTGCTTTTGCTAGCAACTTTTTGCTCGTATCATAATCCTCGAAGTTGTTTGACACGTTTTCAAGGCGGCGTGAAATGTTTAATACAAGTACTTTTTGCATATTTTCAATTACGCCCTGCTTATCCTCTTCAGAAAGTTCACTCTGTACGGATTGTACCGCATCAGAACCCATGTGCATTTCGATTTCTTCTTTGACGGTTCCAAAAATTTTATCTGCTTCTTCAAAGTCAGGAGGAGAGTCGTTTAATTTCACGACCATTTCTTTATACGCTTCAGCGACCTTCTCTTCCGAGGGGTCTCCATACGAATAAGCGTAAGCAGAAGGTTGAAAACTTGCAGCACTGATTAATAGGATTATAAAGACTAGAACGAATTGTTTCATCAAATTTCCTCCTCATTGATAATGATAATGATTATCAAACCCAATGTCAATAAAAGATGAACAATTCAATAATTGTTCATCTTTTTAGTTTGCTTGTTTGGCAATACTTTTAAACCTTTCCACTATGAAGACTTCACTAACCCTTCTTCTTGATCTATGACATGGGCTTTTTTCTCGATAGCAACCTTACGTACCGGACGCTTCATCTCTTTCCAAATTGCCGGTAACACGGAAGTAAGATACGCTTTAAACTTTATATAGGATTGCCCTTTTGTTCTAACCTGGTACTCAATAGGTATTTCTTTTACACGGAAACCTTTTCTTACCAGATTTAACGTTACTACCTGGGCATAGTTATAATCATGGATGATTTCTGCATGGTGCATCGCTTGCTTTGAAAAAGCCCTCATTCCAGATTGGCCATCATAGATCCATTGTCTTAAAAGGATGGATTGGAGCATCGTGAAAACGTAGTTTCCAAGGCGGCGATGCAATCGCATTCCTTTTATTGTCCCGAGAAACCTGGATCCCATTACATAGTCTGCTTCCCCTTTTAAGATTGGCTCAAGTAATTCCGGAAGCTGCCATGCAGGGTATTCATTGTCGGCATCCAGCATCACCGAAATGTCTGCTCCCAGTTCTGCAGAACGTTTTAACCCCTGGCGGACAGCAGCTCCAAGACCCTGGTTCTCTTGAAAAGAATAAATAAAATCGGCCCCTGCTTTTTTTGCAACGCTGATCGTTTGGTCTGTAGATCCATCATTAATCACAAGAATTTCAACCTTAACCGACGGATGAAAATCTCGCGGAATCTTTTTGATAACCTTTCCTATCGAATCTTCTTCATTATGGGCGGGCAAAAACACGATTACTTTTTGCTTTCTCATGAAGCGTCTTCCTTTCTCTGCATTTGCAGTGCATCCGTTAAAACATCTCCTCTGCTGTGATCGGGGTACGGTGCTCCTAGCAAATAACAGACAGTTGGTGCAACGGATGTTAAGCTATGCCTTTCTTCTATTACCTTTCCCCTATGGATGGAAGGGCCATTCATAAAGAACGGCACAAAGCGCTCTCCTTCATCAAGGTGGCCATGTCCTCCGATACCATCCGCCTGTCCATGATCCGCGCATACCATCAGGGTTGTATTTTTCATATAATCATTCTGTTCTAACCAGCTCACAAAATCCTTGATAAGCATATCCGCCTCTTCGATCTTCTGGATATATTCGTCATACAAAACCCCGCGGCTATGCCCGGTTTGGTCAGTGCTGATCAGTTGCACTTTAAAGAAATCCGGATCATGTTCTTTCATGATTTCCTTTGCCCGATTCATGATATTTCGATCTGCTTCGTCATTATCCATAACCGCTGTTACTGTATCAACGTCATCTCCCATCGCATCCACCAGATGTGCGATTCCCAACAGCCTGCCCTTTTTCCCTATTTTTCGAAGTGAATCAAAGACTGTTTCTACCTTAACGCCAAGGCTCCAGACCATATTGGACTTGATGCCGTGCTCCTTCGGATAGGTTCCGGTCATCATCGAAGAAAAGCACACTACCGTTCTTGCGGGATAAACAGTCTCCATCTGGGAGTACTCCGTTCCGTTTTTGCGCAGTGAATCAAGAAACGGTGTATTTGCCTCCTGAAAACGTTCTTTCCTCATGCCATCTACTACAATCATGATGACCCGTTCATTGAGGGCAGACTTGTTCTCTGGAACATTGGAAGTGAAAGTTGCTTTTTCAGCTGGTTTCCAGTCGAACAAGTTTCGATGCAAAATATAACTAAACAGAAGGATGCCCAAATAAAACAACGAAAGCTTGCCCCAGTCAAGAGTAGCTAAGTTACCAGTTAACGTCACTTGATAGAGAAACTCCCACAAAGAAAGGATGAGCAAGAATTTCGGCATTTGTTCCTGCGCGTTTCCGCTTGTTGAATCGCTGTTCTTTAAAACCAATTTCCAGAAACGGGTGAAATTAAGCCAGGAAGTACCAATTCTCAAATGATAATAAAGGGTTCCCCAGAAAAATACAGTAAAGAAGAAGTACAGACCAAGACTTAGAAATAAAAGCCCAGGGTTAACTTCCGAATATAAAATTAAATAAGCAACAAACGGAACCCATAAATAGTTCCGTAAAAATAAGGGATAGTCAAAGTAATAATAAAGAACAAATAATGGCAGTACGATTAAAAGACTCATCAAAATAGAAATCCAATAAGAAGATACTCCCCAATCATTTATATGAAAAAGCATCATAGTCCCTGCTACAAAGATGGGAGTGAACGGCTTTCCCTCGTTTAATAGATTCCAGCATCTTGCAGCAAACTTTTCAAAGGATGAAGCTTGTTTCATTTAAAACGCTCCTTTCTTCTTTTCCAATCCATAAGTGAACGAATCGATATCGGTGCAAAAACGGCAAGAAAGAGCCCGCAGCCGAAAGAAAATAAAAATTTATATCCGTGTGTTAACAGTGACACGGTATAAGCCTGCTTTGCATCAAGCCCCATTAGTGCCAGGGAAAAACTCATAAAGCTTTCATAAGTTCCAATTCCGCCCGGAGCAAAGTGAAAGACCTGACCGGCTATTGTAAAACTGTTTACCCAAACGCTCTCGATAAACGTCAGAGGAAGCGAAAGTGAAAAAGTAATATTAAACAATACAAACGCTTCTAAGATCCAGCTGGCAAATACAAGAATAAGAAGTTTTATTCCTCGTAGTGAATATAAAATCAGTCCTGCGTGGCGTATCGTCTCGACCAGCTTTTTTTTAAGAGCAGGAATGGCAATACTCAGTCCCAGCAATCCAAGCATACCTGCTACCATAAGAATAATAAAGAAAGAATACGAGATCGAAATGCTAAAAGCAGCTGCGCCGACCGCTGTTAGAAAAGCTAGTATCAGTAGATCAACTAAGCGGAGGGCTACTACAGACTCCAGTGACTTTCCCCAGCTGATCCCGCCTTTCAAAGAAAGATATCCAGTCCTTGCAATATCTCCCGCTTTTACAGGCAAAATGTGGTTTAGAAACAAACTGTACAAAATAGCAATCATAAAATGTTTAAAAGGAATTTTTTCTCCCATTAAATAGAGCTGCCATGCCCTTGCTCTTAATACAAAAGCAAAAAAGTATAATATAGTAATGACAAAAATGAGAAACGGTTGATTCCAAACACGGATAGCCTGCTTACTGATAAAAGAAAAATCAAAAAAAGAATAAGTAATAAAAATAAAAAATGCTGCGATTACGAGTCGGACAATTGTAATTACGGTCTTCCTGATCATCGTCTGTTTCGTTTTACCCATTCTACTGTTCTGGCTACTCCTTCTTCAATGGTAATCTCAGGAACATATCCGAGAAGCTCTTTCGCTCTCGTTAAATCTGCCCAGGTCATTTCTACGTCACCTGTTCTCCACTCATTCCTGATTGCTTCCATTTCCGGAAAATGAGTTTTAAAAATCGCCAGCAGGTCTTCGATACTGACAGGGCGTCCCGCTCCGAGATTTATTGTTTCACTTTGATAAGTAGTATGTAAGACAGCCTTCGTTCCAGCTACTATATCATCAATAAACGTATAATCTCTAAATGAGTTTGACCCGTAAACTTCAATCGGCTTTCCGCTTAACAAGAGGTTAGCAAACTTCATGATAGCCATATCCGGCCTTCCCCACGGGCCGTAAACAGTAAAATAACGGAGAATAGTTAATCGAAAGTTATATAAATGCTGATAGACATGGCAAAAAGACTCAGCCCCATATTTGGAAGCTGCATACGGAGAGATAACTTTGCCATTCGCCATTTCTTCGCTTAACGGCTTCCCCTGCTGATTTCCGTAAACCGAAGAAGAAGAGGAAAAAACAACGTGTTCTACCTCATATTTTCCGGCCATTTCCAGTACGTTTACCGTGGCTTTAACATCGTAATCCACGTATAGGTTTGGCTGCTCGATCGAATAAGAGACACCCGGCAATGCAGCGAGGTGATACAAAACGTCGAAACGAGTCTCCTGAAACACCTTCTCCAGCTTTGCTTTATCCAATAAATCGATCTCAAAGAGAAGGAACTCGCCGCTTTCTTTTATGTTATTTAGCTGAGACAGCTTTCTCTTTCGTTCATAATAACGATGGAAATTATCGATTATAAAAACTTCGTGACCTTCATTTAATAATTCTTTTGATAGGCGGCTTCCGATAAAACCGGCCCCCCCTGTAATCAATACCTTCATTCTGACACCCCGATTATATGATGAAGCTTTTCCCTTTTTCTATAGAATTCCCAGGTCCCAATCATACCATTAATTTAAATTGTGGAATATGGCGAGGTACTACGGAAAAATTCATCTGTAGAAAAACCCTGTCAGTTTTCAGACAGGGTTCTTCTTTATTTATCTTTCTATTATTTAACTGAAGCTAGTTCATTTAATGTTGTTTCAATTTTGCTTAGTGTTTCTTCTGCTTTTTCTTTTTCACCAGCTTTCACTGCTTCAAGGTAACTTGCAGTCTGGTCATTGAGAGTTGAATAAGCATCTTCACCCTTCATACGTTTGATATCATCTGCAATGATATCTACGAATAGTGCTCCTTCAAGGGCAGTGATGACAGCTTTATCTTCTCCCCAGTTTTCTTCACTTTCTTCATATTCATGAAGTGCAATCTTAGAAAAGCCGCGGATAAATGCTTTGTTTACTGCTTCTGGATCAATTTTTGCTACATCTGATTCAAGGCTGAATTGCTTTTCAATCAGTTCAGTTTCCTCTGGAGCATGTTTGCCAAGATAGCCTGTAAGGGATTGGAAGAACGCCCAGCCTTCTGCCTGTTCTACTTTAGCTTTTTCTGGATGTTCCTTTGCTTCTTTTGCAGCCTTAGAAGCATATCCGTTTTCAAGGGCTCCTGCTGCAAGATAGAAGGTTTTCATCAACGTTTTATCAACCACTTGCTTCCCTAACTGGAAACCGATCTCATCGTTATTTTCAATCGCACTTTCGATTTCATTAAACCCGCCGTTAATCGTGTCAACCATTGTTGTACCATATGCTGCATCTCTTTTTTCTACTGTTGATTCTAGAATAGCATAATATTCTTTCGCTTCCTCAACTTCAGCCGTTACTTCTTCTGTATTGCCCCAGTTTTCGCTGATCTCTGTAAACTCATGTTTGATAGTATTGTAGAAAACCTTTTGCATTAACTTATCAAATATTTGCTTTACTACAGCTCCATCCATCGATCCTTCTTTTCCTGCCTGGAGTGCTGTTGTAATCTGCTGGTCGATGTTTTCTTCAAATTCTCCGTCACGCTTTTGTACGAGAGATTGCAAATTATTATTATAGAGTTCTATTACTTTATCATAATCAACTTCTTGATCTTCTTGAGCTTTAGCCAGCTCACTTACAGCTTCTTTGTAGACTTCACCGAATTCTGCTTCTGCTTCTGCTTCCTCTTCCTCGCTGTTTTCTTCATTTCCTGTGTTCTGATTATCTGCATTCTCTGTTTGCTCAGAATTTCCAGTGTTATTTTCTGGTGCATTATTAGAAGCATTGTTCTGCCCGCAAGCAGCTAAAAGCAAGCTAGAAATGATAAACATACTCATGATTTTGGTCCGCAATGTCATTGTTGAAATCCCCCTAAATTGTTATGTATTGATAATGATTTTCAATTCCAATACCAAGTATAGAGAGAACGATTCTCATTGTCAACTAAACTTTGAAAGAAAATTTGTCCAAATGCTGAAAAAATATTGATTCTTGCTAAAAGAGTTGATTGCTTTATACAACAAAACCCGCCCGTGAAAAATTCACGGACGGGTCAAATAAATCATTTATTATTGGTGTTTTTCTAATAACTGTGCTAAAGATTCTTTTGGTTGGAAACCAACTACTTGATCAACAACCTCACCATTTTTAAATACTAGAAGTGTTGGAATGCTCATTACGCCGAATTTGCTTGCAGTTTCCTGGTTCTCATCTACATCAAGCTTAACGACCTTTACGCTATCCATTTCAGATTCAAGTTCTTCTAGTACTGGAGCGATCATCTTACAAGGCCCGCACCATGGTGCCCAGAAGTCAGCCAATACTAATCCTTCGCTTGTTTCTTGTGCAAAATTTTGGTCAGTTGCATTTACAATTGCCATTATTGTTGCCTCCTTTAAAAAACTTTATTGACATCAGTCTTAATTAGCCTAACAAATGCCTTATATACCTTTATTGGTATTTTCATCACTGAGTATATCACTAAACAGCTTGATTATGCTATTTATTTGATTCACTACAAAGTTTACCCGAAATCCCTTTATAAAAAACAAAGTTGTTCCTAAATTCACTGAAAGAGTAATCGCAAAAAGCGGATCGGTCGATGACCAACCCGCTTAACAGATATTAATTAGTTTGCAAAACTTTTTTAAATTCTTCTGTTAACATTGGGACAACTTCAAATAAATCTCCAACGATTCCGTAATCAGCAACGTTAAAGATGTTTGCTTCAGGATCTTTGTTAATCGCCACAATTACTTTGGAGTTTGACATTCCGGCAAGATGCTGGATTGCTCCGGAAATACCGCAGGCAATATACAGATCAGGTGTTACCACTTTACCTGTTTGGCCAATTTGCAAGGAGTAATCACAATAATCAGCATCACATGCTCCACGAGAAGCACCAACCGCTGCCCCCAATACTTCAGCAAGTTCATTCAACGGTTCAAATCCTTCTGAGCTCTTGACTCCGCGTCCACCTGCAACGATAACTTTTGCTTCAGATAGGTCAACGCCAGAAGTGGATTTCCTGACAACTTCTTTAACGATTGTACGTAAATCTTTGATCTCTACATCTTCATTTACTACTTCTCCAGAACGGGATTCGTCTTTTTCAAGTACAGAGATATTGTTTGGACGAATCGTTGCAAAGATCAAGCCTTCTTTTACTTTCTTTTTTTCAAAAGCTTTGCCTGAGTAAATAGGACGTGTGAAAATCACGTCTTCACCATCGATTTCTATTCCCGTAGCGTCAGAAATCAGGCCGGAACTTAACTTACTTGCTAATTTAGGAGAGATATCTTTCCCCTGTGCAGTGTGTCCCATTAAAATTGCATCAGGTTGAACAGAGTCAATCACCTGAAGATATGCCTGGGAATATCCGTCATTCGTATAAGCTTTTAACTTTTCATTTTCAACTGTAATAACGCGGTCAGCTCCATAGTGGAATAAAGTTTCAGCCAATCCGCTGACACTTTCCCCTGCCACTACTCCAATAACTTCGCCGCCTGCAGCGATATCCTTTGCTGCTGCTAGTGCTTCAAAAGAAACATTTCTTAATTCATTTTCTCTTACTTCTGCAAAAACGAGTACTTTTCTAGCCATTCTCGGTCCCCTCCTATATTACTTTTGCTTCCTGGCGTAATAACTTCACAAGTTCTTGAACTTGTTCGTCAAGTTCACCTTCCAAGATCTTTCCTGCTTCTTTTTTAGGAGGCAAGAATATTTCTACTGTTTCTGTCTTTGCCTCGATTTCATCTTCATCGATATCTAAGTCGTCATAGTCAATTTCTTCAAGAGGCTTTTTCTTCGCTTTCATGATTCCAGGCAATGAAGGATAACGAGGATCATTTAAGCCCTGTTGAGCAGTAACAAGCAGCGGAAGCGATGTTTCGATTACTTCAACATCTCCTTCTACGTCCCTCTCGATTGTTACTTTTTCGCCATCAAGCTCGAATTTAGTAATGGTTGTAACATATGGAATATCCAATTGTTCTGCAAGGCGAGGGCCAACTTGTCCTGTACTGTTATCGTTGGAGACATTCCCGCCTAAAATCAGGTCATATTCTTTGTCTTCAAAATAAGCTGCAAGAAGAGAAGCTGTTGTAAACTGGTCACTGTCTTCTATGTCCTCGTTGTTGATTAGAACTGCTTTGTCAGCTCCCATCGCAAGCGCAGTGCGAAGTTCTTTTTCCACCTCTTCATCACCGATGCTCACTACTGTAACTTCACCGCCGTTATCGTCACGCAAGCGGATTGCTTCTTCAATTGCATATTCGTCGTAAGGGTTAATGATAAATTCTACACCCTCATCACTGATCTGCCCGTTTTCAATAACAATTTTTTCTTCCGTATCAAACGTTCTCTTCATGATTACATAAATGTTCATGAGAAGATTCCCTCCCTGTATTCTGGTTTATTTATCTTTAAAATCAGGTGACCTCTTTTCAAGAAAGGCCCTAATTCCTTCCTGACCATCTTCAGAAGCAAAAGCTTTGCCAAACAAGACTTTTTCGCGTTGGACTCCCTCTTGAAATCTCTCAGGAGTTGTATAAGTAAGCAACTCTAGAATAAACTTCATGGAAACTGCACTTTTCTTAGCGATTTTTTCAACAAGCTCAGTCGCCTTATCCATTAACTCATCTTCGCTATAAGCCTTATTCGCAAGGCCGAATTCTACTGCTTCTTTTCCAGTGATCGGTTCGCTGGTGAGAAGCATTTCAGCAGCTTTTGCCCTTCCTACAAAACGAGGAAGCCTTTGAGATCCTGCAAAACCAGGTATTAATCCTAACTGAAGTTCAGGCAGTCCTAACTTTGCATTTTCAGTTACCAGACGGATATGGCAGCCCATCGCAAGTTCAAGGCCTCCGCCCAGCGCTGCTCCATGGATCGCGGCAACGATCGGTTTTGGGAACGCTTCCATTTTGTCGAATAATTTCTGTCCGAAAGCGCCTAATTCAGAGAAATCTTCTTCATCTTTGATTTCTGTGAATTCTTTGATATCTGCGCCCGCGGAGAAAAACCTTCCTTCTCCGGACAGCAAAATCACTTTGACAGAACTGTCTTCTTTCAAATCATCCAGAAGGCTGGACAGCTCTTTTAGCACGCCGTTGGAAACAGCATTTGCCGGCGGCCTGTTTAGTACGATGTGGGCCCACTTGTCATGTTTCGTGAGTTGCAAGTATTCCATTTCTCCACTCCTCTCAGGTCAAGTGTTCTTTATTTATTGCTTAAGCCATTTATCAATAACCTGTGTATTGGCTTTGCAAGTGCTACCAGATCAAACTTATGGTCATTCATCACCCAGTTTGTAACAGTCTCATCAAGTGTGCCGAAAATCATTTGCCTCGCTAACCTTATATCAAGGCTTTCATCGAACACACTGGACTCTTTTCCTTTTTGTAGTATGGAATCAACCAGGGCTAAATACCTCTTTAGGACATCCCCAATCTTTGCTCTTAACTGCTTGTTTGTCTGGCGCAGTTCCAACTGTGTAACAATTGCCAGATCATAGTCTTCTGAAAGCTGTTTAAAATGCATCTGAATCAATGAAAGAAGCATTTCATCAGGGCTTTTTTGAAGCAGGATTTCCATTTCGGTTTTTTCTATAAAGCTGCCCATTTTCTTTTGGAACAACGAGATCAACAAATCTTCTTTGTTTTTAAAATACAGATAAATGGTACCGTCAGCGACACCTGCTGCTTTTGCAATCTTTGAAACTTGAGCTTGATGATACCCATGTTCTGCAATTACTTTTACTGCAGCATCAATAATCTTATCGTATTTTGGTCCGCGTTTTTTTCCCTTTGTCATTGATCCGTTCTCCTTTATGCTTTTGCCCTTGACTGACTATGTACCAAGCAAAATGGGCATCTTCGTAAAATGAATGAGCATTCATTCATGATTTAATTCTAAAGGAAAGCCGGAACATATGTCAATAAGAAGTCCCTGAGCGAGCGCTCGTTAGATTGAATTCCCAAAGAAAAAACAGCTACCATGCCATAGTTGTTTTACAATTTAATGATATCATAATAAAGTGAAATGTGCGAATTTTAATAACAAAAAATTATTCTTCTTCTGTTTATTTATCTCTTTAGTGCCTTATTTCAGGTATACCTTTTCTCAAAAGAAGAGCCACTCCTTATACGGAATGGCTTGAAGCATCTTCAAAACGCTGTTTTTCTTCATCGATCAATACTCTTCGCAATATTTTTCCAACTGTCGTCTTTGGAAGTTCTTCCCTGAATTCATATAATCTAGGGACTTTATAAGCAGCGAGATGTTTTCTGCAATGCTTATTCAGATCTTCCTCTTGAACTGTACAGCCTTCTTTAAGAACGATGAATGCTTTAACCGTTTCTCCCCGGTACGGATCTGGCACTCCAAGGACAACAGCTTCCTGTATCGCATCATGTTCATAAAGAACTTCTTCTACTTCTCTTGGATAAATATTATATCCGCCGGCGATAATCATATCCTTCTTCCGATCCACGATATAAAAATAGCCCTCTTCGTCCATATATCCCATGTCTCCAGTAGATAGCCACCCATCATTTAAAACCGCTTCCGTTTCCTGCGGGAGATTCCAGTAGCCTTTCATCACTTGAGGTCCCCTTACGAGCAATTCTCCGATCTCTTTCGTTTCTGCCGGTTTTCCTTCAGCTCCAAGGATCGCAGCATCAGTATCAGGCCACGGAAGCCCGATGCTACCAGTAACATTTTTCCCGGACAAAAGATTTGCATGTGTAACCGGGGATGCTTCTGTCAGTCCGTATCCCTCTACTAACCTCCCGCTTATTTTTTCCTGAAACTTTTGCTGGACTTCTACTGGAAGAGGAGCAGATCCACTGATACAGGCTTTTATGGATGATAGATCATAGTCATCCAGATCCGGATGATTTAGCAATGAAATATAGATCGTCGGCGCTCCTGGAAATAGCGTCGGCCGCTGTTTCGAAATAGTCTTCAGTGTATCTTTAGCATCAAACCTGGGTAAAATCACCATTTTAGATTGATACATGATCGCGAGGTTCATCACGCAGGTCATCCCGTAAACATGGAAAAAAGGCAAAATACCGAGGATTACTTCTTCGCCAAATCTTGCATCAGCGATCCAGTATCTGCACTGCATCGTATTTACAACAAGATTATAATGAGTCAGCATTACCCCTTTAGCAAGGCCGGTTGTTCCCCCGGTATATTGTAAAAGTGCCAGGTCTTCTTTTGGGTTAATTGAAACCTCGGGTTTATCCAAAATACCTGTCCTCATCCACTCTTTAAAGCTGTGAATCGAAGTATCGTTATACGGAACATTAACAAGAATCCCTGTCTTTTGCTTCTTTTGGACAAGGGGATATAACACATTCTTTGGAAATGGCAGATATTCTTTTAATCCCGTCACGATAATGTGCTCAATCGGACTGTTCGATTTTACTTTTACCACTTTTGGAAAAACAAGATCAAGGCATAGGATAAATCTTGCTCCTGAGTCATTTAACTGATGCTCTAATTCTCTTTCCATATAAAGTGGGTTTGTTTGAACAACAATTCCACCTGCAAGGAGAACCCCGTAATATCCTATAACTGCTTGAGGACAGTTTGGAAGCATAATCGAAACACGGTCCCCTTTTTCCAAACCCCGGGAAATCAGGTGATTAGCCAGTTTGAGGGCACTTTCATAAACTTCCCTATAAGTTAGTTCTTTTCCCAAGAAATGGATCGCTTTTTGTCCTGGGGCGTTTTCAGCTGCATTTGACAGATAGTCGTTGAGCGGTTTTTCATCATAGTCGATATGTTTTGGAACGTCTTTCGGGTAACTGTTTAACCATGGTCTTTGAATGGCTGGTTCCATAGGATTACCTCCTTAATTATCGTCTCCTTTCCAAACTCTAATTCTCATCACTCTATCTTCATTATAATCAAAAAGTCACAATATTTATATAATTTATTTAATTTTTTTGACATTTATTCCTTTTTAGCGACGATAATCGGGAGGACAAGCCATTTTTCGCTGGGAGAAAAGTCCTTAATGAAACAAAAGCTTTTATGCTCTCCCTGGCGGCACGATCTCATCGTACCCTGTCGCTTACGCTCCTATAAAATAGATCTGGCAATCTATTTTTTTGAGAGTGAAAGATTTGTCGCTTTGGGGTATATAAAAGCCTGGCTAAAAATACAAATGGCCGACTCTTCAAGAGAGTCGGCCATTTCACTAATTTTACGTAAAAAACAAAAGATAGATGACGCCGCCTATAAAAAACAGGCTGGCTACTACCATTAGCACTTTCCAGAGTGTTTCCACGTCTTCCTCCCCTTATTCTATACCGGCACCAATCACGTAGGAAAGCCCCAGTGAAATAACCATCGAGATAAAGCCTACGGCTCTGTTATCATTTTCTATTTCTTCATCGATTCGAAATTTCGGTGTTAGAAATTCGAAGATAAAATAACCAAACAATAACAGAAGAAATCCGAAAAGCCCCCATCCCATCATGGTAACGATTGAATCGTTGTGTTCGATGGAAAAACGAAAAATATTAGCGATCCCGAATATCTTTCCTCCAGTAGCCATCGCTACTGCCATGTTTCCTTTTTTAATCTCCTGCCAGTTCTTATATTTCGTAACTAGTTCAAAAATGGCAAGAAATACGATCATGCATACTACAACAACACTGTAATTTGCTGCAGTTTGAAAATAGGTACTCTCCCAAAATTGTCCCATGGTTACCGTTTCTCCTTTTTGGTATAGGGCTTCGTTCCTTATTTTAGCTCGACAACGGTTACGCCGCCGCCCCCTTCATTCATGCCGCCCATCCTGGTACTTTTTACTCGCGGGTGCTTTTGAAGCAATTCATGGACACCTTTGCGAAGAGCGCCCGTTCCCTTTCCATGAATGATAGAAACCTGATGGTATCCTGCTAACAAAGCATCGTCCAGATATCGTTCTACTTCGATCTGGGCATCTTCATATCTTTTTCCTCTTAAATCCAGTTCTGTCTTAACATGGGCATTGCTGCCTCGTACCGTTACGATCGGTTTTGTTTCAATTTCCGGCTTAGACTTTATCCGTTCCAGATCGGCCTCTTTTACATTCATCTTCATAATGCCGATCTGCACCTGGTACTCATTTTTCCCTACCTTTTCAACGATATGGCCTTTTTGGTCAAAAGTTATCACTTTCACTTCGTCCCCTGGTTTTAGCTCCACAGACTGCGCTTTCTTCTTTTTCTTAGCAGCATTCGCATCCTTTTTGCGGAGTTCCGGGGTTGTTTCTTCCAATCGCTTTTTGGCATCGATCAACTGATGTTCCTTTACGTTCCCCTGTTTCAACTGGTAAGATCTTAGCTCATCGATAATTTTTCTTGCTTTTTCCTTTGCCTTTTCCACTTCTCTGGCAGCTTCGTTTTCAGCTTGCTCAAGCATCCTGTCACGTTCCTTTTGAAAACGTTCCAACCCCTGTTCCAGGTCTCGCTTTAATTCCTCGGCCTGTTTTCGAAGCTGAATAGCATCTTCCTTATCCAGAGCAGCCTGTTTCTGGCTCTCTTCCAGAGAAGAAATCATTTTATCCACTTTGTTTGTTTCGCTTGAGATCTGGGACTTCGCATCCCCGATAATCTCTTCTGATAATCCAAGCCGCCTTGAAATTTCAAACGCGTTGCTTCGTCCTGGCACACCGATCAACAGGCGATAAGTCGGCCTTAATGTTTCTACATCGAACTCTACGCTCGCATTCATTACTCCTTCTCTGTTGTACGCGTAAGCCTTTAACTCACTATAATGGGTCGTTGCGATGATTTTCGCTCCGCTTTTATAAACATAATCCAGGATAGAAATTGCTAGTGCAGCTCCTTCCTGAGGATCTGTGCCTGCTCCAAGTTCATCGAATAAAACAAGACTGTTCGAATCTACATGCTTTAAGATTTCTACTATATTCGTCATATGAGAAGAGAACGTACTCAAATTTTGTTCAATGGACTGTTCATCTCCTATATCTGCATGGACCGCCCTGAATACCGCCATTTCAGATTCTTCCTCAGCAGGAATATGCATTCCTGACTGTGCCATCAAGGTCAAAAGACCAAGTGTCTTTAACGTAACCGTCTTTCCTCCCGTATTCGGCCCGGTAATAACAAGCGAGGAAAAGGATTTACCAAGTTCAAGGGTTGTCGGAACGACTTCATCTGCAGGAAGCAGTGGATGTCTTGCACTCTTAAGGCCAACTTTTCCTTCGTTGTTCATGATCGGCTTGGTTGCGTTCAAAGTTTGTGCAAAAAGTGCTTTTGCTACGATAAAATCAATCTCGGAAAGCATTTTCACATTATGGTAAAGCACCTCGGCTGATTCCGCTACTCTTCCAGTCAATGCTGTTAATATCTTATCGATTTCGTGCTTTTCCTTAATTCTAAGCTCTCGGATCTGATTGTTTATTGTTACGACAGATTGTGGTTCAATAAAAAGGGTTGCGCCTGAAGAAGACTGGTCATGGACCATTCCGCCAAAAGCGCCTCGATATTCCTGTTTAACAGGAATAACAAACCGGTCGTTTCGAATGGTTATTAATGCATCGGAAAGCATCTTTCTTGTACTTGAAGAACGAATCATGCTTTCTAGCTTTTCTCTTACGCGAGATTCATGGCTCTTAAGCTGGCCCCGTATTTTACTCAATGCATCGCTTGCCGAATCCATCACTTCGCCATCCTGGTCAATGCTGTAAGCGATCTCTCTTTCAAGCTCTGTTTCCGGCTCGATTTCGGAAACATAGGAATCCAGGATCGGAAGTTCGACTCCATCTTCTACCATATTCTCGATAAACGTTTTAAAGCGTCGCCCGCCGTATATTGTACTGGATATATCAAGAAGCTCGTCCGGATTTAACATACCGCCAATTTCCGCACGTTTCAAACTTGCTCTAATGTCCCTAATCCCTCCAAGAGGGGCCTGGCCCTTCAAACGGAGAACTTTTCTGGCCTCTTCCGTACTGTTTAGCCCATGGTTGACTTCATCCAGTTCAACATGAGGTATAAGCTCTTCAATTTTTTGCTTTCCTAGTGATGAAGCGGTATGGGCAGAAAGCATCTCTTTTATTTTTTGATATTCTAATAGTCGCAATACTCGTTTATTCAAAACAACGTCCTCCTACTATGCCATTCTAACGATCTTTCATGGAGCCTTGAGAATGACGGTTGAAAAATGCTTCTAGTTCTGTCGAATCATACGTATTGAGGATCGTTTCTTTTTTTAACCATCCTCTACGTCCGAACGCTACACCGATCGGCATATGCTCAAGCATGTCCATGTGATGGGCATCTGTATTGATCATTAACTTTACATTTGCTTCCTGGGCTTTTTTCAACCATTCAGCTGATAGATCAAGACGGTTTGGATTTGCATTGAGCTCAAGGGCTGTATCCGTTTCTTTTGCAAGCTTGATCAACATCTCAAGATCAACGTCATATCCCGTTCTTTTCCCTATTAGTCTTCCGGTTGGATGCGCGATTAAATCAACATGATGGTTTTTAAGTGCCGTTTCCAGCCTTTTCATAATCTTATCCCGGTTCTGGGAGAAGGAAGAATGGATCGATGCGATAACAAAATCCATACCTTCTAAAACGTCATCCTCATAATCCAGAGTTCCATCAGGGAGAATATCCATCTCTACTCCAGCGAATATTTTAAAATCCTTATATTTTTTGTTAAGGCGGTCAATTTCTTTTCTTTGTTCTTTCAGTCGCTCAGGAGTCAAGCCGTTTGCGACTTTTAAATACTGGGAATGATCGGTCATCGCAATGTAAGAATAACCTTTCTTTCTCGCAGCTTCTGCCATTTCTTCTATTGTAAACGCCCCGTCACTCCAGGTCGAGTGCATATGGAGATCGCCTTTGATGTCATCAAGAAGCACAACGTTGATTTCCCCTTCCATGGCTGCTTCTATCTCTCCGTCATCCTCCCTTAGTTCAGGTGGAATAAATGCAAGGCCGAAATGTTCATAAAATTCTTCTTCCGTGTTAAAAGTCGTAATCTCTCCTGTATCTATATCTTCAACGCCATACTCGCTTATTTTTTCACCGCGCTTCTTAGCGATTTGCCTCATTTTAACGTTATGTTCCATTGAGCCAGTGAAGTGATGGAGAGTTGTGGCAAATTCCTCTGGTTTCACAAGCCTGAAGTCGACCGATACGGCATAATCATACGCCAGTTCAAGCGTTACTTTTGTATCCCCCTGGACGATTACCTTTGCCTCTGGTTCAATTTTTAAAAGCTGGTCCGCAACTTTTTCGGCTTCATTCGTTGCGATAATAAAATCCAGGTCTTTAATCGTTTCTTTCATCCGGCGCAGGCTGCCTGCTCTTGAATATTTCTCAATTCCCTTAAAGCCATCAAGTTGAATTTCGATATTCTCTGCGATAGGAAGCATGTATGCGATAGGAAGCCTGTCCGGCCTTTTTCCTATGTCTTTGATCGCTTCAAGAATTTTTTCTTCTGTTTTTTTCCCAAATCCCGGCAATTGCTGAACCTTGTTTCCTTCACATGCTTTTTTCAAGCTGCTAACATCTGTAACACCAAGTTCCTGATACAGCTTTTCAATCTTTTTACCGCCAAGACCTGGCAAGCCAAGTAGTGGAATCAATCCATTCGGCACCTCTTCCTGCAGGCTTCTTAACGTCTCTGAATCTCCTGTTTCGACCAGTTCTTTTATTATTGCAGCAGTTCCTTTTCCGATTCCGTTCAGTTCTGCAGGGTCTTCGATTTGTTCCATATTCCGATCATCAGTTTCAAGTGCGCGTGCCGCTTTTCGAAAAGCCGATATTTTAAAAGGGTTCTCTCCCTTGATTTCCATATAAATCGCGATTTCTTCCAGTTTTTTTATTACTTTTTTCTTATCCATGATTTGTCCACCCTTCCTTTCGGGTTTTCTCCTACCTTCTATCGTACCGGTATTTTTTTAAAAAACCAACTTGAAACAACTGCAATAAAAGAAATAACCCTTCCGGACAAGAAGGGTTAAACGACGTGGTTGCTCCATAAGTCTTTAATTTGTTCCGATAATATCGGTGTGTGCTTCACAATGCTTTCCGCCAAAAACGAATGACTGATGTACGTTTGTACTGTCTCATTCGGCACAAGAGCTGCCAAAAAAAGAAAAATAAACAAAATAACGTACACTTCTATAAATCCCAGCACACCGCCGAGCCAGCCATTAATCGTACGCAAAATCGGCAGGTCTGCAAGAAAATCAAGCATGGAGCCTATAATTTGCATAATGATTTTTGTTCCAAAGAAAAGCATAGCAAAAGCAATTCCTCTATAGTAAGTAGCTTCAAAATTTATTGCGTCAAGAACCATGTTCGTTGAATCGCCTTCTCCAAAAGAAGGATATGGAATCCACAGCTTTAAATGTGGAGCCAGATCACCGAAATACATATATGCGACGATAAACGAAACAATAAAACCTGTTAAATGGACAACTTGTAATATCAGGCCACGGCGAATGCCGACCAAAAATCCCCCGACTAAAATAACTAACAGTATTAAATCAACCATCCCTCTTATTCCTCTTCTTTCAATTTTTTCTGAAGTTGTTGCATTTCTTTCTTAAGCAATACGTACTCGTTCACAATATTTACTGCAGTCAGCACAGCGAGCCTTTTTGTATCCAAATATGGATTCATCGTTTTTAATTCTTTCATTTTTTCATCCACTATATTGGAAACCTCTATAATATGATCAGAGCTCTCGGTGCCTTTTATTGTATATTCTTCTCCATAAATTTGTACTCTTGTGCGTTCATTCCCTTGCTTCTCTCCCACCCAAAAGCCTCCTATTCCGAGAAAAAAACCCTAACTTTTATCTTAACATGAAAGATTTTACATGAAAATCGTCTTACACTTACATCCTAAGGTCCCGTTACCCTTTTTATAAAGGATTCGTTATAATAGGAGATATTCCTCAGTACATAAAAGGAGTTTTGTTATGTCACATGTCGTTTTAAACGTATCTCAATCAATTATGAATGAAATGAAAGAGAATTACAACCAGTTTAAACAGGATAAACATCCTCCAGGAAGTTTGTTTGCAGCGAAAGTTCCCGGCTGCACGATTACAGCTTACAATTCCGGCAAAGTTCTTTTCCAGGGAAAAAGCGCTGAGGAGGAATCTGGAAAATGGGGGAAATCTTCCGTTTCATCAAAACCTAAAGCAAAGCCTTCTATAAAAGAACCAACTAAATACAGTCCGCCTGCTGACATAGGGAAGCTTTCGATCGTCGGTTCAGATGAAGTTGGAACAGGCGACTATTTCGGACCGATCACTGTTGTCGCAGCCTTTGTTGCAAAAGAGCAAATTCCTCTTTTAAAAGAGCTCGGAGTCCGTGATTCAAAAAACTTAAAAGATCCGCAAATTATAGCCATCGCAAGAGATTTAGTGAAAACTGTTCCATACAGTCTTCTTACTCTGCCAAATGAAAAATACAATCAACTCCAGCGAAAAGGCTACAGCCAGGGTAAGATGAAAGCATTGCTGCATAACAAAGCAATCCAGCATGTGATGCAAAAAGTCGATGGACAGGAAGTTGATGGTATTTTAATCGACCAATTTGCAAAACCTGACGTCTATTTCGGATATCTTTCAAGGGAAAAGAGCGTTGTAAGAGAAAATGTTTTCTTTGAGACAAAAGCAGAAGGGATCCACCTTGCTGTAGCAGCCGCTTCTATCATTGCCAGATATGCCTTTGTTCAACATATGGATAACTTAAGTGAGGCAGCAGGATTTCCAATTCCAAAAGGAGCGGGGAAGCAGGTAGACATTGCAGCTGCACAAATCATTAATAGCAAAGGGCTCCAAGCTCTCGAAAAGTTTGCAAAAGTTCACTTTGCCAACACCGACAAAGCAAAGGTGCTGGCTCAAAAAGCTAAAAGACCATAAAGTACGTTACAAATTGAAAACAGGCTGCAAATGTGCAGCCTGTTTTTTTATCCACGAAGTGATGCGCCAATCTCTTGCTTTAATTGATCAACCACACGGTCGTGAGCCTTTTTTACTTCTTCTTCTGTCAGTGTATGTTCAGGATTATAATATCTTAGAGAAAACGCCAGTGACTTTTTGCCTTCTTCCATGTGCTCACCCTGATACAAATCGAATATTCTTGTTTCAGCCAGTAACTTGCCGCCAGCCTGTTCAATTATGTTTAACACGGCCTGAGCCTCGGTACCTTCATCCACCACAAGAGCGATATCTCTTGTAACAGAAGGGAATCGAGGAAGAGATTTATACTCAAGCGGTTCCGTATTCGTTGTTAGTAGCCGTTCCAGGTTAAGTTCAAATAAATACGTTTCATTGATATCATATTCGCTCTGGGCTTCTGGATGAAGCTGGCCGACAAAACCAATCTCTTCTTCGTCAAGAAGAACGTTAGCAGTTCTTCCTGGATGCATATTCTGCTTTTCAGCCTTTTGGAACGAGATACGATCAGAGAGGCCGAGCTCCTCAACAAGCCCTTCGATCACTCCCTTGGCTACAAAGAAATCGACCGGCTTCTTCTCCTTCTGCCAGGAATGCTCCTGCCACAACCCGGTGAATGCAGCTGAGATATGCTCTTCTTCTTTAGGAAGCTCGGAAACTTTTTCCTGCTTCGTTAAAAACACTTTTGCTGTCTCATATATTGCGACATCATCAAGCTGCCTGTTGTGATTATGCTCGATTACATCCAGCAAATGAGGAACAAGGCTTGTTCTTAACACTGCCCTCTCTTCACTCATCGGCATGGATAAAGTGATGTCATTATAGCCAATCTCACCAAAGAATGCGTTTTTCTTTGGACTTGTCAAACTGTATGTTGTAACTTGATATAAGCCTGCACCTTCCATGTATCTACGTACGAGACGGCGCTTGTTCTGGTAGTCTGTGAGCCCACCAGGAGTTCCTTCTCCGTAAGGAAAAGTGGCGGGGAGGTTATCATAACCGTACAGTCTGCCAACTTCTTCAATGAGATCCTCTTCAATGGTTATATCTGGCCGTCTTGCCGGCACCAGTACTGAAAATGTTCCGTTATCATTGTTATATTCAAATCTAAGTCGATCAAAGATCTCAGCTACCGTGTTTTCTGAAATATCGGTTCCTAACACACGGTTGATTCTTTTAACAGAGACACTCACACTTTTCTCTTCAACAGTACGCTCCCCGGCTTCTACAGGGCCTTCAAGCACTTCTCCTCCTGCAAGCTCTACAATAAGCGAGGCTGCACGCTTTGCTGCTAAATGAACTCTGTTTCGGTCGATTCCTTTTTCAAATCTTGCGCTTGAATCACTGCGCAGGTTAAGGTCTTTAGAAGCCTGGCGGACCACAAAGCCATTAAAGTAAGCCGCTTCAAGCAAAATCGTTTGCGTTCCATCATAGACTTCTGAATCGGCACCGCCCATTACACCTGCTACAGCAACCGGTTTTTTCCCATTCGTTATTACAAGATGATCGCTTGATAACGTTCTTTCCGTGTCATCAAGTGTTTCGATCTTCTCTCCATCACCAGCTCTTCTAACTACGATCTCTTTTGATCCAAGCCGGTCATAATCAAATGCATGAAGCGGCTGCCCGTATTCAAGAAGCACATAGTTTGTAATATCAACAATATTATTGATCGGGCGGATACCGGATGATACAAGACGATTAACGAGCCATAATGGTGAGGCTTTAACTTCTACTCCCTTTATGATCGTAGCCCCATAATAAGGATTATCTTCTTTATTTTCAATGCTTACCGAAACATAATCAGCAGCAGATTCATCAGAATGCTCGACTGAAGGTGAAGGAAGGTTTACTTCTTTCTTCAGAATAGCAGCTACTTCGTAAGCGACACCAAGCATATTCATGCAGTCTGCCCTGTTCGGTGTAAGACCAAGCTCCAGGACCTTATCGTTAAGGTTTAAGTATTCAAGTGCATCCGTTCCCACTTCCACATCGTTCGGAAAGACAAAAATTCCGTCTGCAAATTCTTTTTGAACGAGCTTCGATTCGATTCCAAGCTCTTGAAGCGAGCAGATCATACCGTTTGAAGCTTCTCCGCGAAGTTTTGCTTTTTTGATCTTAAAGTTACCCGGCAACACAGCCCCTACTTTTGCAACGGCAACCTTCTGGCCTTCTGCCACATTAGGTGCACCGCAAATGATTTGGACAGGTTCTTCCTCTCCAATGTCTACTTTGCATAAATTCAGTTTGTCTGCATTGGGGTGTTGTTCACAGGAGACCACATGGCCTACAACGACACCTTTCACCCCTTTATTTAAACTTTCTACTGTTTCTACCTCAATACCGCTTTTGGTTATTAAATCAGCTAATTGCTCAGCAGTATGGTTGCCGAGATCAACATATTGTTCAAGCCATCGCATCGAAACGAGCATTCTATTTCTCCTCCTTCATTTTGTCCGTTCTATTGATTCACACGATTAAATTGCTTTAAGAAACGTACATCGTTTGTATAGAAGTTACGTATATCTTCAATTCCGTATTTCAGCATCGCGATCCGTTCAGGCCCCATTCCAAAAGCGAATCCCGTATATTTCTTTGAGTCAAAACCAGACATTTCGAGAACATGCGGATGGACCATTCCGCCGCCTAAAATCTCGATCCAGCCTGTACCTTTACAAACAGAGCAGCCTTCCCCTCCACAGTTAAAGCAGGAGATATCCATCTCTACTGAAGGCTCTGTAAAAGGGAAAAAGCTTGGACGCAGGCGAATTTCACGTTCTTGTCCGAACATTTCTTTGGCAAATGTTTGAAGAACGCCTTTAAGGTCACTCATTCTCACATTTTCACCGACCATTAATCCTTCAATTTGAGTAAACTGGTGTGAATGAGTCGCATCATCTGTGTCACGCCTGTAAACTCTGCCTGGAACAATAATTTTAACCGGTCCTTTTCCTTCATGCTTTTCCATTGTCCTTGCCTGCATAGGAGAAGTATGCGTACGGAGCAAAATATCTTCTGTAATATAGAATGAATCCTGCATATCGCGAGCCGGGTGATTTTTCGGGAGATTTAACGCTTCAAAGTTATAATAGTCCGTTTCTACTTCCGGCCCTTCAGCGATTGAGAAGCCCATACCGATAAACAAATCTTCAATTTCTTCCACTACCCTCGTTAACGGATGATGGTTGCCTTTTTGAACAGGTCTACCCGGCATCGTTACATCGATCGTTTCCTTTTTGAGTTTCTCTGCCACTGCTGCTTTTTCTAGCTGCTCCATTTTTTCGTCAAGCTTATCGGAAATGATCGCTCTAATCTCATTACCAAGCTGCCCCATTTTAGGGCGCTCTTCAGCCGGCAGCTTCCCCATTCCCCGGAGAATTTCAGTGATCGGGCCTTTTTTTCCTAAATAAGCAACACGTATATCCTGTATTTCTTTCACATTTGAAGCTTCTTCAATTTTTGAGACAGCTTCTTCTTTCAGCGCTTGCAACCGCTCTTTCATAAAACTTCCCTCCTAAAGATTTATAAAAATCGTTAATTTAAAAGCCAAGGAAAACAAAAAAGCCTCCGCCCCAAAAAGGGACGAAGACGTCGTGGTACCACCCTAGTTTACGGCAATAAAAGCTGTTGCTTTCATCGCAGTCTCGAAATGAATAACGGTCTTTGACCGGTCCATCCTTTCCGGCTGTTGATAAGCCGGCTTTCGGATGTCAACTCCAGAGCGAATTCGATCACTTCACCATAGAAATGCTTGCAGTCCGGGGCACTTCTTCCCTGAAATGGCGAGAGGCAATGTACTACTCTCTTTCCTCGTTGTTGGCGCTTTTAAGTTGGTTTCTATTATAGATAAAAACAGTATATTTCGCAAGGCTTAGTGTTGTGCACGCAACTGATACATCAAAATGCCTGCAGCGATCGAGACGTTCAAAGATTCAGCTTCACCAAAAATCGGTATATAAATTCTTTCATCAGCAAGCTGTAGAACCTGCTTTGAAACCCCGTTGGCTTCATTTCCCATCACAATGGCAAATGTATCCTGCTTCTCCAGGCTCGTGTAAGATCGGCCCCCGTTAACTTCCGTTGCATAAACCGGGATTTGCTTTTCTTTCAGTTGTTTAATAAACTCCTCCAGATTAGCTTTAACGATCGGCAGATGGAAGATCGACCCCTGTGTTGAACGCAGTACTTTACTATTATAAGGATCTACACAGCCATCACCGAGTATAACTGCATCATAACCAGCTGCATCTGCGGTCCTTATAATGGTTCCCAAATTCCCAGGGTCCTGAATACTATCCAGAAGGATAAACTTCCCTTTTTGTACTTTTATTGTTTCATCAGGGAAAGTGCAAATGGCGGCAATTCCCTGGGGGGTTTCTGTATCACTGATTTCTTTCATGACTTTTTCAGTTACGGTAAACACTCTGGCTTTTTCGTTAAAAGCATCTGCCATGTTAGAATGATCGCTTTCTTCGAGCATGATAACTTCCTTAACTAATGAACCCTGTCTGCTTGCTTCCTCCACTATATGCGGACCTTCGATCATAAAAGTTCCTGATTTTGCTCGGCCTCTTTTTGTATGTAACTTTTTCCATTCTTTCACTTTACTATTTTTGACTGATTCGATATGCATATCCGTTTTCACCTGCCTGTTCCTACCCCATTATATCCTTTCCATATACTTATATCCAATTCGATTCATGAAAAAGAAAAAGATGTACAAACTAAAAATGCTTTAGAAACAAGCATCAAACAAAGGCGAGGTGAACCTAATGGATTTAAACTTACGAAAAGCGGTTCTTGCAAACGTAACGGGACATTCAGAGGACGAGTTAGAGCATACAATCGTGGATGCGATTCAGAGCGGCGAGGAAAAAATGTTGCCTGGACTAGGTGTCCTTTTTGAAGTCATCTGGGAAACAGCACCTGAAAACGAAAAGGAACAGATGCTTTCATACCTTGCCCAGGGCTTAAAACAGTAAAGGCCTGACTCAAAAGTGTCAGGCTCCTCCGTACCGTGTTGGAGGCGCCTGACACTTTGCTTTAGAGTCAGCCCATTCTATTAATCAAATGTAAGTTGATTTACTTTATCAGAGTCAAGACCTTTAATCACTTCTACGATTAAGTTAACCGCGTTTTCAAAATCATCACGATGTAAAATCGCTGCATGCGAGTGGATATAACGGGTTGCAATCGTAATGGATAGTGCAGGCACACCGTTTTGAGTCAGATGAATTTTACCTGAATCCGTACCACCGCCGGCAATTGCATCGAACTGGTATGGAATGTTGTTCTTGTCTGCAGTATCAGTTACAAAGTCTCGCAATCCTTTATGGGAAACCATCGATGCATCATACATGATGATTTGCGGACCCTTACCCATTTTAGATTGCACATCTTTCTCGCTTATTCCCGGTGTATCTCCGGCAATACCTACATCAACCGCAAAACCGATATCAGGTTTAACGTAGTTAGCAGCTGTTTGGGCACCGCGAAGGCCTACTTCTTCCTGAACAGTTCCAACACCATAAACAGTATTCGGATGCTCTTCATCTTTAAGTTTGCGCAATACTTCAATCGCGATCGCACAGCCAATACGGTTATCCCATGCTTTAGCCATAAGCATTTTTTCGTTGTTCATCACTGTAAAGTCGCAAATCGGCACAACGGAATCTCCAGGACGAACGCCCCACTCCATCGCTTCTTCTCTGCTGGATGCACCGATATCGATGAACATATCTTTTTTGTCTACAGATTTTTTGCGCTGATCTGCAGGCAGAATATGTGGAGGCTTTGAACCGATAACCCCTACGATATTACCTTTGTTTGTCATAACATTCACGCGCTGTGCAAGCATAACCTGCTCCCACCAGCCACCGACAGTCTGGAACCATAAGAATCCATTGTCATCGATCCTGGTAACCATAAACCCAATTTCATCTAGATGTCCGGCTACCATAATCTTTGGACCTTCCTGAGATCCCTTTTTGACAGCGATCAGGCTGCCAAGATTATCGTATTGGATATCGTCGGCAAATGGTTCAATATACTTTTTCATAACTTCACGAGGTTCGCGCTCGTTGCCGGGAATGCCGTTTGCATCTGTTAATTCTTTTAACATCTGAAGTGTATTATCTAACTTTGCCATGTGCGATAAGTCCTCCCTCTATGTATTCAGTTTTCATTATAACGATATCCGAAACATTTAACAATTAAAGCGCTTTAATCACTAGTATCCTTCATCCTGTCTATCATGGTTTATCGCGTTTTTAAGAAGGTATGCTTGAGAAATCTCCTCATCCGAATATCCCAGTGTATTGCCGAGCGCCAAGTAAGCACTAAAAATCCTGGAATAAATCTCTTCTGAATTCTCCTCCCCCAGTTTTGAAACCAGGCGAATAATAGAGTGAAACTGCGACACAAGGCTTTCCTTCTCTGATAAAGGAGTGATATAGTCTAACTCATATCCAAGGTCAATACCGATTGAAAGGATAAAATGAATTCCGTCCACGAACTCTTCTAAAATCACGTTTTTATCTGCTGGCGGCTTTAAGCTCCAATATTTAAAGCACCTGGTTTCATTTGCGAGCTCGCCGATTTCAACCTGGAGGGCCAGAAGTTTTTCATGGAAGATCTCATCTCTTTCCAGTTTATGCTCTTCCAAAATCCTGTCATCCAGGTTCTTTTGCATCTGAAATAACTGCGTTACATTCATTTCAACACCCCGTTTCCACTATCATTATAACAGAGAGGAAAGCGGCCAAAAATGCTGCCCTTTCCAAAAATAAAATTGTTTAAATTGGACATTAAATGAAACTTATTATACTTTTATCCGTAAGAAAAAGAAAAGCGTTTAAATGGGGTGCAGCCGTTATGATCGTGTTCTTGTTCCGCTTTATTATCCTGGCAGCAATAGTGGCACTTATATATACTACAATTAAATACTTCTTTGACCCTAAACGAAAACTCGAAAAAGCCCAGGAGAATAAAGATTTTTATTTTTTAGATTCATCCGATAACATCCACAAAAATTTTTTGATGACCTATAAAGGGGCTATGTTCGAAGGAGAAAAATACATGGGAACCACTGAACGGGCTTTTGAAGTTGTCTCTATTTACGTTGACGTAAAAGATCCGTCCCAATTATACCGCCTTGAAAGGAACGACTTTTATTATATGGAACATGAAATCTATACTCATTATCCCCACTCAAAAATAGAATGGAAAAGCCCGATAAAAGAATTTCTAAAAGGAAAAAAACCGGAAGAAAAACACCCTGTGGATTGAAAATCATCATCATAAACTTCTGATACCAAAGGATTTATAGGACATTGAATCCGCTATTTGCCTTTTTAAAAATGTAACCTCTCAGGACAAATAACGGAACAGGTGTCCGCCCAATGTGTTATATGGAATATTAAAAGACCAAATCATATGCGATTCGGTCTCATTTTGTTTTTATTTATTATTTTTTCTCCACTAAAAGAAGTTAAAAAGATCAAGAAGCCTGACCCGCCTGAAAAAAATCATTCCACTTAATAATCCATTCTTTTCTCCTCAACAAATAAAACAAAATCGCTAAAGTAACAACACTTGCAGCCATGTAACGCGGTGACAGGTTGCTGATCCATTGCCCAAGAGACGTATAGACAATCGCCAGGGGGAAGTTCGAGAAAATGGACATCTTCGTGTATTCTTTAAAGCTTTTCGTTACTTCGATTAAACATAATGAAATCAAATGAAAGTGAACGAATGGCAAAAGCCTCAAAATCGTCATCTGGCCTACAGACATCGGCACCCGTTTCCCAAACCATCTTTGCTTGGTGTGGATCACTTTTTGAAACAATTTCGGCAGCCGTTTTACCAATAGATAAAACAGAACACTTACAAGGGTAACCCCAATAACAGAATAAATTGTTCCGTAGAATGTTCCAAACAAAACGCCGCCCGCCATACAAATAAATCCAACCGGCACAAATAAAAACTGCCGTATAACGTGTAAAAGAATAAATAAGAACGGGGCATAAATTCCAGCACTAGCCATCATCTCGAGAATCGGCATTAAGGAGTCTTTCATGATGTTCCCCCCTCTCCCTATACTCTTATGACAATAGACGAGCTGTTATGTCAAATTCCATTTTTACACTTGCTTTTCATACGCTGCTCTTTATGGAAACCCAGCTGAATATTCTTTGGGAAATCGTGGACAATAAGGTTGAATTTAATCGCAGAGGGAACGAGAGGATGTTCAGGAAATGGATGATTTAGTCATTGCCCGGTCATTATTTGGGATGACAATGGGGGTACATATCATTTATGCAACACTTGGAGTCGGTCTGCCCGTAATGATTTTGGTGGCTGAGCTGCTATTTCAAAAAACAAAAGACAAAGATTATGCGCTAATGGCGAGCAGATGGACAAAGGGGTTTGCCGTTCTTCTTGGAGTAGCGATACCGACCGGAACAATTGCAGGGGTTCAGTTATCCTTGCTTTGGCCCGGATTTATGGAAGTTGTCGGAAAAGTAATCGCTTTGCCGTTTCAAATCGAAATATATGCTTTCTTTCTGGAAGCATTATTTATGTCGATCTATATCTATGCAGCTGATAGGCTATCTCCCTGGATGAGAATCGTTAGCGTGACTCTGGTTGCAATCGGAGCAGTTGCTTCAGCAGTCCTGATCACAAATGTCCATGCTTTCGAAGGAACCCCCGATGGTTTTAAAATACAGAACGGAGAGATCGTGGATGTTGACCCCTGGGCGGCCTTCTTAAATCCAAGCTTCCTGGTTACCTCGGGGCATGTTGCTGTTTCAGCGATTATGACTGGGGCATTTGCAATTGCTTCTGTTGCAGCATTCAAGATGCTTAAAGAAAAAGGCCCGAATAAAGTTTATTTATATCACCAAAAAGCTTTAATGATGGGACTTATAATCGGAGGGTTATTTTCCCTTTTAACTGCATTGAACGGACACGAGTCTGCACAGCAGCTTCATGAGTATCAGCCTGAAAAACTAGCGGCTGCAGAGGGACTTTTTGAAACACAGCAGTATGCTCCCCTTGCTATAGGAGGATTCACCGACCGTGAAACAGAGGAAGTGAAATGGGCAATTGAAATTCCCTGGGCACTCAGTTATTTAGCGGGGGACCGGTTTGACACAGAAGTGGTTGGACTGAATGATTTCCCTGAAGAATACTGGCCGCCTCTCTTTGTACACACGTTATTCAATGCCATGGTTGGAATCGGTTCAATGCTTATCCTTCTTTCCCTCATTGGTTTTGTCTGGCATAAGTTTCTTAAGCGGGACCAATTTCCCCGATGGCTTATGGGCATTTTCATCGCTGCCGGGCCGCTTTCGATGCTTTCGATCGAATTTGGCTGGATATTTGCCTGCACAGGAAGGCAGCCATGGGTCATTTACAGAATAATGAAAACCGAAGATTCTGTTACTACTTCCGGAAACCTCGGGATCTTGTTTTTATTGTTCTTGCTCATTTACATAATATTAATGATCGCTACTGTGCTTGTATTGCGTTACTACTTTAAACGAAACCCTGTATCAAAAGAAATAGACACCAACATATCCTAATCTATTACATTTGAGGTGATCGAAATGCCAGAAGCTTTATATGCCATTACTCTGATCTGGGGTGTTGTATTCATTTATGCCGTAATGGCTTCGATTGATTTTGGAGCCGGATTTTGGTCGATGATTTACTTGAATAAACAACAAACGAGAGCGACTAACATAGCGAACAGATACCTTTCCCCTTCATGGGAAGTAACCAATGTGTTTATAGTGGCAATCGTGGTTGCTTTATTCAGCTTTTTTCCGGGTGCAACTTTCACACTGGGAACGGTACTGCTCATCCCCGGGAGCATTATCTTATTGCTCCTTGCCTTAAGAAGCGCTTTTCTCGTTTTCTCCCATGTTGCAGAAGAATATAAAAAAGGGTTAACATTTGTTTCAGGCATAACAGGCTTCTTGATTCCAGCACTTCTTATCAGTGTTCTCCCTATCACCCAGGGGGGATTTATCGATAGCTTTGACGGTAATCAGGAACTTCTTCTCGGCAAACTATTTACAAGTCCAAGTGAGTACGCTTTTGTTGGCTTTGCTATATCAAGTACGCTTTTTCTTTCCTCGCTGCTTCTCGCGGACTATTCGAATGTTGCAGGAGAAATGGACGCATATGCCATCTACCGGAAAGATGCCATTATTATCGGTCCTATTTCACTGTTAATGGCTGCGTTTATTATTTTTACAATGCGCAATGAAGCAAACTGGCTGTATGAAAATATATTGAACTATACTCCATGGATGATAGCATCAATAGCCGGTTTCGCGCTTGGTTATGCAGCATTATGGTTCCCTCACCGGCAAAAGAAAGCAGGATTCAAAGGAATGCCTCGAATCGCCATGATCAGTGTTGTAGCCCAATACTTGTTTGCCGGCTATGCATATGGTTCAGCACATCTTCCTTATATTGTCTATCCAGACGTGACGATCGAATCTGGCTTTACTCATCCGGAAACCTTTCGAGCTCTCATCGTAACTTATATTGTAGCCTTTTTTATCCTGACCCCTGGCTTCATCTACTTTTGGAGACTTTTTTTGAAAGATAAACGTTATGTAAAACCAAAGGAATCATAAGTTTACCAGTAGATACAACACTATGGCTGCCTGCAATAAAATTACAGCAGGTATTCCGTAGATAAAACTCTTATGCTTAGTTTTATGGCGAAACACTTTCATCCCAGAATAAATCCCAACCGCTCCTCCAGCCAGAGCGACCAACCAGAGATTCTGCTCAGATATTCTCCAATGTTGCTTCCTGGCTCTCTTTTTGTCTTCTCCCATCACTAAAAATCCGAAAATATTAGCTATCATTATATAACCCAGAAAGATTTCCACTAGCGTTCTCCTTTTAGTATTTTAAATGTACTGTTAAAAAAATTGGGACCACAAAGCGTTACTTCTTTGCTCTCCCCTAAAAAAGAGTCGACCGGGAGAGCAAAAACGCTATTGAGTAATTTTATTACTTTCAAATACTCTATAAAAAAAGACCATTCCCTCAACGAGAATGATCTTTAAGCCCTTACTTAAGGCTATCTTTTGCTTTTCCAGCAAGTTCAGCAAAAGCTTTTTCGTCATTAACTGCAAGATCCGCAAGCATCTTACGGTTAACTTCGATACCAGCTGTCTTAAGACCGTGCATTAAACGGCTGTAAGATAGGCCGTTCATACGTGCAGCCGCGTTGATACGTGTGATCCAAAGTTTACGGAAATCACGTTTTTTCTGACGGCGATCACGGTAAGCATATTGTAAAGATTTCATAACCTGCGCGTTAGCAGATTTGAAAAGCGTGTGTTTGGAACCGAAATAACCTTTAGCTAATTTTAAGATTTTTTTACGTCTGCGACGTGTTACATAGCCACCTTTTACTCTTGGCATAGTAAACCCTCCTAGTTCTTATGTTGATATAGTAAACCGAAATTATTTCTTTTTGTTATATACAAGTTGCTTGATGCGCTTGAAGTCCCCGCTGGAAACAAGAGAAGCTTTACGTAGTTTACGCTTTTGCTTTTCTGTTTTATGGCGGAACATATGGCTAGTGTAAGCGCGAGAACGCTTTAGTTTACCAGTTCCAGTTCTTTTGAAGCGTTTAGACGCACCGCTGTGAGATTTCATTTTTGGCATGGTAGTAGTCCTCCTTCAAAGTCTTACTTTTCTGTATTTGGTGCTAAAATCAGGAACATGCTGCGGCCTTCCATTTTAGGCTTGGACTCAACCGAAGCGATATCTTTACACTCTTCTGCAAGGCGTTCAAGAACTTTCTTCCCAATTTCAGAGTGAGTAATCATACGTCCGCGGAAGCGAATGGATGCTTTAACCTTATCTCCTTTTTCAAGGAACTTCTTCGCATTTCGAAGCTTAGTATTAAAATCATGCTCCTCAATGTTCGGGCTTAAGCGCACTTCCTTAACGTTAATGATTTTTTGCTTTTTGCGTGCTTCCTTTTCCTTCTTCTGCTGCTCATAACGATACTTTCCGTAGTCCATTATTCGGCATACAGGCGGTTTTGCATTAGGAGCAACCATAACAAGGTCAAGATTTGCATTACGAGCCATATCTAATGCTTCATTTTTTGATTTTACACCGATTTGGCTTCCGTCCTGTCCGATAAGACGTACTTCCCGGGCACGGATGCCCTCATTGACCATCATGTCCTTACTAATAATCAGCCACCTCCATGGATTGTTAAATGCGTTCGCTCGATCATGGTTGCAAGTCGAACATAACTTAAGTCGATCAAAGCAATTAAAAAAAGCGTCGGCGCATACTTCGCCCACACTATTCTCCGAACAGGAAATTTCCAACCTGGCAACTACAGTTGATGCGTCGATCAGGTGAGAAGCGGGCGCTTCTGCTTGCTTTGTCTCCTATATTCATTTACCTAAACCAGTATATCATGGCTGTGATTTTTCGTCAAGGGAAAACTGGCCTTTCAGAAACATACCACTTAATAATAACTGACATATTATGAAAATGCAATATTTTTTTTAAAATCATCCGATGACCAATAAAAATCATTTTAATGTTATTCCTTGTTCAGTTCTCCAAAGAGTTCGCACAAAAAAAGACTGGCTCACAGTTTAGAGCCAGTCTTTTCCCATATTATTGGCGATTTTTAATTTCTTCATTAATAGAAGAGATAAAATCGTTTAAGCTGATTGTTTCTGATTTTTGTTCGCCATATTTTCTAACGTTAACAGCATCCGCTTCGATTTCCTTGTCTCCTACTACAAGCATATAAGGGATTTTCTGAATTTGCGCTTCTCGGATCTTATAGCCGATCTTTTCGTTTCTTTCATCAACATCCACCCTGACACCGGCAAGCTGCAATGCTTCTTCTACTTTCTTCGCATAATCAAGATGTACTTCAGATACAGGAATTACTTCCGCTTGAACCGGTGCAAGCCATGTTGGGAACGCTCCCTTATATTCTTCGATCAAGAAGGCAACGAACCGTTCCATTGTTGACACCACCCCACGGTGGATTACGACAGGACGGTGTTCTTTTCCATCTTCGCCAATATAAGTGAGATCAAAGCGTTCAGGCAGATGGAAGTCCAACTGGACAGTTGATAACGTTTCATCTTTGCCAAGAGCAGTTTTCACCTGAACGTCAAGCTTCGGACCATAGAACGCCGCTTCTCCTTCAGCTTCCACATAATCCACACCTAAGTCATCCATCGCTGCTTTCAGCATATCCTGAGCTTTTTCCCACATTTCATCATTATCCACATATTTTTTCTTATCTTCGGGATCACGGTATGAAAGACGGAAGTAATAATCGTCGATCTGAAAGTCTTCATATACCTTCTGGATTAACTTAACAACACGGATAAACTCTTCTTTAATTTGATCTGGACGGCAGAAAATATGCGCGTCATTGAGAGTCATAGAACGTACCCGCTGCAAACCTGCGAGCGCACCTGACATTTCATAACGATGCATCGTGCCAAGCTCAGCTACTCGATATGGAAGGTTCCGATAGCTTTTAAGCTCATTTTTATAAATCATCATATGATGCGGACAGTTCATCGGACGAAGCACTAGCTCTTCTGTTTCATCCATTTTCATTGGAGGATACATATCTTCATGATAGTGCTCCCAGTGACCGCTTGTTTTATACAGTTCAACGCTTGCAAGGTGAGGAGTATAAACATGGTTATAGCCAAGCTTTTCCTCCAGGTCAACGATATATCGCTCGATCGTACGTCTGATTGTTGCACCTTTTGGAAGCCAGATCGGCAATCCCTGTCCCACTTCCTGAGAAATGGTGAAAAGTTTCAACTCTTTGCCAAGCTTCCGGTGGTCTCTTTCTTTCGCTTCTTCAAGAAGTTTCAAGTATTCCTCTACCTGTGACTGCTTAGGGAAAGCTGTTCCGTAAATCCTTTGCAACATTTTGTTTTCACTGTCACCTCTCCAGTAAGCACCAGCTACACTTAAAAGTTTAAAGGCTTTAATTTTCCCTGTGGACGGAACATGAGGGCCACGGCATAAGTCAAAAAACTCACCCTGTCTGTAAATCGTGATCTTTTCTCCTGCAGGAATGTCTTCCAGCAATTCCAGCTTTAGGTCATCGCCTATTTCTTCATACATTTCTTTTGCCTCTTCACGGGTTACTTCCAGGCATTCGATCTCAAGGTTTTCATCTACAATCTTTTTCATTTCCTTTTCAATCTTAGGAAAATCTTCAACTGAAATTGATTCAGCAGTATCGATGTCATAATAAAAGCCGCTTTCAATTACAGGGCCTACTCCAAGCTTCACATCAGGATATAGGCGTTTTACAGCCTGAGCTAACAGATGCGCAGTACTGTGACGGAGCATTTCCAGACCTTCCTCGTTATCATACGTAATAAGTTCAATTTTTGCGTCCTCTTGAATCGGTCTTCTCAGATCTACCAATTTCCCATTTAGTTTAGCACCCAGCGATTTCTTCTTTAGTCCGGGGCTGATAGAGGATGCGATTTCTTCTGCTGTTGTACCTTTTTCAAATTCTTTGATCGAGCCATCTGGAAATGTTATTTTCAGTTGGTCAGCCATTGTGAACACTTCCTTTTCTTTTTTTTGATATTACGAGCAAATAAAAAACACCCGTGCCCAAAAAGGGACGAGTGTTATTCTCGTGGTTCCACCCTGCTTCCCGATAAGCAAAAACTGCAAATCGGCTTCAGTGCGCTGTATCGTAGCATCTACGCCAACGATTACTAAATCGGTTCATCGTTGGAGCTCAGAGGCGGTAAGTTATTCATTCGTGTTAGGAAGATTCCAGCAAGCCTTCCCTCTCTGTGAACCGTAAAAAATAACTCTTGTCCTCGTCATCACTGTTAATTTCGATAATGTATGTACGTATTATAAAAATTTTAAGGAAGAAAATCAAGTGCAGTGGAATATTTTTTTCTTTTTTTCCTATCCCAGCGTTCTAATGTTATAAAAATCAACTTTCTTCCTAATTTCTACTCTTTCCTGGAACACATTTTGGATTGTTTGTAAAAGACCAAGATCGATTTCATTCGTATAAACGCAAATTCTTCTTGGCGCGAGCCCAATGAGTGGCCCAAGTACACACGGATCTATTTCAAAGCCGTTAAAGTGTCTAATCTCTTCATCAATAAAGCTTTTCAAATAATTGTTGCCAAGCAGGCGAAAATGTTCATCATAAAATAAAAAATATTTATCGTACAAAAGATTGATTTCCACTTTTACAGGATGGCGCTTTTGAACCGAGTGCCTTAAATGGTCAATAAAATTCTGATATTCTTGCTCAAGCTTATATTCATCGATCGCTATTCCTACCAGTTCCTTTAATGTTAAGAAATAGTCCTTAAGCCTAAAACGGATTAACGAATCAAAAGAAAATGAGCATTCTTCTTTTAAAAAAGCATAAAAAGCATTAAATAACAGATCCTTTCCAGCAGGTATTTTTGCAGTTTCCGGAATATCTGGCCGTTCCCTTGCTGAAATAGCCATCGCTAAAGAGATAATTTCCCTCTGCTCTTCTTTTTCTTTAAAATAAAACTGATGTTCGATCATTTGTTCATACCAGTTCATTTCATATTTTTCTAGGACACATTCCGTTAAAGCTTTAGCAAGGCATGGAAGCACCTGTCTTTTATAAATAAGAGGGGTTGTCTTGATTACGATAATACACGTTTTCTCTATAGCTGCACTTACAGATTTCAGCAACCCTTTTCCAGAAAGTTTTTGATTTAAGCGTGTATGTACAAATACAGCATCACTTTGATGGCGAAATGAAATTGCGATCACAAAAGTCCCTCCCTGTCCCACACGTATCTTGTAAAACTATATGGCAACAGTAAGGGAAACATGATTAATTGGTGATTTTTTTCTGTTATTTTTAAATGTCAGCTAATAATATTGAAGATTAAACTAACCGCCCTCTTATAAAATTGGTTGGCCTGAATAAATAACAGGCCTTTTTAAATCGTAAAGATAAGGCTTTTTTTCATATGCTTTGTTGCTTAATAAGCTTCACATTAGAGATGTACTGCGACGTAAGTTACTGCTGACCGCTACGGAAATACACTACGCTTTCCGCGGGCTCGCGCTGAGCCTCTTCACTCGCACAAAACGCTCCTTGCGGGGTCTCAACGTCTTCGCTGTCCCGCAGGATAAGGAAGGCAACGAGAGCAAGACATCGCACGAAGAAAATATGATGTTCATTTTCAAGGAGTCTACGTGTGTTTCCTCCGCTGAGTTGTACTTTGACGTTCAACATCTTTGAAAAACGTCTATTGATTGGAACAGCGGGCAGTCGACTCCTCGAAAATGTAACGCTGCCGAAGCCTTCCTTGTACTGCGGGAAAAGCCACAGCTGAAGCGTTGCCCGCGAAAAGCGAACTGCCCCGGAGTGGAAATCAATGCTGCAATTGATTCGCAGTTTATCTCTTTTGTGCAAAACCAACAATCTTTTAGAAAAGAGCCAAAAATAAACACCCTGTCTTTTTTAGACGGGCGTTTATCTTAATTTATTATACTCTCCGATTTTTGCCGCCAAGATAGATCGGATCTGCAAAATGCCGGATTCTCTCCATTATTCTCTTAGCTTTCATCTCTTCGATCCCGCCTTTTTGGGAATAAGCCAGGTGTTCTTCTAATTCGTTAAAATCATAGTTTGAAGTATATAACGTCGGCAGCCTCTCCATCATACGGTATTGTAGGATCGATCCAAGAATATCGTCTCGAATCCATCCTGAGATATTTTCCGAACCAATATCATCAAGGATCAGTAATGGTACCGATCGAATAAAGTCTAGTTTCTCATCAATCGATTGGGTTTGGATTGCACTCTTCATTTCACGGAAAAAGTCCGGTGTATAGACAAATAATGACTTGACTCCTTTTTCTTCTGCCAACTGGTTTGCAATCGCGCCCATCAAGTAGGTTTTTCCAACCCCGAAATCTCCATAAAGGTAGATACCCTTAAAGGTTTTTCCCGGTTCAAAACTTTCTACAAAATCGACGGCATACTGGATCGCTTCCATGCGGGTAGGATCTGTATCAAGCGTGGAAAAAGTTGCACTTAATATATCTTTTGGAATGTAGTAGCTCTGAATCAATCTTTCTTTTGATTTCTTTTCGTCATCTTTAAGCTTAGAAGGGCATCTTTTATATTCCAGATCAATCGAATTCCCGTTTATAAATAAATGTGGTTCATAGCCCTGCATCATATTTTTGCAGGCAGACAACGAATCGCATCCGTCACAGGAGTGGGACTGGTTCGTATATTCGTAGAGTTTTGCAAGACTTCTTTTCACCATGTCCTCTGTAATTTCCGGATGTTTTTCGAAGAATCCTGCTACTCCTTTATCAGAAAAAATTCTTTGCCTTAATTCCCGATATTGTTTATTAAACGTTTCACTTTGAGGCATCTTTTTTAAAGACTCTTGAATTGATTCCATCGTATCACCTCATCCCACTACCCTATTTTTTGTATTTGCTCAACATTGCTTCTAATTGTTTTTGTTTTGCATTCCATTCATCTTCTGAAATCTTTTCAGTTTGGTCTTTTTTATTATTCATCCACTTAGGCAGTTTATCCTGTCTTACGCTTCCTGTTGATTTCCGGGGTTTTCCTTTATCTTTAGAAGAGTGCCATTCTTGATATTTTTTATGTTCTGATCGTGCCAGGGCTATCGCTTCCTTTACAGTACTAACTTTTTTTCTCGCCCAATGACTGGCAATCTTTTCTACATATGATTTTACTAGTTTCATATCGTTAGTCGTCATCACATAATCGATCAGTACATTTACTACACCTGGATTCAGCTTTTGTTCAAAAAGTATCCCTTCCACAAGCTTTAAATCTGCTGAAGCTGGCCTTCCTCCTCCTGATACTTTTTCAAGAACTTCGTAAGGCGAGAGAATCTCGAAAGCTTTAATAGTCTTTTCTTCTTCCGTCACAGGCACCTTCTGATGGAACTCCTGCAGCGTAACCGGCTGTTTTCGATAGGAAAGGGAAGGCAGTTCTTTTCCATGTTCAAACGTATACCACTTGCTCACTTCTTTCCTGAGCATTTCTCCATCAATAACTTCATGATGAATATATGCCTGCTGTACAATCCTGCTCATTTCAAGAGGCTCGATCTTATAAACAAACGCAAGCTTTAGTATCGTTTCTTTTACACTCTGCGTCAACAGTTGTTTCGGAACAATAAAGTCAGAAAGGTCTTGAAGCATCAGGTCAAAATCAAAATCTGTCCGTTGGGTAAATTCAACTCCCTTAGACTCGTTCCGTCCTATGTAAGATTTATTATCTGTTTGCTGAAGAATATCCTCTGTCTCAGAGTTACGTTCGGGAACCATTTCAGAAGGGTGCAGCGAAGTAAATACTTCGTTAAAGGAAGACGTTACAGCCTCAAATCCATCAACATTAACGGAAGGAATTTCAAAATAGGATTTGATCGAATGAAACTTTGTTTTTCCCAGCCGATTATATAGATATACATTTAAAACGCCATCGTTAAAGAAACGTTCTGGAGTAAGAGGAGATTGCAATTCATATAGGAAGACTTTATTGTCTTCCTCTTTTTTTACATAGGTGTTCAATAATCCGATTCCTTCAAGCTTTTTCCGTTCTTCATATATTTGTTTTAAGCCCATTTGCATCATATTCATCAATTGATGATGGGTGGATGTTTCAGAAGAAAGGCTTCTTTCTTCCATTATGCTCCACATCGTCATGTACAAGCTGTAAGCAACGGCTCCAACAAGAGGCTGGTAAAGCATTGTAAGTACTTTCCGGTCATACTCATGAAGCAAACCTCTCGAACGAACCTGAAGCCGGTCAACCGGCAATAATTCTTTCCAATGCATTTTTCTCACCACTAAAAGTTAAATTATCTTTCTATTCCATAAAGGATTAATTAGTTGCTAATAATAGGGACTATCAGGATTATCATCTTTGTTCTCCCTAAAAATAAAATAAGGGATCTATTTTACAGGAACACAAAAAGAGGCCCGGGAGAGCAAAAAAGCAATCCTCCAACCTTTAGCCAAAAACACCTAACGAAAAAAGAGCTTTAAGCCAACTTGTCTTAAGCTCCTATGATTTGTCTGCACGATTTATTAAGTCTTTTAGTTCCTGTATAAACACATTAATATCCTTAAACTGGCGATAAACAGAAGCAAACCTTACATAAGCAACTTCATCAACCTTAGCAAGCTCGTCCATGACCATCTCGCCAATATCGTCACTGCTCACTTCTGAGAAACCTTGATTGCGAAGCTCTTTTTCTATTTCATTGACGATTGTCTCTAGCTTTTCAAGGGGAACCGGCCGCTTTTCACAGGCTTTGATTAAACCACGAAGAATTTTATCACGGCTGAACTCTTCCCTTGTTCCTTCTTTCTTTACGACAACAAGAGGAATTTCTTCAATGGTCTCAAATGTTGTGAAACGGTAATTGCAGCTTTCACATTCTCTTCTTCTTCTTATTGATCGTCCGTCATGTACCGGCCTCGAATCTAATACTCTAGTACCGTTATGCTGACAGTTAGGACATCGCATACCATCATCTCCACTAATTAGAAAATTCTATTTTCGAAGATGTTAATAGCCAGCGACAACAAACAAACTAATCAACTCTTGTTGTTAAGAACTCGCTAATAAGCGTAATCTTCGTCAAGTGCCTTGAGGCGGCACACCTTGCTTATAATAGTTTCATTTTATCACATCTTAAGTCGTAAGTAAGGATGTTAATTAAATTTGTTCTGCAATACCTGTTCCGATATATGGCAATTGCTTTTTCAACTCATCATACGTGTTAGTGATAAACTTGCGGCTAAAACCAAAATCCACCGGCAGCGGGGTTTCTGTAGAAACAGAAAAATCAATGGCTGTCCGGAATGCTTGAACAGAAATAACCGTCACAACGATCAAAGCTTTTTTCGGTTTGGTTAATTTAAAGACCATTTCTCCTCGTTCAGGCGATTCGGAAAGAAGCTCACAGTTTCCGTTCTTCAGGAGGGTTTCAGCACATTGTTTCATTGCCCTGTCTTTAGGAACTTTGAAATAATGGGTCTTCAATTTTTCTTCAGGATGGTTTTCACTTGTTTCAGCTCGGTTTGTCAAAAGGCTTTTGATAGACAAATGTTGTTTCCCCCTTGTTATTTTTTTCAGCATAGCAATAATCGGGAAGGAATTCAATTTAATCGGCCAAAAGGATTTGTTAGCCTTTAGGTAAAACTACACGGATCGCTCTCAATGTCGGTTCTTCTGTTTTCTTAGATTCGTACCTGCGAGTATGATGCAGCATTTAGGGGAGCAAAGAGACATCGCGTGGGAATTCATATTACAACACAAAAAATAGTTTTAAACAGTAATTTTCTCTATAAATAAATCCTGGGACAAAAAAAGAGATGCTTTGAGCATCTCTACTTTTGAAAAGGTTATCTAACCGCCGTTTGTACATTTTGTGGTACTTTTACCGGTCCCATACCTCTTGGCAATTCAATATTTTCACGAGTTTCAGCTTCAAGTGCTTCAGCAATGTAGTTTGCTGCAACATTCGGGTCTAAATCTCCACATGTATAAACATCAATACTTGCATAACCGTGTTCAGGGAAGCTGTGGATCGTTAAGTGTGATTCTGAAATAATTACCACACCACTTACACCGTGAGGAGCAAATTTATGAAATGCAACTTCACGTACTTCGGCACCTGACTTTAATGCAGCCTCAACAAAAATTTCTTCGATCAACTTCATGTCATTTAACTTTGCAACATCGCAACCCCATAACTCAGCGATTACGTGACGTCCCATTGTGTCCATAGCAAAGTCCCCCTTTAACTAAATTCTCATGCCTTCGTAAGCATGCGGAATTGAAATACTACCACGGGGGAAAGTTAGTCCGATGAGGTCCTAACCCTTTAAGTAGTTTCCAATGCCTAATTGCTATTTTGAAGTTCACGAAACAAAGTATAAAGGTTTTAGTATTGTTTTGCAATAAATAAATATTAATTTTTTTAGAATAAGTTTCGATTGTGGTTTATGCAATTATCTGACAAGTTTGCTCCCCCACGACGCTCCAGGGTCCAAAGCTTCTTACATGCGAGCATGACGAATCTTTAAACCCAGGAACGCCGATCGCTTACGCTTTTACAAAAGAGATTTTTTAATCTCTTTTTGAGGGGCAGCAAAGATGAATCGCTTTGTTGTCTTGTTTTAAAAGCTGTTTAAAAATACATATTAAAGGCCGGGTTTAGGACCCGGCCTTTGTTATTGCTTTATTTATTTTATTACACACCAACGCCCGTACGGCTTTTAATTTCTTTTCCCACATACTTCGCCATGTCTACTACACGGCAGGAATAGCCCCATTCGTTGTCGTACCAGGCAAGTACTTTAACTTTGCGGTCTTCGACAACCATCGTGGAAAGGCCATCTACGATCGAGGAATTTTCATTTCCGTTAAAATCTATTGACACTAAAGGTTCATCTGTGAAACCAAGGATTCCTCTTAAGGGCCCTTCTGAAGCACGCTTTAGCGCATCGTTCACTTCATCAATTGTCACATCTTTTCTTACGTCTACAACTAGATCTACCAGTGAAACGTTTGGTGTTGGAACACGAAGTGCCATCCCGTTTAGCTTTCCTGTCAGTTGAGGAAGCACTTTAGAAATTGCCTTTGCAGCACCCGTAGAAGTAGGGATAATCGATTGGCCGCATGCACGCGCACGGCGCAGGTCCTTATGCGGATTATCAATGTTTTTCTGGTCATTTGTGTAAGCGTGAACCGTTGTCATCATCCCTGACTCGATTCCAAACTCTTCATCGATTACTTTCGCGACAGGAGCAAGGCAATTTGTTGTACAAGATGCATTTGAAAGCACATGGTGTACATCAGGGTTGTATTCGCTTTCATTTATGCCCATCACAATCGTAAGATCTTCATCTTTACCAGGCGCTGTAATGATTACTTTTTTCGCTCCTGCTTCGATATGGTAGCCAGCTGTCTCTTTTGATCTGAACTTACCAGTTGCTTCGATCACGATATCTACTTCCATCTCTTCCCATGGAAGCTGTTTAGGGTCGCGGTTATTTAATAATTTTACTTTTTTTCCGTCTACGATAATGCTGTCTTCAGTAGCTTCTACCTCTCCTTCAAAAGTACCGTGTACACTGTCATACTTAATAAGGTGGCTCAACGTTTCTGCAGGATAGCTTGCGTTGATTGCTACCACTTCTAATTCATTATCTAAAATGGCTTTGCGAAAAACCATACGTCCAATTCTTCCAAACCCATTAATCGCAATTTTGGCCTTCATGTAAAGTTCCTCCTACCCATCATCTTATATATGTTATACTTTTCTTACCCTTTTTCAAAATTAGTATAACATATAATATGCAAAAGGAAAGCTAATTTTACGATTAATTAGGTTTTATTTAGAAAAAGGCAAATGACCAGTGAATATATTGTAACAACTACTGTCATTTTAGCTTTGTTGCCGTGGTAGGACACATAACAAAGAGACAAAAAATGCTTGTTTTCTCAATTGAGAGAATGGTTGATTTCCGTCCGGCAGGAGGGCGGAGAGCCTCCCAGGTGCAAAGCATCAGGGAGCTGACTAACGTGTCAGCTCCCATCATAATCGATTTCTTCTAAAAGAAAATCTAACCCCTGGATACCAGGGCATTCAAGAATTGTCCTGCTCTGCAAGCTAACACTGTTGTTTTCAACACCCCAAAGCTGCCACTCCACCAAATTCTTATGTATCAGTATTCCTTACTAAAAATCATAAAACAAAAAGACCGCTCTCCGGCCTTTTTATGTGTGAATAACCTTCCAGCGTTCCAACACTATTAGAAGCTGGCTTCTAGTTTCTTCGATTGTTCCATTGTTGTCAATTATTTCATCAGCCAACAAACGCTTTTCCTCTAAAGGCATTTGAGAGCCTATTCGTTGCCTGGCATCTTCCTCACCGTTTTTATCGCGTTCGATTAACCTTTGAAGTTGTATATCATCACTCACATAAACGAGCAGCGTCTTATCAACCATGTGGGTTAGATCGCTTTCGAATAGAAGAGGGATATCCATTACAACAGTTTCGCTGCCGCTTTGAAAGTGTTCTTTCGTATCTTTTCGCATTTTTTCCCGCACTGCCGGATGAACGATTTTATTTAGCACCTTGCGCTTCTCTTCGTCCTTAAAGACAATCGAACCAAGTTTTTTCCGGTCGATATATCCTGTTTCGAGCAAGATGTCCCCACCGAAGTACTCGACAATATCCTGATAAGCATTCTCCCCTGGTTCCACTACTTCTCTTGCTGCTGCATCTGCATCTACTACCGGGATATTTAACTCCTTAAACATCTTTGACACAGTGCTCTTTCCACTCGAAATACCGCCTGTAAGCCCGATGATCAAAACAACCAACCTCCTTACTATGTAAGGCCGCTTTCCATAAAAAAGCGGCTGTTCATTTAACCATACTAATATTTACTACTGGCAAAGCTAGATTTTAAAAACACCGATAACGATCAATAGGAATCCCGGTAAGAAGGAAAGTTTCTCTACCCATTTAAACCTTGAGGCAGCATTTCCAAATTTTAAACCGAGCATAACGAAGGCAGAGCTCATTATCGCTATGCATACGGCCGTCCATAAAGGGGAGTATCCCACAAGCGACGCACCGATTCCTGCCCCGAATGCATCTAAAGAAAGGGCAGTTCCAAGCAGGATAGCCTCAATGCCAGTAATCGTACCTGAATCATCAAAATCTGCTACAGTGGGCTTTCGTAAAATTTGGATAACAACACCAAGCGATTTAATTTCAAGCTTGATCAATGTCCTTTGGACCGATTCCTTCTTATCTTCCTTTGACGGTCTCATTACTTGATAGAGAACCCATGAACCGATAACAATCAAAATAAGACCGCCTATTTTTTCTGCAGCAACCGGGGAAAGCCATCCCTGGATTAAATAGCCCGCACTCATCGCAACCAAAAGAGTAATTGCTGAACAACAAGAAATAATCACGATAGACTTAAATGGAATCTTCATTTTTCTAAGTCCATATGTTAATCCCACACTAAATCCATCGATACTTACAGCAAAGGCTAATAAGAAAAGGGAAATCCATTGCATTGTCTTTTACTCCCTCCATTCAACCCTAGAATAGTATATGGAGGGAGCTTATTCGATGTACGTTATCCTATCGTTTTTGGCAATCAGGGCAATAATGGGTACCTCTGCCGCCTACAACGTTTTTCTCAATCTCGCTCCCGCAAATACGGCAAGCTTCTTTATTTCTTCCATAAACATAAAGGCTTTGCTGGAACATTCCCATCTGCCCCTGTCCGTTCACATAAGAACGGATTGTACTGCCACCCTGTTCTACAGCTTCAGAAAGCGTGCCGATAATCGCTTTATGGAGAAGGGAGATTTCCTCTTCTGAAAGCTGGTCGGCTATTTTTTCAGGATGTATTTTCGCTTTAAAAAGCGCTTCATCCACATAAATGTTACCGAGACCAACAATATGTGTCTGATCGAGAAGCGCTACCTTTATTTTCCGTTTTGTTTTACGCACTTTTTCGGCAAGTATTTCAGCAGTGAACTCATCTGACAATGGTTCAAAACCTAATTGAGATAGCGGCAAATGCTTCTCTTCTTCACCTCTTGGAAATACATGCATCGTTCCAAATTTTCGTACATCCCGATAGCGAAGCTCTGTTCCATCTGTGAATGTAAAAAAAACATGGGTATGCTTATCATAGTCATCTGTTTGGTCAGCGAGAACATAACGGCCTTCCATCCTAAGATGGGATACAAGAACATCGAAATCTAAAATAAACTTTAAAAACTTTCCTCTTCTCTGTATATCATGAATGGTTTGTCCAACTAGCCTCATGCGGAATTCTTCTGTATCATCAGGCAGCTTGACGATTTTAGGCCAGTGTACCTTTACATCGGCTATTTTCTTGCCGACCACAAGGTTTTGCAATGTTCGTCTAACTGTTTCTACTTCCGGTAATTCGGGCATATCAGTCTCTCCTCAAAAATCCTTTATCCTATTTAGCGTCATACCATGTTGAACCGTAGGAATAATCCACCTTTAACGGCACTTTAAGTTCAATTGCATTTTCCATAACTTCCGGCACGATTCGCTTTAAGTCTTCAATTTCTTCCTCAGGAGCTTCAAATATCAATTCATCATGTACTTGAAGTAGCATCCGTGCCTGAAGACCTTCTGTTTCAAGCCGCTCCGCCATTTCCACCATTGCTTTCTTAATGATATCAGCAGCAGTGCCCTGAATAGGGGTGTTCATTGCGGTTCTTTCTGCAAAGCTCCGCTGATTAAAATTGCGGCTGTTAATCTCCGGCAGGTATCTTCTACGATGCATAAGTGTAGAAACGAACCCTTCCTGCTTTGCATGCTGTACGATATCATCCATGTATTGTTTAACACCTGGAAAGCTCTCCAGGTAGCGATCAATAAATTGTCCTGCTTCTTTTCTTGTGATGCCAAGGCTTTGCGACAAACCAAAATCACTGATACCATACACGATCCCAAAGTTCACGGCTTTTGCATGGCGGCGCATATTGCCTGTTACTTCATCTGCCTCTACTCCGAAAACGTTCATAGCTGTTTTTGTATGAATATCCTGGTCGTTCCGGAACGCTTCTACAAGGTTATCGTCATCCGCAATATGAGCGAGTACCCGTAATTCAATCTGGGAATAATCTGCTGCAAATATCAGCCAATCCTTTTCTGAAGGAATAAAAGCTTCACGGATTTTCTTTCCTTCTTCCAGCCTGATCGGAATATTTTGAAGGTTCGGGTCAGTAGAACTTAACCTTCCTGTTTGTGTAAGCGCCTGCTGAAAGCGTGTATGGATTTTATTTGTATCTCTGTATATAACTTTCAGCAGTCCCTCGATATAGGTAGAATTCAACTTCCCGAGCTGGCGATAGTGTAGAATTTTTGAGATAATCTCATGTTTGCTTTCCAACTTTTCCAGAACATCCGCAGAAGTGGAATATCCAGTCTTTGTCTTTTTGATGACAGGCAGTCCGAGTTTATCAAATAAAACTTCTCCTAACTGCTTTGGAGAGTTAATGTTAAACTCTGTCCCGGCAAGCTCATATATTTCTTTTTCTATTTGCTGGAGCTTTTTGTTTAAATCTTTCCCCATTTTCTCCAGTCGTTTTAAATCCACTTTCACTCCGGTCGTTTCCATTTTCCCAAGTACCAGTGTTAAAGGCATTTCAAGTTCATAGAAAAGTTCATATTGATTGTTTTCTCGAAGCTCTTCTTCTAACTTATCTTTTAATTCATATATCGCATATGCTTTATTGACTAAGTGTGCTGACAAAACATCCTCTTCGGGTACTTTTCTTTTTGCTCCCTTTCCATATACCACTTCATCCGATTGGACAAGGTTCTTCCCCTGCCTTGCTGCGATTGCTGAAATATCGTGATTTGATTCGGAAGGATTTAGCAAATAAGATGCGATGACAAGGTCAAAGTCAACTCCCTCAAGGGGAACTTCCTTCCAGCCGAGACTCACGACCGCACTTTTCGCATCAAAAACCCATTTCTTCTTATCTTCATTTGCCGCCCACTCTCTGAAGGGTTCCGAAGATAGCGCAACATCTGTCGGGACATAAAACTTTCCTTTTTCATTTACAATCGCTATTCCCTGGATATCAGCATTATGATAGTTTTCATCCATTACCTCTACCATCAGCGCAGCCGGGGAATGAAGGGCCTCGTCTTTCACTTCTGTTAACCTTTCGAATTCCAATTCTTCTATATCTGCATCAGGTTCTTCAGTGCCCTCTCCTTCAATACGAGACAACAACGACTTAAAATCTAAATCCTTGAATAAGGCAGACACTTTTTTGGCGTCGTATCCCGAATACGAAATAGAATCCAGGCTAAAATCGATCGGAGTATCGCAGAAGATCGTTACAAGATCCTTGCTCATAACCGCCAGTTCATGATTATCCTGAAGCTTTTCCTTCAGCTTCTTTCCTGACACTTCCTCAATACTTTCATAAATGTTTTCTACAGTTCCAAATTGCTTTAAAAGCTTCAAAGCCGTTTTTTCTCCGACTCCAGGCACACCAGGAATATTGTCAGAGTTATCTCCCATCAAAGCTTTCATATCGATTATTTGCTCAGCAGATATACCATATTTCTCATGGAGGAATTCAGGATTGTACGTATCGATATCCGTAATGCCTTTTCTTGTCAAAGAAATCGTTATCTTATCAGAAACAAGCTGTAGCAAGTCTTTGTCTCCAGAAAAAACATTTACCTCATAGCCTTCTTTGGCAGCCTGTTTGGAAACAGTTCCAATGATGTCATCCGCTTCGTAATTTTCAATTTCATAACGAGAAATGTTAAACGCATCGAGCATCTCACGAATAAAATAGAATTGTTCGCTTAGTTCTGGTGGAGTCTTTTGTCTTCCGCCTTTGTATTCTGTGTATGTTTTATGGCGGAATGTGGTCTTACCCGCATCGAATGCCACCAGAATATGGGTTGGTTTTTCATTTTCTAATATTTTAAACAACATCGTTGCAAAACCGTAAACAGCGTTCGTATATACACCTTTTTCATTATTTAACAACGGCAGCGCAAAAAATGCACGGTAAGCAATACTGTTTCCATCGATTAAAACCAATTTCTTTTTCACACTCTTTCCTCCCATCAAGTCATAAACTGCTATATTTTAATTGCTAAAAAAGTTGTTATGTAAAAAAAACGTCGAACCTTCTTCATTTTACCATGATGGCAAATCGAAAGAAAATTCAACGGACCTTTTTATACATCTGCTTATAAATGGATTCACACATAAGCAGGCAAAAAAAAGAGACGAGATCGATTCTCGCCTAAAAAGATAAGTATGCTCTCGTCATGATGAAGGGGTCAATTATTACTTTACCTCATCACTTTAAAGGGCATATAAAGGTATTGTTAATTTTAAGTAAATCTTATTTTCTCTCTTTCAAAAAAGTAATGATGAATGACGTACCTTCTCCCGGCTCGCTTTCAACTTTAATGCTAGCATGATGAGCTTCAATAATATGTTTTACAATCGCGAGCCCCAGTCCTGTTCCACCTGAATTTCGGCTCCTCGCTTTATCAACACGATAAAAGCGTTCGAAAATTCTTGGAAGCTCTTCTTTATCAATTCCAATTCCAGTATCAGCAATTTTGAATTTCACCGTTTCACCTTGCTTTGTTACGGTAATCCGAATCTTTCCTCCGGGAGGCGTATAATTAATACTATTAGAAATCAAGTTCAGAAAAACCTGCTTCAGTCGGTTAGCATCAGCTGATATGACAGCATTTTCATCTGATGAAAAATCAATCGTAATATTTTTTTCGTCCGCCCGTTTTTTCATGATCAAGATGCTATTCTCCGCGAGCTGGCATACATCTACCTTCTGCCAGTCTAGTGAAAAATGAGCCTGTTCCAGTTTCGACAAATCGAGCAGGTCCTGGATTAAGCTTTGAAGCCGATCACTTTCCTCTAAGATAATTTTCAAAAAGTGTTCTCGAAACGCTTTGTTTTCCATCGCTCCATCCAACAATGTTTCAGCAAACCCTTTTAGCGACGTTACTGGTGTCTTCAGTTCATGTGAGACATTTGCGACGAAGTCTTTTCTCATTTGCTCAAGCTTTTTTATTTCAGATATATCATGGAAAACAAACACGACTCCCGTTAATTTGTCACCATTTACTAGAATAGGCGCACCTGAAACGTCAAAGTGCTTGATCTCAATCCCAATCGGCAGGCTTATTTGCTTTCGAACTGTCTTTTCGATCATAAACGTTTCTTCAATAATAGATGATAGCTCCGTAAAAGGAATAGCTTCATGGTAGACTTTATTCAACCACTGATCGGCTTCTACCTCGAAAGTTTCTTTAAAATGCTTATTAACGAGATTAATATAGCCTTTAGCATCGATTAAAATAAGCCCGCTATCCATGTTTTCGATCAGCGTCATCAATCGGTTCTGTTGCATTTCATATGATGAGGTCATATTTTGAAGGTTTCGGGCAAGAATATTCAGGGCATGGCTCAACTGCCCAGTTTCATCCATTTGATATTCGTAAGTTCTTGCTTTAAAATTTCCATTCGCCAGTTCATTCGCCACTTTTAATGCCCCTTCAAGCGGTCTGGTTAACTGTGTGGAGACCCGGCTGCTCATATATACCGTAAATAAGAACCCGATTAAAAACGTAACCACCAGCGTGCTCCACATTGTCTGCAGCGTATTCTCCGAACTTCCTTTAAAAACGAAGCTTTCAAATAGGTTGCCTATTATGACGATCAAAGCGATAAAAACGAAAAAGAGGAGGATAAACAAGGAATTCAGGAAGCGAAATCGAAATTTCCTCATTTTACTGTGAAGGCTCCTCTAGCTTGTATCCCAAACCTCTGATCGTTTTAATATACACTGGCCTTCTCGTGTTTTGTTCGATTTTTTCTCTTAAATGGCTGACATGGACGTCAACGATCCTCGTGTCCCCTACAAAGTCATAGTTCCAGACTGCGCTCAGCAATTGCTCCCTCGTGAGCACTCTACCTTTATGCCTGGCAAGATAGACGAGAAGTTCAAACTCTTTTGGAGTAACCTCCATCGTTTCTCCCTGGAAATATGCTTCATAATTGTCTGGGTAGACCTCAAGTTCGCCAATTTGGATTTTTTCTGTTTGCCCACCTGCGTTCTGCCGTTCAACTTCTTCCATGCGCTTAATTCGACGCAAATGTGCTTTCACTCTCGCCACTACTTCTCTTGGGCTGAAAGGCTTTGTCATATAGTCATCAGCACCTAATTCCAAACCAAGCACCTTATCGAACTCATCGTCTTTTGCTGTAAGCATTAGGATTGGTGTATGGATATGCCTCTGACGCATTTCTTTACATACTTCAAGGCCATCTAATTCTGGAAGCATTAAATCAAGTACGATAAGGTCTGGACTTTCCTTTTCTGCAACTTCTAACGCCTCTCTGCCATCCATTGCCGTCACTACTTCGTAACCCGCTTTCTCCAGATTGAATTGAAGGAGCGTTACAATGGATAATTCATCGTCTACTACTAATATCTTTTGGCTCATAATGGTCCCCCTAGTACGCTTTTTCCCCTATTCATCGTGACAACCAGCCAAAACATTTATTATCTATCTAATTTCATCATACTACTTTTTGTTTTAGCACAAAAGTCTTATCTCTTCTTAACCTTTCCAAAATAGTTGTTCATTATTTTCCCACTCCGTAAAAAAGAGCAGGCACAATCAATATGTTTCCACTGTTGTGGATTTGTTCCTATCTCCCTCAAAACAAAAAAAGCGCACAAAGGCGCTTTTAATCTTTGGTTATTCTCGCAAACTTTGTTTAATAAGGTTCTCATTAGAGATTAACTGCGACGTAATAAAAAGGCTTGTCGCTTCGGAAATACACTTCGCTAAGCTATGCTTTGAGGTTCCACATCTTTGAAAAACGTCAATTGATTCGAGCAGAGTGCAGTGACTCCTCGAAAATGTATTCACATTTTCTTCGCGATGTTACACTGCTGAAGCGTTGCCCGCGGAAAGCGAACTGCCCGTAGTGAAAATCAATGCTGATATTCCATCGCAGTTTATTCCTTTTGTGCAAAAATCTTTTCATTTGTTATTAAAAGTTCTCAAAGGCTGTAGTCGCAGTAAGCGGTTTCGTAGGATAAGGAGGACATACTTTAAAAGTCCCTTGTAAAACCTTGTTTTCCTCTTCGTCAAAACCCTCAACATTTATTTCTACACAATGACCTTCATGGTCAACATCTGTTACTTCAAACTTAAATTGCACTGTCGCATAATGATAGACAGGGTTTAAAAAGGAAACTTCCTGATGTGTTATACAGCTTCCCGGTCCGGGCAAATACTTTGAAATCGCACCTGTAATGAGGCCCAGAAGCATGATTTGTGGAACAATCGGTTTTTTATATGGAGTGAGTGAAGCATAGTCATGCTGAATAAATAAAGGATTATTATCATTGGATAAACCGAGGTAAAGCAGCAAATCCTTATCTTCTATTTTTTCTGAGATCTCCAGCTTTTCCCCTACACTAATTTCATCTATCTTTCTGCCGATTTTTCTCTTTTTTCCTAACAACATCTTTTCTCCCCCTTTAGCTAAGCTGTATCTTATGATGGTCACGCCCCCCTAAACCTTCTGCCTTTCCGAAAGATTCGGAAAATGTTTAAGTAAGCGTTTTCATGTCAGAGGTAGAAGAAAGAGATTTGGAACGAACCAAATCTCTACTTCCTATACTTTCTATTCTAACACTTTCATCACACTTCGTACAGACTCAGCAGATTTATCCAGCTGCTGCTTTTCTTCGTCAGTTAGCTCTAGTTCAATTATTTCTTCAAGGCCATTACCGCCAAGAATCGTCGGTACACCAAGGTATAAACCTTGATAGCCGTACTCGCCTTCAAGGTAAGCGATCGTAGGAAGAACACGGCGCTGATCCTTAAGGATCGCCTCTACCATTTCAACAAGTGAAGCTGCAGGTGCATAATAAGCACTTCCGTTTCCAAGCAAGTTTACAATTTCGCCGCCGCCTTTTCTAGTGCGTTCCACGATAGCTTCAAGACGATCGCTGGAAATCAACTTCTCGAGCGGAATGCCTCCAGCGTAAGAGTAGCGTACTAATGGCACCATGTCGTCTCCGTGTCCGCCAAGAACGAAACCAGTGATGTCTTTTACAGAAAGGTTTAATTCCTGTGCTACGAAAGTACGGAATCTAGCAGTATCAAGAACGCCTGATTGGCCGATTACACGGTGTTTAGGGAATCCCGATTCTTTGAAAACTGTATAAGTCATCGCATCAACTGGATTTGTTAATACAATAATCGTACACTCCGGAGAAAATTTGACTATCTCCTGTGTAACGTTTTTCATTATTTTAGCATTTGTATTAACAAGATCATCACGGCTCATGCCAGGCTTGCGCGCAATCCCTGCAGTGATCACAACGATGTCAGAATCAGCAGTATCTTCATAATTTGAAGTACCCGTAATGTTTGCATCAAAGCCTTGAACAGGACTAGCCTCAAGCATATCTAGCGCTTTTCCTTTGGTAGGGCCTTCTTGATTCGGAATATCCACTAAAACAACATCTGCAAGCTCCTTTTGTCCAAGGATAAAAGCAGTAGTTGCACCTGTAAAGCCAGCACCGATAACGGAAACTTTTCTTCTTTTAATCGCCATGTGTTGCCACTCCTTTTAGCAAGTTTTAAATAGAACAGCTATTAGCCCATGTTCTTGATTAAAGCATCAGCAAACCCAGAAGTTTTCACTTCAGTAGCACCTTCCATCAAGCGAGCGAAATCATATGTTACTTCTTTGCTAGCGATTGTTTCTTCCATTGATTCGATGATTAGTTTAGCCGCTTCATACCATCCAAGGTGCTCAAGCATCAACACACCTGAAAGGATCACAGAAGAAGGATTCACTTTATCAAGTCCTGCATATTTAGGAGCGGTACCGTGTGTTGCTTCAAAGATCGCATGGCCAGTCTCGTAGTTGATGTTTGCCCCTGGTGCGATTCCGATTCCGCCAACCTGTGCTGCAAGCGCATCAGAAATGTAGTCTCCGTTCAAGTTCATTGTAGCTACAACATCAAACTCTGCCGGGCGAGTTAAAATTTGTTGCAGGAAGATGTCTGCGATCGCATCTTTTACGATGATCTTGCCTTCTGCTTCTGCTTTGCTTTGAGCTTCGTTCGCAGCATCCTTGCCATCTCTTTCAACAATGCGGTCATATTCAGCCCATGTGAACACTTTGTCTCCGAATTCCTGCTCAGCAACTTCATAACCCCAGTTCTTAAATGCGCCTTCGGTAAACTTCATGATGTTTCCTTTGTGTACAAGGGTAACGCTCTTACGGTTTTCATCGATCGCATACTGGATCGCAGCACGCACAAGACGCTTTGTACCCTCTTCAGAAACCGGCTTGATTCCAATACCTGATGTTTCAGGGAAACGGATGTTTTTAGCTCCCATTTCTTCTTGAAGGAAGTTAATGACTTTCTTCACTTCATCAGAGCCGCTTTTGTACTCGATACCAGCATAGATATCTTCTGTGTTTTCACGGAATATAACCATGTCAGTGTCTTCAGGGCGTTTTACAGGAGAAGGAACACCTTTAAAGTAACGTACAGGGCGAAGACAAGTGAACAGATCAAGTTCCTGGCGAAGGGCCACGTTAAGAGAACGGATTCCTCCTCCGACAGGGGTTGTTAAAGGACCTTTGATTGCAATTATGTATTCCCTGATTGCATCAAGAGTTTCTTCTGGAAGCCACTCACCTGTTTTGTTATAAGCTTTTTCTCCAGCAAGAACTTCTTTCCAGACAATTGCTTTTTCACCGTTATACGCTTTTTCTACAGCAGCCTCTAGAACACGGGAAGCAGCAGCCCAAATATCAGGTCCGGTACCGTCACCTTCGATATAAGGGATAATTGGTTGATCAGGTACATTTAAAACTCCATTATTTACTGTAATTTTCTCTCCATTTGCCATAACAGTAATCCTCCTATATAGATAGTTGTAGTTTAGAACCATACATAATGGAGGGGGAATCACGCCCCTCCATCATGTGGTATTCCGTATCCATTAACTCAAAAAAATTAGCGCTGGTCAATCGGTACATAAGTCTGATGAGTATCACCAGTATATTCAGCACGTGGACGAATCAAGCGATTGTTGCTGTACTGCTCAAGAATATGAGCGATCCATCCGGAAACACGGCTTACTGCAAAAATCGGTGTGAACAGGTCATGGTCAATGCCAAGGCTGTGATAAACAGACGCAGAATAAAAGTCTACGTTTGGCGGAAGGCCTTTTTCGCTTGTCACGATTCCTTCCATTTTAGTAGACATCTCGTACCATTTGCTTTCTCCAGTAACGCTTGTAAGCTGCCTGGACATCTCTCTTAGATGCTTCGCACGAGGATCACCCTGTTTGTATACACGGTGACCGAAGCCCATGATTTTTTCTTTATTAGCGAACGCTCGCTCAAGATAAGGCTCCACGTTTTCAACAGTATCAATTTCGCTAAGCATTCTCATAACACGTTCATTCGCGCCACCGTGAAGTGGTCCTTTTAGGGCGCCGATCGCAGCAGTTACGCCAGAATACATATCAGAAAGAGTAGCTACACAAACACGAGCTGTAAATGTAGACGCATTTAATTCATGGTCTGCATGGAGTACGAGCGCTTTGTTAAATGCTTCAATAGCAATATCTTCCGGCTCTTCACCAGTTAACATATATAAGAAATTGGCAGCAAAAGAAAGCTCTTCTTTTGGAGCTACAGGTTCTTTTCCATCACGAATTCTAGAAAACGCTGTCACGATGGTTGGCAATTTCGCCTGAAGCTTAATCGCCTTCAAGTAGTTAGCTTCATCGCTCATATCGTCTGCTGCTTCATCATAAAGCGCTAGAGTTGAAACAGCTGTACGAACGGCAGCCATCGGGTTAACGCTTTCAATTGAATAGGACTTCATTTGGTCAATGATTTCCTTTGGAATCTGTGCATTCTTTGAAAGACTGCTCTTTAATTCGTTAAGCTCCTCTTTCGTAGGAAGCTTCCCGTTCCATAAAAGGTAAATCACTTCTTCAAAACTGGCATTTTCCGCGAGATCATCGATGTTATATCCTCTGTATGTTAATACATCGTCAACAATTGAACTAATAGATGAAGTAGTGGCAACTACGCCTTCTAATCCGCGTGTAGTGGTCATCTCTTATCTCCCTTTCCAAATTTAATCTCTTTTGAGAATATCCTAAATTAAAATAAAATATGTAGAATGTTGTTGCATCATTTCCCATTATATACAATTATCTGATATTTGTGAATGAATATGCATGATTTCATGCTTCCTTTTTTATACAAAGGCATGGGTTTACGTAAATAACCCAACAATCTTCATGGCTACATATGCAATACCAGCACCGATCAAAGGACCGACTGCTATTCCTTTAAAGAGGGCAACGGCGAGAATAGTGCCGAACACAAGCGCAGTAGTAATATGGGGGTCCTCCTGAAGAAGGGTGATCCCTTTGGAGGCGATAACTGCAACAAATATTCCAGAACCGAGAGCAATCCATGCATAATAGGATTTTAATGCTTCTGTTAATTGTTTAAACCCAATATCACCGGTAGCGATCGGAACAAGTACTGCTATCGTAATCAGGGTCACGCCCCAGGATATTCCTTTAGACTGAACCGCCGGGAAAATCTTGTCACCAAGTCCCAGCCATTTAATGCCAAGCAAAACAATGACAGACACAATGAGTGACTGGTTCTTCGCCATCAGTCCAACAGCGAGTAAAATAAGCAAAAAAAGGCTTGGCTGTGAAAACATGATGTCTTTCCTTCCTCATGATTAGTCGTCATCTATCTTATCATATGACAAGTGCTTTATACAAAAGTAAGGACTGTAACGGGTACTCTCCGACAAAAATTAATTCTAAAACGACAATGTACGAAATTGAACAAAGGTGCATAACACGATAAAATGAATATATAGAATGTTACCATTTTGAAAGGTGAGATGCCTTTGAACCTGCAGTATGTTTATAGCGCTATCCGATTTTTTATCGTTGTAGGAGCGATAGCAGTAGGATTTTTTGCCCTGTATTATATATGGCATTTAGCCTATCCCTTTTTGATCGCTTTATTACTTGCCTTTTTAATAAATCCTCTTGTTGATTTATTGCAAAGAAAAGGAAAAATGCATCGTGCGCTTTCTGTAACGCTTGCATTACTTTTACTTATCGGAATCATTTCAACTTTGCTGACGCTTTTAATAAATGAAATCGTCCAGGGAGTCGTATATCTTGCAAACGTCTTGCCGGAGCATTTTACTGAGCTTGTAAATTACATGGAGACTTTTTTCATGGCCCAGATCATGCCTATTTATAACCAGCTGGAAGATATTTTTAAAAATCTGGATGCAGAGCAACGAACTACCGTGCTTGAAAATGTCCAATCTATCGGAACTTCTGTAACTGCGACCTTTACAGACTTTTTGCAGGCAATTGCCGAAGGTCTCAGAAATTTCTTTGTAAGCCTTCCTACAATTTTGACTGTATTAATCTTTTCACTCCTGGCTACTTTCTTTATCAGCAAAGACTGGTACAGACTTGGAAATTGGATTAAAAGCAAGGTTCCTGAACGAGTTCAAGACAGTGCAGGCAACGTTTACCGGGATTTGCAAAAAGCGCTTTTTGGCTTTGTGAAAGCACAACTTACCTTGATTTCCATAACAGCAGTTATCGTATTAATAGGATTGCTCATTCTTAAAGTAAAATACGCGATCACGATTGCTCTTATAATTGGATTGGTAGATCTTCTCCCTTATCTTGGGACTGGAGCGGTGTTCGTTCCCTGGATTGCATATTCCTTTATAACAGGCAATTATTCACTAACTATCGGATTAGCTATTTTATATGGCGTCGTCGTCATCCAGAGGCAGATCATGGAGCCAAAAGTACTTTCCTCAAGTATCGGCCTTGATCCACTTGCAACGTTGATTGCCCTGTTCGTTGGTTTTCAGTTGTTTGGTTTTCTTGGACTGATCATCGGACCGGTTTCACTAGTTGTTATTAAAACGCTCTTTCATGCAAATGTATTCAGAGATCTCTGGAACTTTATTATTGGTATTAAAGTGGAATAAAACACGCAGAACCAAAAAAACTGGCCAATGCCAGTTTTTTGGTGTTAAAAATATTTTTAAAAGTGCTACTAAGCAAATATTTTTATGCTCCACTCCGTGGAATTATCAACCAGAGCAACTAAAACTTACGTATAAACACAAAATTACCGTTTTTGATCATTCGATCGATCATCTTTCTTAACCAGACTTTTACAATCGCTCTCGAACCTGGAAATAACAAAATGAATCCCAGGGCATCTGTAATAAATCCGGGTGTCAATAAAACCACACCGCCTACAAGAATACATAATCCATCCAGAATGGCTTCCCCCGGCATCTCTCCGTTAGCCATTTGGATTTGGGCTAATCTAAGCGCTTCTGTTCCCTGTTTCTTCGCAAGCCATGCACCAAGCAAACCTGTCAAAATAATAAGAAGAACAGTAATCGGGACACCGAATGTTTTTCCCGACAATATGAGCAATCCCACTTCCATGGCAGGAACCAGGATGAGAAGAAGTATAAAAATTCGCAGCATATTAATTTATCTCCTTAAGGAATAATTCATGAAGTTCAGGCCGTTTCCTCTTGATCGAAACAGGCTTCATCTCTATGCTTGTCCAGCAATGTTCGGTTGTTCCGCTCACAATCCTTTTTTGATCTTCATTTCGATATACTTCATACCCTAATTTCAATCTTATTCCGTTGTATTCTTCAAGCATAGTCCTGACTGTAACAATATCCTCATACCTGGCAGGAGAGTGATACACAACATTAACTTCAAGGACTGGCAAAAGTACTCCGCTTTCTTCAAGCTTCCTGTATGAGACCCCTAGATCTTTTATAAAATTAGTCCGGCCGACCTCAAACCAGTTCACATAATTTCCATGGTGAACAATCCCCATCTGGTCTGTTTCATGATACCTGACAACAATTTCAGTTTCATTCATGCTTCTTCCCCCCGTCAGGTGATGTTTAATTGTTTTTTCAAAAAGAGCGTTTATGTCAACTTTGTTTCAAATAGTAAAGACCTTTCAAAAAAAGAGAAGGGAGATCCCTTCTCTTTTACCTAACATTATAGAATACTTGCTCTTCCGTTGTAAATAACTCCGGTTGCTGAATCAAGCGTTATTTCCTGTCCCTCTTCAAACAGCTCCATAGCGTTGTCAAGGCCGACTACAACAGGTTTACCAAGGCTTAACCCAACTACTGCAGCATGGCTTGTAAGCCCGCCTTCCTGTGTAATAATCCCTGCAGCCTTTTCCATCGCCGGAACCATTTCTTTGTCTGTCCCTATAGTAACAAGAATAGAACCTTCTTCAGCTTTTTCATCTGCTTCTTTCGCATCTTTTGCGATAACTACTTTACCTGAAATTGATTTCTTGCCTATTCCCTGGCCTTTTCCGATTACGTCTCCAATAACATGGACTTTCATCAAATTGGTAGTTCCGGCTTGTCCAACTGGAACACCCGCAGTAATGATCACTAAATCTCCATGCTCTACCATGTTGGAGCGAAGTGATGTTTCTACAGCGATCTCCAGCACTTCATCTGTAGACTTCGCCTTTCTGCCAAGAAGTGGTTGTACTCCCCAAACGAGTGCAAGCTTTCTGCAAACACCAGGTTTACTCGGTACAGCGATAATCGGAGCTTTTGGACGGTATTTAGAAATCATCCTTGCAGTATGTCCGCTTTCTGTTGGTGTAATAATCGCTGGAACATCAAGGTTATAAGCTGTATGTGCTACCGACTCACTAATCGCATTTGTTGTCGTAGTCTCAAGCTCTTTACTTCTAATAGAAAGGAGCGCACGATAATCAAGGGCATGTTCTGTTGTAAAGGCAATACGATGCATTGTCTCCACAGCTTCCACCGGATAAACACCAGCAGCAGTTTCACCAGAAAGCATGATGGCGTCCGTGCCATCAAGAATCGCATTGGCTACGTCACTCGCCTCGGCTCTTGTCGGCCTTGGATTTCGCTGCATAGAATCAAGCATCTGGGTTGCAGTGATGACTGGTTTACCAAGTGCATTGCACTTTTTAATTAAATCCTTTTGTACCAATGGAACTTCTTCCGCTGGTATTTCCACACCTAAATCTCCCCGGGCAACCATCAATCCATCAGACACCTCTAGAATAGCATCAATGTTTTCTACGCCTTCCCTGTTTTCAATCTTCGGGATGATTTGAATATCATTTGAATTATGCTTTTCTAACAGCTCACGGATCTCTAATACATCAGAAGGTCTGCGAACAAAAGATGCAGCTATAAAGTCGACCCCCTGCTCGATCCCGAACAAAATATCTTTTGCGTCTTTTTCTGTAATTCCCGGTAGATTTACGCTTACGTTTGGAACGTTAACGCCTTTTTTGTTTTTCAATGTGCCGCTGTTTAAAACTTTTGTAACAAGTTCAGTTTCATGTACTTCCGTAACCTCAAGTTCGATAAGTCCATCGTCCAGCAATATTTTGGATCCGTTATGCACATCGTTAACAAGGTCTGTGTAGGTAATCGAAATTTTTTCCGGGGTCCCGGTAACCGGTTCCATCGAAACAACCAGGTTCTGGCCGGCTGTTAATTCGATCGCACCATTTTCCATATCTCCAGTTCGAATTTCAGGACCTTTCGTATCTAGCAAAATTGCAACACTTTTCCCAACCTTTTCAGAAGCAGCACGGATGTTTTTAATCCTTTTTCCGTGTTCTTCAAAATCACCATGAGAAAAGTTTAGCCTTGCTACGTTCATGCCTGCCTTCATCAGGCTCTCAAGTGTGGACTCTGACTCACTCGCAGGTCCAATCGTACAAACGATTTTAGTTTTACGCATCTTAATCCTCCCCAATTTAAAATCAAGAATACCGTTAGATAGACAACTCTTGTGACAGTTTATACATTTCAGAATCGATCGTATGTTTCTGGGATAATGCTTCATCAATGTCAAAATCAATTATTTTGTTGCTTTGTATTCCGACTGTACGTGCTTCTTTCCCTTCTAGTAAAAGCTCTACTGCCCGAGCTCCAAGACGACTCGCAAGAACTCTGTCAAATGCAGTCGGAGAACCTCCGCGCTGAACATGTCCCAGGACGGTTACACGTGTTTCCATTTTAGCCTTCTCTTGAATAGCTTTCCCAATTTCAACACCGCTTCCAACACCCTCTGCAACAATAATAATACTATGGCGCTTTCCACGCTGATGTCCTCTCTTTAATCGCGAAATAATCTGATCCATATCAAAGCCAGCTTCCGGTATAAGAATAGATTCCGCACCGTCAGCAAGCCCGGACCATAGAGCGATATCTCCCGCATCACGTCCCATAACTTCTACCACGTAAGTACGCTCATGTGAGGTTGCTGTATCCCTGATTTTATCGATTGCCTGGATCACTGTATTTAAAGCAGTATCAAATCCGATCGTAAAGTCGGTACCCGGGATATCATTATCGATCGTTCCCGGTACTCCAATTGTAGGGAAACCATGCTCCGTCAACTTTTGGGCACCTCTGTAAGAGCCATCCCCACCTATAACAACCAGTCCTTCAATACCAAACTTCTTTAAATTTTCCACTCCCTTTTTTTGTCCTTCCGGCGTTCGGAATTCAGGACAGCGAGCAGTATACAGCATTGTCCCGCCCTTATGTATTATATCTCCAACTGAGCCTACTTCGAGCTTTTTGATTTCCCCATTTATTAAACCGGAATAACCATGGTAAATTCCGTATACTTCTATTTCATGATAAATCGCCTTTCGGACAACTGCCCGAACGGCCGCGTTCATTCCAGGGGAGTCTCCTCCGCTGGTAAGCACACCTATTCGTTTCATCACACTTTCACCTCATTAGAGTATTTGTGTTATTAAAATATCAAATCCATCAACCTAACACAACAAAGAACCTCTTACACTAAAATATGCTTTCCCTCCTGCGGGAAAGCATATTCTTTATTTTACGCTAATGGAATCGTTTACAAACGTAAATTGTCCCATTTTTTTGTATTTTTCATACCTCTGTTGAACGAGTTCAGATTTAGAAAGATTTGTAAGCTCATCAATTGAGTTTTTAATTACTTCCTCAATGTTTTTTGCCTGCTGTTTAATATCTCGATGGGCACCACCTTGAGGTTCAGGAATAATTTTATCAATAATATCCATTTCCTTTAGATCCCGGGCAGTTATTTTCATCGTATCAGCAGCCTGTTGTGCCAGCGAGGCATCTTTCCATAATAAGGCTGCCGCTCCTTCTGGGGAAATAACAGAGTACCATGAGTTTTCAAGCATATGGACATGGTTTCCAACTCCTATTGCAAGTGCGCCGCCACTTGCTCCTTCACCGATTACAACACAAATAATAGGTACAGTTAAACCGGCCATTTCAATTAAATTTCTAGCGATCGCTTCACTCTGTCCACGTTCTTCAGCAGATTTTCCTGGAAAAGCCCCTTTCGTATCAAGCAAGCAAATGACCGGACGGTTAAATTTTTCAGCCTGTTTCATTAACCTGATCGCTTTTCGGTATCCTTCCGGATGAGGCATGCCGAAATTGCGACGAAGATTTTCTTTTGTATCTTTTCCGCGCTGATGGCCGATGACAGTTACAGGAGTCCCATGGAATTTAGCGATTCCGCTTACAATCGCTTCATCATCTCCATATAGCCTGTCACCATGGCATTCTAGAAAATCTGTAAAAAGAATATCAATGTAATCTAGCGTTGTAGGACGCTGGGGATGCCTTGCAAGCTGTACACGGTTCCAGGCACTCATGTTGCCGTATATCTCCTTTTCAATCGTTTCCAGCCTTTCTTCAAGCCTATTCACTTCATCAGACAGGTCGATCCCTTTATCTTTCATAAATGTTTTTAGTTCTGCAATTTTTTCTTCCAGATCTTTAACGGGACGTTCAAACTCAAGCCTGTTGCTCATCTTCTTCACCTCCTGCTCCATGAATATCCAGTACCTGCGACAAGACCTTTTTCATATCATGACGATGAATTACTTTATCTAACTGTCCGTGTTTAAGCAAAAATTCTGCTGTTTGGAAATCCTCGGGAAGTTCCTCACGAATTGTCTGTTCGATTATCCGCCTGCCGGCAAAACCGATCAATGCCTTTGGCTCAGCGAAATTGTAATCGCCTACTGATGCGAAACTTGCTGATACACCACCAGTAGTTGGGTGGGTCATCACTGAAATAAACAAACCGCCTTCATCACTGAAACGTCTCAAGGCAACACTTGTTTTTGCCATTTGCATCAAGCTTAATACACCTTCTTGCATTCTTGCACCGCCTGAAGCTGTAAAAATAATAAACGGGTATCCTTTTTCTGTTGCTTTTTCAATCGCACGGGTGATCTTTTCTCCTACAACAGATCCCATGCTTCCCATTCTAAAACGTGCATCCATAACCCCGATCACGGTCTTCATTCCATCTATTGTTCCCTCACCGGTAACAACTGCTTCATTTAAAGAAGATTTCTTACGATCCTTTTCAAGCCTTTCCAGGTATCCTGAAAACTCAAGCGGATTTTCAGACATCATGCCTTTGTCATACTCGATAAAGGATCCAGGATCGATAAGGCTGTCTATCCGTTCCAACGCAAACATTTGAAGATGGAACCCGCATTTTGGACAGACCTTTAATGATTTCATTAATTCTTTCGTATAAAGGATGCTTTTGCAATTTGGACATTTCGTCATAATCCCTTCAGGAACATCCTGCTTTAACTTCTCCGAGGGTATCGTTGCATATTTTTTCTTTTTGGTAAAAAGATCCTTTAACAAGGCATACCATCCCTTTCCCATATTCATGCATTTTCGGGCTAACTACTGATTTTTTTATATAAGCTTTGAAGAGCATCGATCGTTCCATGCTCATCTTTATGTAAAAGGCTTTCTATTATCTTTTCATAATGTGAAGCATGGCGGCTCATGTTCGGCTTCCAAACAGACAAGTAAAATTCGGCAAGCTCAAGCCATAATCGATAAAGTAAATAATTCTCAGTTGATTCAACAATTATACGAAAAAATTTGTAATCTTCCTCTGTTTTTAAAAAAGAAGAATCACTTGCTTTTACAACAGATGATAAAGCTTTTATATCTTCTTTTGTTATTCTATGGATTGCAAGGCGAATAATATCCGCTTCAATCATCATTTTTGTTTCCAATAAATCATGTTTTGATTTTGTATCTTTCAAAATGAACGATGCGAGAATTTCTACAAGCCGATGATCCTTTGCTTCAGAAATGAACGTTCCTTCTCCACGCCTCGTTTCGATCAATCCCAGCAATTCAAGGGATCGAAGCGCTTCTCTAACCGAAGAACGCCCCACTTTCAGCCTTTCTGACAGCTCTCTTTCAGAAGGAAGTTTGTCTCCGGTTTGCAGTCCGTCATTATAAATGATCGCTTTAATTTGGTGGAGTATTGCCTGATAAACTTTATCCTGCTGCGATGAGAGCAACTACGATCACCTCTCCTTTATTTCGAAAAAAACATAAAAGAAAGTGAGAAAGACCAAACTTCCCCACTTTTAATTTTTATTGTCTCCGATAATAGCAAGATTGCGTGTTTTATCGGCAACCTGTTCCGGGTCTACTTTCTTCCTTGCAACCCCGGTCTCCATAGCTGACCTGGCAACACTTGCAGCTACTGCAGGGGCAACCCTTGCATCGAATGGCGCCGGGATAACATAATCAGTGGTAAGCTCATCCTCCGTTACAAGCTCAGCTATCGCATTTACCGCAGCTACCTTCATTTCTTCATTGATATGTGTAGCTTGAACATCAAGGGCTCCTCTAAAAATCCCGGGAAAAGCCAGTACATTGTTTACCTGGTTCGGGAAGTCAGAGCGGCCGGTGCCGATTACTTTAGCTCCAGCTGCTTTAGCTTCATCAGGCATTATTTCCGGTACAGGATTCGCCATTGCAAATATGATCGGATCATCATTCATGCTCTGTACCATTTCTTTCGTTAGTGCTCCTTCTACGGATACGCCAATAAAAACATCCATTCCATCGCAAACTTCTTTCAAGTTGCCTTCAATCTTGTCACGATTTGTAAATTTAGCAACCTCAGCTTTCACATCATTCATTCCGTATGGACGCCCTTCGTAAATAGCCCCTTTTGAATCACACATTATAATATCTTTTACACCAAACCTGTTCAACAGTTTGATGATTGCAATTCCTGCGGCGCCAGCTCCATTAATGACCACTCGGATGGAAGACATAGACTTGTCCACTAATTTAAGAGCATTCACAAGACCTGCCACTGTTACGATCGCTGTTCCATGCTGGTCATCGTGGAATACCGGGATGTTTGTTTCTTTTTTCAGGCGCTCTTCAATTAAAAAGCAGCTTGGGGCCGCGATATCTTCAAGATTGATTCCGCCAAATGTAGGTTCAAGAAGTTTAACAGTTTCCACAATCTTGTCAACGTTTGTCGTATTCAGACAGATAGGAAAGGCATCAACTCCAGCAAAGCTTTTAAAGAGTACAGCTTTCCCTTCCATAACCGGAAGGGAAGCTTCAGGTCCGATATTGCCAAGCCCAAGTACTGCGGTGCCATCTGAAACTACAGCAACTGTATTGCCTTTCATTGTATATTCATAAACTTTGTTTTTATCGTCATAAATTTCTTTACATGGTTCTGCCACCCCCGGGGAATAAGCGAGGCTCAGGTCCCTTGCATTTCTTACGGGTACCTTGGATTTTGATTCTAACTTCCCCTGATTTATACGGTGAATATGTAGCGCTTCTTCGCGTGTAGTGGGCAATCCATTCACTCTCCTTTTTCCAACAAAGCAATCACTAATGCAATCACTAATTCTAGTGTCATATATATAGTTTCAGAGGTGGTCAGACCACCTCTGCCTTCATCCATTATAACAAAAGAGCTATTCCTGTAAAGAATTTCACTCGTTTTTTTGAACGACATTATTTTCGCCAAGCAGTGACTTAAGACGGCTGATGCAAGTTTCAGTCGGGTCTACCGCCCATTTGTTTTCAAGCCTGATAACCTTTTTATCTTTTTCGTAATATAGGATAACCTGTATATTCCCGGGGAATTCAGACAGGATTTCTTTTAAACTGTAAAGGATACCCTCTTCCTTGCGATCCTTTTCAATTTTTAAATAAAGAACGGTTCGTTCCTGTTTCTCTTTTGCTTTCAAATCATTTAAATCGATCGCTTTTGAGACGATTAGCTTTGATTCCTCATTTTCTGCCTGGATTTTTCCTTCTGCAAACAGGAAATGCCCTTTAGAATACAATTCGGGGTTGGTTTGATATACCTTAGGGAAGACGACAGCTTCCATCTCTCCCGTTTCATCGCTTAATGTTAGAAAAGCCATCAAATCTCCTTTTTTTGTCCGAATCGTTCTTGCTTTCAAGACAGCTCCTGCAGCTCTCACAGTCTGGTTGTTTTTGTCCCCGATCATTCCCAGCGATTCTCTTTTATATTGCTTTAACACAGAATCATACGGGTCTAATGGATGGCCGGAAAGGTAAAATCCGATCGCTTCTTTTTCAAAATGCAGCCTTTCTGATTCTTCGAAAGGAGGAACATACTCATAATTAGGTTCTTGATCGGTGTCAATGAAAAATCCCATTTGTTTATCAAGAGCTTCTTCCCCTTTCAAGCTGCCATAGTTTAAAGCAGATTCAAGAGAAGCAAGCAAAACGGCACGATCCACGTTCAGGACATCAAAACAGCCTGCAAAAACGAAAGACTCAATGGCTCTTTTATTGACGATTTTCAAAGAGACCCTGGAACAAAAGTCAAATAAACTTCGATAAGGACCATTCTTCCTCTTATTGACTATTTCCTGTATGGCATTTATACCTGCATTTTTAATAGCAAGTAAGCCGAATCTGATACCTTGCCCTTCCACACTAAACGTTGCAAAACTATTATTAATCGACGGACGCAAAACATCGATCCCTCTCAGTCTGCATTCTTTCATGTACAATTCAAGACGCCCCTGGCTGCCAATGGCGCTGGACAGGATTGCAGCGAAAAAGTACAGGGGATAATTTGCCTTTAAGTAAGCAAGCTGATAGGCTATGACACTGTATGCGACCGCATGGCTTCTGTTAAATCCATAGTTAGCGAAGCGAACAATATACTCATATACTTCCAGAGCTGTATTTTCGGTATATCCGTTAGTCAAGCATCCCTTCACAAAGTGTTGCCTTTCTTCTTCAAGCACGTCCCGTTTCTTTTTGCTTACCGCTCTTCTTAACAAATCAGCCTCTCCCAGGGAAAAACCGGCCATTTTTGAGGCGATTTGCATGATTTGCTCCTGATATACAATAACTCCATAAGTATTCTCTAATATCGGCTTTAAAGCAGGATGGGGATATGAAACTTTCCGCTTTCCATGCTTTCCTTCAATATAGACTGGAATGTTTTCCATCGGCCCTGGTCTATAAAGTGCATTAACAGCAACAATATCTTCAAACTCCGTAGGCTTTAACCGCTTTAATACCTGTCGCATGCCGTCTGATTCTAATTGAAAAACTCCTGTTGTATCGCCCTTTCCCAGCTCTTGAAACGTCTTGGGATCATCATAAGGAATCGCGTTGAGGTCTATTCTTGAACCACTTCCTTTTTCAATCAATGAGAGAATGGACTGAATCAAACTCAGATTCCTCAAACCAAGAAAGTCCATTTTCAATAGGCCGATTTCTTCTAAATCTTCCATCGGATACTGGGTCAGGGAGACACTATCATGCCCTTCTTGTAAAGGTACGTTATCCGTTAACGGAGCAGCGCTGATCACCACTCCAGCAGCATGCGTAGAAGTATGTCTGGGAAGTCCCTCGATTAACCTTGCAATAGAAAAAATCTCTCTTGCCTGCGATGACTTATCCAGAAGATTCTTCAGCTGGAGCGACTCCTCAGGAGCCTTCTTAAGCGTAACACCGGGACGGGAAGGGATCGCTTTAGAAAGTGAATTGATCACTTGCTGGTCTCCAGACATTACTCGACCGACATCACGGACAGCTGCCCTTGCAGCCAGTGTTCCAAACGTTACGATCTGAGCAACATGGTCCTCCCCATATTTCTGTTGCACATATTGGATAATCTCATCTCTGCCCGTATCTGGAAAGTCGATATCGATATCTGGCATACTTACCCGCTCCGGATTAAGAAATCTTTCGAACAACAGATCGTGCTCAATCGGATCTACATTAGTTATATTTAATAAATACGCAACAAGGGAGCCTGCCGCAGAGCCCCTTCCTGGCCCGGTAATCATGTTCTGTGAATGGGCGTACTCCATAAAATCCCAGACAATTAAGAAATAATCGTTAAACTGCATCCGGTTAATAATATCCAACTCGTACTCTAAACGGTTTCGTACCTCGTCCGTAATCGTGTCATACCTTTTCAAAAGCCCCTGTTCACACCGTTTTCTCAAGTACTCAAAAGAACTGGTCCCATCAGGTACCGGATATTCTGGAAGAACCGTTTGGCCCATTTCAAGCTCAAACTCACATTCCTCAGCGATCCTCTTTGTATTCATTATCGCTTCCTCGTTACCTCGAAAGAGCTCTTCCATTTCTTCCCTTGACTTTAAATAAAATTCATCGTTAGGCAATGTTACTTCTTCTTTTTCAGAAAACTTTTGCCCATGCTTAATGCATCTCAAACAATCATGCGCAACCGCATCGCTTCGTTTTATATAGTGGACTGCGTTTGAGGCAGCTACAGGAATGCCGGTTTCTTTCGCCAGCTGCCTTAACTTGATGTTAAGCTCTCTTTCCTTTACTAAATGATGGTCTTGAAGTTCAAGATAAAAGCTGCCTGAAAAAGCCTTATAAAAAGCTTGTGCTTCTTTCATGGCTTGTTCGTTCTTGCCTTCCATCAAAAGAGAAGATATTTCTCCATCAGGGCCACCCGACAGAGCTATAAGGCCTTCCGTGTGCCTGAACAGCTTCCTTTTTGCTATATGAGGTTCATAATGTCCTGACAGTTGAATGGCAGAGCTTATTTGCAGCAAATTTTTATATCCCGCTTCATTTTTTGCAAGAAGCACAAGTGTATGAATATCCTTCGCAGTGATTTTAGGATTATGAAATCCTTCTTTTAAAACCTTAACTTCCAGACCGATAATCGGCTTTATTCCAGCTTGCCTGCACTTTTTATAAAATGGCACTGTTCCGTACATGACCCCTTTGTCCGTCAAAGCGAGTGCCGGGTATTCAAGCATACGCGCTGCTTCAACGAGAGAATCAATGCGGCATGCACTGTCCAGCAAGCTGTATTCACTATGTACATGCAGATGCACAAAACTCATGAAAACACATCCTTTTGGTTTTCCTCCTTCTCTATTATAAAGCGAGTTCAAACAGACTAACAACAAATCCGTACGATTTGTCATACCCTGTCCTGCCTCCTGCATAAAGTTTTAATAAGGATTTCTATTCCAATAACTTTTAACATTCTATTGCGAAATAAAAAAAGCTTTCCACAGAAAGGATCTAGATGTTAATCAAAAATATCTTTAAGAAGGAAGAAGGGGTGTAATGGAAGGCGTCAGATTGATCGAAATTATCATTGCCTTTTTTGTTTCTTTTGGTGTCATTGTCGGAGGTGCTGTCATTGGCGGAATCGGTGCATTTATGGTTGGAGAACCCCCGCTTCATACCATTGCAACGCTAGCAGTAAGATTAAAGATCTGGGCGATCGTAGCTGCGATCGGCGGAACGTTCGATACGATTACGAATATGGAAAAAAGCTTCCTAAGCGGAACACCGGATCAGATAATGAAGCAGTTCATGTGGATATTCTTTGCCTTAGGCGGGGCACAGGCTGGAATGGAGGTAATACGATGGCTGACACAGGAGAAGTCGATCTAGAATGCGGATCCCCCCTCTTTATACAAGAAAAGGCTGGCAGCGCTTCCTCTCCGGCTTTGCTATAGGAACAATCTTTGGATGGGCTTTTTTTTTATCTCTTTACGGCACCATGTATGAAAAACAAATTTCAACCATCAAAGAACAACAAATTAAGATCAGCGAGTTAAAACAGCAAAACAAGCTGCTGATAGAAGAAAATGAAGAAGACGAAGATACCCCATCAGAAAAAACCCCACGCATAAAAGAAATCGAGATCACATTTGAAAATGCCGAAAAATTGGAGTTGAAACAGTTAACTATTTCCGAACTTAGAAAATTAGTTTTGGAAGAAGTTAACGATTTGCTAAAGAAGGATGTCAATTCTGTTGCTGAAACCAGAAACTTTGTCGTACGGACAATCGAAAACAAAACGTTCACCGTCGATGACCTGGCTTTCAAAGTGAAAGTAAAACAGTTATTTATCCTTCATACAAAAACAGAGATCCATCTTTTGATCGAAGAAGTCTCTTGAGTTAAATTTTTTGAATATTCCGTGACAATCAGATGTTAACTGTCGCAAAATAACCCAATTTCGTATATGATAAGATTACTAAAATATATAGGAGGTGGTTCAATGCTCATCAGCCGAAAAAAAATTGCAAAAGAAAAAGTTTCTTTGATCATGAACGGACAATCAGCTTACTGTGAATCAAAAGAACTCGCAAGACTAATCAAGAAAGAACTGCAATCGCTAAATATTGATGTACACGAGGACGTGACTAATATTGGATCTTGGTTTATACCTGTATCTAACGAACAAGTGTAAAACTGAAAAGAGAATGTGAAAAGACCGACACTCTCATCTGGAGATAGTCGGTCTAATTTTATACGTTAATTATTCGTAAGCGATACACGCCTGGTCCAGATCTTCTAAAATATCATCCATTTTATCCCACGAGTAAATCGTAGCACCGGCAGCCATCGGATGGCCCCCACCGTTATACTTGGCCGCTATCGTATTTACAACAGGGCCTTTTGAACGAAGGCGTACCCGTATTTGATCTTTTTCTTCAATAAAAAACACCCATGATTTAAGGCCTTCAACATTTGAAAAGGCATTTACCAGGAGGGAAGCTTCACTCGTACTGACCTGGAATCTCTCTATTGTTTCCCTTGTTATTTTCATGTATCCAACACCTGAGGGAAGTGTTTTAAAGTTTTCCAATACATAGCCGTTTAATCGGGCAACCTCACGCTTCACTTTATAAAGTTCATTAAATAACTGATTCGTGTCGATACCGATCGAAATTAATTTTGAAGCGACTTCGAATGTCTTTTCAGTGGTATTGGAAAACAAAAACCGCCCTGTGTCCCCAACTATTCCTGCAAAAAGCAATGTAGCCGCATTTTTATTTAAAACATACCCTCTTTTTTCCCCAAGTTCATATAAGTCCACAATCATTTCGCTGACTGAGCTTGCATCTGTATCTACCCAAATGATATCGCCGTACTGGTCCTCATTTGGATGGTGATCGATTTTAATCAGAAGATCCCCGTTCGTATATCTATTATCGCTAATCCTCGGCTGGTTCGCAGTATCACAAACTATTACAAGCGCATTGTCATAAGTGTTGTCATCGATGATATCCATTCTATTTAAAAAAGTCAATGACGGCTCTTCTTCACCTACCGTATAAACCCTTTTTTCCGGAAAAGTTGCTTTGATGATTTCTGCAAGCCCGCCCTGAGACCCCATTGCATCAGGATCAGGCCTTACGTGTCTATGAATGATAATGGTTTCATATGTTTCGATGCTGTCTAGTATTTTGGCTTTCATTCTATAATGCTCCCTTTCGATAATTTCTTTAGTTGCTGCGATTGTTAAACTTCAGACATAGATTTCTAGCTGAAATCCCTTTACAATATAAGATAGCTTATGTAATATGCTCCTTGAAGATTCTATTTACAATTCCTATATCTGGAGGTAAAAACGATGCCTGTTTTAGTTTTGTTCATCCTGTTCTCACTTGTTTTTTACTTATTCTATAGAGTTAAGTCATACAGATCCAAACTGCCGATGGAAAAGCGCTGGATTGGAACAAAAGCAAACATTGCCCTTGGTTCATTCCTCATCCTTTTTGCGCTAAACCAGGTTTATGTACTCCCTGGAAAGGCACTTGTTTACGTAGTTGCAGTAATATTTATTGCGCTTGGACTTGCCAATGTTATCTTTGGATATAAACAATATCGCGAATACTTGCCTTATGTTTTAAAAGAAGCAGAAAGCAACAATTAGCTTATGGATTGAAAGAACAAGAGGTTGTCTCAAAGGATGAGATCTCCACTGAACCGGCATAATTTGTTTTAGCAGTTAGCGCCAGGTTACAGGAGAGCCTGCCCTGCTGAGCCAGCCTCTATTTTATTATTTTAACAGCTTGCTAATTTTTCCTTCCCCCGAAAAGCCTTTATCGGTCGATCAACTGGGCCATCATGAGGGCTTTGCCTACAATTGTTCCTTCGTGGTACAGTTCAATGTCCACCTTGCCGAATTTCCTGGAAACCTCTAATACCTTTGGCCTCACTTCGATCATCTTCTCAATCTGTACAGGCTTTAAAAAGTATAACGTCATATTTTCCACAACAAGATCGCCTTTCTTATATTTTCTTAACGATCTGCTTCCCGCTTCCGTTATTAAAGTGGTTGCAACCCCATATGATAAGGTGCCAAGTTGATTAGCCATTTGCGGAGTAACCTCACAGCGGAAAATGTGATCATTTCCAACAGAAACATCTTCAAGCCTGCTTGTGATCAGGTCATCGAATGTTTCGCCGATCTGCGGCTGCTTCTGAACCATTTGAAGAGCTTTAAGAACATCCTGTCTGCTGATGATCCCGATTAATCTCTGGTACTGGTCCAGTACAGGGAGCATTTCTATTCCTTCCCAGATCATCATATGTGCAGCTGCCGCAACGGAAGTCGTATCACTTACGGTCAATGGATTCTTTGTCATAACCTTCGAGACCGGGATGTCCGGATTTGCTCCGAGGATATCTTTTGATGTGACGATTCCTCTCACTTTCATTTGTTCATCTACAATCGGATAGCGGCTATGTTTTGTTTGTTCATTCAATTCATGCCATCTGCTTACTTTATCAGTAGAATAAATATAGCTTGTGCTTTCAAGCGGAGTTAAAATATCGCTGACAAGGACGATATCCTTTTTGATTAATCTATCGTAAATAGCACGGTTTATTAAAGTAGCCACCGTGAATGAATCATAACTGCTTGAAATTAGGGGCAGTTTCGTTTCATCAGCCATTCTTTTTACATCATCGGTAGCATCAAAGCCGCCGGTAATAAGTACTGCAGCACCTTCCTCAAGGGCAATTTTATGGACCTTGTCCCGGTTTCCGACAATCAGAAGGCTGCCAGGGTCGACATAGCGCATCATCGCTTCCATTTTCATCGCACCGATAACAAACTTGTTCAATGTTTTATGAAGTCCTTCTCTTCCTCCCAATACCTGTCCGTCTACGATATTAACTACTTCTGCATACGTAAGCTTTTCGATGTTTCCTTTTTCTTTTTTGGTGATTCTAATTGTTCCGACACGTTCAATGGTGCTGACGATGCCTTTGTTTTCAGCATCTTTTATTGCTCTGTAAGCAGTCCCTTCACTTACTGACAGTTCTTTAGCAATTTGCCTTACAGAAATTTTATTCCCCACATCAAGGGATTCAATATAATTTAGTATTTGTTCATGTTTCGTCGTCAAGGCTATTCACCATACTTTCCTTTCCTCTGTATAACAGTTCTATTTGGATAAAAGAAACACCTGCTGCATTAGGTAGTTTTTTAATTATACAAATGAAAGGAAATAACTTCAACGGCTGTATTGTCTGCGCTCCGAGTTTTTTGGTGTGGAGCTTGTAGGATAAGGCAGCTTTTTAAGCTTTGAACTATACACCAGTCCAGCCAGATTACCGCCTAGAGCGATTAAAGCGAAGAGGACCCAAAGACCGAAAAATGCCCCTTCCAAATCAAAACTGAACTCGAATCTGGGCATTGCGTCATACATTAAAAACAGGATTCCTAATACAGATAAAAACAAACGTTGTTTCATTATACATTCGCCTCCTGTATTACTCTTTGGACTTGTCATACTACTTTATGCCTTCTCCAAATCCACTAGAACTGTATGGGGCCCTTATATAAACATTGATAAAAAAACAGCATTTTAGAAAAAACTAGACAAAAAGAATAACCGATGCCCATCAAAGCATCGGTTCTGCAAAATTATAGCTCTATTGATTCTCCTGATTCAAGAACCTTTCCCTTTCCTTCTTCCAGTTTTTCTACAAACTTATGCGGGTCCTGTTCAATCACAGGGAACGTATTATAGTGCATCGGCACGGTTGTCTTGGCATCAATCCACTTTGAAGCAGTTGCGGCGTCTTCAGGGCCCATCGTAAAGTTATCGCCTATCGGAAGGAAAGCAACGTCTATCTGATGCTCTGCAAGCAGTTTCATATCAGAATACAGCGCCGTGTCACCAGCATGATAAATCGTCTTTCCTTCCGCTTTAAAGAGAATACCAGCAGGCATGCCTGTATAAATGATCTGCTGATTTTCCTCATCTGTATAGCTTGAGCCGTGGAAAGCCTGTGTAAGCTTTACTGTGCCAAATTCAAATTCATGGGCACCTCCGATATGCATCGGATGAACATTAAGGCCCTGCCACCCCAAATATGTAGCAAGTTCAAACGGCGCAACTACGAGTGCTTCATTTTTCTTAGCGAGCTCCACAGTGTCTCCTACGTGATCATTATGGCCGTGTGTCAACAGGATGACATCACATTTCATCTCACTCGCTTCATGATTGCATTGTCCATTTCCAGAAATAAAAGGGTCGATCAAAATCGTCTTGCCATTGGTTTGAATCTCTACAACAGAATGGCCATGGTAAGTAACTTTCACAATCCTCAACTCCTTTTTTCATAATAGCGTCTCAATGTTTTTTTCCTGAAAAACAATAAACAAAACATCTTCTGTGTTACTATTAATAATTCTGCCATGCTTTTTCATACTTTTCAATTAAATTGGGCCGTATCAGTGTATTAGGTTCCATCTTGACAACATTGCCATCTTGATCTGTAATGACCTCATCTTCATCTTTTCCAAAATCTGTAAGGGAGGTCAGCAGTCTATCTGATAAAAACCTTGTTTCTACTGAAATACTTACATCACTCATATCGACAGGATGTCTGGTTCCGAGCACGAAGCCCCAGTTGCCGAAGCTCGGTATATCAACATGGAAATTCTTTGTAACAAGGCCGGTCTTCTCGATCGTTTCATTGATTGTCCAATAAACTTCCGTAGCAAATACAGGGCTTGTAGCCTGAACCATAACCGCTCCATCTTCCTTGAGGTGATTTCTAATCAGAGAGTAAAACTCCCACGTATAAAGCTTGTTCAAAGATTCGTTATTCGGGTCAGGAAGATCGACGAGAATAACATCGAATTTATTCTTTGCCTTCTTTAAATATTTAAAGGCATCATCGTTAACGATAGTTACTTTTTTATCCTTCAATGAACCCTTGTTCAGCTCTAAAAAATGATGGTTTGTACTTGCCAGCTCAGTGACTCTAGGATCAAGGTCCACCAATGTGACACTGTTTAGAGAATCGTATTTAAGCAGCTCTCTTACGGCAAGGCCGTCCCCTCCTCCAAGAACTAAAACATCGGATGGGTGCTCTGCCACAGCCATCGGAATATGCACTAGTGTTTCATGGTATCGGTACTCATCGCTGGAGCTGAACTGCAGCTGCCCGTCCAGATAGAGCCGGGTGTCTCCCTGTTCTTTTGTTACAACGATTCGCTGATAATTCGTATCTTCAGATAAAATCACCGGATCCTTATACATTTTTTGTTCAAACGAAAAAGCAATTTCTTCCCCGAATAGCGCTCCTCCTATCATAAGGCTAAATAACAGTGCTGCAGATATCGAAAGAATTCTAAAAAAAGGAATTTCAGCTCGAAAGGTTATCAAAATCCATATCCCTATGGCCACATTTACAATAGCAACCAGAAAAGCGGTGGTCACAAGGCCGAATTCCGGCCGTAACAGGAAGGCAAACAAGAGCCCGCCGATCAACCCGCCCGCATAATCGGAAAATAAAACTCTTGCCGTACTTTTATTTATTTCAACCCCAATTTCATTTGCTTTCCTGATCAAGATGGGAAGTTCCAGTCCCGTTAATCCGCCGACCAATAGAATGACCGAATATAAGAATACAGCCGTGGCAGTATCACCAACAAACGCAGTTAGACCAAAGATAAAGAAACTGGACAATCCCCCTACAAGTGCAATCATAAACTCAATCACAATAAACGTAAGGATAAGGCGCTTCATCACTTTTTCGCTCAATGAAGCACCGATGCCCATCCCGGTTAAAAACAGAGAGATGGTGATCGTGTATTGCTTAACTCCATCCCCTAAAATATAGGATCCCAGTGCACCGAATAAAACTTCAAATATTATTCCGCAAATCGATACTATCCCGGAAGCCCAGTAAATCCTGCTGCTTTTCCTTCTCTCCAACTCAGTCATCATTTCACCTTCATAAACTCATATTTTAACAATCATTTCGAGAAAAAACCCTCAAAACCATCGTTTCGAGGGATAATCAGAACCACTATGTAATAGAAGCGCCAACGACAAAAGCAAGCCCGATCGAAACGCTCATCGATGCGATTCCAACCGCAATGTTTCCCTGCTTAAGCTTTTCTTCTACTGAAAATTTCCTTGTCATAAAATCGAACAGATAATAAGCAATCAGCTGTAAAAGGACTCCGTAAGCTCCCCAGATTATCGTATCTAACACATCAGAACTATGATAGATGGAAAAAGAAAGAATGATGCAAATCCCAATGATTTTACCGCCTATCGACAATGCCACTGCCGTATTGCCATTTTCAATTTCATCCCAGTCTTTATATTTACTCGTTATTAATTCAAAGATATAAAGTCCAATTAGAACAGTAATGACAGCTACTATAAAATAAACAAATGTCAGCAAATAGGGCCCCACTTCTTTTCACTCCTTAAACGTAATTTTTCTAAAATCCTATTTTCCTGTTCCCGGGCCACCGCCCCTGGAACCCGAGCCACGAAAGGATGGGGGTACAGAAGGCCCCTTATATGCTCCTCTAGAGCTATTATATCCTTTGTAACAATTCCCGCCAGATTGTAAACAGCGTTGTTTCTGGCGCTTTCCCCAGTCATCCACGTCTAAAATTTCATCAAGTATGTAGTATGCGATGAATCCGTTAAAAAAGCCGGGTTGATAATTGTCCCTTACAAATCCTGTCGAGGCAACTTCGATCAACGTATCATCCGGATTTTCTTCATCTTCTGTTAGAGTTACGAAAGTTTCATCGTAAACAAGTATTTGTTTTCCATCTTTTTTCTCACTGGCATTGTTCGGTTTAATCTGTTCCTGCAAGTAAGTTGATACATCGTCGATCGTTTTTCCCTCGGCCGCATAGATGCGAGCGGCATCATTCGAATCAACGCTGCTTTTCACTGTGTCTTCCAGTGTGTATCGATCGGCAATAATTTCTCTTATATCCTGTGTGATGCCACAGCCTGCAAGCAGAAGAACGAACGCAACCAATAAGGCAATTCCCAATCGCTGCCCTTTCATTCTTACACCCCATTAAAAGGGGAAAGATTATTCTTTCCCCATTTTTTTCTTCAGTTCTGCTAATTCGTCATCAATTTCATCATTTTTCCCAAGTGCTTCAAACTCATCATCAAGGCTGCGGTTAGAAGATCGCAAATCTTCGCTTGTTTCTGCTTCTGCTTCGTAACGAAGCACCTTCTCTTCCATTCTTTCAAAGCCTTTTTTCGATTCGTCACTGCCGATCCCTGACATCGCGCGGTTGATTTTCGTCTTCGTTTTCGCAGATTCAGCTCTTGCTTTAAGAGAATCTTTTTTAAGCTTCATCTGGTGATACTCATCTTTCATCTCGTTCAGCTTGTTTCTGAGGCTGTCAGCATCAGCCTTTGCCCGTTCATAAGCTTCTTTTAGCGTCTCAGCCTGCCTTTGCTGTTCCTTTTTATCTTCTAGTGCCCTTCTTGCAAGGCTTTCATCACCTGCTTCAAGAGCTTTTATAGCCTGTGCTTCACGTTTTTGCACCAGCCCTTGAGAGTCATCGTACTTCTTCTTAAGCATTTTCTCATTTGCGATTTGCTTGGCTACAGCCGTTTCTGCTTCACGAATATCGGCTTCCATGTCTCTCATAAACTGTTCCAGCATTTTCACCGGATCTTCCGCTTTGTCGATCAATGCATTTAACTCTGAAGACATTACTGTACTTACACGCTTGAAAAGCTTGAACATAATAATTCCTCCCTGATATTTTATCACTTTTTTCCGTCGTTCTTATACACTTGAGTGCAAACTAGCTTGCAGCAAGAATCTTAATCTCATAATCGTCGATTTCGTAACCTTCGCTGACTTCAACTTCACTTCCCCAGACTTCGATCGAAAGAAACTTGTCTTCTTCCTCGTTTGCAAAGTCATAATATTTTACTTCCCTGCCGTCGACATTCTTTCCTCTTCCTTCCCCCTGAACGCGAGCCTGCCCTTTTTCATCCAAAAAATACTCCGTCCCATTCACATCGAGCTTTTCTGGTATCGGTTCAGACAGTTTGTGTTTTATGGATTTGTACATTGCGAGTTCAAGTTCATCGTCCATCTCCACACTCAACCATAACGTTTCATCGCTGCCCAGTAATTGGTAAGCGATCCATTCATAGCCATGGTCATTGTACCGAAGTTTTCCAACGACCTGAAAATCTTCAAGCTCATAAGTAACGATGTCGTTCACCTTCATATTAAACAGGTTTCTTTCTTTAATTTCCGGTTTACTTTGTTTCTTTTTAAAGAGTTTGGAAAATAGGCTCACCCGGACACCTCCTAACTTACCTTACACAATTACATACGAAATAACCTTTTATAGGTTTCATTTTTTTAAAATGTTTTATTTTCCATTTCTAAATTCGGAGAAGCAAACCGTGATCAAGGCTTTTGATGTGTTATCATATTCTCCTGCTCAGTTAAATAAAAATCTAGAGGCGGTCTTTGCTTTAGAAAACTTTTTTTCTCCAGTTTATAATAGCTTACTTTATAAAAGGGGTCACCGTCTATTAATGGCAATTCATTCTCAGATTTAATATACTGATCGACAGCAATTTGTACAACATCAATCCAAACCGGCATGTCTCTCTCTTCTGCCGGAAAAATTTCAAATGTTTCTTTCGACATAAAAAACTGCTGTTCGGGTATACCCCCAAGGTAAGGAGCGAGCAGATGATAATCGATTTCATGGTTGTCTTTGACTAGCACCTTAAGCGAGACACCTTCGCGTTTGTTGTCAGAAAACTCGCCGATCGCTTTTCTAACATCGGTCAGTGAAGCCTTTATCAATGGGTAACTTTTATCTTCTTCTCTCTTATTCTTCCCTTTTTTGTTCCCCCAGAATCTCATTACATATATCTCCTAATCATAGTTATTCTTATCATCTACTAGTTCTTTTTAGCCTTTCCTTTTTCCTGCAAATGTTTCTTCAACTGTATACTGCAAAGAAAAAAAGGCGGCTGTTAAAAACAGCTGCCTTGAAAATCACCCCAATAAATTGTGGACATCTCTATATTCTAAACCGTGCGCTTCTGCTACTGCTTCATAAGTCACATACCCATCGAGAGTGTTGATTCCTTTTAACAGTGCTTCGTTATCCTGGCAAGCCTTCACATAACCTTTGTTTGCTAATTGAACAGCGTAAGGTACTGTTACGTTTGTTAAAGCAATTGTTGAAGTCCTCGGAACCGCACCAGGCATATTCGCTACCGCATAATGCTGTACGCCATGCTTTTCATAAGTAGGGTTATCATGGGTCGTAATACGGTCAGTCGTTTCAAAAATTCCGCCCTGATCAATCGCAACGTCGACGATTACAGAACCCTGCTTCATTTCTTTGATCATGTCTTCTGTAACCAGCTTAGGTGCTTTTGCTCCTGGAATCAACACTGCGCCGATTACAAGGTCTGATTCTTTAATACAATCCGCAATGTTCATTGGGTTGGACATTATCGTATTGATTTCACTGCCAAAAATATCGTCAAGCTGGCGAAGTCGCTCTGGGCTTAGATCGATAATGGTCACATCTGCCCCAAGGCCCATCGCGATCTTCGCAGCATTTGTTCCAACTACTCCTCCGCCGATTACTGTTACTTTTCCTCGTTTCACTCCCGGAACTCCACTTAACAGGATTCCCATTCCGCCTTTTGGCTTCTCAAGGAACTGGGCGCCGATTTGCGCTGCCATACGGCCCGCAACTTCACTCATAGGTGTTAACAATGGCAATGAACGGTTTGGAAGCTGAACAGTTTCATAAGCAATCCCGACCACTTTATTGTCGATTAGCGCTTTTGTTAATTCCGGTTCTGGAGCCAGGTGAAGATATGTAAATAAGATAAGACCTTCATGGAAATACTGGTATTCCTCCGCAAGCGGTTCTTTTACTTTCATAACCATTTCCTGTGACCAGGCTTCTTGAGCTGTTTCTACAAGATGAGCACCGGCTTCCTGATACTGCTCATCTGTAAAGCCAGAACCAAGCCCTGCACCCTTTTGGATATATACCTCATGGTTATTGTTAACAAGAGTAAGAACTCCACCAGGAGTCATCGCAACACGGTTCTCATTATTCTTTATTTCTGTAGGTACTCCAATACGCACTTTTATTTCCTCCCTTACTATATAAAGCATTACAATAACGCTAACAACTTTAAAAACCTATACTATCATAACACCAATGGACAAATTTCGAAACAACAAAAATAAATTTATTTGAAAGCCCTTACATAAACTTTGCATTCTTTGACAGCCATTGAATTTCCTTACAAAAAAGGGCAAAAGAAACGAGTACCTTAAGGCCTTTTTTATCCAACCGGTAACCAAATATTAAAAATTTTGTAAGAGATTTAATGAATTCGATTCTGTTCAGTTTTTTGAAAACAATCGGGCATTCCGTTTTAATGTAAGATTTATACTATCTACCATTATCCACCCAGTTCCAGGTAAAGAGCCTTCCCTCGCTGTTTATCCATCTGATCTCTACTCTTTCCAACTGGTTAAAGCCATCCCTCTGTAATATTGAAACTACTTCTTCCACCTTTGTCATTTCGTTAATGTTTAGCCTTTGATAGAGGTTTTCTATCTCTTTCAACGCACGTTGGTCTTTTATGACACGATCTCCGTTTTCATATTCGTAATCCACCGGGCTGTTATATTCCCATTCATGTTCTTTTCCGTTATTAACTACCGACATCTTAAAAGAAAAACTATTCTTCAAGTCAGTTGCATAGCCCGTTGAAGCTCCCGATAGTAAAATACATGCTAATGTCGCAGACAAAACTATTCTTCTTATCATTCGCATCACCTCATCCTTATGTTGAGTTGGCGGCTATAGAATTATGCATGATTTCTTTAAAGGAGCTAAGCGTTTTACAATATTGTTCTATTTTTAAAATAACTCTGTTAATCTAATCTTAGTGATTTTAGCACGTCGTTTTATAAAGGTGGGAGCATATGGGATTGGCCAAAGAAGATATACAGAAAAAGAAAATCGGGATAGAAAGGTTTGGCCTGGAGTCTATTCCTGAACATTTACGAAATACATCCTGGTTAGAGTATGCCGTTATTCAGATCGCCATTTCGGTGAATGCTGGTAACTTTCTTGTGCCCGCAACAGCGGTCCTTGAAGGGGGATTATCTTTCTTTTGGGCCGTTGTTAGTACCGTAATAGGCGCTGCGGCAGCATTTTTGTTCGTTTCCTTTTTATCCATTCCAGGTGCCAAACAGGGAATACCATCCCAGTATGCAATCAGGCTATTTGTAGGAGTTAAAGGGGCAAGATACTTTGCTTCCCCCGTAAGGACGATCACCTCTTTATACTGGTTCGCAGTACAAACAATCGGTGGTGCTTATATCGTCATAGAATTGGCAGAAAGATTGTTTAATAAATCACTTTCGTTTACAGCAACTGCGTTGGTCCTTGCAACTGTTATGGCAGGATTAGCATTGGTTGGCTTTAATGCAGTAAAACGAATAACCCGTTATTTCTTGCCTGTGTTATTACTTGGCGGGATAGCAATGATTGCTATTTATATACGCCAGCCGATAAACGGAAACTCTTTTGCGGAAGTTATCCAGGTGGATTCCAGACCTTCCATATCGACAATGAGCTTTTTTGCAAGCCTTGCATTTGTTCAATACGTTTCTGGCGTCAGTAGTGCTTCTGATATGGCACGTTATGCTAAAACTGCCAGGCAAGGTTTCATTGGATTATATGCAGGAAATGTTATCGGTTTTTTGATCACTTCTATTTTAGGGGCATATACTGCTGCTGCGGCACAACACTGGAATCCTTTTCTCATTACGAGCAGGGAAACAGAATCTGCAATTTTATTGTTTTTCATATTTACTGCAGCGATCGCTTCCATGATAACTATAAATATTAGCAACGCCTACACTGGAGGATACAGTTTGTTGAATACCTTTCCCATACTCGGAAGAGTCAAAAGCGCCATATTATTGGGCGTGTTTGCTGTTTTGTTAAGTACAGTTCCCTCCCTTGTAAATGAAGCAAGATCCTTCATCACCTTGCTCGGAGGATTTATTATTCCTCTTTCAGCGATCATAGCAACTGATTTTATTGTTATTAAAAAATGCCGCTTCTATCATGAGGATCTTGCTTTGCTAAATGAAAACAATTGGTCATATAACACACGGGGATTCTGTTCATTAGCACTGGGTACCGTCGTCTATTTCTTTTTGCCCGATTCTTATTCTCCGGGTTTCCTTACATTTGTCCTTACAGGAGTAATATATTATTTTTGCCATACAAAAAGAGGCCAGTAGGACTGAAGCACCTGCTTATGAACTTCCCTTTCTCCTTCAAGCCCATACGTATATAATTAGTCCCGTCTCTTTTTCACTATACATAACCTTCGCTTTGATTGGACTGGATTCGAAATATGCAAACGGCAACCGCTTTTTTTAAGCCACACCAATGCCAGAAGATAAAGGAGAAAAAATAAATGGTGGAATTCGTTTATAATCCGAAGCTCGGAATCAAAGTCCCTGTACTCCATGGAAAATGGAACGAGATTCCGTCTGAACAGAAGGAGAAAATTTTGTTCGAATGGGAGAAAATCAGAGGTGAAATTCCAGATCGCATAGCTGAGATAGAAAAAGTGATCAACACGAAACAAAGCATGCTTGGAGAAGAAGAAAACTTTTCTCATTCCTGCCGGTTAAACGAAGAGATCGCAGAGCTAGCATCTGCCATCAACGATCTCTGGCTCTTGTATCGTTCTGAGCCTATTATCACGAAAGAAAAGCAGGCTGGTCTATAAGACCAACCTGGATTACTTTACCAATTCACGTATAATATGTCCCATTTCCGGGATAATCAGTTTTTCCATTGCAAGCTTTACTGCACCTGAAGAACCGGGCATTGAAAACAGAGCTGTTTCCTCAACAGTTCCAGCAATTGCTCTGCTTAAAATAGCTGCCGAACCGATATCTTCCGTATAGCTTAACATTCGAAATATTTCTCCAAAACCGGGTAGTTCCCTGGCTATAATCCGTTGCACAACTTCATAAGTGACATCCCTTTTAGAGATTCCTGTCCCCCCGTTTAACAAAATAACATCTACTTCCCTGTTATCGATTCCACTTTCAATTGCCTGTTGTATTTCGTTCTGCTCGTCTTTAACAATTTCATATCTGGAAACAGCATGTCCCGCTTCTTTCAGATAGCGTTTTATAAGATTACCGCTTTTATCTGTTTCTTCATCCCTCGTATCACTAACAGTTATAACATGGCATCTTACTGAATCCGGAGCTTGTTCTTTATGATCTGATACACTCAAAAAATTTGGCCTCCTTAGCAGTTTATTGTTTTTCCATTAAAAATCTTTTTTGATAAAATTTATGGGCAACTTCACTCACAGATTTAGAGAAGCGATAATTCATTCCTGCTCCAAATGCGATTCCGAACAGCGGGATACCCTGTATAAGCTTTTTCCGGAGCATTATGATCGCTAACCCTTTCCCCAACTGCTTCAAAGGACTGTGAAGCCATGTTCCATCCGTTAGTTCATCGCCGCCCTCATAAAAATAGGGATGAAAATCATCTCCTTCTCTTATTTCCTCTTCAAGCTTATCCCACTCCTGTTTTTGAAGCTGTTTTGGCAATGTTGCCATATGAAAAACTTTTAATGAAATCATCATCTCTGCAGGCATACTGACTTGATATCCATAGGTCATGGCAATGGACTGGACGGTTCTTAAATTAATTGCTAATAGGGCAGGAATATCTAACCCCAGCAGCAAAAGGCTCCCCGTACCTGCCAGCCCTCCCTGGGCGAAAGAAACAAGGCGCTGCCTTGCAAGCTGATGTTCTGCTATGTAAATAAGCTGATCAACGGTTAGGAGTTTCATATCTGATAAATCCTTTATTTCACTATTGAATAATCGTGCTTCTGTAAGCAAACGCCTTGTGGAATCAAGTTGAAACTGTGAATTTTGAATAAGAGCATGGAAATGAAACAGCAATGAATCAATAGTTGTGTAGACTTTATCCTGAAGCTTCGGGTCCAATCGGTTAAGTTGGTTCTCAAACCATTTATCAAATGTTTTTTGAATATCAGTTGTTTCGTGATTCAGTGCTTCATTTTCCCATTGTTCAATCGCTTCAAATACTTGTTCGTCCCGTTCCGTCCATCTCATATAAGCTACCTCCCCTTACTGCATGTCTGTTTCTATTTTAGCTTGTTAGCTAAAGAAGTTCCACTTTTCAAAATAAAACAGGGCCAGCCCCCGCTGAATAGGAATTCAGCAGTGCTGGCCCACTTTTATCTTATTTCGTTATACGCATTACATCTCTCGCGATCATTACTTCTTCATTCGTTGGAATTACAATAACCTTTACAGGTGAATGCGGATAATTAATAAATGCTTCTTTTCCTCTTACCTTATTTAAACTAGGATCCCAATATACTCCCATAAATTCAAGACCACGAAGAACACGTGACCGGACGACATCACTATTCTCTCCTATTCCTGCAGTGAAAATAATAGCATCCAGGCCTGCCATTCTTGCTGCATAGGATCCAATATATTTATGGATTTTAGAAGCAAACACCTCCAGAGCTAACTCGGCACGCTGATTTCCAGCTGCGGCCTCCTGTTCGATATCTCTCAAGTCACTTGAAAATCCAGACACTCCGAGAAGTCCGCTTTTCTTATTTAAAATCTGAATAACTTCTTCTGCAGTCTGGCCTGTTTTTTCCATAATGTAAGGAATAAGTGCAGGATCAATATTGCCTGAGCGAGTTCCCATCGTAACACCGGCGAGTGGTGTAAAGCCCATGGAAGTATCGATTGATTTTCCACCTTCAATAGCTGCTATACTCGCCCCGTTTCCGAGGTGGCAACTTAAAAGGCGCAATTGTTCGATCGGGCGACCAAGCAATTGAGCCGCCCTCTGGGAAACATACTTATGGGAAGTCCCATGGAAACCGTATTTCCGAATGCCGTATTTCTCATAATACTCATAAGGCAGACTATATAAATAAGATTGTTCTGGCATTGTTTGATGGAAAGCTGTATCGAAAACAGCTACAGCAGGTACATCGGGAAGAATCTCTCTAAACGCCTCAATACCAACAATATTAGCAGGATTATGAAGTGGAGCAAGCTCAGAAACTTCTTCGATCCCTTTTAGTACTTCATCCGTGATTAAAACAGAATCATTAAACTTCTCTCCACCATGAACAACACGGTGGCCAATTCCTTCTATCTCGTCATAAGATTGAATGATGTTATATTCGGTAAGCTTTTCCAACAGGAGCTTTACTGCAACGGAGTGATCAGGAATGCTGGTAACATCCTTCTTTTTTTCTCCCTCTACTTCAATAGTAAATATTGCATCATCCATTCCTATTCTTTCAACAAGACCTTTCGTAATTACTTTTTCTTCCGGCATTTCAAGCAGTTGAAACTTAAGTGAGGAACTGCCGGCATTTATGGCGATCATTTTAGCCAATCAAGACATCTCCTTTATGGCACAATTATTTAGCGAGTCTTTTAAGCTCTTATAGACTTCCGATTATTTTTGACTCTTTTAATTTAAACACCGGCTTCTCTTTTATTCAAGGGTAAACCCACAGTAAAACCGCTTACAGCAATTATTCCGCCAATTCAGAAATGTAAACGTTTGTTTATTAGTACTTTGCCCTTTCTCTCCACTTTCTATCATTTGGAGTGAAGAGTATTTCTAACAGCTCACAGAAGCAGGGATAAAACGAAATATAGTTTTAAGCATAAGAACGGCAAAGAAGACCTGCTTCTCTGCCGTTTCACCGTTACTTATTTTGTTCTTTAAACCAGAGATCGATCCGCTGTATCATTCTGCTCATGCTTTCTTTATTTGAGAATGATGGCAACTTCGCCATCAAAACCTGCTTTGGAGGTTTTGCATTTCCGCCTTTTTTCTGTAAAATCAAAATGCTCTTAGCATGAGATTCATTTTTAAACAGAGACATAGGTAGCTGAATGATCCCTTGAATGATGGCTTCTTCCTTTAAATAACGGTTTAGGTTTTCCGCTTCATCGCTCTGAAAGAGGAAATTCGGAATAAGAAAAATCAATACACCTGCTTCTCTTGTAAGGTTCAGGCTTTGTTCCATCAATAAGTGATGAACATAAGAAAGTCCTTCTTTAGCTTTCAACTTATAAAGTTCAGCTACATCCTCATTCGGATAATATCCGACAGGCAAGTCCGACACAACCATATCAACCGGGTTCAAATAGATAGGGCGGACACTATCTTGATGATATAATTCCAATTGATGCTGCTGTAGATTAGAATTGATAAAAGCCAGTTTAAGCAATATTTCATCCGGATCCAACCCAAAGGATGTTACTTTCTTCTGGGTATGATTTAATACAGCAGTTAATAAATTACCTGTACCGACCGCCGGGTCTAACAGGGAATATTCCTGCTTTTTATCAGACCATTTATTTACAAGGTAGCTGACAAACAATGCGACGCTGTCAGGGGTCATCGTATGGTGAGATTGAACTCCGGATTGCATCCCTTTTAAAATGGCAAGCTGCAACGCTTTTCGGATCGTTTCCGGCTGAATTTCTTCAATGGTAATCTTCTCATAAATTTCCTTTAGTCTTCTTCCGGTAACTACATCTAAGTCTTGCAGGTTCGTTTTTTGAAAGATGTTCTCACCGGTCTTTACAAGCGCTTCTAAATAGGTTATTTGAAGATGATTTTCTATAATAGAGGCTGATTCATCCAAAAGTTCGTATAGTTTATCAACCGTAGTTTCGCTCATAACTTTTCCTCCCGCTATGTACTTTCCGTTTATCATTGTATCAGACTGCAGGCGCAAGGGAAAATTAATCGTATGAAAGAAACAGTCCTGGCCTGCCAATCCCTTAGGCAAGGAACCGGTTTCTGCTCTTAATCTGGATTTTAAGTTTGCCAGGAGAAAATCTTTCTGATGTATAACTTTCTGACATATAAAAAGAGGCCGACTCAAATGCAAAGTGTCAGACACTTATGAGTCAGCCCCTTAGATGTTTATTCGGCTTTGGATGCTGCTTCTAATGCAGCTTCAAAATCGGGATAGTCAGTTACTTCTTTTACGTACTCGCAATACGTGACATTTTTGTTGCTATCGATTACAAATACAGAACGCGCAAGAAGTCTTAACTCTTCAATCGCTACACCAAACGCTTTCCCGAATGATAAATCATAATGGTCCGATAATGTTTCCACATTATCAACACCCGCTGCGCCACACCAGCGTTTTTGTGCAAACGGCAAGTCAACACTGATTGTCAGCACCTTTGCGTTTAATGTTTCTGCTTCTTCATTAAAACGACGTGTTTGGGAATCGCAAACACCTGTATCTAGTGAAGGAACAACGCTTATCAATAAAACTCCATCGAAATCGTTCAAGGATTTTTTAGACATATCATTTCCTAGAACTGTAAAATCAGGTGCTTTCTGCCCCTCTTTTACTCTGTCTCCCATTAAATTAACTTTTTCACCTTTAAATGTAATATCAGACACAAAACATCCTCCTTTATAAAGTTATGTATAACCTACTATTAAGAGATTCAACATTAGATTGTTATTCCCTTTCTGGTAACGCTCAAAACATGGGATTGATTCATGGAAAAAAGGACTGCCTTATAAGAAGTACAGTCCGTCATATCCATAACTTGAATTTTGAACAATCGAATCAAAGTCGATTAAAAATCCAGGGATTGCTTATTACTGTTTCGGTCATCATTTTGGCTTGTTTGCCGTCTGGCACTCTTAAAATGCGGTTTAGCTCTAGATTTCTCGTTACTGTTTCCGTTGTTGTTTCCATTTGTGCTTTTCATGCTACCCATCATTTGTTGGACTTTATCGATCGCTTGAGGAGCAAAGTCTAATAGCTTTTCATATAGATGGGTAGTATTGTCGAGATGCACCATTTTGACATCATCAGCATTTACAATCAAAAAGGCAATTGGCGTAATCGAGACACCCCCGCCGCTTCCGCCGCCAAAAGGCTGTCCTGAACCCTGATCGCTGCCGCCATCCTGACTATCCTTCTTCTTTCCTTTGAACATAAATTCACTTCCACCTGCAGCAAATCCAAATCCTACTTTAGAAACAGTTAAGATGACACTTCCGTCAGGTGTTTCTACAGGATCACCGATGATCGTATTAACATCGATCATTTCTTTTAGATTTTCCATCGCTGTTTGCATTAAACCTTCAATTGGATGCCCTGACATTTCGATTCCTCCTTAAATAGCAGGGATTAAGTTCGCATTGACCTAACGATCTTTAAAGCCGCTCCCATAGCATGCCCCAGCCGAAAAGAAATCATGCATTCCAAATGAGTAAATGATGTAACGCCCTGGAAGATAGGCCTCACCTCTAACAAAGGTTCATCCTTTAAACGCATATAGGTGGATACAAATGTAACGATACCACCTTTTATTGTCCATACGATACCAGCGGCAGTTCCCGTCGCTGCAGCATCACCCAACCCAAAAGCTGTTTGCCAGTGCAGCTGGTGGACTGTGATATGATTGAGGAACCTTCTAACAATTGAATGGAAGTCGGCAATCTGCTTGATTTTCAATTGAAACTCTTCCATGTTTTTAAAAAGAGTTTTCAATGATATTTTGTTATTCGCTTTCTCAACGGTGTTATTATTTAATGATCCCTCAGATTCCACATCCACCGATGCTTCCTCTTCAGAAAAGCTGAGCAAGGGCATGGTAAATGTATAACGAATGATACCAAAAAGCGCTGTAACCCTTATAGATAAGGAGTCATCATTTTCAGCATGCATCAAATTGATCGTTATCGTCAGACGAAGCAAACTTAACAATATGAACAAAAAGAGTATTAATACAATCAGCGATAAAAGGAGCATCTACTTCACCTCTAACATTCCATTATCGCCATCGATAAAATAAAATAAACCTGCCCTTTAAGAGGCAGGTTGTGCGGCCAGCTTTATTTCGTTTTCATGGATAACAAGCGTGTCAGCAAAAATATCGTGCAATCCCTGTTTTTCACTTGTAAATGCAGTGACTATATATCCTACGAACAGGATAAATTTGCTGATAAAGCGGCCGATGAACTCACGAAACAGAACAGTCGGCCAGTCTAGCGGCGTGTTGTTTTTCCCTACAACCTTCAAACCAAACGCCATTTTACCAAGCGTCTGTTGAAAGAACTTTGTCATCAACACAAAATACCCATAAAACACGATACCTGTTAAGATTGCTTGAATCGGTAAGAAATCAGGTTCTCCCCATGGAAAATCAAGCCCTTTTATAAAGGGATTAATAATGATTCGATTGATGCTTCCGATAACAATGAGATCAAGCAGGTATGCCCAAAAGCGCATCCAAAATCCTGCATAACGATAATGAAAAGTTGATTCCCCAGTTATCGAAGGGGAGTAGTCTGATTCAGCATGATCAGTTTGAATTGTTTCATTCTTTTTCATACAGACTCACTCCCTACTCAGAATATAAATACATTAACCTGGGTGATTGAGGCGTAGACATCAGTTGCTTGATACCAAGCAAGTCTTCGCTCGGTCCAAAGAGCTTTTGAACACTCATATCGAACAGGGAACCAAATCCAAAGTTTTGTTCATATTTAATTACGGATAAATTTTTATCCCCGAGCGATTTTTTCATCGTTTGGATCGTATCTTCTAAATTCCCAAGCTCGTCAATTAAATCATTGTCTTTTGCCTGCCTTCCATCATAAATACGTCCGTCAGCAAGTTTACGAACTTTGCTCTCTTCAAGTTCCCTTCCTTCACTGATTACTTTTACAAATTGATCATAAGAGTTATCGATCATTTCCTGTAGGATCTTCCTTTCTTCATCCGTCAAATCACGGGTTGGGGAAAGGATATCCTTGTGAGGACCGCTTTTGATGGTTTCCCATTTAACCCCAAGTTTTTCTGCTAACTCTGCATAATTCACAGATTGCATAATCACGCCAAGAGAACCGGTTATCGTAGAAGGGTTCGCAAAAATTTTGTCGGCCGGAGCTGATATGTAATAACCGCCTGAAGCAGCAATGCTTCCCATTGACACGTAGACAGGTTTCTTATATTTCTTCTGTATCTCTACGATTTTTTCATGTATCTCGGCGCTTTCTACAACGCCTCCGCCAGGAGAATTAACTCTCAAAATAACCCCTTTTACTGAACGATCTTCACCTGCATGCTCCAGCCTTTGGATAAAGAGCCTGTGGTTATAACCGGGTGAAGAAAAGAAATTAGACGTATCCGGTGTATCCTGGATCGCTCCTTCAACAGTCAAAATAACAATCTTGTTCGGTCCTTTTCCTTCTTCCACAACTTTTTCCTCAAACAAAGAAGGTTCATTAAACTGTGTCTCCCAATCTGCCACATTTGAAAAAGCAAAAGATGATAACATATTAATTACAATTGAAATAACAAACAGACCAGCTGCGATTCCTAAAGCAGCCCAACGCTTTCCATTCATATAAGCCCTCCTGCGGTTTAAAAGATTCTATTCTATAACTACGAAGCAATGATGAGATTGTTTCAAGTATTTTTCTTTTTTCCATAAGAATATCACATGAAATCCCAAAAACCTACAACGATTAGATGAATGGGTTTCGATTTAAACAGAAAAAATGATAAAGTAAAAATATATGTATAGACGTTAAGAAAATAGAGGAGGAACAATATGGACCGCCGTAACCTGTACTTTTTTTATAGAAATGACACAATCGAATCTGATGAAATTGAAACTTTATTCGATTTAGCTGAAAAAAACGGATTTAAGCTTGTTTCTGATGATAAAGATGCGAACATTATCGCAAGCATCGGAGGGGATGGAGAATTTCTTCAGGCGGTACGCAAAACAGGATTTCGGGATGATTGCCTTTATGTAGGAATCAGTACCGGCCAACTTGGATTTTATTGCGATTTTGCTATCAATGATAAGGAAGGCATGGTAGAAGCAACGATGAATTCCCAGATCGAAGTTCGCCGTTACCCTGCGATTGAAGTGAAGGTGAACAACGAATCGGCCTTTTATTGTTTAAATGAATGCTCCATCCGTTCTTCACTTATAAAAACATTTGTAATGGATGTCTTCATAGATGATTTTCATTTTGAAACATTTAGAGGAGACGGTTTAATCGTTGCAACTCCGACCGGCAGTACCGCTTATAACAAATCGGTACACGGAGCAGTAGTTGATCCAAAAATCCCTTGTTTGCAAGTTTCGGAGCTCGCTTCTCTTAATAATAACCGGTATCGGACACTCGGTTCTCCTTTTGTTTTAAGTGATGAACGTTCCCTGACGTTAAAAGTGGTCCAGGATGGCAATGACTATCCTGTGATCGGGTTCGATAACGAGGCTCTAAGTAGCCGTCATTGTAAACAACTTGATATCAAAGTAGCAGATAGAAGGATTAAAACAGTGAAGTTAAAAAACAATTCCTTCTGGCATAAAGTTCAACGCAGTTTTTTATGATCATCAGCTGCAATGCCTCTATACGAACAAAAATCGGACCCCTAACGGTGTCCGATTTTTGTTAATTCCTTTTATATTGAATGGTACCATCAACGATAGTCATCTCTACGTTTGTGTCTAAGATTTCGTCGGGTTCAATTTTGAATAGATCCTGATCAAGCACAGTGAAATCGGCATCAAAACCCTCTTTTATTATTCCGCGCTCATGTTCTTTGCAAATAGCAAAAGCACTTCCCTTTGTAAAGAGCTCAATCGCTTCATATGCTGTTAACTTTTCCTCTGGATAATATCCTTCATGGGTTTCTCCAGGGCTTTTTCTAGTAATAGCTGCATGGATTCCAAGCAATGGGTCAGCAGGCTCAATCGGTGCGTCCGAACCGCCAGCACAATGAACATTATTTTGTATCATTGTTTTCCAGGCATAAGAATAATCCATCCGCCATGTCCCCAGTCGTTCTACCACCCACGGAAAATCTGATGGAACAAACCGGGGTTGAATATCCACAACGACTGGAAGTTTTGACAAACGCTCAATAAGATCTTCTCGCAATATTTGTCCGTGAATTACTCTGTCTCGTTTGTCTTCGGTGATAGGGTAAGCTTCAATAGCATCAAGTGCATATTCCATCGCCAAATCTCCAATTGTATGAATCGCAACAGGCATTCCATTTTTTCTGGCTTTCTTAACAAGTCCCTTTAATTCATCCAGAGAGTGAATCGCAACTCCTGAAGTCTCGGGCGAATCATTATACGGCTTGCTAAGAAGGGCAGTTCTTCCTCCAAGTGCTCCGTCAGCAAATATTTTCATTGCTCCCAATTCGACCGTTTCCGTTCCAGACCCATATCCAAGACTTTCTGCCACCATATCGTCTACAACTTCATGATGGACAAGCAAGTGTGCCCGAAACTTTTTGGAACCGTTCAAAACATCTGTAAAGGCATCATAGGTTCTTTTGAAACCGCCGTAATAATTCAGGTCTTCAGTATGTCCTCCTACAAGGCCCATCTTTAACAAATCGTCTACGGATGTTTGGAGTGCATGCTTGATATAAGATTCACTTACTTCAGGAATAGCCTGTTTTACAATATCCTGGGCAGTATCTAAGAGATATCCTGTTGCTTTTCCGTTATAGTCTCTTAAAATGACACCTCCTGAAGGGTCAGAGGTTTCCTCTGTAATTCCAGCAAGTTCAAGGGCAAAAGAATTGGCTAGAATAGCGTGTCTGCATACCCTTGTCAGCATCATCGGATTTTCTGGAGCAATTTCATCCAGTTCATCAAGGTGAAAGATTTTACGATCAGGAAAGTTATTTTCGTTCCATCCTTCACCGATGATCCAATCTCCCGGTTGTAGGTCAGCAATCTTTTCTTTTAAAAGCTCTTTCATTCTCTCAGCTGTTGAAACTTCTGATAAATTTAAACGAAGCAGTTTTTCCCCATGCCCAATAACATGAAGGTGGCTATCAACAAAGCCCGGGTACATCACTTTATTTCCCAAATCGATCACATGCTCTATCTTATCTGCAAAAAGCTTTTCAAGCTCTTCTTTTTTTCCAGTCTTGATAATTTTCCCCTGCTCTACGAGAACTGAGTTAACTGTCTCATTCTCCTTAGCCATCGTGTAGATGGTCCCCCCATGCCATAACGTTGCCATCTTTCTTCTCTCCTTTTATCGCTTACATTGTCAATATCTTATCATTTAACGCTTTACTTAACAAAAACTTTGTTCCATTTAATGTAAAGCTTTTTCTTGATGAAGTTTTTTCAACTAAAGATTTTTTACAGCTAAAGTCAAAAAAAAAGAGGCTGGAACATAAATAAGACGTTCAAGTTAAAAAACAAATGATTCAGAATCAACAATTATAGAATGTTAATTTCCAATAGATTTATGTTCCTTTATTGCTAGTAGGAGTGATGCAAACCGCTTCGGCAGAATACTTCGCTTTCCGCGGGCACGGTCTCAGCCTCCTCGCGGAAAAACCATCGCTGCGGGGTCTTCGGACTCGTGCTGTTCCCGCAGGATAAGGAACGCTACAGCAGCAAGACATCGCACGAAGAAAATATGAAGTTCATTTTCGAGGAGTCTACGTATTTTGCCTACGCTGAAAGTGATTTCCTACTAAAGGAACTTTATTACTCCTCCTCAAGCGGAGAAAATACACGAAGACTCCTACGGGAGCAATGGCATCGGTGAGACCCCGGAATGCGTTAGCATGAGGAGGCTCACCAGCCGCCCGTGGAAAGCGTAGTGTATTTTCGTAGCGGGTTGAGGTACCCCAGTATCGTTTTAAAAGATATATGTAGCCGATATATAATGAACAGGAAAAATTACTTAAACAACCAAAAGAAAAATCCGAACTGATATAAATTCTGATGAAAGAATTTAGAATCATCGTTCGGATTTTCCTTTGGCTAAAATACTTTTGTCCCAGCCTCTCCCTATTCATTTTTTCAGGAAGGCTGTGTTTTTAATTCTTGTTTCCTTAGTTCGATTCTACGGATTTTTCCGGAAGTTGTTTTTGGAAGTTCTTCTACAAATTCAATTTTCCGCGGGTATTTATAAGGTGCTGTAAGTTTCTTTACATGGTCCTGCAGTTCAGGTATCAGGTCCGGGTTTGAAGAATCCACAGTATCCTTTAACACAATAAATGCTTTTACTACATTCCCTCTTATTTCATCAGGGCTTGCAACAACGGCACACTCTTTTACAACAGGATGCTTAACAAGCGCATCTTCCACTTCAAACGGTCCAATCGTATAGCCGGAGCTTATAATGATGTCGTCCCCGCGGCCTTCAAACCAGAAATAACCATCTTCATCTTTTGAAGCTTTATCCCCCGTAAGATAATAGTCCCCGCGGAATGCCATCTTCGTACGTTCATCATCTTTATAATAATATTTGAACAATGCCGGTACATCCTTATGGACAGCAATATCTCCAACTTCACCTGGCTTAACAGGTTCTCCGTCTTCGTTGATGATTTCCACTTTGTTTCCGGGTGTTGGTTTTCCCATCGAACCTGCCTTGATCTCCATCCCTTTAACAACGCCTACAAGCAACGTATTTTCCGTTTGGCCATAGCCATCACGTACATCGATATTAAAGTGCCTTTTAAAAGTATCGATCACCTCTCTATTTAGAGGTTCTCCGGCCGAAACAGCACTTCGAAGGTGCGGAAGTTTATATTTATCGAGGTTATCGACCTTAGCCATCAGGCGGTATTCAGTAGGTGTACAGCAAAGAACGTTTACTTCATTTTCTTGAAGAAGCTGCAGATAAGATGTCGGCTCAAACTTTCCGTTATAAACAAAACCGGTCGCCCCTCGTCCAAGAGTAGAAATAAACGGGCTCCAGATCCACTTTTGCCATCCTGGCCCTGCAGTAGCCCATACTGTATCTCCTTCTTCAATATCCATCCAGCTTTTCGCAGAAGTTCTCAAGTGAGCATACGCCCACCCATGGCTATGAACAACTCCTTTTGGCTGTCCAGTAGTTCCAGAAGTATACGACATAAACGCCATGTCTTCCCGGTTAGTTTGGGAAGCATCAAATGAATCACTTTCCTGGTCCATCATCTGATCGAGGGATTTCCAACCTTCCGCTTCTCCCCCAACAATTAATTTAGCATTTAACCCTGGTGCCTCTTCTTCAACACCATCGAGCTGATCAATGAATTGATGATAAGAAATAACCGCTTTTGCTTCACCATGATTAAGACGATAGACAAGGTCTTTTTTCCTCAGCATTTCTGATGATGGAATTACGACCAGCCCGGCTTTCAAACAAGCAATATAGATTGCATATGTATCGATTAATCTAGGCATCATGATCAATACTCTGTCCTGCTTTTTTAATCCCAACTTTGTTAGCGCATTTGCAGCCCTGTTTGCTTTTTGAAATAATTCCTTGTATGTAATTTCACGTGATTCTCCATTTTCGTTCTTCCATTTCAATGCAAGCTTATCCTCAGAAACAGCATACTGTTCCATATCTGAAGTAAGATTATAAACTTCTGGAGCAATGAGATTTGCGACATCCATTGTGATTCCTCCTCTTTTAATAGTTATCCCTTTTATTATAACGAAAAATCAAAAGTTTTTGAACATTAATTATGTATACGCTTACATTGGATGTTGCTTATAATTACAGGTGTTGGTTTGTATGGAAGCTGGATTCACAAAAGAATTGAATTTCATTAATAAAAAGGAAAAAGAAGAGCAGCCGCAGCTCCTCTTCAATCCATCATCTTATTTATTTTTGACCGTTCATTTGCTGTTGAGATTGCTGTACAAGGCGCTTTGTAATTTCTCCGCCAACTGATCCATTTGCTCTGGAGGTTGTATCAGAACCTAGATTCACACCGAATTCCTGGGCGATCTCATATTTCATTTCATCAATAAATTTTCCCACACCCGGAACGAGAAGTTTATTAGAATTATTTGTTCTTCCCATTTAAATCACCTCCTTGTACTTATCATGTGTATCTCCCGCGAAACCATTCGTCATATACTCTGGTAATTGATGTAAAATTAACTGTATGGAAAAAAAAGAACCCTGCATCTGCAGGGGATAGTAACAAAAAGGAACTTCTTAAAATAAGTCTTCAAAGCCTTTATTTATCAGCTCTTTTTCCCTTAAAGTTACAGTCTCTGTTTTTGAAATCGCCTCTTCAATGAGCGATTCAATGTCAAGGCTTTGTTCAAACTTCTGAGCATTTTTTCGCTTCGGCCTCGTTTTAGGGGCATCAGGAAGAAATACTGTACAACAGTCTTCGTAAGGACGGATCGATACATCGTAAGTACCGATTTTATGTGCTATTTTCATTATTTCTACCTTATCCATCGCAATCAACGGCCTGATAATTGGATAATTTGTAACTTCATTGATCGTATTCATGCTGTGCAATGTTTGGCTTGCGACCTGCCCCAGGCTTTCACCAGTAGCAATTCCAAGTGCTTCATTTTTTTCTGCAAGCCTCTCTGTAATCCTCATCATCATCCTTCTCATGATTGTCATCGAATAGTTAGAAGGAATGTTGCTTTGGATCGCTTTTTGTACCTCGGTAAAGTGAACAACATGCAAAAGCAAGTCTCCACCGAATTTAGTCAAAATTTTTGCAAGATCTTCTACTTTTTGGCGGGATCTTTCACTGGTAAAAGGAGGGCTGTGAAAATGGACCATTTCAATTTTAACTCCCCTTTTCATCGTTAAATACCCAGCCACAGGACTGTCGATGCCTCCAGACAACATCAACATTACTCTGTTATTTCTGCTGATCGGAAGGCCCCCGGCTCCTTCAAAATGATTACAGCTGATAAATGTTCCATTTCTTTTCACTTCCACTCTAACTTCCGTGTCTGGATTATGAACATCCACTGTAATATTTTCAGTATTCTTAAGAATATGGGCGCCGATTATCTGGTTAAGTTCCTGGGAAGAGATCGGAAAGTTTTTATATGGCCGCTTACTCGTCACTTTAAATGTTCTTGGAGCATCTCCTCCTGCATCTTTAACAGCCCTGAGCGCACCATCCTTCATGGCCTCGATATCATGCTCTGTTTTCAGGGCAAGGCTCATTGAATGGATCCCAAACACTTCCTGCAATTTAGGGATGACTTCCTCATGATCATTTCCATTAAGCTTTATATACATCCGGTCAAATGTCATGTTAATTTCCACACCGGTAAAATGTGACACTTTTTGTTTTACTCTGTTCCTTAATAGGTCTACAAATTCTTTTTGGTTTTTACCTTTTAATGCAATTTCGCCATAACGAATAATAATTTGATCATACATATTAAACTACCCCATTACGCTTTTTAGTTTTGGTAATACTTCTTCTAATGCCTCAACAAGGCGCTCGATATCGTCTTGTCGATTCTCAAATGAAAAACTAACTCTCAGTGCATGTTCGCTTCGTTCTGGTCCGTATCCGGCAGCTTCAAGTATCCTGCTTCCGCCCTGTGCCTTTGAAGAGCAAGCAGATTTGGTCGAGATGTAGATCCCTTCTTCCTCCAGGGTATGAATCAACACTTCGGGCTTAATCCGGGGGACAGAAAAGTTGAGAATATGCGGAGCGGAATTCTGTTCAGGTGTATTGATCAAAATACCATCAATTTCACAGAGTTCTTTTCTCGCTGTTTCTTGTAAATGACGTAATTGTTTTATTCCGCTTTTAGATTTCTCGAGTACCACACGAAGAGCTTTTGCCATCGCAACTACACCCGGAACGTTTTCAGTACCTGCTCTAACTGTTCCTTCCTGCTCTCCTCCGGTAAACAGCGGAAATAACTTAACTCCGCTTCGTACATATAAAATTCCAGAACCTTTCAGGCCATGAACTTTGTGGGCAGACATCGTACATAAGTCGACCTTGGCCTTTTTAAAATTAAGGGGAACTTTTGAAAGCCCCTGCACATGATCAACATGAAATACCGCCTTTGGAAAATTCCGCAGATATTCTCCCGCTTCCTCAATTGGCTGTATTGTTCCAATCTCATTATTTACATGGATCATCGAAACTAGAATAGTATCTTTTCTTACTTCTTTTCGAAGATCTTCCATTGAAATCCGCCCTGCAGCATCAACCGGCAAATAAGTAACCTCAAAACCGATATCTTCTAACTGCTTAAATGATTCAAGCGTAGAAGCATGTTCAACTGCAGTCGTAATTAGATGCTTTCCTCTTGATTGATGTTGAAAAGCCGTCCCTTTAATAGCAAGGTTGTTCCCCTCCGTTCCTCCGGATGTGAACACAATCTCCTTCGAATGAACATGAAGTAAATCGGCAACAATAGAACGTGCCTGCAACAAAAGGCGTTCTGCCTCACTTCCCTTTCCATGAATCGAAGAAGGATTTGCAAAATGGCTTTCTGCAACTTTACGAAATGTATCTAAAACTTCAGGGTATGGCTTTGTTGTCGCACTATTATCTAAATAAATCATAACAGACCCCTTATCAAAACTTTATTATCCAAATAAAAATCATATCATAACCCTTTTAATATTCAAAATACCCTTTTTTAAAGTTTCTAATTTGGGAACCTTATCCACGTTTCCAGTTCACGCCAGCTATCCCAGCTTACTGGTAAGTATAGAATAACAAAGCCAGCGGCACTTCAAGCAAGAAATAAGCTGCAACATGGAGCTGAGTAAATATTAACAAAAAAGCGAATTTTAGAATTTTTTATTAAAATAATTATTTTCTTTTACCTTATGGTAATATGAGACCGTCTAAAATTCAGAAAACAAAGACAACATAGAATGACAGGAGGACAAGCCTATATGGAAAATAAACTAAAAAGCAGGCAAACATTGACGATAGGCCTTATGCTCTTTGCATTATTCCTCGGGGCTGGAAACATGATCTTTCCACCTCTTTTAGGACAACAGGCCGGTGAAAATTTATGGAGTGCAATCACTGGTTTCCTTATCACAGGAGTAGGGCTTCCTCTCTTAGGAGTAGCTTCGATCGCCATTACTGGCGGGAGCTTATATGACTTATCCAGCAGAGTCCATCCTTTATTCGCTGGAATCTTTACTGCAGTTCTATATCTTGCGATCGGACCTTTTTTTGGAATCCCGAGGACAGGGACTGTTGCTTTTGAGATTGGTGTGACGCCTTTTTTACCAGAAAGCATAAATGCTAATACACTTCCATTAATGCTTTACACCATCGTTTTCTTCGGAATTACTTTATGGTTATCCATAAATCCAACTAAACTGGTTGACCGAGTCGGAAAGATACTTACACCAATTCTTATTGCCGTTTTAGGAATCATTATAATAGCAGGAGTTTCTAATCCAATAGGATCAGCCAGTAACCCGACAGAAGCATACTCGGAAGGCCCTCTTTTTGAAGGGTTTATTAAAGGATATTTAACAATGGACGCTATAGCTTCTCTTGTGTTTGGGATGGTTGTCGTAAACGCCGTTAAAGAAAAGGGAGTTAAAAGCAGGAAAGCTCTTGCTTCATCTGTCATAAAAGCAGGTGTGATTGCAGCAACGGGATTAGCCTTAATTTATCTTTCCCTGGCATATCTCGGAGCTACTAGCTTTAAAGTGATAGGCCCGGTTGAAAACGGGGGCATCATTTTATCCGGTCTTGCCGACTATTTGTTTGGATCAACTGGTGCACTTCTGTTAGGTTTAGCCATTACTTTCGCATGCCTTACCACATCCGTTGGCCTTGTGACCGCCTGCGGCGAGTATTTTTCAGCCGCATTCCCGCGGCTATCCTATAAACTCGTCGTTACAATCGTTACAATCTTTAGTGCCCTTATTGCAAATGTAGGACTTACTCAGCTTATTGGTTTAACACTCCCTGTTTTAATCGCAATTTATCCAATTGCTATCGTATTAATCGTTTTATCGTTTATGAATGATCTTTTTAACGGTTATTCCTACGTTTACCGGGGTGCAATCATTGGCGCGATGTTGATCAGCATTCCAGATGCTATTCTTTCTACAGGAATTGAGTTGGAAGCTATATCATCAAGTTTAGAACTTCTTCCGTTATACGAGAAAGGAATAGGGTGGTTAGTTCCAGCGGTCCTTGGCGGACTTATTGGATATCTAATGGCAAAAAAACGAGAAGATGTTAACGGCCACGCGATGAACAAAGCCTGACTTTGGGGCTCAACAGCCGCCCGTGGAAAGCGAAGTGTATTTTCATAGCGGGTTTAGGAACCCTAGGGTAATGGCTATTCTACATGTAAAGAACAATAAAGCTTACGAAAACGGTAAAAAAAATCCGAACTATTCAAATTCTGATGAAAGAATTTTGAATCATAGTTCGGATTATTCTTTGGCTAAAATACTTTTTTTAAGTGTTTACTACTTCTTCCACTTTAAATTCCATTTCTTTTAAGGCGCCAGGCTCCACCTTTTCAATTGCCTCTCCTGCAAGTTCCAGCGCTTCGCTGTATTGATAATTTCTAAAAAGCGTTTCAGCCTGCCTCAGCATCTCATCTATCGTTCTGTACCTGCTTCGATATCTGTTTCCATACTGGATTAACCGTTCAGCAAGCAGTGCCTGTTCAACAAGTTCCTTCGTTTTTTCATAACTTGCTGTCACTGTACTTAGAGCGTCACTTAACACTTCATTAATTTCAGACATATCAAGAGGCGTATCACTTAATCTTTCACTAAGCTCTATGATTTTTTCTTCCGCATGCTCGAAGCCTTCTAGCTGATCTTCCGGAATTCCCGGAAGATTGTATAATCTGATCATTCTTTTTGCTTCAAACAACTTCACTTTTAAGTCTTTGATCGATTCTATGGCATTCAGTTCATCTTTTCTAAGTTCTTGAAGCTTTAGCTTATAATCCTGGCTTTCTTGTTGCAGCTTGTCTAATGCTTCTTTTAATTCTGAGACTGTTTCAGCCAGGCTGGTGTATGCCTGTTGATCACCTTGAATCGCATCGGAAACAACTTCATAGCGTTTTGTAAGATCTTCAAATTTCTTTTCAAGCTTTTGAAGCGTCTTTAACTCTTGCTGTTCTATTCTGTAGCTCAGTTGAACAACGTTTGTTTCTTCTTTTAGATGGTTTAAATCACTTTCAGTTTTGACAAGCCGAAGTTCCATTTCTTCTGATTCTTCAGTAACAAACTGCCTTGATGAAACCTCTTTTTCCAACAGATCATATACTTCATCAATCTTTTCAAAGGTACGGTCGACCTCTTCTTTAATCTCATCAATATCCGTTTCTTCCGTCCTTGCAAGCCATGTTTTAATTTGATTTTCCATTTCCTCGAGCTGTTCATTGAGCATTAAATGGTCTAAAACATAACCATCCTTTCGCATCACATCAGAGCCATCCTTAAGCTCTTTTATTTGTGATGGTAGATGATTCTGGAGCTGCATAAGAATATCGGGAATCAATTGAATTTTTTCTTTTGCCTTTTCAAGCCTGTCATGTACCTCGACAAGAACTTCTCTTGCCTGGATATAGTTGCCCTCTTCAGTGCTTTGCTCGTATAATTGAAGCTTTTCTTTAAGTTCATTTAATTCCGTCTCCAATTTAGGCAAGGCATTTCCGAGTGAACGATTATGGGAAAGCATTCGCTGGCGTGTTTCACGATAAAGCTCTGACACTTCTACTATATCTTTGCGGTTCTGTTCCTCGCTGGAAACAAGCTCATTGATTTCACTCAAAATCTGCTTAATCCGTTCCTCGATCGCGTTCAGGCGATTTTCCGTTTCATCGAGGTAGGATTTCGCCTTTTTAAAGCGATACTTTTCTGCGGCTTCCTCGGTATCCATCAACTGTTCTTCAAGATTTGGGAGAATGACTGTCACGATTTCATCCCACTCTGCACGCCACTTTTCAAATTTTTCTTCAGTCTGCCCCTGCATTTTCAACCCTTTTACTTTGGCAATTTCTTCCGTAACAGGCCTGTTAAGAATATCGATTTTCCACTCTTCCAGACGGTCTATCTCTTTATAAATTTTCCTGCGTGCAAACGAACTTATTATAAAAAAAATCGCTAATAATATTATTGCAATGACAATGTACTCCAACGGAAGCACCCTTTCTTCCTCACTTCGTTTCTATGTATAATAAATGTAATTGGCTTTTTAATAGATTCTTTGTTTTTATGATACCATGTAAAAGAGTCTTTGACTAAATAAATTCAATATTCGACAAAAAAATCCTTGTTTTTTAATACACTTTTTTCTTAATCTATTTTTTCAACTCACAAGATCAAATGTAAAGGAGAAATGAAATTGGTCTATGATGGACATGTCCACACACCATATTGTCCCCACGGGAGCGCTGACTCTTTTTCAGCTTATGCAGAGGCTGCAATCCAAAAAGGATATAGCGGATTAACCTTCACAGAGCATGCTCCCCTTCCCAAGAGTTTCGTAGACCCTACTCCTTTTAAGGATAGCGGGATGCAACAGGGCCAGCTCTCTGGTTATTTTCAGGAACTTAATGCTTTAAAAAGGTATTATCATTCCCATTTAACGATTCGAACCGGCCTTGAAGTAGATTATATTGAAGGGTATGAGGAAGAGATACGGACGTTTTTAAATGAAGTGGGAGAAGAGCTCGATGATGCTATTCTTTCCGTCCATTTTTTAAAACAGAAAGAAAAGTGGTACTGCCTGGATTATAGTCCTGATGTCTTTGGAGAGTTAGTAGAGGCTACAGGTAGTCTAGAAGAAGTATACCGCAATTACTTTCAAGCCCTATTACATTCGATAAAAAGCGACCTGGGGCAGTTCAAACCTTCCCGTATAGGTCACATAACCCTTGTACGTAAGTTCCACACAAAGTTCCCGCCTGACTTTAGTTACGAAGAAGAAATCGTTAAGGTCCTTGACGAAATAGCTAAGAAAGGCCTGGAACTTGACTATAACGGCGCCGGCATGATGAAGGAATTTTGCAGGGAACCCTATCCGCCTGCATGGATCGCCCGGGAAGCGCTAAAACGCAATATCCCCCTCGTATACGGATCTGACGCCCATACTGCGAAGGGGTTAAAACAGGGCTATAAGGAACTTATCGGCAAGGAGGCTTTTAAAATGCCGTCTACACGTTAATAGCAACTGGCTTTTTGCTCCATGAAGGCGATGTCTGACAAAGAGATAGCTCGATCCACTGCTTTAGCTGTCTGTAATATTTCTCCTTGAAGTACTCCTCGTTCGGTTGAATGTGGTGTACTTCAAGGATATATTGCGGATGCAGAAACGGCATCGTCAGCATTCCTCTCAACTGCATGATCAAATAGTCGATCGATTGAGGAATAAACTCCTGCCTGGCAAAACCGTTTTCTATTATCCTTGCTAAATAAAACTTCTCTTTCATCAAATAGGTAGTCATGATTTCCCTGACAAGAACAGTATCAAAAGTAATTTCTCTATGGACGAACCTGGCCAACTGGCGGTTTTCTTGCTGGTAATCCAGTATCCCTTTGACAGCTTCAAAGAAACATTCCCTTGCCGTACGGTAGTCAAGCTTCATATAAGCTGTTTCAATAATGCCTACATACCCTTCCAGAAACGAAGTCATTAAGTGTTCAGCAAGTCCCTGCTTTCCGCCAAAGTAATAGGAAATCAACGATACGTTAACATCTGCCTTTTTCGCAATATCTCTAACTGATGTTCCATTGTATCCTTTCGTGTTAAAAAGCATTACTGCAGACCTCAGAATTTTCTGCTTTGTCTCCGATTCGGTACTTCCTGCCATTTGAGATTCACCCCTGTTTTTACTGTCTTAACTATGTTTTCTTTTTGTTTCCTCTTTTTCCTTTGAAAACTCTACGACAAAAGTGATGTTTCTCTCCACAAGATTTGATATGATAAGTTTAATTTCGATAAGCACAGGAGGAATTAGACATGTTTAAAGTCGAATCTTATTCGGGCTCCCGTTCTTCAGACTATGAATTGGTTATTAAACAACTACATGCACTGTTAGAAGGAGAGAAGAATGCGATCGCCAATCTATCGAATGCATCAGCACTATTAAATCAATTTTTAAGCGATGTAAATTGGGTTGGGTTTTATTTATACGAAGAACAAACAAACCAGCTTGTACTCGGCCCGTTCCAGGGTTTGCCTGCTTGCGTAAGAATACCGCTTGGCAAAGGAGTTTGCGGAACAGCAGCCGAAAAACAAGAAACAGTAAGAATAGAGGATGTCCACGAATTTCCGGGACATATCGCCTGCGATGCTGCTTCCCAGTCAGAGATCGTGGTGCCGATTGTGAAAAACGGCCAGCTAATAGGCGTCCTTGACATAGATAGCCCGATCAAAAACCGGTTTGATGAAGTTGACGAGCAATATATCGATAAATTTACACACGCGCTTTCAAAATACCTTTAAGAAGAAAAACTCGCCGATCGCCCAGCCTATAGGGGGAGAGGGAACCGTAGTTGGGTTATCTATTATTCTTAAACTTTCCAATAACATCGAGCATGCCTTCCGTTAAAAAAGTTATACTTTCTTATACGTAGTAAAAGCGGGCTATCGCCCGCTTTTTCATGTTCATTCCGCTACTTTATCCAATGCTTCTTTTAAGTCATCCCAAATATCTTCCCATTCTTCAAGACCCAGTGATAATCGAATCATGTTTTCCGTTATTCCCATTTTGGCCCGATTCTCTTCTGGCACTACTGCATGTGTCATTGTTGCTGGATGCTGGATTAATGTTTCTGCATCTCCCAGGCTTACGGCTATTTTTATTAAAGATAAATCATTGAGAAATCGCTGAGCTGATTTTTTGTTTCCTTTTATTTCAAAACTAATCAAACCTCCGGGCATTTTCATTTGCCTCTGTGCTATCTGATAGTCAGGGTAAGCTTCATCCCCTGGATAAAAGACACGTTCTACCTTCGGGTGTTCTTTTAAGAGTGAAGCGATTTTCCCTGCATTTTCACAATGCCTTTCCATTCTGATCGGCAGTGTTTTTAATCCTCTTATAAGCAACCATGCATCAAAAGGGGAAATAACTCCGCCAATATCTTTTTGGGTTGTCTTTGCAAGATAAGAAATCATTTCTTGCTTTCCAGCCACTAATCCTGCAATAACATCTCCGTGCCCGCCGATATACTTTGTAGCACTATGGATAACAATATCGCAGCCTAATTCAAGCGGCCTCTGAAGATAGGGCGTACAGAAGGTGTTATCGACGACAACCGGAATCCCTCTGTCCTTCGCAACCTGTACAATCATATCCAGGTCAATAATCTTCAATGTAGGATTTATCGGTGTTTCAATGTATATTAGAGCTGTATTTTCTTTCAAACAGCTCTCCACCTGTTCTTTTGTATCAAGACTGACGAGATCATGATCAACCTGAAACTTTTCCTTCATCATGTGCAGCAATCCAAACGTACATCCGTAAACTCCCTGTGAACATAAAATATGATCCCCTGCCTTCACAAGGCCGAACAGGACAGCGGATACTGCTGCCATCCCCGAACCAAATGCAAGCCCCGCTTCTGCTCCTTCAAGACTGGCTATCCTTTCTTCAAGCACTTTGACAGTTGGATTTCCTAGCCTGGAGTAAATAAACCCTTCTTCTTCTCCTGCAAATCTCCTCTCCCCTGCCTCCGCTGTTTCAAATACAAAGGTAGAGGTCTGATATAGGGGTGATGCCAGGCTGTTCTTATGTTCAACCGCCTCATAACCTGAATGTATAGCCTCTGTTGCAAATTTTCTCTTTTTCGCCATGATTCTCCCTCTCTCCTATAATATCTCCATTTAATTATAATACAGGACATCACATTTATGTAAGCGTTTACACTAAAGGTTTAAACCATTAAAGATAACATCCAACCGGAAAGCTTCCAGGTAGAGTGTTTAGTAGCTGTTAAAAATAATGCTGCGTTGAAGAGATATTGCTCGAAATCCATGGTTCTAACGTGTGTGTTAAAATAGTGATAGTCACAAGAAATCCTTTTTACCTTCAAACCTTGACTTCTGGCGCTGAAGGTTATACAATATCCTTTGTGTAAAATAAGACAGGGCAGCCATCGTGAGATCATATGATATTGGCATTTTGTTCCTCCTTGTTTGGCTGATGGAGGTGCACCGAGTAACTTCTGCTGTCTGAAGTGAGGGTGTGTGAAAACAAAATGGTCATGTGAAGCAATCACGACACTGTTTTTGTTTTATACAACAAAAAATAGTGAAGGAGGAGCTAATTATGGCTCGTTATACTGGACCAAGCTGGAAAATATCCCGTCGTCTGGGCATCTCATTAAGTGGAACAGGTAAAGAATTGGAAAAGCGTCCTTACGCTCCAGGGCAACATGGACCTAACCAACGCAGAAAGCTTTCCGAATACGGATTGCAGTTGCAAGAAAAACAAAAACTTCGTCACATGTACGGAATTAACGAACGTCAATTCCGCCGCATTTTTGACGATGCAGGTAGAATGGCAGGCGTTCATGGTGAGAACTTCATGATCCTTCTTGAATCTCGTCTTGATAACCTTGTTTACCGTCTGGGTCTTGCACGCACTCGCCGTCAAGCTCGCCAGTTGGTTAACCACGGACATGTTACTGTTGATGGAAAGCGTGTTGACATTGCGTCTTATCGCGTTGCTCCTGGTCAAGTAATCGGTCTTCGTGAGAAATCTCGTAACCTTGACATCGTTAAGGAAGCAATCGAAGTTAATAACTTTGTACCTGAATACGTGGAGTTCAATGCAGAAGCATTAGAAGGTAAGTATACTCGCCTTCCTGAACGTTCTGAGCTTCCAGCTGAAATCACTGAAGCTCTAATCGTTGAGTTCTACTCTCGTTAATAGAGATACAGTTAACCCTTTAGCATTTATGCTAGGGGGTTTTCTTGTGTTTCCGGAGTGTAGCAATATTGCTCCCCCTGTCTACTGGAATGTCTCAAGCCCATTCTTACATACGAGCATGACGCCTGCCTGAGACCATTTCAGTCTTGTTGCTTAAACTCCTATAAAAAAGATGTGGTCATCTTTTTTGTAGGGGGGAGAAAATAGATGCTTCACTTTGTGGTCTTTATAAAAACATTGAAACAAAGTAAAGAATTTAATGTTGCATGCCATATGATCAGTCAAACCCTTTGAGGGCATCTGTTCCTCTATTTGACCAAATAACCTCTCTTTCTTCCCGGTCAAATAACCAACTGTTAAAGCTGTTATACCAGGAATACACGAAACTGTAAAAGAGCCATGTCCCGATCATCAGGACATGGCTCTCCTCTTTTTAGTATTTAATCAGATAGTATTTCTTTTTACCGCGACGGATGACGGTGAATTGATTTTCGATTCGGTCTTCTTGTGTGATGACTTTATCTAGCTCCTGATTTCTTTCTCCATTAATGTAAATTGCCCCGTTTTTGATGTCTTCTCTTGCCTGGCGTTTAGATGGAGAGATTTTAGCATTTACGAGCAAGTCTATTAATCCGATGTCTTCATTGTTTTCTACCGTAAAGGAAGGAACGTCTTTGAATCCCTGTATGATCTCGTCCGCACTCAATTCCTTTACATCGCCGCTAAAGAGCGCTTCTGAGATTTTGATCGACTGTTGAAGTGCCTCTTCTCCGTGTACGAGCTTTGTAACTTCTTCAGCAAGTTTTCGATGCGCCTCTCTTTTTTCAGGAGCTTCACTATGAAGCTTTTCCAATCGTTCGATTTCTTCTAAAGAAAGGAACGTAAAATATTTCAAGAATCTGATCACATCTCTGTCATCTGTATTGATCCAGAATTGGTAAAACTCATAAGGACTTGTTTTTTCCGCATCGAGCCAGATTGTTCCGGATTCTGTTTTTCCGAATTTAGTACCATCACTCTTTGTTACAAGCGGGAAGGTTAATCCGAACGCTCCTTTTTCATGGCCTTCCTTTCGGATCAATTCCATCCCGGCAGTAATATTTCCCCACTGATCGCTTCCCCCTACCTGCAATCGGCAGTTCTCTGTCTTATACAACTGAAGGAAGTCATAAGACTGCAGTATCATATAAGTAAATTCAGTAAACGAGATACCTGCTTCAAGACGTGCAGAGACAGATTCTTTTGCGAGCATATAATTCAGCCCAAAGTTCTTTCCGACGTCCCTCAAAAATGGGATGACGTTTAGCTCCCCGAGCCAATCATAGTTATTTACTACTTGAGCTGCGTTTTCTCTTGCCTCAAAATCAAGAAAACGGGATAACTGATCTTTGACCCGATCACTCCATTCACGTACAACATCTTCTGTATTTAAAGTTCTTTCGTCTTTTTTTCCACTCGGATCACCAATTAATCCGGTGCCTCCCCCAACTAACGCAAGCGGGCGATGTCCGGCATTTTGAAATCTGCGAAGCCCTAAAACTGCTAACAAGTTTCCAATGTGTAAACTATCAGCTGTTGGATCAAATCCGACATATAATGTCATCGGCTCCTTCGCAAGTTCTTTTTCCAACCCTTGACGATCGGTAACTTGATGAATAAGCCCTCTTTGTTCAAGATCCTTCAAAACATCCATCTCTTCTTCTCCTTTTCCAATCATTTGTCATTAAACCTGATTTCATTGCAAAATTAAAAAAATCCCCTCCCATAAAAAGGGACGAGATATCGCGGTACCACCCTTGTTGAAGAACATGTTTCATTCTCCCACTTATCGGAATAACGGTCCAGTTACCGTCTGCCGCTACTTAGCACAAAGGCTGTTCTCGACAGAAGCTCAAGGAGGTAATTCATGCTTCTCTTTGTACTGATTTCCACCAGCCATCAGCTCTCTATAACAGGGAGAAAAACATTACTGAATCCTATCTTTGCAGTTAATCTTATATATAGAAATCTATAATAGATTATTAACACACCTATCCAATAGTGTCAACGTACTATGGAAGGTTTATACATAAATCTACAAGATGTGCTATAATATATAAGATAAATTTAGGGGGTATCATGAATGCGTGAATTTTTAACTGCCGTTTCTGAAAAATGGAAAGCGCTCACCAATAGATTAGAAGAATATGGAATCTTTAAAGGGTTCCGTATAAGTTCCAAAGTGGTCTGGAATCTTTTTCTTATCTTTCTTATATTCGGTTTAATGGGCGGCTTTTTTGCAGGAGGAGTAGGTGCAGGATATTTTGCTTCTCTCGTTAAAGATGAACCGATCAGAACTTACGCAGAAATGAAAAAAGATGTATACAACTATGAAGAGACAAGTGAGATTTATTTCGCAGACAATAAACTTCTTGGAAACTTTCGGTCTGATCTTGAACGGAAAGAAGTAGATCTTAAGGACGTTTCACCTTATCTTGTTCAAGCTGTTGTTTCTACTGAAGATGAGTATTTTTACGAGCATGATGGAGTTGTGCCGAAAGCTATCGCAAGGGCCATTTTGCAGGAGCTCGCAAACTCTGATGATCGTTCTGGTGGAAGTACATTAACACAACAATTAGTTAAAAACCAGATTCTGACTCGTGAGGTATCTTTTGAACGTAAAGCAAAAGAAATTTTGCTGGCGATGAGACTTGAAAATTTCTTTAAAAAAGATGAAATACTTGAAGCTTATTTAAATGTTGTTCCGTTCGGGCGTAATGCTGGTGGAAGAAATATAGCAGGAGTCCAAACAGCTGCAAAGGGCATATTCGGAGTAGATGCAAAAGACTTAAGCCTGCCGCAGGCAGCATTTATTGCTGGTCTTCCAAAGAACCCGTATTCTTACACTCCTTTTACAAACAGCGGTGAAGTAAAGGAAGAGCTTGAACCGGGCATTAACCGGATGAAGTTTGTATTATACCGAATGTATACAGAAGGCTCCATTACAGAGGAAGAATACAACACAGCCATAAAATATGATATACGTAAAAATCTGGCAAAGCCTACACAGGCACCGACAGAAAAGTATCCTTATTTAACATTTGAAATCGAAGACAGAGCCAAAACCCTTCTTGCAACAGAACTGGCTAATAAAGCCGGTTACGATGGCAAAAAACTAGCAGATAGTATTAACCAGTACAATAGAATCTCTTACGATGCAAATATCCATGGGAAAACGCCGTATGAAATCGCAGAAAAAATGGATCTTAACTGGGATGAAATCGAAAAGAACTCGAGCTTATTCAGTGAGTTTCTCTCAAATGCTGAAGTAGAGCTTAGAAAAAATGGATATAAAATTTATACTACGATCGACCAGGGCGTTTATGATGCAATGAATGCAGCTAAAGATAAGGTCCTCGAGGATAACTCTTATTTCCAAAGTCCCAAAACCGCACAGGTTAAGAACTATGAAACCGGTGAAATGGAACAAAAAGAATTCCCAATGCAGGTAGGGAGTATTTTAATCGAGAATAAAACTGGAAAGATTATCAGTTTTATTGGTGGACGGGATTATAAGGAACAAGCTTTGAACCATGCTACCCAGGCCTACCGTTCAAATGGTTCCACAATGAAGCCGTTACTGGATTATGCACCTGCTATGGAGCTAGGAAAAGTCCAGCCAGGATACATTATTCCGGATGTTCCCATCGAAAACGGGTACAATCCGGGGAACTACACCCAGTCTTATCATGGATTAGTAACAGCAAGAAGAGCACTGAAATATTCGTATAACGTACCTGCTGTAAGGGTATATTCAAAGCTTGATCATGTACAGGCAACTAACTATTTATTAAAGATGGGTTTTAGTTCCCTGACTCTTGAAGACCGTACGAATGCTTCAATGGCAATAGGAGCCCTGCAGCGTGGTGTAACCATAGAGGAAAACACGAACGCCTTTGGCACTTTTGCAAACGGCGGTAAATTCGTCGATGCGTATATGATCGAGAAGATTGTTGATAAAGATGGAAATGTTGTAGTTGGGCAGAAACCCAAGCCAGTGGACGTCTTTTCACCGCAAACTGCTTACTTGACCATCGATATGATGAGGGACGTAGTGAACAGCGGTACAGCTGCACGTGTTCCAGGAAAGCTGAAATTTTCCGCTGACTGGGCAGGAAAAACCGGTACGGGGCAGCAATATCGTGATGCATGGTTCGTTGCTGTGAATCCAAATGTGTCATTGGGAGTCTGGACTGGTTATGATAAACAAATGAGTATGGACCACTCCTATTCGACTCGAAACCAAAATCTCTGGGCTTTGTTTGCTAATGCAGCATACGATAAAAGACCGGAGTTAATGGATCCTGAAGAACGTTTTGCAATGCCAAAAGGAATCGTGAGGCGCTCATTCTGTGGTATTTCAGGACAGCTGCCATCCCAGCTTTGCCAGGAAGCAGGCCTTGTCGAAACAGATCTATTCAATGTAAAATATGTACCTTCTAAAGTCGATGACAGCTTAACAAAGGGTCGCTATGTTCTTATGAATGGCAAAACATATGAAGCCCTCGAGTCGACTCCTGATGAGTTCGTAACCAGGGGCGTTATGATTAAAGAAGATTTCTTTGATGGAGTAGACTTAGGAAAGCTATTGAAAGGAAAGCTTGATGGCCTGAATATTGCAGCCCAGGGTGACAAAGCGAAGGAGAACGGCAAGAAGCCTGGGGCAGTGACAGGTGTTTCTGCTTCCGGATCAGCTCTGACATGGAGTAATCATCGAGAAAGCGACATAGTTGGATATCGCATTTATCGGGCACCTAACGGCAGCAATAAGTTTTCTAAGATAGGAAGTGTTAAAGGATCTGATGCAGTGTCCTTCAATATTCCTTCAGGCGCTTATGCTTACTATGTAACAGCAGTTGATGTTGCCGGCAATGAATCAAGTCCTTCGGCTAAAGTAGTGACAGGTGATTGGTCCGATAAACCGGAACCAAAACCAAATAAACCTGATAAACCAGACAAACCTAAACCTGATAAACCTGACGAACCTAAACCTGATGAACCTGATCCTGAAAATCCAGGTGATGGAGGCAATAACGGAGACGGATCCGGAGATAGCACAGGAACCTCGCAGGGAAACGGTGACAGCAGTACAGAATAAAATTAGTAAAGGGCTGACACAAAAGTGCCAGCCCTTTTTGATGTCTATCTTTGGTTAATCTTACAGCTTAAGCGAAACTGAGTTTTTGCTTTCAGTATAATAATGGGGACTGGCGTTACAACGCCAGTCCCCTCTTTCTATTAATCTTCCATTGTGGATAGGTCTCCAGTTGGAAGGTCAAGCTCCCATGCTTTTAACACCCTTCTCATGATCTTACCACTTCTTGTTTTCGGAAGTTTATCTCTAAACTCAATTTCTCTTGGAGCGGCATGTGCAGCAAGCCCCTTCTTAACAAACGTCCGAATTTCATCACGAAGATCATCATTCGGTTCATAACCTTCACGCAATGCTACGAACGCCTTAATGATTTCACCTCGTACCGGGTCTGGCTTTCCAATAACCCCGGCTTCTGCCACAGCGGGATGTTCTACTAGCTTACTTTCCACTTCGAATGGCCCCACTCTTTCACCGGATGTCATGATAACATCGTCTACACGGCCCTGGAACCAGAAGTACCCTTCTTCGTCCATATATGCAGAATCACCAGATACATACCACTCTCCAGGCATAAAGTATGATTCGTATTTTTCAGGCCGGTTCCAGATTGCTCTCATCATAGATGGCCAGCCTTTTTTAATCGCAAGGTTCCCCATTCTGTTAGGAGGAAGCTCATTTCCCTGATCATCTACAATAGCCGCTTTAACTCCAGGAATAGGTTTCCCCATTGATCCAGGCTTGATTTCCATAGAAGGATAGTTACTGATCAGCTGGGCACCTGTCTCAGTCATCCACCAGTTGTCATGGATACGCAGGTTAAGGACTTTCATTCCCCAGCGGATAACTTCAGGGTTAAGAGGTTCACCTACACTTAAAACATGTCTAAGGGAAGATAAATCATACTTCTTGATGATTTCATCACCAGCACCCATCAGCATGCGGAATGCTGTAGGAGCACTGTACCATACGGTCACGGCATAATCTTCAATCGTCTGGTACCAGTCTTCCGGACTGAAGCGCCCTCCCCTGATGACATTGGATGCTCCAACGAGCAATGGAGCGAATACACCATAAGAAGTACCTGTTACCCACCCAGGGTCAGCCGTACACCAGTAAACATCATCCTCTTTTAAATCTAACACCCATTTAGCAGTTTGATAGTGCTGTATCATTGCGTTATGCACATGCAAAACGCCTTTTGGCTTGCCTGTTGATCCAGAAGTATAATGAAGAATCATTCCATCTTCCCGGTCTACCCATTCAATCTCGAGCTTTTTGCTGGCATTTTCATAATGCTTATAGAAATCGATATACGGACCTTCTTCTTTTACATCATCACCGACCAGAACAACATGCTCCAAAGCAGGAAGTTCATCAACAGGAACCCTTTCCAGCAGTTCAGGAGTTGTAACAAGAACCTTTGCCTCGCTGTCTTCGAGACGGTCACGGACTGCTCCTTCCATGAATGCTTCGAATAATGGGCCGACGATTGCGCCAAGCTTAATAGCTCCAAGAAGGACGAAATAAAGTTCAGGAGAACGAGGCATAAAGATAAAGACTCTGTCCCCTTTTTCAACATTAATGTTCTTAAATACGTTACCTGCTTTGTTCGTGCATTCTTTCATTTCTTTATACGTATACTTTTCATTTCTTTCCTTGTCTGAAAAATATAATGCTACTTTATTTTTCCTCTCAGATTCAGCATGACGGTCAATAGCTTCATATGCCATATTAACTCGACCGGTGTTATACCAGCTGAAATTCTTTTCTACTTCAGACCAGTCAAAATTTTCATATGTAGAATTATAGTCTTGAAGATTATGGTTACCTTGTAATACAGGAAGCGGTTTCACATCCATTAGTACTCCTCCTTCTTCATTTGTTAAAATTATTATAACATATTTGCATCTATTCTCAATTTTAAAACAACTCGCAAAAGACTAGAATTTTTAAAATGTAACCCCTTACATTATGCTTTCTTAATGTATAATAGGAATGAAAGACTATTAAAGGTGGTGGCTTAATGGAACATAAAAAAATATATAATGCGATTGAACTAAAGACTCCACATGGGAATTTAATTATTGAAGGTCCTATATCACAAGATCGTTTATCAAACTACACTTTACATAAAGACCTGGTGGCTTTTCGTCCGCCAGAACAACAACATAAAGCGCTTGTAGGCATCGCAGGCCTGCCGGAAGGAAGAATTATTGTTGCACGAGAAAGAGAAACTATCGTGGGATATGTCACCTTTCTTTATCCTGACCCTCTTGAGCGCTGGTCTCAGGGTAACATGGAAGACCTTCTTGAACTAGGAGCGATAGAAGTCATTCCAAAATACAGAAACTTTAAGGTTGGCAAAAATCTTTTAAAAGTTTCCTTCATGGATGACGCTATGGAGGATTATATCGTCATAACAACTGAATATTATTGGCACTGGGATTTAAAAGGAACAAGACTTTCAGTGTGGGATTACCGGAAAGTGATGGAGAAGATGATGAATGCAGGCGGTCTTGAATGGTATGCGACCGATGACCCCGAGATCAGTTCCCATCCCGCTAACTGTTTGATGGCCCGAATCGGCAAAAGAGTAGGCAATGATTCGATCCAGGCTTTTGATCGGCTTCGTTTTCAAAACCGTTTTATGTATTAATGCCCAGGAAGCAACCTTTTTCAAGGAGGTACTTTTATGATAATCGAAGAAATAATGAACCGAAATGTCCATACTATGTATGCTGACCAAACGATTGCTGATGCACTAACATTACTGAACAGGCAAAAAATCAGGCATATTCCCATTGTGAATAAAGAAGAAGAACTTGTCGGCATTATTTCAGACCGGGATGTACGAGATGCCAGTCCTTCCACCCTGGATCTCGATCCCGATAAAGCCCTTTTAGATTCTCCGGTATCTTCTATCATGGAACCAGACGTTATAACTGCACATCCTCTTGACTTTGTTGAAGAAATTTCAGCTGTTTTTTATGAGCAGCGAATCGGGTGTGTGCCGATCGTTGAAAAAGGAAGAGTAGTAGGGATCGTCACGGAATCAGATATGCTTCATACCCTGATCCTTTTGACAGGCGCCCATCAACCGAGTTCACATATTGAAATACAGGTCGAAAATGTTTCAGGGAAGCTGGCTGAAATAACTTCCATTATCAGCAAAAGAAAGGTAAACATTATAAGTGTTTTAGTTTATCCAAACAATGATGATAAATATAAGAATCTTGTCTTTCGGGTGCAGACGATGAATCCAATGGGCATTATCCAGGATATAACGGATCACGGCCATAAAGTGCTATGGCCGAACATGCCAGGTGTGACAGAATGACTAAGAAACAAGATGCTGTTTTTATTTACTCACCCGAATTATTACAATATAAATTCCATGATCAGCATCCGTTTAACCAAATCAGAATACAACTTACCTATGAGCTGTTAAAGGAACTCGACTGTTTGGATGATGAAGAAATCGTTTCGCCTCGTCTGGCGTCAGATGAGGATATTGCTCTTATACATGATACCGCTTATATTGAAGCTGTTAAAAAGGCTGGCCAAGGGGAACTGCCCGAACATATTGCATCAAATTATGGATTGGGAACAGAAGATACACCTGTTTTTTCTAATATGCATGAAGCAAGTGCCCTGATGGTTGGCGGAACACTCACTGCCGTAGATTATGTGATGGAAGGAAAAGCAAACCATGCGCTGAATCTTGGCGGGGGGCTGCACCATGGCTTCAGAGGAAAGGCTTCCGGTTTTTGCATCTATAATGACAGCTCGATCGCTATTGAATATATGAGAAAGAAATATGGTGCAAGGGTGCTTTATGTAGATACAGACGCACATCATGGCGATGGCGTTCAATGGGCATTTTACGAAGACCCGGATGTTTGTACGCTTTCTATTCATGAAACAGGGCGTTATTTGTTTCCAGGAACAGGAAATATCACAGAAAAAGGACAGGGAAAAGGCTACGGTTTTTCATTTAACGTGCCCGTAGATGCCTTTACGGAAGATGAATCGTGGATGAAAGTTTACGAAACTGCTATACATGAAGTAGCAGAGTACTTTAAGCCAGACGTTATTCTTACGCAAAATGGGGCTGATGCCCACTATTATGATCCTCTGACCCATCTGTCAGTATCGATGGAAAGCTACCGTTTTGTGCCTAAAGTTGCCCATGAGCTTGCCCATAAATATTGTGATGGAAGATGGATAGCCGTTGGCGGCGGAGGATATGATATCTGGCGTGTTGTACCAAGAGCATGGGCTTTAATCTGGCTCGAAATGAAACAAAAGCATGTCTCTGGGAATCTTCCGAAGAATTGGCTCGACCGCTGGCAGAAGCAGGCACCACTTACCCTGTCTCCTTCATGGGAAGATCCTGAAAACCTTTATCCAGCTATTCCGCGAAAGCAGGAAATCACTGAAAAAAACTACCAGACCTTAACCAAAGCGCTTTATCAAATTCGTTCACACAAAAATGCTTCATTTTAACGTTTTCTATGAGACGTAAAAAAACGAGCCCTTCGGCTCGTTTTTTATTTAAAATCATTTTTTTGTTGCCGTTATCTTCTCTATGTAGAAATGGCCTGGCAGCATTCAAGGAGAAAAAGCAGTCAGGCTGTTAAGCTATTCCTTAGTCGAATCCCTAAATTGGATACGATGAGGTAAAACAACCGTTGAATCTTCTACACTTTCTTTGTTCATATACTTTGTTAACAGTCGCATAGCAACTGCCCCAATATCATACATTGGCTGTACAACCGTTGACAGTGTTGGGCGAACCATTGTTGCAAGGCGTGTATTGTCAAAACCAATCACTTCGAAATCCTCAGGTACACTTAAACCTTTATCCTGTACAGCATGGATTACTCCCAGGGCCATTTCATCTGTCCCTACAAATACTGCGGTCGGGCGGTCATCTAATCCAAGGAAGTTATCCATAGCCTCCATGCCGGAATCATACGTATAATCTGCAACGGAGACATAATTTTCATTAATCTTTAGGCCAGCATCCTCATGCGCCCTGCGATAACCTACAAACTTTTGTTCTCCGTTAATCGGGTCTTCCAGTGGACCAGTAACAAAACCAATCTTTTTATGCCCCTTTTCGATAAGGTGTGAGATAGCATCGTAGACTGCTTGTTCATAATCAATATTTACAGAGGGAATTTCTCTGTTTTCATCCATGGTAGCTGCTAAAACAATAGGCACCGGAGCACGTTTAAATTCTTCAATGTGTTCCTCCGTTACTTTTCCTCCCATGAATACAATTCCATCCACCTGCTTGCCTAAAAGTGTATTTAAAAGATGGATTTCTTTTTCTTTATTCTGGTCTGAATTGCTTAGAATGATGTTATACTTGTACATCGTTGCGATATCCTCAATACCCCTTGCAAGTTCTGCAAAAAAGATGCTTGAAATATCGGGGATGATAACACCAACTGTCGTTGTTTTTTTGCTGGCCAGTCCTCTTGCTACAGCATTTGGTCGATAACCCAATCGTTCGATTGCTTCTAATACTTTTTTTCTTGTTGCCGGTTTAACATTTGGATTTCCATTAACGACTCGAGAAACCGTAGCCATGGAAACACTCGCTTCTTTGGCAACATCATAAATTGTCGTATTCACCATAATCCTCCTTTTTCCGTCTATGCAAGTGGTTGCACCTTTATATTAATGTTAATCATACGATACATTTAATTGAGACGCAATAATAATGAAGATGATTGCTCTAATCCTTCACAATAAATACAAATTCTATACTAGCTGCTATTATTCCCCTAATGTAGCCTGTTTAAAAGGCATCCTTCCATAAGATAACATAATTTATATGTTTAAACCCACCTTAAGACCCCTAACAGGCTAGAATATGCCTTAATCCGTTTCCTGACAGAAAAGAGGTAAAACACATGACAGCAGAAAAAAACCTTCTACTTAAATAGTAGAAGGTGAAGTTTTATCTGTTTTATTATATAATCCACTGTTTTTTATTTCATCCATAAACTTGTTGAACTGATTGATATCAAGTTGCTGTGCCGAATCTGATAATGCTACAGCAGGATCCGGATGTACTTCAACCATGATGCCATCTGCTCCAATTGCAAGACCTGCTTTTGCGGCAGGCAACAATAAATCACGTCTGCCGGTGGAATGTGTAACATCTACAAAGACAGGAAGATGTGTTTCTTGCTTTAAAATCGGAACGGAAGTAATATCAAGGGTGTTTCTAGTTGCTTTTTCATAAGTCCTAATACCGCGTTCACAAAGGATTACTCGATTGTTTCCTCTTGAGACAATATACTCGGCTGCATTAATAAATTCCTGGATGGTTGCTGAAAGCCCTCGTTTGAGCAATACAGGCTTATCTACAGACCCAGCAGCTTTAAGCAGCTCAAAGTTTTGCATATTACGTGCACCGATCTGGATAACATCAATATAATCGACCGCTTTTTCTATGTCTGCAGGATTTACGATCTCACTAATGACAGCAAGATCATATTCATCTGCAACTTTTTTCAAGATTTTCAATCCTTCTTCGCCGAGTCCCTGGAAATCATATGGAGAAGTACGAGGCTTGAACGCTCCGCCCCTTAACAGCTTTAATCCCTGTTTTTTCACTGCCTTCGCTACTTCTGCGACCTGCTCATAGCTTTCAACTGCACAGGGCCCTGCAATGAAAGTTTGTGTTCCGCTTCTTCCTATGGTTTCCCCGTTAATATCAAAAACGGTGTTCTCAGGCTGTCTTTTTCTTGAAACTAATAAGGCTTTGCGGTGATCGTCTTCCTGAAGTTCTAAGCTGGCTTTGAAAATTTCTTTGAAAATATGCTGCAGAGTCGATGTTTCAAAAGGTCCTTCATTCTTTTCAGAAATCATATCCAGCATCTTTCTCTCTCTAACAGGATCGAACCGGTTCATTCCCTGTGTCTTTTTCACTCTTCCTATCTGTTGTACAATCTCAGCTCTTTCATTGATCAAATCAAGTAGATTATCATTAATCTCATCTAACTTCTTTCTAAGCTCTTCTATCTGGACGTTTGCCAATCTCTCCACCCCTTTTTTTATTCTTTAAAGTTTTGTTGCAGACTATTATATCGGATAAAAAGATAAATGTCACGAACTTTTTCTTTTATAATTAAACGCTTTTAAGCGTTAAAGTATCCTCTGAAAAAAAGACAGCTATTCAGCTGCCTTAATTAAAATGGTTCTATTATCATATGCAACATCTAACTTTACCGATACTGTTTTTCCGCATCTGATAAGGCACTGTAAGTAACTCCCCAGTGGGAGTCGTTCCAGACTACCTCGTTGTCTTTAAACAAAAGCACTTGAGGGCTCTCATGCTTGATTCCGTATTTTTCAGCAATACTGTTTGAAAATTCTCTCGCTTCCTGGACATTTAAATAATAAAAGTCCCCATCATGATCAGCTTCGTACTTAAGAAACTCTTCATATGCACTGGAACTGATGGGACATGTTAAGCTATTTTTTAAAAAGAAAAACATCTTATTCGTATCGAGCAAATTTTCAAGTTCATTCATGTTCTCTAATTTTATTAATGACATACGATCAACTCCGTTCCTTGTTTAATACCTTTTAGTTCTAAATAGAATTGGGATTAAAAAAATAGGAGAAGAAAAGGTTTCCCTCCCCTCCTCCTATCAGGCCAAAAATTTTGCTTCCTATTTATCCGGTGCATTTACATATTCGTTATTATCCTCTGTTAAATCACGGCCAAGATCTTCCTGAAACTTTTCAACATCCTGATCAGCCTGATCTAACATCTCATCGTATGAATCTTCACTGTCTGCATTATTTTTCATGTTATCGCGAGTTTCCTTAATTTTGTTAATCACATTAGAAGATTGATCTGAAACTTGCTTATAAACGGAAGAAGACTTATCCTTTGCACGGTTTGCAAACTCTGTACCTTTTTCCATAGCAGTTTCCCTAAATTGCATGGTCTTATCTTTTACTACGCTTGCTTGTTCATTTATATCGCTTCTAAGTTCTTTTCCAGATTTGGGAGCCATTAGCAGAGCAGTAGCGGCCCCTACAATTCCCCCGATTAACGATCCGATTAAGAAATCCTTTGTGTTAATATTGTTTTGGTTGTTTTCACTCATCTAAATTACCTCCTTAAGTTTAGTCAATATATTGGTCAGTGGCTTTTTTCTTAACCTGCCACTTTTGCCATAGTTGCATTGCCGCATTTCCCCATTGAACAACACGGGTCACCTGGTCGGATTGCCGTTCTGCTTCAACAGAAACTTTTTCAGTAATGTTTTTTATGGATTGATTCATTTTGCCGACTGATTGTCCAACGTCCTTAACCTGATCAAACACGGTGTTTAGGGCTTCAGATTTCTTTTGGACATCCTCAGCCAGTACATTGGTTTTATGTAGCAGGGCAGTGGTTTCGGCAGTGATGCCATTTAACTGCTTTTCTAAACTATCCATCGTCTGTGCAGTATTTTGAAGGGTGTCTCTCAAAGAGTTGAGTGTTTGGGCAACAAAATAGACGAGAATTGCAAATGCCACCGCAATAATAGCGACGCTTAAATACAAGATGATTTCCAAATTGCGAACACCTCCTTATAACACTTCTTTTCCCTGTTAAAACTTGAATAAACCCATGAATTAGTGTTTCTCTCAAGTATGCTTTTCATCCATTGATTGAAAACTTTTCTAATCTCAACAGGTATTTTTTACTAAATTAAATTCACTCTTAATTTCATTCTACACATTTGCTTTAAACTCCTTTTGTAAAATGTGCTTTTCTAAAAACTTTCACAATTACATAACGGATATAAAGAAAACTTTAACTTTTCAACGACGTTCAGCATTCTCCTTTGCTAAGAAGTGGTACCTTCCTATATGGCAAAAAAGAAGGAATGGAAAGACTCCATTCCTCCTTTTTCATGAAACGCTTTTTTGCTGTTCATACGCTTGCTGGAATTTCTGTATATCACCCGCTCCCATGAATAGGAGAACGCCTTTTGAATGCTTGGCAAGCACATTGATCGCATCCTCTGTGATCAGTTTTGCATTTGGTATTTTGCTGATTAAATCATCGATCTTCAGTGCCCCGTCTGCTTCTCTTGCAGAACCAAAGATATCACATAAGTATACGGAATCCGCTTCCCTCAAGCTTTCTGCAAACTCATCAAGGAATGTCTTCGTTCTTGTGAAAGTATGCGGCTGAAAAATCGCGACCACTTCCCGTTCAGGATACTTTTGTTGTGCAGCCTCAATGGTTGCTTTGATTTCTGTTGGATGGTGTGCATAATCATCAATCAACACCTGGCTACCGAATGTTTTTTCAGAAAAACGCCGCTTTACACCATTAAAAGAAGCCAGATGTTCTTCAATGATCTCCCCAGGAATATTTTCGTAGTGGCAAAGGGCTACAACTGAAAGAGCATTTAATACGTTATGCAGTCCATAAGATGGAATAGTAAAAGTGCGATAAAAAGTATTTCTTACATATACGTCAAATGTTGTTCCAGTCGTTTCCTTCTTAATATTAGCAGCTTGAAAATCATTTTGGTCATCAAGACCGTAAAATACGACAGGCACATTTGCCTGGATCTTTTGTAAGTAAGGGTCATCCCCATAGGCTATTATTCCTTTTTTCACTAACATTGCCATGTCCTGAAAGGCCGAAAAAACATCATCGACATCTTTAAAGTAATCAGGGTGGTCAAAATCAATATTCGTCATGATCGCATAGTCAGGCTTGTATGCAAGGAAATGCCTGCGGTATTCACACGCTTCAAAAACGAAATACTCGCTTCCTTTCTCTCCTTTACCTGAACCATCCCCAATTAAAAATGAAGTTGGTTCTGCTTCACTTAGCACGTGCGCAAGAAGACCTGTGGTTGATGTTTTTCCGTGTGAACCGGTTACAGCAATACTAGTAAAGTTTTGAATAAAGTTTCCCAAAAATTCATGGTATCGATAGACCGGGACTCCTATTTCTCTTGCGTATGCTATTTCTTCATTGTCATCGTTGAATGCATTTCCCGCGATAACTACTTGATTTTCGTTGATGTTCTTTTTATCAAAAGGGAAAATGGATATCCTTCTGTTTTCAAGCGCTTCTTGTGTAAAAAAACGTTTTTCAACATCTGACCCCTGAACGTTATAATCCATGTCATGAAGGATTAACGCAAGCGCGCTCATTCCAGAACCTTTTATCCCCACAAAATGGTATGTTGTCATAAGATGAACCTCCACGTTTCATTTCTATGTTCTATACGATGTTTAGCCTATTCTTACCTCATTATATGATAAATTCTCTTCGGTGCTCATTTTTAAACCCGAATCCAAAATCACTCATTCATCCATTATAGCAAAAATCCTGAAATCACTCTATAAAGAACTTATACTTGCTTCATTTTGATTTTTGCATAAGGACAGCTAAACCTTCAAATCCAGCACCGTAAAAACGAAAGTCTTATTTCTAATATGTGATTTTTTTGCTATTCTATCCAAATTGTACCACAGATTTATTTTTGCAATATCAGTCTTTCCCTTATTAAAAGAAAGAAAAACTGACAGATGGCCCTGTCAGAATACTTGAGAAAGAAATTTCAACGTATTTGATTTTAGAAAACCTACTGCAGTTGCGGTTGGATACTGTTCTTTAAAAGAACCATATTCTTGTTGTATGATTCTTTCTAAATCAGGATTTTTTTCTTCGGTAATACCTACAGGAGGACTCAGCGTTACATATCGAAATCCGGATTTTATTTTTCGTAACAAAACAATTTGGTCTCTCTGGATGTTCTTAAATGAATAACAAAAAGAATCGATCGTCTCCACTTGCTCTGTAATCAGGCTTTTGACTTTTATTTCCCTTGATGACTTCTTTTCTTTTACTTTAAAAGGTTCCAGTACCGTCGCCATCAGCAACGCGCTTAAAACCAGCATTGGCTGAGTAAGTGTATTTTTCTTTTGTTTAAAGAAAAGATCAAACATGTTGGTGCCCTGAATATTGCGGTAATCGAAAGCAAACCAATGATTAAAGTGTTCATCTAGTTCTTTATCAAACTCTTCTTCCTTAATCCCGACCGCACTTTTAAAAATATGCTTCGCTCTAACTTTTTCTCTGATGTTAGCATTTCTTTCTAAGTAACTAAAATAATGCGAGTAAAGGGATTCGAGAGCACTATCGAAAGCTCTTTGTTTTTGTCTGCGCAAACTTTCGATGTCTATAATATCTTGCTGCTCCAAACCGGTCACCTCCACCAGCTTTCAAAGTATCATGAATCTATTCTACTTTTTCAAGTCGCGGATTCGGACGATATTTCCGTCCGGCTTTCGCAACTGGCTCGTCGTTTAAGTAAACATTATCTCCAGTAAATCCGATATTTATTTTTAATAAACTGCTTCCAACACCATAGATATCGACCGGAACATTCTGGTTTTCAAATTCTGTAATCCGATCTTCATTAAATCCTCCGCTTGCAACTATCTTTACGTGCTTGTACCCATTTTCATCAAGTGCTTTCCGCAAAGCAAATATCAACTCGCTGTTAACCCCGCGCGGATCAAAGCTACCAAGCAGATCCGGGTTGCGCCAAAAGTATTGGTCCACCATTGTTCTTGAAGTATCGACCCGCACTCCCTTCAATGTATCTCCAAACTCTTTTGCAACGCTTAACGCATCATTAATGACATCATTATTAAAGTCTACCAGTGCGATTAAATCATCTTCTGGATACTTTTCATGGTACGCTTTAGAAGCTGCTACAACGTCCCCTCTGAACAACTGGATCAAGGCATGGGGCATCGTACCCATTCCTCGTTTTCCCCACCACTCGTTCATCGCATGCGTCGCCTGTGCGGTAGAACCTCCAATATATGCAGCATATCCATCGCCAGATTGCTGGGTAAAATGATCGTCACGGTCTCCCATAAAAATAACAGGCTTTTGAATACCTGATGTTCTGGCTGCTTTTACGACGTTATACACGTTTGTAGCAACAGAAGTTCTTCTACCAAGTATTCCATCGATGATCCCTTCAAGAAAACCAAAGTTCTGGTATGGTCCAGTTATTGTCATCACTGTTTCATAAGGAGAGATCTTATCTCCGTCTTTCAATGAATAGATCTCAAGTCCTTCAGGATCCCTGGCAAACGTCTTAAGAAGAGCGATCGCCTCATCAGTGCCACATAGTACTGCGTTGTTTTTTTGAAAAAACTGCATAGTAACAACGTTATCAGGATTAAACTCCTCGACAATCTCACATGTTTTCAAAAAATATACTGCTGAAAACCATCCTTCAGCAACGCGCTCATCAAACTTGAACGTTTTATTTGTTAATCGTTTTATTTGCCCCTGCATTTTAAGCTCAATCTCTTTCATGTATGTTGCTCCTTAACTCAGTGGTAGCCAAAAGGCGCTGTTTCTCTTTCTACCTTTACTTTACGCTGTTTAACACATTACCTATCATATAAAACCCTGTCATATAAAACAAGTGACAAAAATGACCTGTAGAGGATTAGTAGTTTTCGTAACTAGATTTAGCACAGAACGGCAGATCGACTGCAGTATGAAACTAAGTTAACAAAAAAATGATATGCACTAAGCATGCATATCATTTATAAACAGTTCTTCAAATTCCTGTTTTGATAGTAAAACATTCCGGGGTTTGCTTCCCATCGCTTCAGAAATCAGCCCTCTCTCCTCCATCATCTCCACGAGGCGGGCAGCCCGGTTGAAGCCAATCCTGAACCTTCTCTGAAGGGCGGAGGAAGAGGCCTGGCCCTGTTCTATAACGTAAAAGCAAGCCTCTTCAAACAGTTCATCTTCCTGGTCATCATATTGCTGTTTCTTCACGAGGTCTTCCCGCTCGATCAAGTAGTTAGGCTTTCTTTGCTTTTTCACAAACTCAGTCACTCTATCGATCTCATCATCTGAAACAAAGTTCCCCTGCAGCCTGACTGGCTTTGAAGAGCCGTTTTCCAAAAGAAGCATGTCTCCTTTTCCAAGCAATTTATCAGCTCCGTTTGAATCAAGGATCGTTCTTGAATCCACCTGTGAAGAAACCGAAAAAGCAATTCTCGTTGGAATATTTGCTTTAATCAAACCGGTAATAACGTCAACAGAAGGTCTCTGAGTCGCTACGAGCAGGTGGATTCCACAGGCACGTGCTTTTTGTGCGATTCTACAAATCGCATCCTCCACATCCTGCGGGGAAACCATCATCAGGTCTGCCAGCTCGTCTATCACCACAACGATATACGGCATTTTCTTGCCAGGCTGGCCATGCTTTACAGCTCTTTCATTAAACCGTTTGATATCCCTTACACCTGCTGCAGCAAAAGCTTCGTAACGGTCTTCCATTTCTTGTACGGCCCACTTCAATGCAGTCGTTGCTTCTTTTACATCAGTAATGACTGGTGTAACAAGATGCGGAAGGCCGTTATAAGGGGCAAGTTCAACCATTTTCGGATCGATCAATAACAGTCTAACTTCCTCTGGATTTGTCCTTAATAAAATACTTGCAAGGATTGAATTGATGCATACGCTTTTTCCCGATCCGGTCGCTCCTGCAATCAATCCGTGGGGCATTTTCTGGATATCGGTCACTCTCGCTTCTCCTGCGATATCAAGTCCAAGTGCTACCGTTAAAGGAGAGTCGTCTTTCTGGAATTGGGAACTTCTAACGATTTCCCGAAAATAAACAGATTTGCTGACTTTGTTTGGGACTTCGATTCCGATTGCATTTTTTCCTGGAATCGGCGCCTCCATTCGAATATCTTTTGCTGCAAGGCTTAGCTTAATGTCATCCGTTAGATTGGTGATCTTATTGACTTTCACCCCGGGTTTGGGCTGCACTTCAAACCTGGTAACAGTCGGACCTTTGGTCGCACCAATAACAGTGGCCTGTACATTAAAGTTTTTTAGAGTTAATTCAAGCAGCTGTTTTTGTTCTTCAAGCCATTGTGAATCGTCTTCTTCTTCTTTTTCAGGTACATCCAGCAAGTGGATTGGAGGCAGCTGATAGGCTCCAGGCTTTTTGACCATACCTGTCTTTCTTCGGTCACTGTTCAGCATCATAACATTATACGGCACACTGGGCTGTTTTTGATGTGAAGATTCTCCTGGTTCCACCTTCTTTTTTGATGCAGATTCATTCTTTTGTTTTTCACCTATTGGAAAAACGTTTGATGTTTTTTGCTTTGTTCCCTGTTTATCCTCCGTGTTGGCAGAGGCATTTTCATCTTGTTTAGAAACAGGTGCAGGCTCCTGTTTCTCAGAAACGACAGTCTCCTCAACTTCTTCATGGTATTCCACTTTTTGTTCAGTAACATTTTCATCAATGTTTAAAGGAGTGTCTGTTTTGGTATCCTTTGTCTGATGCTCTATCGTATGTAAGTTTAGTTCATGTTTTTCATCAGGGGATGTATCTGTTTTTTCAACGATTGTCTGTAGCTCATTTTCACCTTCTGATTGGTTCACTTCTTCTAGATCAACATCATCCATAGGGGTAATAACGACCTCTTCATCCATCAACATATCGTTTGCTGTAGCTATTTGCTCTACAGGATGATCTTCTTGCGCAGAATCAAATACATGTTCCGCTTTGCTGTCATCTACCTGAGGAATCACTTCTTCCTCCAGTAGCTTTTTTAGAGCTTTACTTTCAGGTAAAGGAGTATAGTTATAAACAGTGTCTTGTTGCAATCTTTCCGGATCAGACGTTAACTGGCGTACCGGCCGTTTCCCGAATCCATAGATTGGTGAAGGGATTTCAGATGGTTTGAAATTTTCCCCTGCAAATTTTTTCTTTTCGACCGGTCCGGAACTAGTGTTACTTTCCTTATTAACCCTGGTAGCCTTTTGTACTTTCTTTTCTTCTCTTTGCTCTTTTCTCCCGGGAACTCGATCTTCTCTTTGATTGCGCCGGGGATGCTCTTTCTCTAGTTTTAAACCTTCTTGCTGCTGGTCCGGGATTAGAGGGAAACGGAAGTTCCCATTCTGAGGATACTGATGTATGACTTTTGCATCGGCCTTCCTCTTTCCTTCTTCGATTCTTCCTGTGCCTTTCTTTTGTGGCATTCTCCCTGCATTTTTTCTTGTTTTTATGTCGTAAGTTCTTTCTTTTGATCTGGTTTCATCTTTCTTTGGGGTTTCTTTTGTTTCCTTTTCATCGTACTCTTCTATATCATCATCAATTTCTTCATAAAATAGGTTACTAATAAATTTTTTTAACCAGTTACTCATTTCCGAATCACCTTTTCTGAGCAGTCTTCTATAAATGAACTATATAATAGAAACAATTGAAAATATTAACATTGTATTCTTCTTATTTTACCGAAAAAAACACCTTAAGATAAGAGCTTTATACAAATTATTCGCTGTTTATTAAAATAACCTGCCGTTTTTATAGCAGCTTCATATAAAAACGATTCTTTCCTACTAGTTTGAATACAAATAGTAATATTACCAACCTTTTCTATTCCCGTCTTAAGAAAAATAAAACCGATTAATGTGAAGCATTACCTGAACAAAAAACGATGACAACCTGATAAAAAGAATGGCTCTTTTTAAAAGAGTGTTGTTTTTAAACAAAAGGGATAAAGTTCGACGCAAGTTACTTCTGACCGCTGCGGAATTACACAACGCTTTCCGCGGGCTCGTGCTGAGCTGTGCTTTGACGTTCCACATCTTTAAAAAACTCCAATGGATTGGATCAGAGAGCAGGCGACTCCTCGAAAATGTATTCACATTTCCATCGTAGTATGTCCGCTGCTGAAGCGTTGCCCGCGAAACTCGAACTGCCCGGAGTGGAAATCAATGCTGCAATTGCATCGCAGTTTTTCTCTAATGTGAAGCTTATAAAGCAACAAAAAATGCGAAAAGAGCCAAAAGAAAACCACTAGAATAATCTAGCGGCCTTTAAACTCGTTTCCTGTTTGGTAATCATCCGGCAAGATAAGGATTCCTTTCTCTGTTGGAGCATCCGGAAGTGCAAGTTCTTTCGCTGAGCAAATCATGCCAAAAGAATCTATTCCTCTCAGGTTTGCTTCTTTAATCAGCATTCCCCCCGGCATGACTGCGCCAACTTTTGCTACTACCACTTTTTGCCCCTGTTCGACATTAGGAGCTCCACAAACAATCTGTAATGTTTCCGAACCAACATCAACTTTGCATATGTTTAGTTTGTCAGCGTTGGGATGCTTTTCTTTCGATTCTACAAAACCGACCACAAACTTCGGAGAAGCATCAAATTCAAGGTTGCCTTCAAAACCGCTATTATCTAAAGCACTGTTGATCGTTTCCACAAGTGATTCATTTAATTCAACCTGGCCGTTTGCATCAATCTCTTGAATAGAGGAGAACCCAAAAATATTATAACCGGAAGTATTATCATTCGATTTATCGAAGATCCTTGCAACGTTTCCTTTCCGTTCCACGGCACGGTTCTCCATATCAACAGGTTTTAATGAAACAATTAATGTATCACCTATACCCTCTTTATTATAAAATACGTTCATCTCTAATACTTCCTTTCTATTCTTTTGTAGGTTTATTTTTTGCCATGATAAAGACTGGTTCTAGTTTATTATTTTCAAAAAGGAACGGAAGAGCAGTTATCGGAACTAGTCCATTTGTAAAAAAATGCATGGTCATTTGCGCAAGGATATCAAATCCCTGGTCGTTTCTTATATCACCAAAAATAAGTACGTCCTGATGGGGAACTGCAACTGCCAGCTGTCCTCTTGCTTCATCAGCCATTTTTTCGATCAGTGACTGATTTAAGATCCGACTTGCATCATATCCATCATTCGTATTTAAAAAATAAAATGTATTTCCGGCGACAGTATCTTCTTTTAATTTTACTTTTAAAGAACGAAGATTAAACAGTGCCATTTCTTTCAGCCTTGTTCTTGTCCAATTCTCCCTTTCAAGCAAGTCCTTATCAATTAAACGGTAAGAATCACCAAGATCAAGGGCAAAATAAATTCTTGTTTCTGCCGTATGTTCTTCGAAGATAAGAGGGGTCCCTTCCTTTGATTCTTCAGGAAAAGAGGTGGATCTGATCACAGGATAGATCTGGCTTTCTTTGCCTACCAATTGATGGTCTTCATGCATGACCTGCATCGTTTCTTCTACATGATGCACAACTTCTTCAAGCAAAGAATCTTTACGTTCTCCATACTTTGCAGCGAGTCCGGATAGAGAAAGCGTTATTCCCTTTTTCGTCTCTTTATCTTCAATGCGCATCTGTTCTTTTTCTTTGTCATAAGCTAACGTCCATGATGGACGGCCCAGTTTGCTTTCAAGCATCTTTTTCAATGTTTTAACGTCCATGCTATTCACCACCCTTTCTGATCTAGTGGCATACTTTTTTATTTTATCATGAAATTTCCTTTTTCAAAAACGCCAACAATAAAACCCCCTTCTCATACAGGGGGCAGCACCTATTTCAATGGAAGATTTTCCAGGAAAGATTCAATTTCTTGCCTCGATTTTCGCTGTTTGCCTACAAAACGGTCGACTTCCTCTCCATCCTGAAACACAACAAAGCTAGGAATTCCAAAGATATCAAGTTCCTGGCAATAATCAATCATTTCATCTCTGTCAACGTAGTAAAAGTCATAGGAATCAAACTTTTCTTCTAGTTCTGGCAAGAATGGTTCAATCACACGGCAGTCCGGACACCAATCAGCAGAAAACAATAAAACAGAAACGCCTTCCTGTATCTTTTTCTGATATTCTTCTTTTGAATCAAATTTTCGCATTACGTTTTTCCTCCCTTTATATGTTGGTTAATATTCGATCTTTAAATCACCGAACTTAATCCAGCCTTTTCTTCTCATCCATTCGGATAATACCAGACTGATAACCGCAGGTCCAACAAAATGCAAACTTATTATCCATATCAGTATCTCTATCGAAAATCCCATTGACTCAAATGTCATGATTTGACCGACAAAACCGCTGGTCCCCATTCCTGCTCCAGCTGGGTTGTTCACCAACTTTAGCCATATTGTAGCAAAAGGAGCTAAAACGGCTCCAGCAACGGTCGGGGGGATTAAAATCAATGGATTTCGGACTATGTTCGATACCTGGAGCATCGAGGTACCGATCCCCTGTGCAATCCAGCCGCCTAATCCGTTTTCTCGATAACTAATCGTTGCAAAACCGACCATCTGTGCAGCACAGCCAACCGTCGCTGCCCCGGCAGCTAAGCCCTCAAGCCCTAACATTATCGCGATCGCCGCACTCGAAATCGGAGCAGTTAACGCAAGTCCCATCAATATAGCAACTAAGATTCCCATTATAAAAGGCCTTTGCTCTGTTGCCCACATAATGATTTCACCAAAATTCTTCATAAACGTATTGATGACGGGACCAATAAAACTTGCCGCAGTAAAGCCGACTAAAATGGTTGTAAAGGGAGTAACAATGATATCGACTTTTGTCTCTTTTGAAACCAACTTACCGACCTCTGTAGCCAGAATAGCCGCGACATAGCTTCCTGCAGGTCCACCAAGCTCCGCTCCTGCTGCTCCGCTAATCAATGCAGCAAATAGAACAAGCGGCGGGGCTCCTAATCCGAATGCGATAGCCGCTCCTATCGCCGGACCATATAGACTCATTGCAAGTTCGCCCATTTTCACGAAAAAGGGAATAGGTACCGGAAACTGCTGCCCGATCGTCTTTATGATTAATCCGATAATCAATGAAGAAAACAAACCGAGAGCCATATAGCTTAATGCCGTTATAAAATACGTTTTAAAAGATAAATGAATGCCTTTCTTTTTCAAAAAATCCACGAATAGTTCCTGCCCTTCATCCATTATAGGCTTTGCTTTAGGTTTAGTATGAAGTTTAATAGAAAAAACTATAAGTTTGTATTATTGGTATCCACTGTTTCCGCCATGCTAAAATGGTCATATAGAAACCATACATAATAAAAGGAGGAGATCTAATGGAACTTACTGTTTATTTAGCTGGACAGATTCATGACAATTGGAGAGAAGAAATAAAGGATAATGCGAAAAGTAAAGGGCTCCCTCTTCATTTTGTTGGGCCGATGGAAAACCATGAACGCTCCGATAACATCGGAGAAGAGATTATGGGAGAACAGCCGAACAAAGTTTTCAAAGACGAAGCAGCTTCCCAGATCAACAACTTAAGAACAGAGGTTTTACTGCATAAATCGGATGTTGTCGTCGCACTTTTTGGGGATAAATACAAACAATGGAACAGTGCGATGGATGCCGCGACTGCAGTCGCGCTAAACAAACCGCTTATACTAGTACGCCCCGAGTCCCTTCATCATCCTTTAAAAGAACTTGCAAACAAAGCGCAGGTCGTTGTCGAAACACCTGAACAGGCCTTGCAAGCCTTATCTTATATCTTCGAAACAAACTAAGCTTTTACTTTTGAATAATACTTAAACTGCCCGATAAGAATTTTAACAATATGGACATACATTTCTTTCCGATCCAATGCGCCGTCAGTAAAAATGCCGATGGCGCCTTCTTTTTTATTCACCTCTTTTATCCGGGCATACTCAGACATAATTGGGCCCAGCTCTTCGCCTTTGCGCAGCTTTTCACCTATTACATCCGGAAGCGGAAAGCGGGCTCCTCCAGCCTGGTGTACAGTTCCATTCTTATCTGCTATAGCTCCCCAGTTACATACAAAAAACTGTCCGTCTATTTCTTCCACGCCTCCTTCAAGACCGATCCCAATCTCAACTTTTCCTCTTTCGACAACTGCTTTCGCACGGTTGATTGCACCAAGACGCGTTTCTTCATCAGAAAAAGGCTGTTCGGATACACCTGAAGGGACGTTTAAAGAAACTGCCTTCCCATCATCTATAACTTCTTCAACCGCTTTTACTTTCACGGGATTTTTCGAACCGATTCCTACGTATATCACCAGTAACCCACTCCTAAATACAAAAATAGCCCAAACAGTGAAAAAGGGCCCAGAGAGGCCCTTTTGGATCAAACGTTCTTTCGGATGCTTTCAACGGTTGATTGGTCTGTTGATTTAACAAGCTTAACAAGCAATTCTTTCGCTGCAGCATAATCATCTACATGTATGATAGAAGATGAAGTGTGGATATAACGGGAACAAATTCCAACTACAATGGATGGTACTCCTTTATTGGAAAGGTGTACTCTACCCGCATCCGTTCCTCCCATGGAAATGAAATACTGATACGGAATATCATTGCTTTCTGCCACATCAAGTACATAGTCACGCATTCCTTTATGAGTGACCATGGAGCGATCAAAAATTCGAAGTAGGGTACCCTTTCCTATCTGTCCAAATTCTTTTTTGTCCCCGCTCATGTCATTTGCCGGGCTGGCATCAAGCGCATAAAATATATCCGGATTAATCATGTTTGCAGATGTTTGAGCTCCACGAAGCCCCACTTCTTCCTGAACAGTCGCGCCAGAATATAGTGTATTTGGAAGGCTTTCTCCCTGGAGCTCTTTCAAAAGTTCGATGGAAAGGCCGCAGCCATATCGGTTATCCCATGCCTTGGCGAGTATTTTCTTTTCATTGGCCATCGGGGTGAACGGGCAGATAGGAACGATTTGCTGTCCTGGTTTGATACCTATTCTTTCGGCATCTTCACGGTCATCAGCACCGATATCGATCAACATATTTTTTATATCCATTGGTTTTTTCCGCTTTTCTTCATCAAGCAAATGCGGAGGAATAGATCCGATCACACCGGTAACAGGCCCGTTATTAGTCATAACCTGTACTCGCTGTGCAAGCAAAACCTGGCTCCACCAGCCGCCAAGTGTCTGGAAGCGAAGCATGCCGTTATCAGTGATCTGCGTAACCATAAAACCTACTTCGTCCATATGTCCGGCGACCATTACACGAGGACCGCTTTCATCCCCCTTTTTTACTCCGAATATCCCACCAAGGTTATCCTGAATAAGCTCATCAGAATATTTCTCAAGCTCTCCTCTCATATACTTTCTAACATCATGTTCGAATCCAGGAGCACCTTGTAATTCTGTTAATGTTTTAAACATTTGGAGAGTGTCTTTATTCATTAGTAAACCCCTTTCACAATAATTACTGAAAACCCATCCGAAAGGAACGTTCCTTCCAACGATTGTATGTACCTCTTTTATTTTACATTAACATTGAAAGCGTTTCTAGTTTACCGCTTTTAAAGAAACAGAAATATTTGGTGAACCAATTGTTGTCTAGTATACTTTAAAGTAAGTAATTTTTAATTCTGAATGAAGATGCAGAAAGGGGCTTGCAACACAAATGAAGAACGGTGGTTTTTTATTAGGGGCAGCTATTGGAATGGCTGCCGGACTGTTAATCGCAAAAAAAACGCAACAGGCACCACTTCAACCTGAAAAAGCACTTGGGGCAGTCAAAAGAGCATTAAAGCCTGAATACACGGTTCAAGGATCCTGGATTCATATGATACCAGAATCAATAAACCGGTCTAATGTAAAATACAACGTGTATAACGGTGGAGTGTCTTGTGAGAATGGGCAAGAAATGGAGCATTATAATTTTACCGTTGATGCAAACACCGGTACTATTTTGGAATTCACAAAGCAAGCATAAAACACCATCCGTATAAGGATGCAAAAAACCCTGCCTGAGCAGGGTTTTTTCACATTAGAAATTTGAATTTGTTTCGTAAACGTTGTTCGGGATTTTCCAGCGCAATGTCGAATACTGCGTTTTCGCCCAGAAAGTAGCAAGCAGTAAAGGAATCACAAGAATCAATGCAAGCAACAGCATGATGACAACATAGTCAAGATGCCCACCAGTTACATCGGAATGCTCTTCCTTGTATTGCTTTGCTGGCTGTAGATCCGCAACATCGGTTTCTGATAGCAGCGTGTTATCTTCAGGATTGAAGTAAACGATTTCTGTGTGTGAAGTTACAAAAATACCGTCACGAATCGTGTCATAGTGCGCAAGGGCCATCGTTACTTCTGAAAAGTCTTTGTCCTTTGAGCTGTCCACTTTAAAATTACTTACTTTAGAGATGTTAAAAGTGCCTTCCCGGAAATCATAATGTTCGTCTTGAAAGTGTGCCAGAGCTTTTTCCCTTAAAGCCGTATCAACTGTCTCTGCATTTGCATTTGTATTAAAAAATGGAAAAACCATTAACAATGCCGCAAATACAGCAAAAATGCTCTTTTTCATTTTTTCTGCCTCCCTCTACAAAATTCCCATTCCTATCATATCATATTTCTTCTAATTTTCTATTAATATTTTTTATAAAAGTGATGGCAAAATTATGGCATCCAATACAGATTTTTACCACAATCCTTTTTCATAAAAACTAAAAATTTGTTTCTGTAGAAAAAAAAGAAAACCAGCATCACCGGTTTTCTTTACTTTAAGATAAAAATTTGAATAGAACATTTCACTGCACATTACAAATGATTAACCTATGCTGTTTGCATAAATGTAATGTCGTCCCAGCCATGGACGGGTTATCTTTAAACCAGTTCAGGCTTTTTACTGAACTGTTCGCTGATTTCCTTAGATCGATCGGCTGCATTTTTAACTGCTGCTCTGACAGCTTTTGCCCCGCCATTTTCATCAAGTGCTTCAAGTCCTGCCTGTGTCGTCCCATTAGGCGAAGTAACTTTTTTCCGCAGGGCTGCCGGAGCTTCGTTCGTTTCATTAACCATCATACTGGCTCCAAGAACTGTCTGAACGGCCATCTTTCTAGCTGTTTCCTGTTCGATCCCACCGTTTACAGCAGCCTGTTCGAGGTGTTCGATAACATAATAAATGTATGCCGGTCCACTTCCAGCTACACCAGTAAATACATCCATCTGATCTTCATTGATCACGACCGCTTCACCGATACTTTCAATCAATTTTTTCGCTGCCAAAACGTGATCCATGGTCGCATGGTCTCCGGGAGCAAGTGCAGAAATTGATTGGCCGATCGTGCTTGAAGTATTTGGCATTACTCTTATTACAGGCTGTTCATTTCCTAAAATATCTTGATAGTACTCTAATGGCACTCCAGCTAACACAGTTAGTAAGACTTGATCCTTTGTCATGTGTTCTTTAATTGACAATAAAGCTGCTTCAATATCTTTAGGTTTCATCGCGAGAATAACAATGTCAGCTTCTTTAACGGCAAATTCTACACTTTTTGTAGCCATCACGCCATATTTTGCCATTAATTCCTCTCTTCTTTCTTCATTGCTTCTATTGGTAACGATAACATCCTGAGCTTCCATCATTTTAGAATCAACGATCCCAGCGACCATTGCTTCTGCCATTGATCCGGCTCCTATAAAAGATACCGTTTTATTCTCTAACATCAAATGCCTCCTTAAGTAGTTCCGTTCTGTTTCATCCATACGGTCACTAATACTAACACCCATTAATTATGAGTTCAACAGTATGAAGGAAAGAGACAAGGATATGGGAAGATTACGCAGTGTAAGCGTTAACAACAAAGGTTATACTTCTCATTTATAGAGAAGAACAGGGTATTTGGAGGTATATAAGCTTACACGACTATTAAAACTTCAGAAAAAGTATAGTTTCTTCAAAAAAAAGCACCCGATATCCACCGGGCGCACGATTATTTTCTATTCTGCTTTTGATCTTTTTAAGAATCCAACCATTAAAGCTGTAATAAAAGAACCGATTAAGACAGCTAAAAGATATAAGAAAGGATTTCCGTTAACAACCGGGAAGACAAATACTCCTCCATGCGGTGCCGGCAATCCTATACCGAACCACATTGTAAGCGCTCCTGCAACTGCTGATCCTACAATAATGGATGGTATAACCCTTGCAGGGTCTGCTGCTGCAAACGGAATCGCACCCTCCGTAATAAATGAGGCTCCCATTACATAAGCTGCTTTTCCAGCTTCTCTTTCCTGGTTGTTAAAGCGATTTTTAAATATCGTTGTAGCAATCGCGAGCCCTAAAGGTGGAACCATTCCTCCTGCCATTATCGCTGCATGCGGAGCATAATTTCCTGCATCGATCATCGCGATACCGAATGTGTAAGCCGCCTTATTGATCGGTCCACCCATATCCACAGCCATCATCCCGCCAAGAATAAGGCCTAGTAATACTTTGTTAGTTGTTCCCATGCCTGATAACCAGCCTTCTAGAGCCTTGTTGAACGCTGAAACAGGATCATTTACAAGATACATCATAATAAGCCCTGTTAGTAAAATACCGAATAAAGGATATAACAAGACAGGCTTTAATCCCTCAAGGGACTGTGGAAGGCCAGCGAAAACCTTTTTCAAACCTAGAACAAGGTACCCGGCCAAGAACCCGGCGATCAATCCACCAAGGAATCCGGAGCCTCCGTTTGCGGCCATAAAACCGCCGACTAAACCAGGAGCGAGACCAGGACGATCAGCAATACTGAATGCAATGAATCCTGCCAGCACAGGAATCATGAGAGCAAAGGCGTTTCCACCTCCGATCGTCATAAGTGCTTCTGCGATAGGATTGTAGCTTGGATCATCTGGATTAGCAGCCTGGATGCCGAACATGAATGAAATCGCTATCAAAATACCTCCGCCAACAACGAGGGGGAGCATGTTGGAAACACCGCTCATCAAGTGCTTATAAAAAGCTGGCTGTTTGCTCTTTCTTTCATTTTTCTTTTCTTTGATCTGATCTTCGTAGTTTGATTCGCCTTCTCCATAAATAGGAGCATCTCCATTTGAAACACGATCGATCAGTGATTTAGGATTTCGGATTGCTTCGGCAACAGGAACTTCGATTACTTTTTTTCCTGCAAATCTATCCATTTCTACATTGGTATCAGCAGCAACAATGATTCCGATCGCCCCATCTATCTCTTCTTCTGTTAAGCGATTTTTAACACCGCCGGAACCATTTGTTTCTACTTTAATGTCCAATCCCATTTCTTTTGCTTTCGCTTTAAGAGCATCTGCTGCCATATAAGTGTGCGCGATACCTGTAGGACATGCCGTTACAGCGAGGATTTTTCCTTCAGAAGAAGAATCCTCCTCTTCACTGATACCTTCTTCCTGTTCCTTTTGATCGATTGCCTGTAAAATCTCTTCTTTGGACTTTGCTTCCAGCAGTCCTTTTCGAAATTCTTGATCCATAAGGAAGGTGGACAATCTGGATAGTGTTTCTAGATGCGTTTGATTTGCTCCTTCGGTCGCAGCAATCATAAAGAACAGATGGGCTGGCTGATTGTCAAGAGATTCGTAATCTATTCCGGCAGATGAACGGCCGAATCCGATTGCAGGTGTTTTCACTGCCGCCGTTTTGGCATGGGGAATCGCAATCCCTTCGCCAATGCCAGTTGTACTCTGTGCTTCTCTCTCCAGGATCGCTTCCTTGAATTTCTTTAAATCATCAAGTTTTCCTGCTGAGTAAAGCTGTTCCGCCAGTTCATCAATAACATCTTCTTTCCTTGATGATTCTAAATCTAATATCATTGTCTCTTTTGTTAACAAGTCAGATATTTTCATTTTCCTTCCCCCTTCATGTTAACTCTTTGACCAGAACTTGAGGTATGAGTCGATTAACTTGTTCAATTGTACAAAATCCTTCGGAAAATGCGGTTGCACTTCCGGAAGCTACACCGAATCGAAAAGCATCAACAATTTCTTCGCCTTTTACGATAGCAGACAGAAAGCCTGCTACAACCGAGTCGCCTGCACCAACGGAGTTCTTCACCTCTCCTTTTGGAACAGTTGAACGAAATGCTTTTTCGCCAGTAAACAAGATCGCCCCCTCTCCTGCCATCGAAACAATCGCATTTTGAGCTCCCATCTCAATAAGTTTCTGTCCGTAAACTTTCGCCTTTTCAATCGAATCGACCCTCACATCAAACAAATCTCCAAGTTCATGGTGATTCGGTTTAACTAAAAACGGATTAGCTTGTAGAGCTTTTTTCAGCGGCTCCCCTTTTGAGTCGACGATGACTCTTGCTTTTGAACTTATTGATTCAATAAGTTCTTTATATATAGAATTTCGTATACACCCCGGAACGCTCCCTGAAAGTACCAATAAATCGCCTTCCTCAATAACTGATAATTTATCAAACAGCAAGTTTAAGTGGTTTTCATTGATGTCCGGTGATAAACCGTTTATTTCTGTTTCTTCTTGAGACTTAAGCTTAATGTTAATCCTTGTGTCTCCGTCAACTTTTATAAAATCTGTCCCAAGCTGTTCTTCCTGAAGAACATTTTCAATAAAGGATCCAGTAAAACCACCAACAAATCCCAGTATCCTCGACTCAATTCCTAAACGCTTCAGAACCTTGGAAACATTTACGCCCTTGCCCCCCGGTATTTTACTGTCCTGGGCCGCAAGATTTACTTCACCCTGCTTTAATTCATCCAATTTAACGATATAATCTACAGATGGATTTAGTGTACAAGTATAAATCATTTTCTCACCACTTCTACTGTTGTTAATGATTTTAACTGCTTTAACTCATCTTTCTCATGGTAGCTCGTGATAATCGATGCTTCGCTAATTTCAGCCACTTTGCTAAAGGTTACTTCTTTTAACTTGCTATGATCCGCCAAAATGTACGATTTCTGTGAAAGACCTATCGCCTTCCGTTTCATAATCGCCTCTTCTGGATCCGGAGTCGTATAGCCATATTTTTCATGAATGCCGTTAATACCGATAAAGCTTTTATCAAAACGGTATGTCTCTATGCTGTCTAACGCTTTCGCTCCAACTACAGCCCCAGTTTTAACCTTCATTTTTCCACCTAAGATGTAAGTCTCGATTTCATTTTTGATCAATGGATCGATAAGGTGGAACCCGTTTGTCACAACCACTATATCTTTTCCTCTTAAAAATGGGACCATTTGCATTGTAGAAGTTCCGGCATCCAGATAAACGCAATCTCCGTTTTCTACAAGCGAAGCTGCGTAAGATGCGATAGCCTTCTTTTCGCTAATGTTTTTAGCGGACTTTTCCATTACGGTCGGTTCCGTTATTTTGGAATGTAACCTTGATGCTCCTCCATGGACTCTTCTTAACTTTTCTTCACTTTCGAGCTGTGCGAGATCTCTTCTAATCGTAGAGACAGAAGCATCAGTCGCCTCGCACATTTCATGGACAGTCACAACATTTTTTGTTTTCAGTAGCTCTAATATGATTTGCTGACGCTCAGGTGTTAACAAACCATCCACCTCTCTCTTACTTCTTATTTTAATGAAAACCTTTTCAAAAATCAATCAAAAATGTTCAAAAACGATTAAATTAATTCAAAAAAATATCTTTATTGGCCAATCAAAGTCTATTTCTCAATTCTTACTTTAACCAAAATCAATCAAAAATGTTCAACTAATCAATTGTTTTTTCTGATATTTTGTTAAAAAACTCAAGAGGTTGATTGGAGTGGAAGATGGGAGACTCTTCAGCTTATCGAAGGTATCAATAGCCAGCTTGAAGAGCACGGAACTCAGACAATGCATGAATGCCTGAAAATCCCAGGATTTAAAATTATAGGTCATCGATTCCTCTATCTGTGAAAAAACGTAACTTTTAGAAAAAATAAGGTCATAGATATCTAGCAATGTTTACGAAAACATTCCTTCCAAAAGAAAAGAACCGCCAACCCGCGGTTCTTCAAATCGCCTTCTATATAGATGTTTCACGTTCTACTTTTTCCGTAACTTCATACTTTTCATTCCATTTCAGTGCCCTGTAAAACGCATCATGATAGAACAAGAACCAGGCGTTTTTATCTACAGCTTCCTTGATCCACTTCTGCTTAGCACGGATCGAATCCATTGGATAATCATCATAAGCCAGAACCCATAACACATTTGAGTGAGCGTGCGTTGGCATAATATCAGCCATATGTATAAAGTGTTCACCGTTATGGTCAATCGTTATGATAGAATGGCCGTTGCTATGTCCACCAGTATGATGCATCTTGATCCCGGGCAAAACTTCAACTTCTTCTTCAAATGTTCTTACATGGTCGGTAATCGGCTCCCAATTCTCCTTCCAATAAGTATTTTGTGAACGGATATTGGGGTTCTTCATCTCATCCCATTCAATGGCTGATGTATAAATAACAGCGTTTTCAAAAGTGGGAACTAATTCATTTCCATCCCATTTTGTCAAACCGCAAGCATGGTCGAAATGTAAATGAGTCATCAATACCATATCGATATCCTCAGTAGAAAGATTCATTTGTTTTAAAGAAGACTCAATAGAAGACTCCTCTGTTACGCCGTAATTCCTCTTTTGCTTTTCATTTAATTTTCCATTTCCTATTCCAGACTCAATAAGCAGGTTTTTACCTTTATATTGAATTAAAATAGGATCTGTACGCAATTCGATCTGATTCTTATCGTTTACAGGGTACTTTTTGCTCCAAAGAGGTTTCGGCACAACTCCAAACATCGCTCCGCCATCCATATGAGTCACGCCGCCATTCAACCACGTAAAAGTTAGCTCTCCTGCCTTAAACTGCTCCATCATCCCGCTCCTTTCTAAATAAGTAACGTCCTAAGCTTACCATAACTATCCCCTAAAATTAAAAGTTAACAAACTATTGTGAATTAGCCCTATAAGAATCATGAATCATTTAGAAAAAGGATACTACTTTGCTCTCCTATGGCTCGTTTTTTGTCAGATCCGTCATGCCAACATGGGAGAACTATTATCACAAAAGAGATGCAGGGAAGAGGAAAATTGTCGTTCCCCAGACTAAAAAAAGACCCGCTATCAACGAGCCTTATTACGAAACTGCGCCTCACACCTGTAAATCCTATTTCCTTTTTCCGAAAACTTCTCTTCATATTCTGTCATGACATTATTTTCAAAATCACTCTTATGCAAATCCAGGCTAACATTCTTGATGATCATCCCGTAGTTTGAAAAGCTATATATCGAATACTCAAACAAAGCCTGGTTATCCGTCTTAAAATGGACCTCTCCTTCAGGCTTTAAAATCGTTTCATAAACAGATAAAAAATCGCTATACATCAGCCTTCTTTTTTCATGCCTGTTTTTCGGCCATGGATCGGAAAAGTTTAAAAACACTCTTGAAATTTCGCTTTCAGAAAAATAATCCGTTAACTTCTCAGCATTCACATTTAAAAGGCGAACATTCTCAACCTCTGTTTCAAGCACTTTATCCAATGCTGTTACGATCACACTTGCCGATAGCTCAATTCCGATGAAGTTCCCATCTGGATTCTTTTTTGCCATCTGGCTGATGAACTGGCCTTTTCCTGTTCCCACCTCTATGTAAATAGGATTGTTATTATTAAAGATCTCATGCCAATTTCCTTTTTGGTTTTCAGGTTCAGAAATGACAATATCTTTATATTCATGCAATTTTTCTTTTGCCCATGGTTTGTTCCGCTGGCGCATACCTTCACTTCCTCTTTCAACTTTCTAATGCTAATCCTAATCGCCATTTTATCATGAAAACCCCCTTGAAAAAAGCTTTAGCATAAGCCTTTCAATCGATACTGGATGTTATTCAAAGGAATTAGCTTGAAAACAAAGATGTTGATAGCTAAACCCGCATCATACTCTTACAGCCACTTATATCCCCGATAGGCAGATTCGATTTGTAAGCGTTTTCTACTTTAAGGTATAGAAAGTGACTAAATTAAAAGATACGGAGTGATTTAATGAAACCATTAAAAAGAACAGGACAATTCCTGGTAGAAAGTACAGTATTCGCAACAATGGCAGTTTTGTTTGCCGGCTATTCCGTAACAGTATATCCTGCCGAAAAACTGGGACATCGCTTCAGTTCAAAGGTGAACCGTTCCCAGTTAAATACCGCCTCAAACTAACCTTCCCCGTCTAAAGCCCGTCATAACCATTTTAGTTGCTGGAAAAAAGGGTATGTTGGATATAATGAACCTGTATCCTTTTGAAGGGAGCTGAATTCCAAATGAGCCACTTCTTAATAATGTGGGCACCATGGATTGTCATCATTTTAGCAATCGCCAGTGTTTTTGCCTGGGGAACATACGGTAAAACAGAATGAAAGAACAGCAAAACAGAGGGCAAAGGCTCTCTGTTTTTTGTATGAAGTAAAAAAACGACAGCGTTTAAGGGAAGACGGAGACGTAGTTGCACTTAGCTTTCTTCCTAAACTTTTCACCGACTTCACCGCCGCCTTGTTAAACGATAAAAAAGCATGAAGCATTTAAACGCTCCATGCGGATAAAATTAAAATTTGTTTCACATCCTATAAATGGATGAAGAGAAAGGATGTGTATTGTATGCCGATTGATCATAAACATCAGCTAATGATTTTGCACGATATTTTACAAAATCATCAAATCGATTGTTGTGGTTCCACTTCAGAATATGAACAGCTAAGTCGCCTTGCTAAAGCATTGATGAACAACGACCAAATGTCCGATCAGGCAAAAGCGATCTTACAAGAGATTGATAGCTACAGTTCAAATGGTACTAAGCAACCTGACTTTAACCGATATATTAATGATAATCAGGCTCAACTGACTCAATGGGTCGATTCGATAAACCAGTTGTCATAGCTCTATTTAGTGAACTAAACTCCAGGGAAATGCGAAAAGTGTTGTCGGCGAAGAACATTCTAAACAGCTGTACGGTTTAACTCAGTAAGAAAGTTTAACCAGTAGGCTGTTTCTTCGTTTCGGCCTTTAAGGGTATACCAGTAGATATCATACAAAGTCTGGCAAACGACATACCAGTACATCCGTTTATGCAGGTCTTCTGTATAACTGGTTCCATAGGACGTTAACCACTGTTCCCACTCGTTTCTTGGAACGTACCAGTAGAGGAGCATCCCTAAATCAACTGCTGGATCGGCGACCATCGCGCCATCCCAATCGATTAAATAAAGGTGTCCCTCATCGCTTAATAGCCAGTTGTTATGATTTACATCACAATGGCAGACTACTTTCTCCGCGAACGCCAAATGATTTTTATTGTCCTGAAGATAAGAAATTGCCGTTTCTACTTCAGGATGCTGAATGCTTGCCTGATCATATTTATAATGGATATCTTCAAAAATATTGTCAGGAGTCAACGGCTTTTTTCCAAGGCGATGCAGCATTTTGACCAATTCTTCGGATCGATGGATCTTTCGCAATAGTTCTGCAATCATCTGACCCTTCATTTCATGGGATTTAAGCTCCCTGCCCTGTAGCCAGCGCTGAGCTGTTATCACATCCCCGTTCTCCAGCCTTTTCGTCCATAGTAATTTTGGAACGATTCCTTCCGCTGATAAAACAGCAAGAAATGGTGAAGAATTCCTTTTTAGAAACAACTTCTCATCGCCGTATTTTGCTAAATATGCTTCGCCTGTCGCTCCGCCGGCAGGTGTTACCTCCCAGCCTTCGCCTAAAATATTCTTCAAAAATTTCACCTTCGATTTCCAATAATTCTAGTGCAGCCCCTATACCTTCTTGCTTCCCGTTTGTGGAAAAAGAAAGAAAGTTTGACTTAAACTAAAATTACAACAAGTCAGTGTTTAAATTTTAAGTGCCTACAAATACGAAATTATAACATAAAAACCCTATTTTCGTCATTAGTATCTTAATTATACATTACCAGGGTACTTAATGGCGATACAGTTATCTCATTCATTTCAAGAGAGTAAAGCGCAGTAACTCCTGCCTTATCATTATCGACTACAACATGCCAATTTTTTAGAGGGTCGACCTGGATTTTCTTTAAATCAATACCAGCGTTATGAACAACAACTACTTCGTTCCAACTGTCTATTTCTTTTAAATGATGAAGTTTGTAGATTAAAAGAGAAGGACAGTACTCATAAAAGGTTAGATGCTCTCTTATCTGGTCTTTTCTCTGTAAACGGAAACACGGATGTTCTCTTCTAAGCTGGATTAACCCTTTTATATAGTTAACGGACCGGCTTTCCCCGGCTTTTTTCTGCCAATCGAATTGATTGATCTCATCCGGAGAAGCGTAGCTGTTTTCCACTCCATATTTTGTCCGGAAGAATTCCTGGCCAGCATGGATAAACGGAATTCCCTGTGATAATAAAACGAGTGCTGATGCAAGCAAATGCCTTTTCTCCCTGATCAGTTCCTCCTCAAAGGAATTGCTGATGAGCATCCTGTCCCACAACGTATGATTATCATGGCACTCGACATAATTGATTGATTGACCCGGAGCGGAAAAGAGTGTGTTTGTACTTCCCATTATACACTGAACGATCTGATCTTTAACGAAAAGATTTCCAGTCGCAAACCCCTGATCATTTTGATTGAATAACTTTCCTTTTACAGCATCTCTAAAACGGTCATTAAAATGGCAGATCCCGGGCATTTTTGATGCATGTTCAATCTTTGCTTTCTGATCATCAGCCAGTATTGTATGCATATTCCACCCTTCGCCAATCATCAGAATGGAAGGATCGATTTCATCTATTTCCCTTCGGATTACATTCATTGTTTCAATATCGTGAATCCCCATTAAATCAAATCTGAATCCGTCAATTCCGTATTCTTTTATCCAAAACCGAACAGAGTCGACCATCAATTTTCTCATCATGAACCGTTCAGAGGCCGTATCATTTCCTACCCCTGTTCCATTAGACGGCTTTCCGCCTTTATCATATCGAAAATAATAACCTGGTACAATTTTCTCTAATGAAGAATCTTCAATGATATAAATATGGTTGAAAACGACATCCATAATAACCCTGATCCCATTTTCATGGAAAGCAGCAACCATTTCTTTTACTTCTTTTATTCTTTGGACAGGATCAAAAGGATCGGTGGAGTAACTCCCTTCAGGTACAAAATAATGAGTAGGATCATAACCCCAGTTATAGTTCGGAAATGCAGCAGATTCATCCACACTGCCATAATCCTGTATAGGCAGCAATTCTACATGTGTAACGCCAAGGTCCTTCAAATAATCCATCCCTGAAGTTGTATTAAGAGGTCCTTTTGTGTGTTTTTCTGTTAAAGCACGGTATTTGCCTTTATGAACCATTCCGCTTTGGCTTTGAATCGAAAAATCTCTCACATGGAGTTCATATATGATAGCATCTGTTGCATTTTTAAACTCTGGCTTATGGAAAGGATTCCAACCAGGCGGGTTTGTTTTGGCCAAATCTAACACAACGCCAAACTCTCCATTGACCGAAAGAGCCTTTGCATACGGATCAACCGCTTTATTCCATCTGCCATTCACGTTTATAAGATACCTGTAGTAATTCCCTTCTAACCTTCCTGGTTCTTCATGTGCCCATGTTCCATTCTCTTCTCGGACAAGGTCTAACACTCTCAAAAAATTTTGTTTTTTATCATAGAGATTAAGCTTTACCTGTATCGCAGTAGGAGCCCATATCTTAAATATTGTTCGGTCGCCGTTCAAGATACTGCCGAGATCGTCTTTCTGGTAAGCATATCTCCTGTCAAATTCTTCTGTTCTTACTACCTTTCCAGTCAATAGCAAGCAACTATTTCCTTTTTGATCAACTACAAAATACTCCTGGCCCGCATTTAAGGGATCCACTGTCTGAAGCTGTATGATCGTTTGATTCACAGGTTCGTTTTCTAGTTCCCTTATATTGCTTACAGGAAGCCAATCCTGGCCATCCGTCAGGCGAAAGGACAGAGATTCGCTTGCTGTTTCATGTATCATAACCGTGATTATATTAAAATCATCCCAATAAGCTGTGAATAAACTATTTTGTTTTTCATACGTAGAAGAACTAGCATTCAAGGAAATCCCCGCCCTCTTATTCATTCGAATGTCCTATTGAATAGAATGGTTTGTTAATATCATATTTACAAAATTTATAATTGCGATACATTACAATGCTTTTTATGGCCGTTTTTTTGCCGGGAGGATGTTTTTATTATTTATATAACTTTTCTTATCCCCGGCTGAACAGTAATCGATACCGGGGTGCTGCCTACGATCTCTCCGTCAGCATGCGCCGTAATCGGATGCCTGCTGGTTACTGTGATTTTTTCTCCCCTTAGGATTTTCACTTCTTTATAACGGATATGTTTCCCCCCATAAATAAGAGGAAATAGAACAAGTAATTTAAACCGATTCATATTATGAACAACACAAACATCTAATAGGCCGTCGTTTGGTCGGGCTGACGGGTTGACCATCATTCCTCCTCCCATGAATGGGATATTCGAAACTGCAACAAGCCATGTTCTATTAAAGCTCATCTTCCTTTCGTCTACAACTAATTCGATATCTTGTGGAACATAAGAAAAAACTAGTCTTACCACAGAGACGATATATGCAACTCGACCAAGTTTTATTTTATTCAGCCAGCGTTTATAGGATGATTCATTCGTAACTCTGGAAACTTCAGCATCGAACCCTATTCCAAACGTACTTGCGAACGTCCGTAGTCCAACCGATTCAGCTAAACGGTAAGCCCCCATATCGTAGGTTGCAAGATTAATAGTAGAAAGGATTTTATCAAGCGCCATCAGAGGATCTGATTCATGGGTAAACCCCCTTGCGAAGTCATTCCCACTCCCAGCAGGCAAAAAGCCAACAGGAACTCCAGGAAAGTCCGATAGTCCGTTAATGACTTCGTGAATCGTTCCATCCCCTCCTACAGCAACAAGTGCAATTTCATCGTTTTTTTCAGTACGGCAAATGTCGATTGCCAATTTTTCAGCATGACCCGGACAATGTGTATCAACTGCAATATAGTTTATGCCCCGTTCGTCTAGCCTTTTTCTCAATCGGTACCAGAAGGAACCAGCCTTTCCATTCCCCGCACTTTTGTTAACGATAAAGTAAAACTTTTTAATATTCATCCTTTTCCCCGCCCAGTTTTGCTTTTTATGTGATCTAAATCTTTCTACAACAACCATGTCATCATCAACGGAGCCAATATCGATGCGCAAACTGCGCTTAATGTCATTGCGATAGAGCTCACGGCCGCTGCCTTCTCTCCAAATTCTAACGCTTTAGAGGTGCCGATCGCATGAGAAGCACAGCCTAAACCAATTCCTACCCCTACAAAGTGGTCGATTTTCAATCCCCTCATTAAGAAAGGCCCTACCATCACTCCTCCGATGCCGGCAATCATAACAAACACAACAGCCAGGGAAGGCTCTCCGCTTACTGTCCTTGCTATTTCCATTGCGACAGGAGTCGTTACTGATTTTGGCAATGCTGATCGGGCTATTAACGGTTCAAAACCCAAAAGAGAAACAAGGGTAAATCCTGACCATAGCCCTGTAATCGTTCCTACGAGAACCCCGATTCCAATAGAAGCAAAGTACTTCTTGACCATCTCTCTTTGTTTATAGAGAGGCAGGGCAAGAGCTACAATCGCAGGACCAAGCAGTTTATCAATATAACCTGCACCAATCATAAATGTTTCATACTCGATGTTAAAAATAAGCAACAAAAGGACTAGTAAAAATGTGGATGTAAACACAGGTACGAGTAATGGAGAAGGAAACCTTTGATATAATTTCCGAGAAAAAACATACGATGCAACGGTCAGGGTAATCCAAAGAATACCTGTTAAAAACTCATTCACTCTGGCTTCTCTCCCTTCTGACTGCAACCGCCTGGCTGATTCCACCTGATACCAACATCACGATTATGGTGCTTATCATTATAATAGGAATTAAAATAATGCTGTGACCCCCAAACAGCCCAAGATGTTGGATGATTCCAACCGTTACAGGAATAAACAAAAAAGGCAAATGGTTTAATAAAAGTTCCGTACCAGTACTGATCCACTTTACTGGTATTATGCGAATATATAACAAAAGAAACAAAAGGATCATCCCAATAATACTTCCCGGGACAAAAAGGCCAAGCCATGTTTGGATAAGCGATCCGATTAAAAAAAGTCCATAAAGGAGGCTAATTTGAATACTGATAACCGCATATTTTTGCCAGTTAAAACGTTTCATTATCTTGAAAAAGCGGAAATTCAAAAATAGCTTCATAATGCGGCTTTTTATTCCTGTGGATTTTATATAATACAATCTTATCTACATTCCATGAAAAGCGGTTTTCTTTTTCTCCTGTTACATCCTTCATCCAATCATAGGAAACCTCTCCGGCTCCGTCCCATTTTTTTGCAATGGTTATATGTGGCCGGTATGGTCTCTCATCAAGCTTAAATCCTGTAGTTTCACATGCCCTTTTCACTTCATCCTGCAGCGAAAACAAAACATCCGGCTCTGAGACCCCTGCCCATAAGACACGTGGTGTTTTTGGTTTTCCAAAACCCCCTGTTCCTTTTAACTCAAGTTTAAATGGTGTGAATTTTTTTAAAGCGATCGATAAGTTATCCTTCATTTGAGCGAGCGAAGGATCGGTTGCAGCCCCTAAAAATGCGAGCGTAATGTGGTAGTCATCTTTATGCACCCAGACTTTATAAGAAAAATGTTCTTTAAATGCTAAAGACCATTCCTCAATTATTTCTCTGATCTGTTTCCCGGGTGGAATCGCTATAAAATAATGATGAGAATCCAATCTAATCATCTCCTTGATTATCATTACAGTTTAGACATTAAACAGGGATTTCCTTTAAAATTCTGTTCTAATACTTCTTTCGTTTATAAATACGAAGCATTCGGATCAACCCATTTCCCATTACCTAATAGTACACATTATTAAAGGCTATTAAAATGATCTTGTTTTCAGATTATACTTATATATAAGAAAGAAGGGATATTGGGATATAAAAGTAGTTACTAAAGATAGGTAGCCTCCTGAAACAGAAGCAAATCTCCCATAACCAACTTATTCAATAGGCTATAAAGGAATTAAACATTAATTTTTGCTATAATGGGAACAGTAGACTATAGAATACTCCATAAAATCATAAAGGATGGTTTTTAATGATCGTAAATAATATTGCTGAACTTATTGGAAATACTCCTTTAGTCAAACTTAATCGCCTTCCGAATCCAAACGGTGCAAAAATTTATGTGAAGCTCGAATATTTCAATCCAAGCAGAAGTGTAAAAGACCGTGCGGCGTTTAACATGATTTTGCAGGCTGAAGAAAAAGGGCTTTTAACCGAGGGATCTACCATTATTGAGCCTACTTCTGGAAACACTGGAATCGGCATTGCTATGAATGCTGCTGCCCGCGGATACCGTTCTATCATTGTAATGCCCGACACTATGTCTCAGGAGAGGATTAACCTTTTAAAGGCATATGGGGCAAAGGTAGTATTGACCCCCGGTGAAGAAAAAATGCCCGGAGCAATAAAAAAAGCCAAAGAACTCGCTCAGGAAATTGATAAAAGCTTTATGCCGATGCAATTTGAAAACGGGGCGAATCCAGATGCACATCGAAAAACAACTGCACTGGAGATTGTCGAAGCGATGAAAGAATTAAACGTTACCCCATCCGCCTTTGTAAGTACAGCGGGAACAGGGGGAACTGTTACCGGAACAGGTGAAACCTTAAAAGAATACTATGAAGATATGACCGTGCATGTAGTAGAGCCCGCTGGTTCTCCAGTACTTTCAGGAGGCAAACCTGGAAAACACAAATTGGTCGGAACAAGCCCGGGTTTCATCCCTGATGTACTAAATACAGACGTTTACGATGAAATTCTCCAGATCAAAGATGAACAGGCTTACGATGTTGCGAGAAGGCTGGCAAGACAAGAAGGAATCCTGGTCGGGCCTTCCTCTGGGGCGGCAGTCTATGCTGCAATGGAAATCGCGGAACGACTTACTCCTGATCAGGTTGTTGTGTGCATCACAGCTGATGCGGGAGAACGTTATTTATCCACTGACTTATTCAATTATGAGAAAGAATGAAAACGGATCTAAATAACGAATTCGACTATCTAAACCAAAGAACCCGATCGTATGATATAAACTGATCGGGTTCTTTGGTTATTTTGCTAACTCATACAGCGCCTGTGCATAAATTGCTGTCGCCTTCAATAAGTCCTCAATTTCGATGTATTCATCTTTTTCATGGGCCACCTCCGGCTTTCCAGGGAACAATGCGCCAAATGCCACTCCTGCATCCAGTGATCTTGCGTAAGTACCTCCGCCAATCGCGAGAAGTTCAGGTTCCTCTCCTGTCTGCTCTCTGTAAACAGCCTGTAGCGTTTGTATCAGTTCATGATCTTTCGGAACATGGTGGGGTACCATATGGTCAATGACATGAAGATCCATCTGATACTTATTTGCTGCAGATTGTATTTTTGGCTGAACAACTTTAAAGTCACATGAAACCGGATAACGAAGATTAACTCCGATCTTTGAAAATCCTTTTGAAAAAGACATGGTTCCGACGTTCATCGTTAGCTCGCCTGAAATCTCATCTTTAAATGCCACTCCTAACTTGTTTCCCTTTGAATCGTTAAGCATGAAATCATTCAAAAATCCAATGAACGTTAATCCTTTTTGCTGAAACGGGACACCTTTCAAAAATCCTGCCATTTGCAGTCCTGCGTTAATTCCTTTGTCTGGCTCTGAGCCATGGACAGATATTCCTTCAAGTGAAAGCGTAAGCTTCTCTTCATTCAAAGAACTGCTTCCTTGAAAGCTATTTTGATCAAGAAACTCTTTATAGCGGCCTGAAATTTGTTCCATCATCTGGTTACTGCCTTTTATTTCTGCTAAAGCACGGTCAGGAACCATATTTAACCTTTGGCCCGATTGGAAGCTCAAAAGCTCTGTCTCCAATTCTTCTTCGTTCCTATGCTCCCGGCTAACCAATTCGAAATCTGCGATCCCTTTCTCTGCATGAATGATCGGAAAAACCGCGTCAGGTGCAAACCCTGCAGACGGCATCTCTTCCTTTTTGAAATAGCGGTCCACACAGCGCCAATTGCTTTCTTCATCCGTGCCTACTATCATTCGTATTCGTTTAGACAGCGGCAAGCCCAGTTCCTTGATAATTTGCATCGCATATAGTGCAGCTATCGTTGGTCCTTTATCATCAATAGCCCCGCGGGCAAAAATCTTGCCGTCTCTTATTTCTGCCCCAAATGGATCGCTTGACCATCCATCACCTTCTGGAACAACATCTACATGGCAAAGTACACCGATTAAGTCTTCCCCCTGCCCCATCTCCAGGTGTCCCGCTATTTGATCAACATTTTTAATACTAAAACCATTTCGCTCACCAGTTTTAAGCATAAAATCGAGTGCTTCTTTGATGCCAATTCCGAACGGTGCATCATCCGTCGGTTTTTCTTCATCCAAAACACTTCTAATACGTAGTAAGTTCTGTAGATCTTTAATTAAGTCGTCTTTCCTTTTCTCTACTTCCTCTATCCATTCGACCATTATTAATCCTCCTTCCATGTCATGTTTTTATCTTTAAGTAAGTTTCTCTATCACATATCACAAACAACCTAGCATTTGGAGAAATATTTTCGTCAAGGTTCCGATTGATTTCGAGATTGTTCCCATCAGAGATAAGCGTAGCTCCTTCTTGTAACAATTCGTCAAATGCCTGTCGATACGTTTTCCAGTGCGGTTTCGCAACAACCTCATAAAGATCTTCTCCGTGTCCCCTGCTCATTAATTGAGAAAATACATTCGTTATTCCTTTTGAAAAGATTGACCTTACAGCGAGACGTGAAATCGTTTCATGGGTTAAAACAAACTCATCTACTTTTACATGTTTAAAGTTTTTGATATGTTCTTCTTTCATCACTTCTACTGTTGTATGGATTTCCGGAACCATACTCTCTATGGTCGTACAGATCAACAGTGATTTTCCGTCCGCTAAAAGGGCATCATGAATGGAATCATCCGAAAAAATCAGGACTGCTTCCGCCTCTTTTATATTCGCTTTCAACAGCGTTTTCTCTTCTGCAGCATCCCCTTTTATGTAATGGATATCTTCGGTTAAAAGAGGCGCTTTTTCAAGTTTATCAATAATAACGATTTCCCTATTATTTTCTGTTTCCATAATTTCTTTTACGGCAAAAGATGCTTTTTTGGACCACCCGATAATAATAATATGATTTTTCCCTTTATACTCCATTCTGCCTTCCTCTCTTCTCTTTTTAACCGCTGAGAAACCTTCGATTATTTTTCCGATAACTAATGATATGTATCCGATTCCGATCATATAAAGGATGATCGCAAATACTCTTCCTCCTGTCGTAACGGGCGAGTAATCGCCATAACCAACTGTCGTAACAGTTGTCATCACCCACCAGAGTGCTTCGAAGAACGTTGGGAATGTCTCCGGTTCAATAAGCCTGGTGATGGCTGAACTTCCAACAACCAGTGCAATTGCAGAATAAAAAACAAACCAATTGTTTAAGCTTAAAGCTTTTTTGATTAACTTTTGCAAATGTATCATACTCATCGATCTACCCTCCTAATTGTATAGCATATCAAATTTTGAGATGCGGGTGTTAGAAGGACAGGGTAAAACTTCCCGTTTTTTTGACATTTCTTTAGTACTTTTGCCTAATTGACAGAATTATTGTAAAATATCAATTATTAGGGGGGATGCTCGGGTTCTAATATACGGTACAAAGTTCCTGATAGATAATCGAAGCTCTTTTTTTATAAATCGAAATAGCTCTGGTCTCTTCTTAACATACAAGGAACTTAACCTTTAAATCGAAAGAATATTTAGAATATCTTAACTTTCGGTTCATACTTATTTAATAGTTAAATTTTACGATATGTTCAGGAACAGAATTAAACTTTAGGGAGTGGTTTTTTGAGCGTACCTTCAACTGATCGAATGATGACCCGTATCAAGTCAATCTACTTATTCATTCTTGAAAAAGGGACAGTCAGCACAAAAGACTTGGTTGAAGAGTTTGGCATCACCCAGCGTACCGTACAAAGAGACTTAAACGTGTTGTCCTATAACAATCTTGTCAAAAGTCCGAACAGAGGTTATTGGACAACTACCGGAAAAAAGGTAAAAGTAAGCTAAAAGTAAACAATCATATCAGAATTGCCTCGTCCAGAATTAGAAGAAAGCCCGGGAAATTAACTCCCGGGCTTTCTTCTAATTTATTTGGTTAACATTCTTAAAGAAAGTCATCAAATCTATCCCTTAACATCTCCTCTGCGTGGTTTTCCACGATTACCTGGTTTCCTTCCAGTCTGACAATCTCTGTAAATGGCAAGTACTGCTTGCCTTCCCCGATTAGGTCCGACCATAATCCATCTGAAAGACCCAGGGCTACCACTTTTTCCTCATCGCTGTCAATGATAATATCTTTTACTTTCCCAAACTCCCTGCCATCATCAGTCTTAACTTCAGCACCCTTCAGTTGATTATACGAAGCAAGATGGTTAAGCATCTCGTAATCCATCTCATCAGCTGATTCAGAAACAACAATCCTTTTGTTCTTTATCTCTTCTATCTGGTTGAACGGCAGAACGATTGCTTTGTTCATTTTGTTTTCCTTACGATCATCGTCTGTCACAGGGTAATTTGAATTAGAGAAACCTCCAGAAGCCTCAACAGAATTCAAAACTTCATCAGCATGATGATCATTATGGGCAGCTAAATTTTCAGTATGGTTTACATAAAGCCTTTCATCATATTCTAAAAATTCAATATTGCCTAACCTGGAATCAAAATAAAAATTTTCAACTTTAGATTTAAGATCCGGTGTGTTTTTCCCGACTATTGTCATATCCATTAGTTCTTTTCCTGCTATAGCCATGATATCCTCTCCTCGACGCTTTTTACCCTTTTATTACCCTTCTGTATTTAATAAAAAACCCTTTGATCGGTAAGTATCCAGGGGAAGAGAGGTGGTGATTAGGCTTTATCCAGGTAAAGTACAACTACTTCTTAGCCCTTTAAAAGATCGATCTCTTCATCAGTCAGTTCCCGGTATTCACCAGGATTCAATGACTCATCCAGCTTAAGAGATCCCATGCTCAGCCTTTTTAAGTATTTCACTTTTTTTCCGACCGCTTCAAACATCCGTTTTACCTGATGGTATTTGCCTTCTGTTATCGTTAACTCGATGAAAGAAGTGGGTCCTGTATCAAGAATAACTAGCTCACCCGGTTTTGTTTCATAACCATCCTCCAGCGTGACTCCTGTTGAAAATGCTGTTACATCTGATTCATCCACCACACCTGAGATTTCAGCATAGTATGTTTTGGGTACATGATGCTTCGGTGAAGTTAAATGGTGGGCCAGCTGCCCGTCATTTGTAAGGATCAGCAGACCCTCTGTGTCTTTATCCAGCCTTCCTACCGGAAAAGGAGTAAAGACTGCATCTTCTGGTTCTAGCACATCAATTACTGTTTCTGCATATTCATCCTCTGTCGCAGATAATAATCCCCGGGGTTTATTCATCATTAAATATACAAACTCTTTGTATTCTATTTCTTCCCCAAAGACACTGATGCTTTGTTCATCTGGATCAACATGGATTTTCGCATCTTTTACAGGCTCTCCATCGACTCTTACTACTCCTGTTTTTAACAATTTCTTTACTTCTTTTCTGCTTCCATAACCAAGATTGGCTAAAACTTTATCGATTCTCATAATTGGATACCTCTCTCATTCACAATCTTTTTTTCCACTTTTCTTCCATTTTTTTAGGTTATTTTCAATTATTGGGCATACGCACTCCAAAAGTCGGGTATGTAGACCGTACAAGAGAATATGCAGAATGCATTAAAGAACTGGAGTGAACGTTTATGAAACAAAAAGTCGGTTTACTTGCTACCGCTCGCAAAAAGAACAATAAACCTGCCCCAGTAACAGAGTTTTACCAGAGCCCGCTATTTCAAAAATCTTTAGAATACGCCAAGCAAAATTATGCGCGTATGTATTTCTATAATGCCAAAGATGGACTATTATTACCAAACGATATGATGGATCCTTATGATGTTTCGATCAAAACCTTTACCCATCAAGAACGTGAAGAATGGGCAGAAAAGGTAGTTGAAAACTTCAGTAAGGTAGAAAACCCGAGTAAAGTGATCGTTTACCTTCACGGAGGGGCTGTCTATCGGAAGCATCTTGAACCGAAATTAGAAAAGCATAATTTTGAATACGAGGTACCATTAAAAGGACTGGGCATCGGCGAGCAACTGAACTGGTATCAAAAGAAATTGGGTTAACTGACTGAGGCTTATTGTTTTACCATTAACAAACACTTCCCTTCTCTCATAGACTAATGTGTATTAAATTTAGTTAGGGGTGCAGGGATGGATTATCGACAACAACCACAAACTCAGCTTCAACAGTTCCCGGGTATGCCCGGAGGTTATCCTGGGGGCTTTCCGGGAGGTTATCCCGGTGGTTACCCTGGAGGATATCCAGGAGGCTATTCTGGGGAAGGAAACATTGACAGAAGACTTAACAGAATCGAAAGACAGCTTGATCGTCTTGAAAGAAGAGTAACAAGGCTTGAACGCCAGATTGGCACTTACGGACAATAACAATAAGAAGAAGGCCGAAATTCGGCCTTCTTCTTTAAATTGCATTCTTCTTACGTTTTAAGAATTTGAAACGATTTCCGAGTATTTGTCCGGCAAGATGGGATCGATAGCTTAACCACAAATATACCGCCCCTCCAGTCACTACTCCAGCGATCAACGAAAGAATTGCCTGCAGATAGCTTCCACCCTTGTTGTATCCTCCAGCAATAAATGCTTCGATCGGCATTCTGACAAGCCAGACGGAAATTGCCATCGCAATAACGAATATGCCGATCAAAAGAGCTCGCTTCGCAATATACCCATATGAATAACCAGAATACTTTTTAATAATATATAGATTAATTATTACGGATGCAAGGTAGCCTATATCCGTCGTTAAAATCGGTCCCAGTTCTTCATAATTTACAATAAAGAAATAAGTTAGTGATCCTTTTAACACCACACCTACTAAAAGACTGATAACTGCAAACTTTTGTTTGTTTATCCCCTGCAATATCGCTGCTGTCACAGAAAATAGTGCAAAAAATATAGCAGTAGGCGCATACCATCGCAAGATTCTACTTCCAAGTTCAATATCATCCAATCCATATAACGAACCAAAAGCAGGAGCCGCCAAAACGGACAAACCGATCGCAGCAGGCAAGGTTAAGAATAAAAGCAGCTGAAAGGTTTGTGTGATTTGGCCATGAAGTTCATCGTTATCCCCACTAGTATATGAATTAGTAATTGTTGGAATTAAAGTTAATGCCATAGCAGTAGCAAGTGAAACAGGAATCATAATTAATTTATGGGAATGGGCTGTCAAAATAGCATAGACAGCCTCGGCATCTTCCAATTCATATCCGATGTCCCTTAAGGCATTATTTATTGTAAAAGTATCGATTTGAAGGTAAATCGGAATCGCTAATCCAACAACAACAAACGGAACGGCATATGCAATCAGTTCCTTATACATGTCCTTTAAAGGGATTTGATGGTCGACAGTGCTTTGTTCAAGCTGTTCATCAAGATGGGCTTTCCTTTTTTTCCAGTACCAGACCAGAACGGCAAGCCCTCCAAGCGCCCCAATAAAAGCTCCAAACGTCGCTACTCCAGAAGCAACTGCAATTTCATCCTTTAGGACCTTAATTACGATAAAACTTCCAGCAAGTATAAACACAATCCGGACTATTTGTTCAACCAGCTGGGATACCGCTGTGGGACCCATCGATTGGAATCCCTGGAAATACCCCCTGATCAGGCTCATGCTCGGTACAATAACTAACGCTGTACTTACTACTCGGATAACCATGGTAACATCCGCAAGCGTGTTACCGGTCGTTGCTTTGTTATCAATAATAAGCTTAGCAATAGGCCCAGCAAAGGAAAACAATGCTAAAAATGCTACCAGCCCGGTGAGAGACATTAACAGCAGCCCTGATTTAAACAACCTTCTCCCGGTATGATAATCGCCCAGGGCGTTATACTTGGACACAAATTTTGATACAGCTAATGGTACTCCCATAGTGGAAATGCTCAATAATATCGTATAAGGGGTATAGGCGTACTGATAAAGTGCTGCCCCCTGTTTTCCAACAAGCCATAAAAATGGAAAGAAATAAACCAAACCTAATATTCTAGAAATCAAAGTTGCCGAGGTTAACAATAATGTTCCCCTGACCAATCGTGAATCTGACATAATTCGTCCAACTCCCAGTACAAAATAAAACTTAATATAGATAACTTGAATTTCTACTAAAGACTTCAATACCCTATTTTTCTATCGTGTATGTCGATTTTTGTATAAAATAGCACTCTACCATTTTAAGCTATTTATAGCTGAACAACAAATGGAAATAATCTATAACAGCAGCATTTATTCCTTTTTTTATTTTACTGTGATAATTTTGTATGGAGCGTTAAACAATGAAAGCTGTTTTCGTAAGAGGAAAGTGATCAATTTCCTCTTTCCGCAGGCTTCCACCAACTGCTTAGTATTAATTTCAATTAAAAAAACTCGTTTTGAAAAGAGCAAAATGAAAGAGGTGCCAAGATGAACTATGATGTAATCGTAATCGGCGGCGGGCCATCAGGTTTGATGGCTTCAGTAGCCGCTGCAAAACACGGTGCTTCCGTGCTTTTAGTCGATAAGGGGAGCAAACTTGGAAGGAAACTTGCGATTTCAGGAGGTGGCAGGTGCAACGTGACAAACAGGCTGCCGCTAGAAGAACTGATTAAATTTATTCCAGGAAATGGACGCTTTCTATTCAGCGCATTTTCTGTTTTTAATAATGAGGATATCATCGACTTTTTTGAAGGGCTTGGTATCCAGCTAAAAGAAGAGGATCACGGCCGGATGTTCCCTGTTTCTAATAGCGCGAAAGATGTAGTGAATGCGCTGTTAAACGAAGTAGAAGAGCTGGGGGTAGAAATAAAGGTCAATACTCCAGTCGAAACAGTACTCTATGATAAGGGAGCCGTGAAGGGGATTCGGTTGCAAACGAAAGAAGAAATCTATGCCGGCAATGTCATAATTGCTGTTGGTGGAAAATCTGTCCCCCATACAGGTTCAACAGGTGACGGGTATGCATGGGCAGAAAAAGCCGGACATACGATTACAGATTTGTACCCAACAGAAGTCCCCTTAACTTCAGAAGAAACTTTTATCAAACAAAAAACGCTGCAGGGCCTCTCTCTCAGGGATGTAGCGCTTACCGTCTTAAATCCAAAAGGAAAAGCGATCAAGACACATCGCTGGGATTTGATTTTCACCCACTTTGGCCTTTCTGGGCCTGCTGTACTGCGCTGCAGCCAATACGCTGTTAAAGCATTGAAAAAATATGATGCACAGTATATACCGTTACGAATCGACAGCCTGCCCGACCAAAATGAAGAAGAAGTGTTTCAACAATTGGCCAGGCTTGCAAAAGATGAGCCTAACAAAGCATTGAAGAATGTTTGGAAGGGAATTGTTCCGGAACGTTATTTATTGTTTTTACTTGATCAGATCGCACTGTCACCGGACACAAATTTTCATCATCTCCCAAAAGAAAAGATCAGAGAGCTTGCAAAACAATTAAAGCAGTTCACAATAAAAATAAACGGATCTTTATCAATCGAAAAAGCTTTTGTCACAGGAGGAGGAGTATCACTTAAAGAGATACATCCAAAAGAAATGGCATCGAAGCTCATGGAAGGCCTGTATTTTTGTGGAGAAGTCCTTGACATTCATGGATATACCGGTGGATATAACATCACAGCTGCCTTTGTTACCGGCTTTACAGCAGGGAAAAATGCGGCAACCAGACATTAGAAGCCAGCAACATATGTTGCTGGCTTCTCTAGTACTATAGGATTTGCAGAACCCACACCGCATTTTAAGTCTGTCGCGGAAAGCGACTGCACGGAGTGGAAAAAATCAATGCTGCAATTGCGTCACAGTTCATCTCTAATGTGAAGCTTATTAAGCAACAAAGCATGCGAAAAAGTCATACGATATAAAATTTCCAATCGGCAAGTTTTCTCTATGCCTGGTAGGTTTCAAGTACATGGCGGACATAATTTTGTGTTTCTTTAAAAGGAGGAACGCCGTTATATTTATCGACATTTCCAGGTCCTGCATTATAAGCGGCGAGCGCTAGCATAGTATTTCCGTCATAACGGTCAAGCATCTGGCGGAGATATTTTGTGCCGCCGTCAATGTTTTGTTTTGGATCCAATGGATCCTGAACACCCAGCCCTCTGGCGGTTTGAGGCATAAGCTGCATCAAGCCCATTGCTCCTTTAGAGCTTTTGCTGCCAGGATTAAAGTTAGATTCCCTCTGAATAACAGAACGGATCAATCCCGGATCAACTCCATACTTCTGTGCTGCCTCATATATGTATCCGTCAATTTCCCCATGAGAAATCGTTTCTTCTGCTACTGAGGGATGAAATGACACTTGATAGGAAGATGAAGCATTAGAAACCGTTCCATTCTGTTGTTGCATCAGATCCATTTGTTGAAACTGTTCAAGCTGCTGGCTTAACAGCATTGCAAAAGAATCGGTACTTCCCGGATCGATTGATGTTGTTGGCGCATTTTGAAAATTTATTTGTTTCAGTGCTTGCAATTCGATCAACGATTTAATAAGCTCTGCTTTCACAAACTCCACCTCAAATCTACAAGAAAAATTTTCCTCTGTTGATTATAGCATAATGGACAGGATAATAGATTTCTTTTTTCAAGAACCGACAGAGGAACATTGCATTAATTACCAGAAAATTTATAAAACCCGACCTCCATTAAGAGACCGGGTTTCCATTCCTCAAGTATATAAGGGTGTGCATGCCAGACAGTTAATCTTTTGAGGGCTGCATTCTTCCCAAATCAACTTTCTTCGGATTTTTTAACGCTGACACTTACAGCAAGTGTCTGGTCGCCGCCGATATAGACACCTTTTAAAGGTACAATATCCCTGTAGTCTCTTCCGACAGCTACTTTTATATGCTGGTCTTTTACAATGATGTTATTCGTTGGGTCAATACCTATCCACGGCCAACCGGGCATCTTCACTTCAACCCAGGCATGTGTTGCTGCATCTCCTCTCAAAGCGGAGTTTTCGCCAATATAAATATAACCGCTGACATACCTTGCTGGAATGCCCCTATAGCGGCAAAGCGCCAGCATAAGATGGGTATAATCCTGGCATACCCCTTCCCTCTTTTCAAAAACTTCCTGTGCCGTAGTCTTAACAGTAGTAGCACCTGATCGGTATGATAATTTCTCATATAAATAAGCATTAAGCATTTTAACAAATTCATACGGGTCTCTCGAATTTTGCCAGAGCTCATCCGTGGCTTCATGAAGAATTTCATCTGGAAGATGTGTATAGTCCGTTCCCGTTAAAAATTCGGCATATTCCTGTCTAAAATCGAAAGTTTGAAAAGCCATTTTTTGTTCTTCAGATAGAGTAAACTCATCAATGCCTTCCAGCGGTGTAATTTCTACTATTGAATTTGTATCAATCGTTAGAAAGTCATGTTCCTCCCAGAGGTAAAACGTTTCAACTGCGTTGCCCCAATAATCCCGGTGGATAAACGTTTCACTGGGAGGATCTATTGTAGCCGTATATGAAAGGCAGCGCTGTTTCCCTTCATCGATCGGCTTCAATTTAAACTGATTGATGCTCTGCTTTACTGGCAAACTATAATCATAGTGGTTTGTTTGACTGACTTCGAATTTCATGTGACGGTAACTTCCCCCAGGTAATAAGTTTTAGCGATTAATTGGCCAATTTTATTGCATCTGTTCTGAAAGCTTTGAAGAAAAGAATGCGGACCGTGAGCGATAACCTCCTCGATCGTATAGTCAGTTAAATCATTTTCCAGATATTCAAGTGCTTCGAACAGCGATTTTGAATAATGTTCGACATGATGGTCTTCTATCATTTCAAACGCCCCTTTTACCTTCTGGATGCAAAAGTACATTGACCTTGGAAAAGAAGGATTAAAAATCAGGAACTCCGCAACGTTCTGATCGTTGATCAACGGACGGTAAGTTTTAATGTAAGCCTCGTGGCCGCTCACAGACTGAAGGACAGACCACCAGTGATGGTAAGTTACAATCTCAACATTTTTGTAACTCTCTAAATTTTTATGAAAGAACACATCCAGTATTCTAGATGTTTTTTCTGCCCGTTCAATATACTTGCCCATTTCCATGAACAAATAAGCATCGCCTCGCTGCAGTGTTGCTTCCACAATCCCCTGGAATAAAAGCGAACGGTTTTTCACCAGCTCACAATAGTCATTTACCTTTTCGATTTCCCAGGAAGACTCCGAGCATTCTTTAATTTCTAAATAGAAGCTGTTAAGCATTTCCCATAATTCCTGAGGTATAATTTCCCGTACAGCTTTTGCATTTTCCCTTGCAATCGTTATTCCGGTAAAAACGCTGTTTGGGTTCTTCGAGGAGAAAAATAAAAATTCGATTACATTTCGATCCGTGATTTTTTCATATTGCTGACTGTATTGTGACTGGTACCCGCTTATTTGGATCAATTCTTCCCAATTGTCTTCCAGCTCCTCCTGGTGATTAGCATTCTCAAGTTGGCTGATCAACTTTACCGCGATAAGCCTTGCATTATTGTCAGCCCGTTCCACATTACGCGCCATCCAGAATAATGAATCAGCAACACGACTAAGCATGGCTCTGCTCTCCTTCCTCTTGATGGTCTACCTCTTCATCTTGAAGCACCCATGTATCTTTTGCTCCCCCACCTTGAGAAGAATTAACTACTAGCGACCCTTCTTTTAGTGCGACTCTAGTAAGACCCCCTGGGAAGACAGTCGGAGTTTCTCCTCCAAATATAAAAACTCTCAAATCGACATGGCACGCTGCGAATCTGTCGCCTTTATAAGCCGGCAGGGATGACAAGTTAATTGTCGGCTGTGCTATATATTCTGAAGGGTTTATTTGGATCTGTTCCCGGAATTTTTCGATCTCTTCTCCAGTAGCATGGGGGCCAATCAGCATGCCGTACCCGCCTGAAGCGTTTGTGGCTTTTACAACCAGTTCATCAAGATGTTCAAGCACATAAGCCCGTTGTTCCTCATCACGGCATAGATACGTATCGACATTCTTTACCAGTGGTTCTTCCCCCAGATAATAGCGAATCATATCAGGAACATAATGATAGACCGCTTTATCATCTGCTACTCCGTTACCGATTCCATTCAATATAGAGACATTTCCAGCTCTGTATGCATCGACTAAACCTGGAACGCCAAGTAAGGAATCTTCCCTGAATTCAAGCGGATCAAGAAATTCGTCATCAATCCTTCTATAAATCACATCCACTTTCTTTAATCCTCTTGATGTTTTCATATAAACAGACCTGTTCTGAACGACTAGGTCCCTTCCTTCAACAAGCTCTATACCGGAACGCTGTGCAATAAAAGAATGGTCGTAATATGCTGAATTGAAGACGCCGGGCGTTAATAGCACAATAGTTGGATCAGGGTTCTGATGAGGGGCAAGATACGACATGGAAGCATGTATTTTGGAAAATTGGTTTTCCAGCGACTGAACGGAATAATCATAAAATAACTCCGGATATACTTTTCGCATTACATAGCGGTTTTGAAAAACATAAGAAAGTCCAGAAGGGTTGCGAAGATTATCTTCCAGAACACGGTATTCTCCTTTTTCATCCCGAATCAAGTCAATCCCAGCCATAAAGATATGTTGTCTTGCAGGAACATCAATATGGGCTACCTGGTGAAAAAAATGTGGGCAGTTTACGATGAGGTCTCTCGGTATAACTTTATCTTTTAAAATTTTTTGATCATGATAAACATCGTCCAGAAACATGTTCAATGCTTCAAACCGTTGAATGAGCCCCTTTTCAATCTGATGCCACTCTTTTTGCGGAATAACTTTCGGCACAAAGTCAAACGGCATTGTACGTTCTGTCCCTTTATTATCATTGTATACGGTGAATGTGATTCCCTGCCTCAGGAAATCACCGTGGGCAAAAGCATGCCTCTTTTCCATTTCTTCCGGAGACATCTTCAATAGTCTGTCATACATGGGATAGCAATGTGTTCTTGGCTGCTTGTTCTTGTCGATCATCTCATCATAAGAGCTGTTTAACTTATATAAATCAAACAATACCTTCTCCTCCTCTGTTTTTACAAAACCGGATGTACTTGGCTTTTGTTCAATTATTTTGTTATAATATTTCGCCATTTTTTCATCTATTCCTGCTTTTTCCAATACTTTTAATGAAAATAACTAATAAAAACAGCTTTTTATGTAGAATTAAGCAAAAAGAAAGCACCCCCGATAAAGGGTGCCTACTCAGTGCTTTTAAAGGTTAAATTTTCCCGCTCGATGTTATAGGAGATGTTTACAAGATCATTAAGAAGCGATTCCCCCTGTTTGTTATCGAGCTTTACGATCTGGTCATTTTTTATCATACACGGTATAAATCGCATCGCAATATCCTCTCCATTAATTGTAAGCTTTAAAATCCCGCTCTCTGCCGTCTTTCCGTTTACATGATCGGGAAATAAAAAGTTCCCAAGCGAATATGCGATGGGCTTATTTTTATAAAACTGAAAACCCTGTAAAACATGAGGATGAGAACCAATAATACCATCTGCACCAGCATCAACCAGAGCCTTTGCATATTCTAGTTGGTATTGTTCTGGAATGGAATGCCTTTCCTTCCCCCAATGAATATAAACAAATAAACAATCTGCTTCCTCTTTTGCTTCTTTCACTATTTCTACCATTCTATCGAGCTGATAACCGCTTGCTATACCTGGTTTTTCTTTTCCCGCATACCAAGAGACATCGGGTAGGACACGTGAAAAACCAATGAACCCTATTTTTCTTCCTTTGATTTCGACCGTTTTGGAAGAGAAAGCTTCTTCTTCGTTTAATCCCGCTCCGATATAAGGGATCTTCTTATCATTTAAATTTTTTAATGTATCGATAAGCCCCTGTTCACCGTAATCCATCGTATGATTGTTAGCGAGAGTTACCATATCAAAACCGGCATTCGTTAACCCTGTCAGCAATTCCTGGCCAGATTTAAAATTAAATTCCTTTGGAAAGGGCAAAGTACGACCTGTGATTGGGGTTTCAAGATTAACTACAGCATAGTCAGCCCCAATGATATCGCCCTTTATCTGTTCGAATGGATAATCAATCCCATATTTTTGTACAGCTGTTTTTCCGGATGCTTCTAAGATCACATCTCCAGCAAATGCCAATTCGATCGGTTCTGTAGCAGAATCAAGCACTTGTTTTTCGCTCTCTTTTATTTGTACATGCAGGTCAGTGTCCGGTTGATCATCCCTTTCTTCTGGAACTGTTTTAGGCTTGACTGAATCTGTTGTTTGGTAACTTGTATTCTCACTAACCGTTAAGCTGTGATCCAAATAGCTAAAAAGGAAAAAGGAAAGGACGAGTAAAAAACTTAATAATCCTGCCGAAAAAATAACTTTGCGCACGCTTCAAATTCCCCCGTAATCTAATATGATTCTATCTAAACATGGATAAGCATGAATCCAAACCTGCTTTTTTACTAAACTGTTAACAGTCAAATTGCTTATATGTTTAAGGCAGCCAATTAATCTTTATTCGCTTTAGAGGCGATAAATGATCATCGCAGAATAACAATACACCATATATTCCTCATCAAGAGAATCTTCTGCAAGAGCAACCTGGTATTTAATATCGATCAGTTGATGTTCATCTATGGTTTCGAAAAATTGATTGATTGCTTCCTCAAGATCATTTTCGTTTTCTTCGTCAAACAACTTTACTTTCAACAAAAAAACACCTCCTGATTGTTAATACAACCCGGAGGTGTTTTTTCCTTTGACGAAATTTGTAAGTTAAAGGGGAATAATCTACTTTCTTTCGACAAGGACTATCTTTATCACTTGATTTTACTTAAGACTACTTAACATCGCCTTCCCACTTCATCATTCCGCCAACCATGTTTCTTACATTGAAGCCCTGTTCCTGTAAATAATCACATGCATGCTCACTTCTCCTGCCGGAACGGCACACGATAATATGTTCTTCGTTTTTATTTATTTCTTCAAGGCGTTCAGGAATTGTCCCAAGACGAATATGTTTAGCTCCAGGAATTGTCCCTTCCGCAACCTCTTCGTCTTCCCTTACATCGATTAGAGAAATTGTTTTTCCTTCGTCTAACAAGTTTTCTACTTCTTTTGGGGTGATTACTTTAACCTCTTCGCTCATGAAAAACGCCTCCTGCATTCCATCTATTAAATATTCCTAATAGGTTTACTTAAAAATAAATAATCCTTCACAATGGTAACTTATTTCAAGCGTTTACACAAGAATTCTCTATATCCACTTATTAACATTATTTCATTTAAAATGACCATTTAAATGCATACAGAATATTACTTAAACCAAAACAATGGAAGCGTTCGCCTTCCCAAACAAAAGAAGCATCCATCTTAGAACGGATGCTTCTCTTTCTCTAATTGGCAACAATATTAACAAGCTTACCAGGAACAGCGATTACTTTTCGGACTGTTTTTCCTTCTAGCTGGGATTTAATTGTTTCTTCCTCCATTGCAACTTCTTGCATTTGTTCTCTCGTTGCGTCGGCCGGAATGGAGATTTTCGCACGGACTTTTCCATTTATCTGAACAACAATTTCCACTTCATTCTCAACAAGTTTTTCTTCATCAAATGTTGGCCATGGTTCATAAGCAATTGTTCCGTCATGTCCTAACAACGACCATAATTCTTCACTGATATGTGGAGCTACCGGTGAAAGTAGTTTTACAAACCCTTCCATAAATGCCTTTGGAAGTTTTTCTTGTTTATAAGCATCATTAATGAACACCATTAATTGAGAAATACCTACATTAAAGCGTAGTTCCTCATAATCTTCTGTTACTTTTTTCACGGTTTGGTGATAGGTCCGCTCAAAATTTTCCGTTCCGTTTTCGTCTGTAACCTTTTCAGTTAATGAGCCATCTTCGTTAACGAATAAGCGCCAGATTCGGTCAAGGAACCTTCTTGCTCCTTCAAGTCCGTTTTCAGACCATGCGATCGAACCTTCGAAAGGCCCCATGAACATTTCATAAAGACGCAGTGTATCGGCACCATGGCTTTCAACGATTGTATCAGGGTTTACAACGTTTCCTTTTGACTTACTCATTTTCTCGTTGTTTTCACCAAGGATCATCCCCTGGTTATACAAACGCTGGAACGGCTCTTTCGTTGGAACAACTCCGATATCATACAATACTTTATGCCAGAAGCGGGCATAAAGCAAATGAAGGACGGCATGTTCTGCACCACCGATATACGTATCGACCGGAAGCCATTCGTTTAACAATTTTTCAGAAGCAAGGGCCTCGTTGTTATGAGGATCGATAAAGCGTAGATAGTACCAGCAGCTTCCCGCCCACTGCGGCATCGTATTCGTTTCTCGGCGCCCTTTCATTCCAGTATCAGGATCGGTCACATTTACCCATTCATCGATATTTGCAAGAGGAGATTCCCCTGTTCCTGACGGCTTGATCTCGTTTGTTTCCGGAAGTGTTATAGGAAGCTGCTCTTCTGGCACGGCTGTCATCGTGCCATCTTCCCAGTGAATGATCGGAATCGGCTCTCCCCAATAACGCTGGCGGCTAAACAGCCAATCGCGAAGGCGATATGTCACTTTCTTCGTACCTTTGTTATTTTCCTCAAGCCATTCGATCATCTTCTTAATGGCTTCGTCCTTTCGCAAGCCGTCCAAGAATTCAGAATTTACAAGCTCTCCGTCTTCTGTATAAGCTTCTTTCGATATATCGCCCCCTGCCACAACTTCTTTGATAGGCAGGTCAAATTTTGTTGCAAACTCATAATCGCGTTCATCATGCGCCGGAACGGCCATGATCGCTCCAGTACCATAACTCATTAATACATAGTCAGCGATCCAGACGGGAACTTTTTCGTTATTCACCGGATTAATTGCATATGCCCCTGTGAACACGCCTGTTTTTTCTTTTGAAAGCTCAGTTCGCTCAAGATCGCTTTTGCTCTGGACCTTTTGCCTATATGCCTCGACTTCTTCACTCTGGTTTTCGGTTCTTATTTTATCGACAAGCGGATGTTCTGGAGCAAGTACCATATAGGTTGCACCAAACAATGTATCAGGACGGGTAGTGAATACAGTGATTCCTTCTTCATACCCATCGATTTTAAACGTGATTTCAGCACCCTCCGAACGCCCGATCCAGTTCCGCTGCATTTCTTTAATGCTCTCAGACCACTCAACATCTTCTAAATCTTCAAGCAAGCGATCAGCATATTCCGTAATTTTCAAAACCCATTGTCGCATTGGTTTTCGGATGACAGGATGGCCGCCACGTTCACTTTTACCGTCGATCACTTCTTCGTTAGCAAGTACTGTTCCTAAAGCAGGACACCAGTTAACCGGAACCTCATCCACATATGCAAGTCCTTTTTCATACAGCTTTGTGAAAATCCATTGTGTCCATTTATAATAGTTTGGGTCCGTAGTATTAATTTCCCGGTCCCAATCATAGGAAAAACCAAGTTCTTTGATTTGCCTTTTGAAAGTCTCGATATTTTTTTGTGTGAAATCTCTCGGGTTGTTCCCTGTATCTAAGGCATACTGTTCAGCCGGCAAGCCGAATGCATCCCAACCCATCGGATGTAGCACATTGTATCCCTGCATGCGCTTCATGCGGGATAGAATATCTGTTGCCGTATACCCTTCAGGATGCCCTACATGCAACCCTGCTCCAGACGGATAAGGAAACATGTCTAAGATATATACTTTTTCTCCCGAAGCGTCGCTGTCTGTTTTGAACGTTTCGTTTTTCTCCCAATATTGCTGCCATTTTTTTTCGATGCTTTTATGATCAAAGGCCATCGTAAACCGCTCCTTCCTTCACACTACTTTTGAATTAAACTTTTTTTACACCAATGCATTAACTGAAAATTTATACCACGAAGCGAATCATCTTTACTCTCCTATAAAAAAAGATGACTAAACCTTTTTTGTAAGAACGTAAGCGATAAGACTACCTGTATGTACGGTTTCGTCAAGCTCGCTTGTAAGATATCGTTCATACAGATAGTCGCCCAGGAGAGCAAAATTGCCTCATTCAACGATTCCTGGATAAAATCAATTAAAAAACCTCCCGCCACTGACTTCTGTCAGGGACGAGAGGTTGATAAACAAATCAAATACCCGCGGTACCACCCGGATTAGCACATAAATAAACTGTGCTCACTTTAATCCTTAACGCGGAAAACGCCCGATACTACTTTTCGTTCATACCAGGTAGCTCAAAGGCGAGTTCATAAAGAAAATCAGTGTCAACTTCCACCAGCCGTTAACTCTCTAGTACTGCTTCTTTACTACTACTCCTTGTCACTGCTATTAGACATAACAAGTTGTTATAAAGTATTGTATGAATAAGCGTTTTAAATGTCAAGATATTTCTCATTATTTCCATCGTTTCACAAGTTATACCCGTTTTATTCAGATGCAGTGACAGCTGGATAGGAAGCCTCTTCCCTGCGAATCCCCCGATCATACAGGACTGTTGTAATTACACCGATAAGCACAAGACCCATTAATACCGTAAACAAAGCGGTCATGCCATAAAGGTCGACAAGAATACCTCCAAACAAAGGACCGATCATTCTGCCAGCAGTTCCGACACTATTGACAATCCCCTGATAAAATCCTGCTCTTCCTTCAGGTGCAAGTTCATGGGCTGCAGTTGGAACCGCCGGCCAGACAAACATTTCTCCAAACGTTAAAATTATCATTGCAGCTACAAAAGCCCCAAATACTTCGGCATTGGCTACAACTGCCAGTGATGCGACAAACAGGAAGATTCCAGCGATTATTTGTGTTTTAATCGTGTGGAACCATTTCCTTACAAAAAATGCTATAAAAGGCTGACCTATTACGATTAGCGCGCCATTTATCGTCCATAATAAACTGTAATGCTTTAAGCTGATCCCGATTTCTTGTGTATATGCTGAAATGGTGGATTGCCATTGTACATACGCGATCCAGCACAGCAAAAATCCGACACACAAAATTAACAGGCTATTAAATTTCCTTTTATTCCTTATCATTGTGTCCTGGTTAAAGATGTTGCTCTTTCTAGCGGCAAGGTGCACATCCTTTTCCATTCCCTTAAACCCGAACAAAACGATCATTAAAAATATGAAATACATCATTCCATTTCCGAGAAAAACAAGTTCAAACTTATAAGAAGCAAGCATACCGCCAAGTGCAGCTCCGAGCGCTACACCAAGGTTCTGAGCAACGTAAACTCTGTTGAATGCCTTTCTGCCTCCTTCAGGCCACACAGCTCCCGCCATTGCATACATGGAAGGAAAAGTCATGCCAGAACCAAGTCCAAGGGCAATCAAGACGATGATATACGAACTTAAATCATGAAAAAACACCAGTATGAAAGCCGAGCACATCACCATAAACGTACCTATTAAAATCGAGCGGTAACCGCCGATTTCATCAAATAAATAACCTCCAATAAGATTACCTGCGATTCCTGCTGCTGCGTTACACATTAAAATTAGCCCCGCAAAAGAAAGGGACTTGCCTAAATGTTCATGAATATATATTGTATTCAGCGGCCATAAAAAAGACCCACCTGTAACGTTAATAACCATACCGATCAACAAGAGCCAGAGAGCCTTCGGCATGAACATACCTCCTACTATTTCGAGCCTCAAAATTTCACCAAACTGATTTTATTCCTTTTTCTGTTAAGATGCAATATTTTTTTACCCCTGAAGCGCATAAAAAAACTCATCTATTTGATGGGCAAGCCTTTTAAGGAAGTCGGAGGTGTAGTTGCCCTTACCAGTATTCTTTGACTTGCCAGCGGCGTCAGACAACTTCCTTTGCTAAAAAGTTAACCTTTCCTATACAGTAAAAAAAGCATGCCTTTCCGGCATGCTTTAGTCTATTCATCACTTTTATACTTTTTCTCAGAAGAAGAAGTATCTTTTATAATTTCTCCGTCTTCTTCTTCGCGTTGCTCTTCTTTTACATCCTCTAAAGGAATCGGATCAACGTTTAACTCGCTGTCATCACGGTCGAACATGCTTTCTTTATCTGTCGGATACTGTTCAGGATTGTCCATTCTTTCCTTTGTGTCTCGTTTTCGAGGAGGAAGGTTTTTATCTTTTTCTCCCATTTTTTTCACCACCTCTAATTAATGTCTTTATATTTATTCAATACCCGATTAGTGAGGATAGCAAAACAAGGAATAGTCTTTCCGGCATTATTTGGAGAAACGTTTGGGTCATGCTAAAATTCATTTGTATGCCACGGCCTTTTATTTCTCTAAAAAAGTACTGCATACACTGAAAGGAGAAGGCATGAAATGAATTTAGAAACAAAGCAAATTCCAGCCTATTACGGCGAGAAACGATATTTTTCTTTTAATGCATATTTACGAAAAACATTTGGCCACAAAGTATTCAAGGTGCCTCTTGATGGTGGCTTTGATTGCCCGAACAGGGACGGCAATGTTGCCCATGGTGGGTGTACGTTTTGCAGCGCAAGCGGTTCAGGCGATTTTGCCGGCGATCGCAGGGATGACCTGGTCACCCAGTTCAATGTGATCAAAGAACGCACCCACAAAAAGTGGAAGGATGCTATGTACCTGGGTTATTTTCAAGCTTACACAAACACATACGCTCCTGTGGAAGAACTACGGGAAAAGTATGAAATAATTTTGAAACAGCCAGGTGTTGTGGGTCTTTCGATCGCTACCAGGCCAGATTGCCTGCCAGACGATGTGGTTGATTATTTAGCTGAACTAAATGAACGGACTTTTTTGATCGTAGAATTGGGACTGCAAACCGTCCATGAAAAAACCGCAGACCTTATCAATCGAGCCCACGACTATCAGTGTTACAAAGAAGGGGTTGAAAAACTCCGAAAACATGGCATTCAAGTCGTATCTCACATTATTAATGGCCTGCCCGGTGAGACACCTGAAATGATGGTGGAAACTGCCAGAGAAGTTGCAAAACTTGATGTACAGGGGATTAAAATACACCTGCTGCACCTTCTCAAAAACACCGCAATGGTTAAACAGTATGAAAAGGGACTCGTTGAATTCCTTGATTATGAGAGTTATGTTAACACTGTTGCAGACCAATTGGAGTTATTGCCTTCTGAAATGGTTGTTCATCGTATTACCGGTGACGGACCTCCTGAATTGCTTATCGGTCCAATGTGGAGCATGAACAAATGGAAGGTACTTAATGGAATTGAAGATGAGTTGAAGCGCCGAGACAGCTGGCAGGGGAAGTTTCACGAGGTGAATCGATAATGAAACTGAAAGGAATTCTGCCTTTTGCACGTTTTTTATTAGATGAATTCTTGCAGGAAGGCGATACTGCGGTGGATGCCACATGCGGAAACGGAAACGACACATTATATCTTGCTAAAAAAGTCGGCAAATCAGGAAGTATATTCGGTTTCGATATACAAGAACAGGCAATTGAAAATACGGGAAAAAAGCTAAGGGAACATAACGAAAATAATCAAGTCACACTGGTCCATGCAAGCCATGCTTCCATTAAAGCGGAAATCCCTGAAGTCCATCACGGAAGAGTAAAAGCCGCCATTTTTAATCTAGGCTACCTCCCGGGAGGAGATAAAGAGGTAGTGACCTCCCCTGCTTCAACCCTCAAAGCAGTAGAACAGCTGCTTGAAATAATGGCAAAAGTAAGCATTCTAATTCTTGTCATATACTCCGGCCATCCGGAAGGAAAAGTTGAAAAAGACAAGGTGTTAAAGTATGCTATGAGTCTTGACCAAAAAAACTACCATGTATTGCAATATAACTTTATAAACCAAAAAAACGATCCCCCTTTTATCATTGCGATTGAAAAAAGGTAGGCTCTCATCTTTTGCAGAGCAAGTGGAAATATGAAGGTGTGTAGTTGGTGTATACGCCTTTTTCTTTTGCTCTTTTTGGCAAAACAGGGCAGCGATTTCTGATTTTATTTTTCGTTATACTTCTCTAACAACGCAAAGTTGGCGATCCGGAGCTAAATAGGACCGCCAACTTTGATTATACCGTTATAAAATATCCATACTGTCGATATGGCTTTTTGTTTCAGGTGTTCCGAGCTCATGGAGCATGCCATAAACCTCTTTTATATGCCTGTCATAATCATCGTTGTTTTTGTCTTCATGATAACCAATTCCCGGAACGTGAGCTCGGTATAAAGAAAACCTGCTATCACGGTCAGCTTCATCAAATAGCTCCCGCAACCTGATTATGTCTTCTTCCGTTGCCTCGATTTCAAATTCAAAGCTGGATGCTGTTTTGTCTTCAAGAATCTCACCGGAACCGACTGCAATATAATATCTTTTTTTATCCATGAGAGAAAACTCCTTTAATAGAATTAATAAGCTATACTTATCTTTTCTCTCATTCAGGAAATTATTATGAAATTGTATTTATTGAGAAGCACGGTGAAGTCGACGGTAAAACCAGCCGTTAAAATAGAAGAAGAAGCTCGCTCTTCCTCCGAATCGGATTATCTTCCTCGCAAGCGAACGTACATCCTTTTGCTGCATCACTTTTCTGTCAGCAAGATAAATACCGATAAGCCCTTTATTGATCAACCGATGAAACTGCGAATCCGGCAGCCGCTTAACACTTCGATCTGCCTCCTTCATGAAGTGGCCGACTCGATTAGCAAGCTCCTCTTCATCCCGGTAATAAAAACAAAAATTCAAATCGCCTTCTTGCCTGTCTTCCTCTTGATCTACAAAATAATCCAATAAAATATGCAAACCCTGTACATAAGGAAAATATCCTTCTTTTATTTTCTTCGCCTCTTCTGTAGTCATCCCATTATTATACAAGGAATAAGAAACAAGGCAAAAAATTCCGAGAGTTGATCCGGCTGAGGCTGAAAATTCATTCCAGCTCATTTTGGGAAGCTTTTGCTCATGTGTTTCAAACCATTCTTTCAGTCTTGGCACCCGTTCTTCTTTTAAAACATGCTTATGTACCTGAAGGTCGCAATAGTATTCACAAAGTTCGATAAGATGGGGACGGATAGCCTGTAAGTCGGAAACATTTTTCAAGGCATCCTGACAAGCTTCAACTAGCTTAACCAGGTACCCCCCATCATTTTGTTCCTCTCGTTTACAATAATAGTTGCAGGTATCTGCATCAGGCGTCAACGCGTCAAGCATGGATTTGTGAAGGGTTCGAAAGTCTTCCGGATCTAAAGAAGTGCTTCGATCACAAAGATTGTCTAGATAATCACTGATCGTCTGGTAAGCGACGATGAATTGGATCGCCGTTTTGTTTTCCTTTCCCGCAAGAATGCTGTATATCGACCCTCCTTCACAATGAAAGGTCTTGGTTCTAATACTGTCCAGCGCCTGCTTTCTCAATTCCGGATCAGGAATTTGATCAGCAACTGCAGTCCATTCCTTTAACTGTTTATTCACTTCAGGGAGCACATCCCTATAAATTTTCATCATTAATGTCCATGGATACTTTGGAGCTTTCAAGCAATACCTCCCCCTCACAATATGATTCCTTTCTATATCTGTAAAGCATTTCTATAAAGGATGAGCAAAACTTCCTTTTTTCGTCTCCTTACGAAAATAAATCGCTTTTTATGGTCATTTATTGAGGTTCAAATGTTCTCTCACGTTTATAAATTCCTTAGCCATATAGAATACTTCTTCTCTTTCTGGTTCATTAAATACTTCATGGTATAGGCCATCCCATTCTTTATATGACTTGTCAGTAATTGCAAGCCGATTAAACCATTTTAGCACGATATCCTTATCCACGATAGCATCTGCACCACCCTGCATGACCAGTAAGGGCAAGTCAGGAAATTTATCGGGATGTTCTACAGCAATCTTCATTGCTTTTACAAGCTCCCTGTACCATCTTACTGATACCTTTCGTACAAGCAGATTGTCTTCCATATCTCTTGCTTTAATTTCTTCATTTCGTGTTGCGATTCCAGGCTCCAGATGAGAATTCAACCTTAATCCTGGAACGACTTTATTTAGAACCACGGATGCAACTTCGAGTCCTTTAGGAGGCGGACTTTCCAATCCGACACTTGGAGAGGAAAGGATTACTGTTGAAACAGGCAGTTTTTTCTCCATTAACGAGCGAATAACAGCAAGACCGCCCATACTGTGGCCTATTAAATGAACGGGAAGATCAAACTCCGCAGCCCTCTCCACCCACTTTTCAATTGTTTCTATATACTGGTCGAACGAATCGATATGGCCTCTTCTTCTTGTAGATGTACCCTGGCCTGGCAAATCTCCAATGACTACATTGTACCCTTCTGTTAACCATTTTTTTATAAGCCATTCATACCTTCCATGGTGTTCTCCCGCACCATGGACAATCACAATAACGCCCTGGGGATTTTCCGTTTCCTTTGTCCACATTTGAAATATTTTGCCCCTTTCTAAAAACAGGATAACTTTGCTACACTACAAAAGAACCAATAATTTATTTAATAAAGAAAGTTGGGATACTGTGCTTTATTCATACAAGGGCAAAAAGCCTGCCATTGATAAAACAGTCTTTATTGCAGATTATACAACGATTACTGGCGATGTCACAATTGGTGAGTTCAGCAGCATATGGTATAACACGACGATAAGAGGTGATGTGGCTCCAACCGTTATTGGCAAGAATGTAAATATCCAGGACAATTCCGTTCTTCATCAAAGTCCTGATAATCCCCTTATTATAGAAGATGGTGTTACCGTTGGGCACCAGGTAATTCTTCATAGCTGTAAAATTCGAAAAAACGCGCTGATCGGCATGGGTTCCATAATATTGGATGGTGCAGAAATTGGCGAGGGGGCCTTTATCGGTGCTGGAAGCCTTGTTCCGCCCGGAAAAAAAATCCCTCCTAATTCCATGGCCTTTGGCAGGCCTGCAAAAGTAGTACGTGAATTAAATGATCATGATATAAGTGAAATGAATCGAATCAGAAGAGAATACGCAGAGAAAGGACAATACTATAAAAAACAGAAGCCGATCGAGAGATAAGGATATCTCATTATCTCTTTTTATACCCTTTTTGCTTTAAACTTACCGTTTTTTGCATAACTTCTCTCTTGCTGAGAAAAACTTTACATATAGCTTATTTATGGCAAGGGGGAACAAAGATGTATCAACTTACTAACGTATTAATCGTCCTGGTTGTCCTTACGCTCGCTGTATCTGCATTTCTTACCTACCGCATAGGCAATCATCAAAAGGGCGACTATGAAAATCAAGGAAATGTAAAAGCGCAGGAATCTTTTATTAAAAACCCGATCTTTCTTGTTTATATAATCGGAACAGGACTTGCCGTTCTATATGTCCTTTATATTATTTTAGTGTGAGATCAAGAGGTGATGGAATCCCATTGCCTCTTTTTTATTTCAGGCATTCTTGCTTTATCAAAGGCCCTTATATAGCCACGGCTTCTGTCAAGGCTTCCGTGCGCCCCGGGGAATCAAGCTTTAAAAGCGTAATAATGAATTAACACAGATCTTAATAAAACCTTTATTCTTCATTAATATTCTCACAATATTGCTAAATTAAGATAGGAATAACAAAGGTTTTAGGAGGATTAACGTGACAAAGGTAATCGGATGGCTCTATGAGCAGGAGTGCTTCATTTTTCGTCTTGTAAACAAGCGGTTCCAGCATTCATTCTTAACTTTCTTGTTATCAAAACTTACCCATCTTGGCGGCTCAAGGTTCATGGTTGCTGCTACATTATCGGTTTGTTTTCTCGCCCCGTCCTTCGGAAAAGCGATCGGGTATCAAAGCGCCGCGGCACTGGCAGCAAGCCATATTCCCGTTCAATTACTAAAGAGAAAGTATCCCCGGAACAGACCTTATACTGTCCTTCCCGACACTAAAATAGAAGTTGCCCCGCTAAAAGATTATTCCTTTCCATCCGGGCACACAACAGCAGTTTTTTCTGTAGTAACACCTTTTATTATAAGCATACCCTCGCTTTCGACGCCCTTTTTAATACTTGCATTCGCAGTAGCTTTTTCAAGAATATACTTAGGACATCACTATCCATCGGATGTTGTAGCAGGGATGATTTTAGGAACTGCTTTCGGCATTCTTGCTTCTTCTTTTTAAGAAAACTAAAAAAGTAAATCATATGGGAGGCCGCCTTTATGAAACTCGCCTTATTTACCGACACCTATTTGCCTCAAGTGAACGGTGTCTCAAGAACTCTTTCCCGATTAGCCGCCTACCTTGATCGGCAACAGATCGACTACCAGCTTTTTGCTCCTGATGGTAACGATGAGGATCTTTTTGGAAGTAATGTCTACCGTTTTGCAAGTTTGAAATTTTTTCTTTATCCTGAATGCCGGATCGCCCTTCCTAAGCTGGGAACTATTCAAAAACAGCTAAAAGGATTCCAACCCGATTTGCTTCACATTGCTACTCCGTTTAATATTGGTTTAAGCGGCCTCCATTATGGAAAAAAGCTTGATATTCCTATGGTTGGTTCCTACCACACCAATTTCGATGAATATTTAAGCCATTATCGCCTTGAATTTCTTTCCCCATTTATCTGGCGGTATATGTTATGGTTTCATCAACCCTTTCACACTGTTTTTGTACCATCCAGGTCGACACAATCACACCTTTATGAAAAAGGATTCCAGGAAGTGAGCCTATGGAAGAGAGGCGTAGATTGCACCCTCTTTCATCCTCAAAAAAAATCGGCCATAATCAGAGAGAAATATGGAATAAAAGAAAAAAACATATTATTATTTGTAAGTCGAATTGCTCCAGAGAAAAATCTCGATACATTGATTAAGATAATGGAAAGGTTGCCTCAAGATATAAAAGAGCAAACCCACTGGATTATTGTAGGGGACGGCCCTTCTCTTCCTGTTTTAAAAAATAAGGTACCTGCTAACGTTACATTTCTCGGATATTTACAGGGAGAAGATCTCGCTGAAATATACGCTTCCTCTGATTTATTCGTCTTTCCATCTGCAACCGAAACATTTGGAAATGTTGTCCTTGAAGCTCTTGCTTCAGGAACACCAGTCATCGGTGCACGGGCAGGCGGTGTGCAAGAAATCATTTCACATAACAACTCTGGTATACTTTGTGACCCGTGGGATCCAGAACAATATGTTTCAGGAATAGTGGAACTGCTCGAAAAAAAAGGAAAAAGAAAAATGATGGAATATAATGCGAGGTGTTATGCACTTACGCAATCCTGGGATACTATTTTCAGTGAATTGATTAACCATTATGAACTTGTCTTATATAAAAACCGTGTAGCTCAGTTTGCTTAAAGGAGGACAGCAAAATGAACATTTCAGTAATCGGAACAGGATATGTTGGGCTTGTGACAGGGGCAGGCTTAGCCGCAAAAAAACACAACGTTATTTGTGCAGACAAATCTTCCGAAAAGATCGCCACCCTTCAATCAGGAGGGCTGCCAATCTGGGAAGAAGGACTTGAAGAGATTTTAAAGGAAGCTAAGGCGCAGCAGGCCATCTCGTTTACAACGAACATCACACAGGCTATCCAAAAATCCGATCTAATATTAATAGCAGTAGGAACCCCTTCGCTGGCAGATGGCGATGCAGATTTGTCTCAAATTTATAATATAGGAAGCCTGATAGCCAGAGAAAGCACAACTGATAAAATTGTCGTTCTAAAAAGTACGGTTCCTCCAGGGACAGGAGATAATCTAAAAACGCTTTTAAATGAATCAAGCAATCATGGCGTAACATTCGAGGTTGTTTCTAATCCTGAATTTTTACGACAGGGGAGCGCCGTTTCGGATTTTTTTTACCCTTCAAGAATTATCGTTGGATGCTCTACTGATGAAGCAAGAAAGGCAATGGAACAGCTGTATAAAAGCTTTCCATGTACGATCCAGTTTTGTGATCGTAAAAGTGCCGAAACGATTAAATACGCAGCAAATTCTTTCCTTGCAATGAAGATTTCTTACATGAATATGCTTGCTACTCTAAGTGAAGAGCTAGGGGCAGACATAAATGAGATTAAAGAGGGAATAGGATCAGACCCGCGAATCGGAAGTGACTTTCTAAACCCCGGCCTTGGCTTTGGCGGTTCCTGCCTCCCGAAGGATATAAAAGCGTTTATGAAAACCGGAGCAAACCACGCTGTTCCTATGACACTCCTTCAAGAGGTGTTAAAAATAAATGAAAAACAACCTGACTTAATCATCAATAAGCTTAAAAGCTTTCTTGGAACGTTAAAAGGTGCCACTATTTCGATCATGGGACTTTCCTTTAAGCCGAATACTGATGACTTGAGGGATGCTCCTTCCATTAAACTAGTACACCATTTATTAGAGGAAGGCGCAACAGTCCGTGCATACGATCCTCTCGTGCATGTATATCCTCTTGATGAAGTCAGCCTATTCCCTGATCCTTATACAACGGTTGAAGATAGTGATGCGGTTATTTTTGTGACAGAATGGGATGAATTTAAGTCTCTTAACTGGAAGTCAATCGTAAGCAACCTTCGTCTCCCTTTGATATTGGACGGAAGGAATATGTTCGAGCTTAAAGAGATGAAAAAGATTGCCGATCAGCACGACCTGATCTATTGTTCTATCGGCAGGCCAAACATCTATAAAGGGCTCGGAGCAGTGAAAGTTAAAAACAAATAAAAACTTACCAGACGATTCTCAAGCAACAAAAAGAGGTGCACCACGCACCTCTTTTTGTTTTGGATGTTATTTGATTATTGAGCATCCTTTTTCAGAAGTTCTGCTTTATCAGTCTCTTCCCATGGAAGTTGAATATCATTACGTCCAAAATGGCCGTAAGCAGCCGTTTGTTTGTAAATAGGACGGCGAAGATCAAGCATCTTAATAATACCTGCCGGACGCAGATCAAAATGCTTCCGTACCATTTCAACAAGCTTTTCCTCAGAAACCTTTCCTGTTCCAAACGTATCTACGGAAATGGAAACAGGTTGTGCAACTCCAATTGCATAAGCAAGCTGTACTTCACACTTGTCAGCAAGCTCTGCAGCCACTATATTTTTCGCAACGTAACGAGCAGCATAAGCGGCAGATCGGTCTACTTTTGTCGGATCTTTTCCTGAAAATGCTCCTCCTCCGTGACGAGCATAGCCGCCATAAGTATCAACAATAATTTTTCTTCCTGTTAATCCGGCATCTCCCTGTGGTCCTCCGATTACAAAGCGTCCAGTCGGATTAATAAAGTATTTTGTCTCATCATCGATAAGTTCAGAAGGTACTACCGGTTTGATAACATATTCTTTAAGGTTTTTTTGGATTTGGCCAGGAGAAACCTCTGGATGATGCTGTGTCGAAATAACAATTGTATCGATTCGGACAGGTTTGCCATTTTCATCATATTCTACGGTGACCTGTGTTTTGCCGTCAGGACGCAGATATGGAAGGATCTCTTCTTTACGCACTTCGCTTAAGCGGCGAGAAATTTTATGTGCAAGTGAAATAGGCAGCGGCATTAATTCAGGTGTCTCATTACAAGCGAAACCAAACATCAGCCCCTGGTCACCTGCACCGATCGCATCGATTTCTTCATCAGTCATCTGTCCTTCACGTGCTTCAAGCGCCTGGTCAACTCCGGCAGCAATATCAGGAGACTGCTCATCGATAGATGTCAAAACTGCACATGTTTCTGCATCAAACCCATATTTTGCCCGGGTATACCCGATTTTTTTAATTGTTTCACGAACTACCTTTGGAATGTCTACATAATGGGAAGTAGTAATTTCCCCTGCGACTAATACTAATCCAGTAGTTACAGAAGTTTCACAGGCAACACGCGCATTCGGATCATGTGCCAAAATATCATCTAGAATCGCATCGGAAATTTGGTCACAGATTTTATCAGGGTGCCCTTCGGTAACTGATTCTGAAGTAAATAAACGACGATTGCTCAACTAATGTACCTCCTTGTTAACTCATTTAGAGCATATAAAACTTGATACGGTACTCATTTTCCCTATTATGTTTTACTGAAACCAGTGAATGAATTCAATGAACCGTCCATACAGGATATCCTTTTCTGCGCTATAGAAGCACCGTTTTATCGATTGCTTTATGTATATGTTGCTGCACGATAAATCACCGCAAAGGACGTGTAAAACAAAAAAACCTTTTCCAGAGGAAAAGGTAGCCGTGCCTTTCGCCTCTTATCTTCCAAGACATTATAGTCTTGCAGGTTAGCACCTTTATCTCCCACATACTGGAGTCGGTTGCCGGGCTTCATTGGGCCTGTCCCTCCGCCATCTCGGGATAAGAGTATCCGTTCTGACATATATTAACCCAGTTAATATCGTGTGTCAACAAACATTTTTAGTGAACCGTGCAGGAACCATCCTTGCATTTTGTTTAAAACATTGCATGCTCCGGTTTGAATATCAATAACGAATTACCTACTACCAATACGATCATTAAAATCCTAATCCGCTGTACCTTCTTTATTACATCCCGTTTTTCTATCCCATTTTTATTGTTGAGCATAATCTGCAGTTTTTTCATACAGGCTTTATTAGTACTCCATTCTTCTCTCTTCCTTATAATAGTCTAACAAATGATGCAAAATAAAAATGATATTCTTATTTTGATGACAATCCTGAAACTTTAAAAAAATACTTTTTCCATCCGGAAAATTAGGGTAACAGATTAAACAGATATGATTTGCCAGATTGCTTTTCCGTCTAAATTCCCTTCTCCATGCCCAATATGGTGTCACTTCTCATATAACATATATATAATAAAAAAAATCTTTAATTAGTATAGATTAATTATATAAATATGTTATACTAATTTTGAAATCAAACAATGTGAACGAAATTAATGATAAAGGATGGTTTTGTTAATGAGCACAACTTCCCATACTTCTACTGTACTAGAAGAAATTTTAAATAATAAAGCAGTGCATGTTAACCTTTCTGCTTCCAGGCTGGTTGAGAAAGCGTTATCAAATAACGAAGGCACTTTGACTTCAACAGGGGCCCTTCGAGTAACAACTGGAAAATACACCGGCCGTTCTCCTAAGGATAAATTCTTTGTCGCTGAAAAGTCAATTAAAGATAAACTGAACTGGGAATCAAACCAATCTATTTCTGAAGAAAAGTTTGAAAACCTATACAATAAAGTGATGGATTACTTAAATACTAAAGAAGAACTATACTTATTTAAAGGATTTGCAGGTGCTGATAAATCTGCCCGCTTACCTATACAGGTTATCAACGAATATGCGTGGCATAATCTGTTCGCTCATCAGCTTTTCATCCGTCCGGCTGAAGGAGAGTTAAAAGATCACAATGCAGAGTTTACTGTGATATCTGCGCCTGACTTCCAAGCAAACCCGGAAGAAGACGGTACAAATTCTGAAACATTCATTATTATCTCTTTAGAAAAACGTATCGTTTTGATCGGCGGAACGCAATATGCAGGCGAGATCAAAAAGTCTATCTTTACCGTTATGAATTATATGCTTCCTGAAAATAACATTTTATCCATGCACTGTTCTGCCAACGTTGGCAAGGAAGGCGATGTAGCTTTGTTCTTTGGTTTATCCGGTACAGGTAAAACTACCCTGTCTGCTGATCCTAACCGCCGCTTGATCGGTGATGATGAACATGGCTGGTCCGTGAATGGCGTCTTTAACATAGAAGGTGGATGTTATGCGAAGACGGTTAACCTTTCAAAAGAGAAAGAACCGCAAATCTGGGACGCGATTCGTTTTGGTACAGTTCTTGAAAATGTCACGGTCGATGAAGACTCTCGCCAGGCAGATTATGACAACACTGTGCTGACTGAAAATACAAGAGCTGCTTACCCGATCGACGCAATTCCAAATGTCGTTGTGCCGAGCGTTGCAGGCCATCCTAACACAATTGTTTTCTTAACAGCAGACGCGTTTGGAGTTCTTCCTCCAATCAGCAAACTAACAAAAGAGCAAGCGATGTATCACTTCCTTTCTGGTTATACAAGTAAGCTTGCCGGAACAGAGAGAGGCGTTACATCTCCTGAAGCGACTTTTTCAACATGCTTCGGAGCCCCTTTCCTTCCTCTTCCTGCATACCGTTATGCAGAAATGCTGGGAGAAAAAATCGTTGAGCATGATGTGAACGTATTCCTGGTTAACACAGGCTGGTCCGGCGGGAGCTATGGAGAAGGCTCCAGAATGAAGCTTGCTTATACAAGAGCAATGGTTCAAGCCGCCCTGGAAGGAGAACTAGACAGTGTTGAAACGGTTAAAGACCCTATTTTCGGCCTTCATATTCCATCTCATTGCCCTGGTGTACCAGACGAGGTGCTTCAACCAAAGCAAACATGGAGCGATGGCGAAGCTTATGATGAGAAAGCAACAGAGCTGGCAAAGAAATTCCAGCAAAACTTTAAAAAGTTCTCTAACGTTTCTGACAGTATTAAAAATGCAGGACCAAATGTATAATAATTATTGTAAATAGAAGAGAGGGGCATCTAATCACCTGGATGTCCCTCTCTTTGTTTTGCTGTTTCACCGATAAGAAAGTTATAGCAAACTACCGTTAGCGATAATAAAGCTGCTCCAGCAGCAAATCCCCCAACTACATCACTAAAATAATGGACACCAAGGTAGATTCTGCTTATCCCTATCATTTGGATGACAAGAATGCCAATGGCTGCAGTTATCCGGGCACCAACACTACTGCCTTTTTCAGCAAACCTCCGCCAACAAAAATAAACTAAAAGGCCATAAAAGGAAGCGGTAATCATCGCATGCCCGCTAGGAAAGCTTAGCCCTCCAACATCTATCAAAGGCTTATGTACAGGCCTCTCCCTTCCAAATGATTCTTTAAAAAAGCTATTGAGCCAACGAACAAGCAGTAAATTTAATAGCAAAACGGAGGAAATGATTCCATTTTTACAGGTGATTCGCATATATGCCACAATTCCAATCAGGAGAGGGAACTCAACATATTTTGATCCAATATAGGTAAACCAGAGAAAAACATTCGTTAATGCAGGGTTGCGTAACTGTTCCATATATGCCGCTACAACTTCATCTATTTCCTTCACAAGGAAAGAATCATAACTAAGCGCCATTCCAATAAAAAGAACGACCAGGGCACCAAACACTATTTGAAGAACAACTTTATTTCTACTAATATCAATCCCTCCTTTTTCTCATTTCAGTTCAAGATTTCTTACCCTCCATCATTTTAGGCAAACACACATTTTTTTATTTTTCATACATTGTAGTACCGCTTACCAACTATTAATACTGTGTGTAAAAAGGAGGTTTATTTATATGACTAAACAGTTTCGAAGGGGATTGACGCTGTTTTCCATTTTAGTATTATTTACCTTTACATTAACAGCCTGCTCTGACGGCAAAAATGATGTTGTCCGTGTAGCTGAAGTAACACGATCGATTTTTTATGCTCCCCAGTATGTAGCCCTCTCTGAAGGCATGTTTGAAGACGAAGGAATCGAAGTGGAACTAACCACTACATGGGGCGGAGACAAAACCATGACCACTCTTTTATCGGACGGTGCAGACATTGCATTAGTTGGGTCTGAAACTTCTATCTACGTTTATGCCCAGGGAACTAAAGACCCTGTTATCAACTTTGCTCAGCTAACCCAGACAGACGGTACTTTTCTTGTTGCACGTGATAAAGTAGAAAATTTCTCGTGGGAACAATTAAAAGGAAGTACCTTCCTGGGACAGCGTAAAGGCGGTATGCCGCAAATGGTCGGGGAATATGTGCTTAAAAATAAAGGCATCGATCCCCAGGAGGATTTGAATTTGATCCAGAACATCGACTTTGCGAATATCGGGAATGCGTTTGCTTCCGGAACCGGGGAATTCGTTCAACTGTTTGAGCCTACCGCATCCCTGTTTGAACAGCAAGGAGTCGGGCATATTGTGGCCTCATTTGGGAAAGAGTCAGGAAAAGTCCCTTACACCGTGTTCATGGCAAAAGAAAGTTATTTGAAAGAAAACGCAGATGTTGCGGAACGCTTTACAAAAGCGTTGTATAAAGCACAGCAATGGGTTGATACGCATTCAGCTGCCGAAATTGCTAAATCGATCCAGCCCTTCTTCAAGGATACAGAACTAGAATTAATCGAAACCGTTGTGGACCGTTATAAAAGCCAGAACACTTACGCAACAAACCCTATATTAGATGAAGAAGAATGGAACAATCTGCAGGATATCATGGAAGAAGCTGGAGAGCTTCCAAAACGTGTAGAGCATAAAAAGCTTGTTAACACAAAGATGGCAAAAGAAGTCCAGGAATAGGAGGACTTAACGTGGCTTTTTTAGAAATCGATCAAATTTCACATGATTACTTCACGAAAGAAACAGCCACAAATGCAATTAAAGGGGTTTCTCTCAATATTGACGAAGGAGAATTCATTTCCTTCTTAGGGCCCAGCGGATGTGGTAAAACGACGCTGCTGTCTATCATCGCAGGGTTACTGGCACCAACAACGGGAAAGGTAGCCCTAAAAGGGAAAAAAATAACGGAACCTGACACTCAGATCGGTTATATGCTTCAGCAGGATTATCTGTTTCCCTGGAAAACGATCGAGGAAAACACTTTACTTGGTCTGCGGCTCACAAAACAACTAAATAGCGATAACAAAGAATACACCCTTGCACTCCTTGATCAAATGGGGCTTCTTGATGTGAAAGATAGTTATCCATCGCAGTTGTCAGGTGGCATGCGGCAGCGTGTCGCTCTTGTTCGCACCCTTGCGACAAAACCGGAACTTTTGCTGCTCGACGAACCTTTTTCTGCTCTTGATTATCAAACAAAGCTAAAGCTGGAAGATCTTGTTTTTGAAACTTTGAAAAACCATAAAAAAACTGCTCTGCTCGTTACTCATGATATCGGCGAAGCGATCGCTATGTCCGACAGAATCGTGTTATTTTCAACAAGACCAGGAAAAATCCAGCGCGTGTTCGATGTATCGGAATCCCTGAGATCCATCAAACCGTTTCAAGCAAGGAACGATTCAGATTTTTCTATCCTCTTCCAAACGATTTGGAAGGAGTTGAATGAACTTGAAAACAAAAGCAGTCAATGAATCACACGCTAACTTCCTTGCACAGATCAAAAAAGAAAAGCGGCTGATGAGATTCTGGCAAATCATGATTTTTATATTGTTTTTTGCCCTATGGGAGCTCGCGGGCCGTCTCAACTGGATCGATCCGTTGTTATTTAGCTTCCCATCGAAAATATGGAATCTGATGCTCGATAAATTAGCCGATGGAAGTTTACTAATACACGTTTCCGTCACGTTAATAGAAACGATATTAGGATTTATTCTGGGAACTTTACTCGGAACGATCCTGGCAACTATCTTATGGTGGTCCCGCTTACTATCAAAGATTCTTGACCCCTATCTTGTTGTGCTGAACTCTATGCCAAAGGTTGCATTGGGGCCAATTATAATAGTCGCTCTCGGACCTTCTTATGGATCCATTATTGCGATGGGAATAACTATTTCCGTAATCATTACTACCATTGTAGTGTATACGGCATTCAGAGAAGTTGAACCGAATTATATAAAAGTAGTCAAAACATTTGGCGGCAATAAACAACAGACCTTTAAAGAGGTCGTTTTGCCCGCTTCCTTTCCTACAATCATCTCAACTCTCAAGGTGAACGTTGGCCTTTCTTGGGTTGGGGTTATCGTTGGAGAATTTTTAGTATCAAAACAGGGATTGGGATACATGATCATCTATGGGTTCCAGGTGTTTAACTTTACGCTCGTTTTACTAAGCCTTGTCATAATCGCTGTGCTTTCAGCTGTTATGTATAACGCAGTAGAATGGCTTGAAAGAAAACTGATCAAACATTAGGGTATCGCTCATCTGGCAGGCTTCTTTTCTATCGAAGAAAGGAGCCTGTTTTCCCTTTTTATATCTAATCATCTTTATAAAGCACTGTTTTTTAATACATAAAATGTTTACCTTTACCAACATCGTTTGCTTTTCCTTAAAAAGTAGCAGGTTCCCTAGAGTAATAGTTTATCTCAAAACAATTGCTATAGACCCACCCATAATCGGTCTGGTAGGATGATGAAGGACCACAAAAGAATAGGGTGACTAAGTATGAATTCTGCTATTAAAGGTGCATATATCAGCATCACTGCTTATTTGTTTTTATCCGCGGTTAAATTAATTATCGGCTTCATCAGTGAATCCGAGGCCCTTCTTGCCGATGGGTTTAATAATACTTCGGATATTATAGCTTCTATCGCTGTCCTGATCGGACTGAAGATCGCCATGAAACCACGGGATGAGAACCATCCTTATGGTCATTCACGAGCGGAGACCATCTCTTCTCTTGTTGCCTCGTTTATCATGATGGTGATCGGCCTTCAAGTTTTATTTGAAACCGGAACCGATCTTTTTATGAAAAGAGATCAGCCCCCCTCGATTGAAGCAGCATGGGCAGCGGCATTTGGTTCATGCGTTATGTTCATAGTTTACGGCTATAATAAAAAGCTTGCAGAAGAATCAAACAGTCACGGTTTGATGGCAGCTGCTAAAGACAATCTTTCAGATGCACTTGTCGGTATCGGAACACTTATCGGTATTATAGGTTCCCAGTTTCGGCTTCCATGGCTTGATCCTTTGACAGGTGTTGTCATCGGAGTCATTATTTGCAAAACTGCATGGGAGATTTTTAGAGATGCCTCGTTAATGTTAACAGATGCATTCGACAGGGAAACATTAGGAGAAATCCAGGAGACAATTAAAGATATCCATGGCGTAGAAGAGATTGTAGATATTAAAGCGAGAATGGCTGGAAATGAAGTGATCGTTGATGCAATTGTAGAGGTAGACCCTTATCTTAATATAATGGAGGGACACGAGATTACAGACAGAATCGAAGAAACGTTAGAGGACAAACATAAAATCAAACATGCTCATATCCATATTGAACCCGGACTGGCGCCAGATAATAAACTAAAAGATTAATGATGCACATAAGAGGCTGACTCACGATTATTCAATACGAAATCAAGAACCGGCCTCTTTTAAAATAAGTTAGTTTGTTTAATCTTTCTTATGCTTTCTCTCAGAACATTATCTTTCATCATAAAACTATAGCGATTATTATCTTTCAGATTGGCAGGCAGATCATCCATAAGCACTGGCCCTTTGGTTTCAAAGTAGCTTTCTCTTGGGATGATTTCTTTGATTTCTGCATAATATATGTTTTTTATAATCGTTCCGCCCTTGCCCTCGACTTTATATTGTCCTATGTATGAGAGGTGTTTGACATGAGCACCAGTTTCCTCATGGACTTCCCGAACTGCAGCTTCGTCTGCGGTTTCACCTTTTTCTACCTTCCCGCCAGGAAATTCAATACCGCGCCTGGGATGCTCAGTTAATAACCATTGATTTCGAAACCTGCATATCACCCAGACATGCTTCGGTGTTTTCGAGAATGGATGATCCTCAAAAGAAAGTTTTACTTCATTTTTATAAAAATCGATAAATGATAAGTAGCTCATTGGATTACCTCATTTTTGGTTATTTCCTTTTTATCATTGTAAAGGAAACAGGGATTCATTGTCCAACTTCCTTATTGTTTTAAGCCTTTGCCAGGAAAGTACTTATTTTCTCCCCGGTACCTATTTGAAGAAATCCCATCCTACTTAGTTCCTGGTCGTTATATACACAGTTTTTCCATACAAAAAAACCATATGGCGTAAGCAGCCATATGGTTTAGCGTTTAATGTTAAAGTTATCTATCTTCCATTTTCCGTCAGTATATTTAAGTTGAATAAGTATTGTATATTTACCGTACAGGTCAGTTTGGTTCGTTTGCTTTACAGTATAAGTATAAGTTCCTTCTTTGATGAGTTCATACGGTTTATCTTCCGTTATCCATGGAAAAAGTTCCGTTGGGACTACATAAAGCTTTCCGTTTTGTTCCTGGTAATAAACATCTACAATTTCAGTTGCCAATTTATTGGATGACCATTGTTCTAAATGTTCAACAAGTTCATCTTTATTAGAATAATTGATCACTTTATAGTTGTTGTCAATTTCCTGAACTACTTCGTTTTTAAATTCTGAAGTTACCTTTTCAACATCAGGTTTTTCCACACTAAAGGCTTTTGCTTCTACCTTATCACTAAGGTAAAATTCACTATCCCCGAAATGTTGTGTTGCTTTCTTCGTCATATCCCCGCTACATCCGGTTAGCACAGAACCAAGCATTACCACCGAAAAAACAAACCCCAAATATTTTTTCATGATGTTTTCCACCCTTTGTAAAAAATTAGTTATTATTTTCTATTTGAGGTATTCCTTCTCTGCTTTTATTCAAAACATTTTTAAGTTAAAAAGGGCCTAATGTACTAACCTCTTACTCTGAGCGGATAAAATATTTTCAACTTTAAACATGCGAAGCGCCTTTTTATTTGTACAATAAGCTTTGATGATCTCACCGTTAAAACTTTCAATTTGGATGGTGCGCTGAGATAACTCACCCTTCTTTGAAAGGTAGATGATCTCAACCGGAACCTTTTCTTCATACCAGTGATACAGAAGGTTTTTCATTCCTATCCCTCCAATTTATGTTTGCTATACCGCCCTTTATCAGTATATGCAAATCCCCAAAAACAAACACTTGTTCCTAATGATATTATACCAAACATACGTTCTTAAAAACTACTCTTTTAACTCTGGTACTTTCTGGGGAAATAATAAATAAAAAGGGGATGATCAAATGGACTTTTCTTTTTTTCAAACTCCTACACTGGATTTATGCCGCAATCTTTTGGGCATGACACTTATACATGAGAGTGATGAAGGGAGAACAGCAGGCAAAATTGTAGAGGTCGAAGCTTACATGGGACCTGAAGATAAAGCAGCCCATTCTTTTGGTGGAAGAAGGACAAACAGGACCGAGGTTATGTACGGGCCGCCAGGTTTTGCATATGTTTATTTAATTTACGGCCTCCATTATTGCTTTAATATCGTTAGCGGGCCAGTCCATAAGCCTGAAGCAATTCTGATCAGAGCAATTGAGCCAGTGGAAGGAATGGATATCATGATTGAACGCCGAGGATTAAAGAACCTTTTTAACAAAAACGGAGAAATAAAACAGGGGCAAATTAAGAACTTAACGAACGGACCCGGAAAACTTGCGGATGCGATGGGGATAACGATAAAGCAGTACGGGTTGTCACTGGCAAATCCGCCGCTTTATCTGCAGCATCCTGAACGGGAAATAGATGATTCCATGATTGAAACCGGTCCCCGCATCAATATTGAATATGCTGAAGAAGCAGTGTCTTACCCATGGAGGTTCTGGATCAAAGACAATGCTTTTGTTTCAAAGTAATGAAGCAGAAAAAACGATGGAGCCCCATCGTTTTTTTATTAGCAATACGGGTTATAATTCGCTCCTGCTACCGGACCATACATTGGGCCAGGGTATCCTATCGGATATGCTGCTCCAACGATAATAAGCAGGATAAATAATACAACAAGCAACGCGAAACCTCTTCCGAAACCATAAGACGCACTCACTATGAATCCCCCTTTTTTCACCTCTGTATAATACAATAACATCTTATGTTATAACCCAGAAAATGAAAGGGCGTTAGCGGAATAACTTTCAACTTTTTTGATCCTTCCATATCAAATAATCAGGCTTTTCTTTCTAAAAAAAATGGAAAGCCATTTGGCTTTCCTTATCTGCGGTATTCAGGCAAATTTTCTTTAAGCCTTGGTAATATTCCCATTTTTTCAATCTGGTATTTGGTGTGGGAAGTTCCAAGCTGATAAATCATTGTGTAGAGGTCATATATCGCATTATCTGTCAGCTGCCTATCCTTATCTACCGCTTCTTCATGAAAATGGGCGGTTGAAAAGAAATCATGTTGTTGCACCTGCTTGTTTGCTTTCATTTCATTGATCGCCATTTTTAACTTAGTATATTCTTCATAATCCGCTTCTATTTCAAATTGATTCAGCTGTGTTTCTGTTTCCTGTTCGAAAATGTCTCCTTTAGGCGTGATATAATACGTTCTTTTTTCCATCTTATTCTCTCCTCCTTTTGACTATGGTTTCTCTTTTATACAAGCATGTCCTCTGTATGGGCATACCCTTTGTACTCATGCTGGGCTGCATCTATCGTTTTGTTTACCGTGTCCATTCTTGACCAGAACGATTGTACGTCTCTCCCATCCCGCTGTGCTTCATCTACCTTTCTTTTAAGGGGGTCTTCGTCATCTCCTGCAAGATCTTCTACATGAAACATCTTTTTATCATGGTCAACGATCACCAATAAAAATTTATCTTCCATTTTCACAAACCTCCTTATCGATTCAACAGTGTTCTTCTTGTTTTCTCAATACCCGTTGTAAATACAATCTAATCTTTTCAAGCAAATTGTGGTATCATTTTAAGTTGGACCATGAAATTTTAGGCTCTTTTCTAATAGATTGTTGCTTTTGCACAAAAAGAGATAAACTGCGACGCAAGTTACTTATGACCGCTGCGGAAATACACTACGCTTTCCGCGGGCTCGCGCTGAGCCTCCTCACTCGCACAAAACGCTCCTTGCGGGGTCTCAGCGTCATCGCTGTCCCGCAGGAGTCTACGTGTATTTCCTTCGCTGAGCTGTGCTTTGACGTTCCACATCTTTGAAAAACGTCAATTGATTGGAGTAGAGGGCAGTCGACTCCTCGAAAATGTATTCACATTTCCTTCGTGCGATGTAACCCTGCCGAAGCCTTCCTTGTCCTCCGGGAAAATCAACAGCTGAAGATCCCGCGGTGGAGGCGAACGCCAGGAGACGTATGGATTGTACTGAACCGCATGGAGATAAGAAACAACGCCGGAACGAAAGAGAGTCGATGTTGCCTTATCGCAAGGAGGTGAGGGAAATCCACTAGTCTCTATGAGCCGGAACTGGACTGGCGGTTTTTCTGACCAGGAAGCTGAAGCGTTGCCCGCGAAAAGCGAACTGCCCAGAGCGGAAATCAATGCTGCAATTGCGTCGCAGTTCCTCTCTAATGTAAAACTTATTGAGCAACAAAATATTCGAAAAGAGCGAAACTTTAAAACAGCAGGTGAAAGCATGAGCTATTCTTCTCTTCCTTTCGGCGTTAAAAAATCAGCAAATATCGAAGCCCCATTTTTAGAGCATGATCAACAAAAAACGCTACAGTCTGTTTTAACGCCGAAAGAACAAACCTTTTTTTCAGAACTTGAACATAAGACTATTTTTTTAAACAGTAACCAAATGGAGGCAGTCAGGCATACAGAAGGCCCTTTGCTTACTATTGCTGGTGCAGGAAGCGGTAAAACCTCGGTTTTAACTACCCGAACAGCGTATCTGATCGGTGTAAAAGAGATAGACCCTTCTCAGATTCTTTTAATTACCTTTACAAAAAAAGCAGCTGAAGAAATGAAGCAAAGAATCGCTTCTTTGCCTGGAATTTCATCAGGAGAAGCGAAGCAAATAACTGCAGGAACCTTCCACTCATTTTTTCTAAGAATGCTTCGAAATCTAAAAATTACTGATCGAATATTAAGCAGTGAAAAATATAAACAAATCATCATAAAAAACATTTTAAGGCAGTCACAGCTGTCTCCTAAGAAACAGTATTTTCCCGAAGTGCTTCTATCACTTATTTCTTCCTATAAACTTCAAATGATAAAACCAGAAGATTTGTCAGAAGATGCGGCGGATAAAGATATACAACATATCTACGAAAAGTATGAGGCCTGGAAAAGGCAAAACGGTTACATGGACTTTGATGATATTCTGTTAAAATCATACGAGCTATTACTCTCTTCTCCAAACCTTTTAAAAATGTTGCAGCAACGATTTACATATGTGATGGCAGATGAATTCCAGGATACAAACCCAATTCAATATGAGCTTTTAAAACTAATCGCAAGCCCACAGAACAATCTTTTTGCAGTAGGAGATGACGACCAGGTTATCTATAGCTTTAATGGAGCAGACAGTGAAATTATTTTAGATTTTCACAAGGACTTCCCAAATACTAGAGTAATAAAACTAGATACAAACTATCGCTCTACCTCACCCATCGTTGGATTTGGAAACCATATTATTAAACACAATTCGCAAAGGCACAGCAAAACAATGAAAGCAGTAAGGCGCAGCAGGATGGAACCTCAATTTTACAGGCCATCTAACACCGAAGAAGAAGCAGAAACGATTGTAAACCGTTTAAAAGATAAACCCGATACAAGGTCATGGAGTGATTACGCTATTCTTTTCAGAACCCACTCTAATGCCAGGGCGATGTTTGAACAGCTAATTATTCACAATCTTCCGTTTACTGCGAATAATATGAAGCAAGTCTTTTATGATCAGACAATCATAAAAGGGTTAATCGATCACCTTCGATTGGTTATGAATCCTGGCGATCTTGATGCGACGGCTACCATTTTGCCTTCTTTGTACATTAACCAGGAAGCGGGGATGCGCTATATTGAAATGGAGAATTTTGTTGATCCGCTCCCTTTCCCCCTGTTGCATCTGACAACATGGAATACATTGAAAGACTTTCAAAAAGGAAAAGTAAAAAAGAGAGTTGATTTGTTGCAGCAGGCTACTGGCCTTTCTCCGGTTGAAGCAATAAGAAGTCTTCGTAAAGAATATGAAAACCATCTCGACACAGGGACCATTGAAAACGCAACTGTCCATAAAACAACGGTAAAAGAAATGCTGGACGAGCTTGAGTTCTCCGCACAACGATTTCATGCGATTCCGGACTTCTTGGCTTTTGTTGATGAAATCGTTAATAAGTTTTATGAAAAAAAAGAACAGGATTCTTCTGAGGACCAGATTAATCTTATGTCAATTCATCAGGCTAAAGGACTTGAGTTCCCGGTTGTTTTTTTAATCGGAGCTTCTGAAGGGATCCTGCCTCATGTTTCTGCTTTAAATGCTATGCAGGATAAGGAAGTCGTTCTAAAAGATAAAACTTCACTTGAAAAAGCTTCCATGGAAGAGGAACGAAGGCTCTGCTATGTAGGAGTGACAAGAGCAAAGGATGAACTGTATATCAGCTCACCGGCTTTTCATCTTGGAAAAAATGCTCCTGTTTCCAGATTCCTTTTACAGGCATTTGGCACGACATTTTACAATAAAGACAACTCTCAACGGACAGAGGCGTGGATCTGCATGAATAAAACATGCAATGGTTGGATGAAAATAGATGTTGGGAACAACTTTACCGAAAAGCAAATTTGTGCTATTTGCGGTTTTGAAATGCAAAAAGGGAAGAAAAATTTGTAGATACTCATGAAAGAACTGTGTCCAAAAAACAGGAAAGGCATAAACATTCGTCAAATCATAACCTTTTTATTTCCTTTTTTGACATGGTGACCGTCAGTTAGCCAAATTCTGCATTATAATATTCTTAAATTTATTTCGGTGATGTTACAAATGGTTTAAGGTACGTTTAAAGCCATTTATTGTTCCTCCGGTCATGATATAGTTAAAAAAAACAACAGGAGGACTTCTATGACCAGCATCCGCTTTGAGACCATATTTCATAAACAACACGCCCACGGAACCACTCTTGGAATTATGGATTACCTTGAAGGAAAGCTCATCAAGTTAGATGTGAACGACACAGAGCCGGATTGGTTGAATCCAGAGCTGAAGGAGTTCTTCCAACGAGAACGGGAAAGAGTGTTAAAGGCCCCGAGCAACTAAACGAACTTATTCATTTTTTTAATGATAAAACCCCCTTCGTAGAAAAGGGGGTTTTTCTGTTCTTTATTTTGCTGTTTTTTGTCATCCTTTCGTGCCTCCACCGGTAATATTGGCTCCTTCGATAAAGTAACGCTGGAAAATAAAGAATAACAGAATTACGGGAAGGAGTACCATAACAGAAGCAGCCATCAAATAGTGCCACTGGGTAGAAACGGTTCCTTTAAAAGTTTGCAGGCCAATTTGCAAGGTGTAAAGGGACTCATCGTTTAAATATAGCAATGGACCGAGGAAATCATTCCAGGCTCCGTTGAATGAGAAGATCGCCACTGTTGCGATCGCTGGTTTCGTTAATGGCAAAACGATTTTCCACCAGATGACAAAATGGTTTGCTCCGTCAATCTTCGCCGCATCGATCAATTCATTTGGAATCGTCATGAAGAACTGGCGTAGCAAGAAAATAAAGAATGCACTTCCGAAAAACGCGGGTACTATAAGCGGCAAGTATGTGTTAACCCAACCGAGTTCAGCAAACAGCATATACTGAGGGATCATCACAACAAATCCCGGGATGAGCATAGTAGAAAGAACAATAGTAAATAGCAAATTTCTATATGGAAACTTTACCTTTGCAAATCCATAAGCAACAAACGAGTTTACAAGGACATTTCCGATAACAACACATGTTGTGACGAAGAGCGTGTTTAGCGTCCATCTTGTAAAGGGAGCAGTGTTCCATGCCTCTACGTAGTTTTGCCAACGAAAGCTTTCCGGCATAAAGCTCGGTGGAAATTGCATAATTTCCTGCATCGACTTCAAGGAGGTAGATACTAGCCACCAGACAGGAGAGAGAATAACAACACTTCCCACCAGTAAGATAAGCATTATGATTGTTTTCATGAACCTTCTTCTGAAAGTCTGCGATTCATGAAACTTATTCTTCCTTATCCCTTCCATTAATCGTCCCCTCCTTCATAATGAACCCATTTTTTACCTAACCTAAGATTGATGACCGTTAGAACCATGACAATGAAAAATAAAATCCACGCCATAGCAGAGGCATAACCCATATCGAATATTTCAAAGGCGTTATTCCACATATGCAAGTTATAGAATAGAAGGGAATTCATCGGACCGCCGCTGCCGCTTTCCGTCATAACATAAGCTTCCTGGAAGATCTGAAAACCTCCGATTAAACTAGTAACAATATCAAAGAAAATAACAGGTGTGATCAGGGGCAGCGTTATGTGGCGGAACCTGTGATAAGCGTTGGCCCCGTCCAGGGTAGCTGATTCATATAACGCCTTTGGCACCCCCTGGAGACTGGCAAGGTATAACAGCATTCCTCCGCCGACTCCCCACATTTTCATGATGATGAGCGCAGGTTTAGTCCATTCCGGATCAAAAAGCCATGCAGGACCGTCGATTCCAAACCAGGCAAGTGCAGTATTGATAAGCCCTGTGGAAGGACTTAAAAGCTGCATCCATAGGAAATATACAGCTACACCGGATAAAACTGCGGGCAAATAATATATCGTTCTGAATATCCGCATTCCCGGAACTCCCTGGTTAAGTAATAGCGCCAGAAGAACCGCGCCTGCCGTTGTCATTGGCACCGTCCAAATAACAAAGTATAGCGTGTTCCATAATGAAGTCCAGAACAATGGGTCGGTATTAAACATTCGACTATAATTATCTAATCCTATAAAGTCCATATGAGAAGTAATATTATAATTAGTAAAACTGGCGTAAAGGGAAAAAAGCATCGGCCCCATTGTAAAGACTACAAAACCGATTATCCACGGAAGAACAAAGATATATCCCTGTATATTCTCTCGGTTTTTTAAACTGAATGACGAAAAAAGCCCTGTTTTTTTAGTGCTTATATTCGGATTGATCCCCTTTTCTTCTTTCTTTTTTTCCCGCTTAGCTTTAATAGGGAAATCATGTGTGGTTTCCGCCTTTTTCAGCATCTTTTCAGCTTGATTCATCGTATCCCTCCCTTTTTAAGGAACTGTATAAAGTTATCTAATTTAAAAAGAGGAGGGTAGGCACTGGGCCTGCTCCTCTTTTTTCCTATTACTTAGTATTCTTTTCTACGATGTTTTCAACATCCTTTTGAGCCTTGTCCAACGCTTTTTTAGCATCTGTTTGCCCCAGCATGATAGCATCGATCTGCGGGTTAATCATCGATAAATAGTCTGGTGCATAGACAGGAACTGGGGTAAGCTTTGTAACCTCAAGATTATCAACTGCTTTTTGGTATACGTACTTTCCTTCCTCTGAAAGTTCTTCACTTTCAGCAGCCTTTTTAGATGCCTCGATATTTGCGACATTATCAAAGTTTTTAGTTGCCCAGTATGTTTGTGCTTCGACTCCAGTTAAATACTTGATGAATTCGAATGCTTCTTCAGGATGGTCTGCTCCTTTTGGAACTTCAGCTACAAACCCTCCGCCCATGCTCCAGTGCTTGGATTCCTCATCTTTTGCCGGGATAGGGGCAACGCCAAAGTTAACGTCCTTGCCATAGTCACGAAGCTGGGTATAGAAGGTAGCAACGTCGGCATACATCGCTACTTTTCCGGAAATGAACGGATTTGCCTGTTTGTTACCGAATTGGGATTTAAATTCGTTGATGGTGTTATCCCCTAATCTCTCTCTCCAGCTTCTCACCCAACTAAGCGCTTCTACTTTGCCTTCAGTGTTAACAAGCACCTCTTTATCTTCAATCCAGTTCCGGCCCTGGTCACCGTTGATCGCCCAGCTTCCTGGACCAAAGCTTCCCCATACAGGATAGAAACCGATTCTTTCATATCGGTCACCGTTTTTCTTGTCGAGTTTTTTAGCATACTCTTCTAGCTCTTTCCAGGTCTTAGGCGGCTTGTCCGGGTCTAGCCCGGCTTCTTTAAACGCATCCTTGTTATAAAAAAGCAATCTTGTATCGGTATTAAAAGGAACGGCATATGCTTCATCCTTATAAGTTACCGCGTTCCAGAGTTCTGGATAAAAACTGTCTTTAAAGTTATCTTCCTTCTCGATATACTTCGTAAGATTCATAGCCTGTTCATTTTTTGCACGGTGGGAAACCGTGTTGATATCATTAATAATGACATCAGCTGGATTACCCGCAGCAATGGATGCAAGGTTCTTTGTCCAGATATCTCCCCATGGCAAATATGTATGCTTCACAAAAATCTCATCCTGGGACTCGTTAAAGTCTTTAACAATCTTTTCAATGATCGGCCTTCTTGTTTCCGAACCCCAGAAAGTCCAAAAATCGACCACTACCCGGCCATCTTTTGTTTGGTCGGAACTGGCATTCTCGCTTTCTGACTCGGAACAGCCAGTTAAAACAACACTGATAATAAGAAATAAAGACATGAAAAGTGCAAATGATTTTTTTCCTTTTAGCAAAATATGTACCTCCCCACTTTTTTACTAAGCTCTATTTTGCTTCTGCTTCTTCTTCTACCCTTAACCATTTGCTTCTCAAACCTTTTTTTTGACAATTTTCTTCCTTTACCCCGATTTTCTAACTTTTAAATACAAAATAAGTCTTCGAGAACCCGACAACTAACTTTTATAAAAAGAAAAGACCCCGTACTACGGAGTCTCAACCACTATTTCGCAATCTGTAAAAATGATAAAAATTCTTGATCATTACTTTTAAAATGGAATAAAGAGGTACAGCAATCAGTATCCCGATAAATCCGTAAAGCGATCCGGCCACAAGAAGAAGCAGGATAACGGTTAATGGATGCAGATGCAGTTTGTTTCCCAGAATAAGCGGAGAAACAAGGTTGCTTTCTAACTGCTGGACGATCACAAGGACAATTAAAATCTTTACCATCATGTACGGATCCTGTGTCGCCCCGACAATCAACGCTGGCACAACCCCAAGAATCGGACCGAGCAACGGAATAATCGCTGTTATGATTACAAACAGTGCTAAAACAATCGCATATTTCAAACCGATGATCGTATATCCAAGATACATTAAGATACCATCAACACAAGCTACCATAAACTGGCCGACAATGTATGTGAACAATGTTTTATCGATATCCTTTAACAAGCGGTTTCCTTCTGCATCATGTTTTTCAGGAATAAACCGTAACATGAACGGCCGAAATTTATGCCCGTCCCTTAAAAAGAAGAACAAAACGAACGGAACGACGACTAACACCGTTGCAATGCTGGTAATCATCGAAACAATGGTCATGATGTTATTTTGGATACTCGCTGCGATATTCCCCAAATAATTAATGGCCCTATCCTTCACCTGTTCCACAGAAAAAAGATTATAATTGTTATCCTCAATAAACTCAGTCGTCATCTCCGATGTTTTCTCCACGTTCTGAGGCATTTCTTTTGTAAGGTCACTGATCTGCCCTGTGATCTTATTTCCAGTAAATGTTCCCAATAAATAAAACCCGCCAAGTATGAGCACAAAAACTATTAGAATCGAGATAGTCCTCGGCATAAACCGGCTACCTAAATCAACTACCGGACGCAATATATAGTAAAACAATCCCGCTATGATAATCGGAAAAAACAAAGTCGTGATGAGTTTTTTGAAAGGGGCTAGAAAGAAACCTATCTGCCCAAGGAAAAAAATGATCACCAGTACGATAAGTATTCCAGTTGCATATTTAAAAAATCTATCCTTTGTCCACATACTTTTCCTCCATTCGTCCATTTCTATAGTTCTTTTCCCACAAGCCTGCACTTTCACACATCTCAACAGCAGTTTTATTTTTAGAAGGAAATTATAAATAATTCCATACTTCCCAAAAATTATAAAAAGACAAATTCAACAAAAATGTTTAGCATCCAAAAGTTAAAGGGTATCATTTAACCAGGAGCGAGTTAGTAAAGTTTTATTATTAAACACAGGTTTACAAACAAAAGGAGGAATAAATAATGCTTAGGACTATTCTAATGATCATTGGGCTAATTGTAGTTATTGCAGCTATCTTTTCATTTATTTAATTCAAAAAAGGACATGCCTGCTGGCATGTCCTTTTTAGGTTGAGAACACAAAATTTAGTTATCTTTATCTGATTTCTTTTTAATTTCTTCTACTTTTTCTTTCGGCAGGTAAATAAACAGTACCTGGTTTTTATTATTCATCGTTCTTCCCCTCGCATCTGATGATAAGGATTCCTATTTCATTCTACTTAATTTCTTTTGATTGGGCAATCTATTTATTTTTCGCTCCATTGATTTGTGCCCTTCTTACTAGAACTTGTAGCAGTTTCAAACGCGGAAACATACAATTTATTTCTTCAGTGGGTGTATGTTATGATTGGTGTAATGAACTGAAGGAGGATCTTATGGAAATAAAAACAGACAAAAGCCCAATACTGACCAAAACGGAAGAACTTTGCAAAACAATTCTTGATCAACCTGAATTTACAGATATAAAAACGAGTATCGATTCATTTTTTAATAACGAAGAAGCAAAAAGCATTTATCAAAATCTTTATTCTAAACAGCAAGTAATTCGCCAAAAACAACAACAGGGCACACTCACAGATGAAGAGTTTAGCGAATATAAACAAGTAGAAGAAAAGGCGTTAACCATACCTGAAATCAATCAATTCATTAATGCTCAACAGCAAATGCATAAGATTGAAGAAACGATTAAACAATATGTATCTAAAACCTTTCAGCTTGGACGCGTACCTGAAGACAGCGATTTTGAAGCTGGTTCATGCGGTCCTTCTTGCGGTTGCAGTTAATCGCCGCAAGCCTTCTCCTTTGCTAAAAAGTTATGCTTTTTTAAACGCAAGAAAACCCGTTCACTAATCTGTGAGCGGGTTTTTTAGTTAGAGTTTCTGAGAACCCTTCTTTTCTTTTTTCGACCTTTCACCTTGATGTTTCGTATTACCCGGAACATTATCCATACCGTTTAAATCCATTTTTTCTTCCGTATCTTTCATGGCCCTAAACCCTGTATCTTTTTTCACTTTGGTCACTCCCACATATCTCTTTTTTTTATTATCTGTCCTTCAACTCTTTTCATTCCTTATTATGATTTTTTGGTACATCTGGCTTATTTTTTAACTTTTTGTCTTAAATTTCACAAAAAGGGGTAGTTAGTATGTACAATATAAACTTTAAGTAGGTGACAACTAAAATGGTACAATATCACTCTAAGCAAGAATCTTTCGTTGTAGTCTGCAAAGAATGTCAGGATGAAATATATAAAACTGAAGATCCTCAACAACTTTATCTTTTTGTAGAAAATAAAAACGGCCATCAAGAATCCGTGAGCACAAGTAATTTAATCTGCGATGCTTGCCAGGAAAATATATAAATCCTTGAACCTGGATATTCCAGGTTTTTTATTTTGCATTTTAGAACAGCGTTTCAACTTCTATCTTACGCCATTACACTGTTATCCAGCGAAGAAATTAAAGAAAAATAATTTTGCTTCAGCATCTTTCTTTTCTTATAACAAATCCATTAGCTTCCTTCTTAACAGCTTTTTAGATGCATTTCTTGGCAGTTCTTCAACGAAGTATGCTTTTACAGGGACCTTGTAGCGGGCCAGTTTAGCTTCCGCATATTGAAGCACTTCCTGTTCCGTAACCGTTTTGTCCTTTTGGGTAACAAGAAATGCTACTGGCACCTGTCCCCATTTGCTATCCTCTTTGCCAGCGACTCCTGCTTCTAATACTGATGGATGGCTTAATAAGACAGATTCAATTTCTGCTGGATAGATGTTTTCACCGCCCGAGATAATCAAGTCGCTTCTTCGATCAAGGATAAACAAAAAACCGTCCTTATCCAGATAGCCAATATCTCCTGTATAAAGCCAGCCCTCTTTAATGGCTTCAGCAGTGGCTTCTTCTCTTTTCCAGTACCCTTTCGTTACCATCGGGCCTTTCACTATAATTTCTCCTGCCTCTTCAGGGGGCAATTCCTTTCCGTCTTCCATGATCTTAACCTCTGCTGGAAACAAGGGCTTGCCGGCAGAACCTAATTTTTCAAGCATATATTCTGATGAGAGCGTGACAACCTGAGAAGCTGTTTCTGTCATTCCAAACGTCTGATATACAGGAATGGAACGCTTCTTACAGTTTTCGAGTATCGGCAATGGTGCCGGTCCACCCCCAAGCAGCATACACCGTAACGACTCTGGATACCTTGATTCACCAAGCTCTTCCAGCATCTGTGCAAGCATGGTACTTACAACAGAAACAATCGTTACTCCCTCATTTTTAATGGCGCTATTGGCTTTTTGAGGATCAAATTTTTCATGAATAACAGTCGTGATCCCGTAAATAACACTGCGAATAAGGATCGATAAACCACTCATGTGAAATAACGGTGTCGCTGCGAGCCAACGGTCCTCCAAATGCAACCCAAGGTTTAGAGACGAGCTGACCGCACTCCACCAATGATTTCCGTATGTCAGAACAACTCCTTTGGGCTTTCCTGTAGTTCCCGAAGTGTACATAATCGTATGATTGTCTTCTAAAGAAACATGGTCCTTTAGAACAGGCACGGCTATTTCTTTCAGTTTATTGAGCTCATTCCATGAATAAAATTCCACCTGGGATAGCTTTCTTACTTCTTCTGTTTTCTTAAAAAAAACAGGATCATAGATTAAAAAGTCAGCCTTTGCGTCATTAATTTGCCATGCAAGCTCCTCTCCTGATAGCCGAATGTTAAGCGGTACCAGAACTGCATGAAGGTAAGTTAAAGCATGCATAAAAACAACCGACTCCACAGAGTTCTGCGCGAGAACAGCGACCCGGTCTTTTTCCTTTACACCCAGAGCTGCAAGTTTTTTAGCCATGATAATAGCTTCTTCATTTAGCATTTGGTAAGTTAAGCTTTTCTCCCCTATGGTTACTGCCATTCTGCCAGGTGTAAGCTCCGCTCTTTTCTTTAACCAGTTTGGCATTACTTGCATGATGAATCACCTTTCATATATATAAAATTTGCTTTTTAAATTGCCTGAATTTATTCTCTAAGCTAAAAAGGCAGCCTGATGATCGCCATCAAGCTGCCAAATGATAATCCGGTTTTACAAGCGGCATGAAAGGCGCTTTATAAGCGTTCTACAAGCCAAACACATGCCCCTTCCTTATGTTTAAGGAAATCTCGGGAACTGTTTAAAGTCCGGTTTGCGCTTTTCTTTAAACGCATCGCGGCCTTCTTTCGCTTCATCAGTTGTATAATAAAGCAGGGTAGCATCTCCGCCCAGCTGCTGTAAACCAGCAAGGCCATCCGTATCCGCATTGAATGATGCTTTTAGGAAACGAAGAGCAGTCGGAGATTTTGCTAAGATTTCTTCACACCATTGAACCGTTTCTTCTTCAAGTTTTTCTAACGGCACAACCGTATTAACAAGCCCCATGTCCAATGCTTCCTGTGCATTGTACTGACGGCATAGATACCAGATTTCACGAGCCTTCTTATGGCCAACGATTCGAGCCAGATAACCCGCGCCATAGCCAGCGTCAAAGCTTCCTACTTTTGGTCCTGTTTGTCCAAACACAGCATTGTCAGCAGCAATCGTTAGATCACATACAACATGAAGGACATGGCCCCCACCGATTGCATATCCGGAAACCATCGCAATAACAGGCTTTGGAATAACACGTATAAGACGCTGCAGATCAAGAACATTTAGACGAGGAATCTGATCTTCTCCTACATATCCTCCGTGTCCGCGGACTCTTTGGTCTCCTCCGGCACAAAATGCTTTATCCCCAACACCTGCAAGTACAATAACACCTATCTCCGAGTCGTCACGTGCATACGCAAACGCGTCGATCAATTCATTTACTGTTCTCGGACGGAACGAGTTATGGACCTCCGGACGGTTAATGCTGATTTTTGCAATTCCGTTATGTGTCTCATACAGAATATCTTCATAGTGTCTTTCGGAATTCCATTCAATTGTCATATATAGTTCCACCTTTCTATGTATTTGAACACTCTAAAAGAGCTTCTTTTACTATTCTACCAAAAAATCGCGGATCTTCTACATGAATTGCATGACCCGTATCCGGAAAACGAATAAGTTTTGCGTCAGGAAGGGATTCAAGCATCTTTTCAGCAATGTTACAGAACTTGCGGTCGAGCTCTCCCACCAATAGAAAAACAGGAATGTTCAAGCTTTCTAATTCGTTCCATAATGGCCGCTGCTTCCCTGTCCCCATCCCTTTTAAGTTGTTAGCAAGGCCACATGCACTGTTCACCATCCTCTGCTGCCTGACTGACCGCCGGATCTCTTCGCTCAATCGTTTTTGCGTGTCAAACAGCGGTATGTTTTCCCACTTCAACACAAAATCCTCTACACCTTTTTCCATGATGCTGTCTGCAATGTTTTCGTCCTTTTCCACCCGTTGCCGCCGTTCTTCATCGTTTGCAAGCCCCGGTGAACTGCTTTCTAGAAGCAAGGTGTTTATTCGTTCTGGAAACGATGTGGCAAGTGTTAAAGCCAGCCTTCCACCCATCGAATAGCCAAGAACATGGGTTTTATCTATTTGAAGTCGATCTAAAAGTGCCATGATGTCCTCTACTGCTTGGTCCATTTCATACCGATCTGGATATATCGGAGCTTCCGATTTCCCATGCCCGATCAGATCAGGCATTATTACTTTAAAATCCTTTGTCCAGCTTTCCAGAAAAGGGGTCCAATTTTCGCTTGAACCTGTAAAACCATGTAAAAGAAGCAGAGCAGGCCCATCACCTGCTATTTCTACATTCATTTGAAGTCCGTTCACTTCTATTTTCATTTCACTGTTCCTCGCTTAAAAACACTGCAATGTCCTCTGAAATTATTTCCCGGATTTCCCGGTGCAGGTTGACGTTTTCTGTCCTGTCAGCGGGAACCTCAATAACGTGAAGACCTTTTGATTTTCCTGAATTCTCAAAAGCGTTCTGGAACTCTCCCCAATTCGAAATCCTGGTAAATCGGCCCCCATACATTTCGACAGCATTTTTATAATCGAGCCCGAGCGGTGTGCCAAACAAAGCTTCAAAATGCTTTTCATGCTGCTGTTTGCCCTGCGGCAAGAAGGAAAAGATTCCTCCGCCATCGTTATTAATCACGATGATTGTAATGTTTAAACCATGAAGCTTTGCAGCAGCTAATCCGTTTAAGTCATGGAAAAAGGATAAATCGCCAATCACCAGTACGACCTGTGCTTGCGAAGCAGATGTACCAAGGGCAGTCGATACTACGCCGTCGATGCCATTCGCTCCCCGGTTTGCCATCGTCCGGATCTTCTTTTCGTTATTATGGAAAAAAGAATCAAGATCTCTGACCGGCATGCTATTTCCAACGAACAGGAGAGAGTTATCGGGAAGCTGCTCTTCCAGCTCTTTAAAAACCCTTCCTTCAAACAGAAGGTCAGCCTTTGCAGAATCGTGTAACCGAGAAGTAACGATGTTGTTTAGGCGGATCCACTTCTTTTCCCACTCCGCATTTTCATTAACCATGAAACTTAATGAAGAAATAACCCGATTGCAAAAGGCTACTGGATCTGCATAGATCATTTCCTCTGCCTGATGTGTTGGCTCCCGCCAGCCTCCGCCTTCGTCAATGACAAGCAAGCGGGTTTCCTGATGTTTTTTTAGATATAAGAGAAACGCCTTAGAAACCGGCATCGCTCCGAATCGGACAATAACATCGGGTTTTAATGCAGATACCGCCTGTTCGTTCCTTAAAAATGCATCATATCCGTCAATGACACGATCCTTAGAATGCTTTCCGCTTCGCAATTGCGAAAGGGGATCAGCAAGGATGGGGAATTTTAACTTTTCGGCAAGGTTCGTAACTGCTTCAGGAAAACCGTTGTTATCCTGTGCTCCGCATACGATAACGCCCCTTTTTCCGCTTAGCTCCATTGCAATTCTTTCGACCTCTCCGTCAGGCAGCGTATAACTCATCTCTGTAGTACGCACCCACTGGCGATTGTCACTGCGGCCGTTTTCCCACAATGACGGACGATCAAGATCCGGGATCAACGGCTCTCTTAATGGGAAATTAAGATGTACCGGACCGGATGGGCTGTTTTTTGAAACAGAAACAGCCCTCCCTGCCACTGTTCTTACATAATGAATCATAGAATCCGATTCCTCTGGCAAAGCCATTTCCATAGACCATTTTGGATACTTTCCAAACATGCCGATCTGATCAATAGCCTGGGGTGCTCCCACGTCCCTTAACTCATGGGGGCGATCTGCTGTAATTACGATTAATGGCACTCGTGCCATTTGGGCTTCAACTACTGCAGGATAATAATTGGCTGCAGCTGTTCCAGAAGTACATAATAAAGCGACAGGTTCATTTTCCGCTTTAGCCATTCCAAGCGCAAAGAAGCCTGCCGAACGTTCATCTACATTAATCCATGCTTTTAAGTCAGGATGGTCCGCCATCAGCATTGCGATCGGCGTCGATCTTGACCCCGGGCTAATGACAGCATTCTTAACGCCTGATCTTGTAAGTTCATCTACAAAGGAGCCAATATAGGCTGTTAACTTTTCAACGTGACTCATGATTCTTTCCCTCCAAGAGCGGACAACATAGGACGCAGCTTTATCCTCGTTTCCTGGTATTCACTTTCCGGGTCTGAATCTCCTACTATCCCACAGCCAGCAAATAAGAATGCTTTCTTACCATCTAAAAGCCCGGAACGGATACCCACAGCAAATTCTCCATCTCCCCGTGAGTCGATCCAGCCGATAGGTGCTGCATACCAGCCCCTATCCATTATTTCTCGCTCACGGATCTCACTGATGGCTCTATCCTTTGGATAACCTCCCAGTGCAGGTGTCGGATGCAGCCTTTCTACCATAGAAATCAGTGTTGTACCGTATTTCGCCTTTCCCACAACTGGTGTATATAGATGTTGAATATCCCTGACTTTGTATAATACAGGCTCTTCTGGAACCTGAATAAAATCACAGCCGGTTTCCATAGCATCTCTGATCATTTTGACAACAAGCTGGTGCTCATGAAGATTCTTCTCATCGTTAAGAAGCTCTTCTCCAAGGAGTTCATCTTCTTCAGCTGTTTTCCCTCTTTTTATTGAACCCGCAAGGCAGGTTGAAAAGAACTTGTCCTCTTCTTTTTTGACAAGCCTCTCAGGGGAAGCACCTATAAAACACTTATTTTCTCTTTCGATTGCAAACAAAAAGCTATCTGGCTGCTGGCTGTTTAAACGCTGCAAGATTTCACCCGGGTTAAACTTTCTTTTGCTATCGACCTCTACCTCTCTAGCCAGTACAATCTTTTCCATTTTACCGTTTCGAATATCCCTCGCAGCTTCTTTTACCGTCTTCTTCCAAGCCTCTGTATCGCTTTCCATAATAGAGTATGTTTGTTCCTCTTGAGACGGATTGTAACTTGCGCAATCTTCAATTAAAGAATCGAATAGATTCAACATATTTTCAGCTGTTTGTTTAACATCCATGTCCCGGGTTGTAACGTGATTAACAGTTAGCCAGGTCCCTTCCTCCTTAACAGTTAAAAGGAATGCTGGAAGTAAAAAACTTGCAGCTGAAAAACCCTCCCAGTGAGAAACATTGGCTTTGAAGGGATCAAATGAAAACCCGCCTACGATGACGGGACCCGTTCCGCTGCTTATAGCGGAAGGCCCAACGATACTATTTTCAAGAAGGGCATTCCACTGCTTTTCGATTGTATCAAAACGATGCTCATCCTCTTGATCAACTGAAAACTTATAGGCAGAACCGATGCCAACAAGCGTGGTTTCTCTGGTAGGCTCTGTCCAATACGTGCGCTCTCCCGGAAAGTGTTTTTTTCCAACAGAAAAAAACGAAAGGGGATCAATTGGCGCTACTTTTCTAACTTGGCTGACCAATATTGCCTGACCTCTTTCATCAGCTTGTCTTGCCCCCTGATAAAGTAATTCATGCAATTCTTGTTGCTTAATTACAGACACCATTTTTCCCCCCAATTGATTCCATACCGAGCAGGCCGACAAAGTCAGCCCAATGATACTTCAAGAATACACCTCTGTTAACAAGACTGTCAACGAACTGGCACTATAGCTATTTTACCTTGAAAGAATGGCATTATTCTTATGTAATCACTGATAAAGATCTTTGCTTTACCCTGTGCAGGTTACCTATACCATCTGCCACAGTCTTGCATAAGCTAATAAAATAGAATAGATTCTCTTTGCTTATATCCTGATTAATGGAGGGTTAAACATGTCAAGACAATATTATAATTTGTGCTGTGAAAACAGAGGTAAGCCAGTTGAAATTGAATGCTTCGACGGCAAAGTACATCGAGGGGTTATTCATGAGGTTGATAATGAGTTTGTTTACCTGTCTCCACTTGATGGTCCGCCAAGAGAAGGGCCCACTGGTCCCGGAACTTTTTTATGGGGATTCGGCGGGGCATTCGCAGGCGGGTTTCTTGGAGGGCTGTTTGGCGTATCGCTTGCTTCCATTGCGTTTTTTAGACCGTACGGATTTTTCTATTAGCCGGTTTTTCCACCATGAAAAGCATGGTGGTTTTTTTCGTTTCGAGAGCTAACACCAGGTTAGAGAAGGTCTTATCCTATTTCCGGATAAACAAGCTTCTTTTCTTTTTCAGGTTATGTTTTTAATATTAGCATGCTGCCAGCACTTCCATTCTATTGACAGTTAGTAGTCATTCTCATAAACTTATAATGTTAGGCCTGTATTTAAATTTTTTAATTGTTGAGCTTTAAGAGATTTTACTTACAAAACATAAATAGAGGATAAAGGGAGAGAGAAAAATGGAAGAGCGATTAAAGAATAGCACCCATGATTTGGGAAAATCGTCTCCCAGAGTAAATTGGCAAGTTTGGTGGAGATTGCTTAGACCACACACTTTGACTGCAGGATTCGTTCCAGTCCTTGTAGGAACAATGCTTGCACTTCCATACGGAGAGCTTGACTTGAGTGTTTTTGCGGCAATGATGGTCGCATCTTTACTTATTCAATCGGCCACGAACATGTTTAATGAGTATTATGACTTTAAACGTGGATTGGACACCGCAGAATCAGTCGGTATCGGCGGTGCTATTGTTCGAGAAGGTATCAGCGCAAGGACAGTGTTAAACCTCGCGATCAGTTTCTTTGGAATAGCTGTTCTACTGGGGATATATATTTGCATGAACAGCTCCTGGTGGATCGGCTTAATCGGTGCACTCAGCATGGCGGTCGGCTATTATTACACCGGCGGGCCATATCCAATTGCCTACACGCCTTTTGGTGAACTTGCAGCTGGATTATTCATGGGATTGATTTTAATCTTGATTTCATTTTTCATTCAATCCGGCACTGTAACTGCCGAGAGCATTTTAGTTTCCGTTCCGGTTTCAATCCTGGTCGGCGGAATCTTAATGGCAAATAATATCCGGGATTTAACAGGGGATAAAGAAAAGGGAAGAAAAACCCTTGCAATTCTTCTTGGACATAAGAAAGCGGTGTTGTTCCTCGCTGGAATGTTCATCGTTTCATATCTATGGATTATCGGACTCGTCCTTGCAGGTTATGCGTCCTCCTGGCTGCTTCTTGTTTTCATCAGTTTGCCAAAAGCAATGAAAGCATACAAGCTTTTCGTCGGTAAAACAAAAGCTGTACAGATGGTTCCAGCCATGAAAGCAACTGCCCAAATGCATACGATTTTCGGCTTTTTATTATCTGTAGGTTTGCTTTTTAACTATTTATTTTAATTCTTTTTAACTTATTCAGCAAAGATTCGCTTCTAGCAATCTTTGCTTTTTTACACTAAAAAATCGAGGGGGAACTAACGTGGACTTATCAAATACAATCATGGAAGCACTGGATATTAAAGCATTGAAGCTGGAACCTGAAGAAGTGATTTTCGAAATGCCCGTAGGGCCTAAAACGAAGCAGCCAATGGGCTATCTTCACGGTGGTGCATCTGTCGTACTAGCTGAAACTGCTGCAAGCATCGGAGCTTTTTTAAACGTAAAAGACGAAAACAAAATGCCGCTTGGCTTGGAGATCAACGCAAACCATTTAAAAAGCGTTAGAGAAGGGAAAGTTACGGCTACTGCGACCCCTATCCATATCGGCCGAAAAACGATGGTCTGGGAAGTAAAAATCACCGGTGAAGAACAGCAGCTCATCTGCATTTCCAGATGTACCATCGCGGTTGTAGACAAGCCCTCAAAACAAAGCGAAGCCTGACATCGAATATCTATCACCCATTCTCAACTTAAAAAGTTATCCACAGAAAAAACGGGGTCAGACCCCGTTTTTCTCTTCCTTCCACTCTTCATGGTAGGTATCAGTAATTGCATATTCGCAGTCATCACAAACATAACGTCTGAGCTCCCAGGGGTAAAACAGTTCCTTTTTGCAGTACAAACAGTTTCCGTTCATGTTCATCCCTCCCATTAATCTGTATATATGAAAAGAGGGCTTAACCAATGATTTAAAATCACAAAAAAGAAAGAAAACTTTCAGATTTGCCTGGCCTTAGATGGAGAAAGAGGTGTGAGTTTCGTTTAGACTATAAATTCGTCGTGGCTAAATGTTACCTATTCTTTTACGTCTTTTTCCACGAAAAATCGGAACAGGTCTCCATAAACGACTTTATCAGAAAGCTCCAGCTCTTTCTTAGCCCTTTCGATGACCGGCCGGCAAGCTTCTTTATCGATCTCTATCCCATCCGGTTTGTAGTAGCATTTTCCCTTCGCATACACGAGCTCTTCCGTAATAAAGCTTCCGTCCCTAAGGAAAACGGCGTTCTCCCGCTCCTTTGAAAACAAATCATGGCCGAATTGAATCGTGTTTTTCGTTCCGATTCCAAGCAAGTGCAATATCGTTGGCATCAGATCAATCTGTCCGGAAACAACAGAAGTATTTATATCTTTTCGTTCTGTATGTCCCGGAATGTGGACAAGCATCGGCACTCGCTGAAGTTGTGTGGAAACATACGGTGTCATTTTAATACCCATCAACTGTTCCATGGCCTTATTGTGGTTCTCAGAAATACCATAATGGTCACCATAGATAATAAAAACACAATCTTCATACAGCCCTTCCCTTATTAATTTATCGAAAAATCGTTTTAACGCTTCGTCTGTATAACGCACAGTTTGAAAATACCGATTAACCGTCCTGTCATTTGTAGAAACTTCGCCAATCATATGGTCTTCTTCTTCCAGAATAAACGGATGGTGATTTGAGAGCGTTATAAACTTTGCATAAAACGGCTGTGGCAGCATTTTTAAGTATTCCACAGATTGTTCGAAGAAAGGGATATCTTTCATTCCCCAGTTATAAGCATTTTCATCGTTAATTTCGTAATCACTTTCTGAAAAGAATTTATCATAGCCGAGAGATCGGTACATAATGTCCCTGTTCCAAAAACTTTTGTTATTTGCATGAAACGCTGCAGAATAATAACCTTTTTCTTTAATTATTTCGGGTGTAGCGTAATATTCGTTTTGAGAATGTGTAAAAAAAACTGCTCCGCTGGGCAAAGGATAAAGGGAATTGTCCAATAAAAATTCGGAATCGGACGTCTTCCCCTGGCCGGTTTGATGATAAAAGTTAGAGAAATAATAGCTATCTTTTGCCAGGTCATTTAAAAAAGGAGTGATCTCCCTGCCATTGATCGTCCTGTTAATAACAAAGCCCTGCGTAGATTCAAGCGATATGATAATCAGATTCTTATTTTTGGCGGCACCAAACAGTCCCACATTTGGAGGCTGGTAATTCGCATTAATGTAATTTTCTACATCTGACGTCTCACTTCCATCCGCAAGGGCTCGTTGGGCTTTTGCTTTGGAATGCATTATAAAATCATAAACATGATAGTTATACGTCCCCAGGTTCTTAACCAATATTTCCCTGTCAAACGTTCTCGTCAGCAATTGCGGGCGTTCCGTCTCCGCAAGGGCAAGATTAAAAGCCAAAAGAGCCATTGCAGCTGCAAGAAAAATATATGCCTCTCTTTTTTTTATTGTAAACGTTTTAAGTTTTCTTCTTTTAAATAAAAACAATAACACTAACGTATCGAAAAAGAACAGGATATCCCACGGTCTTGCAAGTTCGGTAAAACTCCCACTCAGGTCCCCAATATTTTTTGTCTGAAAAAGTACCGGAATCGTAATGAAATCACTGTAGAAACGATAAAAAATCGCATTGGCAAAAAGAACGATCGAACTTGCCAGACTGATCATCACAATAAACCTGGCCTGTACCTTCCCCTTAAAAAACATACTGATCCCTAACAAAAGAAGAATGGTGCTTATAGGATTGATTAACAAGATAAATTCTTGTTTCCATGTTTCAACCGGCAAATCAAAGTTAGTTTTATACACGATAATGGTTTTCAGCCATATTAAAATAAAAGAGACCAGAAATATGGTATATCTTTTATTTAATAAGCTTTTTAAGCGCATAATGTTCCTCCTCTGTCGCTTTGCCAACTATATTAGATGAAATCCAAGAAACTTTTGTTAGAAATAACCCTGCATATATTATTAACTTAAAAATTTTATTTATAGTACTTGTCACTTGTAATGACGAAACTATCTTATGTTGTACTTGCCATAATATGATAAAATTATTTTTTGTAACAACAGGACTTCATTTATGGAGGAACAGCATGCAAAGAATTTTATTATTAATGGCCGTATTAGCAATGCTGATATCGGCAGGGTGCTCAACCACTGCACCCCCTACTAATATCCCTGATTCACATTCAACACAAGCGAGTCATAATGACAATATAAACAAAGACCCAAAGCCGGCAAATGCTAACCTTCTTTCGGCAGATGTTCTTGAAGTTATTGACGGGGATACGTTAAAAGTGAAGCTGAATAACAGAGTGGAAACAATAAGGCTCCTTCTTATAGATACCCCTGAAACGAAGCATCCATCTAAACCAGTCCAGCCTTTTGGCCCGGAAGCATCGGCATATGCAAAGGAAATCCTCTCAGGTAAAAAAGTAAAGATAGAACCCGGAATTTCAGAGAGGGATAAATATGGCCGTTTGCTTGCTTACGTATGGATTGAGGATAAGATGGTTAATAAAATGCTTCTTAAAGAGGGGCTTGCCCGTGTCGCTTACATCTTTCCACCTAATACAAAATATATTGATGATTTCCAGCAGCTCCAGAAAGAAGCTCAGCATAAAGGGGTCGGCATCTGGAGTATTGAAAACTATGCACAAGAAGATGGATTTCATCACAACAGGATCAAGCAGGAAGAAACAGCTTCTAAAGAAAACGGGGATTGCACAATAAAGGGAAACATTAACAGCGACGGGGAAAAGATCTACCATACGCCAGATGGTGCTTATTATGAGGTGACGAAACCTGAAAAGATGTTCTGTACAGAATCAGAGGCAAAAAAAGCCGGATTCCGCCCTTCCCAGCGATAACTAGTAAGAGGATGACCGACATGGCCATCCTCTTTTTTGGTAGGTCCTATGTTAAGAAAGGTTATAAAATCTACGCTTCCGTGTTTTTTTCATTATATCTCCTCTGCACGATGGTACGGTCAATAACGCCTGTACCGAGAATGACACCGCACACAATCAGCATAAAACCAGCAACCTGTGCACCAGTGATCGCCTCGTTCAAAAAAAGCGCAGAGCCAATCAGAGCAAAGAACGGTGTCATATTATTAAATATCGCCGTTTCCCCGGCACCTATTTGCTGAATCGCTTTATTATAAAACATATGGCCTAACCCGGTGGCAAGAACCGCTGATCCGATGAAAACGAGCCAGATCCAGGCTGGGCTTTCTAACAATTGTGCTCTTCCCCGGGGTTCTACAAAAATGCTAACAATAAATAACGTAACAGAACCAGCCAGAAGCATCCCGCCTGTCATGAACCTTGGGTCTATCGTTCTCGTCGCTTTCTTAATAAAAATAAAGCTTAGAGACTGCGCTACCACCGATAAAAGACGAACAGGTCTCCGGAGGATACCTCCCCTATTCTGCTGTTTCCGCTCAAAACAACAAACGTCACACCGGCAAACGCAAGAATAATCCCTACTATTTTTAACGGTGTCAATCTATCCCTTAAAAAGATCACCGCAAATATGGCTGTCATAAGCGGAACAAGCCCCAGTATTAAGCCTGTGTTAGAGGCTGTTGTTTGGGTAAGACCTATTGCAAGCAGCGAGTGATGCGCCACAACTCCCGTCAGAGCTCCCATCCCCAGTAAAAGCCATTCTCTAGCAGTCAGCCTTCTAAAAGGTTTATTCATTCCAAGGACAGAAAACACAACTAAAGAAGCCGTGAATATTCGGATCGATTGAATGGTAAGTGGCTTAAAGTATTCTACCAGTAACTTGATAGCAACCACATTAAACCCCCAGATGATCATAATGACGAGCAGGGAAATATAGATGAAAGACTTTGATTTTAACATACGACCACTTCTTCCCGTGTATCATTTACAATGATTCCATTCTAACTTATCCATAGTGTTTCGCATACAAAAAAGAATTGATCTTAATGGGAAAATTTATGAATCACGCAAAAAACTTTGCCGAATAACAAAAGCAAGGGATATTCTCCCCTGCTTCATTTTGTTATACCGCTTTACTGACTTCTTTTCCCTGTTGTAGTTGATACATCTGATAGTATCTGCCCTTTTTCTGCATCAGTGTATCATGGTCTCCGTGCTCTACAATTTCCCCTCTATGCAAGACAAGTATTGTATCTGCATTTTTGATCGTTGATAAACGATGGGCGATTATAAAAGTAGTTCTGCCTTTCTTCAGTACATCAAGTGCTTCCTGGATAACTGCTTCAGTCTCTGTATCAATGTTAGAAGTAGCTTCATCCAATATTAAAATCGACGGGTTAAAAGCAAGCGCCCTGGCAAAAGAGATAAGCTGGCGTTGACCTGAAGAAAGGGTGCTTCCTTTTTCAATTACTGGCTCATCGAATCCGTTCGGAAGATTTTTCAACAACTTTTCTGCACCAACATCCCTGAGAGCTTTTTCAACCGTTTCCCTGCTAATGGATGGGTCATTAAGGCTTACGTTTGTTGCGATTGTACCTGTGTAAAGAAAAGGATCCTGCAACACGATGCCCATATGCTTCCGCAGCAACTGTTTTGGAGTATCGCGTATATCTTTTCCATCTATTAAAATATTGCCTTCTTTAATATCGTAGAAGCGGAACAACAGGTTCATGATCGAGCTTTTTCCCGAGCCGGTATGTCCTACTAAGGCAACGGTCTCTCCGTGTTTTGCTTCGAAGTTAATATCTTTTAATACGTATTCCCCTTCCTTATAAGCGAACCAGACTTTTTCAAAAGATACGTTACCTTTATATCTTGGAATGTTTCCTTCGGCAACGTCTTCTCCGGCTTCATCCATCAACTCAAACACCCTATCTGCAGACACGAGCGCCTGCTCTAAATTCGCCAGTTGATTCACCATGTTCGTAACTGGCTGGAACAGACGGTTTAAGTAATCGACGAACGCGTATAGAACACCGAGCGAAACAACAGATCCAACTCCGAGGGAGGCACCTCCGAAATACCATATCAGCGTAACAAAGCTCACGTTCCTTAAGATGTTTACTAGATTGTGAGATGTCAGGGAATTCAAATTAAGCATTTTATTTTGATGCGCAAAATAATCTTCGTTTAACTCTTCAAACTCTTTTTCTGTTTCTTTTTGACGGCGAAACGCCTGAATAATCGGCATTCCCTGAATCGATTCGTTTACCATCCCGTTGATGTCACTTAACCGCGATCTGATGATATGATTGTACTTCGAAGCATATTTTCGATAAAAAATAATCCACACGACTAAGATTGGAAGGATTAAAAGCGTGATAGCAGCAAGCTTTACATCAAGCAAAAACAACGCAATAAATATTCCTGCCATGTAAATAATACTCGTGAAAAATGTTGCAAGCACCGTAACATAAAGCTCCCTGATCGCTTCCGTATCGTTTGTGATCCGTGAAACAACTTTGCCTGCCGGCAGATTATCAAAATAGTTGATCGGCAAGCGCTGAATCTGGGCAAACACATCATTCCTCATCTTTTGGATCACTCGATTTGCAGACGATTGAAGAAGGTAACGCTGGCCATATTGAAAAATAGATGCGATGAGCAACAAACCAAAATAAATCGCAATCAAGATAAGCAAAGGGCTGATTTGCGGTTTATAGAATGCAAGTAGCTGGTCGTTTGTTAACTTTACAGCTTCATAGCCCTTCGATCGGCCGCCTTTTGTAATCGTTAAACGATCATCAGCAACTTTTCTCTCACCATCAAAGGAAACAGGCCCGCCAATAAAATAGTACTCTCTTCCAACCTGGAGGATGCGCACTTCTTTCCCTTTTTCTTCTCCGGGTTCAAAGTGATCGCTTCGCTTGTAATAATTGTTGTTATATTGGACAGCATCTTCTGTACCGGAAGTTTCATACCAGGAAAATTCGATTCCCAGTATATGCTTATCAATCATTGTTTTAGCGATAAAAGGTCCGGTAAGTTCTGTCGCTACTGAGACAGCAAGCAAAAGCAATGCAATGATTATTTGCTTTTTAAACAACAGGGCATAGTTTACTAAACGTTTTCCAGTATTTCTTTTCATCAGCCTGCCCCCTCCAGATTTTCTTCGATTTGCTGCCGTTCATACTGCTCTTTATACCAGCCGTTTTTAAGAATTAATTCTTTATGTGTTCCTTCCTCGATGATCTTCCCGTCATCAAGAACAAGGATCCAATCGGCGTGCTGAACAGCAGACAGGCGATGTGTCGCTATAAAAGTTGTTTTTCCTTTGCGCTCTGTCCGGATATTTTGAATGATTTCAGATTCTGTTTTTCCGTCGACAGCCGACATCGCATCGTCGAGTATTAGGATTTCAGGATCTATAAGCAGGGCCCTCGCGATAGAAACCCTCTGCTTTTGCCCTCCTGATAAAGCGACTCCCTTCTCCCCGACAAGCGTTTTTAAGCCATCCGGGAGAACACTTAAGTCTTTTTTGAACGAGGCCAGTGATAGCGCTCTGTCAACCTCTTCATCAGTACCATCCTTATTTCCAAAAAGGATATTCTCCTTCACTGTTCTGGAGAAAAGCATCTGGTCCTGTGGCACATACCCTATCCAACTCTGGACTGTATCCATTCCGATTTGCTGCAGCGGAACACCTGAAATTAATACTTTGCCACTGCCTAATGGATACTCCCGGAGGAACTGCTTTAACAGCGTCGTCTTACCGCTTCCAGTTCTCCCCACGATTCCAAGCGTCTGTCCTCTGTCTAACGCAAAAGAAATATTTTCAAGATTATTGACCTGTGAACTCGGATAACGGAAAGTAACATCTTTAAATGTTATTTTTTCAGGTGAAATTACTGAAACAATGTTCTTTTGATCCTGGACATCTGGTTTATAATCGAGTGTTTCCGTCACCCGGTCAAGGGAAGCGTTCCCCCTCTGCATAACGTTGATCAACTCCCCGATAGCAATCATCGGCCAGATAAGCATACCAAGATAAACATTGAACGAAACAAGTTCACCAAGGGTTATCGCCTTATGAAATACTAGAAATGCACCATATCCCAGCCCTATCAGATAACTAATACCAACAAGCACCTTTATCGTTGGTTCAAAAAGGGCATCGATTCTGGCTACATCAATGTTTTTTTGGTAAACATCCTCTGTCATACCCCTAAAGCGTTCTTGATCAGCGATTTCCTGTACGTAAGCCCTTGAAACACGAACACCTGCGATTGTTTCAAGTACCTGGTCGTTCATATCGCCAAATGCATTCTGGGCTGCTGTGAATCTTTTATGGATCACTTTCCCGTATCGGCTGATCGCTAGCGCAATAAGCGGAAGAGGAACAATGGCAGCAAAGGTTAACTTCCAGCTAATCAGAAATCCCATCGTCAATAAGATGATGAACATGAATATCGTTGAATCTACAAGGGTTAAAATCCCAAACCCGGCTGTCATTGAAATAGCCTTCAGATCGTTTGTAACCCTGGCCATTAAATCTCCCGTCCGATTCTTCTCATAAAAAGTTGGGGTCATCTTCAATAGATGCCTCATCAACCTTGAACGTAAAATACGTTCTACTAGAAAAGCTCCACCAAAAATTTGATACATCCAGATATAGGTAACAAAATAAATGACAACAAGCAATCCCCCATAAAACAAGAGAAAGTCGCTCAAACGCTTTTCTGTTAAAGTTCCCAGGTTTATCTCATCGATCGCCATACCGACAAGTTTCGGAGGAATAACTTCTAATATTCCCACAATAACCAGCAATACGATACCCACTGTGTACCGCTTCCAATACTTCTTAAAAAACCAGCTTAATTTTACAAGCACCGAAAACATCGATTCGCCTCATTTCCTTTATTCTTTTTTTGATTTCTAAGCTAACCATCATCTATCCAATCCTCTACATGCACAATCCATAAAATTGCAAGCCTCATTTTTAAGCCCTCCATCTGAATTTTTATTGAAATGAAGTATAATAAATGCTTCATCCCATCCGTAATAAGTACTTTATTACTACATGACCACAAAAAAAGAGGCTCCATCATCCGCTATTTGCTCATCGGAAGATAAAGCCATAAAAAAAGCGCACGTCATCTAAGTGACATACGCCAGCCAATTAATTGTTAATTAATGAGCTATAAAAGAACAGGGTACGCCATCATTATTAAGTTTGTTTTCATTCCTTCAAAAACAACAGAGCATTTCATAGCGCACCCTCCATTCTCGTTCATTTTATTTTCGCCAAGTAAGTTTACCACTTTTCACACAATTGTGTCAATTGGTTTTTCACTCGCTGTTTCCAGTTACTTTGTAGCTGTAATACAAGCGAAATCTCTTAGAAAAGAGTCTTTTACATTAATCAAGTGGATTTAAACTTTCGTCTCCGGTCATATTCGCTATCATATCGCTTAGAAGCTGGACTTCCTCATCCATATCTTTGAAACTTGCAGCTTCCACCGGTGAATGCATGTAACGAAGTGGAAGAGACACTAATCCAATTGGAACACCTTTTCCTGTAAGGCGAAGTTTATCGGCGTCTGTCCCTGTCATTCTTGGCGTCAATTCATACTGCAGCTCCATATCAAGCTTTTCAGCTGTCTGTTCTAACATTTTATTGATTTTAACGTTAATCGGCGCACCTTTTGCCAGAACAGGTCCTTTGCCAAGCGATACCTCGCCGTACTTATCAGTATTTACCCCCGGATAATCAGTTGCGAACGTCACGTCACAGGCAATCGCCATCGTCGGATTGATGCCAGCACCTGCAAAATATGCGCCCCCCATATTCGTCTCTTCATTTACCGTGCTGACAGCATATACGCCAATCTTAGGGTTTTTCTTTGCCACTTCTTTTAGAACCTCCGCTACGAGAAACGAACCTGTCCTGTTATCCAGTCCCCTGCCGCTGATCGTATCGTTTAGAAGAATCTCTGGCTCTCGCTTATAGACACCAAGATCGCCTACCTGGACATACTTTTCCATTTCTTCTTTATTATTTGCTCCACAGTCGATGTACAGATCCTCAAACTCGAAGTCCTTGTCTACGCCGCCATGATGCTCGGCGTTCGCTCCGATAACTCCTGTAATGCGCCCTCCGCTTCCTAAAATATCGACCTTCATTCCGATCGCAGGCTTATGGCTGATTCCGCCGAGCTTAGCAACCCTCAAAAAACCGCGGTCATCGATTTTATTGATCATAAATCCGATCTCGTCACAATGTCCTGCCAGAAGAATTTTAAACTCCGCTTCAGGATTAAGGATACCGATCGCATTCCCAGCGTTATCCGTTCTGATTTCATCTGCAAATTCTTTTACATAGTTAATCCACTTTCTCTGAATCTCCATTTCAGCTCCAGATGGGGATGGAGTTGAAAGCAATTCCATTAAAAAATGTTTCGATTCTTGATTCAATATGTACACCTCCATAAGATCTCTCATTAGAAATTGTACTAAAACTCCATCTATTATACTAGTGAAGCAGAAATACTACCTGTTACCGGTCACATTCCAGAACAACACTAATATGCTGCATACACTTCATACCAATAATAACTTCTTTGGTTATAAAGATTTCACTTTAGGTCAAACTAACAACAAAGAATACAAGGAATGATATTATGCATGTGGTATTAGCACTATTTATGATTTATGCAGTCTGGAAGTGGGGAGATTGGCGAAACTGGGAGAAATACCATACCGTTATGCTTTATTTTGCTTTAGGTAACCTTCTTTATAATTTTTTAACCGCTAATCACTTTTTATGGCGCCTTGATGCAGATTTTATATCAAACCATACTCTTACGGAGATGCTTTACACGTTTATTGTTTTCCCTGCCACCTCTCTCTTATTTATTAGCCGTTATCCTGAGCGCAGCAACTCAGGAACCTTGATCTTTTATTACTTTAAATGGGTTTTCGTTTATGTGGGAGTAGAATGGATTTACACGGTAACCCATCATATAGATTACCAATACGGATGGAGCCTTGGCTGGTCTGCTTTTTTTGATATCACAATGTTCCCGATGCTGCGGCTTTATTATAAAAAGCCACTTATAGCGTACGCTGTTTCTGCTGTACTCGCTGTATTCTGGCTATGGTTGTTTGATGTTCCTGTTCATTTGCCGGTTGAAAAAAGGTAACCTGGTCAAAGGTAATTCCATTCTTGGTATGATAAAGAAAACCTGCCGATCTGGTAACCTTTAGGCAGAGTAGGAGGCGTAGTTGCACTAATAACTATCTTAAACTTTTTTACGGAGTCGAGAATTCTCCTCTGATTTATCCTATACGGCAAAAAAACTACCCCTTAAACAGGTCAACAAAGCCTGTACAAAGAGGTAGTTGTTATTAATCATTTCGTCTCGTTAATTCCAATCGCTTCACCCTGCCTTGTCATATCACAGGCTCCTGAAAAACTTTTATTATCAGGGCCGATCTTCACGGCCTGTACATTCCCTAATCCCTGTGGAAGAGGGTTTTCATCCCAGACATGATCACGTTTTTCTAGCTCCTTTATTACTTTTTTAGAAACTCCTTCTTCGTAGATCATTAATGGGTATTCCCCGTTGTAGATCCTGGCTTCATCTACAGCTTCCTTGAGAGGAAGTCCATATGTCAAAACATTTAAAATAACCTGGGTTACAGATGCAATAATAGTCGGCCCCCCAGGAGATCCGACCGCCATTACCGGACGGCCATCTTTAAAAACAATAGAAGGTGACTTACTGCTAAGAGGGCGTTTTCCACCTTCGACCTGGTTTGAGCCGCCTGGATGTGGATCAAAGTCAGTTACCTCATTATTCAACATCAAGCCTAAGTCCGGAACTAAAAAGCCGCTTCCAAAAGGATGTTCAAGTGTTAAAGTGTGGGAAACAACATTGCCGTATTTATCGGCTACTGAAAAATGGGTCGTTTCACCAAACGGCTTCTCCTCATGATGGACAACAGGAGTGTATGGATCAGAGCCTTTTTGATATTTCCACGGGTTGCCAAACGTGATGTTTGGATTTCGTACGTTTAAATCAACCAGCGCGATACGCTCTTTCAGATACTCTGAATTTAACAGCCCATCGACCGGAATATCTATAAATTCAGGATCACCCATGAAAGCTTCTCGGTCAGCAAACCCAAGCCTCATCGCTTCACTTAGAATAAAACACTTGTCCGGGGATGCAATATCATGGTTTCCTATGTTCAATAATTCTACCATTTTTAAAATTTGCAGTGTCGTAACTCCACCAGAACTCGGCGGTGGACAAGAAGCGATCTTATGTCCCTCAAAATCTCCCCAAACAGGCTTATCGAGGGTAGCTTCATAGGTCGCCATATCATTCTTCGTTAATTCGCTTCCTTTTTCCCGGGCGAATTTAACGATGTCTTCTGCAATTTCTCCTTTATAAAAAACGTCACACCCGTGTTCCTTTATTTTTCGCAATGTATTTGCAAGATCCTTCTGAACAAGCAGGTCTCCTTCTTTTAAAGGTTGTCCATTCGGCAAGAAGAGCTCTTTTGTTTCCTTAGACATCCTGTGTTCAAATTGGTCAATATGATGAGCCAGCACCCAGTTTACCGGAACTCCTTCCTCTGCAAGCCGAATGGCAGGATTGATCAGCTGTTCCAGCTTCATCGTCCCAAACTCTTCCAGCGCTTTTTCAACCGATTTCAACGTGCCGGGTACCCCTATTGCTTTGCCGCTTGTAGATCGTTCTTTAAAAGGGATCACTTCTCCGTTTTCATCTAAAAAAAGCTCCGGTGTAACGGCTAAAGGGGCACGAGTATGGCCGTTTACAACGACTGTTTTTTCTTCCTCGGCGTGATGGACCATCATAAAACCGCTTCCGCCGATCCCTGACATCATCGGTTCTACAACATTTAAGGCAAATACGATCGCAGCCGCCGCATCTACTGCGTTTCCGCCTTCTTTTAAAACTGCAGCTCCCACCCTGGAAGCTAACGGATGTGATGTCGCTACCATCCCTTCTTTGCCGTCTGCCACTTGTTCAACAGACTTATTATTTATATTTATCCCCATCTTTTTTTTAGGCATAATCCTTCCTCCTCATGGACAATTAGTATTGATAAAATTCCCCCTATTTCGAAACCTAAACTACTGTAATTGAAGCAGTTTTCCACCGCCTGATAATTAAGACATAAAGAAAGCTTGTTGATTGGCAGAACTTCAGAAAATAATTGAAAGGAAAAGAACCCGGAAAAAGCCCCGGGTTCTATGATGTAAAAAGTTTCAGCAACAGTTAAGGTTGCCGGGTCGCCGCAAAAATTTCTTCAAGCAGCTCTTCTTGCCTTCTGTCAATCGCTGCAAAATCCATCGCCGCGATATAATAAGCCTCAAGCCGGTCGTGCAGATCTTTTGCTTTTTGCAAGGACGCGGTGCCAAGCCTCATGATGTGCTTATATCGTGATTCCAATTCTTTGATCTCTTCTCGCCGTTCTACTTCTACCGTTTTATCGATACACAGTTCAAACATATCGATGATTTCGTCGTTTGCCCTTGTAGCATCAATAACATGTGGAGCAGTTCCATCCAGCACGGCAACATCTAAGGAAGGAATAATAATCATATCCACGCTGTTAGGATCAAACGCACAGTAATAGGTTTCCACATTGAGATCCATGCTTTCTGCTTTTTTTGCGATTCTTTTCATCAGGGTAGATTTTCCGCTTCCCGAACGCCCCTTAATAATATAACGCTTTGCCACATCCTCTGTTATATTATCGATATAGTTTACAGGTCCTTCAGGAGTCGCTGCACCGAAGAATATTTTTCTGCTTTTATTGTTCTTACCAGGATCTGCAGTTCGCTCAAATATTTTCTCCATCAGGTGCTGTGTTATTTCATCCGCTTTATTAAAATCCATCGCTTCAATATAAATTTCTTCTTTTTTTAAATGTACTTTTTTGGCATCCGCAAATTTCTGGTAAGCCTCCCTGAAGCAGTCACTGATTTCATCTGTAAGCTGAACAATTTCTTCCCGATGTTGTTTTAGTTTTGTATCATCCCGGTAATCACCGAGATTAATGATTTTATCCACTACACCGGGATACTTTGGATCGACAATGTGAGGAGCTGTACCATCAACAAACCCTATTTTAAGAGCAGGAATAATAATTCCATCGATGGATTTATTATCGGAAGAACAGTGAAGAACTTCAATGTTATAACCTGCCTGTGCCACTGCGGAGCCAACCTTCTTCATGAAAGATGACTTTCCTGTTCCGGGACCGCCTTTTAAAATATAAAGGGTTTCAAGGTCTTTTAATGCTTCATCATACAGGGAATAAAAGCCGATACTCGAATTGGATCCGGCATAAAAGTTTTTTACCTTGCTCATAAGTTCCCTCCTACAAAGAGAATGGTAGACGTTTACCTAGTGGCATCCTATGCAAAAAAACAAGAAATGCACCTTGTATCACAGGTAATGTTTTAATATAAAACCAGGACAAGCAAATAGCAGAAATGAATACGTCCAAATTTTTGTTTTAATGTAGGAAAAAGTAGGGAATTCGGTATAAATACAGGCGCGTTTCATCAAAATAATCGTTAGTGTTGCGTGTTAAAGGGAGGTAATCTTTATCGAAACGCTTGGATATCATATCATAGCAGAGTTGTGGGATTGTGATCATGACAAGCTGAACGACTTGCAATTAATTGAAGAAACATTCGCTCATGCTGCCCTCAATGCAGGAGCAGAGATTCGAGAAGTTATTTTTCATCCATTTGATCCACAAGGGGTAAGCGGTGCAGTGATCATCGCCGAATCCCATCTTACTATACACAGCTTTCCGGAACACGGTTATGCATCTGTTGATGTCTATACTTGCGGTGATTCTATCAATCCAAAAGACGCCGCATTAATGATTGCAAAAGCACTGGATGCAAAAACGATGCATTCAGTTGAAATACCAAGAGGACTCGGGGAACTTAAAATGAAAAATCCAACGACAAAAAGCCCATTGTGATATGGGCTTTTCACTTTTTATATTTCTTCATGTAATGGCTTAACGTAAGCAAAGGCCAAATCAACTTATAGCTATCATAATGGATATAAAATCCCCCAGGGAGCCCTGCTCCTGTAGGATATATTTCTGCATCCTCTTCCCATTCATCCTTCACCAGCTTTTGGATTCCGGCATCAATTTCCGAAGATGGCTGTCTATCACAGGCGATCAATGCATCTAAGGCCCATGAAGTTTGTGATGGTGTGCTAAAGTTTAAGGGGACAAACTGCCTTGCCTCATCGCTTTTACAGGACTCTCCCCATCCTCCATCTGGATGCTGTATCGTCACCAGCCAATTCCTGGCTTTTTGTATCGCTTTGTTAGAGGAGGAAATGTTCACTGCCTTCAATCCTGTTAATGCCGCCCAGGTTCCGTATATATAACAAATCGACCATTTACCATACCAGGATCCGCTTTTTTCTTGATTTTTAAGCAACCAGCGAATGGCCCTCTTTACTTGTGGGTGGTCCTGCCTTAACCCTACCTTGTTCCCGAGAAATTCGAGCGTCCTTCCTGTCACATCAGCTGTCGATGGCTCTACTAGTACATCTATAGCATTCCGGACTGGTAGAGCACTCAAAAAAGCGTTCGTTGTGTCTTTTTCAAATGCTGCCCATCCCCCATCTGAATTTTGCGTTCCAAGCACCCAGTTAAATCCCCGATGCCATGCTTTCCGATAAGTCCTGCTTTTTTCCGTTGAACAAGTAATAGCCCTTAGAGCCGCTGCTGTATCATCTACATCGGGATGAATGCTGTTTGTCTCTGAAAAGCCCCAACCGCCGGGGGCAACATCCGGAGCTTTAATAGCCCAGTCGCCATATTTATAGTGTTGTTGCATCAGCAAATAATCATTTGCTTTTTCTATTGACGTAGATTCGCAGGAAATTCCTGCTTCCTGCAATGCATAGCTGATAAGCGAAGTATCCCAAATAGTAGATGGCGAGTTTTGTACGTGAATAGAAGTTTCTGTTTTACAAATCATGTCCTTCAGTCCGTTGACAGCCTGCAACAGTACGGGTGAAGATTTTGAATAATCAAGTGCAAGGAGTGCATATACCATCAGAAATGTAGCGGTAGCATAACTGTAAAGGGTTCCGTCAGACTCTATCCTCTTTAACATGTATTCCTCTGCTTTTTTTAATGCAGCTTGATATAAATCGGACGGAATATTAAGAAGCGTGTTCATTTCCTTTGCAAACGGCAATAACGCTCTCAATTCTTCTTCCTTGATTGAATGTAAACTTTTCCTGTGCAGATTCGACAGGTCAGGGGTCCATTTAGTCTGAATGGAAAAACGTTTATCAAGCAATACTAACAACGGAGCGAAGTGAATTCTGCCATAAGAACTGAAATCGAAAAAGTTTATCGGAAGGACCCTGGGAAGAAGCATTATGCCGATTGGGATATGGAAGTTTAGCGGCCAGTTGAATTGACCGTTTGCGGCCAGAAATGCTTTTGTAATCGGATGTGCCTTTTCAAGTCCTCCCTGTCGAAAAATACTCTTTTCCGCTTTTTTCATATTTTCATCGTTTTTGTTTACATAGCCTGAAAATAGCAATGCGTTGTAAGCTTGAATGGTCGCATCAAGATTTCCCTCCCTTTCATCCTCATACAACCGCCAGGCTCCATCCTCTGATTGTTGCGATAGCAATCGCTGAACAAGGCTCTTAATTATTTGTTCTTCTTCTGTCCCTTGTATTTCCAGCGTTCTTAATACAATTATCATATAGGCATCTGTAATCAAGCTGTTCACAAAACAAAAACGCCAGGTACCATCTTCTTTTTGAAGGGAAAGCAGCTCTTCTTTAAGACTATCAATCCGCTTTAATATTAGATTTGTATCCAACTATCTCATCCCTTTTAACATTCATTTGGGGTATTTTATTCCTCGAATGAAAAAAGGTTATGGAAAAGGTGATTCTATCTTTTTCACAGCAGATACTTATATAAAAAAAGAGGCTGGGACAAAAGTATTTTAGCCAAAGGAAAATCCGAACTATGATTCAAAATTCTTTCATCAGAATTTAAATCAGTTCGGATTTTTTTTGGTCGTTTAAGTAATTTTTCCTGTTCATTATATATCGGCTACATATTATCCTTTAAAACGATACTTGGGTACCTCAACCCGCTACGAAAGAAGATAAATCTTTTGGAATTTACAGATCGATTCAATCTGGAAAATACTGTTATTTTACTATAAATTTTCCAGGTCTTTATCAGAATTTATCCAAACGGTTTTTTCTTCTACAGGCCCCCGGCTCCCAGAAGGTGCCTTCATGTCTGGATATCCAATATAAATAAATCCCAGAACCCTTTCTTCTTCTGACAAACGAAACAGTTCAAGCATTTTGGAATGATAACAAGGTTTACCGGTCCGCCAAATTGCTCCCAGGCCAAGTGCATGAGCTACCAGAAGCATGTTTTGTATACCGGCATTTACTGCCGCATATTCTTCCAGTTCAATAACCTTTTTCTTTTGGGAAGGCGTGACCGCAACAGCTATTATGACAGGAGCTCTCAAAGGCTTGGCAGCCGTCTTTTTTAACTTCCTCTTGTTCTCTTCGGTCGTTGGGTCATCCATTGATTCTTTCGCTATTTCCACCAATACATCCCCGAGTTTGTTTCGCGCCGAATTTTCCAACACGAAAAATTTCCACGGCTCCGTCTTATAATGACTTGGTGCCCAATTACCTGCTTCTAGAATTTTTTCTATCAAATCTTTTGGAACGGAATCCTGTTTAACAACACCGATACTCCGTCTTGTTCGAATCGCTTCTAATACATCCATCCTTTAGCCTCCCTGTCTTTTTTTATGGATTATGTATTCATTATACAAAATGATCATATTAAGACTAAACAAAAACAGCCCCCGAGGAGGCCATGGTTTCAACAGTCCTGCAGTATTATTCTCCTGCAGTGAATGTTTATTTATTCCCTACTTGCTTAACTTCCTCTTCCATCTTCCCTATAAGGATATAACGGTACATTCTAAAATCTGCCCTTAAAGACCAGATCGGATGACCAAAGGTTGCCGGTTTGTTACCTTCTATAAAAAAGTGGCTGAACCATGCAAACCCATAAGCGATAACAGGAGCAAGAAGTACGATCCACCATTTAAAAAATACAGCGAGGAATATACATATAAACACAAAACTTGTACCGATAAAATGCCAGAACCGTGTTGACTTCTTACTGTGCTGTGACACATAAAAAGGCCAAAAATCTTCATAATTCTTGAAATTTGTTTGTGAATGTGGACTGATGGAAATCTCCCCCTCAATTTTCTTTACAAGTCTATTATCTTATATTTTTTCCAATTATTAAACATTTCCTATCAAAAAATGACAGAAAATTTAGATAAGCAATGGTAAAATTAGAAAAAAAAGGTTTTTAGGGGGATGAACATGAATACACCGATACCAGTCAGACCTGAGCCCCGGCGTCATAGCCGGATTAAGCCAGTCATACTCGGGTTGTTGCTAATTGTTATCATTGCAGGAGCGGTAGGTTATGGGGTCCTGTATAAATCTTTGCCAGTTACCAGGGGGGAGCTCCCTCTCACCCAGCTTTCTCAAAACGTTTCCGTGTACAGGGACAAATCCGGGGTTCCACATATTGAAGCTAAAAACATGAGAGATTTGTTTATAGCACAGGGGTTTGTAACTGCACAGGACAGGTTGTTTCAGATGGATCTTAGCAGACGGCAAGCTTCCGGAGAACTGAGTGAGGTTATCGGAGCGAAAACCATTGAAAGAGACAAGTTTTTTCGAACATTAGGATTACGGAGAGCTGCTGAAGCTTCTCTTGATGGATATTCAGAAGAAGCCAGGGAAATTTTAGACTGGTATGCTGAAGGTGTAAACGCATATATAAAGCAGTCGAAAGATAATGGCTCCCTTCCGATCGAATTTATGCTGCTCGGATATGAACCTAAAAAATGGACAAGCATTGACTCACTCACCATTGGAAAATACATGGCATTCGATCTTGGAGGACACTGGGAAGGGCAGGCCTTCAGATATTACCTGCTGCAGAACTTTACGGAAGAAGAGGCGCTTGACCTTTTTCCTTCTTACCCGGAAGACGGTTCAAAAGTGCTGCAGGCTTTAAGGGAAACACCGCTTGATTTATCTGATCGCTTTGCATCAGCTGTTGTTCCAAACGCTTTTAATGGGAGCAATAACTGGGTAGTTTCTGGCAAGAAAACAGAATCGGGGAAGCCCTATCTTGCAGATGACCCCCACCTGGGACTCGCGACTCCCGCAATCTGGTATGAAACTCATCTGAATTCTCCTGACTTTAAGGTTAACGGTGTTATATTCGCAGGCATTCCTGGAATCATTCTCGGCAAAAATGAACACATTGCATGGGGAGTAACGAATGTTGGTCCAGATGTGCAGGATCTCTATATCGAAAAGCGAAATCCGAATGACAAAAATGAATTTGAGTATAATGGGAATTGGGAAAAAGCAGAGGTAATTAACGAGAAAATTACTGTAAAAGATCAGAAACCGATAGATTACAAGGTGACAATCACGAGACATGGACCGGTTATTTCTGAATTTGCCAAAGACGATAGTCCTGAAACTGCTCTTTCAATGAAATGGACAGCACTACAGCCTTCTACAGAACTGGAAGCAGTACTGCGGTTCGGAAAAGCTCAAAATTGGGATGAATTTAAAGAGGCACTGACCTACTTCCATACACCGGCACAAAACTTTGTGTTTGCATCTACCGACGGGACAATAGCTTATCGCGCCAACGGTCTCATTCCAATCCGAAAAAATGGAGACAGTACCGTTCCAGTCCCTGGCTGGACAGATGAATATGAATGGGAAGGGTTCATTCCATGGAAGGAACTTCCGACAATTGTTAATCCAGAGGAAGGATTTATATCGACTGCAAACAACAAAATTGCAGGAGATACTTATCCTTACCATATAACGAACACATGGGCACAGCCATATCGCCAGAACCGGATCAGAGAGGTTTTATCAGCGAAAGACAAGCTTTCTGTTAAAGATATGCAGTCTCTTCAGTTCGACCACTTGGATTTGCAAGCAAAAGAATTCATCCCGATATTGAAAAGCCATTTAAAAGGACAGAAAATGAGACCTGTTGACAAAAAGGCACTTCAACTACTAAATGAATGGGATTTTCAAGATGATCCTGACAGCGGTGCACCTCTGCTGTTTCATATCTGGATGCTCGAGGCAGCAAACGTTTTATTTGAAGAAAAAATCGACACCGACATGATGGACCTGTTTGAAGGGAAAGCGCAAATCGTCGACCAACTTATTCGCCAGGCTGACAGGGGTAACCCTGGACCCTGGATACAGAAAGCAGGCGGCCTTCCAAAAATAATGCTTACTTCTTTTCAACGGGCCGTTGATAAATCCATCGAACTTCAGGGCAAAACTCCTGCAAAGTGGGAATGGGGAACTTATCATGCTGTTCCATTCAATCATCCATTGAGTGCTGTAAAACCTTTGAATTTATTGTTTAACCCTGGAAGCACACCGATGGGTGGCAGCAGGGTGACTGTTGGAGCTGCTGGCTGGAGCTCTGCAACGGGCGAAGTTAACCATGGAGCATCATGGCGTTCTGTCGTTGATCTAGCAGATATTGCGAAAAGTTTCAATGTGGTAGGACCTGGCCAATCCGGCCATGTACTGAGCAGATGGTATGATGATCAAATCGATGAATGGACAACAGGAAAGTATCATCTTACAGATGTTACTCCTGAAGCGTATCGGAAGGAATCAGAAAAATTGACGTTAAAGGCAAAGTAACAGTAGAAGGGAGCTGACTCAATGTGTCAGCTCCCTTCGTGTATCAGTGTCCTTCTCGTGCCTTTTTGTTGGTTGCTTTAACCGCTTCACTAACAATCTTTTCAAACTGATACTCGCTAAAGACATCTAACCCGGCTGCTGTAGCACCTCCTGGTGATGTTACCTGTTCTCTTAATTCTTTCGCATCACTGCCTGCTTTCAGCATAACTGCCGAACCGTATACCATTTGCCCTACTAGTTTTTTAGCCTGTTCCCTTGAGATGCCGTGCTCCGTTGCAGCATTTTCCAACAGCTCAACGAACCGATACAAGAACGCAGGGGCACTGCCAGTAATCGCAGTTAAATCGTGAACCTGTTCTTCTGTCAGCTTTTCAGACTCCCCTATTCCATCCAGAATTAATTGGAGAATTCGCATATGTTTTTCTTCAACATTCTTGCCTGGTGCATATAAAGACATGGATTCCCCTTTATCAGCTGCTGTATTTGGCATAATCCAGGCCACAGGCGTTCCTTCCGGTAACCGTTGTTCGAGATCAGAAGGACCTATGCCAGCAGCTACTGTTATAACAAATTGGCCTTTTACCAGTGGTGACATTTCTTCTAAAATTTGAGAGTGGACTCCTGGTGGCATCGCAAGTAAAATAACATCTGCAAGCTTAACCTCTGGCTTCCAATCGGTTGTAATGCTTACACCATGTTTCTTTTCCATCGATTGCAAACGTTCCCGGTCTGAACGATTTGAAACGATGATTTCCTGAATATGATCCATGCTGTTTTTAACAAGCCCTGCAAAAATAGCCTCAGCCATTCTTCCAGCCCCGATAAATAATATGGTTGGTTTCTTCATAGTACAGCTCCTTATTGCTTTTTGTTCTTAGTGATTTTTAGTTTATCATAAAGCAACAGCATTTAACCCGTTCCCGCTTCATTAGGAGATAGGTCGAATATCAGTAATATGTTTGGCCATAAAACTATCAGGGGCGTAGTTGCACTTATCTATATTCAAAACTTTTTAACTGAGTCTGGCATTCTCCTTTGCTAAAAAGTTAAACTGTTCTATACAATAAAAAAGGCCGGGCTAAACTCAGCCCGGTCCACTTTATTCAACAACTAATTTTGCTGTCATATCTGTATGCCCTTCTCCACAAGGAGTGGCACAACGTATTGTATATTCTCCAGCTTCTAGATTTGCAGTCGCTTTTCCGTCCCCTTCGATTTTTACATCCGTATCATCGATCGTAACACTGTGAAATCCTTCAGCATTCTTTAGATTGATTGTCACATCCCCGGCTGGAACAGTATACTCTTCTTTATCAAATTCCCAGTTTTTCGCTTCTAACGTTACTGATCCGCCATCACTGCCTTTTCCGCTATCCGAACTCGCATCGTCAGAACCACCGCAGGCTGCAAGAGCAAGCATTAACAAAGCAGACATTAAAACTAACAGTTTCTTTTTCATTTTAATTCCCCCTAATGTATGTTAAATAGTTTCGAATTACCACAATTTAAAACCTGTTGAACCCGGTGGTGAATGCTCCAGCATATCGATTACCGGAATAGTGTAAGCAAGTAAGATCAAGCAAGCGGATACAGCGATCCATAGTCTCCAGTTCTCAAGCACTGCAGGTGTTCTTTCAGCCGCTTCTGCAACTTCTCCAATCGGGAATTCTTCCACGCCTTTCGGAGCAAAGAACGCCAGGTTTACCACGATGTACATAAGAAGCAATACTGCAATGAATAGAATCGTTCCGCCGACGGCCATCGTTACTTCATAAGGAATCCAGCCAAGCGCATCCGGATGGTCTCCATAAGTAGTGTAAGCTGTACGCCTTGGTGCACCGAAAAGTCCGACTGTATGCATAGCACCTGACATAAAGAACATTCCTACTGTCCAGAGGATCGTCTGGATATTCGCAAATAGGTTCATTCGTTTTGTGAGTGTTCTGCCTGTCAAGTGCGGAATGAGCCAGTAGCTGATTCCAAAGAACGTTAAAGCAACCGTTGAAGCAACTGTTAGATGAAAGTGTCCTGTTACCCATAACGTGTTATGGACCATCTGGTTGAGCTGGTTACTTGCGTTGATAATTCCGCCTGTACCAGCTGGAATAAAGATCAACATACCCATGAATGGAGCGAAAAATCTAGCATCACCCCACGGAAGCTTTTTCACCCAGCCAAACAAACCTCTGGCACCTTTTTCACGTCCTGATAGCTCAAACATTGCGAATAAAGAGAACGCGGTCATTAAGCTAGGTATAATAACCATGAATGTCAAGACAACCTGGATGTATTTCCAGAACGGTGATATTCCTGATTCAAGCAACTGATGGTGGAATCCAACCGGAATTGAGAAAAGCAAGAATAAAACAAATGATAATCTAGCAAGTGAATCACTGAAAATTTTCCCGCCGATAATCTTTGGAATCACAACATACCATGCAATGTAAGCAGGCAATAACCAGAAATATACAAGCGGATGCCCGAAATACCAGAACAAAGTTCTGCTCAACAGCACGTTGATCGTGTCTACCCATCCAAAAGACCAGGGAATGAACTGGAATATTACCGATACTGCAACGCCAAGTGTCGCAACAAGCCATAATACCATTGTCATTATGGCCATAAAACTGAATAAAGGAGAAAGTTTGCCTTTATTAACCCTGCGCCAGATAAAATACTGCCTGAACATTCCGAACCCGGCTACCCAGCTACCTACGATAAACAGGGTCAAACCGATATAGAACCATGGTGAAGCTTTTAATGGTGCATAGAAGGTATACAATACAGTACCTTCATTCAGAAGTACCATGATGGTGGTCAACACAGTACCTGCTGTCATGATTATGAATCCGAGCCATCCTAAGCGGTAAGGAAGATCGTAAAACCTGCCCATCGTTCTGCTCATTCCGGCATATAAAAAACCAACGATAAAATAAGTTGTAAAAACTAGTGCAAGCAAAATGCCGTGTGCCGTCAACAATTGGTAGTATCCAATGCCAGCCGGCAATGTGATCGCTCCGCTTCGGACAAATGTCTGAAGCAAGCCTGCGATCGCCCCGATCAAAACCGCGACATACCCTACATAAAGATGCGCCATACTTAGCTTAGCGTCCCTGCGATCAACAACTGTACTCAATTTACTCATTATGGAGTCACCTCAATCGTTACACCCATCGCCTGGTGTCCAACACCACAATACTCGTTACAAAGAATTAAATAATTGCCAGCTTCGTTAAAAGTATGAGTAAGTGTGTTAACATGGCCCGGTGTTATCATCATATTGACATTCGTTTTAGGAATTTGGAAACCGTGAACTACGTCTTTACTTGTAACTTTAAAGTGGACTTTAGCTCCTTTTGGAATCTTAAGATCTCCGCCAGTATTAAAAGTAAATGCCTGTGCAACAATAACTGCTTCATATTCGTTTTCGCCGATCTTTTTCAGACCCGGCTGATCAAAAGGAGCAGTTTGATCCACCTGCTTCGGATCCAGTGTTGAATTGTCACTTGGAGGCGTATGTCCCATCGCAAACGCGTTAATTCCGATAATCAACAAAAACACAACCAGAGCGCCCGAACCAACAATCAACCATAATTTTTCGAATTTGTGTAAGTGCATGTATTAACCCCCCTATACGCTTCTTGTTTTAAAATCTTGATAAATACCACAAGTAAATGCCGCCCCAGGATAAAACAATAAATAATCCAAGCAGCATTACTGAAACAAGCGTCCCGTTAAGCTTAACTTCTTCTTCCTTTTTAACCTTGTGTTTTGGTGCCGTGTTGGCAGATTGCTTTTTTTCGATTACGCTCATCGGTTGTTTCCTCCTTTTGCTTTCCTTTTGTTTCCTGATGGTTACATTGTATTGGAACAAAAGTCTCTATTCTGTGATAATAATCACTAAACCGTTTTTTTATATTTGACCAATTTATGAACACCTCTAAGGGAATGGGAAATCTGTGAGCAATTTGGTTGAAAGTTGTTTTTCCGTGGGAACAGAAGTGGGGAAAAGCGAAAAAATTGCTTGCACGAAAGGAGTATTCGAGGGCAGAACATGGGCTGAATCTCGAATAAATTTTTCTGAAGCCGGAATAAATCTTTCTGAAGCACGAATAAATTTCTATGAACCTCGAATAAATCTCTATGAACCTCGAATAAATCTCTATGAACCTCGAATAAGCTGCTCTGAAGGAAGAATAAACCTCTACGAAGCAAGAATAAGCTGTCCTGAAGGAAGAATAAACCTCTGCGAATCAAGAATAAGCTGTCCTGAAGCAAGAATAACTGATTAACAACTGCCTCGATCCCGCTTCATACATATAAAAATTCTTATAGACCTCTACGAACCTCCTACTAACTTCCTCTTAAACTTCGAATCCTCCCCTCCATTCCTCCAATTTTCCACCCAAAAGAAAAAAACTGCCTCGTTTTAACAACAAAGCAGGCCCTCTTATAATCGGCATATATCCTTTGGACATCCATCACAATGGCAAACGCCTTTTAAGTGATCCAGGTTTAAAATAACGATCGATCCATTCTCATAGTCGATTATTTTATCTTTTTTTAACTGATTCAACATGCGGTTTACCGTTTCTCTTGTAGCTCCTATTAATTCAGCCAGTTCAGTGTTCGTAAACTTTGTTGCGAATCGCACTTTAGAACCGTCCTGAATACCATATGGGTTTGCCATCCTTATCAATGTAGATGCAAGAGCACCATTCTTCCCAAAAAACATGAGATCGCGAAGCTTCGATTGGGTAAAGCGTTGCATGTACCCCATCCACTTCATAAACTGAATTGCAAGATCGCCATGCTGCCATAGCAATGTTTCAAGGTCACGCTGTTGGATTATGCCGACTGTACAATCAGCTATCGCTTCTGCATTAAAGCTATATACCATATGATTGTGGTCTTCCAGTTCCCCAAACATGTCTCCTGTCTGGAAATGGAATAATACCAGGTCTTTTCCGTCATCTGTTGTTTTGGTCAGTTTTACCACACCATTTTTAATGAAAAAAAGTTTGTCAGATTCATCTCCCTCCCAGAAAACAGTAGACCCCTTAGGATAAAATTGCTCATACATGGCATCCTGAAGCAAAGCTAAGTTTTCTTTTGAGAATGACTGAGTGTTTTCGCTTCCCTGGTTTATCGCAGAAAATGGACATGTTAACTTCATCAAAGTCCCTCCAAATAGTTCCGTTCCTATATGAATTCATTATAGATGTTCTTTTTTCCGCAAGATGTGACCAACATCACAGTTCTTGTTTTCTAACATGAATTTGAGCGGATTGTGATTTATTTAACAGAATCCATTTTCAAATTCCCTTAAAGTAAAAGTAAGAAATCGAAGGTGGCAGCCATTCTTCGCAAGAGAAAATGGCCTGGCCAGGCTTTAATAGCCGGACCAGAAGTTGCTTCTTCAATTTTGCAAGAAAAATCAACAACCTGTGGAAGGTGGTAAAAATGATTACAGGTGTTATCCTGGCCGGCGGAAAAAAGGATTTTATTAATGGCACTAGGAAATCATTCCTTCAGCTCAATGATAGGACTGTTTTGGACTACCAATTAAAAGAACTTGGGAAAGTTTCCCGGGAAGTGATGATTGTGACTGATGATCCTCGTGCTTTTTTGCCAAACGTTCCTCCGACTGTTCGGATCATTACTGACTTTTATAAGAACATTGGCGTATTTGGCGGAATGCATGCTGCTTTTTCTCTGGCAAAAGCTCCGTATATCTGGCTAGCCGGTTCTGGTATGCCTTTTATTTCGTCATCAGCAGCAGAATATATGGTCAATCAGTTGGGATCAGAAAGGTATGAGGGAGCCATTCCAGTAATCGACGGAAATCCATATCCGTTGCATGGCATCTATACACAAAAAGCTTTACTCTCCTTGAACCAGTTGATTAAAAAGGGTGACTTCTCCATGGCATCTTTCCTGAAGAAAATCACCTGGTTGCCTATCAGGGACTGGCCTGAAGATATAAGCAAGAAATTTGTCTTTTCGATTCAAACGAAGGCTGATTATGAAACAGCCAAAAGTGAAATTTCTACAAACAAAATATCGTTATTAGGGTAAATAGAATCATTCTATTTACCCTTTTTTTATACCGGCAACACATAATATTTTAAATTATTACATATTTTATAAAAAAAGGACTTGTAAAACTTTGGAAACGGGATTAAATTAAATAAAAATAAGCTGGCAGAAGGTGCAGGTATTGAGAAAAGGGGCAGTTGTTTTATTCGGCTTTATTATCTTATTAATCGGCGGAATTTTATTATTATCAAGCGGCTTTATTGGCACAGAATCAAAGAGCGCTCATGATAATCCGTTAAAAGCAGATGTTGATTATACGAATCACCGTACTATAGACCCTGTAAGGCTTCACTCTTTTTTTAGCGTGTCTTCGGTTACTCTTGCAGCTGTTGGGGATATTTTGATTCATGATACTGTTTACCAGCGAGCTGCTTCAGGAAACGGTACATATGATTTTAATCCTCTTTTTAAGCAAGTAAAACCTTACTTAGATCAGGCAGATATTACAATAGCCAATCAAGAAACAATGATAGGCGGAACTGCGATAGGGCTTTCTTCATACCCAAGTTTCAACAGTCCATTCGAGATTGGGGATGCCCTAAAAAATGCAGGTGTAGACGTTGTTTCCATCGCGAATAACCATACGCTTGACCGTGGGGAAAAAGCGATCTTTAATGCAATTACCTATTGGGAAAAAATAGGCATGGTTTATACAGGAAGTTATAAATCAAAGGAAGATCAAGCAGTAACACGTATCGTTGAAAAAAATAATATTTCGCTTGCTTTTCTCTCTTACACCTATGGAACAAACGGCATTCCTGTACCAGCCGGCAAGCCTTATCTTGTAAACCTTATCAATCCAGAAAGAATCAAAAGGGATATAAAGGACGCTGAGAAAAAAGCAGATGCTGTTGTTGTAAGTTTGCATTTTGGAAATGAGTATCAGCGCCTGCCATCTGCTGAACAAAAGCAGCTTGTGAAAGAAGTAGCTGACGCCGGAGCAGATGTTATCTTAGGTCACCATCCTCACGTGCTTCAACCTTTTGAATGGCTAGAAAGAAGTAACGGGGAGCGTACGTTTGTCGCTTATTCTTTAGGAAACTTCCTTTCCGGACAGCATGCGGATTATAAGGATATCGGTGGAATCTTGCAGCTGCATGTGGAAAAATCGTCTGTTGGAGGCGAAAAAGTTGTAACTGTTAAAAATCCATCTTTTATCTCTACTTATGTGGATCAAAACTTTGTCGTTCATCCGATCGAGTCATCAGGCAATACGGGGCTGTATAAGGAAATTAACGCCCATATGAATCAATGGATCCCAGAACTTACTTTTAATACAAAATAAAAGGTTCTCTGAACGTCACAATAGTTCAACAAAGATGGGGCTGCTTCTTGCAGCCCGTTCTTCTTCATTCCTTATCAAAACAGAACATTCCAGGTTGCGGGCCCTATAATCCCGTCTACTTGAAGTCCCATTCGCCCCTGGTATTGCCGTACCGCATGTTCTGTAACAGGTCCAAAAATCCCATCGGGTGTAACGTTTACGGCCCTTTGGATCGCTTCAACATCCCTGCCTCTGTCCCCTATCATGACATAATGCCCGGGGTAGGGCCTTACCGGATTTTCCTGGCCCTGCAAACCAGGATTTCTTAACACTTTTTTTAATTGGCCTAGCGTATTTGGTCCCACAATCCCATCTTCTATCAAGCCATACATTCTCTGAAACTTCCGAACAGCACCAAGCGTTTCCGGCCCAAAAATTCCATCTACTCCATGTTCTCTTAAATCCATTCCTGCTTTTATTAAATATTCCTGAATCCGTTTGACTCCAGGGCCTCTGTCTCCGTATTGGATGACAAAATCTTTTTGGACACCTCTTATTTCTAACCCTGGCACAGCCATTTGTCCTGCTTTTACATCCTCATAATCCAAAAATTCATTATAATAATCTTTCACATCTGCCAGGTATTCTCCCCATGTTATCCCATATCGATTAAGCGCATTTTCAGGATCTGTTCTTCTCGCCGGATCAAGAGTTGAATGTGCAACAATATCTGTTTCAGGGTCAAGGTTATATTTTCGGCATAAATAAGCATGATACCAGACATAACGTTCATAAGATTCTTTAAAATTTATATTGTCGCCCCAACATAATTCGATTCCGATCGATGCATCGTTAGCATCTTTTCCAAAAATTCTATTATCATATGGAACATTATACCTTACATGCCATGCCTTTTCGTCGAGAGGAATAATTTCCAGGATAAAATTGTCATCAATAAATGCGTGGGCTGAAGCAGAGACAACATTTTGCGCAAAATAAGCCCGATTATTGTAAGCGGTTGATCCAGGGTTACCAGTATCATGGGAAACCAGAAAAGTGATGCCTTTATTATTTGTTCCAGGCCGCGATTTCCCTATAGGAATATAATCTCTTGTAATCTGAAATTTATCTTCTAAACTCATTATCTCACCTCCCAGATCCTAAAAAACTTCTGCTGGATAGTACTCTTTTATAACCATGTTTATTTTGAGGATTAAGACTTAATAACTTCTTTCAAGCTGTTACTGGTCTAGTCACTATTCTTTACCACCTTCCCTTATATAGAAACCTCATTGACAGGTTTACCTATTAAAAACCTCACCTTCTAAATTCTCCCCCTGCTAAAACGGCCCAAAAGAAAAACCCGAACCGATTCGAATTCTGTTTCAAGAATTTTGAGTCGATAGTTCGGATTTTCCTTTGACTAATATCCTTTTGTCCCAGTTTTTAACTTGGATCTGCTTCATCAAGTGATAAAGTCGTTACTTCCGTATAGTTTCCTGATTGTATGTCTTCTTTGGTAGCATCCAGCTCCAATTCTTCCCTGTCATCGACCCCCGGTGCTACAGATGGTTGTTCTTCTTGTTTTTTCTTTAACATGAATTCCCTGACCTCCTAACTTTAATATAAATCACTGCTGTCATCATAATCGTATCGGAACCCATCGTTCATGAAACTCTCAACATCGAAGTTCATCATAGGATTCGTATTTTTTTCTGTTCTGTTAAGTTTGTTTAAAAGTTCCTGGCAATGCTGCATATTCTGACTATCCGTCTTATTTTGGACCATTTCATTTAAGGCTTGCTGGATAACTGCCAGATCTTCTCTGTTAAGAATCATTTTTTTACCTCCGTTTTTTCTTAGCCTAACCTTTCCTTGTTATTTCATGACCTTTCCACTATAGATTAAGGTTTAAGAATAACTTTAATACAATCTTCTTCTTTCTTGTCAAATATATGGTATGCATGGGAAGCCTGCTCCAGCGGCAGTTTATGTGTAATGATATCGGTAGGATCAAATTCTTTTTTTCTGATTTTTTCATAAAGTTCAGGCATGTAATGTGCAGCAGGGCATTGTCCCATCGTTAACGTGATGTTTCTAGAAAACAGGTCACCTAACGGAAATAAATTGTATACCGAACCGTAAACGCCTGTAAGCTGAATGGTGCCCCCTTTCCTTACAGCTCCAGTTGCCAATTGTATAGGACCCATCGTTCCCCCCTGAAGCCGTAATGTTGATTCCACTTGTTCTACAACAGATTTTTTCCCGTCCATCCCAATACAATCGATTACCACATCAGCTCCGCCTTTTGTTTCTTCTTTCAAAAAAAGGCCTATATCCTTCACTTCTTCAAAATTATATGCTTCCACCTTGTTTGTTTGGCGTGCATGTTCAAGGCGATAAGGAACACAATCCACAGCTATTACCCGCTCTGCCCCTTTCATCCAGGCGAACTTCTGGGCAAGAAGCCCAACTGGTCCACATCCCAGGACGAAAACGGTGTCCCCTTTTTTGACTCCGCTGTTGTCAACACTCCAGTAAGCGGTAGGAATGATGTCTGACAAAAATAAAATTTCTTCATCCTCAAGCTCCGACTCTTCAGGGACAACAAAGGAAGTTGAATCAGCAAAAGGAAGCCATAAGTATTCAGCCTGCCCACCCGGAAAATCTCAGAATTTCTTTGTATAGCCGAAATAACCCCCAGATTCATAATGATCATTGGAATTATCACACTGGCTTTCCAGGCCATGGGTACAAAAATAGCACTCCCCGCAATTTACCGTAAAGGAATAATAACTCTGTCTCCCTTTTTAACGTTTTTGACTTCAGGCCCCACTTCATCCACAATTCCCATCGGCTCATGCCCGATAATATAATCACCCTGGATTTTTATCGTTTTTTTGTAAAGATGAAGAACCGCATATCGCAGTACTTGTGATGCGCACGATCATATCATCCTTTTTATCCTGGGGTCATCAACTTTTTTCACCTTTATGTTTTCTCTTCCCTGAAACGTTACAGCTTTCATTTCCTTTCCCTCCTTTATTTTTTCATTTTAGGTTTTCCATTGCGTCAATCCATTAATCCAAAATCATCGAATAACGTTTGTGCCGGGGGCAAACACTAAGGGTAGAGGTGAATAAATTTATGAATCGCGGCATTATCACGTCTCTCTCAGCGATAGGGATAGCTCAAGGATTAAAGGTTTTTACCCATAAACAACAAACAGGAGAATGGGATTGGAAGCCAATTTTCCAAACCGGCGGCATGCCCAGCTCTCATTCTGCAGGCGTCTCTGCATTAGCTTCGTATACTGCCCTGAAAAGCGGTTGGAAGTCGGTCGACACATCGCTTGCAGTTATTTTCGGAATAATCGTCATGTATGATGCTCAAGGAATCCGAAGGCATACTGGGGAAATCGCCAGGCTTGTAAACGACCTTGATGCAGACATTGAAGTTTTATCGGGAAACCATCCCGGATTGTTCCATATGAGTAGAAAAGAAGAACTTGAGGAATTGCTTGGACACCAGCCCGCAGAAGTTGCCGGCGGATCCCTCCTTGGTATAGGAATAGGATTGCTCAGTGCTCTTCTTGATTAGTCGTTTTTTTGCACAACCTTCCATGGTTGTGTTTTTTTTCGTTCAATATGTTTCAACCGTATGCAAAAAGTGGAAAAGAATAAAAAACATGCCTTCATCGAAAAAGATGAGGAGGATTAAATATGAAAGTATTAGCAACTACGAGTGATATGAACCGGGCCAGATGGCTCCAGGAACGCGCCCGTGGCATTGGAGGTTCTGATGCATCTGCAATCGCCGGATTAAACCCTTACAAAACTCCTCTTCAAGTTTACCTTGAAAAAACAGGAGAATGGTCAGAAGAGGTTGATAATGAAAGCATCTACTGGGGAAATGTACTCGAGGATGTGATAGCGGATGAGTTTTCAAGACAAACAGGATTAAGAGTAAGACGGCGAAATGCCATCCTGCAGCACTCTGAGCATCCGTTTATGATCGCAAATGTTGACCGCTTAATCGTAGGAAAAAAAGTCGGGCTGGAATGCAAAACGACTTCTGCTTATTTAAAGGAAGACTGGAAGGAAGACCAAATTCCGGACACTTATTTTTTACAGGTTCAGCATTACATGGCGGTTACGGGATTTAAAAAGTGGTGGATCGCAGTGTTGATAGGCGGAAATACCTTTGTATATAAAGCCGTTAAGCGCGATGAAGATATCATAAACTATTTGATTACGATTGAGAAAAACTTCTGGGCACAGCATGTCGAAAAACGAAACCCTCCTCCAGTAGACGGCTCAGAAGCTGCAAATGAACTTCTCCAAAAAATGTACCCGCATAGTGAACAGGATAGTTCCCTTGAATTATCGAATGAACAAAAGCGTTTATTTGATGATTATCTTCAAGCAAAACAGTCAGAAGAAATGGCGGCGGAAAGACGGCAGGAAGCTGAAAATAAATTAAAGGCCGTACTGGGTAACAAAGAAACCGGATTTTATAATGGAAAGCCGGTCATCAGCTGGAAGTCTTTCTCGACTAACCGGATTGACAGCAAAAAACTTAAGGAAGAACAGCCAGAAGTTTATAAGAAGTATCTGAAGAAAACGTCGCATCGCAGGTTTTCAGCAAAAGAATAGGAGGTGTCTTCCATGGCAAATCAACAAAGCGGAAACGGAAACGCCAATAAAATCAAACAAAAATTGGCACAAAAGGCTGAAACAAACCCGGAAAGAAAAAACCAATTGTCTTTACAGGATTATTTTGAACGCATGAGGCCCCAGATTGAAAAACTCCTTCCTAAGCAGGTAAGTGCAAAACAACTGTTGCAAATCGCATATACGCAGGTAAGAAAGAACCCGAAGCTGCAGCAGGCTGATATCAGGACATTACTGCTGGCGGTGATGCAGGCAGCAGAATTAGGGTTAAAACCCGGAGTGCTCGGAGAAGCTTATTTAATCCCTTTTTATAATTCCAGAACAGGCCAGTTAGAAGTCGAATTTCAAATTGGTTATAAAGGATTTATTCAACTGCTTTACCGCACTGGTCAGGTAGCCTCCATTACCGTTCAGGGTGTCTATGAGGCGGATGATTTTGAAGCAGTTTATGGATCTAACCAGCTTCTTTACCACAAACCGAATTTAGATACAGAAGATCGTGGCCGGGTAACAAAATATTATATTTATATCCGTTTTAAAGATGGCTCTGAAAGCTTTGAAGTAATGAGCCGGAAACAAATTGAAAACCATATGAGACGCTTCACCCGTTCAAAATATGAAGGGGAAATCATCGGTCCCTGGAAGGAAGACTTTGATGCGATGGCAAAGAAAACCGTTATCAAGCAGCATCTTAAATACCTTCCGTTAAGCTCAGAAATCCGTGAGCAGGTAGATATGGATGAAACAGTGAGACATGAAGTTGAAGAAGAACCTGAAAGAACCGATATTATCGACGTACCTGCAAGTGAACAGGAAAATGGAAAAAATGACGAGCAAGAAGAAAAAGACGACGGCAGCGAATAAAATAAACACAAGTATAGCGCGCATCACGACCACACAACAATGTATGCGCACTTTCTTTATTTCTTATATAATTCCAGCAACAATACTTTTTTTCCATATGAAAAAAGCGTCCGTCTCGGACGCCTTTGTTACGCTTTAAGCGATGTGGATTTTATTCTTTGGATAAATTTTAACGGAATTTCTGCTAAAAGCATGCCAAAAAGAATTAAAATACAACCGACAATCCCTGTGCTGCTTAATCTTTCCCCTGCCCAGAGAAATGCTGTTGCAGCCGCAAACACCGGTTCCATCACAAAAATTAATGCTACATGTGTTGGAGCGGTTTTCTTCTGAAGTGCTGTTTGGCCTAGATATGCTAAGGAAGTAGCAAAAACAGCGGTGAACAGAAGGGCAAAAACAACATATCCTTCAGGGTTGGCGACAGCTGAGAGCATTTCCCGCGGACCTTCTACTATAAAAGAGAACCCTGTACTGAGTATTGCTACGGTACCGATCTGGACGATTGTTAGTAATAATGCAGAGTGATTCGCAGTTACTTTAGCCGTAAAAACAATATGCAAACCAAATCCCATGGCGCATAGCAAAACGAATAAGTCTCCTTTGTTCATCATAACGGAAGACATGCCTGATAAAAGAAATAACCCGACAGCAGCCATCACCACCCCTAGAATTGCCTGAGGCGAAGGTTTAGTCTTCATTATAAAATAAGCGAAAACAGGTACAAGAACTACACTTAGACCTGTAATAAATCCCGCCTTTGAAGAAGTGGTATATAACAAACCGATCGTTTGCAAAGCATAACCTGCAAATAAAAAAAGACCAAGCAGCATCCCGTCTTTCAGTAGCTGGATATTAAATTTTTTCCATAACTGCCTTTTAAATAAACTTAGCCATAACACAAGAAACAGAACCGCAATCAAAAAACGAATCCCATTAAACCCAAATGGCTTTAGATCTTCTATAGCCTGTTGGACAACTACAAAAGTCGCTCCCCAGACGAATGTGATGACCAGCAAAATCATATCGGCTGCTACTTTATTCATTTCGCTTTCTCCCTTACTAATCTATGCATTCAATTCGCCGTGCAAAAGTAACGACCAATCATAAATATCTTTATAACATTAATACTTTACCACATAACTTTAAAGCGAAAAAGAATTTGTTATTAATAGTTTCCATTTACCTTTCAAGCTAACTATCTAATTCCCAGGCAGGAAAGCAGTATGATTTCTATAATAGAAATAAAGAAAAGGAAATATTCGCTATACTAGGAGGAAGAACGATGACAATAATGAACCGCATGCTGGCAAGCGTTGGGATAGGTTCCGCCAGAGTAGATACACAGCTGGAAAAGGATTTTTTCTATCCTGGAGAAGAAATGAATGGCCATGTTGTTATCCAAGGCGGCAAAACAGCGCAGGAAATCGATTCCGTCTACTTACTTTTAATGACCGAATACCTGCGCGAAGTCGATGATAAAAAGATTCGGGAAGAAACTGTTATCGAAAAAGTTAAGCTAACCGAACCGCTGAAGGTAAATGCGAATGAAAGAAAGCGCCTCCCGTTTGTATTTACGCTTCCATCAGATACACCAATTACGACAAAAAAGACCCCTGTGTGGCTGAAAACTGCTCTGGATATAAAGAAAGCTGTAGACCCGACTGACTATGATGAAATAAACATCGTTCCCGACCGGTTAACTCGAGCCATTCTCGATGCACTTGACAAACTGGGCTTTGAATTGCGAAAAGCAGAATGCGAGAAAGCCCCCCGTCAGATTAAGAAGCGGCTTCCTTTTGTGCAGGAGTTTGAGTTTGTTCCAACCAGAGAGTTCAGGGGAGAGCTAGATGAATTGGAAGTAATCTTTTTCCCTGGAAAAGACAAAGTGGATCTTATGCTTGAGATCGACAGGCGCGGAAAAAGATTGGTCGATTTGTTCCAGGAAGCAATAGACATGGGTGAAAAACTGGCATTATTGACCATTGACCAGAGCGATATCGCTTCTGGAACAATGAAACTTGTCAACAGGCTTTCCACCTTTATAGAAAGCAAGCTATAATGCTGAACTCCATAGACACCTGCAAGAGTTGACAAAACAAAAAAAATAGTGTATCATTTAAATTTGTGAATGATTTCCTACAAAATCAAACCTAAAAGTGCTCCCGTTTCTGGTGTTTTCTCACACCATCAGAAATATTATTTCTGGCATTGCCCTAAAAAGCTTTTCGATAGACTCATTCGCACTGGCGCGGCTTCGGAGCCGCAAGGATGAAAGAGAGGCAGGGCTTTCGTTGTTTGAAAAATCCAAAGGTTACACAAATGGTAATATTACCGCGGTTCCAAGGGAGCAACTAAAATCAATAATAGAACGCCACTATTATAGACAATGGGGCTGACTCAAAAACAAAGAGTCAGCCCCGTTTTATTTATCCGGTATTTCTAACACTTTCTGAGTGCTGTATAAGCTCTTTCCATTTCCCTTTGTGAAGGAGGCCTCGTATTTACGAGCTTGTTCGGAATGCCCAGTGCCTCCCACTTGTACTCTCCCATTTTGTGATACGGAAGGATTTCTACTTTTTCTACATTTTGCAGGCTATTAATAAATTCCCCAAGCTTTTTCAAGTCTTCTTCCCGGTCAGTAAAGCCCGGTACAAGAACATGCCTGACCCACAGCGGGACTCCTGTTTCTTCTGCAAGCTTTGCAAATCCCAATGTCTTTCACATAGTTAGTTTCTAAAAATGGCTCTTTTCGAAAAGATTGTTGTTTTTGCACAAAAAAGGTAAACTGCGACATAACGGATGGATGGCCGCTACGGAAATAAACTACGCTTTCCGCGGGCTCGCGCTGAGCCTCCTCACTCGCACAAAACGCTCCTTGCGGGGTCTCAACGTCTTCGCTGTCCCGCAGGAGTCTACGTGTATTTCCTCCGCTAAGTTATACTTTGACGTTCAACATCTTTGAAAAACATCAATTGATTGGAGCAAAGGGCAGTCGACTCCTCGAAAATATTTTCACATTTTCTTGGTGCGATGTAACGCTGCCGAAGCCTTCCTTGTCCTTCGGGAAGAGCATCGCTGAAGATCAGGCTGGAGGCGGTTTTTGCTGACGAAGAAGCTGAAGCGTTGCGCGGAAAGCGAACTGCCCGGAGTGGAAATCAATGTTGCAATTGCTTCGCAGTTCCTCTCAAATGTGAAGCTTATAGAACAACAAAAATGATGAAAAGAGAGCCCTGAAAATTGATCTTAAGCACTTTTTGTTAATTTTTCATAGCCTAATTATAGTGTTTTGCTGTTGCCAAAGATGTGAAAATCATAACAACGATTCACCGTTTTCAAAAAAAATTTGTAATCGTTTCCATCGCTGATATCTTCCTGCTCATAGCCTGCAACCCTTGTCCCCACTGGCCTCATAAAAGATGACAAACATATAAATCCCTGCTATTAATAGTAATATACCGATTTTTCTAAAAATTATATTTATAAGAAAAATTAATTCTAAGAAAGGTTGAGACAATGACAACAATAAAAGAACCATCACAACAAGAAAACCACGCAATGCTGCGAAGAGATGTCAAGATGCTTGGGAACCTGCTTGGAGATGTCCTATACCATCATGGCGGCCAAGAAGTACTTGATCAGGTTGAATACATCAGGGAAATGACAAAGTCTTTGCGAATCCATCCTGATTCCTCAACATTTACGAAACTAAAAAACACAATCAAAACCCTTGAACCCTCCCTTCGCCGACAAGTTATTCGCGCCTTTGCGATTTATTTCCACCTGGTAAACATCGCTGAACAAAACCACCGTGTTCGAAGACGGAGGGAATACCAGTTAACTTCAAGTGAAAGGCCCCAGCCGGGCTCAATCAGCGAAGCTGTTATGCTTTTAAAAGAGCAGGATGTTCCAGCTTCTTATATACATGAATATATCCATACACTTTCGCTTGAGTTAATCTTAACAGCACACCCAACAGAGGCAATGCGCAGGACGGTACTTGAAATTCATCAGCGGATCGCCGATAAGCTAGAGCAAATGGACAATCCTTTTCTTACCAGAAGAGAAAAGGAAAATCTGAAAGAAACGTTATACAATGAAATCTTAACGCTGTGGCAAACAGATGAACTCCGTGATAAAAAGCCGACAGTAATGGATGAGGTTTCGAACGGCCTCTTTTATTTTGACGAGACACTATTTGAAGTGCTCCCGCATATCCATCAGGAATTAGAGGATAATCTAGTTGAAGCTTACCCTGAGGAAGATTGGCAGGTACCGAATTTTCTAAGGTTTGGTTCATGGATCGGCGGAGACAGAGACGGAAACCCGTTTGTCACTCCGGAAGTTACATGGAAAACGCTTGAGAAGCAGCGAAAAAAAGCGTTAAAGAAATACAAAGAATCCGTCAGGAACTTAATGAAAAGCCTGAGCCATTCTACGAATCGAATCCATGTAACAGAAGAATTATTAGATACTATCAATAAGGAAATCGAACTGTTGGATGACAAACAAAAGTGGCGTGTCAGCCATGAAGTTTACCGCTGCAAGCTTACTATTATGCTTAAAAAGCTAAATGAAGTTGGCAACAGTGCAGATGGCTATCAATCCGCTGAAGATTTTCTAAAAGACCTTATGCTGATCCACGATAGCTTAAAAAGCCATTATCCAGAGGGTTACCGTTTATCCGATCTAAGAAATTTGATCCGCCAGGTCGAATTATTCGGTTTCCACCTTGCCACTCTTGATATTCGAAATCACAGCGGGGAACACGAAGCTGCTATTCACGAGTTATTTAAACGGGTTAACCTTACCACAGACTACGCTTCTCTTCATGAAGAAGAAAAAGTAGCGCTTCTCGAAAAAGTATTGAATGATCCGCGTCCAGTATTATCAACGTATGAAGATTATTCCGCTTCGACACAAAAAATCATTGAAGTTTTCCAGATGATTAAAAAAGCACATAAGGAGTTTGGACCTCGTTCTATCTCTGTTTACTTGATCAGTATGACCCAATCGGCAAGTGACGTGCTAGAAGTTCTCGTCCTTGCAAAAGAAGCGGGAATCTATCGTTTGCATGCAGATGGAACAATCGAGAGCAACCTCCATGTTGCACCGTTGTTAGAAACCATCGACGACTTAAAAGCCGGACCGAAGATCATGAAAAAGCTATTCAATACAAAAGCTTACCGGGAACACCTTGCTAAGCTTGGCAACTCCCAGGAGATCATGCTCGGCTATTCTGATGGAAGCAAGGATGGCGGGACGCTTACAGCAAATTGGAAACTGTATCGCGCCCAGCAGGAAATCACAAGGGTCGCACATGACTATGGATTAAAGCTAAAGTTCTTCCACGGCCGGGGCGGTGCGCTTGGAAGAGGCGGCGGACCATTGCGAAGAAGCATCCTGTCCCAGCCTCAAGAAACCTATACAGCGGGAATCAAGATAACAGAACAGGGAGAAGTCCTTTCATCACGCTATTTGCTGTATGATATTGCATACAGAAGTCTTGAACAGGCAACATCTACCCTGTTGCAAGCTGCTGTTCAGTTAAACAATCCAAAAGACGAATCAAACACAATATGGGAAAACGCGATGGAAGAAATTTCACAGACATCTCTTTCTAAGTACCAATCCCTTGTATTTCAGGATCCTGACTTTTTATCATACTTTAAAGAAGGAACACCGCTTCCTGAGCTTGGCAAGCTAAACATCGGATCAAGGCCGATGAGCAGAAAGGGCAGCAACAGGTTCGAAGATCTAAGGGCTATTCCATGGGTGTTCGCCTGGACCCAGAGCCGTCAGCTATTGCCGGCATGGTATGCAGCAGGCGCAGGATTACAGGAATTCGCTGAACGGGACGACCAAAATATGGAACTAATGAAAGAGATGTACCAGAAGTGGCCATTTTTCCGTTCAACAGTGGACAACTTGCAAATGGCACTTGCAAAAGCTGATTTGACTACCGCCAGAGAGTATACAAACATGATCGAGGATCGAGAAACAGCAAAAAGAATCTTTTCTAATATTGAGAAGGAATATGAAACAACAAAAAGCATTATCCTTAGAATCACAGAACAGGAAGAACTGCTCGATAATTCTTTGAGCATAAAAGAATCGATCCGCCTTCGCAATCCTTACGTTGATCCTTTAAGCTTCCTGCAGGTAGAGATGATTTCTAATTACAGGCAATCAAACGAAGCTGACGAAGAACTGCTCCAGGATATTCTTTTGACCATCAACGGCATTGCAGCAGGACTTCGCAATACTGGTTGATAAATGACTTTAAGTGGGAAAAGGCGCCTTTTTACGGGTGCCTTTTTGCCTTCTTTGACTGTATAGAGAGGATCAATTATGGATTAAAGAAATACGTTCCGGGGAATCGTAACTAAAAAAGGAGGTTGGCAAATGGGAGCAATAGAACGGGAAGGTTATATTTTTGAAATTGAACATGATACGATCCATAGAACAGGCGCTCTCCATATTTATTGTAATGGAGATTTTGTGGATGAAATTACTTTTGATTATACAGGAAATGAACCAAACGAAGAAAAGCTTGAAGAACTGATCGATGACTATCTGAAAAAACATAAATAATAAACACAAAAGGCCTCACGAATCAAGTGAGGTCTTTTTCGGTCGGATCTTTGATTTCTTCTCCATTAAACGTATCGGTTATTGTTTCGGCTACAACTGCTCCTGCGTATAGAACCGAAGAAATAATCCCAAATATGCCTGCTACCATAAATGCAAAAAACCATCTTAAAGGATGCGGTTCTTGAATCCCTTCAAATTGAGGTGGATAGTCGCCTAAAACAATCCCTACAATAAATCCGATTACAATACCCGCAATCATCAGATAAATGGATATTTTGCGTAAAACAAAACCACTCATCGTATCACTCCTCTAGTTACCAATTCCCCTTCCAGAGTTCAAAACAAACCTATTTAAGCTGTTTTGAAGTATACTTTTCACTTTATGAAGAAGGCTATATAAAGGAGGTGGAATAATGGCAGAAGACAGGGATTTTCACCCAAGGTCTCCTCATTTCGATGGAGATAATGAAAACATAGTATCAGACCCTGGAGGCGGTCCTCAGATGGGTATTCGAATGGACCAGAATCCAGAATTTCCTGGAAAACGGAATCTTTTCGGAAGTATTGCGGTACAAACACCAGATGGGATGGAACAATTTGAACGTATGTTCGGAAATGATGATAAAGTAAAACAAGACTGACAACCTTATGTTGTTAGTCTTGTTCATTAATCGCGCAAGTAGCTGACATCCTTTGAGGGATGCATAAAGGGTGTTCCCTTCGGCCGTACCTTCTTCTCGATAAGTTCCCTGTTCTCCTCTGTATTCCAGCCTATATCATTTGTCGGATGGACCCACTGATCGCCTGCCATAACGGCCGGGTCAACCTCGTCGCTCCAGTTATTTAATGGTGAATTATTCGAGTTATATAAGCTGTCTCCGATCACTACATCGAAGTCATTTACAAACGGCTTCTTCAGCTTTTCATCCGTATCGGTAAAGGATGGTGCATTTATCTGATGGGGAAGGGTACCATCCATTTCTGGGGATTTCATTCCTGTCTTTTCCTTTTTACCTTTCATTCTATCCTCCTCCAAACCGTTTGATATTAGTCTTGCCAAACTAAGCAAGAATATAAATTTCTAAAAGCTTATGTTCCCTCTTGTTTATACATAGGAAACGTGTGGTAAAATAAACAGGCTATGCATATACAAAAGACAGAAATACTGAATCACATAAAGGAGATTAACATGACTTCAATACAAGCTTTCAAGCCGTTTTTACAAGAGGCATGGAATAAGTTAGACTTTAAGGATTTTTCCGAAATACAAAAACAGGCCATTCCGAAGATATTCGACAAAGTCGATGTGATCGGCGAAGCCCCTACAGGATCAGGGAAAACACTCGCTTACCTTTTGCCTGTTTTGAACGATCTGGACTTGGACTTAAAGAAGGCTCAATGCATCATTCTCGCTCCTTCCAGAGAGCTTGCGATGCAGGTTAATCAGGTTGTTCAGGCTTTCACACAAAATACGACTATCAAAAGCGCATCGTTTATTGGAGGAGCAGACATCAAACGTCAAATTAAAAAGCTGAAAGAACATCCCCAGGTTGTAGTAGGGACGCCAAATCGCATCCTGGAATTAATCCAGATGAAGAAACTAAAGGTACATGAAGTAAAGAGGATTGTTATTGACGAAGCTGACCAGATGCTTGAAGAAAAATTCTTTGAAGAAATTGAAGGCATTGCAAACGCAACATTAAAAGACAGACAGCTGTTGTTCTTTTCGGCAACTTTATCTCCAGAAACAGTCGAAAAGGCAAAAGAGCTTTCAAACAATCCTGAATTAGTCAACGTTACAAATGACCGTTCAACACGCAATTTAAAGCATACTTACTTTGTATCCAACAGGGGCGATAAGCCTGACCTGCTAAGAAAAATAATAAAATCCGAAAATGCAAAAGCGCTTGTGTTTATCAATAATGCATCATTCATACCACGGCTTGCCGAGCGGCTAACAGAAAAACGTGTGAATGCTGGAATACTGGAAGGCGGAAGTAAAAAGACAGAAAGAGCCGCCACATTACAAAATTTTCGCAACGGAAAAATAAACGTTCTTCTGGCAACAGACGTTGCTGCAAGAGGCCTTGACATAGCTGAGTTAACACATGTTGTACAATATGATGTACCAGAAAAGCCTGAAAAATATACTCACCGGGCAGGCAGAACTGGCCGAATGGGTAAAGAAGGCACGGTTGTCACACTTGTCACCCCTGAGGAAGAAAAACATTTGCTAAAGTTAGGTAAAGAATTAAACCTTCCGCTTTCAAAAGAAAAATGGCCTAATCATCAGGCAAGAACCACTGATAAAAGGAAAAAGAAATAAGCAGCCGCACGGCTGCTTATTATGTTCTTTGCTCAATCTCCGTTCAACATATCAAAAATGCCTTTGGCAACACTGCCTTCCCCTTTAGATCCCCCTGTTGCAGGCATCGCTGCAAACACTCTGCTTGCCAGCCTGCTGAATGGCAGTGACTGGATCCAGACCTTTCCTGGACCTCTTAGAGTAGCAAAGAATAAACCTTCCCCTCCAAACAGCGCTGTTTTGACGCCTCTAACCATTTCAATGTTATAATCAACCTCTCTGGTCATCGCGACAAGACATCCTGTATCAACACGCAGAATCTCTCCTGGTGCTAGCTCTTTTTCATGGATCGTACCCCCGGCATGGACAAAAGCCATCCCGTCTCCTTCAAGTTTTTGCATAATGAAACCTTCTCCGCCGAAAAAGCCTGTGCCGATTTTCTTTTGAAATTCGATTCCTACTGACACTCCTTTTGCAGCTGCAAGAAAAGCATCCTTCTGGCAAACGATTTTACCATCGAGTTCACTTAAGTCCATCGGGATGATTTTCCCTGGATAAGGAGATGCAAACGAAACATGCTTCTTCCCGCCTCCATCATTAGTGAAAGTAGTCATAAATAAGCTTTCCCCTGTAACAACACGCTTGCCGGCACTAAGGAGCTTACCCATCACCCCACCTCTTGATGCAGATCCGTCACCAAAAATCGTTTCCATTTTGATACCGTCATCCATCATCATAAGGCTTCCTGCCTCAGCAATTACTGTTTCACTTGGATCTAGTTCTACTTGCACAAACTGCATGTCGTCGCCAAAAAGCTGATAATCGATTTCATGGTTATTCATTATGTACTTCCCCCTAATTCAAATTAACTTCTAACTTTTATACGAACAAAATTATCTTAGGTTCCCAAAAAATCCATAAGAAAAAAAGCCTGTAAAACAGGCTGTAAGGGCATAAGCAGTTGTTTGTTAAACAGAAGTCACACCGGCTGTATGGATTTCTTTATTGCCTTGTTTAAGCGGCAGCTCTTTCTTTACTGTTTTGGCTACTTCTTCAATATCAAAAGGTTTTGTGAAATGGGTAAGAGCACCAAGCTCCATAAATTCGTTAATAAGCTGAAGCTCTCCATAAGCTGTCATAAAAATGACCTTTGCATTGGACTCCATCGCCTTGATTTCTTTAAATACTTCGATGCCATCCATCCCTGGCATTTTTAAATCAAGAATAATCAATGCAGGATCTTCCTTTTTAACAATCTCAAGAGCTGCAACACCATTTGAAGCTTGATATGTTTTGTATCCTTCTTTTTTTAGAAGTTCACTTAACAATATACGAATCCCGTATTGATCATCGACGATTAACACTTTTTTTTCCATCCCATGCGCCACCTTTAGTTTAGTAATTTATTATTTTTCAAGGACAAGTATAAATAATGACTATTCTTATTTTGCAACAAATAATCATTCTTTTAAATCGTTTCGTTTAAAGTAGTCATAAATTTACAAAAATCGTCCTTTCTCAACATTTTCCTTAATTTAGTAATTTGGTAGGATATTAATCTTTTATTCCAAATAATAGGTTTTCAACTGCTTTTTTTGTGGAAAGGTAAACTATCTTATTTTTAGGAGGTAATATGAAATGAGTACTGGTCCCAGTAGAATCGAGATTAAAATGATGGAGGAAAAAGCGAAACGTGAACAGCAAAATGCTGCTATGGCTCGCCGCGTTGTTAAAGAAGCAACAAAGAATGATTACCGTTCTTCGCACTAATGTTAAATAACATAATTGGTTAATATAGACAGAGGTTGACCCTTAAGAATCAGTTCCTTTTAAGAGAGAACCTTCCGAGGGCAACCTCTTTTTTATGCTTTTTATTATAACTGCCTTCTGGCTTGCCTATAAGTTCTTGCATGATCAATTGTAGATTGTGCTGGAATTTGCACTCGTATACAAATCCAGTTATTTTAGTGAACAGGGCTTTGTTTATAACTCACAGGCAAGATAACAGTAACAACCGTACCTTTGCCATAGGTGCTATCAATTCGAAGATCACCATGGTGGCCTTCAATGATTTTTTGGCAGATCATCAGCCCCAGGCCTGTTCCTTTTTCTTTCGTTGAATAAAAAGGCTGGCCAATTTTTTTCAGCCGTTCCTTTTTGATGCCGCATCCCTGGTCAGCAAATCGCAAGAGGACTTTCCCGTCTGCCTGTTGCCCTGCTGTTATAGTGATCGTTCCACCACCTGGCATTGCATCGATCGCATTTTTCAACACGTTGATAAGAACCTGTTTGATCTGGTTTGCATCACAGGAAACCGTGATAGATTCCAGTTCAAATTTTTCAACAAACTGAACATTGTGCAGGGATGATTGAGTGGATAAGAGCGCCATCACCTGTTTAATAAGATTGATTAAATCTTCCTCTTTAATTGTAGGGGTCTGAGGTTTTGCTAGAGACAAAAACTCCCCTACTATAAATTCGATCCGGTCAAGTTCTTTTAACATGATTTCATAATATTTTGGATTGCTTTCTACCCCTGACTGAAGAAGTTGAAGAAACCCTCTGATCGAAGTGAGTGGATTCCTCACCTCATGGGCAACCCCTGCAGCCAATTGGCCTACAAGTGAAAGTTTTTCAGAGTTGAGTAAATGCTCCTCTGTCTTTTTTCGCTCTGTAATATCCTGGACTGTTCCAAGCATCCGCTCTGCTCTGCCGTTCCGGTTATAAATTACTTCCGCTTGTTCATAAATCACTTTTTCCACTCCGTCAGGACATATGACTCGATATTCAATATTGTATGGTTTTCCTTGCTTTGCTTCGTTTCCAGTTTTCACGACAAAATCAATATCATTAGGATGAATGAGCCTTGCAAAATCCTCAATTTTTTCAGGTACCATCCCAAAGATTTCATATACACCATTAGACCAGGTGAGTTCCCCGGTAATCAAATCGTATTCCCAGTTAACAAGACGTGCGATCCGCTGGGCCTTTGCCAGATTATACTGACTCTTCCAGAGCGCCTTTTCTGATTGTTTGCTTTCAGTTATATCAAGCGCTGTTCCGTAAACAATATATGTTTCGCCATGCTTTTCCTTTACATCGGCCTGTTCACGAACAACCCTTTCCTCCCCGGAAGGTTGAATGATTCGATATTCAATATCATAAGGAAGATTAAGTTCTTTGCTGTTTGTAATGCTGTCAGCGTAATAATGCAGATCTTCTGGATGAACAAGTAATAATCGTTCTTCTAACGTTATGGAAGAAAGCCCATTTAATCCTAAAATTCGAAGCATCTCTTTCGAAAGTGAGATTTTATCCGTTTGCAGGTTCCATTCCCAATGGCCGATATGGGCCATTTTTTCAGACTTCTCCAGCCGCTTATTACTTTCAAACAGTGCCTTTTCAGCAAGAGAATCCACTCTATTTGTTTTTCCCAAGTTCCTCCACTCCTCTAGTTGGGAAATTCTTGATTTTTCCTTTATGTAAAATTACTACATTAAAGTATTAAATTCCTGCAAACATTGTCGTTTAATATTTTATTTCAGAACCATACACTGTTTTCCCGGGGGCTGTGGACGCGCAGCTATTCTTGTTTCTTATTCAATCAAAAAAAGCGCCCGTTATAAACGGACGCTCCACTTTATTTATCGTCATCTTTATATGCTTCTTCTAAATCCTGTTCTGCCACATCATTCAGCGTTTCAGGATCACCAGGCGCTCGATTGACTGTTCGTTGTGCATCGTCATCGACTACTTCATCAAGCGTGTCAGGATCGCCGGGTGCCCGTTCTTCGGTACGTTCGATATCTGCTTCAACCACACCTTCGAGTGAATTCGCCCGGGGTGTTTCCTCAACAACTACCTCGATGTCCCTCGCTACAACAGCATCAGCATTTTCCTCCGTTATCGGAGCATCCGCTGCGGCTCGTACCGTATAGCCATTCGGTTCTTGAGAGGAACTTGTCTTTTCTTTTTTCCCTTTATCTTTCATACTCTTCACTTTGTTTTTTAGCTGGGAAGTTTTATCTGAGACTTTATGAGTAAGATCTTTTGACTTTTCTTTTGCTTGATTAGCTTTTTCTCCAATATCTTCTCTAAGTGCTTTTCCTGACTTTGGAGCAAGAAGTACGCCTGCCGCAGCTCCGACAGCTCCTCCGATCACAGCGGCCGTCGCAGGCACTTTTACTTTATCAAGCAGCGATTTATCATTGTCCTGCACTCGAATAACCTCTCTCTCCCGATCAACAGGCGTAAGGTTATTTTCAGTATTAGCCGGAAGACGAGGTTCGGTATGAACATCGATCACTTCTCGATTTTGACTCAATTCAATTCCTCCTTAAGTCTGTTCGTCTCCGCTTTGTTTAACTTCCACTTTCTCCATAGCGCCATCGCTGTGTTACTCCACCTAACAACTTCAGAAATTTTGTCTGATCTCTGACTCACTTCATTAGAAACGGTTTGCGTTGTATCCTGCAGATCATTATTTACCGCCTTCAAAGAGTCTCCCATTTCTTTTACAGCTTCAAACGTTGGATCCAGCGCATTTGACTTATCCTGGATGTCTTCAGCTAACAAGTTGGTCTTATGAAGCAAGACTGTCGTTTCCTTTGTGATTCCATCTAATTGAGTTTGTAAGTTATCTACTGTTTCAGCTGTATGATTTAACGTATCTTCTGCTGATTTTAATACTTTCACTAGGAAATAAGTAAGTACAGCAAACGCAATAGCAATTACTGCAACACTAACGGGTATTAACCAATCCATTTTGTTACCTCCTTATTATGTCTTATTATTTGGCTATATAAGTTAATACCCGTTTGTCCTGAAATTATGCATTGGAATGTATTACTGTTATTTTACAGATCATTATCTAAAAAACGTTACAACCAATTCCTGCAGTTTTGAAAAAAGGGAGTGGTCACGTCCGCTTCCTGAAAGATTCTCGCTCAGGCTTAAGCTTACACCCCTGTAGTACCATTCCTGCATATCTCGCCCTCTGTTAAACTTTTCCCATACCTTCTCCCCCAGCTCTTGATAATCCTCATAAATAGTCTGCAGGTTATGGAGTTTGTCAGCGCATGCAACGAGTTTCACTTCAAGGGAAGCAGTTTTTAAATAGTTGATCGTATGTATTTTTCTTTCTTCCCATGGAAGAGATTTATCCGGTTCGGAACATCCCTCTACAATACTGGAAACCCTTTTACCAAAGAGCTCTTCTATCTGCTCTAAAGTAAATTCAGTGTCTTCCACTACATCATGAAGTATTCCAGCAGCGGCTACTTCATCATCGCACCCAGCTTTTAACAAATACATTCCAACTGTAAACGGATGCGAAATATATGGAATATCAGTAACTTTTCTATACTGTCCATCATGTGCTTTAGAAGCAATTTGAATGGCCTTTTCAATGATCATAGCCCTTTTCCTCCCGCTCGTGTTAATCAAAAAAACTGACTCAAAGAAGGTTAGACATCTCTACACATTATTTTTAAATAAATTACAGTGTCAATGAGAGTATCTTCCATTAGAGTCAGCTTTTCAAATGATTTAGTTATCCATTTCAAGCAATTTTTTCTGAATCCAGATTGCAGCCTGAGACCCGTCCCCCATGGCAGTGGATACGAGTTCAGAGTGAGCGACTACGTCGCCGGCAGCCCAGAGGTTTTCTACACTGGTCATTTTGGTCCTCGGATCAATCACGATATGCTTATTTTCAAACCGCTCTATCCCCAGCTCTTTGATAAGGCCAGATTTCACTTCATTACCGCCAAATGCAACGAAACCACGCTCGCCTTCCACGGTTTCACCATTTTTTAACTCAACACCTAAAAAAGTTCCTTCTTCTTCCGTGATTACTTTCGCTATTTTTTGATCAATGTACCGGATGTTTTTTTCTTTTAGTTTTCGAGCAGTTTTTTCGTCTAGCTCTACAAGTTCATGATTTACGTAGATGAGATCATCTGTCCAATAGGAGAGCGTGATCGCCATATTTGCACCAACGTTTCCCGACCCCATCACTACTGTTTTTCGATCGGAAACCTCATAGCCGTCACAATCAGGACAAACATATACCGTCAATCCAAGACATGGAACAATGTTAGGGATCGGAGGAATTCGGTCCTTCACTCCTGTTGCAAGGAGCATGCACTTTCCTTTATACTGTTCGCCGTTTTGATCAGAAACAACAAAATGACCGGAGTTATCTTTGTTAACCTGTTCTACTCTGGCTTCCCGGAACGCAACATCCAGCTCTGTTGCCTGCCGTCTTCCTAACTTTCTCAGATGTTCACCACTGACACCATCAGGCCATCCTAGAATATTATGGTAACTCCGGCAAAGAGTGGAACGCCCGTCATCAGAATCGATCACCAGTATATTTCGTTTATATCTGCCAAGTTGAATCGCAGCCTGTAATCCTGCGATTCCACCCCCTACTATTATGCAATCATAAGTCATTATGGCAGCCTCCTTTGGAAAACCTCTACCCATTAGTATCTCTCAACAAACCAATCAGATACTTTTCCTTACTAACTACTTGTTTTCCTTCTTTTTAAAGGCTGTACGTTTAAATATGTTATTGTACGCCAGACCCACTCCATCGGTCCCTGGGAAAAAGACTTGAGCCAGAAAGTACTATACAAAATTTGAATCGAGAAGATCACCACAACAAACAAGCAGCCTGTCAGTGAACTGATCTTCCCATAGAGCCCAATGCCATAACTGTAAAAGATGAAAGTGCTAATGATCGACTGGAAAAGATAATTCGTCAACGACATCCGGCCAACCTTTTTCAAACCCGAAAACACTCTCTTCATCCTGCCTGCATCTTCAAGCAATACAACAGCTACAATATAGCTTAAAGCAAGAAGTGGGCCCCCGATACTATCCTGTAAAAATTCCACTCCGCTCCCAGAAAGCAAGTAAGGCGAAAGCTTAATCGGAAGTCCGATTGCAATTGACCAGATAAGTACAGCCTTTAAAGCATTTCTATCTCTGTATTGATAATGGATTATTTTTTTCTTTGCAAAATATGCTCCGAACAAAAAGAGCGGAAAAATAGATAGAATAATAAAGAAGAAGTAAAATCCTCCATTTACATAAAGCCAGTCGTGGATTCTCTGTATCGTAATGTCCGCATAAGAACCAGAACCATAAACCTGGATCGATTGTTTAATCTCACTTTCCTGCTGGTAGTTCCCATCCCCCTGTGTATATACGTCATTCATTACCAGCAGGCCGGTTAATAAAAAAGACGGAATAAGCCATAATCCCATCGCAAGGTAAAACAGAACCTTTTCCCTTACCCTAAGAAATAATATAAGCAGGGTTCCTGCGGCAGCATAAGTGATGAGAATATCTCCATGCCAGATTAAAAAAGCATGTACTATTCCAAACACCAATAATGCAAGCAGTCTTCGTAATGCGACCGGCCAGAACGCAACTTCTTTTTGGCGTGCTTTTTCAAAAAAGAGAATCATCCCAAATCCAAATAAAAACGAGAACAGCGGATAAAAACTTGCCTGAGCAAAAACATCAATGAAGAAAACAGTAACTTTATCAGTTGTTGTTTCCCACCACATATCTTCGTCTATGTATAACCAGGGAGAGTGGAAATCAAGCATGTTTACAAAGAAGATTCCCAAAAGAGCCAATCCTCTCATCACATCGATCGATTCTATCCGCTCCTTTTCTGTTGTCGGAACCAGTCCGTCTCTTCGAATCACAATATCTCCTCTTCCTTTAGGAAAGGTTTCCCTTACTATTTTCCATATATTAATAATAACTGTCCTTCCTGGAAAAGGGAAAGTAGGACACCAAATAAAGAAAACCCACCGATTGCCTTTAGGGGCAGACGGAGTCGTAGCTGCTCCTAGAGCTATATTCCTAAACTTTTCACCGACGTGTAGCCCATCTTTGCTAAAAAAATATACTTCCTTATACGGTAAATAAGACCCGTTTTGGGTCATGAAAAATACTATAAAAGCCTCTCTATTTTTCTTTCAAGCAGTCTCATTCCTCTGTCCCCGGATTGAACATGATAAAGCTTACCTTCATGATCAAACAAATAATAACTCGGCACGTTCCGATTACGAAATTCATCGGTTACAGCATGATCATTATCGATCAATACAGACTGCGTCATTCCAAGATCCCTGACTGTTTTTTTTACCAGATCGATATCAAGGTCTTTGTCTGAACGGGGCATATGGACCGAAACGATCTCTAGCTGATCAGCATAACGGTCCCGAAGTTGATTAAACTGCTCCATCGAACGCTTACACGATCCGCAGCTCACAGACCAAAAATGGATAATAGATGGTTTACCTAATAAATATCTTTTATCAATTCTGCCATTTAGCCAGGCAGATTCTCCGATAAGTTCTGGCATTCTTTCTCCCACTCTCATCAGCGCCCACTCCTAATCTATTGTTTTGGAAAATGGATTTCCTGCTACGGTATATATATTCGATTCCAACAAGTTGGATACTGTTTTAGCGCTAAACGTGTTAAAAACATAGGTCACGTGTGATGTGCATCACGAACAAACGACATAAAACATATTACACTTTAACCATAGAAATAATAGATTGGAGGACTAAAGATGGAAGCGATATTTTCGAGCACCACCAAAACAGGGGACATTGTAACACAATTACCTGCTGCAAGCGGAATTCTAAAAGAATATCGTATTGATTTTTGTTGTGGAGGAAACAGGCCGATAGGTGAAGCCATAAAAGAAAAGCAACTTAACGAACAAGAAGTTCTTAATAAATTAAATCTCGTGTATGCTAATACACAAAACAAACAAGAAAAGAATTGGAAGGATGCGCCTTACTCCCAGTTGATAGACCATATAATCAATATGCATCACGCCTACCTAAACGCAGTTTTGCCTGAGATCAGCGGATATGTAACAAAGGTCCTTCGTGTACATGGAAGGAATCATCCAGAGTTAAAAGAGGTACACCAACTTTTCCACAACCTGAAGCTTGAACTTGAACAACATACCATCCAGGAAGAAACTGACACATTTCCATTAATAAAGCAATATGAGAAATCCCGTTCAGCATCCTTGTTAAAGATATTAAAATACGGTATCGGCGATCTGGAGACAGAACATGAAACAGCTGGCTTTTTGTTAAAAAGATTAAGAGAAGTCACCAGGGATTATCAAACCCCTGAAGGAGCATGTATGACCTACCAGCTCACTTATAATAAGCTAGAAGAGCTCGAAGCAGACTTATTTGAACATATACACCTGGAAAATAACATCCTTTTCCCTGCCTTGCTCAAAGAAGACGAAAATTCAGCGCCCAGCGAATCTTGACGCCCGGAAAAGTTTAGAATATAAACGCATTCCATGATAAATAACAAATCTGCTATTAACAAAAAAAAGAGAGGAGCTCCTCTCTTTTTTGTATTCTTTATGTTAAATACATATATATACCAAGTATGCCTAAGAAAATGAAAGTGCTTACGACATAGATAAAAGAAATTGTCAGCGTATTTTTCTTCGAGCGGTTCATATAATCCCTATCACTTTTGCCGCCGATCATTAGTGTGCCGACGAGTGACATAATGACTAAAAAGACAATAACGATAATGGCAAAGGTTTGCATGATTAATCCTCCCTTTCATTTTTATCGCTCGCATTAACCATAATACCCGCGATTTGCGAGAGCCTTGCAAAGAAGAGCTCCCTGATTGTCCCATCCATTTCAACTTCATCCAGCGCTTCTCTCATGCAGCGAAGCCATGCTTGTGCCCTAACAGGCGTTATTTCAAACGGCATGTGCCTTGCCCTCATTGCAGGAGGTCCAAACTCTCGGCTATACAGGGGCGGCCCCCCTAAAAGCTGGGTCAGGAACATTTTTTGCTTTCTCATGATTTCATTCATATCTCCGTTGAACAGAGGGCTCAAAAGCGGATCAGAATAGACCTTTGGGTAAAACGCCTCTACCAACTGTTGAAGCGATCTTTCACCGCCGATTAAGTCATACGTTGTCTGGCTGGTTATATCCATATAAGCCACCTTCTTTTATATTACTTCTTGTTTCAATTTAACTTTAGCAAAGAATTTCAAATGAAAGTGTGATACAAATCACACTTATTATAACTCCTCAGGTTTTGTCCTTCCTGTCTCGATTTTTTTTGGTCTGCTCATCCGGAAATAGAAGAAGCATATTCTTTCATATTAACTTTCCCATCGATTATAATATTTAGTGATACGAAATAATAATCACAAGAAGGTGTTTTTATCCAGACAGAAAAAAGAAACCTTGCCATCATGTGGTTCGCCAATTTTTTTGTAGCGGCAAGCGCCACGATGGTTATGCCTTTTTTACCGTTATACATCGAAACATTCGGCAATTATTCTGATGCATATGTCCAAAAATGGGCAGGATTTATTTTTGGGGTCACTTTTTTAGTTGCTTTCTTTGTCTCTCCATTATGGGGAAGGTTCGGAGACCGCTACGGCCGTAAGAAAATACTTGTTACTACAAGTGCAGGAATTGCAACGAGTATTTTTCTTATGGGATATGTCCATTCCGTAGAGCAGCTTTTTCTACTTCGGTTGTTTATGGGGTTTGTGACAGGCTTTATTCCTACTTCTCTCGCATTTATTTCTGCACAAACTCCCAAGAAAATTGCTGGTAAGACGCTTGGCACCCTGCAAACTGGCACTGTTTCAGGTTCCCTGCTCGGACCAATCATCGGAGGGGCCCTTGCAGACTCAGTAGGATTTACGTACACATTTATTTTAACGTCCAGCGTCATTTTGTTTGCTAGTGTACTAGTATTATTCGGGACGAAAGAAGTTGTTGTAGAGAAAAACCATAAACAGCAGCCTGAGGAAAACTATTCGATGAAACAGGTACTTCGCCATGTTTTCTCTAAACCTGTGCTCGTTACTGTTATGAGCATCGCCATGTTGATCCAAATTGCAAACTTCAGCATCCAACCGATATTATCCCTGTATGTCACTCAATTAAACCGCGCTGAAAATATAGCTTTTCTTGCCGGAATCGTTTTTTCTATTACAGGACTCGGGAATTTGCTGGCAACCAGAAAATGGGGGAAGCTAGGGGATCGCATCGGCCATGAAAAAATCTTGCTTGTTCTTTTAATTCTCGCTGCCGTCTTTTTCATACCTCAGGGATTTGTTACGAATCTCTGGCAGCTTGTTATTTTGCGATTCTTGTTTGGCATCCAGCTTGGCGGACTGATCCCATGTATGACAGCTTACATTCGCCAGGCTGTACCGCTATCTATCCAGGGAGAAGTACTGGGCTATAACGTAAGCCTGAGATTCCTCGGTAATGTGATCGGACCAGTCCTTGGAGGGATCCTGTCCGGTATTGCTGGAATCTCTTCCGTATTTTTCATTACCGGAACGCTGTTTATCATAGGGGCCGGGTTATTATTTACCGCTTTAAAGGCAGCACCGAAATTAAAAGAAACCGCAGACTATTAAATATGTAGATTCATACAATAACTAACAAAAAGGCTCTCCGCAACTATTGCGGAGAGTCTTTTACATAAAGAGCTGAACGCCTGCATACCATGCAGTCTGCACTAGATTCTATATTTTTTTTGCGAAGCAGTTGAATGATCGCCTTACCATCACTAGGACTTCCATCAGGAAAATCCATCGGAAGAACAGCAAAGAAAAGAACGTAAAACGAAAAGTAAACAAATTGATATAAAAACCCGTTCGCCGGAATGATACTAGAGTATATAAAAACATATATCACGCTGATGCTCATTAGATTAAAGAGGAAACCTCCCGTATAAATCCAAACTTTCGATTTAACGGTCTCATTCGCTAACTCACTATATTCGCAACCTCCAAACCAGAAATAGAACAACCTCACTTCTATCGGTCCTATGGTAAGGATGGGTTTTCCGCATCCTAACACAATCTTTGCTTTTTTACCGCCATAAAACCTAATATAGGTGTAATGCCCTAACAAATGTATAAATGTAACGAGAGGAAAAATAACGAAAAATGCCTGGACAAACCTAACAAAATCAATACCGAACATTGTACTTCCTCCCTTTCTTGGATGTGATTAATAAAGTATGGAAGTACAATACCCGGCGGTTTCCTCGTTATACCATTATTTTTGTTACATTTCAGTTACTTCTATTTCATTAATCAAGCTCCAGTTTAATTCTTTCAATGTCCGTCGAGTTGCCGCTTACTAGAAGCCGGTCGCCTGGATGCAGCGTCGTATCCCCATGCGGGATAACTACTTTTCCGTTTCGATAAATATGGAGTATTAACGCCTCTCCTAAAAATGCCAATCGTGTAATCGGAGTCTGATCGTATTTTGCATGATTGACCGTTACTTCTTTTATCGTTTTGTTATGCTGTGTAATTAATTGGACCAATCCAGGATTATCAACAAGCGCTTTCAGAAGCGTTCGGGTTGACGATAAAGTGGAGTACACAATGAAACCTTCTTCATCTAGTTTGCGATGGTACGCTGGATTTTCAATCTTCATAACGATACTTGAAATCCCAGCTTCTTTCGCATGTTTTCCAAGTCTAATATTAATGCTATCTTCATTTGAAGCAATGATAATCTTATCTGCCTTAAAAGCATCTTTTTGATCTAAAAGCGGAATGGTTAGCTCTTTCACTTCAATGACAGGAAATTCAGTGGTAACCTCTTTTGGCTGTTCTGTGCTATACAGCCTCACAACTGATTTTTCCTCTGCTAAATCGCGCGCCACATACACCGTAGCTTCATTTGCCCCTATAATCGAAATTTCCGGACTCTTTTGCAGAAGAGCAGGAAACATTCTTGCAAATGCAACTGGTGAAATCAAGCAGGTTAAGATCGATACCAAAATAATCGCGCCATTTAAAACCTCACTGATCACCCCTAGCTCAAGTGCGATAGCTGAAGCGGCGATAACGAGGCTAAGCTTAGATGTTATCAAAATCCCGGTTCCAAGCGTTTCTTTCCAGGAAAACCACTTTTTAAGAACTAAAGACGGAACAACCTTTGCCACATACATAAATAAAAGCAGAAGTGGCATCAACAACAGAATTTTCTCATCCACAAACAGTTCCCAGATATCCAACTTAACTCCGACCATTACAAAAAAGATCGGAATGAGGAACCCAAAACCAAACGAATCTAGCTGATGGACGAACTCTTTTTTAGGGGACAGCAACGATACGATCACACCAGCAAGAAAGGCGCCAAGGATATTTTCTGCACCGATCGACTCCGAAAGTGCCACAAACAAAAGGATAAGCGCAAATACACCTCTTGTGCCAAGCTGAACTGTTCCTTTTAAAAGATTATCAAAGAGTTCAATATTAAAATACTTTCTAATCAAGCGATATGCTAAAAATACAGCCAGGAATAAAACGAGCAACAACAAAACCTTCAACCCTTTTTCGTCCCTGAACATAGCATAGACTGTCAATAGGATCATGGTTGAAAAATCAGCAATGACAGTCACTAAAAGAATAATCTGTCCCAGTGTCCCTTCCGTAAGCTTCTTTTCTTTTAAAACAGGGACGACGATACCAAGAGAAATAGTGGATATAATCAACGTCATTAAATATGGATCCTTTATAAGTCCAAACAGAACTAATAAATAGGAAAGTGCAAGCGATACAGCAAAGATTAGAAAGAAGATGACGAATGCGATTAACAAAGGATTTGGAACCCCTTTTAAACTGTTTTGCTTTTTCTTCTCAAAGGCTGTAAAGTCAATCTCCAGGCCGCTGATAAACATTAAAAAAATAAACCCAAGCAAAGATAACAGTTCAAGCCAGGGATCTTCTGCTATAATGTTAAATCCGCTTTGTCCAATAATCAGCCCTGCTATTATCTCGGCTATCACGACCGGGATAAAGCGCAGCTTAAATCTTTGTAAAATGATCGGGATAAAAAATGCTATCCCAACAACCACCATTAAGGAAGTTAAGGAATGTTGTTCCAATTCTTCACCTTCTTTTAAATCTGTTACCTATTAGAATACAAAAGTATAGAAAAAATTGATAGCATCCAGGGTTAAACTTTAGTAAAATCCTTACAGAAATAATCATAAGTTTTGAAACCATACCGACGGTAGTATCGTCTTGGTTGTTAGAAGGGGCGACATAAGGGGGAAAAAGTGGAAGTGCCGGCAAATATTCCACCGAACAACGAGGAAATTGATTTATCTGATAAAGACAGTGCTCTAGAACACATTATGAATGAATATGGCGAAAGCGTTGTTTGGCTCGCTTTCAATTATTTAAAAGATAAGAACAAAGCTGAAGATGTAGCCCAGGATGTCTTTGTGACATGTTACACAAAATTGGACACCTATAAGGGAGACGCATCACTAAAGTCCTGGATTCTACGCATAACAGCAAATAAGTGCAAAGATATTCTTAAAAGCTGGTCATACAAAAACATCACATTCGCTCAGAATATTTTGGATACCTTCAAAAGAAAAGAACCTACTCCTGAAATGGAATTGATGGGATCGGAAGAAAATAATGAACTGGCAAAGAACCTGTTGGCTCTTCCAGTTAAATACAGGGAAGTCCTGTTTTTACATTATTTTGAGGAATTAAAAATACATGAGATCAGCGTCCTCTTAAAAGTAAAAGAAAACTCAGTTAAAACACGGCTTCGCAGGGCAAGGATGCTGTTGAAGGAGATGTATGAAGGGAGTGAAGAAGATGGAAGAAAGGCTTAAAGATCTACGAAAACGTATGACTGATACGAAAGCTGTTCAATTTACAGGCGTTCATAAAGAAATGGTGCGCCGAAAGCTTAACCAAACGGAATATGAAGATCAAGGCTCTCGGAAAATCTTCTCGCTTTCTTTTTCGGCATTGCTCAGTTACGCAGTTTGTTTCTTATTGCTGATCGGGGCAGGATATTTCAGCATAGAACAGGCAGGTATTTTTAATGATAAAACAACAGGATCTAATGAAGCTTATCAAGAAGAACTTTATTATAAAATCTCTACCTCCCCGGACTATCTCGACGGTAAACCCGGGGAAATCCTGGATAGCCATGTAAAGCAATTAGCTGCAGTCTTCATGCAAGATCTGAAAAACTGGAAAATCATCGATCGGAATGCACGATATGCTGGTTTTAAAGCAGTGCTTATCAAAGGCTCCTACGAATACCCAGGAGATCCTGTTACTGAATTTGCAAGCTGGATCCACCCAGCCACCGGTATCCCAATTCATACCGAGCTATACAATAAAGACGGAGATATGATAAATGAATTAAATACTGAATCAGATTGGATTAAGGAGGCGATTAGGTCTGGAAAGAAAACATCTAAAAAAGATGATCTTTCAACATTAGAACATAGGCTTGCCTACAACCGATAGCAGAGGCTATCGGTTGTACTTTTTTCCTTTAACCGTTCTAGAAGAGGTAATTTCCCACTTATTATCCTTAACTGTGATTTGATAAGCAATGTTTGACCCGTCAGCCTTTTTTTCCAAAACGAGTCCTTTTTTTCCGTTCTTATGTAAGAATACATATGGGATTACATCTCCCACTGCCTGCTTGTTTTGAATTTTGGCTATCATATCCATCAAGCCAGGATAACGGTCTATATTTTTATGCAGGTCATCGCGCATCAGTTGTTCATAATTTCCTAAAGCAAATCCTGTTGTTGAGCTGATTTCATTAATTATTTCCGATCGGAATGACTCTAAAGACTCGTCTGCCTTTTTCTTAAACTTTTCCTGTGATTCATTTTGCGGGGATTGAAAAGTGCCAGTATTTCCATCAGCAGTTATCGATTGTGCGGTGAAACCAAGACTTCCTGCCAGTAATCCTCCAGCGAGTATAACGCTTATTTTCTTTTTCATCGTATCCTCCCGTTTAATTAGAATGATAGATTGAATATGCATCCCAATCCTGATAACTTGTCCCATCATAAAAACTTGCTTTTGCAAGAGATTCTGAGTAATAGGATCCAGCCCCGGCATTATAGCTTGTAACAGCAGTGTATGCATAATTCGTTCCAACTCTGGAATTTCGATTCGATTTGACCAAAACATCATTTTTATAAAGCCACACGCTTGCACTTATCGCTGAAGCCACCGCAGAACTATTGCTAGTTGATGTTGCCTTCACATCTCCTCCCGATGTTGAATACATGTAGTTAGAAGACGTAACTGTTCCGGATGCTCCTACCCCGTATCCAATTCCGAACATCAGAAACAAAAAAAACAAAACTCCACTGACCATTGTCCATCTCTTTTTCATTATGCTTCCTCCTTTCACTTCAGTTATTATTTATTACGGCTAAATGGCAGAAAAGTTTCACAAGTATTTGGAATTATTTTGTAAAATAAAAAAACATGCGGGCATAAGCCGCATGCAGTCAGTATGCTATTGTCGCCACTCTCTTTAAAAGCCGCTTGATCGAACGGTTTGCTTCTCTTAAAACAAGGCCTTTATCCACTGTATTTAGCTTCCTATTTTCCATGACTACTTTTCCGTTAATAATGGTAGATTCAACATCAGCTCTTGTAGCTGAATACACTATTCTTGATATCGGATCTATATCGAATGAAGGATACACATGGAAGTCATTTAAGTTCAATATAGCAATGTCCGCTTTCTTTCCTGTTTCAATACTTCCGATTTGATCTTCAAGCCCTACTGCTTTTGCTCCGCCTATTGTAGCCATCTGAAACACTGTTCTGGCATCCATCGCTGTTGGTCCATGCACAGGCTTTTGGATAATAGCAGCCAATCTCATTTCATTAAACATATCCAGGTTATTGTTACACGGAGCCCCATCTGCCCCGAGGCTCACAAAAGCCCTGCTGTCTAACAGTGATGGAACTTCTGCTACACCGGATGCAAGCTTTAAGTTAGAGCCCGGGCAGTGGCTGACTTTTATGCCGCGTTCTTTAATGATCCGTTTTTCTTCTTCATCAAGCCAAACACAATGGGCGAGAATCAGCCTCTCATTTGCAAGGCCGATATGATCTAGATAGACAACATTTCGCATTCCATGTTCTTTTTCTACCAGCATAATTTCATTAACATTCTCTGAGGCATGGGTATGAACCCTTACGTTATATCGGGCCGAGAGATCACGGACAGTTGTAAGCAAATCTTGCGTACAGGAAACAACGAACCTGGGACTAAAAGCGTACTGGATTCTTCCCTGATCATAACCGTTCCACTTTTCCAGAAGGTCAACGCTCTGCTGGATCGACTCGATCGTATTTTCCCTTAGTAATATAGGGACCTCACTACCCTTGTCCATCATCACTTTCCCTGAAAGCGCCCGGATTCCACTTTCTGCAATAGCGGTAAATGCAGCGTCTGTATGATTAACAGTCTCCATATCAACAACCGTTGTTGTGCCGCTTTGAATCAGTTCGCCAATCCCTAGCATGGCAGAATAATAACTTGATTCCTCATCATGAGAGGCTTCCAGCGGCCATATCTTTTGTTTCAGCCAATCCATTAGTTCTAGATCGTCAGCCTGCCCCCGAAAAAGGGTCTGGCAAAGATGAATATGTGTCTGAACAAACCCTGGAATAATCGTCCGGTTTGTTGCATCGATCACTTTTTCAGCATGATATGAAAGGTTCTGCCCTATTTCGATAATCCGATCATCTGTAATGTAAATATCTCCCGTGACAATATCTTCATTCTGATTCATCGTTATTATCTCGGCATTTTTTATCAGAATACTGCTCATAGAACCCCTCCTCTGAGCGTTTTTGTTTTGGCAGTGCTTTTATGGCCATATGCTAGTACAAGGGTTTTATAAAATTCGATCGAACGCTTATAAGCATCGATGTCTACCCATTCATTCGGCTGGTGAGCCAATTTTTCATTCCCTGGACCGTATATTAAAGTCGGTATTTTGCTTCTCGGATTGAGGACAGCGGCATCAGTATAATAAGAAACTCCATAACAACTGGAGGTTTTTTCATTCTTAATAGATAAAGCTGTTTGAATCAAAGTTTCTGAAGGATCGGTCATAATCGAAGGACGGTCTAACACTTTACGTATCTTATATTGAAAAATTTCGTTTTTTACCATTAACATACTGAGTTCCCTGTTTAGTTCAGCTATTAATGCTTCATGAGACTGTGGAGGAACCGACCTGATATCGACTCTCATAGTACATCGGTCTGGTATTACGTTCGTTTGGACTCCACCTTCAATCATTGTAACGGCCAGGCTGCTCTCACCAAGTGGATACTTTTCTATCTTCCAGTCAATTTTAAGTCTGCCCAGTAAACCGATGATGGAAGCCATATGATCTATAGCATTGATTCCCTGTTCAGGCATCGATCCGTGGGAGGTTTTCCCAAACGTTGTGATCTCAAGCCACAATGCTCCTTTATGTCCAATCACCACTTTTTCATTTGTTGGTTCTCCTATTACAAGGGCATCGATCCTGCGGTCATCATTATCTTCAATAAACGCTCTTGCACCACAGCTATCCACTTCTTCTCCTGCAGTCGCCAGAAAAGTAACGGAAGCTGCCGGAACTTTCTTTTCAAGATATAGGGATTCTATGGCTAGATACATGGCCGCTAAACCGCTCTTCATATCAGAGGCCCCTCTGCCATATATTCTTCCTTCTACAACTTCACCGGAAAACGGGGGATAATCCCATTCTGCCTTTCCGGGAGAAACCGTATCCATATGGCCGCATAAAAACAGTTGTTTTGTTCCACTCCCCTGGAGCGTCACTTCGAAATTACTTCGATTCGGTTCAAGATAATTCACCTTATATGGCAATCCTTTTTCTTTGCATCGTTTCACAAAAACTTCTGTTACCCTGTGTTCGTTGCCAGGCGGATTTGAACTGTTTATTTTAAGAATCGTTTGAAGAAATTGAACAGCATCCATCATTCGGCCCCTATGACTTGCATTTTCAATGAGGTCACCTTCCACCCGTTTACAGGAGCCATGTCCTGCGAACAGGTCGTACATGCCACAACGACATCTTCAAGGGCTTTGAACCTTACGTAGTCCCCTGGCTTTGACAGAGGTTCCTCGATCTTATAATCCCCCAGATCATCCAGCACATTGTTCATGAATAGATTGATCGGATCCGGTATCACTGCAGGATAAACATCATACTTTTTTAATGCTTTCTCAATGTTATCATGGCAGTTTGGATGATCATCTACATTGAAATCAACTTTGTAACGGTAATAATCACAGGCCGGAAAGAAGAAATCATGCTTCCCAACGGTATCCGCCATAAGCTGCATCAAAGGCCGGCGAATATTGCTGTAAAGCATATCCCCTGGCTTAATTCTTATGCTGCTTAACGATGCTCTCATATGGACAGGAGAAACATGTTCTTTCGGGTCATTGTAATTAAAGCAGACAAAATCACCGACCTGTTTCCCCTCAACATCAATCACAATAAGCTCTTCGCCTTTTCGTACAAGAGTACTTCTCCCTTCATAAGGCGGAATAATGATTTCCTCTCGAATTCTTTCTTTTTTAAAAACATTCTCCATGCTAGCACCCTCCTTTGCGTATTCTAAGGTCAGGCTGAAAATCTAATCGCTTCTATTCAAGAAAAACGGCCACAGCCCTGACAGGCGATCCTGTTCCTTTTCGAATTCGAAGCGGCAGCCCAAAGTATAAAAAGCGCATGCCGGCAACCTTATCAAGATTACAAAGGTTTTCAGTATTCGTTATCCCGTATTCTCTGCATACGAGATGCCCAGAAAACTTTGGATCTTCCGGATGATCGATAGCGGGAGCATCGATGCCAATGTTAACGACCCCGTTTTCTGCCAGCCATTTTGCTCCGCTATAATCGAGGCCCGTGTACGTAGTTAACCATAAGTCAGTCCCATAAGATCTGTTGTAGTGGCCGGTATATAACAGCACAATATCCCCTTTATGCAAAGTTTGATTTGAACGCCGTAATGCAATCTCCAAATCATGGCTGGTTATGTAATGATCAGTCGATATATGGGAAAGATCCAGGCAAACCGCCGGCCCATAAAAATATTCAAGCGGCATTTCATCGATGAATTTTCCGTTCGGGTCGTATTCATAGGTCGCATCACTGTGAGTTGGCCCGTGTTCATTGATCAAGAGATTGTTTGTGGCAAATCCGAAACCGATTTGCTGTTCGCTTTCTTCATGGCTGATGTTAGGGAAAATCATCGTCTTTTGATGTAAGGGGAAAACTGGCATCCCCTGATAGATTTCCTGTGAAAGGTCAACAAGTTTGACTCCCATGCTGCACCTCCTTACCTATTAAACGATCGTTGGGATAACCTCAAATTTGTTAACATCGATTAAGCCCATGTCTGTGATTTTCCACTTAGGGCTTGTAACAAGGGACCAGAACGATAAATGCATGAACGGTACATGGATACCGCAGCCAAGTACTTCTTTTGCAAGCCTCGACAGCTCTGAAACTCTTTCACTCATCTCTTTTCCTGTTAATTCATCTGTCATCAAACCACCGATTTTTAACGGCAGGTCACCGACAACTTTGCTGTCCTTGATCATCGCGATACCACCGTTCATTGCAATTACTCGATTCACCGCTGTTACCATATCTTCATAGTTAGTGCCTGTGACGATAATATTATGTGTATCATGGGCAACACTTTCCGCTATCGCACCGCTTTTCAGGTCAAAGCCGTGAAGAAATGTTTTTCCAATTTTACCAGTTCGGCCATGCCTCTCTATCACAAGAAGCGGCAATACATCTTGCTGCAGGCAGGGTTGAACTATTCCTTCTTTCACGTTTAACGTAAACTCTTTTCCCCCCGTTAAGTTTTGATCAGGGATAGCCTCGATTGCCCGGACACGTGCCCTGCTGCCAGAAGCAGTAATAGCGAGTTCTTCTTTTGTAACAGGTTTCCGTTTTACCGAGTTCTTAACATGTTCGGCATAAATATAAGGAGCGATATCAACGGTGAGCTCTCCTTTTTCAGCAAACTTTTTCCCGCCTAGATATACCTGATCGACCGTCATCTCGGTTAGATCACTTATCACCGCAATATCAGCCCTTTTCCCGGGAGCAATCACGCCGACATCTTTAAACCCAAAATGAGTGGCAGGATTGATCGTTGCCATTTGTATTGCTTCAACAGGGTCGATCCCTTCAGCGATGGTACGCCGTATAATATCGTTCATGTGACCGTACTTCAAAAGATCTTCAGGAACCATGTCATCCGAAACCAGGATAGCCCTTCTAGAATCAAGCCCCTCTTCTGTAATGGCCCGGATGCAATCTGCCATATTCCGTTGTGAAGAACCTTCCCGCATAAATACGCTTACTCCGTATCGAAGCTTTTCGACTGTCTCCTCTTTTGTGGTTGTTTCGTGGCAGGACACATGGGTGCCTCCACTTATTATATGTGCAGCAAGCTCTTTCCCGAATAGGCCAGGCGCATTCCCTTCTACTGTTTTACCGATACTGTTTGCATACGAAACAGCCGCTACCAGGTCATCGATGAGTTCAGGGGCATGGTCATATACAGGTTTGATGTTACTGAAGCTTTGTATCTCTCCGATTCCCTGTACATAAGGATCCGGAAGTAAGTCTTTCATATCTTTTGAATTCACATCATAGCCGGAAGTTTCCAGTCCCGGTGCATCCGGAACAGCACACGGAACCGTAAAGCGAATTCGATTGGGAAGGGTCTTCGCCTCTTCAATCATCGCTTTCATCCCCTCTACTCCCAGGACATTTCCGATCTCATGGGGATCACCGATCAATGTAGACGTGCCCGTCGGAATCGATAACTTGGAAAATTCCGTGCAGGTCAGCATCGCACTTTCAAAATGCATATGTGAATCGATGAAACCCGGGCTTACAAATTTCCCTCTTATATTTTCAACAGTAGTCTTCGGGCCTACTAAATCTCCGGCATCACCAACCATTAAAACGTGCTCCCCCTTGACCGCTACATCAGCTTGATAAATTTCGCGAGTGATTACATTGATGAAATAGCCGTCTTTTAACACGAGGTCAGCGTATAGATTAGGGTCTAGCAATACATCGATCATCTTCCTCATTTGCAAAGCTTCCTTGATCCTGGTTGCGTCCATTTTTTAACCTCCCAGTGTCTCTCCTTCTAAACTGTCAATGATGCCAACAATCGCTGCATCGATCGGCGCATCTTTATTATGTACAGCTCGTGAGGCCATACTTCCCATAACGTAGATCACCTTTTCACCAATACCCGCTCCAACTGTATCAACGGTAATAATGGGGTTCGACAATACACTGCCATCAATGTTGATAGGCTGCGTTATTAATAGTTTTGTGCCGACAAGGTTCTCATCTTTTCTCGTGGCAGTTACGCGACCGACCACTATTCCCATTAGCATATAATCTTCTCCTTATTCTGTAATTATCGCGATATTAAGCTCTTTTGCAGTATCCTTTGCAAGCGGTGTGACAATTGTGTTCTTAGAAATGAAAATAACTGATTCTCCTTGCTGGTATGCAAAACGAATGGTTTCCTCGGTCACCAGTGTTTTACTGTTTTCCTTTTTCAAGTCTATTTTGTCTTGATAGTCTACAAGGATAACGCCAAAACTTTTTAATTCTATTAGCCGCTTGTTTAACTTGCCCTTTAAAGCAGTTGCCCCCTTATCCATCCCCTTCATTTTCCAAATCGGATGGAATGGATCTGCTCCTGCCCTTAGAGCGATGACTTTTTTTCCAGCAAGCAAAGCAGAAAGGATGATACGTACCAAAGGCCTCTGTTCATTTAATGCCAAAATATCTGACACCAGTGAAAATGATAGAACAGGTAACAAGACCGTATCCAGTTTGTGAAAAGGAATCTCCTGCACTTCATTGTCTATCTGTACCTTCTCGGCTCCTGTCAGCCTGAGAATCTCTTGCTTCTCATATTGCTCCAGTACCGCTTCTTCGAGTACCACATTAAGCATAGCGTTATCCTTGATAGCTTTTAAGTAAGAAAAACCTGGTTCCATTCCAATCAAATGAGAGGTTAATAGAGCCAGGACAAAAGGTTTTTGTTGTTGGTCGGCACTGCCGTTACGGTTAAGCAACAGCTGCAGAGTATGCTCCATCATCGCACTCTGCTTTTTGTTGCCCATGTTTATTCACCTTTCGTTTTAGATAAGATAGCGCGCTCGATTTCACTGTGAGGTCTAGGGATTACATGGACAGAAACCAACTCCCCAACACGGCTCGCAGCATCTGCACCAGCATCCGTTGCAGCTTTAACAGCGCCAACATCGCCTCTTACCATTACGGTCACAAGCCCGAACCCTACTTTTTCATAACCGCAAATTTCAACATTCGCCGCTTTTACCATCGCGTCTGCCGCTTCCACCGCACCTACTAACCCTTTTGTTTCTACTAGTCCTAACGCTTCACCCATCGTTTTTCCTCCTCGTGTTTTTGTTAATGTTCATCTCGATTATCCGTTTGCTCATTTGTTTCTGGAGTGGTGTTACCCTCGGTTATATCCGTCACTTGATTTTCAGGAGGCTTGAGTTTAAATTTAGGAAGCAGCTTTCCCGCTACTTCATTGTGCGCTCTTGGTATTACATGTGCTGAAACAACCTTGCCTACTCGTTCAGCAGCACCTGTCCCTGCATCCACCGCCGATTTTACAGCTGCAACATCACCGCTGAAATGAATAGTGACACCGAGATATCCATCCACACCGATTACTTTTTCTATTCCGACTATCTCAACATCTGCGGCTTTTACTGCAGCATCCGCTGCAGAAACAGCCGTTAAATAACCAACAGTTTCAATCAATCCCAATGCATACAACCCGGCTTTCCTCCTTTCGCCAGTCACTTAACTAAAAATTTGAAGAAAGCTCATCTGACCCTGTCGGCATCCTTTTGAAGTTCATCCGAAACCTTTATAACAAGGTCATAGTTCCCGTGCAAAACGAGATAATGCTTTTCAATTTTATATCCGAAGTTTTTCTCACCTGTTCTTTTAAACAACCGGTCCATCAGTAAAACACTGGTATAATAGTCAACACCTTCAATTACTGCTATCCCGTTTACCGGAGTTTTCAGGTCCAGCTGCTTTGTCAACCAGGGACTGGGAGAAAGAGCATTGTGTAGCTTCAAAGTTTTATAAGAATTCTGGGATAGCTTTTGAAATAATCCTTTCGTTACCTTCAAAAGCCTTTCCCTATCCTGGTCATATAACTCAAGGAGAAAACCCCCTTGATTGTCTTTATCCCATGTCAGGTAGTATTTAAGGGAAGCATACTCTCTCATCACTTCATTAACTAAAAATAATTGCCCGACAGTACATTCTGAGGAGGTTATAACTCCGACTGAGCATGTTTGGGCAGCTCTCTGAAAGGCACCTTCGAGCTGGGGGTGTATCTCTGAAAAGAGCCATGCCTTCACACCATCCCTTGATCGGCCTATGAATTGACTGCTTTCATTCGAAGACAGGTATCTCGGGACTTGCCTTTGATGCCCTCGAGTTGTAGAACTCCCCTGCACAAGGGACATCGTTTGTAACGCCGCGAGCGGACCTTCCACAAATTCTCTAGAGACCTCTGGCTTTTCGAAAGTTTTACCGGTTGGACGCGTATCACCAGGGGTAGTATAGTTACTGTTTACCTTCTCTGCCTTCCCTACTGATAACCTTTTCTTTATCCGGTCCCGCTGATAATTAGGACGTTTAATCCCCGGAATCTCCTGTTTCCTTTTGTCAGTCGACACTGTGACTGCAGGCTTTGGCGGCCTCTGGTCTCCCCTTTTATTAAGCGGATTTTCTTTTGGTTTTTGGTAAGGCTTTAAAACTTCTTCCACCACATTTTTCATAAATTCCGACACACCTCATTCACCTCCATTACAAAATCTTGCTGAGTTCAGAATGCGGACGAGGAATGACATTAAAAGAGACAAGTTCTCCACCCGTTTTGTTAGGAGCCATCCTGCCAACTTCCACCGCTGCTGTTACAGCAGCAACATCGCCCTCAACAATAACGGTGACTAAGCCCGAGCCTACCCGTTTCATATCAACTAAACTAACATTGGCTGCTTTTGCCATTGAGTCAAGCGCTTCTATGGCTGCTGTTAAGCCCCTGGTCTCTATCATGCCGATTGCTTTCATTGTTATCCTCCCCCATCAAATCGCCTTGTTTATAAATAGTCTTCCAGATTAATCTCGAATGGAACTGAAGTCCTTTTAAACATCTCTTCCTGACCAAGCGGATAGGTTGCGTCAATACCCATCTTGGCAGTGACTCCTCGTAAATTATGGGAGGATTCAAGAGGAGACCCTTTTCCGCCGGGTACAATAAACACGTCATTGTCTGCCTGTACTCTTGTAGCAACTGCCCATTCCACATCTTCTGAGTCAAAAATATCTACATCATCATTCACCACGACGACATGCTTCAAATCTTTATCGCTGGCAAACGCTGCGAGTGCAGCCTGCTTTCCGTCTCCTTCAGTCTTTTTTTCGATTTGTATCACTGCATGGTACCTGGCTACTCCCCCCATCGGTATATGTACGGCTTTAATAGAAGGAACAACCTGCCTTACGGTACTGAACAGGGTGGCTTCTCTTACTAGAGCCATCGGCAGTCTCTCTTCATAGCTCGATGGAAAAATAGTCTGGTTGATCGCATTATCACGGAAAGTTACGGCAGAAAATTCAACGACTGGCTGCGGTGAACGGAAGCCATAATAACCGGCCAGTTCACCAAACGGACCTTCCATCTCTCTTTCATGAGGAAGCATCCGGCCCTCCAGAACGATTTCAGCATCTGACAGAACCTCCAGATCGATGGTTTTGCACTTAACAACATCGAGGGACTGGCCCAACAGCGCTCCTGCAACGTCAAGCTTGTCTGTATGGTATAAATGAGTGCTTATTTGTGAACTTAAAACAACAGCAGGGACCACGCCGAACATAACTGCGACTTCCATCGGCTCTCCCAGCTTTTCAAACTGCGCATACTGCTCTTGCAATTCCGGAGAAGTAATTAAAATGTTTGTTCTGTTTCCGCCAAGGTATTGCATTCTTCTTATCGAAGTGTACCGTTTACGCCCCGACAGGTCCTTTACAACCAATATGCCAGACACATAATAAGCTCCCGAATCGTCTGCATGAAAAGTTGGGATCGGAAAAAGGTCTAGCAAATCAAATTTTCCAGTTACGACATTCTCATGGACAGGTCCTGTTTCTTTGAGAGTGGTTTTGATCGGATTCACGATAGAGTCTATGATTTTTGGAACAAAATCCGACGGAGAAATTCCGATGCTGTCAGCTAAAAGCTCTCTGTCCCCTCCGAGACCGGCGGCTAACGATGACTGATATCCTTTAATCTTTTCAAACAGAAAAGGCTGTGCCCCATTTTTAGCGTTAATGATTGCGCCTAATTCATAACGGGGATCGACTTCCCGTTTTACTCGATATAACAGCCCCCTGTTTTCCCAATCGTCCAATAATCCCCTCATGGTCACAGGATTCACGCCTTTTCCCCCCATCGTTCCAATAGACTGTGGTCGATCCCGAGCATATCCAGTATGCGTGCTACCATAAAGTTTGCGAGTTCCCAGATCTCTGTCGGCTTATGATAAAAACCCGGTGAAGCTGGCATGATACACACCCCCGCCTCGGCAAGGCTCGTCATGTTTCTAAGATGAATCAAGTGAAACGGTGCTTCTCTTGGTACAATGATAAAATTCCGTTTTTCTTTCATCACTACACTTGCAGCCCTGCTTAACAGCGTATCGCCAACGCCGTTTGCTATAGCTCCAAGTGTATTCATCGAACATGGAACAATCACCATCCCATCTGTTTGAAACGATCCACTTGCCACAGATGCAAACAAGTTTCGGTTGCTATGTATAGTGGCATATTCCTTCAGCTCCTCCATCTTCACTCCGCATTCAAATTGCATTACTTTTTCTCCCATCTCCGTTGCAATCACATGCGTTTCGATTCCTAATTGATGGAGGGCACGGATCAATGTATAACCATACAATGATCCGCTAGCCCCGGTAATACCCACTAAAATTCGTTTTCTCTTCTCTTTGCTAGACAACCTGTTCATCATGGGAGAATTTCTTTTTAGCTGCTTCTTTATATTGCTCTGTCGTTAAGATGTCCCCAAACAGATCGATGTCCCTTATACCAGAAGCATGCATGGAATCATCCTGATAAGCTGTTCCATCCGATATGCAGATAACGTTGTACCCGTGGTATAACGCATCAGACGCTGTGCTCCGGACACACACATTTGTCCAAACACCGGTAAGGACTACGGTGTCAATCTCTTCTTCGCGTAAAAACAGATCAAAGTCTGTATAGCTAAAAGCGCTATGGCGTCTCTTTTGAACCACATAATCTCCTTTGCTTTCATCCGGCTGTAATTCTGGTATAAACTCAGACCCCCATGTTCCTTTTATCGCATGAACCGGGCGAACCCTGAAGTCTCTGTCATTCTTTCTGTGGGCTTCCTGAATAAAGACGACCTGGATGTTTTGATCATGGGCAAAATCGACAAGCTCTTTAATTTTCGGAACAATCTTTTCACCGTTCTCGCATCTTAGTGCTGCTTTTTCTCCGATAAAATCATTAAGCATATCGATAATGACGACACAATGCTTCTTTCCTCTAAGTTCCATCCAACTCATCCCCTCTTATTTAATTAATTCTTTTTGTTCGATCGCCTGGTTTGAATCCGCTTTCACTTCCTCATACTTTTCATATTTAAGCGTTCGCTCTAAACGCTGGATGCTCTGGCGTGGTACATATTCTCCATAACCTGCTTCTCCTACGATTCCGCCGGCTTCATCGTCATAAACGAGCCTGCCTCGAATAATCGTTTGTACCGGTTTTCCTTTTAACTTCATGCCGTGTAGCGGGTTATACTTTGCCATCGATTCTGTTTTCTGCTCGTCAATGACATACTCTTTGTTAAGGTCGATAATCGTAAAGTCAGCATCAGTGCCGATTTCCATGGAGCCTTTTTTCGGATAGATGCCATAATGGATGGCGGCATTGCGACTCGTTACCTCCACAAAACGGGATAGTGATAATCGACCTTTGTTTAACCCCTCGCTAACAAGGATCGGAACCATTGTTTCTACTCCAGGAATTCCAGGGAAACTGTTCCAGATTGTGGAATCTGGAGCATCCTTTTCAGTTGCGATTTCATATGGGGCATGGTCTGTTCCAACAAAATCAATTGTGCCATCAGCGAGTGCCTGCCAGTGTGCCGCATTATCCTCTTTTCCTCGCAACGGTGGAGCGATTTTGGCGAAAGTGCCGCGCTCAGTCATTGCATCTTTTGCATTCAGAACAAGATAGTGAGGGCACGTTTCCGCGGTAACTTTGACGCCTCGTTTTTTTGCCGCTTTTACAAGCTCTACGCCTTCTTTTGTGCTCATATGTACAACATGAACACGTGCATCAGTTGCTTCAGCAAAGCTAAGGATCAACTCGATCGCAACTTTTTCCGCAAGGTTCGAACGCGCTTCTGCCCATGCTGGCCCATCCATTCGGCCTTCTTTTTCCAGCTTCTTGGAGTAGAACGTACAAATATCATAGTTTTCAGCGTGTACTCCGATCGGTAAACCCGTTTTGGCTACATGTGTAAAGATTTCCAGCATTTCTGCATCAGAAACTTTCGGGAAGGTTGGCACAGAAGGAGTCATATAAACCTTGAACGCAACAACACCTTCATCAATTTGAGGATAAATGTTATCAACCCATCCTTCACGTGCATCCTCACCTGTCATTCCACCCCAGAAACAATAATCGATATAAGCCTGGTCACGAATAGGTCCAATCTTCTTATGGAAGCTGTCACCATCACGTACGGAAGGCTTGCTGCAGCAAGGCATATCAATGTGAGTTGTCAGTCCCCCTGCTGCTGCAGAACGGCTTCCTGTCGCGAATGTTTCCCTGTGGGTAAATCCCGGGTCCATAAAATGAGTATGCGGATCAATACAACCAGGAACGACTAGTTTTCCTTCAACATCCATCACTTTGTCTGCGTTTAAAAAGCTGATATCATTAGAAAACCCGACGATCTTGCCATCATTGACTAGAATATTCGTCAGCACCTGACGATCTCCCTGCGGAATATTCGCATTTTTCAGAATTAAATCCATTTTCCTCTCCCCTTCTAAAATAATTTATTTTTACCTGCCTCATTTCCTTTATATCAGGCGGGCCGATTAACAAGGGCTATAATTTAACCGATTGCTTCAGCAGAATGATCGCCCTTCAGCCTTTCCATTCGATCATCCTTATTAACACTTAATTCTTTAAAATTAAATACTAGATTTAGAAAAATAGCTGTTAAGCTTCCGATTACAATTCCGTTTTCCACAAGTAAACGCAAACTTGTTGGGAGATTGGCAAAGACAGCCGGGACAACAGCTGCACCAAGCCCAATTCCGATGGAACAGGCAACGATCAGAAGATTTTCATTCCTTGAAAAATCAACAACTGACAGCATCCTGATTCCTGAGGAAATGACCATGCCAAACATCGGGATCATTGCTCCACCCAGGACAGCCATCGGAATAATGGTTGTGAGTGCAGCGACCTTAGGCAATAGCCCAAGAATCATTAAGATTACACCCGCAGAAATCACAACGTTTCTTGTTTTCACTTTTGTTAGTGCAACAAGGCCCACATTTTGCGAAAAAGAAGTGTATGGAAATGAATTAAATATACCGCCAATTATTACAGCAAGTCCTTCTGCTCTTAAACCTTTTTTAATATCGTTTGATTTTAGATCCCGTTCACAAACATCTCCAAGAGCCAGGAACACCCCTGTTGATTCAATCATGCTTACGATGGCAACCAGTGTCATCGTAAGAATAGCTGAAAAGTTAAACGTAGGGAAACCAAAGTAAAAAGGCTGGACCAAATGAAACCATGATGCGTTTAATACTTCTTCAAAACTGACCATTCCCATAAAGTAAGCAACAGCAGTTCCGAGGATCAAAGAAAACAAAACAGATATCGCTCTCATGTACCCTGTGAAGAAACGGTTCATAAAGATGATGAGCGCAAGCGTAAATACAGCTAAAAACAGATTTTGAAGACTTCCAAAATCAGGCGATCCCTGCCCTCCTGCAGCATTGTTCATTGCCACAGGTATTAAAGATACTCCGATGATGGCTACAACAGAACCTGTAACAACAGGTGGGAAAAAGCGTAAGATCTTACTCATAAATTGAGAAAGGATCATAACAATTATTCCCGAAGCGATTATCGCACCATAAATTGCTGTGATACCCTGCAAATTTCCGATAGCGATCATCGGCCCAACTGCGGTAAAGGTACAACCCAATATGACAGGCAGTTTAATCCCAAAGTGTTTCCCCCCGATAACCTGCAAAAGAGTTGCTATCCCGCAAGTGAATAGATCAATCGATACTAAGTATGCGAGCTGTTGAGCGTTCATTCCGATTGCCGGGCCGACAATCAACGGCACGATCACAGCACCTGCATACATTGCTAAAACATGCTGAAACCCCAGAGTCCCTATCTTCCACGAGTTTAGCTTTTCCAAAGAATTCCCCTCCTGGATTCTTTCTTTGACAAGCTCTTACATGACGATAGACAGAAAGAAAAGCCTCACCTCCTCATGTGTGATGGAATATAAAAAAACCGCAGCAATAGAAGACATCTCAGATTAGAGATGGCCTATTACTGCGGTTTCATATCGCTTTCGTTTAACAAAAGCAAACGTAACCGCCCTCATTTTTTGAGCCTGATGCAGTTGCGGCATTGCACAACTCCCTCAGGTCCCGGACTGTCGATTCGTTTAAAATTTATCTTCAAAATAGATAATGGTACATGCATCTTCAGTGATTGGGTCATAATCCTTTAAAATTGTCTTTACGTTAAGCTGGAGTGTTTCTTCAATCTGCTCTTTTAGCATCGACTTGAATTCAACAATTAATGCTGAATCAACCGAAATAGTGAGAGAATGAAAATGATGGCTTAGCATCTGCAACGCTTGCACCCTTTTATGTTGAGCAAAGATCAACGCTTTGTTTTCGATAAACTCGATCCGCTGCTTCTTTACTCCTACACCATAAATCTCCTGGTTTACTCGATTATACAACTGTGCAAGGTTCTTCTTCAGGGTTTGTTGGAATTGAGTAGCGATTGTAGCCATTTTTTCCTCCTGTTAGGTAATATGATAAAACAAGACTTCGGCATCCGTCAATATATTTTCTGAATTTTTGGACTTGACAAAATCTTTAAACACCGATTACACTACAAATCAATTCCCCCCTTATCTTTCTCGATGGCAAATCGGCCATCTGTTTTCCCTCCTGATTCAAAAGTTAAATAATATTTTTTCCTTTCGTATAACCTCAATAATTGGTTTGAGGGTCTCTACCAGGAACCGTAAATTCCTATCTACGAAAAGGCTCTTTGAGTGTCCTGGGACCTTTTTGTAGAGGATTTTTTTATGCAAAAGTCTATTTAGGTAAAAAGGCGCATTAAATTATTTTAAAGCCTATACTAATCCATGAATTTGCATTCGATCAGACTCTTTTTTGCTCCGGGAAACCATCATCCTGGATCGCTTAAAGAGAATCGCTTTGTTTGTCTTACAAACTATTTTCTTACACATTTATCTTCATGTAAATGCCTTCAACAAACGATGACAGAATCCAACATTTTATTTCTTTTCGACTTACTTTGCGTCTCTTTATTCCGGTTAAGAGCCGTATTCAAGGAGGTAAAAAATGAAACCAATTCGCTTTACTGTTAACGGCTCGCCTCGTGAGGTCAACTGCCACCCTTCAAAAACATTGCTTGATGTTTTGCGGGAAGATTTAAACCTTACTGCCAGTAAAGAATGCTGCGGAAAAGGCGAGTGCGGTTCCTGTTCCATTCTTGTTGATAAGGAAGTTATCTGTTCTTGCCTCGTTCTTGCAGGGCAGGCAGAAGGAATGGATATCACAACCTGTGAAGGGGTAGGACTCACTGCGAACATGGATATTGTCCAGGAGGCTTTTGTCAGTGAGGGAGCTACCCAGTGCGGATATTGTACACCTGGACTGATCGTTTCCTCGAGAGCATTTCTTAACAGCATCGAGCATATTCCTTCCGTTTCTGAAATTAAAACAGCGCTCGGAGGGAATCTTTGCCGTTGCACGGGCTACGCTAAAATTATTCGCGCCGTCGAAACTGCAGCAAAGCACCAGTTAGAAAACAAAGGAAAGTTATCTTTAAGATGAAGTTTTCTGCCGTCCTATTAGCAGCGGGAAATTCCAACCGAATGGGAAAAATGAAAGGCTTGCTCCCCTGGAAAGGCAAAACATTGTTTGAGCACCAGCTGGTTACCCTTAAGCAGACATCGCTTTCCGAAGTTGTTGTTGTGCTCGGCAGGAATGCTGATTCGTTTTTAAAAATTTCCAAAAGCCATCCGGTCACAATCGTTGTCAACGAAAACTATCAGACTGGCAAATGCTCTTCTATCCTTAAAGGTGTTCACGCTGTAAAAGACAATGCGGATGCCCTTTTTATCGTGTCTGTTGATCAACCAGTTGAAGTTGATGTCCTGAACAAAATGGCCGATTCCATGAAGAAGTATCGGCCGCCTGTCCTCGTGCCTGTTTATAAAGGGAAAAGAGGTCATCCTGTTCTTTTTTCTAGCGCTGTTATGAAAGACTTGCTTTCTATTAGAGAAGAAACACAGGGATTGCGTCGTATTCTTCAAAAACACAGAAAAAGAGTGCTGGAGGTACCAGTCAACTGTCCGTTAATTGGCCTAAATTTAAACACACCGGAAGATTACGAGAGTGCGGTTCAAAAGCAAAGTTAGGAGGTAGGTACATGCTTGTCAGTGAAATCGATGTGATCTCCCCTCTCGACCTGGATGAATGCCTTACCATTCTTTCCAGGGAAGGCATCCAGCACCGGTTACTTGCCGGAGGAACGGATGCTGTTGTGAGAATGAAAGATGGGAAATGGCGTCCCAACGTTTGGATCAACGTGAAAGGCTTGAACGAACTTCGTTATATAGTCAAGAAAGACGGGGCTATACACATCGGCCCTTTGACGACACATAGTGACATTATTCGTTCTCAGCTCCTTCAAACGCAAGCAGATGTGCTTGTAGAAGCAGCAAGAGAAGTCGGGGCTACCCAGATGCAAAACATGGGAACCATCGGAGGCAATATCGGAACCGCGTCACCTGCGGGCGACACGATTCCCGCCCTATTTGTACTCGGAGCTGTTCTGGAAATACGTTCATGTAATAACAAAAGGCTTGTTCCGATTGAGGAATTCTTCATAGGGCCCGGAAAAACCGTGTTAAGGCAAAATGAAATGATCACCAATATAATCATCCAGCCACAGGAGAAAAATGAAATCGGTATTTTCCAGAAGCTTGGGCCAAGAAAAGCACAATCTATCTCCATCGTTAATGTGGCCGTTAACTTAATCATGGGTGAGAACAACAGGCAATGCCTTGGCGGAAAAATTGCTTTTGGGGCAGTAGCTCCAACTATCATTCGTGCAAAAAAATGCGAGTCAATGTTAAAAATCGCTCCCATAACAGATGACATGATAGAAAATATCTCTAAAGTTGCCTGGAAAGAAGTAATGCCGATTACGGATGTCAGAGCTTCCGCTTCCTATCGACGGGACATGGCAAGCGCACTTTTACACCGGGGGTTGTACCGGTTGATGAGGAGGTGGGAAAGTTATGAAAGCTGAAGCAAAAAACGAAAAAGGCAATGGTGGCAATACCCCTTTCACCTGGGTTGGAAAAAGGGTAAGAAGGATCGATGGCCCAGAAAAAGTAACAGGCGAATTGAAATATATGACAGATTATCAATATGAAGACATGGTCTGGGGCAAGGTTCTTCGAGCAAAGTATCCTCACGCAAGGATTAAGGAGATCCATGTCGAGAAAGCAAAAAGCCTTCCCGGTGTGATTGCTGTGCTTACCCATAAAGATATACCAGGCTTTAATGGATTTGGAATCGTCGTTCCTGACCAGCCTGTCTTATGCTCGGATGTTGTTCGTTGTACCGGTGATGCCGTAGCACTCGTAGCAGCAGAAACTTCCGAAATTGCCGAGCAAGCTCTGGGCCTTGTCGATGTGGAATATGAATTGCTTGAAGTCGTTTCCGATCCAGAGAAAGCAATGGGGAAAACATCACCTCAGCTTCATCCTGACGGGAACATCCACAGCCATGTGAAAATTAAAAACGGCAATGTCGAAGACGCTTTTCAGGAAGCTGACCTTATTATTGAAAACACTTTTTACTCTCCCCGGCAAATGCATGCTTTTATTGAGACTGAGGGCGGCTGGGGGAAAATGGACGAGGAAGGGTTCATAACAATCAAGTGCCCGGGACAGTATGCCTATCGGGACCGTATGCAAATTGCCCGGGCGCTTGCTTATAATCCCGAGCGGATCCGCGTGATTTCTAGTCCTATTGGCGGAGCTTTCGGTGGAAAAGATGAAATCACCGTACAAATATATCTCGCTCTCCTTGCGATGCATACGAACGGTCGACCAGTAAAGATTCATTATAGCCGTGAAGAATCCGTTGTCGCCGGTATGAAAAGGCACCCATTTAAAGTTCAAATGAAGACCGCTGTAAAAAAAGATGGAACACTGCTTGCCAATCGAGTAAGAGCTGTCGGAGATACCGGTGCTTATGCATCACTTGGCGGAGCTGTAATCGCACTTGCGATCGAGCATTCCTGCGGTCCGTATAAAATACCGAACGTTGATCTGGAAGGCTTTTGCGTTTATACGAACAACGGCATCGCTGGAGCGTTCAGAGGCTTTGGCGTAAATCAGGTTTGCATGGCCATCGAAACCCATATGGATATGATCGCAGAAAAACTCGGCATCGACCCAGTCGAGATACGGAAAAAGAACGTTTATCACCAGGGTGAAGTTTCAAGCATGGGACATGTGGTCAAATCAAGTGTCGGAACTCACAAAACGCTTGAAGTTGCTGAAAACTGCGACTTGTGGAAAAACCGGGAAAAATATAAAGCAGAAGCCAGTGAGCCCTGGAAAAAACGGGGGGTTTCCCTCGCCACTTCTTTCCATGGAATCGGGATGGGAATCGGACTACCGGATTATGGTGCTGCTTCAATTGAACTTTTGCCAGAAGGAAAATTTAAGGTTGCGGTTGGCTGCGAAGAAATCGGGGGCGGAAACAGTACGGTGTATGCACAGGTGGCAGCAGAAATGCTAAAGTGCGATATAAGCAACATTGTGGTTGTCCAGGGGGACACTTCCCAAACGCTCGATGGCGGTACTGTCACAGCATCCCGTTCGACTTATACAGGCGGAAGAGCAGTAGCTACAGCCGCACCGAATATGGTCAGCCTTCTGACAGAAACAGCTGCCGAAATGACAGGCGTTGTCATGGAGAAAATCGAATGGTTGCCAAACAGGATTGTTGCCGCAGGAGAAACAATTAGCTATAAAAGGCTATTCGACTACTTATATGAACACCGCCGGAAAACAAAAGTAGAAGGGCATTTCATGCTACCGAAAGAAAAAGAAGAAATTAAAGGCTCAGGTGGAGCACCTCACCACCTTTATGGTTACCTGACTCATGTTGTCATGGTTGAGGTGGACACATTAACTGGTGAAACGGATGTCCTTCGCGTAGTTTCCATTCCTGATGCCGGAAAAGTTATCAATCCACAGGGGCTTGAGGGACAGACCGAAGGCGGTGCCGTGATGGGAATCGGCTATACCTTGTTTGAAGACGTGTTGATCGAAGGGGGTTATCATAAGACCCGCAACTTCACTGACTATATCATCCCTACGATCCGGGAAACGCCGATTATTGAAACATTTCCTGTAGAAGAAGCGGAAGAATCAGGGCCTTTTGGTGCAAAAGGAATCGGGGAAGTGGTGATGATTCCGATTATCGCAGCCATTATGTCCGCTATTTATGATGCGACAGGAGCAAGAATCAAGCATCTGCCGGCAACACCGGAACGAATCTATAATGCTATCAAACAATTAAAAGAACAGGAAGCCCAGCCTGCGAGGTGATAATAATGATGAGCCAAACTATGTATAAAAAATTGTCTCAATCCCTTCAGCTTCGCCAGGAAACAGTGTTAGTAACGATAACGGAGTGTCTGGAGCACCGCCTTATTGGTAAAAAAATTCTGTTATGGCCTTCAAAATCTGCTTTCGATGAAGGCGAGATTCCCCTTTCCCTTATGGAGTCAATAAATTTGTACTCTCAACCCTTACTTAAGAAAAAGCGTTCCGGAGTATTTCAATTCTCCTGGAAAGGCAATCAGGTCGAGTGCTTTGCTGAGTATTTTCCTGCCCCTGTCCATTTAATCGTAGCTGGTGCAGGCCATGTGGGTGAGCCAGTTGCCTCGATAGGAAAGATGCTGGGATTCTATGTGACAGTTATCGATGACCGTCCTGACTATGCAAACCTGGAACGGTTCCCTATTGCTGATGAAGTCATCTGTGAATCTTTCATGCATTATTTCAGGGACGTTCCTTTAACCGATCACACCTATATCCTTCTTCTTACAAGAGGCCATAAATACGATGTTCTCAGCCTGCAGGAATTGCTCCGCCGTAAGGAAAAAGCAGCTTATATCGGAATGATCGGAAGCAGGAGGAGAATATCCGGTGTTTTTGAACAGGTAAAACAAGAATTTCCTGATGAAACTTTTGATCATATTTATACACCTGTTGGCCTTGATATCGGGGCTGAAACACCTTCTGAGATCGCTGTTAGCATCATGGCAGAGATTTTAAAAATAAAGAATGGAGCATCAGGGAATTCCTTAAGCAGCAAAATACGTCGTTACGCAAAGATGGGCTTTCATGAGGGGGCAGTTAAATGAAGCAAATCGACCTCATTAAAAGGGCAACAGAAATTAAGAAAGGGGGTGAAAAAGCCGCTCTGGCAACAATAATCAAGACGCGAGGTTCAACCCCACGGAAAACAGGAAGCAGGATGATTATTTTTCCCTGCGGAAAAATCGAAGGGACGATCGGCGGAGGATGTGGAGAAGCAGAAGTCATTGAAACAGCTTTTAAGGTAATTCAAACAAACAAGCCTGAAAAGCAAACAGTTGATTTAACCAGGGGATTGTTTTACGAAGACGGCGGGATTTGCGGCGGAATTATGGATGTTTTTATTGAACCGCTTTCCTAAAAGCCAGTTTTACAAAACTATGTTAGGAGTGATCTTTGATGTCAATGATCGAAAAAGACCTGCAGCCTGGACTCCCTTCCTCCAATAATCCGAAAATATTAGAGAAATTATTTAAGTTAACAGAGCGGCAAACAACTGTAAAAACCGAACTTTTGGCCGGAATCACCTCTTTTATGACAATGAGCTACATTGTATTTGTTAACCCTATCATTCTTTCAGATGCAGGCATTCCTAGAGAGGCGGCCCTTGCAGCAACCATTTATGCGAGTGTGTTCTGTACGTTACTGATGGCCCTCTGGGCAAATTTCCCGGTTGCCGTAGCCCCCGGAATGGGACTGAACGCATTCTTTGCCTATACGGTTGTATTAGGACAGGGATTAAGCTGGCAGACAGGGTTAGGGGCAGTTTTTATCTCCGGTGTTGTATTTTTAATTTTAACCCTCACAGGTGTCCGGCAAAAAATTGTTGACGGTGTACCGGACGTTTTAAAGTCTGCTATAGGTGTCGGAATCGGTCTTTTCATCGCCTTTATCGGATTAAAAAACGCTGAACTGGTCGTCGCAAATGAAGCGACGTTTGTAGGACTCGGAAATCTCACGAGCGCTGGTCCCCTCCTGGCAATATTCGGATTGATCACTGCGGCTTTCTTGATGGCAAAGCGCGTTAAAGGGGCTCTTTTAATAAGTATTCTTGGCACGAGTATCCTTTCCATGATCGTTGGGTTTATCGCTTTTCCAAAAGCGCTGAGCGATGTCGTTTCCTTTTCCCTTCCAAGCATGTCAGAAACATTTTTCGCCATGGATATTATGGGGGCAGTCGGATATGGGATCGTCTCCGTTATTTTCTCTTTCACAATCGTTGAATTGTTCGACAACCTTGCTACATTGATCGGTTTATCAAGAAAAGCTGGCCTTACTGATGAAAATGGTAAAATCCAAAACCTGGACAGAGCCCTTCAGGCAGACGCGGTAGGAACGATGGCAAGTGCTTCATTCGGAAGCACGGCACTTAACGCTTATGTTGAAAATGCTACGGGTATCTCTGAAGGCGGGAGGACTGGCCTAACAGCGTTAACAGTCGGCATATTGTTTTTCCTGACACTCATTTTCGCTCCACTAATTTATTTCATACCTTCTGTTGCTACCGCTCCAATCTTAATTCTTGTCGGTGCTTTAATGCTTAGTGAAATCAAACATATTAGCTTTGATGATTATACCGATGTTATTCCTGTCTTTTTAACGATTGTCTTGATGCCTTTAACCTTCAGTATTGCCCAGGGGCTTGCATTCGGATTTATTTCCTATACCCTGTTAAAGCTGCTTACCGGGAAAAGGGACCAAATCCACTGGATCATGTATTTCGTAAGTGTAGCGTTCATTATCAACTTTATCATGGGCGGTCATTAATCGTGCCATTCGAGGCCTTTTTAACAACTCCATTTACAAAGGGGGCTTTTTATTGGAGCATACGAAGGAAAAACTTAAGAGAAGAATTGATGTTGCAGCAAAAAGGACCCCGGCAGATCTTGTTATTAAAAATAGTAAAATCGTAAACGTTTTCACGCTTGAGATTATAGAGGAAGACGTTGCTGTTGTGGATGGCTATATTGCAGGAATCGGGAATTATGAAGGTATCATGACCGTTGATGCAGAAGGAAAATATTTAACCCCAGGGTTCATCGACGGTCATGTTCATATTGAATCAGCAATGGTTACGCCTTCTGAGTTTTCTAACGTAGTAATACCGCACGGAGTGACAACTGTGGTTGCCGATCCGCATGAGATCGGCAACGTTTGCGGCATAGAAGGAATCAAGTTTATGATCGATTCATCGAACAATATTCCTCTTGATGTGTTTTTTATGCTCCCATCCTGTGTTCCTGCGACGCCTTTTGAAAATGCGGGAGCGAAGCTGGAATTTGAACATTTGGAACCTCTGTATTTACTTCCCAGAGTTATAGGACTTGGAGAAGTTATGGACTTTCCTGCTGTTTTTCATAATCACGAAAATATGCTTGCAAAACTATCGTCCGCGATTGTCAAAAGTAAGTGTATTGACGGACATGCCGCCGGGGTCAACTCAGACGGCATTAACGTTTACATGGCAGCCGGTATTCGCACAGATCATGAATGTGTCAATGCTGAAGAAGCACTTGATCGATTACGAAAAGGTATGCATGTGATGTTAAGAGAAGGGTCTGCAGCCAGGGATTTGAAGGCATTATTAAAAGCGATCAACAGGGAAAACGCACGGCGCTGTTTGTTTGTAACGGACGACAAACATCTTGATGATTTAATCGAAGAAGGAAGCATCGACCATAATATTAGGATGGCGATCAAGGAAGGAATAGACCCTCTTCTTGCTGTACAAATCGCTACCCTGAATGCGGCGGAATGCTTTGGTTTCAAAAATAAAGGAGCGATTGCACCGGGTTATGAAGCTGATTTTTTATTGATAAGCGACTTAGAAAATGTCACGATAGAAAGCGTATATAAGTCAGGCGTTCTAGTTGCAAAGAATTCAAAAATGGTTTCTCCTTCCGAACAGTCTCTTATACCTTCCGCTCCAATTTTAGATAGTATAAAAGCCAAGCAAATCTCCGTCAAGGATTTGCAAATAAGGCTTGATAATAAAACCGAAGCTAACATAATCGGCATTATTCCAAACAGTATTGTTACGAAACACCTGATTGAAAAAGTAACAGTAATGGATGGACTTTTTACAAGCTGTACAGAAAAAGACCATTTAAAACTTGCAGTGCTTGAAAGGCACAAAAGCACCGGGAATATTGGACTGGGAATCATAAAGGGACTGGGATTAAAAAAAGGTGCTATCGCCTCCACTGTCGCACATGACTCCCACAATATTGTTGCAGCAGGAACGTGCGATGAAGATCTGTTGACCGCTATAAGAGTAACGTCTCAGATGAAGGGCGGACTTGCAGTCGTCTTGGAGGGTGAAACGCTTGCTGCCCTGTCGCTACCAATCGCGGGATTGATGTCAGATATGGATTCACATCTGATTTATGCAAGATTAAAAGAACTGAACAAAGCACTGGCCGAAATCGGCTGCTCACATGAATTCAATCCATTTTTAACCCTTTCTTTTTTAGCACTTCCGGTAATTCCCGAACTAAAATTGACAGACATCGGATTATTTAATGTCAAAACATTTCAGCATATCGCAGTAGAATATTTTCAAACATAAAGCGGAGCCTGCAACTATTGCAGGCTCCGCTTTATTACGTGATGTAGAAGGAGAAGCCATTCCTTCCTATATACAAACCTGATTCTCTTATAAAAATTTATACATCAGCAAGTCATCAACATACTCTCCATCTATATAAAACTCATTCTCGAGTCTTCCCTGTTCTTCATAACCAAGCGACTTATAAAAAGCTGCCGCAAAAGGGTTAGTTGCAAGCACTCGTAATGACAGCTTGGATTTCCCTTCTTCATAGGCTCTCTTTTCAACTTCTTCCATTAAAGCCTTGCCAACACCCAGTCCTTGATAGGATGGGTGAACAGCGATAGTTAGTTCTCCAACATGTGAATTACTTTTAAGCGGAGTCGGGTTTCTAACACTTACATAACCGAATACTGTTTTTTCCACTGCTGCGACCAATTGGGTTCCGGGCGGACTTTTTTCCAGGTATTCTTCCGGGGATGTCCATTTGGTCTCAGATGGAGCCGTAAAATGGTTCCAGGCAAGGTGGTCTAGTGCTAATAACTGTGGTGCATCCTCAGACTTTGAAGGTCTAACCGATATTCTGGGTGTTACTTTTACCATTTTTTCACTCCTAAAAATATGGATTGGACTCGTTGTTGTTACCTTCAACGGCAGTACGGATTATCCTCTTTCAACTTCGAACTTTGAAACTAGTAATATAATCCAGTTTTGCTCCTTGTCTTTTGTGCTACTAGTTTTATATGAAAACTTTAACAGAAAGAAGTGGTATTATCTCTTCTTCAGATAAAAAGCTTGGCCTGGTTTTCTATGCCACTGTCAGTTTAGCACTACTCCTTGTTTTGTGGGGTCTCGTTTTTCCGGATAACTTATCTCTAACGATGAAGACAACGTTAAATTGGATTAATCATACGTTCGGTTGGTTCTATATGCTAGTCGACACTCTTCTTGTTGGTTTTGCCCTCTTCCTTGCTTTTGGCCCATACCGGCATATTAAACTTGGAGAGCCTGACAGCAAACCGGCATACTCCTACTTTTCCTGGCTAGGAATGCTATTTGCTGCAGGCATGGGTGTCGGCCTGGTGTTTTATGGTGTTGCGGAGCCAATATTACATTATGTTAATCCTGCCCCTGGAATCAAGGCCAGGACACAAGAGGCAGCTGAATCGGCGTTAACCTACAGTGTCTTTCACTGGGGGTTGCAACCATGGGCAGTCTATACGATAATCGGCCTCACGTTAGCATACTTTGGGTTCAGAAAGAAAAGTCCTTCTTTATTAAGTTCGGCGTTCGAACCTTTGCTCGGAGAAAAAGTGAAAGGACCAATCGGAAAGGGGATAAACATTGTAGCGACACTTGCTACAATTATTGGCGTTTCAACAACTTTCGGTCTCAGCTCAATGCAGGTAAGCGGCGGATTAAACGAGGTGTTCGGACTTCCTAACACTCCGGTCACCCAACTTGTTGTCATAGCGGTAGTAACTGTTTTGTTTATGATATCAGCTTTATCTGGAGTAAACAAAGGAATCCGCTATTTGAGTATGACTAACCTGGGAATCGCAGGATTTATGTTATTATTCGTTCTTATTACAGGGCCAACCGTCTTTCTTCTAAAGAACTTCATTACTGCAACAGGACAATATCTTGGCGATTATTTACAGTTAAGCCTTTCATTTAGCCCATATGACAATGAAGACTGGAGAGGGAAGTGGACGATGTTCTTTTGGGCCTGGGGATTAGCCTGGGGTCCATTTGTCGGAGCCTTCATCGCCCGGGTTTCAAAAGGGCGAACCATCCAGCAATTTGTGCTGGGAGTCCTCCTGGTTCCTTCTTTACTGGGAGCAATCTGGTTCGTTGTTTTCGGCGGAACAGCACTACACATGCAGATATACGATCATATTGAAATCGCAGCACAGGCTAAAAAACATGTTGAAACAGCATTGTTTGCAACCCTTGAACAATTGCCGTTCGGAACTATATTAAGCTTTTTGGGCCTTTTGCTTATTTCAATCTTTTTCGTTACATCCGCTGATTCTGCCACCTATATCTTAAGTGTTTTTTCTTCTAAAGGGACCCTTCATCCAAAGAAACTAGTAAAGATAATCTGGGGAAGTTTGATATCGGGTATCGCAGCTATCCTGTTATTGAGCGGAGGATTAGAAGCACTTCAGTCTGCAGCTATTGCAAGCGCATTGCCGTTTGCAGTTGTGATTATTGCGATGAGCGTATCGATTACAATAGCTTTAAAAAATGACTTGAAAGATCAAAAAAGTAAAGAAGGATAAGCATCTTGATTTGCTTACCCTTCTTTTTGACTTTTTATAAAATTTGTTGTTAAGGGAGTGGTTGATTTCCGCTCCAGTTTGCTCGTTTTCCGCAGGTGGCCGGTGAACCTTCCAGGTATAAGATCAGAAAGCTGACTGTTGATGTCTTGATAGACTGGGAGTCTTATACCTTATGCCCCTTTAAGTCTTTTTACAAAAGAAACCGCAATAAAAAAGGATAAACACTTCATTTTGGTTATCATTCTTTCATGTTCATTAAGAAAAAATATCTATATTGTATTCATCAAGAAAATATTTAGGAACAAAAAATCTCGCTGTTAATTTTGGATCGACAACCTGGCTGATTTGGGTCTGGCCGATCGCGCTCATCAGCATTGTTAATTCAGCAAGTGACAGATCTGTATGTGGAAGAAGCAAATCGATCATCTCTTCTACAGCCGTTTTCGTTGCTTCATCAAGCGTTTCTGCAGAGACCAGGATAGCAAGGCCTTCTTCATTTGCTACCATTGGATGTTTGATCGTTTTTCCTTTGATCACTTCAAGCTTCAAAGAAACCTTTCCGGGAATCTCGATTCCAGAAACGCCGATCTCTCCATCTCCCATCGCCGCGTGCATATCCCCAAGTCCAAATAACGCTCCTTCTGCAAAAACAGGAAAATAAACCGTTGCTCCTTCTGTAATAAATGTGGTGTCTAAATTCCCGCCATGCCTGTCCGGGGTACCGCATGAAACAGGGTCCTCTTCAGGTGCAACGCCAATAACCCCGATCATAGGGTTAAGAGGAAGTTTCAGCCTGTCATTAAAAACTGCTTTATTGTCTTTAAGCGGTATCATTTTTACTGTAAATTCTTCAACGCGATGACCCATTACTCCAAGCTCTGGTCCAGTTGTCATCACGCCCTGGTTGGCAAGTTCAATATTATTAATATGTACTGCTAAAATATCGCCAGGCTTTGCTTCCTCTACATAGACAGGTCCTGTAGCTGGATTGATACGATCCCAGTTTATTTTGTTAATTTCTGTATCTTCTGATTGAATCTGATTTTCAAAACAATCATAGGTTTCGATTTCAAGTTCGGCTCCAGACCGTACCTTTTCCACGGGCTCTAGATTGCGGTCAAACGAATAAAAAGGCTTCTTTGCTTTAATTAAAATAGACACAACGTTTCCCCCTTTTTGGTCGGTTGTGTCTATTCTACCAGATTTTTCATTTTATTTAGAACGATTTATTTTAAGCTTTCCTGGTCAACCAGATGTTTTATCCCATCCGTATCTTCCACCAGTGCCTTACCATTGTCATATTCATATATAACGGTCACCTTTTGGTAAGAAGGAAGGTCGCCGCTGAGGGTAGCCATCGTTGTCTCTCTGTTCACTTCATGCCCTGAAGAATATTCATCGGTCTGAAGAAGCATGGAGCGAAGCCTTGTAAGGTCTTCCGAAATCTTACTGTAGGCATCGTCTGTTTTCTCACTTGCTTCTTGCTGGGCAAGGTTCGTGTATTGGTCATTAAGCTTTTCGATTTCTTTCGTCACTTTAAATGTATTTTCATCCACTCTATCACTCCTTTCAAATCTCTTTTCTATATTTTTCCCGTGAAGGCAAAAGAAAAACCATTGAGTCCATAAAAAAAGAGAAGAGGGAAGCTCCCCTTCTCTTAATTTTAATTAACTAATTCTTTTTCTAAATCCATCGCTGGGCCAAAGAATTCAAAATGGATTCTTTCTTCCGGTACTTCCCATTCTTTAAGAGCTTTCAGGACACCTTTCATAAATGGAACCGGACCGCAGAAATAGAAGTCTGCATCCTTCGTTTCAAGTACCTCTTTAAGCCAGTTAAGGTCGATATATCCTTCTTTATCAAAATGCTGGTTCGCTCGGTCTTCCTCTGTTGGATTGTCATATGCGACATAATAATTCACTTGTTCATTTTCTTGCGCAACCTTCTTAAAATGATCTCTCATCGCATGCACTTTACTGTTTTGGGCCGCTTGTATAAATGTTACCGGACGGTCTGTTCGCTGTTCAATCACAGTGTTAAACATACTCATAAGCGGTGTTAATCCAACTCCGCCTGCAAGAAGGACAACAGGTCGGTCACTGTCCAGATCGATATAGAAATCTCCCGCAGGTACACTTAATTCAAGTTTATCTCCTTCTTGCACATAGTCATGTAAGTATGTTGATACTTTGCCATCAGGCGTGTTATTGCCTTCTTCACGTTTGACGCTGAGACGGTAGTACTGTTTTCCCGGCGCATCAGAAAGGCTGTACTGACGAATATGAGTAAATTGATCTCCTTCAATATTCATCTTCACACTAACGTATTGACCAGGTTTAAAGGTTGGAAGAGGCTGGCCATCTACAGGCTTTAAGTAAAACGATGTGATGACATCACTTTCTCTTACTTTTTTGTCAAGAATAAACGGTTTAAAGCCTTCCCATCCACCCGGTTGGTCTTCCGCTTGTTTATACATGTTGTCTTCTACCTGGATGAACACATCTGCGATGACTCCGTACGCTTCGCCCCATGCTTCTAAAATTCCGTCTGTTGCTGCATCCCCAAGCACATCTTCAATAGCTAAAAGCAAGTGTTCCCCGACGATTGGATAATGCTCGGGCTTGATGCCAAGACTGCGGTGTTTATGGGCGATCTGGGTTACAACAGGTACAATCGCTTCAAGATTGTCGATGTATTTTGCTGCAGCATATACCGTGTTAGCGAGCGCCTGCTGCTGGCGTCCCTGTTTTTGGTTTGCATGATTAAATATATTTAAAAGTTCAGGATGGTTGCTAAACATCATTTGATAGAATCGTTTTGTAATTGTTGTTCCATGTTGTTCTAATACCGGCACTGTTGATTTTACAATTTCCTTTGTTTTCTGGCTAAGCATTTTAAATTCCTCCCACAAAAGATTTATTTCAAATACATCTTTTCATACATGGGGACTTAAAGCAATATTTTAAATACATCTTTAAAAAAGTTGACACATTTTAACCAGGTTTCAATTTTTCTTTTTAGGAACAAAGTATGATAAACTCAATTATGGATTAAATAAATACCTTCTCTTAAAGGATGGTAGCCAGGATGAAACTAACACGTTACACAGATTATTCATTGCGAGTATTAATGTATCTTGCCACCAGGCAGGAAGGCCAGCTCGTTAACATAAAAACAATATCCGAAATCTATAACATCTCGAAAAACCACTTGATGAAAATCATTTATGATCTAGGGAAATCAGGGTATGTTGAAACTGTTCGAGGGCGAAACGGCGGCATTCGGCTTGCGATGCCACCTGAAGAAATTAATATCGGGGAAGTTGTCCGAAAAACAGAAGAGGACTTTTATGTCGTTGAGTGCTTTGATAAAGTAAACGATAAGTGCATTTTAAGCGATGCTTGCCGTTTGCGGGGTGTTTTAAATAACGCACTGAATTCGTTTCTCGAAGTTTTGGATGACTACACGCTTGGAGACTTGATCTTAAATAAGGATAGATTGAAAGAGATGATGAAGGATTCATAGAAGCAGGAGCGCAAAATGGCGCCCCTGCTTTTCTTTATCGAAAGCTGAATTCTTCCTGTACTGCTGCGGTTATTTTTAACTGGCCGGGTTGAATCGGGGCTCCTTCCGCCATGACTGCCTGGAACGGAACTATCCTTGAAGGTTGAGAGATCTCTTTTATTTGCAGAGGGATTTGGTTCAAGATCACTCCGAGAGAATTAGCAATCGTTCGCGCCTTTTTTTGCCCATTTTTAACGGCGATTGAAAGCGCTTTGTTGTAATAGTCATCCTGATTTGATAGCGTAAATTCAATGTTTGAAACGGAATTCGCACCATTATTTACTGCAGTGTCTACCAGGAGACCTGTATCAGCAACTTCGTCAATCACGACTTCTACCTGGTTTATAACCCTGTATCCCCTTACTTTCTCCCCCTCTTCAGCATAAAGGATCGTTACTCTATATTCCCTGGTTTGGATATTCTCCCTTGGAATTCCTATCCCGATTAAAGCATTGATCACATTTGACATTGCCCGGCTGTTTTCCTGTTGTGCGATGCTTAAATTTTCATCCTCTGTGATAACGCCGACTGTTATAGAGGCACGATCAGGCACTGCCAGAACAGACCCCTCTCCTTTTACTTCTATCCTTTTTTCTTCATCAGAAACAGACTGGTCCCTGTAATAAGAAGGATTCACCCAGTATTCGTGCATGTTAAGGCCTGCCTTTCCGGATGCTTTAATAGCAACAACTGATTAGCGATCTAGCTTTGATTATAGTTTATTTTTAGATATTCAAATTGTGTATCTGGAAAGGAGATTTACTGAAGGTATATATGACCTTTATTACTATATAGCGGATTACAAGAAAATCAGATTCTATAACAAAGAAGGAACTGACTCATAAATGTCAGTCCCTTCCTAGTAAGAACTTTCATAGTCTGGGTTTATCCTTTTTAAGTGTATGTTTCTGACGATCCGAATCAGCGGCCTGATCAACAATTGAGCGCTTCCTACAATGAAGAAATAGACACCAATTTGATGAGTCGTTTTCCATAAAAACAAAATACTGCCGATCAGAAACCAGAGACCGATTAAAATATCATTTAAATTTGCTAATAGTGCATAGCGCTTTGTTATAACTATTTCGTGTCCCCCTACATTGATTTCTATATCGGGACGTTCTTTCCTTTTACTCATATTTTCCCTCCTGCTATCCTCTTCCCTGTTTAATAAACTTTGATTCTATATTGCTCGAGGATAATGTTTCCAATAAAATGGATTGAGGGAGCCTCTATTTGGGAACTAATTATTTATTATGCAGGACATCTTGATATTGCTTGTTCTCCTCGAGTTTTTGCTTCACAAACGGACATGTTGGAACGACCGTAAACTCTTTTTCTCGGGAATATTCTACGAGTTTTTCAACAAGCTGTTCTCCAAACCCCTGGCCTTGATATTGTTCTACCACCATCGTATGATCAGCGTTCAGCCTGTTACCGTCTTCTTTTTCAAAATGAAGTTCTGCTATAAGCTCGCCGTTTTCTTCAAAAAAGAGGCGGTTTTCTTCTTCTCTATATTCAGCGATTGGAATCATCTCCTTTTATTTTTATCGGTGCTAAACTTTATCTTCCCATTTTTTTGGGGAATTACACGTTTCCTCGTTAAGCAATGAACATAAAATGTATGTTTCAAAAAGGAATTAGACAATTGGATAGTGGAAAGATAAACAAGGAAGAATTATATTGAAAAGTTTAGTTTCAACTGTAGGCAGGTATGATATCGAATAAAAAGGACTTTATATAAAGGAGAGTTGTTTTTGGAATCCATGTGGGTAGAATACGGATGGACGTTATTAATTTTGATCGGTCTGGAAGGGTTGTTGTCAGCTGATAATGCGCTTGTCCTGGCTGTTATCGCCAAGCACTTGCCAGAAGAAGAAAAGAAAAAAGCGATCACATACGGAATCTTTATGGCCTTCGCTTTTCGTTTTGTTGCTTTATTTGCAATTTCTTTTATTGCGAACGTATGGCAAATACAGGCTATCGGAGCTGCTTATCTTCTTTATCTTGGTCTAAAACATGTGATACAGGCTCGCTTCGGAAAGAAGAACGAAAACATTCACAAAGATGAAGAAGAAGAATCTGCTGGAAAAGGCTTTTGGCCAACAGTTGGTAAGATTGCTTTAGCAGATCTTGCTTTCGCAATTGATTCCATTCTCGCAGCTGTTGCACTTGCGCTCGGTCTTCCGGATTCCCAGCTCGGAGATTTTGGCGGCATGGACGGTGGACAGTTTATTGTCGTTGTACTCGGGGGCATCGCAGGATTAATTTTAATCAAATTCGCTGCAACCTGGTTTGTGCAACTGCTTGAAAAACGCCCTGCTTTAGAAACAACGGCTTATGCTATTGTAGCCTGGGTAGGAGTCAAGCTAGCTGTCATCACCCTTGCCCATGATGATGTTGGGGTACTTGACCATGATTTCCCTCACAGTACAGTGTGGACTCTTACATTCTACGGCATTCTCGTTGCTATTGCTTTATTCGGATGGTTTGCACCGGGGAATAACTCAACACAGAAAAATAATGAACTCTAAACTGCTATGCCGAAATAACAATGTTGTTTATTGATATTTTCTATTAATAATGAAATTAAAAAATATAGTTTTACATTATTAAAACATTCTATAAAATGTCCCATATTTTAAATTATCTTCTTTATCGCGTGCTATGATTTTAATCGAAAAGGCCCGAACAACCTTTTCCTCCTTTTTAAGTAGGAACCCCATGCTAAGGGCATGGGGTTCCATTTTGTTTCGATGTTATTTTTTCGGGCAAAATAGAAGACTTTAAGATATCCGGAAACATACGAAGTGTGTGTTTCATTAAATCTAAAATGAGTTAAATCGCCTTTATCTCAGAGTGTGATTTTATTTCAAACCTGTTACATCAACTGCTCAGTTGTTCGATAACATCAATCATAGCGATTTTTTGGGTTTTGCATCTCGATTCTGGAATATGTGAATTCTCCCATACTTCTGGATAGGGGTTTCATTTTTTTTAGATTTATACCATAATAGCCACTAACGAATCGTTGGAAGGAGAATACAAGTAATGAAAAAGTTATCATATTTAGTAGTGACCGCATGTTTCGTTCTGCTTTTAGCGGCTTGCGGAGGAAACGAAGAGTCTGAGGGAGCAAAAGGGAATCAAGAGGGAAATAAACAAGAACAGCAAGACAGTCAAGGAAATAAACAAGATCAACAAAAGCAGGCTAAGGAAATCCAAAAGAAAATGGAAGAACAGCAAGTGGATGAAGACAAGACCGTTGCCATCGTTAATAAAGAAGAGATAAAAGGCAGTAAATATAACTCCCTACTATCTCAGAATCAAATGCAATATCACCAAATGGGGCAGGATCCTACTTCAGAAAAAATTGCAGGCCAGTTAAAAAAACAAGTCCTCGATACACTTGTAGGCCAGGAGTTGCTACTTCAGGAAGCTAACTCGAAAGGATATGAAGCTTCTTCTGATAAAGTCGAGAAACAAATAAACGATTTAAAAGAACAATATGGTGGTGAAGATGCTTTTAACAAAGCATTAGAAAAGAATAATCTCACGAAAGAAGATCTTAAACAACAGATTTCCCAATCCCTTATGATCGAGACATATGTGGATAAGGAAATTAAGACAGATGACGTGTCAGAAAAAGAAATGAAAGAATACTATGAACAGATTAAGGCCCAGTCAAGCTCACAGTCCAACCAGCAAGAGATACCACCGTATGAAGAAGTAAAAGAAAAGATAAAGCAACAGCTAGAAAGTGAGCAACAACAAGAAAAACTGCAGACAAAAGTAGATGAACTTAAAAAAGATGCAGATATTGAAATAAAGATATAAAAGAGTTGACTCTTCCTCCCGGGGATAAACGGGTTCTTATTTCGAGTACAAAACTGAAAAATAACACATCAAAAGGAGTGCCAAATCGTATTGATTTGACACTTCTTTTTTTGATTCATAACCCCTTAATAACCTGTCCTATTTCTTATCAAAGTTCTGTACGAATATCCCATAATTCAGGGAAGAAGCGATGATCGAGAACTTTTTTCAAATAGCCTACTCCAGATGAACCCCCGGTACCCATCTTAAATCCGATAATTCTTTCAACTGTTTTCATATGACGGAAACGCCACTGTTGCAGCCAATCTTCAATGTCAACGAGCTTCTCTGCAAGCTGATACAATTCCCAATACTTATCAACGTTCTTGTAAACAGCCATCCAGGCTTCTTTTACCGATTCATCTGCTTTATACGGTTTAGAATAATCTCTGTTCAGCACATCTTCATTAATTTGGAGCCCTGCTTTTGAAAGAGCTTTGATCGCAACATCGTACAGGCCGGGTGCATTGTATGCTTCTTCCAGCTTTTTATGCAGTTCCGCGTCTTTTTTATAGATTTTTAATACATGAGGCGTTTTATAGCCTAACGCAAACTCGATCATCCTATACTGATAGGACTGGAACCCTGACGCCTGCCCTAAATAATCCCGGAATTCCATATATTCAGCAGGTGTTAATGTAGACAACACATCCCATGCATGGATGATCTGAGACTGGATTTTTGAAACACGCGCGAGCATTTTAAACGCTGTTTGAAGGTCATCATCTTCAATGGATTGGATCGCGGAATTCGTTTCATGCAAAATTAGTTTCATCCATAGTTCACTCACCTGGTGAATGATAATGAAGAGCATCTCGTCATGATGTCCCGAGAGCCTGTCCTGGCTATTCAACAATTTATCCAGCTGCAAATATTCCCCGTAAGTCATATTGTTGGAAAAATCGGTATGAATTCCTTTTTCGTTTACACCATCTTGTTTGCTTTCATTTTTTTCTGTCATAGTCAGCCTCCCCCTCTTTGCACTTCGATTAATTTTTGTTACGTTTCGATGCGTTCATCCGTTCTTACGTGCTAAAAACTATATTAAGCTACTACCCCGCGCTTATTTTCAAATTGCTTATATTCTTCATCGTCCATAATTTTCTTAAGCTTTTGTACCGTTCGCCATACCTCTTCAAACGTATTGTAAAGCGCGACAGGTGCAAGCCGTATTCCGTTTGGCGAGCGAAAATCGGGAATGATGTGATGAGCCTTCAATGCTTTACAGATACGTGCTGCCTCAGGATGTTCCAAGAACAGATGGCCTCCCCGCTTTTCATCTTCTATTGGATTACGGACGACAAAATCATATCCATCAAGTTCATGAGCGATAAGATCCATCATATAACCTGTTAGCTGCATCGATTTTTTTCTGATTCTATCCATACCTGCCTCATTAAACATTTCAAGCGAGCCGAGCAGAGGTGCTAAACTAAAGATATGCGGTGTACCCATCTGATAAGCTCCAGCATCATCTGCAGGGATCAAAGTATGTTCCATATCAAACTGCTTATCTTTTCTGGAACCAAACCATCCGGTAAGACCGGGCGTTTTTCCAAAATGCCGTTTGTTGACATAAAGCCCTCCGACCGCACCCGGTCCTCCGTTTAAATGCTTATAATTGCACCAGAATGCAAAGTCAGCACCCCAATTGCTCAATTCATGGGGAATAGAACCGATGGAGTGGCACAGGTCAAACCCGATGATAATATTTCGGTTGTATGCTTCCTTCGTTAATCGCTCCATATCCAGTACCTGGCCGCTTCTGTAAAGTATGCCGGATAATACAACAACCGATACCTCATCTGTCATAGCCGCGATAATGTCTTCTTCGGCCAACAGGTGGCCGTCTGTACTTTTCACGCGGATCAGGTGTTCCTCCGGGTCATAGCCTTTTAACTCAATCTGGCTTTTCAAAGCATAAATGTCAGTCGGGAACGTAATTTCATCTGCTAAAATTTTCGTTCTCTTTCCTTCAGGTTTATAAAACGTCGAAACAAGCTGATGAAGGTTAGCCGTCGTGGAACCGGTTACAATTACTTCATCAGGTTCTGCCCCCACAAGAGGAGCACTCATTTTCCCAAGGGCCTCTGAAAGGTAGAACCACGGATGCTTACCTTCCAGCCAACCATCGATCCCATAGCTCTTCCATGAATCAAGAAGCTCAAGCAAAGATTTTTCTGCTCTTTTGGAGAGAAGTCCAAGGGAATTTCCGTCTAGATAAACACCGTCTTCCTTTATATAAAACTCTTCTCGAAAACTTGCGAGCTCGTCCTTATTGTCGAGTTGTTTTGCATGATCAAGTGTAAATTTCTGGCCAGACATCATATAACCTCCCGTAATACCAATTTATATATTAAAACTTCTGCTCAAAACTCTATCACGCATATTATATCATTTGGTAAAAAGATTTAAGAATCTCACACGAAGTTAATTTTGAATCTATTTTTTCTTTCATCCAGCTAGATTGTTTGGGCTGTCTTTATTAATAATGAGAAGAACAGCTTCGAGTTACTGCTTCCTTATGAATGGGAGAAGTATAGAAAAAAGCAAAACCCATCCTAACAGTTAGGTTTTGCTCTTTTTTCAGGCTTTTTTATTATTTTCAATTTCCTCCATCATTAGAGATAACTCCGTCCATCGCTCGACTGCCTGTTCCAGCTCTTCTTCTACTTTTTTCTGTTCTTCCATAAATTCCTGGATCTTGCCGTAGTCGCTTCCCGATTCAGCGATTCCCTGCTCAAGTTCATCCTTTTTCTCTTCTAGTTCAGCGATCCTATCCTCAATCTGTTCCCATTCGCGCTGTTCTTTATAGGATAGCTTCTTGCGCACTTCTTTTTTAGGAGGAACATTTTCCGGAGGCTTCTTTTGCTGTTTCGTTTCTGTTTCTTTTAAAAGCTTTTGCTCTTCCATAAAATCCGAATAGCTTCCCTGGAACCTTGTGATTTCCCCGTTTCCTTCAAAAACTAAAAGGTGATCAACAACACGATCAAGGAAATATCTGTCATGGGAAACGGTAATGACGACTCCAGGAAATTGGTCGAGGTAATCTTCAAGTATGCTTAATGTCTCTGTATCTAAATCATTCGTAGGCTCATCCAGAAACAGAACGTTTGGTTCTTTCATTAAAACACCAAGCAGGTACAAGCGCCTGCGTTCTCCCCCGGACAGCTTACGAATATAAGTATGCTGGATGGATCTCGGGAACAAAAAGCGTTCCAGCATCTGTTCTGCTGTAATCGTTTGATTATCGGCTGTATTGATAACATGGGCGATCTCTTTTATATACTCAACAACTCTCAGGTTGCCATCCAGTTCGTCATGATCCTGGGTATAATATCCGATACTAACCGTTACCCCGACATCGAGCGAACCCTTATCAGGCTTGATGCGTCCTGCCAGGATATTTAATAAAGTCGACTTGCCGCTTCCATTCGGCCCAATAATGCCTAACCGATCTCCTGGAGTTACAAGGTAGTTAAAGTCTTTAATAAATGGTTTTCCTTCAAAACCCTTGCTGATTTCTTCAAGCTCAATGACTTTTTTTCCGAGCCGCTTGGTCCCAGCAGCGAATTCAATCGCTCCGCCTGCAGATGGCCCCTTTTGTTCCTGAATTCCTTCTACCCGCTGTATCCGGGCCTTTTGCTTCGTTGTACGGGCCTTGGCACCCCGCCGCAACCATGCAAGTTCTCTTCTAAGCAAGTTTTGCCTTTTTTCTTCCTTAACCTGTGCTTGTTCTTCCCGCTCTGCTTTTTTCTCCAGGAATACTTCATAGTTTCCTTCGTAAGTATATAGCTTCCCCTGTTCTAACTCATAGATCTTGTTCGTAACCCTATTTAAAAAGTAACGGTCATGGGTAACCAGCAGGAATGCCCCTTTATACTGGGACAAAAATCCTTCCAGCCATTCGATCGTTTCATTGTCAAGGTGGTTTGTAGGCTCATCAAGGATCAGCAAGTCTGCGGGCTGGATAAGCGCTTTAGCGATCGCAACACGCTTTTTCTGTCCGCCGGATAACAGGCTTACCTTTCTTGTGAAATCAGTGATGCCGAGTTTAGTAAGGACAGTCTTAGCTGTTGTATTCGCTTCCCATGCTTCGTTCTCATCCATCTCCTGCTGTGCTTTTAACAATTGATTTTGTTTCTCGGGATTTTCCGGTTCTTTTTCAAGTTCATCCAAAGCCTTTTCGTATTTCCGCATAACCTGCATCATCAAGGAATCGCCGTAATAGATTTGTTCAAGAACGTTCAGGTTCCCGTTCAACTCTGGCTCCTGAGGCAAATATTCCACGCGAAAATCATTGGAATGGACAATCTCGCCTTCCTCCGCTGATTCAATACCAGCCAGTACTTTTAGGAAAGTAGATTTCCCAGTTCCGTTAACGCCGATCAAGCCTGTTCTTTGCCCATCAGCTATCGCAAAGGAAATGTGGTCGAACAACACTTTATCTCCGTATGTTTTATATAGGTTTTCAACAGATAGAATACTCATCTTATCAATCCTTATCTCTAAGTTCACTTCTTCTATTGTATAGTACTTGGAGGGATATCAGCCAGTCTTTTCATTTTTCCAGTGAAAAGGGAACAAAGAAGCGGATATACTCTTACAAAATAGATTTACTAATCATTTTTTTGGGAGAGCAAAGATGTGTCGCTTTGTGGTTTTATTTTTGGATAAGGGATTTCGAAATGAATGGGAAAAATCAGTGAAAAGAAAGGTGTAGAAATGAAAATGTGAAGTGGGATAAAGAGTTATGTACAAAGAGGAGATTTCCTCCTCTTACATCAAGACCGGTTCTTTTTGTTTTTTCTGTTTTAGTTCAACAGCGGTCTTGATCATATATGCTGCCTGTTTGCTTGTTAGTTCGTCAAATGTCCCTTCGTAAAGATACTGGGATTTAAGCCAGTCTTTAACCATGTCCTCTGTTACATGTGAGTCACTTATCTTCGCGATATCTGAACATAATCCGTTAAGCATAGCAAGCTGCTTTTCGGTAACCGGTTTTGCATTCGTCGTCTGTGGCGGTAGCGGTTGTGTTTCGACTTCTTCCGTATCGTCCCCAAGGAAGACGTTCCGCATTGCCCTCTCCTGAAAACGGTCTGGATCATCCTGGTCAGTAGGAATGTTAAACTGTTTCAGCATGAAGTACTTCTCTGCATAGGTAAGGGCTTTTCCGACACCTTTTTCTCCTGCTGTATCCAATCCCTGACCGTACCATTGAAGAGTTAGCTTGTCCTCCGGATTATGAACGTTCACCCAGGTGAACTCAATCGTCAATTCCGTAAAATAAGTTGTAGCACCTTTGCTGTTCGTACTTTGATGGAGCTGTTTATCTATAACATTAGAGAACAATAGCACTCCAAGCTCGTCCAGTTTAACCTTTACTGCACCAAGCACCTGCGAGCTTCCTACATAGCTGTATTGATGCCCTCTGGATTCTTTTCGCAAATAAGGAACAGACTTACGAACCTCCAATAGTTTCTCAAACAAACTCATTTCGTGAGGAGCTTTTTTAACAACACTCTCCTCTGCTTTATGCTCAGCAACCTGCTCCACCTGTTTTGCTGGAGAGGCTGAGGTCTTGCTTGATTTTCTAGCTTCAGCCATTGTATTGCCTCCCTGATAAGAAAATATATATAGCAAAGCATGAATATTCACACGCTAGTAGTTATCTTAAAAGTGAACAAAAAGATCCACTCATCTATAGGTTACCTTTAAAAACCTACATACCCATTATATACCAAAACGCCCAATAAATCAATGATTATATAGGTTTTTTAGTATTTTAAACAAATGCTAAATATAATTCTATGTTTACTTTAAGCGAATTTTTGTTTTATACTTTTTACAAGAAGAATATTCGCAATGGAATGGAGGAAAAGGTTTGTACGGAAAACGTTTAAGAGAGTTAAGAAAATCTAGATACTGGACAATGGATTATGTATGCAGCCAAATTGGAATCGCTAAGTCCTCGTATGCCGGATACGAATCTCAGACTCGCCAGCCACCGATAGATAAATGTCTCAAGCTCGCTTCTTTATACATGGTTTCTGTTGATTACATACTGGGATTAACAGAAGCCCCTGATACAGGCCCCTTAGACCTTAGGGAAATTTTAAACAGAAACGATTTGCACTATGGTGGAACCCCGCTTTCACAGGAAGAGTTAAAACCGTTTCGTGAGATTCTTGAAATGCTCGCCAAGAAAAAACAGTAAAAGCCGGAAGAGACCTACAAATCTTCTAAAAAAATTCACTGTGAAACTAGCATCAAGAGGAATATAATAGAAGATGCGGTATGCATTTTTAACTACCAGTAATAATTCTTGTAATCTTGTTGGAGGATTCCTCATGAGAAAAAAGGCCATAAAAATACCTAATGCATCTATTAAGCGTCTGCCAATGTACTATGAGTATGCCAAAGAACTAAAAGAAAACGGTACTAAATTCATTTCGTCCAGCGGATTAAGCGATGCTTTAAAAATTGACTCAGCTATTATTCGCAAAGACTTTTCTTATTTTCAAATAAAGGGAAGTAAAGGAAACGGTTATAATGTATCCAGGTTAATCAGGCTTTTAGGAAAACTGCTTGCAGAGGATAAAGAGACAAAAGCAGCATTGATCGGAGTCGGCCATTTAGGGACCGCTTTTTTAAAGTACAGTCTATTAAAAAGAAACAGTCCAAAAATCGAGATGGCCTTTGATGTTGACCCAAAAAAGGTAGGAAAAGAAATTGACGGAGTACCCGTTTATCATATTAACGAAATAAATGATCGGCTTAAGCCGGATGTTACCGTTGCAATTTTAACCGTACCAGTTGCTGCAGCCCAACTTATTTCAGACCGAATGATAGATCTTGGCGTTAAGGGAATATTAAATTTTACAACCGCAAGGCTATCTGTACCGGACCAAATAAAACTTCACCAGATCGACCTTGCTGCTGAATTGCAGACATTGATCTATTTTATTAATAATTTGCCGATGTGACTTGAGGTTACGTCTAATTAACGAGGCTGTCTTAAAGCGAAGAATTTTACACTAATTTACCTTTAGTGAAGTTGTTTAATTCTTGCTTAAGCAGCCTTTTATATTTGTGTTTCCTATTCCAGCCTTTTATAATAAAGCCAGACTGACTAGCCAGTCATACCACTGTTAGGAGGATACTAGATGATAGATACGGAAACAGTTTTTAAATCTAACTTTAAAGTAGGAGCGTATCCCTTTTACGAAAAATTGCGCCAACAAGATCCGATTTTTGCCATGTCTCACGAAAACGGCCAAACCTCATGGATCGTTACGAAATACGACCATGTTAAAGAGGTACTGAAAAAATCGAGTTTCATAAAAGACCAATCTAAATTCTTTTCTGGTTCTTCTGATGAAGAACAGAGCAAGATATTATCTGTGTTCCGAAACATGATGCTAGATGTTGATCCGCCTGACCATACAAGACTCCGAAAACTTGTCCAGCCATACTTTAACCCCAAAACCATCAAGAATCTAGAACCAAGAATTGCTGAAATAGCTGATGAATTATTGCTAAAGATGAAGGAAAAAAAAGGACCGATCGACTTAATAAATGATTATGCATTTCCGCTTCCGATTATCGTGATCAGTGAACTACTTGGAGTACCTTCCGAAGATCGCGACAAATTCAGGAAATGGTCAAACACGATTGTAGCTGCGGTCGATAATCTGGCCAACACCTTTGAAGAAGATGTAACGGCTTTCATTGAATATTTGACCTACCTTTTTGAAGAACGAAAAGATAATCCGGGAGATGACTTAATATCAAAGCTGATCCAGGCAGAGGAAGAAGGCGAACAGTTAAACAAAGATGAGCTATATTCCATGATTGTGCTGCTTATCATCGCCGGTCACGAAACGACAGTTAACTTAATCGCTAACACCATGTTTGCTCTATTTGAACACCCAGATCAGCTAGAAAAACTAAAAGAAGATTTCTCCTTTATTGAAACGGCTGTTGAAGAAGGGCTTCGTTATTATAGCCCTGTTGACTTCTCGACTGCTCGCTGGGCCGAAGAAGACCTGGAATTTCACGGAAAAACATTTCGGCGTGGCGACCTTGTGTTAGCATCCTTAAGTTCAGCAAACCGTGATGAAGAAAAGTTTAACAAAGCCGGGGATTTTGACATAACTAGAGAAAATAATCCGCACGTTGCATTTGGGTTCGGAATACACTTTTGCCTGGGTGCTCCACTGGCGCGTTTAGAAGGAAAAATCGCAATCGAGAAACTGCTAATCGCTTTTCCAGATATCCATTTAGCAGAAAACACATCCCCGCCTCAATTTAGACAGGTGTTTTTACTGAGAGGGCTTGGAGTGCTTGAGGTAGAGTTGGATACTTAACTAGAAATTTTTTAACGAGGTCACTTAGTGGATTAAATCCACTAAGGGGCCTTTTCATATTTTCACGGCAATTACCTTTTACCTTGCCGCTCTCCTATTTTCACTATAACAATTTAAATAAAGGAATTTGTAGTAAATGGTAGAAAAGTAGTTACGAAGTTTCTTTATTGAAAACTGAGAGAGTCTTGATGCGATTTTCACAAAAAAATTTTAGAAAAGAAGGGAGTTAAGTAATGATTAAATTTGAGCAAGCATATGAAGAATGGCTTCAGGCAAATATTTTAGAAGAGAAAAACCCTAGAAGGCTTGAGTTCTTAGAAAAAGGACTTGGACATGGAACTGTTGAGTTTTTGCGTGCAGTCTGGTATCCAACAGTCGGAAACTTAGACCATTTATACCCTGAATGGGAAGTTCGTGATTTCCATGACGGTTACCGTTACCTTGACCTTGCATATAAGCCAAAAGACAGTAAAGGATGTATTGAGATCCAGGGATTCGGACCTCATGCCAGGGATCTTGATGTAAGGCGGTTTAAAGATCTTTGCTGGCGGCATTCCTTGTTAGCACTCGACGGATGGACGATATTGCCGATCGCTTATTTATCTATAAAGGATGAACCCAAAAGATGCCAGCAGCTTATTTTAGCTTTCATTGGAAAGTTTTTGTCAGATGAAGTTCAATTGCAGTTGTCCTGGGTGGAAGCTGAGATCGTCCGTTTTGCCCGCCGATTGCCGCGTCCATTTACTCCGCATGAGATTGCCAAACACCTCAAAGTAAGCGATCGTCACACCCGAAGAATTTTGCATAAGATGCTTGACCGGCAAGTTTTGTGCATTGCAAACGGAAAAGCGCGAGCAAGAACTTACAAATTAAGAACAGAGACCGTTGCTGACTAATTTATAGGACATATGATCCTCTATTTAAGCAAATATCCTCTGTTTGAAAAATTATAGGACATATGATCACTTATTTCACTAAAACCGTCTGTTTTCCTGGCCAAATCGGCAAATAGCGGAACAGATGTCCTCTTTCATTCAAAAAACACTCTCATTTCGAGAAATAGCGGAACAGATGTCCTTTTCCGCTAGCCAGGAGCCTGCATCCATTCCACTCTCCCATCCCCTTCAATATCCCAGCACCGATCTCCCCCAATTCCCAAACCCAATACTAACCAAAACAAAAAAAGATAAAATAAATATGTACAAACCATGAAAAGTATTTGACAAATTTGTGAATAAATCTGATAATTGTAACAAAGGGGATGAAGATTATGGAATCTAGAACAAACATAGTAAATGCTACAAAGTTCGTTGGCGGATCAGTCCTTGCATTGGGAATCATTATGTTTCTAACCGGATTTGTTGTAAGCGGTTTCGATTTCTTAATGTCGATCGGAATCGGAACGGTAACAGGTGCAGTATTTATCTTCCTCATCGGACTTTTCTTTGCTGCTACGGAAGAAATGCTTGAGAAAAGTTACAAAGGAGTCCCTGTAACTCCACTTCCACATAAAAAGAACTGATTATACGGCAAGCCTTTTAACGAACCAAAAGGTGTAAGCTGCCTATATACTTAATCTATAAAATTTGCTGCTGCGTTACGTAACGACATGCTGCAAATTTTTTGTTTTTAAGCAGAAAAAAGGAGCACCGTAAAGGTACTCCCCTTAAAATTTATTTTATCCCATATCCCAGACCATCGCTAGCAATGTACCGAATACGGTAACCAGTGCTATGATGAGGCCATAGTATACGTTTGTATAAATGGCACCCTTGTCTTCTGTTTCACCTGCGTGCATGAACACGACAAGCTGAAGGCCGGCCTGCAAAAATGCTGTGACAAGCAGTACTGTCATACCGACTGCAAATGACATGTCAAAGAAATACACGCCCAACGCAACTGCCGTCAATACCATTGAAAAGACAAATCCCATTACCTGTTTGAAGGGAAACAATTCACTCATCTTACATCATTCCTTTCAAATAGATGAAACTGAAAATGAAGATCCATACTACGTCCAGGAAGTGCCAGTAAAGCGAAAAGATAAAGGACTTATTAGCTGTTGCAGGAGTTAACCCGCGCTTTTTCACCTGGATCAAGATGAATAATCCCCAGAAGAAACCAAGCGTTACGTGTGCCCCGTGTGTTCCTAACGTTGCTAACAGGCTAGAAGTGAAGGCACTTGTTTGAATTCCTGCACCTTCATGCACATACGTGATGAATTCAAAAACCTCAACGCTTAAAAACCCAAGACCAAGTAACAGGGTGACGATGAAGAATCCCATCATCGCTTTTACCCTTCCAAGACGCATCGCGTGAATTCCGAGCCCAATCGTAAAACTACTTGTTAAAAGCAATATCGTCTCAAGGAATACAGGCGTGATCTGGAAGATTTCAGCTCCGTCCGGACCTCCAGCTGTACGGTTATACAGCGTGAAATAGGCTGCAAAAAGTGTAGCGAACAGCATGATCTCCGCACCAAGGAAAATCCAGAAGCCAAAAATCTTTAACCGATTCTCTTCCGTGCTATATTCTAATGGCAGCGAGTGATTAATATCCATAGTTAGGCACCTCGCAATTCTGATTCTGTGTCTTCAATTTCTTTCACAGAGATATAATGGCCGTGATCTTTTTCAAAGGAACGTAGCGTCAAGCATGCAAAGATTCCTAGTGTTGCAACGATCGCTGGAATCCATAGGCTGAATATGAGTGAGAAGCCCCATATAAAGAAAATAATACTCATAACAAACGGCATACCGCTGTTATTTGGCATGTGGATTTTTTCATAGTTTCCTTTGAACAACACATGGCCGTTTTTCTTAGAATCCCAGAAAGCTTCACTTGATTTCACTTCAGGTGTGATCGCAAAGTTGTATTCAGGAATAGGTGTGTGTGTAGCCCACTCCAACGTACGTGCATCCCACGGATCAGCACTGATATCTCTTGAAGCGTACCGAACGCTATAATAGATGTTATATACGATCAAGACAAATCCGACTGCCATGATGGCTGCTCCGACGAACGAAACCATGTTCAACGGACCAAATCCAGTTGATTCTGAATAGGTGTACAACCGACGAGCCTGACCGTCTAAACCTGTGATGTACATCGGCATAAAGGCTAATACAAAGCCGATTGAAAGCGTCCATACTGTCCATTTACCGATTTTTTCATTCAACATGAATCCGAACATTTTTGGCCAGTAATACGTTAGGCCAGCAAGCATCGCATATACGACACCAGGAATAATTACATTGTGGAAGTGAGCGACTAAGAACATCGTATTATGATACTGATAGTCAGCCGCAGACATCGCAAGCATTACCCCGGTAACCCCGCCAAGTGTGAAAAGCGGAATAAACATGATCGCATAGAGCATCGGTGTCGTAAACTCGATCTTACCTTTCCAGAGCGTAAGCAGCCAGTTGAAAATTTTAACTCCAGTCGGCACAGCAATCGCCATTGTTGTAATGGAGAAGATACTGTTTGTGAAAGCTCCCTGCCCCATTGTAAAGAAGTGGTGAGCCCAGACTAAGAATGATAGAAGCGAGATAAGCACCATGGACCAGACCATAGACTTATAGCCATATAGATTACGGCGAGAGAACGTTGAGAAGATCTCACTGTAAATACCGAAGGCCGGTAAGATCAGAATATATACTTCAGGGTGTCCCCATACCCAGAAAATGTTGGCCCAGAGCATGGACATTCCGCCATTATCAATTGTAAAGAAGTTGGTTCCAAACAAACGGTCCATCGTTCCCATCGCAAGTGCTACGGTTAGCACCGGGAATGCAAAAACGATGATGACGTTCGCGATAAGAGAAGACCAGGTGAACATAGGCATTTGCATTAACTTCATACCAGGTGCTCTCATTTTAAGTATCGTAGTGATGAAGTTTATCCCTGTCATCAATGTACCGATACCAGCAATCTGAATCGCGATCATATAATAGTTCGTTCCTACAGACTTACTAAATTCGTTGTCTGCAAGCGGGAAGTAGGAAGTCCACCCTGCATCAGGAGAACCGCCGACCATGAATGAGATGTTAAACAGCATCGCACCCATGAAGAACAGCCAGAAGCTAAGTGCATTCAAGCGTGGGAACGCAACGTCACGCGCCCCAATTTGCAACGGAACTACAAGGTTCATAAAGAACATGATAAATGGCATCGCCATGAACAGGATCATTACGACCCCGTGGGTAGTGAAAATTTCGTTATAGTGCTGTGCATCCAGCAAGGTGTTATCTGGAACAGCAAGCTGGGCACGCATCATGATCGCATCTACCCCACCTCGGAATAGCATTAACAAAGCAGAGATGAGATACATGATACCGATCCGCTTATGGTCAACCGTTGTTAACCATTCACGCCAGAGGTAACCCCATTTTTTAAAATATGTTAAACCAGCGACGATAGCAATCATTGTAATACCAGCAGCCACCATCGATGCATATATAGCAAAACTTGGATTCGGTATGGCAAACCGTTCAAAGAACTCCATACGTATTGACTCCCTTCGGAAATAAAATCTTAGTTAAAAACTGGTCACTTTCCAGTAAGTTTTATTCGTTATGTTTGTTGTGGCCCTGGCTAGAACTTTCTTCTGATGAAGCTGATTGATGTTCATCGGCTTCCATGTGGCCGTCTTCCCCATCTTCAGATCCATCCATGTGGTGTTCCGGAGCCGGAGAGAAGTCTAAGTGAGTACCGGTGAACGTTAACCTTCCGAGATGACCTGGTTCTAACAGTTCTTCAAACTTTTCTTCGCTAAGAGGTTTTGCAGTATCTTTTACCTCATCTACCCACTCATCAAATTCGTCCTGCGTCATCGCTGTCACATCAAATTTATTTTCAGCAAAACCTTCACCACTGAAGTTTGAATTTCGACCCATATATTCGCCAGGAGTGTCAGCTGCAAGATGAAGCTTTGTTACATGGGCGTTCATCGCATACTTTTGACCGCCAAGCTGAGGAATCCAAAAGCTTGTGATCGGGCCGTATGAATATAATCTAAACTCAAGCGGACGATCTGTTGGGACATTAAGATAGTTAACCGTCTCAATTCCCTGTTCCGGATAACTAAAATGCCATTTCCAGTCAGAAGATGAAGCATAAACGACTAAAGGTTCTTTATCCCCGTATCCTTCCGGTGCACTTTCAACGATATAGTTACTCTGGACAGAAATAAACGATAGAACTGCGATGATAATAATCGGGATCCCAACAAAAATTCCTTCCACCCATTTGTTACCTTCAATATGAGGTGGTTCATATTCTTCCGGTTGTTTGGAAGCGCGGTACTTCACTAACATGACAATTAATAATGTAAAAACGACTAGTACGATTCCTAACATGATCCAAATCGTAAGCATAATGTCACCGGCAAGCCTTTCAGCTTGAGGTCCTTTTGGATCTAAAACTGTTAATGGTTCACATCCTGTCAGGACAGTAACAATACTTAAAACTACTGCTATCAAAGCCCATTTGAACTTCATAGAAGCACACCTCTTCTTTCTGAGAAAATCTATCTTCAAGCTCAACTAGTAATCTTATAGTTCACATTTTAACAGGATTATTTGATCGGATTGTGAAGTAGTGAACTTTGTCACAAATTCGCAAAAAATATTTGACAAACCTTTGTCAGTTATCAGAACATTGTCACTAAATACTTCAATTGAAAAGCGGCTCAAAGCCAGTTTGTGGGTTGATATGCAAAAATTCCTTACCCTGCCGTTATACATATAGGGGCATATTTTAGGTTTTAAAAAACATTCTATGTTACTATTTAAAAAACAGAAATTTCTTAAATCTTATTAGTAGAAAGAAGGTATACCATGGCTGACAATTATAAAACTTCACTACAACAAGACAATCACCCGCCTTTTCGTGCTGATCAGGTAGGCAGTCTTCTCAGGCCTGAACGGCTTAAGAAAGCAAGAACACAAAAGAATAGCGGGGAAATAAGCGCAGAACAGCTGCGAAAAATCGAGGATGAAGAAATCATTCGAATTGTTAACAAACAAAAAGAAATTGGTTTGCAGGCTGTGACTGACGGGGATTTTCGCAGGGCATGGTGGCATTTTGATTTTCTCGAAAAGCTTGATGGAGTTGAGGGGAGCGAAACCGGAAGCGGTATCCAGTTTCAGCAAAAGCAAACGAAATCTCGTTCTATTAAAGTAACAGGTAAACTGGGTTTTAGTGATCATCCCATGATAGAGGATTTTAAGTTTTTACATAGCATTGCTGGCGACCATACCGCAAAAATGACGATTCCAAGCCCTAGCATGCTTCATTTTCGAGGAGAAATCGACCCGGCTGCTTACCAGGAACAGGAGATGTTCTTTCATGACCTTGCACTAGCCTATCAAAAAGCCATCCAGGCTTTTTATGATGCAGGATGCCGTTACTTACAGCTTGATGACACTTCATGGGCATATTTCTGTTCAGAAGAAGAAAAGGAAAAAATGCGTGCTCGCGGCATGAATCCCGATGAATTGACCGGTTTATATGCCCGAACAATCAATGAAGCGATCGCAGAACGTCCGAGTGATATGAAGATCACCATGCATATCTGCCGTGGGAATTTCCGCTCGACCTGGATCTCTTCCGGGGGGTACGAGCCTGTTGCAGAAACATTATTTGACGGCCTTAATATCGATGGTTTTTTCCTTGAATATGACAGCGAACGAGCAGGTGGATTTGAACCGTTACGCTTTGTAAAACGCCCGGACCTTCAGATCGTACTCGGTTTAATCACTTCTAAATTCGGAGAACTGGAAGATAAGGATGAAATCAAGCGGCGGATAGAGGAAGCCTCTCACTATGTTGACTTAAACCAGCTAAACTTAAGCCCACAATGTGGATTCGCTTCTACTGAGGAAGGAAACTTATTAACAGAAGAACAACAATGGGCCAAGTTGGAGCATGTTGTAAATATAGCGAGGGATATTTGGAAATAGGACCATCAACTTTTTAAGCTAGTCTTGCAAGAATTAACAAAACCATTGCAAAAAGGAAGCATCAGTAAGTACCGGTGCTTCCTTTAAAATGTATAAATATAGGAGTTAGCCAAAAAACTGAAGATTCTAAGGTAGGTAAACGCTTTAATGACAGTATTCGCATTCTTGATGGAGAATAGTTCCTTCGACTTCAACCTGGATAGTAGTATGTTTTAAGTTAAAGTCCTTTTGTAACAATTCCGTTGCTTTTTCTAAAATGTCATTTTGGCGCTCTTCTTCTATGATGACTAAGTGACATGTCAAACTTGGAAAGTCGGATGTAATTGTCCATACATGAAGATCATGGACATCTTTTACCCCATCAATATTCAATAAAGCCTTCTCTATTTTCTCCACTTCGACGCTTGAAGGCTTGCCTTCCATTAAAACGTGAACAGACTCTTTAGTTACGCGCCAACCGCTAACAAGTACAAGAATGGCTACTATTATACTTGCGATTGGATCTGCATAGCTCCACCCCAAAAACATAATTAGCAAAGCTGCTACAATCGCTCCAACTGAACCCAGTAAATCACCCAGGACATGTAAAAACGCACTTCTTAAGTTGATGTTTTCTGAAGTATCTCCGCCTTTATACATTATAAACGCGACAAGAATATTTATGCCAAAGCCGATCAAGGCTATGATCAACATACCAGTACTGGCTACTTCTGGAGGAGTAATGAACCGGTTATAGGATTCCCAGAAAATATATATAGAGATCCCCAGCAAAGTTATCCCATTTAGAAATGCAGCCAGAATTTCAAAACGCTTATATCCAAAGGTTTTACTAGCATCTGAAGATTTTTCCCCTAATGCAAATGCAAGTAAGCTGAGTCCAAGTGCTACAGCATCGCTAAGCATATGACCAGCATCTGATAGTAACGCTAGACTGTTTGTAACAATGCCTCCGATGACTTCTACCACCATAAAGATTGCAATTAGTAGAAAACTAATTAATAATGTCCGTTTGTTTGCATTATGAGAATGATCATGTTCTGCTCCCATTTCATCTCGCCTCCCTCACCTATACTATTCCCCAATAAAACCAATCTTTAATCCATAGATGAGCATGTATTCATACTTTTTTAAACAGTAACCTGTTTTAATTTAAATGGCTCTTTTCGCATACTTTGTTGCCTAAAAAGCTTCGCATGAGAGATGAAATGCGGCGTAAGTTACTGCTGATCACTACGGAAATTTAATTAACTACTTACAGAAAAATAGATTAAAATCTTTACCCTACTCTTTTAGTACCCTCCCAACGACCACCTATATATGATAATATGTGCATATAAGTTATTTTATTGAAAGGAGAGAGTTACCATTAATCATCCACTAACCTTCTTTGACTTATGGAACCCATATTTATTAGTTATTTTGATACTATTAGGATTCATTTATTTCAAAACGTTAAATAAGTACACTAAAAGCTATTCAAATGCTTTTCTAACTGTAAAAAGACGCAAAGTTCTCTTTGCAATTGCCTTAGTATTTTACTTTATTGCTGAAGGAAGCCCATTAAAAGCGTATGGCCACTATTTATTTAGTTTTCATATGACGAGCATGGCCATCGTTTATTTAATTGTTCCTCCGTTAATTTTACTTAGTTTACCAAAACCTTTCTTTGATCCGATACTAAAAAAGCATTCTGTAAAAAAAGTGTTTTCATTTTTCACTTTTCCGCTAGTGTCTGTCGTTTTATTCAATGCGGTGTTTTCCTTTTATCACGTGCCAGCAATCTTTGACTACCTTATGAATAACATGCTGCTAATGAATGTTGCTTTTTATGTCCTACTGCTATTGGCATTTTTATTTTGGTGGCCGCTTGTCACCCCTCTCCCTGAGCTAAATGAGATATCAAATCTAAAAAAGCTTGGATATATCTTTGCTGCTGGTGTACTGTTAACACCCGCATGTGCCTTAATCATTTTTGCCAAAGATATATTGTATGAGACTTATCTAAATGCACCAAGAGTGTTTTCTGTTTTTCAGTTACTTGATGATCAACAAGCAGCTGGGATCATAATGAAAATCATTCAGGAAATTGTTTATGGAACAGCATTAGGAATCATTTTTTTCCAGTGGGCTAAAAAAGAAAAGCGCCAGGATGAATCTGTAACATCAGAAATGAAAGTTTACGAGCAGCGTATGGAAAACGTTAAATTGGAAGGAAAATAAGTATAGAAGTGTTTCCTTCCTTTTTTAACCATATTGGAAGTTGCGATTTCTTCAAACTAAAACTATTAAAATGAAAAATCACCTTGTATGAGGCGGATTTTTTTGATTATCCTGTATTCGTTTGGAAAATCCAGATACTGGCGATTGCAATTTTCCTTTATGTTATCTGATCCATTGACAAGCAATAATATCTCCAGTAACATTTACGATAGAAACAATATGAACAGATGAACATATATTACATTAAGTGCATACCTTTATAAAAGGAGAGTTAATCCAGTGGAAAATAACGAAAATATGGAAAAAAAATCAACCATTGAGTTAAAAGAACTTGATGAAGAAACCTTATTTATGGTTTCTCAAACATTTAAAGCATTATCGGATCCTACAAGAATCCGCATTCTTTTCTTATTGTCACAAAAGGAATGCTCTGTTAACGAAATCGCGGAAGATCTTTCTCTTCGTCAGTCAACCGTTTCACATCAGTTAAGATTCTTGAAAAATCTCCGATTAGTGAAATTCCGAAGAGCCGGTACATCGATTTACTACTCTCCTGAAGATCAACACGTTTTGTCACTACTGAACCAATCGATCGACCATGCACTTCACGACTAAAAGATGACAGAAAGGAGGCACTCAGGGTTATGAAGGAATACCGTTTGCAAGGACTGTCTTGCCCGAACTGTGCCCAGGACCTCGAAGATCAGATAAAGAAACTCGAGAACGGCGAATCTGCTAAACTAAGCTATAATTCCGGCAAGTTGAAAGTAGATGACAACATAAAGTTGGATGAAGTAGAAAAGATCCTCGCATCAGATAATGCATCCCTTGTTAAAGAGAAGCAGAATCACGATCATGGTCATGACCACGGACACGATCACGACCACGGTAATCAAAAAACGCTTATCCTCTTACTGTCTATTTCAACAGCTATCTTTTTAGCGGCCATTTTCACGGAAAGTAAAGTAGATGCATCGTTAGCAATCTTTTATTTATTAGCGATGGCACTAAGCGGATACCAGACTTTCCTAAAAGGGATAAAAAATCTTTTTCAGTTAAAATTTAATATCGAAACATTAATGACGATCGCTTTAATCGGAGCAGTGTCGATCGGGGAATGGAAGGAAGGAACCCTTGTTGCGATCCTGTTTGGATTGAATGAATTACTTGAAGGTTACGGGATGGAAAAAGCCCGAAAATCGATGGAAAAACTACTGGATATCGCTCCAAAAGAAGCTACTATTATACAGGATGGACAGGAAAAGATAGTATCTATTCAATCGTTAAAGATAAATGATACTGTTTTGGTACGGGCGGGAGAAAAAATCCCTTCAGATGGTACCATTGTATCCGGCACTAGCTCTGTAAATGAAGCAGCTATTACTGGTGAGTCGATGCCTGTTGAAAAACAAGTTGGCGAAGAAGTGTTTGGAGGCAGCATTAATAACGAAGGAGTTTTAAAAGTCCAGATTACAAAGGCTTATGAAGATTCCTCACTGGCAAAAATACTGCACCTTGTAGAAGAAGCCCAGGATACAAAAACGCCAACGGAGCTTTTTATAAACCGATTTTCAAAGTATTACACACCTTTAATCATGGTCATTTCAGCAATTGTTATGGTGTTCCCTCCTCTACTGTTTGGAGGAAGCTGGGGAGAATGGTTTTATCAGGGATTAGCAGTTCTTATCGTGGGTTGCCCATGTGCGTTGATCCTATCATCTCCTATCGCAAATATTTCGGGTATCACGAGAAACGCCCGTAACGGCATTCTCATAAAAGGATCGGTTTTCCTTGAGCAACTGGGTAAAATCGATACACTCGCGTTTGACAAAACTGGAACATTAACAATTGGAGAACCGTTTGTACAAAAATACGAAGTCTTTGACCAGGAACGCTTTTTCCCTGTTGCTTCTGCTGTTGAAAAGTCCTCTTCTCACCCGTTAGCAAAAGCGGTCATGAGAAAAATAGAGGAGTTTTCAATCGTTACGAAAGAAGCGGAAGATATTGAAACAGTTTCAGGACAGGGGATTGTTGCAAAAGTCGATGGACAAAGATATTGGGTTGGTAATGAAAAAAATATCGAGCACCTTGTCATCCCTGACCCCATAAAGAAAAAAATCAATGAAATGAAAAACGATGGATTAACCCTTGTCATCGTTGCCGATAAGGACCAGATTCTTGGAATCTTCGGCATTTCCGATCAGATACGGGAAGAAAGCCGGTCTGTCGTTGCAAAACTCCATCAGGTTGGTATAAAAAATACTGTGATGCTAACAGGAGACCACGAAAAAACAGCCGAAAAGGTAGCCAAACAGGTAGGCGTGAAGAGTTATTTCGGGGACTTACTGCCTGAAGAAAAAGTGCAACAAGTTAAATCATTAACTAATAATGGAAAAGTGGCGATGATAGGAGATGGCATTAATGATGCTCCAGCACTTGCTACAGCTGATTTAGGAATAGCCATGGGAAAAGGAACTGACAGTGCGATCGAAACAGCTGACATCGTACTGATGCAGGATCACTTAGGTAAACTGCCCGACGCGATATCAATTGCCAAACGTGTTAACCGAACGATTCGATTGAACCTTTCGTTAGCATTAGGACTTAAATTAATTGCCCTGTTATTAACTATTCCTGGTTGGCTAACACTCTGGATTGCGATTCTTGCAGATATGGGAGCTACCATCCTTGTTACCTTAATCAGTCTGACCATCTTATGGCAGGGAAAACAAAAAAGGGACCCTTCTTCTAACGAGGAAGTAAAAGGTGAAGTACAACTATCTTAATTGTAAAATCCGGTTATGAAAGGTAACCGGATTTTATTTTGTAATGGTATAAATAGCAAGGACGATTAATTACTAATAAACACCAATTACTCCTAAAATAATGACCAAATACAGAATGTAAAGGGAATTCAAAATAAGAATATCTTTTAATTTTAAGCCTGTTTCCTTCTTATAAATGACTAATAATGAAAAAACAGCAGGAATCAATGCAACAAAAACAATGTTGACCCAGTATATTTGAAAATTGCTTATCGGAGTCGTAACTATGGCCAGTGGAAAGAAGCCCAGTGTCATAGTAATCGCTTTATCTCCAATTACACTTGTACTCCCCGCTGTAGGCTGGCCACTGCTTACCACTTTCCATGTTTTAAAAACTTCTGGAACCGTGCTTAAGGTACTCGTAATAAATAGGCCCCCGATTACCAAGGAAATACCTATATAATCGATAATATGCTCAGCAGCCCTTACTGTAAAATAAGCACCAAATACAACAGCAAGAACTCCAGAAAGTGCCAGAAAAATCTCTTTTTTGTTCCAATCTACTTCTTCTCCTTTTCCTTTTCCTCTCCACAATGCCTGGCCTAAATAGATAAAAAAAGCTGCTAGTATGATCCACCCATCTACGGGTTGTAGCCCTCTCCAATCTTCGGGTATCGTTAAAACTGCTACAAGACCGACAATTAAAAGATAAGGAACCGTAAGCACATAAACAGAGCTTTTCGGCAAAGCAAAAAACTTGTTTTCTAAATGTTGTTGGTGCTCTTTCCCGTTTGTTTTAAAAGACTTCCTGGAAGCTATATATGCGGTTGTCATGATGAGTGGCAGAGCGATGATATTGGAACCTAACATATTTCCAAGTCCGATGTCTGATACGCTCCGTATTGCACTTACTGTACTAATCCCTACTTCGGGACTCGCTGTTACTAAAGCAAGTAAGCTGGCAGCTGCTACCTTTGAAAATCCCCATTGCTTACTAAGCTTTTTAAGAGGTTTAGCCAGCTTGCCCGAGCCCCATTTTGCCGAACTAACAGCTAATAGTAAAACGAGACCCCAAATCCATACATTCATCCAATTCCTCCACTTTTTCAGGTATTCTCTATAAATCGTTTCCCTAAAGGAGGAGTAATCTAACTTATAGCGGACTATGGATAAAGGGAAAAAGAAAATTTTAACCTTTTCGATAAAGGCTCCTACCAGAATTTATAGTTCGGATTTTTCTCTGGCTAAAATACTTTTGTCCCAGCCTCTTTTTGTTTCTTTTTATTCTTTCATTGCCATTTTGACAGTGCCGCTAAATTTGTCCCATGAAAGGTAGTATACATTTCTTTTATTCATTTCAGGATGCATTTCTTAATATAGGTTGTTGGCTTGACCAAAGTTAACGTTATTGTTTCCCGAATTACCGTATGATAGAGCTGCGTTTCCTAGACCCGTCATAAACAATAGTGTTGCTACCAATCATGTTCTTTTTCATAGGATCAACTCTCTTTCTTATTATACTTATAACTGAACCCAATAATTTGGGCATTAGTTCAGAAATAAAGAACACAGAATGATCGTAACTACTTTTTAAAAAAGGCTTTTATGCACATTTTCTGCAAAAAATCTGGGTATGTAGCAAATTGTAGCTAAATAATATTCCAAGGAGGTTTTAATGTTGAAAATGACAGATACCGGTCTTATGGCCGAACATTTAGTAATTCATGACGGTGTGATGCACAGACTAATGGACAATAAACTACATGTACAGGATGAAAAACTTCGTGAGATCATTTCAAAACAAATCGATATTTTAAAAGATCACGCTGTTACAATGAGTAAAATGCTAGGCGCGGAAGAATCAATTAACTTCGATGATAAAAACACAAACACGGACAAGCATGCCAGTACTGTATATAGAGACAGACATATTGCACTGGATGGAATGTTCACCGCTAATGCCTTAGCAAAAGAGAACTACTCCCACAGTACGGTAATGAAAAATAAGGGTGTTAAAGAAACCCATGTTAGAATGGCGATGGATCAATTAGAAATTGCTAAAGAGTATGAAAAAATTATCAAAGAAAATAAGTGGACTGTACAGCCATCTAGTTCTTCTGAAGAAAGATCTCAAATAGTTAAAAATTTCAAGGAACTAATTGGATAAAAGATGTCTGAAAGGGGCGTTTATATCAGTAAACGCCACTTTCAGATTTTGTTTTAGTAACGAAGGGATTTTTAGCAGAAAGGATTAAACTACCTAACAAAGCTAGTAAAATTACAGGGCTTTTAACACCACTCTTCTTTTCTCTCGGTCAACATACACTGAAAACATCTGCAGGTTCTTAAAGTTAGCAAGAAGAACAATTTCAGTGGGAATCAACACACTTCCACCTCTGCCAATCGTACATACAATATCTGTTTCCTCTCCAGGCTCTTGTATCCATAACTCATCTTGATGAAGTGTAATCGAGGCATCTTTTCCTGGTTGCAAATCAAACTCCTCTCGCCACTTCGCCGGAATATAAAAACGCTTATTTCTCTTCAACTCAAAAATTTTCCTTGAATGAAGAAACATAAAATTCACCTCATCAAAAGGTTCGTTACGTTAATTTTCTACTCTTTTAATTGGGCTTACAATATCAACATACAGATTTTCTTCTTTTTCAACAACTCCAAAAAGATCCAACGGTCTGGGTGGAGGTCCACCAGTGTTGATGCCGGCCTGGTTATACTCCCCACCATGACAGGGACATAAAAAAGTAACTTCTTCACTTCTCTTCGACTCATCTGCAAGTGGAACGGTACAACCAAGATGCGTGCAAACAGGGGACATGACGATTATATCCCTTTTGATCCCTTTCGTTACATAAACAAACCCTTCTATATCACGGTCTGTCCATCCATCTTCAATAGTAGTCTTATAATTTATCTTTTTAGGAAAAGGTCCCTTTGTAACTTCATCGATCGGTCCCAGATTTACTAAAGAACCTGGTACTGAACTTTTAGAGCTACAACCCGCAGTGACAAGAGGAAGCCAGCTTGTAGCAAGAGCTACTCCCATAATGGTTTTTGCAGACCCTTTTAGGAAACCCCTTCTCGTTAAGTCTCCCACAAAATCACTCCCTTATTTTATAACTCTACCTACTATCTAACCATGAAATTTGCATTTTTTATGAATTATAAAAATATTTAACTTACTATGGTTCACTAAGTTATTAAAAAGTATAGACAGATGAATTCAAACGATTTCTCATATAACTGTTAAGGTCAACTTTCTCATAACAGAACCGAACAACTTTTCATTTTTTTCAATGCTTAGCCCTGCTGCTTTTATATTCTCTATCGTTCTACGGTTTATATTGGCCCCCCATAATCTAACGACAAAAGGATTTATCACATCCATAATCGGCCCTAATACTACATTTTCACTCCTCATGTGTTCAAGCATGAAAATCCGGCCGTTTGGTTTGCACACCCTTTTTAATTCTTCTAACCCTTTTACAGGATCTGGGACTGAGCAAAAAACACATGTTGAAATAACATAGTCAAAAGAATTATCAGGAAATTCAAGATCCTGTATATCCATTTTCCTCAATGTAACTTTATCTTGGAGATGGTTACTGGCGACTTTTTTGCGAGCCTGCTTAAGCATGCCCTCACTAATATCGATACCTGCTACCTTAACCTGTTCAGGATAAAAGGGTAAATTTGCACCCGTTCCTACTCCAGCTTCTAAAACTTCACCGCTGACATGCTTTAATAACTCCTTTCGCCATTGGTGTTTAATCATGGTATCCATAAAATCGTAGACTCCTGAAACACGATTGTATCGCTCACTGATCACTTTATTTAAATCTTTCATCCCTGTCCCCTCTTTTACTGTTTTTATTCATTTTTCATCCTTATTTCCCTTTTTAGGATACAAAGAAATCGTGCATATCTTGTAGAGATGGAGGACAAAACTTTGACAAGATTACGATGAACAGTGGAAACAATTTGCTTTCAAAAAATCAGAATGCCACAATTAATTTGGACATTCTGACTTTGATTTCTCAACATTACGCTACATCATAACTTTGTTCTTCTATGGCTTCTTTCATGCTATCCAGGTTTGTTTTTGCCTCATCATATGTGACATCAACTTTACCTGCTTCTAGGTTAACGTTCACATCTGTTACGCCTTCTAAATCAGTAAGCGCTCCATCCACTGCCTTTTTGCAGTGGCCACAAGTCATTCCTTGAACGTTTAAAGTAGTTGTTTTCATAGTAAAAAACCTCCTCATTTTTTTGCCGGCTATGTTGCTGTTCACTATTAAAGAGCAAGGGAATCTTATCCATAATGCTTTAACTATTGAATTACTTTTGTAAGTTGTTCAATTTTCTGTGATATTCCTCTTCTGAAATTTCTCCTTTTACATAACGCTCTTCTAAAATGGCACGCGCATTAGATGATGTGCTACTTTGATTTTTGTTTTGGATATTCCGGACAAAGTAAACGACAAGGAAGAGAATAATAGCTATGATAATGACTGGAATGAACCAGCCAAACATCCCGAATCCTCCTCCCATCATATTACCACCATTCATCATATCTAGCTCACTCCTGTTCTAGTTTTTTTCACAATTATACTTTCAACAAACGAGCATTAACCGCTACGATAACCGTACTTAGTGACATTAATACCGCTCCTACTGCTGGACTTAACACAATGCCAGCGTTATATAAGATTCCCGCTGCAAGCGGAATGGCGATAATGTTATAACCAGCAGCCCACCACAGGTTTTGGATCATTTTTTTATAAGTGGCTTTTGACAGGTCTATAATGGAAACTACATCTTTTGGATTGCTTTTTACAAGGATAACGTCCGCTGTCTCCATTGCGACATCTGTTCCTGCGCCTACAGCAACGCCAAGATCTGCATTCGCAAGGGCAGGAGCATCATTTACACCATCGCCTGTCATCGCGACTTTTAGTCCTTCTTGTTTTACTTGTTTGATTTTATCAGCCTTTTCGTGAGGGAGAACTTCTGCATACACTTCATCGAGATCCAATTGGTCGGCTACCCAATTTGCAACCTGCTTGTTGTCCCCCGTTAACATCATCGCTCTTATCTTCAGTACTTTTAAGCGCTGCATAGCATCTTTCGAACTGTCTCTCACTTTGTCGGCTAATGCGAACATGGCAGCTAGCTTGTTTTCTATCAACACAAAGACTACAGTTTTACCTTCTCCAGATAATTGCTTAAAGGTTTCAGTATCATATTTAATATTCTCATCAGCCATGTAACCTGGACTGACCACCATTACTCTTATTTCATCGACCCTTCCCTGAAGTCCTTTACCGGTAATAGATTGAAACTCATCTGGTTCGACTAATTTTATAGAACGATTTTCAGCTTCTTCAAAGATTCCTCTTGCGATCGGATGTTCAGATTGAGCCTCAAGAGAAGCAGCAAGCATAACTACTTCATCCTCTTCAAATCCGTCAGAAACTTTAATGTCAGTTATACCAAACTTGCCTTCTGTCAAGGTACCGGTTTTATCGAAGACGATCGCATCCAGGTTTCTTGCTCCCTCAAAACTTGCTCGATTACGGATTAACAGCCCTTTTTTAGCTGCCAGAGCTGTGGACCTTGCAACAACCAGAGGCGCTGCCAACCCTAGTGCGTGTGGACAGGCGATAACCATTACAGTGACCATTCGTTCCAGTGCATACACAAAGCTAGCTCCAGTAAGCATCCAGATTACTAACGTAAGGATTCCGGCCAGCAGTGCAAGATAAAACAACCACCGAGCTGCCCGATTCGATAAATCCTGTGTCCGTGATTTAGATTCCTGTGCCTCTTTTACCATCGTGACAACCTGGGATAGATAACTATCTTCACCGGTCTTTTCAACTGTTACCGTTAATGACCCTTCTCCGTTGATCGAGCCTCCGATAACTTCATCATCTTTGAACTTTTCTACTGGAACGGATTCTCCGGTCAACATTGATTCATCAAGTGAAGATTCCCCTTTTAGAATCGTTCCGTCAACAGGGACTTTTTCTCCTGGTTTGATCAACACTTTATCTCCCTGTTTTAATTCGGATGTTGGAACATCCTTCACGTTGCCCTCTTCATCGATCAAATGGGCTTCAGAAGGCATCAGTTTAACCAGTTCTTCCAGAGCACGTGAAGCTCCCATGACAGATTTCATCTCGATCCAGTGCCCGAGCAGCATGATATCGATCAGCGTTGCAAGCTCCCAGAAAAAGTTCTTTCCTGAAAGGCCGAATACGGTAAGTGAACTGTATCCGTAGGCGACAGTGATTGCCAGGGCAATGAGCGTCATCATCCCGGGTTCCTTTTTCTTTAACTCATCCCAGGAACCTTGAAGAAACGGCCATCCTCCATAAAAGAATACAAAAGTGGAAAGTCCAAATAAAAGGTACATATCTCCGGTAAAACGAAATTCGTAACCAAGGAAATCCTGAATCATTGGAGATAAGAATAAGATTGGAATCGTGACCAATAGCGAAATGTAGAATCTTCTTTTAAAATCATCTACCATGTGTGCGTGATGTGAAGCATGGTCTTCCTGTTTCCCGTGTAGGTGGTCATTTTGGTGGCCGTGATTATGATGAGAATTGCTATGATTTTCATGATGATTGCTGTGATCCATTGGTGATACCCCCTTAACAATTAACCTTATACACAAGTCTTACCCTTAAATTGTGCAGAAAATATGGAGAATACATATCTTATTCAGCAAATTATATTTTCATAAACTAACTACAGATTAATAACAATCTTAGTAGAAAGTTTTTATAAAAATTGCCTTCGATCGCATGGTTCATTTACGGAATAAGTGAGCATCTTTGCAATCTTCCCTGTAAACGAAGCCTAAAAAGCGAGGTGATTTAATGTGTTTAATACTGTTGATACGACGAGGGTCTATGCAGATGATCCTGTTTCCATGGCAGTTCAAGTATCTTCTATGACTTTTCCAGTAAAAAATATACCATGGCGTCCTTCTTCGGTCGTGTTGGTACCAGAAACTCCATTCCCATACAGTCTTATCGGTGCTAGTATAGTTCACTTTCCGATCAATGCCTCATTTTTATTTACACACCGATGCTACCTTCCTTCCATTGTTTTACAAGATAGTTATACTCAGAAAGCAAAGCAGGTTTACACCCATAAGAAAACCAGCCTACGGAAAGAGCTTTTCTATGGCTGGTTTTGCTTTTTATTCTTTTTTATTATTTATTGAATAATGCTGCCCTTGTCTTTGCGCCTACAATACCATCGGCCACTAACCCTTTCGATTTTTGAAACTTCTTTACAGCACTCAAAGTCTGTGGGCCAAAAGATCCATCAGCTGTAATGTTTAGTTTTCGCTGAAGGATTTTAACCGCTTCCCCTTTGCTACCGTATTTTAAGGTTACATTGAAGGTTTCATATCCAGCTACTACTTTCTTTGCTTTGCCAACTCCGTATTTTTGAGCTAACGCGGCAAAAGAAGAAGAAGAACTTGTGATATAGACCGGAATATTCATATCAGCTCGATCAAACAACCAGATGATATCTTTATTGTACATCCGGATGCATCCATTGGATGCATAGGTTCCGATAGAGGAGGGATTGTTCGTTCCGTGAACTCCGTAAACATTTCCAGAAACATGTCCCCAATCCCCAGGGACTTTAATCCCGAGCCACCTTGCACCCAATGGGTTCCGGGCATCGCCACCCGGAATATTACCTGTATACCAGGGCCTGTTTTTCACCTTATTAACGAGAGTAAACTTCCCTTCTGGCGTTAAATTCTTCGTTCTACCTGTTGCAACGGGGAAAACTTTCTGAAGGGTACTTTTTTCATAAAAAGCCAGCTGGTTAGTCCTTTTGTTAATAATAATCGCTTCGTCTTGTGAGGCCTCTACCGACGTAACCATCAAGCTTAGACTCATTCCCACAATCCCAATTGCAAAAGTGATTTTTCTAAGAAGCATTCTCTCTCCCCCAATTAATTTCCTTAGTTAATATGGAAATATTATACTTTCGCAATAAGAAAGTTGATGGAGAAAGCTGTTGTCGAAGTTAAGAAATGTTCGGGTAGAAAAGACAAAATGTGTATTAGTTTCGATGACTGGATAATTGGTTTTCTCTGGTGGAAACGAAAACACAAATAAAAAACACCCTTTCCTTTCTGTAGTAACAGAAATAAAAAGAGTGTTTAGTGAAAGACTTCATGTTAAAGTATGGAGCTTAGGGGGCTCGAACCCCTGACCTCTACGCTGCCAGCGTAGCGCTCTCCCAGCTGAGCTAAAGCCCCGCAATATAAAATCACAATATCGACAAAAATAATTTTAGCACAGTACAAATATTATTTGCAAGATAGGAAATGAAAATACTTCCCTCTTCTAATTAATAAAGGGAAGTATTTTTTTAATCTCCTCTAATCAAGTGAACAACCTTTATTAACAACGACCCGATGATGCTATAGATAATAAGTGCAAACAGTGCGGAAAACTCAATCACAAACCTTCCGTCTAGCTCAGGGGATGGAAAGATTCCCTGAAATGGAGCCAGGAGCGGTCCTGATGTTGCATACAACCACTGCACAAACGGGGCGTTAGGATTGGCTCCAAAAAGCTTTAAAATGATTCGAATGCCGATGATCGCTTCGACAATTCCAACGATCGTATTGATTAAAGGTATGATAAATGAGCGCTGTCTGCTTTTTCTTGGCTCCATGTTGATCACTCCTTGCTTTTTTCTTCCCTTTTATTTTTTTCCGAAAACTAAAGGATGATAGTTTTTTAGTGGTAATAACTGGGCATAATGAGTTCGGAGGTGGTTAGACAATGCGTTTAAGAATGTTTACTACATTTTTTCGTACCCATATTTTATTACAGTTAATTTCCATAATACTTTTAGTTATCTTTGCGATTGGCATCACCATTCATTTTGTGGAACCCAAGAGTTTTCCTACTATCTTTGACGGCGTTTGGTGGGCGCTGGTTACCGCTGCTACGGTCGGATATGGTGATTTTGTCCCTAAAAGCACGTTAGGCAGGTTGATCGGTATGTTTCTCATTCTTTCCGGAGCCGGGTTCGTCACTTTTTATATGGCTAAACTCGCTTCCTCTTCGCTTATGGGGCAAACTGCATTAAGAAAAGGGGAACGTGAATTTCGCAGAGAACACCACCTAATCATCGTCGGCTGGAATGAGCGGAGCAGAAGTACGATTGATTATCTTTTAAAGGCTCGTCCCGGACTTTCTATTGTTTTAATAGACAATTCATTAATGGAAAACCCTCTTGAAAAAGAAGGAATCCATTTTATAAAAGGGAATCCATGTGAGGATAGAACACTAAAAAAGGCTAACGCAGAAAAAGCCGAAACAATCCTAATTACAGCGGATCAATATAAGAATGAAAACGAAATGGATATGCAATCGATCTTAACGCTACTCACAGTTGAAGGGCTCAACCCTTCCATCTACAGTATCGTTGAAATACTTTCTCCTGAACAAATCGTGAACGCACAAAGAGCGGGAGCAGATGAAGTAATCCAGAGCGCGAACATCTCGAGCACTATGATGATCAATAGTCTTTTTCATCCAGGTATCTCGCCAATTTTTCTTGATATTTTAACAAATATAAACCCTAACAAAATTACATATGAAACAGTATCCGGGGAATTTGCCGGGAAAGAATTTTGTGATGTTTCAAAAAAGCTGATTGATAAAGACGCTCTATTGATCGGAATCAAACGTGATGAGGAATTAAAGTTAAATCCGGCCCCTCCTTTTCCGATAAAAGAAGGCGACCGCCTCTTAATTATTCAAAAGTAAGGAGATAAAGCATCTTCCATCCTTTTTAGATGCTTTTCTCCAACATCTAACCATTTGTCATCAATATCTGCGTCTTTGTCCACCGGTTCTGAAAACTGGTCGATCGATCCTGTCCACTGCCAGGTATGAACATGGTCGTCTAAACCTTCCTGATAAATATGGGCAAGTAAAAACGGCTGGCCGATTTTTACAACAGCTCCATCCTGGTCCAACTGCATTTTAACCGCTTCAATCGGCACTCGCAGGAATAAGTATCCATCTTCATCATCAATTTTATAATCAAAATAGCCATGGTCCCATTCCCAATTGCCCCCGTAGCTGAATCCAAGATTTCTCAGTTCTTCTTCCATTACACTAAGCTCAAGCTGCTTTCCTTCCACAGTTGACTCTAACGGAATCATCGTTACATTCCTCCTTCACTATTTCTAACGTTATCGTGTCCAATTTTCAGCCAAATTACCAAAAGGATTTTACCTATACGGAAGCGAAGTTTTTTTATGCGATAGGAGGAGATAAAATGAAAAACGATATTCTTAATCATTCTGATGCTTATATCAAATGGGTAAGCCAACTTGAAGAGCTTGCTCCAGAGAACTGGAACCAACCGATTAAAGACGGGAAGTGGTCGGTAAATGAGATAGTCGCCCATCTTCTAAAATGGGACGGCTATTTAATCGAACAGATTCCAGCCATAACCGACCAAAAGCAGATCACCTTCCCAGACCACGATTCATTTAATGAAAAAGCCAGTGAATACGCTAAATCTAGAACTACGCAAAAAGAACTGATCGATGAAGCAGTTGAATCAAGAAAAAAATTAATGAAGCTTGTTAATAACCTTTCCGAAGAAACACTGAAACAGCATATTACAGTAAACTCGATAACTCATTGCCCCCATACAGGCGAGCCTTATTCGATATTGTATTTACTTCAGGAATTCGGTGAGCATGACAAGCATCATGAAAAGCAAATCGAACAATTTTTAGAAAACAAAAGAACTGCATCGTCTACAAATTAAATGATTACATAAAAAAGGAGTGCACGGGGCACTCCTTTTACAGTTAATCATTAAGGCGTTTTTCTAGCTCTTCTTTTTCTTTTTCAAATCCTGGTTTTCCAAGAAGCGCAAACATGTTCTTCTTATATGCTTCTACTCCTGGTTGGTCGAAGGGATTTACTCCAAGCAAGTAGCCACTTAACGCACATGCTTTTTCAAAGAAATAAACAAGATAGCCAAAGTGGTATGCGTTCAACTCAGGAATGTTGACGATTAAGTTAGGAACCCCTCCGTCTGTATGTGCAAGCATCGTTCCCTGGAATGCCTTCTTGTTTACAAAGTCCATCGTCTGTCCTGCAAGGTAGTTAAGCTTATCCAGATTCTTGTCGTCTTCTTCAATAATGATTTCTTCTCGTATGTTCTCTACGTTAAGCACAGTCTCGAAAAGGTCGCGGCGGCCTTCCTGAACGTATTGTCCAAGGGAGTGAAGGTCTGTAGAGAAATCTGCAGACGCAGGGTATATTCCTTTGTTGTCTTTTCCTTCACTTTCTCCAAACAGCTGCTTCCACCATTCAGAAAAGTAATGCAACGATGGTTCATAGTTGACCAGAAGCTCGATCGTCTTGCCTTTGTTATACAGCGCATTTCTTACAACCGCATACTGGTAAGCGGCATTATCAGAAAGCTCAGCTGTGCTTAAGTCTTCAACTGCAGCCTGTGCACCTTTCATCATGTCTTCGATGCTCACTCCGCTCACAGAAATCGGAAGCAAACCGACAGCAGTAAGAACGGAATAGCGCCCGCCAACATCGTCAGGAATGACGAACGTTTCATATCCTTCTTCGTTCGCAAGGGTTTTTAAAGCTCCTTTTTCCTTATCTGTTGTCGCATAAATACGGTTTCTAGCTTCGTCTACACCGTATTTCTCCTCAAGGAACTTTTTAAAGATACGGAATGCAAGTGCTGGTTCTGTTGTTGTTCCTGACTTTGAAATCACATTGATCGAAACATCTTTTCCTTCAATATAGTTTAGTAATTCTTTTGTATAAGTGGAACTGATATGGTTACCAACAAAGATGATCTGTGGCGTTTTTCTCTCTTCTTTTTCAAGGAGATTGTAGAATGAATGATTAAGCATTTCGATCGCTGCACGTGCGCCAAGGTACGATCCGCCGATACCGATTACAAGCAACACATCAGAGTCGCTTTTAATTTTTTCAGCAGCTTTCTCGATGCGTGCAAATTCCTCTTTATCATATTCATTCGGCAGGTCGAGCCAGCCCAGGTAATCGTTTCCTGCCCCTGTTTTATTATGTATCATGTTATGTGCTGCTTTCACAAGTTCGCTCATGTAAGAAACTTCATGTTCTCCGATAAAAGACAAAGCTTTTGAATAATCAAATGTTACTTTATTTACAGTCATTCCTGTTCCTCCATTTATATAAGATTTAGGAATCTAATAACTCTCCTTTCCACTTTATCGAATAGCTTTTTGTAAATCAAGCAGGCTACTAAATGTAAACGCATCCATTGTGGATTTTTTATTTTCTTCGCAATTCAAAAGCTTTTTTTTCTAATTGGTTCTTAAGTGAACTTGCTGGAGAAATCATTTTTCCGGTTTATTCCGGCTGATCAGATTTTTGTTCCGGCCCGTTATCTCCATGTTACGAAACATCTTCACGCCATAGCGGAATGAATCAGGATTGGGTACTATAGTTGATACAATAGGCTGTCCGCATGAATAAGCATGCCTTTTCCTCCTTGCAGTTTAGCCTCCTTTTGAAGTTTTTGATCGGTTCGATAACTCCGATGCCAGCTGGCCAAGGATTCCTCCAATACGTGAAAACCTCTTTTCCATCGTTAATCCCTCTTTTTCCTCTTATTAAATGATGCAAGTTTCCTGGTATTTTGCTGAACACTGGAAAACATTTCATTTTCCTGGGAGTATTGGACAGCTCCTTTTCGCTCATTTTTTAAAATGTGAGAATTTTCAGCGCAATTCTCTCTTTTTTTCTTTAGAATAGAGTCAAAGTTCCATACGGTTAATAGGAAGGGGAATCAAGCATGAAGCAAAGAAAGGCTTTACTGGTATTGTTTGCTCTGGCATTAGTATTCACAATGTATTCTTCATTAGCACTTGCGAAACCGCTTACGAAGAAAGAAGCCCCTGGTTCAATTGCGTATAACCATGTTACTGTTCTCGCGGATGATTTCGGCGACCGGCAGGCAGGCACGGCAGATGAGCAGAACACCCAGAAGTATATTACTTCTATTTTCGACCAGTTAGGCTATAACCCTTCTATTCAAGAGTTTTCCTTTGAAAGGAACGACCAGGAAATTGACTCTTCAAATGTTATCGCAGTAAAAAAAGGAAAGTTTGAACAGGAAATTATCATAGGTGCGCATTACGACACTGTTAACGATGTACAGGGTGTCGATGATAACGGTTCAGGCGTAGCCGTGATGCTTGAGGTGGCAGAACGATTACAAAAAGCAAAACCCCACTATACGATAAAATTCGTTGCATTCGGTGCAGAAGAAAGAGGGTTGCAGGGTTCCAAATACTATGTTTCCCGGATGAGCCAGGAAGAAGCCGATAACACGGTGGCGATGATCAACCTGGACAGCCTTGCTGCCGGTGATCATATGTATGTTTACGGAGGAGCTGGTGAAAAAGGCTGGGTTCGGGATCTCGCCCTTGATATCGCTGAAAAGCGCAAGCTCGATGTGAACACTAACCCGGGAATAAATGAAGATTATCCGGCTGGCACAACCGGAGACTGGAGTGATCATGCCCCATTTAAAAACGCGGGAATACCATATGCTTACTTCGAGGCCACAAATTGGGAGATCGGAGCACTCGATGGATATACCCAGACAGTTAAACACGGAGAAATCTGGCACGAACCAGGAAAGGATACACTGGAATTCATCCAAACCGAATTTCCCGGAAGGATGGAAAACCATCTCAGTACCTTTTCACAGCTATTAACAGAACTGGTCCTTAAAATCAATTACGGCACCGTACAAAAGTCTAATTAAGTTTATCCACAATTTCTTGGGGGTCAGACCCCTCAATAACTGTTAATAACATTGATAACATAAAATCAGCTTTTAAGAAGATTAAAAAAACCTGGGAGCCGGAGCTCCCAGATTTTTTTGTTTTTATAGCGAGTTGCGAAGGATTTCCACTACATCTTCGCGGTTTAATTTTTTAAAGTTGCCGAATTCGCCGCGCGCCATTGCTTTGTCTGCCACTTCGTCGATTTTAGAATCGTCGATGTCATAGTCAGCAAGGCGGGAAGGAGCTCCGATGCTGCTCCAGAACTCACGCAGTTTTTCAATTCCAGCAAGCGCCACTTCACGGTCTGATTTTCCTTCTGGATCTACATTGAATACGTTGACTGCCATCCGAACGAATCGGTCGACATTCACATCAAGAACATGCTTCATCCAGTTTGGGAATAAAATCGCAAGGCCGCCTGCGTGAGGAATGTCATACACAGCAGATACAGCATGCTCTATATTGTGGGAAGCCCAGTCTCCTGTGATTCCCATCTGGAGGGAATTGTTCAAAGCAATCGTTCCGCTCAACAGGATCGTTTCACGGTATTCGTAATTCTCCAGGTCTTCCACTAGCTTAGGTGCTGTTTCGATTACTGTTTTTAATACACCTTCTTGCATGTTCAGCATTAATGGTGTATTTGTTTGTGGATGGAAATATTGCTCAAATAAATGTGACATCATATCTACCATGCCGTACACAGTCTGATTCTTCGGTACTGTGAACGTATTTTCCGGATCGAGAATCGAGAATTTCGGGAAACCGAACGGACTGCCCCATCCGTACTTCTCGTGTGTTTCCCAGTTCGTGATCACTGATCCCGCATTCATTTCTGATCCGGTTGCAGCAAGTGTTAGTACAGTTCCAAACGGCAGTGCGTCTTTTGGAACTTCTTTTCGTGTTACAAAATCCCACACGTCCCCTTCATACTTCGCCCCTGCAGAAATGGCCTTTGTGCAATCAATTACGCTTCCGCCGCCTACAGCCAGGATAAACTCAATTCCTTCGTTCCTACATATATCGACACCTTTATGTACGGTAGATAAACGAGGATTCGGTTCAACACCGCTGAGCTCATGGACTTCAGCATTCATTTCTTTTAAGTAGCCCATCACTTTATCATATATATTGTTCTTCTTTATGCTTCCCCCACCGTAAACAACAAGCACTTTTGTTCCATATTGAGGGATTTCATTTTTCAGTTCTTCCATCTGGCCTTTCCCGAAAATCAATTTAGTCGGGTTCTGGTAAGTAAAATTATCCAATATCTTCAACTCCTTCTTCTGAGTTAGTTATATTATGTCTGATATTCCATATAAAATAAAGAAATCTGATTGGGAGGAAAAATATTTTTTATATTGGAGTGCATAAATTTGTCTTTAGTTTGTCATTCTATAACTGAATTAGATTCTTTATACCTAAAGGAGGTTGAATCATGAGTACACTACAACGTATTGCATTAATATTAGTAATTATCGGAGCAATCAACTGGGGACTTATCGGTTTCTTCCAGTTTGATCTTGTGGCAGCAATATTCGGTGGGCAAAACGCAGCACTCTCTCGCATTGTCTACGGACTTGTTGGTTTAAGCGGCCTTTACTGCCTGACGCTTCTGTTTAAACCATCAGAAGAACTGACAACTGAACCTGAAGGAGAAACACCATAAAAAAGAAAAGGAGACAAGCTGCGATAGCTTGCCTCCTTTTTTATACTACTTTTTCATGCGTTTATTTAATTGGGCCTGGCGTTCGTTGGACTCTTTTAACCAGTCTTTTAGCTTGTCTTCAAGCGTATTGAATCCTGGAGGAGTTGAAGCTCCTTTTTTGTTGTTATTACCGCCACGGTTTCCGCCGCCTGCAGGCTTGCCAGCTGGTTTTGGTCTTTCAGTTCTTTCCGGCTTAGGTTGAGTAGCACGGATTGAAAGTGAGATTTTTCCAGACTCTTCGTCAATGGAAAGAATTTTAACTTTTACTTCGTCTCCCACTGAAAGTGTATCTTCAATATTTTTCACAAATCCATGCGAAATTTCGGAAATGTGAACTAATCCCTGGTTGTTTTCGTCTAACGCAACGAACGCACCGAAAGGTTTAATTCCAGTTACTTTCCCTTCAACGATATCACCGACATTATATTGTTCTGCCATGAAAACACTCCTAACTATTTTTTCAACTGTATTAGTATATCATAAAATTACTTTTTCCACAAAAAAATGAGGGGAATTTCCCCCCTCTCAGCTTTTCTCGTCCAGAAATCCCTTATTTCTCTCTATAAATCCCTCGTTTATCGTTTCGCGTACATGTAATCCGATTGATTCTCTTCTAAGGAAGAAAGGTTTTCCTGTCTTACATGGTTTTGCTCTACATATAACTGGTGCCAGATCAGGAATACGAGCACTGTCCATATTTTTCTGGAATGATCGAATTTCCCCTGCGCATGCTCGTCAAGTTTTTTTAGTATAAACTGCTTGTTTATTAAGTGATCCGTAGGGCTTTTATTGATAAGATTCTTTGCCCAGTCATACAACTCATTTTTCAGCCAGTGGCGAATCGGTACAGGGAATCCTAACTTCTTATTATATAAGACGGAATCAGGAACGACCCCCCTCATCGCCTCACGAAGTGCGTATTTAGTTGTATTATTAGCAATCGTTTCACTCGGATCGAGCTGGCTGGCAACATGAAAGACTTCTTTGTCAAGGAACGGTACACGTAATTCAAGCGAATGGGCCATCGTCATTCGGTCAGCTTTCACAAGAATGTCACCCCGAAGCCAGGTATGCATATCGACGTACTGCATTTTGTGAACATCGTTATAATGGGCAACCCTTTCATACATGTCCCTTGTAATCTTCGTATAAGGAGCAGAACTATCATAATGAACAAGCAGTTTTTGTTTTTCTTCTTCTGTAAAAATTTTAGCATTTCCTATGAAGCGTTCTTCGATCGGCGTTGTGCCTCTCTCCAGAAAACTTTTTCCTTTCATTCCTACAGGCATCCATTTTGATAAAGAGCGAAGTGCCCCTCTTGCTGCTCCTGGCATCCGCTGGAACATCTTCAAAGAACCCGGTTCCCTGTATATGTTATACCCGCCGAACAATTCATCTGCACCTTCTCCGGAAAGTACGACCGTCACATGCTTACTGGCTTCTCTTGCCACAAAATAAAGCGGTATCGCCGCAGGGTCTGCTACAGGATCATCCATATGCCAGACAATTCTTGGCAGTTCCTTTATAAACTCCTCGGGACGAATAACGTAATGTATATTTTCTACTCCCAGCTTTGCTGCAGTATCCTTAGCGATATCTATTTCACTGAACCCTTCTCGTTCGAATCCAACTGTGAATGTTTTAATAGAAGGATGAAATTCCTTTGCCAGTGCAACGATCGAGCTTGAGTCAACACCACTGGATAAGAAAGCTCCCACCGGCACGTCACTTCGCATATGAATGTTTACGGAATCCCTTAGTGTATCGCGAATTTTTTTAATGTATTCATCCGTGTTATGGTTAGATGGCTGAAAGGAAGGCTTCCAATAAGCTCTAATGTTCATCGGCTGGCCCGGCTTTTTCGTAAAGTAATGACCCGGCTCAAGTTTGAAAATATCTTCAGAGATCGTTGCCGGCTCCGGCGGGTATTGATATGTCATGTAGTGCTGCAATGCTTGCATATTTACTCTGTCCTTTTTCTGAAGCCAGAGAATGCTTTTCTTTTCGGAAGCGCAATATAATCCGTTATCATCTTCCATGTAATAAAAAGGCTTTATTCCAAATGGGTCGCGTGCTCCGAATAATCTTTCTTCTTGTTTGTCCCAAATTAAAAAGCCAAACATCCCACGAAGTTTCTTAACTGCCTCTTCCTTTATATCGCTATATAAAGCTAAAATTACTTCCGTATCAGAATTGGTTTCAAATTTTAAACCTTTTTCTAGAAGTTCTTCACGAAGTTCTAAATAATTATAGATCTCACCGTTAAAAATAATCCAGTAGCGGTCATTTTCATAAGACAATGGTTGGCGTCCATGCTCGAGATCTATAATACTGAGCCTCCGAAAACCGAACCGAACAAACTGATCAACAAAAAACCCCTCATCATCCGGGCCCCGGTGGGTAATCAGTTCAGACATTCCTCTTAATTGCTTTTCTTCCTCCTCATCAATGTTTAAAGCAGTGTTATACATATATCCTACAAAACCGCACATCGAGCGGTCACCTGCCCTTCTTCTCCTTAGGAAACCAAACATCCATTTAACTACTGATTATGACGTAACATCAGGTAATGGGGTTTCAAAAAATAAATGAATATCTTTACTATCATGACCATATAATAGGTGATTTATATCAGTATGTAGTACATCGAAGATACTTTTAAATAGTACGATTTATTATAATAGTATGGAATCGAGGGGCTCAAATGATATTGGTTGGATTTTTCGTGAACAAAAGCGGAGAAAATTCCTTATTTTTCCTTCTATTTCCCTATTTCCTTTTCTCACATTTTTAAACTTTTTAATTTTGTGAGACAAATTCCAAATTAAGGCATTTTTTATCCGGGGAAATTTTTATTTTTAGAAGGAAGCAGATTGATACTGTCGAATAGGTTAATATCTTAAATCCTTTAGCGAACGGGGGATTGAACGGTTGAGATTTACTACTTCCACACCTATTAATGCGGCTGTAGAAAACACTTTTGATTGGGTAAGTAATGACAGATTGAAGAAACTGTGGATGGAAGGGCTAGTGGACATCACATACAATGGAACCAATGGTAGTTTGCAAGAACAACATTTTATCTATAAAGTCAAGGAAGGCCGCACTATTCAGGAATATACCGGAAAATACCTTTCAATCGAAAAATACAGTTTAATTGCTTTCAGATTGTCTGATTCAAAAAAGGTAATGGATATGTATTATCAGTTTGAACCTTTATCTGAACAAACGACGATGGTCCATACGGAAATCGATATTGAATTTTCCGATGAACTAACAAAATTCGTTGGCTATTCGATGAAATGGTTTACCAAAAGATCTTTATTGAGAAACATCCAAAACCTTAAGCAATGTATCGAAACAGGAAACACGTACCCCGTATAAAATCAGAAAATATGTAATATTGACAAACATCCTCCTGCGTACTATAGTTTTAAGGAATCCGGGGAGGACTATACATACCCGGGGCTGACTCCCAAGCGTCTGGCTCTCTCCGTTTAGCACAATATCTGGATAAACATTGGCCAAGTTTATCCAGATAAATGTGTTGGAGGGGCCAGATACTTTGATTTTGAGTCAGCTCCTTTTTCTTTTTTAAAAAGAATTGGTTTTGACCAAATTAACATTAACCAGTCAAACCTGATTTATAACAGATAAGGAGTGACAATATGAAACAGCATGAACAATGGGGGTCAAGGCTTGGATTCATTCTTGCTGCAGCAGGATCAGCTATCGGCCTTGGGGCCCTATGGAAATTCCCTTACATGACAGGAACTAACGGCGGAGGCATCTTTCTGATCGTCTTTCTGTTATTCACGTTGTTGATCGGAGCACCGATGCTACTTGCCGAATTCATAATCGGCCGCCATACACAAAAAGATGCTATAAGCGCTTATAAAGTAATAGCTCCAAAAAAAGCCTGGCAAGGAATCGGCTATTTAGGAGTTGTCACTTCATTTTTACTGTTATCTTTTTATAGTGTCATTGGAGGCTGGGTCCTCACCTACTTCATCCGAAGCCTTAGTGGAGGACTTACTGGTTTAAGCAACGAGGCGTATGGCGAGTTGTTTGTGTCCGTTATCGGAAATCCGATTGAAGCAACCCTCGCTCAGGCAGGATTTTTAATCTTAACTATCGCGATAGTTCAATTCGGGGTCCATCGCGGAATTGAAACTGCCAGCAAGTATATGATGCCCGCCCTTTTTATTCTTTTTATTATTCTAGTCATTCGGTCCTTGACATTAGAAGGAGCCTGGGAAGGGGTTGTTTTTTTCCTAAAACCTAATATTCACGCGTTAACCCCGGGTGCAATACTTGATGCACTTGGACAATCCTTCTTCGCTTTAAGCGTAGGCGTCTCGATCATGGTGACGTATAGTTCCTATCTTTCCAAAGAGGATAATCTTCCTGGATCTGTATTCTCAATCGTTGGCATGAACATCTTCATCTCGCTTTTAGCAGGACTTGCGATTTTCCCCGCCGTATTTGCGTTTGGATTTGAACCTTCTGGTGACCCCGGCTTGATATTCACCGTCTTGCCTGCGGTATTCAGCAAAATGGCATTCGGTAGTTTGTTTTTCACTATTTTTCTTGCACTATTACTATTCGCGACACTTACTTCCGCGTTTTCAATGCTAGAGATCATTGTCGCCTCGATCACGAAAGATGAAACAAGCAATCGCAAAAAGGTTTCATGGCTGTCAGGAGGACTTGTTTTCTTGTTCGGAATTCCATTGACGCTCTCGTTTGGCTTGCTTGGTGATCTGACCATCTTTGGTAAAACACTCTTTGTTGCTACTGATTTTCTTGTCAGCAACCTGCTTTTACCAGTCGGATCATTCCTAATTGCTCTTTTTGTATCAGTTAAAATTTCAAAAACAGTGCTACAGAAAGAGGTTTCCATTTCTTCTCCAACAGGGGCAGCATTGTTCCCCCTATGGTACTTTTTGATCCGTTTCATCGTTCCGATCGCTATTATTATCGTCTTTCTCTATATTCTAGGGATTATAAAGGTTTAACCATAAGACACCCCTATCCGCTGCAAGGATAGGGGTGTCCTTTTATATTGTTTAGTTTTTCGCTGTAACAAAACCAATATTCTGGAGTGCTTGTTTCATTGTTGCAGTTGTATTAATATTTGTGAAATCAATTCCTAATTGAATAGCAGTTTGCGCAAGCTCAGGCCGTATTCCGGTCAATATCGTTTTAACGCCCAGTAGTTCCAGTGCCTGAATCACTTCGAATAAGCTCTGGGCTACCATCGTATCGATCACCAGTACACCAGATAAATCGATCAGCAACCTGCTTAATTTAAGTTCAGTGCTTCTTTTTAGTGCTTTTTCCATAATAAAGTGGGCACGGTATGTGTCGATGTCCCCGATCAAAGGCAGCACAGCAACATCATCTGTTAACGGAACGACAGGTACAGATAACTCCTGGAAAGCTTGCTGTGCGTTATCAAGCTGCTCTTTATGTGATTCAACGTAAGCAAGGCTATAAGCATAAACACAGCGATCCAACAGAGGATCCAATACATAACCGATCCTGACGACTTCAGACGAAGGAACATTTTGCGTCCCCACTTCTTCTTCCACTACTTTCCATACAGCACGCCTAAAATGCCTTATTCCGTTAAGTGACTCCTCAAGGGGAATACCTTCATTCACGGCAATCTGCCCCGCTTTACGTCCCCATTCTGTTACATCATCAAATACTGAATCCTTACCGTCGACCAATGCTTGTCCCAACAAGGATATAAACTGTGCCTGGAGTTCCTTTCCCTCTTCTTCTGAGATGGTTCTTAATTGGCGGTCTTGTTTCTGGCTTCCCTCTTCACTTTCACGCAACCGGGCAGAGATTTTGGAGAGTTCATATCTTTTTTCAATGATTGCTTCTCCTAATCCTTTTATCTGAGTCATCCATTCTCTCCTCCGTTATGTTAATTTTCTCTCACGAATATTATTTGTCATAAAATCAGTGTAACATATTTTCCAGATAAGCAAGAAACTGAAAGGCTTATGATAGTTTTACGACAAGTTAAAAAAGTTTTTCAAAAAATAGGTTTATATAATGCTTTATTGGGAATAAATATACTACAAAGCTTTCTATATTCCCCCTTTTTAGTGGCAAAGCCTTATCCGGGTTTTGTCATTTTTTTTGCTTTATTTTCCATCGTGCAAGGAAATACTATTTAGAAGACTTTTATATGGAGTGACTGCAGATGCCCAATCGCACGGACAGTATTACCATGGATACAAAAGAAATCATCTTAATGGATACAAAAGTGTATTATGAAAGGTATCAATCCTTGTCTGAGGAAAAAGCGGAAACCGTTGTTCTTGTTCATGGCTTTTTATCCTCTTGCTTTAGTTTCAGGCGGCTTATCCCTTTACTCGTAAAGCAATACCATGTTGTGGCTGTCGACCTTCCTGGGTTTGGGAAAAGTGAAAAGGCAGTGAACTTTTATTATTCTTTAGAAAACTACGGACAGCTATTGATACTTTTGCTGGAAAAACTACACCTCTCAAAAATCATTCTGACCGGCCACTCAATGGGAGGCCAGGTTGTTCTTCATACTGCAAGAAAGAGGCCTGAACTTGTGAGTAAACTTGTTCTAATCTGTAGCTCAGGTTATATTAAACCATCAAACAAAGCGCTTATCTTTTGTACCTACCTTCCTTTTTTTCATTTACTAATGGAAAAGTGGATCAAGAAAAAGGATATCAAAAAAAATATAGCGCGAGTTGTTTATGATCATTCTCTTGTCGATCAAGAATTAATCGACGGCTATTCATCTCAATTCAAAGAAAGAGCCTTCTACCAATGCCTGATTCGTCTTGCGAGGCAAAGGGAAGGTGATCTTTCTACGGTTGAACTAAATAAAATTAACATTCCGGCTCTTTTAATCTGGGGAAAGGAAGATCATCTTGTGCCGCTGAGGGTTGGAAAGCGAATGGCCAGGGATTTGCTTGATTCAAAGCTTATCGTCCTTGAAAAAACCGGCCATCTAGTGCCAGAGGAAAAACCCGATGAGGTTTTTGAAGCAATGAAACGTTTTATAAGCGAATGAACACCAAACCTTGGAACAAGAAGTTATTTCGGCTCATATAATCGGCAAGTTTTCTTTAAGGGTGAGAACATTGCTCGCTCTCTTCTTTTAGAACAATTCCCATAAAGCCAGATGTGATTAGAAACAAAGAAGGGATTATATAAAAAATCGACAAAAAAATTATGCCTCCTACTGCCGAAATGATCAATAAGAAACCTGCGATAATCGGACGTTGCTTTAACAGATAGCATCCAATACCGGCTAAAGCAGGAAACATCAATGCGGTAAACGTAGAAACTTCTCTAAGGTTATAAAAAGAAACAATATCAAGAAGCGGTAAAACTGCCGCTGCCACACTTAAGATAAATCCACATAACGCAAAACATAAAGCTCTTTTCATTTCTACCTCTCCCATGCTGTTATACATGCTTTTATTATAATATTCGTCTCAAGGAATTATCTTCCTTCTTTCATAGTAATATTTCTTCACATCCGAATCTATTCAAAAATATAGTGCTAACATATTCAGTTTATTGAACAAACGTTGCTTTCATGCATATTTTATATAACCCTTATCGAATTTTCAGGTCGTCCGTCCTTTTATTCACCATTCCTCAATTCCTCTTCAACAATTCAAAAAGTTTCACTCGCGCTCCTCTTTCTTACTTCATTATAGCCTTCTCAACCTTCATTTGGAATATAGCATACTCCGCCTCTAGACGGAGAAAAATTCATTCCCGAGCTTGTTTTGAGTTCCCCTTCTTCCTTCTAAAATTAAAATAAGGAAAAAAATCCAAAATGAAGGGTTGAATAAAATGAGCGTTCAAACGAGTGTTAACCAAACGATGGAGCAAAAAGATAAAACATCTGTAAAAGAGCTTTTTCAAATTAAAAATTTCTTATACTTAGTTATCGGTGCCTTTCTATCATCCCCGGGGTATTATGCCTACCTTCTAGGATCAGAATGGCTGATGCTTCATATAAGCGAGAACCGGGCATACCTCGGCATGTTATTTATCGCTGCATCGATACCACGGTTATTGTTCATGATTTTTGGCGGAATTATTGCTGACAGAATGAATAAAAGAACGATATTATTTATTTCTGACTTAACAAGTGGCCTTTTGGTTTCCTTTCTCGTTGCACTGATATGGATGGATTCCGTTGAAGTCTGGCATTTAATTACACTTGCTGTTTTCTTTGGAATATCTGATGCTTTTTCACATCCTGCCATGAATTCTCTTGTAGCTGAAATATTGCCTGACAGCCATTTACAACAGGGCAACAGTGTACTTCAAGTAATGCAATCTATCAGTCCTATCATCGGTCCTGTTGCCGGCGGAACTTTAATTGTCACGCTTGGCTTTAAAGGAGTGTTTACTCTCTCCGCGATCAGCCTGATGCTTGCAGCCTGGACTGTTTACCGGATTAAGTTACAAAAGGAAGAAACACCATCTGATCTTCCCAAAAATGTTTTGGAGGATTTTAAAGAAGGATTGAAATATGGATTACAAAACAAATTGTTGCGTACCGTAATGTTCGTTTCATTGCTTCTTAATTTTGTTGTAGTGGGGCCATTAACTATGGGTATCCCTTTATTGGTCAAAGATGTTTTCAAGGAGAATGCACTCGGTCTTACAACACTTGAAGCATCATTAGGTATCGGATTACTAACCGGTGCTGTATTGCTTACAGTCTTAAAAAGCATTGAGCGCCCCGGGCTTCTTGCGATCGGCGGTCTTATCGCGCAATCGGTTTTACTTGCGGTAATCGGATTAATGCCGTCCCATTACTTTGCTGCGGGTATCCTTTTTATATTCGGATTGCTGATGCAGGGGGTTAATATTCCGATTATGACGATCTTACAAGCTAAGACCGAAAAGAAAATGCTTGGAAGAATCATGAGTTTGCTAATGACTGCATCTCAGGGAATGATCCCGGTCTCGTACATGGTTACCTCTTATTTGATCGCTGTTGGGCTGTCCATCACATCTATTCTTTTATTCGCCGGCAGCATTATGGTTATCTTCTCCATCAGCATTTTTCTAATGAAAGAGATACGCCAGATGAGCTATTAACCAGTGTAAAGGTTTATTGTAGTGAAGGATTATCCAACTTAATGTCAAATATGTATATAGGCATATTTGACATGACAAATGAGGGATTCGCATGAAACACATACCATTTGGTCGATTTTTGGCCGCTATTATCTTTGTAGGAATCGGAATATTATTGCTTCTTGTCAATATTGGGATTATTTCCATGGAAATTACCGAAGCTTTTGTCTTCTTTTATCCATTTATCATCTTATTAGTCGGTTTAAAGTGGCTGATCGAGGCGATTATTCCATCAATTTGGAAAAGGAATTGGTTCTGGGGGCTTTTCTTCGTTACATTAGGAGGGCTCCTGGTAGCAGACCGTTTTGATGTGATCACCTTTACATTTGGGATGGTCTGGAAATTGTGGCCGCTTGTTATCATCTATTTTGGACTTAAAATGCTTTTTAGGATTAGAAAAAATAAAGGATTCAGCATGGTTGCCGATAAAAAATTCGAGGATCCGAACTGGTCAGTAGAACCTTTTGATGACTGGAAGGCGGTTGCTGATTATGATTTTGATTTCACCAAAGCTTTTATTCCTGATAAAGAAACAGAGATCAAACTGTCTGGTTGGGTTGGGGACATCAAAGTGATCATTCCGGAAGAAGTTCCATTTATGATAAAAGGACGAGCAAAAGTCACGTCATTAAAAATCGGAGGTTACTCTGATGATGGAGTCGGAAATGAAATTTTTTACAAAACGAAGGAGTATGACTCGGCAACACGGAAAATCACCTTTCTATTAGATTTTTCAGTACTTGATTTAAGAGTTGACCGGGTGTAAGGGGGATATCAAGTGAAACTGAATACACTCCGCTGGAAACTTCTCAAATCCTATATTTATTCAGGCCTTTTTTCCTCCATCCTGGTTTTTCTTTGCTTACAGGCATGGTATGTATTTAACCCGGGAAGTTCAGAACTTTCCATAAGTATTCTCGTTCCTCTTCTCACCGCTTTTTTTGTCATTATTACTGGAGGATATTTCGGCTATAAGGATACTCAATCCATCAAAGACCGGCTCGAAGATATTTCAACTTATATCAAAGTTCTATCCCGCGGCAAGCTATCGGAACGGATTGAAATTAACGAGGAAGATGAACTCGGAAACATTATGAAAGATCTAAACCAACTAGCCGAAAAAATCAAGAAGCAAGTTTCTTCTTTGCAAACACTTGCCGATCAAAAAGCCCAACTGGCAGAAAAAGCCCGGGGAGCTGCCATTATAGCAGAAAGACAGCGATTGGCAAGGGATTTGCACGATGCTGTCAGCCAACAGTTATTCGCTCTTAATATGTTGTCATCCGCTGCTATTCGCCTTGTTGATCGAGATGTGGAAACAGCAAAGGAACAAATCAAAGAAGTCGCTGAAATAGCATCAAAGGCACAGGCAGAAATGAGAGCTCTTCTTCTTCACTTACGGCCGATCCATCTTTCTGATGATACACTCTGTTCAGGAGTGACCAAGTTGGCAGAAGAACTAGCAAAAAAGTCTGGCGTTACGTTCATAAACGAGCTTGAAGAAATACCCGGTCTTTCAAAAGGTATCGAAGAAAACCTTTTCCGGGTTATCCAGGAAGGGATCGGAAATGCGTTAAGGCATGCTGATGCCACCACAATCAAGATAGCCCTTTATGAAAAAAACGACAGGGTACATTTGCAAATTAGAGACAATGGAAAAGGCTTTGACATAAGCAATGAAAAGAAAGGCTCTTATGGATTGGGAACCATGCAAGAACGCTGTAATGAAGTTGGAGGAGAAATGACGATTACTTCCAAAGAAAACGAAGGAACATTCCTGGATATTAGAATACCTATTAAATAACTGGAGGTTATGTTTTATGAGGGATAAAACAAAGATCATGATCGTCGATGACCATGACATGGTACGCAAAGGACTAAAGGCATATATCTTAACAGAACCTGATTTTGAATTGGTCGGGGAAGCTTCGGATGGGAAAGAGGCCATTAAACTCGCAAAAGATTTAAAACCAGAGATTATCTTAATGGACTTAATCATGCCCGATGTTAATGGCATAGAAGCTACTAAAAGCATATTGCAGGACCAGCCCGACATAAAAATTATTATTATTACGAGCTTTTATGATGATGAACAGGTCTTTCCTGCAATCGAGGCCGGAGCATTCAGCTATCTGTTAAAGACTGCTTCAGCTGATGAAATTATACAAACAGTCAAAAAAGCACTTTCAGATGAGTCTGTAATTGAACCAAAGGTTGCCCAGAAAATGATGACACAATTCCGCAAACCTCAGCGTTCCTTACATGATGATTTGACTAGAAGAGAGAGAGAGGTGCTTGTTTTGGTTGGACAAGGAAAAACAAATCAGCAAATCGCTGATGAATTGTACATAGGATTAAAAACAGTAAAGACACACGTTAGCAATATACTCGCAAAGCTAGAAGTTTCTGATCGAACCCAGGCAGCAGTATATGCTAACAAACATGGCATTTCCTGATTTTAGAGATTGATAGGGTTTAGGCCACTTCATCACTATAGGTGGTTTATAGTAAATTCGGTGAAAAGTGGATTGGAGCGAAAGGTGCGGGAAAGAAGGCATCAGTAACCAGGTTACCTCTGGCAATACATTAATGCCTGGAAATCCGAGATTTGGATGTATAGGTCATATGTTCCGCTATTTGTTATAAAACACTGCTTTTGAAAAAAATAAGGTCATATGTTCCGCTATTTGCTCAATATCGAATTAAAATAGGCGTTTTCCAGGTAAATAACCGCACCAGTGACCTATAATTTTTTTAAAATGACCTTTTGTCACAAATAAGTGATCTGATGACCTCAAATTGTGTAAAAGAGGCTTCTGAAAAAGTAACATTCTATACTTGTTTATACTGAATCATTTACGAACCGTTCATAAGGCTTACAAAAAGCAGTTTCTTCTAAACGAAGACTTGCTTGTTTGTTAGATGAATTTTTCTTCTTTTGAAACAATTAGACTGTCCCACTGAGAAGTGACAAAACCATTTTCCACATCTATACTTTGAATTAGCAAGATTGGGAAGAAATCGTAATTATAGTTTGAGAGAAACTCTAATCCTCTTTCCCAGAGCCATGTATAATTGCTGTCTAACTCGATCCCACACGTTTCATTATTTACTGCTTCAGTCGTTATCCTAATATCTAATACTGGTTCGCCTGAATGCTCTTCTATTACAAGTCTAAAATGGGTGCCAAGGGGCAACTCTTTATATCCCTTGTAGAGTTCTGACATCTGGACTAATTCTCTTGGTTTCATCCTTTACCTCTCCTTTAATCTGACAGAACAATAGACAATAGTGAATTTTTACAAATAAAAGGTTTGAAATTAAACTTTGCGCAAAAGGTCATAAGTAAAGCCCTTTAGCCATTAAGCGTTTCCTGGATGTTGTCAATTTCACTTAACTTAACAAGTTCAACTGTAAAAAGGTCCTTTTGAATCTCACAATAGCCGTTATTATAAATCCAGAGCACTACGTATTCCTCATCATTATAAGTAACAGTCGTCCCTTTTTGCACTGTTCATTCACCCTTTTCAACCTCTTTCTTCTAGTGTAACCTTTAATTGCCTGGTTGTGTATTGGGAAAATTGTAAAAATTCTGTCTACTATTCAGCCGTTTTGTTAAGCTACTTAGCCAATAAAGTTAATTTTTTGGTTAATTCTTTTACTTAAGAGGGAAATTTAAGAGAATCCAATCTTCTTTTTCCCAAGATATTCGTATAAGCTTTCACCACCTTGCACGTCGAGACGGAACTATTTCCAATAGAATCATTTACCTATATAATTAACTTGACTAAGTATGATCTGGTTATACTAATAGAAATGCAAAAATGAGGGTTAGAATGTTTACAGGATTCTGGGAACCAGTACAACTATCAATTGAAGTAGCATGTGTTTCAAGCATACTTGTTATAATCACCGGTTTAACGTTAAGTCGTGTAATGGCTCGTAAACAATTTAAAGCAAAAGCGCTTATCGAAACGCTATTATTGCTCCCCCTTGTTCTTCCGCCATCCGTAGTCGGTTTTATCCTAATCGTAGTTTTTGGCAACAATAGCCCGGTTGGAAAAGCGATCGAATGGACTTTTGGACAATCGGTTATTTTCACCTGGTGGGCCGCAGTTATCGCTGCAAGTATCGTTTCCTTTCCGTTAATGTACCAATCTGCCAAGTCTGGTTTTGAAGCGGTCGACAAACAAATTGAAGATGCATCGCGAATCGATGGTGCCGGAGAGTTAAAGGTATTCTGGTTTATCAGTATCCCTCTTGCATATAAAGCAATTATTGCCGGCTTTATTCTCAGCTTTACTAGGGCCCTCGGCGAGTTCGGAGCTACATTAATGTTCGCAGGGAATATTCCGGGAAAGACCCAGACGATTCCAACAGCTATCTATATTGCGATCGATGCTGGAAATATGGAGCTTGCATGGCTCTGGGTCCTAATGACAGTAGGTATATCATTTCTAATGCTAATGAGCACTTACCTGATAAAATAGATTAACAATCAAAAAGTGCAGTCCCACTCTTTTAAAGCTCTGTTTACTTTAATTATTGAACAGGAGCCGAAAGTGGACTGCGCTTCTTTATTCATTTATCAAAATAAGCTTTTTCACCCATTCTACTCCTTCATAAACAAACTGTTGGCTTGGTTTGGAGTGGGGTGTATGCTCAAAAATGAAATAGACTTCCTTACATCCTCCAAGAAATTCAATGACCTTCTGGACGTTAAAATGACTCCCATCAGCCTCATGTCCTGGATGGACAGGGACCCAGATATACTTATCACCATGGTACTCAACATTGTGAAGGTGAACTACTTTTATGTACGGTTTCCACTTTTCTAGATATTCCATCACCTTGTTTCCTGCTGCCATTAAATAATCACCAATATCGATACAAAGCTTTATCCCATACTTATCCCAGACTTCTACTGGAAATCTATCAAGATAATCAATTCCAACCGGTGATTTTGCCGGTCCAAGTTTTGGCTCACACACGATAGGAATCCCATGTTTCTTTTGTATATCGCTTATTTTTCTTAAGCCTTTTTCAATAATCTCCGAAGGGTCTCCTGGTACTCTTTCTGTAAAATACGGGAAATGGACAAGAACATACTCAACCCCGATTCCCGATAAAAACTTTGTTTCTGCGTCTAACTGTGCCCAAGCCTCTTCCGTTGTAAAGCTTACCTCCTGGATCAAGTCATATTTGCTGTTGTCTCGGTATAATGGCAAATGGATGCCAAGGGAATATCCCTTTTCTTTGTTTTTCTCCATGAACTTTAAAAAGTCCTCACGATTTGCAAATTCTCCGATTTCTATATGATTGCAGTTTTCCCAGAACAACTCGTCAAATTTTGCTGAATCTGACAGTATTACACTACCAGAAGAACCTATTTTATGGGCCATGTTATTCACCTTCCTGACTAAAGATAATACGCAAAGTTTATCATCGATTTATTCTTTCTATTTAAAAGGCGCTATTTCCTTTTCAAGTAAAAAACTCCCCGACTGGAGAGTTAAAGACGGAGCATTAAATTATTGCTGTCCTCTGTGTTCTATCTTGCAAAAATCCTCTTATTCTTCAGCAACTTCTTCTTGTTTCTGGTAAATCTCCTTTTTAACATAGATATAATCGATCGGAATTTCTTCTCCCTCGTATTCTTCTAAAGGTTTATCCCACTTCCCGATCACATTAATATCACTGTATCCTCCCATTAAGTAAAAACTCCTCGGAACTCCAAGCGGATTCGATGCTTTTGTAAGTTCGGCAAGCGGAAATCCCAGCATTGCTAAGAGCAGCGCATTGTCCTCACTATATGTTAAACCTTCTGGATAATATGTGAGTTCATAGACGATATTATCTTTTGTTTTTACAGAAAAATTGTCATATGTAAGCACTTCTGAATTCTCAGGATTTTCTTTTGGGGGTTTTCCTGCTTTTTTGATAAATTCTTCTATTGTTAATCCCATCATAGAAGGAATATCCATCACGATCTCAATATCCTCCAGGCCTTCAAGCTCCACTTTTGCTGGTTCATCGCTCTTATCATTATCTTTTTGTTTATTACTTTCCTTTTGCCCTGGTTTATCCTTTTTCTCTTCCTTTGCTGAGATAGAACTATCCTGTATAACCGTTTCCTTAGCAGCCGGATCAAAGCCTATAAAATAGTAGTAAGCAAGAAAACAAACAGCAGCTCCATAAAGCGCCCTTTTGCGGTTTAAGCCCGCAGTAACAGGTTTAATTATATTTATGATCAATAAAATAAGTCCGATTAAAAGAATAAATTTAAAAATATCCATCATTTCATCTCCTCTATCCTAACTATAGTAAAAAAAGGAGAAAAAACAATAGTTTCTTTTAAAAAAAGAGCTAAAGAAAACTCGCTGATCAAGCGGCAGGGGATGACGAAGCATATTTGTCTTAGCTGCTTCCCTAAATTTTCTTCCCAACTAAGCCAAGTGCTCTGCTTTGCTAAAAAGTTTAAAGTTCTTCTACGGAACAAGAAAATTCCTCCATAACAAAATATGGAGGAATCCTATCTTTTATTTACTTTTATCAATGCATCCAATAAGGCGTTCTTCTATGTCTTTCGCGATGTTAGTTAGTTCTGGGTCATCAGCAAGCTCGATCAGTGTTGTCGGGAGCGGCATACCGATCTTCGTCTGTCCATTATCTTCGTACACCGCAATCTTACAAGGCAAAAAGTATCCAACCAATTTATTCTTGCTTATTACGCGGTTAGCTTCTGCAGGATTACAAACCTCAAGCACCCGATATGGGGTGTTAAAATCCATTCCCTTTTCCTGCAGTTTACCGGTAAGATCGAAGTCCCACAATATCCCAAACTTTTCTTCCTTCAAATTTTGCTCCAATGAAGAAACGGTTTCTTCCATTCCTTTTGAACTGTCTACCGTATAGTGAAAATTCATATTATCTAGCTCCTTTTTTTATAGGTTAACTTACTGCACAACGATTAGGTCCTGTTTCCATTTCCTGTTTCTTATCTTCTCCAGGATTTTCTTTTCCCATGTTTGTAAGACGTATTTCCTTGTAGGAGTTCGGCTGAGGGGGAAGATTATCCGTCACCATATGGCGAAACTGTTCGTTGCTTTCAACCTGTAGACCTTCATTTTCTTTGTAAAGGATATTCAGCTTTGCAGCAACACTTCCATCCTTATTCAATTCATCGATTTGTCCAAAATGAGCAGGCAGTACGAGTAAATCATCAGGAAGTTCACGATAACGGTCATATAATGTTGCTCTTAAATCGCTTACCCAGTCTTCCGCTTTTCCTGCGAGGTCCGGTCTGCCGATCGAATCAACAAACAGGATATCACCGGTTAATAAATAGCTTCCATCCACAATGAGAGAAGTGCTGCCGATTGTATGTCCTGGAGAATAAATCGGATGGATTTTCACCTGCTCGCCTTTCCCTAAACAGATGTCTTTTCCGTCTTCCAGCGGCTGAAAATCGTATGTCACTTCTTCAGCATCTTTCGGAGGAATCCAGTATTGTGCACCTTCCTGGTCTGCCAGCTTCTTGCCCCCGGAAATATGATCTGCATGTAAATGCGTGTCAATGACAGCTTTAATCTGAACATTATTCCTGGTTGCAAAATTTTTATAAACATCGATCATTCGGTTTGCATCGACGACTGCCGCTTCTTCCTCTGCCATAATGAAATAAGACAGGCATCCTTTCCCCAGGCGGACGAATTGGTAGATGGTAGCTCCATTATCGGTTTCCCCGATTTTAACAGGCTCAAGATGTTCACTCCAGGCTGTCATACCTCCTTCGAGATATGTCACGTTCTCTACTCCTGCCTTTTTTAGAGAATCTACAGCTTTTTGAGCGGAAATTCCTTTTGCACAAACCACATAAACGTTCTTATTTTTCGGAAGTTCTTCCTTCACATTTTCTACATCTTTTTCAAGATCTGAAAGAGGAATATTCATCTTTTCGACATTATGGCCTTCTATCGACCAGTCATTAAATGCTTCTTCAGGTCTAACATCCAGCAAAAACAAATCTTCTCGATCAACAATCTTCTTTGCCAGTTCTCCAGCTGTTAGTGGAGTCAACGCCATCTTATAACCTCCTTTTTTCCTTCTAATAACACCATACCCCTGGAGGTAAAATAAAAACGGCAAGATTTAAAACTCCCTCGAATGTCCTATTCCTATTCTTTAACACAATTTAAATACTATTCTTTTATAATCGTTGCAAAGATGTCGAGCATTCTCATCTAACAAAAAAGTCCTGCGTTCCTATGCAGCAAAAAAAGGCCACCTTAACTGCTGGCCTCAACATACATCGAACTCGACTGGCCAGGACAAAAGTCCCGGTAAGCGCTGATGGTTTTTAACTTCGTTGCAATAGTCCGCTATTTGTTTGTTTTCTTTATCCAATACCCGAATCATGGCTGCTTCCCATGTTTTACAATCAGTCTGCCCTTCATTTTGAAAGACTTCGATTGTCTTGTTTGACTCAGGATGAACCGGTAAGAAGATAGCGTTTTGATTATCGATCTGCATGCTAAGCGTTTTGAGAATTTCCTGCGCCGCATGTTTGTCCGTCGCTAAGAACATCTTAACGTTTTCTGGCTGGTCTTTCTCATATCGAACATAGCCTGCAAACTTATTGTTAATTTCAAATACAGAACAGTTGATTTTCTTGTCCGGGCTTAGCCAGTCAGTAAGATCATCCCCCGGGTACATTGCAAGGTCAACATCATCAAACCACTGATCCCAGAGATCTGATAATTTCCCCAGATCATTGCAGGTCGCCTTTCTTTCAACAATGTTGGCTGCCTCTTTAGATTCATTAAGCATTATCTTGATTCCGCAAATTCCGAACATGTTGGTTTGATAGCCGAATCTCGGATAATACGATGGATGTCCAAGCAGGATTGAAAAGGCATACCCTTTCATTTCAGCTCTTTCTAGGCCCTCTTCTATTAACTTTCTTCCTATTCCGCTGTTTTGATATTCTGGTTGAACTGCAATCGGAGCAAGGATAACCGCTTTGTGTCCATGGCCTCCAACCATTACTTTTCGAGGATGAAACAGAACATGTCCAATAATCTGATTTTCATGCACTGCAACAAGTGATAAGTCCGGATCATGCTGCCGTCTATTTCGGTGCAAAGAAACTAAAGCCGCCTCCTCCATTCCACTGCTGTTAGAAAAGGCCATCGCATGGATTTGAGCAATTTGATGATAGTCATCGATAGTTTCTGAACGAACGATGATATTCAATAGAATCCCCCCGATTTTGTGGTTTACTGTCATTTTAACTGTAAACTAATCCCAACTAAACCGCTCTTCTTTCCATGGACGACCATACATATGATAACCATTACGTTCCCAGAAGCCAGGCTTGTTTTGGACTGTAAATTCAATCGCACGTACCCATTTTGCGCTTTTCCAGAAATAAAGATGAGGAATGACTGCCCTGAGCGGGTAACCATGCTCAGGAGTCAGCCAATCTCCGTTATGGGAATGAGCTAGAAGGCTTGTGTCACGCAAAAAGTCTGCGAGCGGGAGGTTGGTTGACCACCCTTCTTCCGCATGCAGGATAACGAACTGTGCTTCCGGTTTAACGCCTGCCAGTTTTGCTATCTGTAATGTTTGAATTCCTTTCCATTCATTATCCAGCTTAGACCAGCCTGTTACACAATGAATATCATTACCGGCTATGTACTGTGGAAGGTTTAGCAACTCTTCAAAAGAAAGATACATTTCCTCCTCAACCTGTCCGTATATTCTTAAATCCCAGTTAGACAGATCCTTAGTGTAAGCAGGAATGCCGCCTGTATGCAAAACAGGCCAACCGGTTGTTACCCTTTGGTTGGGAGGGACTCTTCCTGCAACAACCTCTCTTTTTCGACCAAAGAACATGGATTGATCTCCCTTCTGCCTCGTAAGTAAATGAAACAGTTTATTGTGTGTGTTCCCTGCTGATATGCTTAAATAACAGCAAGCCGTTAACTAGTGCGCCTATGAATCCTGTAATCGCAAAAATAAATGCAATCACATACGGAACTGTCTCCAGCTCTCTTCCCATTACGAACACCCGATAAAGACCAAAAGCAAACAGTGCCAGAGATCCGAAAATACCATACCAATGTTTTTTCGTTTTCGTCATAGATTCTCATCCTTTTTATCATTCTCTAATCCAATAATAGTAAATTAAACGGAAAAAAGACAGGGCCTCACCCCTGTCTTCTGCCGGTTATAAAAACATTGCTGCTATCCAACCAAACGCCATAAGCGGCAGGTTATAATGAATAAAGGTTGGTACAACAGTATCCCAGATATGATTATGTTGTCCGTCGACGTTCAATCCCGCTGTAGGTCCAAGTGTACTGTCTGATGCTGGTGAACCAGCATCCCCCAGCGCAGCGGCCGTTCCTACAAGTGCAACCGTAGCGAGTGGACTAAAGCCTACTTCAATGGCAAGTGGAACAAAAATCGTCGCGATTATTGGAATCGTGGAAAATGATGAACCGATTCCCATCGTGATCAACAGTCCTACGACAAGCATCAGTGCTGCAGCCAGCGCTTTGCTTCCCCCGATCATGCCAGATGCTTGTTCTACAAGTGCTTCCACATCTCCAGTCTCTCGCATCACTTCAGCAAACCCGCTTGCAGCAAGCATTACAAACCCAATGAAAGCCATCATTTTCATTCCTTCTGTCAATAGAACTTCAGATTCCTGGATTTTCATCGATCTGCTTAAATAGAGAACGATGATTCCAGCTAACGCCCCAAAAATCATTGATTCAGTCTGAAGTTGCACCGTCAGCGTTGCCAGGATAGAAAGAACTGCGAAGAAAATAGATGGCCCTGTATACCCCGGACCTTCCACTTCTTTTTTTTCAGAAAGCTTGATTTCTCGATAGTTTCTTCCTTTTCGGTAACTGAAAAATACTGCGATCAACAGACCTACCACAAGTCCTGCAGTCGGCAAAAGCATTGCGGAGGGAATAATTGACGCATCAACAGTTAATCCGCTCTCCGCCATGTTCGTTTGTAAGATATCATGGAAGATTTGCCCAAAACCAGCCGGCAGCAAGATATAAGGAGCCGTTAATCCAAATGTAATAACGGAAGCCACTGCACGGCGGTCCACCTTCAACTCATTTAAAACGTGTAATAACGGCGGAATTAAAATCGGGATAAAAGCGATATGGACCGGAATAACGTTTTGTGAAAAACATGAAATGATTAAAATAAGGAATAAGATCAACACTTTAGTTAGTGCTTTCCGGTTTCCATCTTCTTCTTTTTTTACTAGTTTAAGAGCATAGTTAACTAGCAATTCCGGAAGCCCTGTTCTGGAAATGCCTACTGCAAAACTTCCCAGCAAGGCATAGCTAAGCGCTACTTCTGCACTTCCTCCAAGACCCCCAGTGAACACTTCGATTGTATTTGATAACCCAAGGCCCCCGGCAAGCCCACCTGCAAGTGCACCTAAAATGAGGGCAACGACAACATGTATTCGAAATAGACTTAAAACTAGCATTATAAGAACAGCTAGTACCACTGCATTCATTTGAAACAACCCTTCTCTATATCCTTTAGTTTATTAAACAAATAATAAGTTAACACGATAAAATGAAGAGTGTCAATAAAAAAAGTAAAATTGCCAGATTCTACTTTAAATAAAAAAGACTGACCCCAAAGGACACTTTTTCCGCATACCTTTAGTAAGCGAGAGGGCCCTGTGAGAGTCAGTCTATTTATTCTTCTTTTATGCCTTAAAGTTAGATGCCAGATTAGCGAGTGTACGGACCATTACTCCAGTACCGCCTTTAGGCCCTACTTCGGTTTCCTTTTGCAAGAAAGCAGTTCCTGCAATATCAAGGTGTATCCATGGCGTGTCACCTGCAAACTCCCCGAGGAATAAGCCTGCTGTAATGCTTCCTGCATTTCGCCCTGGCGCGTTGTTCAGATCTGCTACATCGCTTGTGCGCACCATGTCTTTGTACTCCTGATGATGCGGGAAACGCCACACGTATTCACCGGATTTTTCAGAAGCTGTTTCTAGTTTCGCATAAAATTCATCGTTATTCGAAACAGCTCCTGTTGTCGTTTGGCCGAGTGCTACGAGTACAGCTCCTGTTAGTGTTGCGAGATCTACGAGGTAATCCGCCCCAAGCTGCTTAGCATAAGTGATTCCGTCAGCAAGAATCAGTCTCCCTTCTGCATCTGTATTGTTCACTTCGATTGTTTTGCCGCTTAAAGACGTGATCACATCTCCCGGCTTCATCGCAGAACCGTTGATCAAGTTTTCAGTGGATGGAATAACTGCAAGAACATTTACCTTCGGCTTTGTTCTGGCGATCGCTTCCATTGCTCCAAGCACCGCAGCAGATCCTCCCATATCAGACTTCATTGCTTCCATGCCTTTCGCAGGTTTCAGGGAGATACCACCCGCGTCGAAAGTAAGCCCTTTACCGACAAAACTTAATACATTATCCCATTTTTCCCGCCCCTGATACTTCATGACGATCATTTTAGGCGGTTGGTCTGACCCCTGGTTTACTGCAAGCAGCGCACCCATTCCAAGCCGTTCCATATCTTCTTTCTCGAGAATCTCTATGTCCATATCGTATTCTTTAGCAATATCTGCTGCTTGTTGCGCTAGATTGGTCGGGGTTAGTTTGTTTCCTGGCATATTAACAAGCGTACGTGCCCTGTTTGTGCCATGGCCATAAGCCTCCCCTGTTTTAAGAGCGGCTTTACAGTCAGTTTCGTCTTCTTCCGTGTAAACCGTAACAGATGAAAGGCCTTTATGTAACGCTTCCTTTCTTTTCTTATAGTCTTCAAAGCGATATCCTGCCATAATGACAGCTTCCCCAAGCGACTGTGCAAGGGATTGCCCGTGCAGATGATGGCTTGAAAATGTATCAAGGGCGAAAGAAGCTTCATCCAGCTTATCACCGTTTAATGATTTAACAGCTTTTCCAAAAGCGCTTAACGCTTTGCGATATGTAAAATTCTCTTGTTTACCGAGCCCGATAAAGTAGAAACGTTTCACTCCGGTTTTCCCCATGCTGTATAGCTTAGAGACTTTTTTAAAACTTCCAGAAACATCTCCCTCTTCTAGCAATAGTGTTAGCTGGCCTTCCAACGCATCATCGACTTCTTTCTGAATGCCATCTAACTTATTTCCCTCGAATAAACCGATAACAAGTGCCTGAGAAGAAGCACTAAGTTCGACTTTTTTACTTACGTTAAACATGTGGACACCCCTTTTTCATTATATTATTAGTATACCGAATTATCAGAACTGTTACGAGTCCCTAAATATTATTCTTTTAGATATAAAACTAACTCGGGGAGGGGCGGAAGCGATGAGCGCTTAGAAAAGGGGATACGATCTATGTCCTGTGGTATAATAGACTGACAGTTATGGATATATTTCATCACAGCATCGAGATCTACTCCCCAGTAGAACGGCTTGTACGGATAAAGGTACTTTTCAGCAGTTACTAACATTGTTCTCGTACCTGCCACATTCCCATAGCTGTAATGATAAAGTGCCACACATAGATGAAGAAGCCCTTTTACATAAAGATTGCTTTTGTCAGTCATCCAGATTTCCTCAAGCAAGTCATGGCAGGAGTAGTAATCTCCTTCATTAAACTTAATAAAAAAGTCATAATACTCCAATGGATAGCATTGATTATACACAACAATCCCCCTTCCCTCTCTATCATAGCACGCTGTGATTGAATCCAGTCTTCACGGGGTAAGGACTAATACCAACTTTTGAGCAGAAAGGAAGTTCTATCATTATATGGACCTACTAACCAATTTTCCATTGTGGGCTTCACTTTTCGGTGTCTTTTTTGCCCAGTTCTTAAAAGTGCCGATTACTTTTATTGCAACAAAAAAAATAGACTGGTCACTGCTGACTTCCACTGGAGGTATGCCAAGTTCACACTCAGCTGCGGTTACGTCGCTCGCAACGGGTGTAGCTCTAGAAGCAGGTCTTGGTTCTCCTGTTTTTGCAGTAGCCGCCATGTTCAGTATTATCGTAATGTTCGATTCAACAGGCGTACGAAGGCAAACTGGAGAACAGGCTATAGTCCTTAATCGCTTAATGACGGACTTCAATAGATTCTTGGAAGAAGCAAAATCGTGGCAGCATAAACACGGACGCCAAAAACAGGATGAGTTAAAAGAGCTCCTTGGCCACAAGCCGATAGAAGTTTTCGTAGGTGGACTATTAGGAATCATCGCCACGCTTCTCCTTTACTATTTACTCGAGTTGTAAACCTTATTTTAAAAAACGTTAGGATGATTGAATGAGGATTGTATCTATATGCCCGAGCAATACCGAACTATGTGCTTACCTGGGGCTGACAGAAAACCTGGTTGGAGTTGATGATTACTCTGACTGGCCTGAAGCAGTATTATCGTTGCCAAAATTGGGACCAGACCTTTCGATCGATATGGATAAAGTAGAAGCTTTAAAGCCAGACCTTGTTCTTGCTTCTCTAAGTGTTCCTGGGATGGAAAAAAATGTGGATGCATTAAAAGATCGCTCTATTCCCCATGTCGTGTTTAACCCAAATTCTCTTGAAGAAATTGCTGAGGACCTTATGACCCTCGGAAGGCTTACTGGAAAAGTGGCCGAGGCAACTAGCATTGTTCAAAAATACAATAAATTAATCGATGGCTACAAAGAAATCTCCAAGAACATTACAAAAAAACCATCTCTTTATTGGGAGTGGTGGCCTAAACCCGTTTTCACCCCCGGTAAAATTAACTGGTTGACAAAAATCAGTGAATTAGCAGGAGCAACTAACCTCTATGATGATGTAGAGCTGGCGAGCGTGCAAACAGACTGGCAGGATGTTGTAAATCGGAAACCGGACCATATTTGCCTTGCATGGGTTGGCGTTAAGCAGGACAAAGTAAAACCTGCACTCGTTAAAAAGCGTGAAGGATGGGATACACTCTATGAAGAAAAGAAATGTCCCATTCATGTTTTAGAAGAACCGCTTTATTGCCGTCCTTCTCCCCGACTGCTTACAGGCCTGCAAAAGCTGGCAGCTATTATTCACCCGCAGCATTATCCTGCTTATAGCCAAGATCAGGATGCATTACTAACGGCAAGAGACTGACCACATTTTTTAAAGTGATCAGTCTCTTGCCTTATTTCTTTTCATCAAAAAGCTGCTGGCGAAAAACTTGCATTGATTTTTCTTCATTTAGTGCTTTCAATCGATTTTCAGTAAGGCTTCCGTTTCCTTTTTCTATAACATACACATTGATTTTTTTCTTGCCCCAATTGGCATAAACATCTTTAACCGTTTCAAAATAAAGGTCAATCTTATTTCCAGTGATGGCAGAGCCGGTATCAGCGACAACACCATAGCCATAATCAGGTATATAAAGGATAGTACCAATAGGAAAGATCGATGTGTCTGCTGCAATTGTTGAATATAAATCTCGTTTTACTTTAACGCCTGAATAGGTAATGCCATAGGCAGGATGGCCTTCGTCTTTTCCGGTCGATTCAACTCCGGCAGTGTAACCGGTCGCCACCACGGTATGTACCGGAAACTGGCTCCAGTCTCTTGATTCATGCAGTGTTAATCCCTGTTTTTCGGTTGTCGATGAAAGTACTGCCTCCCTGTTGTCTACCTTAGGAAGCGACTTGAACATGAGGCTTGTTTTTTTAAAAACATTATCTCTGGCATCCAGTAAATGTTTATATAGTGGTTGATCGTTATACATCCATTTTGACAGGTCTGACGCTGAGACTCCGGAAATCGTTTCATACGTCGCAAACAACGCTGCAAAAAATAACACCGCCATCATCAGCCTGCGAAAAGATGATTTGATGATCTGCAAATTTTCCACTCCTCTCAAGTCTATTCCTTCCCAATAAGAAAACCAAATATTCAAAAATCAAATGGAAAGTTTGACCAGTTAGAGAAGAGAAATAGATACTTGAGAAAAAAACTCCATGACTTGCTGAAACTCCAAAAAATAGTTCTGCAATTCCGATTGATACCTTAAATAAAAAAAAGACTTTCACTAGAAAGCCTTTTCAGTAACTAAAACATTTGATAACCGCGAACTCTAAGCATCCTGATCGCGACACCAGACAATATTGCCCCGAGCAATCCGGAGAGGAGAATCAACGTATCAGCCATAGCTAGAGACGAAATATCATGTCCAAGCGAACTGAACGAAGAACCCGCATCTGTAAAATACTTATAAAATTTCACTTTATCTATAATCATTACAACAATAATTGGATAAAATATCGCCATGATCCATGTTGCGCGCAACAGCATATTCAACAAAAATCCGATACCAAAAAAGAGAACAATAAATAGCATCATTGAGATAATCAATTGTGGTATGGCCATTTGCTCACCCCCATATCAATGTTAGTTTACTGGATTGTCCTATTTTCGTCAATCGGCTCAAAATAAGGGAACGAGCAAATATTAAAAAGTTCTCATTTTGTTCAAATAACTGGATCGCCACTCTCCGCTCGAATTAAAAAAGGGTATACCTTTTTCAGGTATACCCGGAAAGCATTATTCCGATTTTGAGCCGCTTCCTTCACAGCTTTCGCAAGTTTCTGACCCGCCTAGTAATAGTTGGAAATATCCTTTACCGTTACAATAAGGGCAGTCGTTAGGCTTTACAGCCCCGCGATGTTTGTTCATGGTATCCACTCCCTTTTCTTAATTTTCTGATAATATACCAAGTTGACAGAAAAAAGGAAAGCCTTAAAAAAGGTCACATCGGCCGATGTAAGCGAATACAATGAAAGTTTGCTTTAATTTTTATGATTATTCAGACATTTTCAGCGATTATCAAAAAGCTTGTAACTAGTATAGCCAAAGTGGCGGCCAGGATCAGTTTCCGTAATCGTTAGCCCTTTTTCAACCTTAGGCGAAAAGAAAAAATGAATCATCGATGAAGTTTTGGGATCGTTTACCAGTTCTTCCTTCGTCATATAAGCAACTTCGATTATTTCTGCTTCAGCAGGCTTTAAGACCCCTGATGTATGCTCCATATAAAAAACGATCATATTGTCGCTTACAAGGTCGTTAATGACCCCTGTGCGCAATCCTGCAATACCGGTTATGGCTGCTTGGACGCCCGTCTCTTCTTTCACTTCACGGAGTGCTGCTTCATCAACGGTTTCACCTGGATCAACGAACCCTGCTGGAAATGACCACAGGTCTTTTAATCCTCCGTATTTCTTTTTTACAACCAGCCATTTATTTTCCTTATGAACCATACCTGCTGCAGCGAGCCATACTTTCCCTCTTTTTTCTATTTTCCGTTTCAACTAACTCCCCTCCTGCTGCTTACGAATCAAAAGCCGCCTATAAGAGGCGGCTTTCCTTTCCATATTCGATTTCTTATTATATCAAATTTATCAAGATATAGATTGGTTTCTGGCCTGTTCTTCTTCGTTCCGTTTCGTTTCCATGAACCGTTTTGTCTCGGCAACTACGACCCCGGCAAGGCCAAGCAATCCGATCAAGTTAGGAACTGCCATCAAACCGTTGAAGATGTCAGCAAGCTGCCATACAACGGTAATTTTCAATGTTGTTCCAACGAAAACTGCAAGGACGAAAATTGCCCTGTAAATGAAAATCGTTTTTTCCCCGAAAAGATAAGAGAAACATTTCTCCCCATAGTAGGACCAACCAAGAACTGTAGAATAAGCAAATAATATCAGTCCAATTGTTACAATCAAAGAGCCTGTTCCGCCTAAAAACTTCTCAAATGTTTCTGAAGTCAGCGCAGCGCTGTTAATATCGTTTCCTTTGTATAATCCACCCATAACAATAGAAATACCAGTGATAGAACAAACGATTATTGTATCGATAAATACCTGGGTCATCGATACAAGAGCCTGACGCGCAGGATAGTCTGTCTTTGCAGCTGCTGCAGCAATCGGGGCTGAACCCAGACCAGCTTCATTGGAGAACACACCTCTTGCTACCCCGTACCTGATAACGGCACCCAGAGCACCACCGGCAACTGCTTCACCTGTGAACGCATCGCTTAAAATTAATCCAACAGCATCAGGTACAAGCTCGAAGTTCATAATAATCATAATAAGTCCGCCAAGAACATAAAAGACAGCCATGACCGGAACAAAGAAAGCCGTTACTCTTCCGATACTCTTGATTCCCCCAAGAATAACCAATCCAGTAAAAATAGTTAAAACCAGTCCTGTGATCCATGGAGAAATATTGAACGTCTGGTCAACCGCCTGTGCAACGGAATTAGACTGAACCATGTTTCCGATCCCAAAAGCAGCAAACGCTCCAAAGAAGGCAAACAGCACACCCAGCCATTTTTGCTTTAGACCTTTTTCAAGGTAGTACATCGGTCCGCCTGACATTTCACCGTAATCATTTTTTTCACGGTATTTTACTGCCAGGATCGCTTCTGCGTATTTAGTAGCCATTCCAAACAGTGCTGTCAGCCACATCCAGAATACCGCACCCGGCCCACCGGCAACAACTGCTGTTGCAACACCGGCGATATTACCTGTTCCAATCGTTGCAGCCAGCGCTGTCATAAGTGCCTGGAAGTGGGATATATCCCCTTCTGACTTCTTATCCTGGTTTTTAGTAAACGCAAGCTTTAAGGAATACGGCAGCAATCTTAGCTGCAAAAAACCAAGGCGAATTGTTAAGTAAACCCCTGTTCCTACTAAAAGGATCAGCAATGGCCAACCCCATACAAAACTACTGATACTTGATAACATATCTTCCAATAGGTATCCCTCCAAACGATGTTTATTTAATTATTATTCTGATAATTCGTCTGTTTTCCTGCTTTAAAACGACATATTTTTTAAATAATTGTTATTTGGAGGGATTTCTTTTTCTTTAGTCTAAAACGGTGTGTGTTTTTTGCACATTAGAGATATACTGCGACATAACGGATGGATGACCGCTGCGGAAATACACTACGCTTTCCGCGGGCTCGCGCTGAGCCTCCTCACTCGCACAAAACGCTCCTTGCGGGGTCTCAACGTCTTCGCTGTCCCGCAGGAGTCTACGTGTATTTCCTTCGCTAAGATTTGCTTTGTAGTTTTCATTCAAGGATTAACTAGGAAACACTTCAGTTGATTGGAGCAGAGGGCAGTCGACTCCAGCGGGAAAAGCAACAGCTGAAGATCCCGCAGTTTTGAAAGGTGGAGGTGAACGCCAAGAGACGTATGGATTGGACTGAACCGCATGGAGATAAGAAACAACGCCGAACGAAAGAGAATATCCGCTAAGAGCCTTTCTTAAAGAAAGTTGAGCGAAAAACTAAAAAAGGCAAAGACTAAAAAGCCTTTGCCTTGAAAAATATTCTTAAAATAATTTTAACTTACCTTTTTTCCAAACAAGCCCTGGTCCACCAAGCATTAACAGGTAACGGTTATCGATAATCTTCTTCATAGCAGAAGCTGTAGCTCCATATAATTTCTTATTATATACTTTACCGATTGCTTCTCCTCTTCCAAGGGAAGCGACAGTACCTTTAATATCAGGTGTAAAGCTTTCGAGCTCTTTGCCGCGGATCATAGCTAAAACGTTCTTTGAAACAACATGTGCTGCCTGAATCGCGATTTGCGCTGTCGGTGGGTACGGACGATCGATCTCTTTATTGATAAGAAGAGCACAATCTCCTACAACAAAAACATTGTCATAGTCAGGAGTACGCTGGTCGTCACGTACAGGAACACGGCCTCTGTTCGTTTCAAAACCAGAATTCGCGACGATAGAGTTACCCTGAACTCCACCTGTCCAGACAACAGTTGCAGCTTTGATTTCTTCTCCTTCACCAATGATAACGCCATCTTCTGTTACTTCTTTGATCATGGTGCTTGTTTTGAATTCGACGCCTTTTCTTTCTAAAAGGTTTTGAGCGTACTCAACAAGCTCTTCATCGAACCCTGGAAGCAATGTTGGAGAAGCTTCGATATTGATGATGCGAACTTTACTGCGATCGATATCGAACTCTTCGCATAGCTCAGGAACACGTTCAGCTAGTTCGCCAACGAATTCGATTCCGGTAAATCCGGCACCGCCAACGATGATCGTGATCAGGTCGTTACGCTCTTCCGGCTCGTTGTTGTAGCTTGCAAATTGGTATTCGATATGCTCTTTGATTTTACGGACAGAGTTTACACTGCGGATGCTGAACGCATTCTCCTTAAGTCCTTTGATTCCGAATGTAGCTGGCTCAAAACCAAGCCCGATAACAAGATAGTCATATGTCAATTCGCCGTTTTCAAGGATTACACGCTTTTCCTCAGGCTTAATTTCTACAACTGTATCCTGCACAAAGTTGATTTTGTTGTTGTCGATTACCTCATCGATCATGATTCTTGTTTTGTCATGATGCATTGTTCCTGCTGCTGGTTCATGTAACCATGTTGTCTGGTAGTGGTAATTATGTTTGTTTACGAGTGTTACTTCTGCTTCATTTGCGCCCATTTCTTTTTGTAAACGGACCGCTGTCATAATTCCGCCATAACCGGCTCCTAGAATAGCAATTTTTGGCCTACTCACTTATATCACATCCACCTTTTACTGTTTTTTTGACTTAACCGTGTTAATGGTTCCGAAAAAGGGAACATTACTTTTTGAATGTTTTATGGCTACGAGTATTATTCCTCAATATGCCAAATAAAAACATTGTTAAGTATTTCACGTAGTAGAGTAAAAAAATAAAAATAATGTCAAACATTGCAGAAAAATATGTCATAAAATCTTCAAAATAATGCCCAATTCCAATCTTATTCTTTTTCTTTTACTTTTTCAACCCTTATAATAAATATTTCAAGGACAGTTGGTCGATTAGCCTTTTATTCTAATTTTTATAATATTATAATTAGTTGATGGGGTAATAAATTCTACTGGGAGGATTTTAATATGGCTGAACAAAATGAACTTTATGATATTACCATTATAGGCGGTGGCCCTGCTGGTTTGTTCACTGCTTTTTATGGCGGTATGCGACAAATGAAAGTTAAAATAATTGAGAGTATGCCACAGCTTGGCGGGCAGCTTTCCGCATTATATCCTGAAAAGTACATATATGACGTGGCCGGGTTTCCCAAAGTCCGTGCACAGGAGTTAGTTGATAATCTAAAAGAACAGGCGTTTCAATTCCATCCAACCGTTGTTCTTGAGCAATCGGTAGATAAGGTTGAAAAACAGGAAGATAAAACATTTGTTTTAACATCTGATACTGGTGAAAAGCATTATTCTAAAACAGTAATCATCACTGCTGGTGTCGGTGCATTTCAACCCCGTCGCCTTAATGTTGAAAAGGCAGAGGAATACGAAGGAAAGAATTTGCACTACTTTATCGATGACCTTAACAAGTTTTCAGGGCAAAATGTACTTATCTGCGGTGGTGGGGACTCAGCAGTAGACTGGGCAAACATGTTGGAACCGATCGCCAATAAAGTAACACTTGTTCATAGAAGAGATAAGTTCCGCGCCCATGAACACAGTGTGGAGCAATTAATGAATTCAAAGGTTGAGATCAAAACTCCGTTTAATCCTACTGAATTAATTGGAGACGGCGAGAAAATCCGTCAAATAGTTCTTGAGAAAGTTAAAGAAGAAGACAACAAGGAAACACTCGATATCGATGCTTTGATCGTTAATTATGGCTTTGTCTCTTCACTTGGCCCAATTAAAGAATGGGGATTAAACATCCAGAAAAACTCCATCGTTGTCAATTCTAAGATGGAAACGAATATCCCAGGAATCTATGCTGTTGGAGACGTTGCCACTTATGAAGGAAAAACAAAACTCATTGCCGTTGGATTTGGCGAAGCACCTACTGCAGTCAATAATGCAAAAGCATTTCTTGATCCAAAAGCCAGAGTCCAGCCGATGCACAGCACAAGCCTTTTCGGTTAAACAATGTTGAAAGAAAGGATGTATTCCAATGGATATGATCCTGTTTGTTCTGATCATGAGTGCAGGATTAATTTTCGCTTTGTATCAAGGTTTTAAAAACACACCTAAGCCAGATTGGAAGAACGTTCTGAAAAATGTTTTTTAAAATAGGGTGTTTCAAGTTTTAATTAGAACTTGAAACACTTGAAAATATTTCTTAATTTAACGGCACCACTGGCTTATAACGGAACAACATTCTTTTACCAAAAAAGCTGTCGGCAATTGAAACCGACAGCTTTTCTCTATGAATTGATAAATTATACGGTAGCTTCTTTTCTGCTCTTATGAACCATGTAAGCCGCGTGAATGGCACCAGGGAACCATCCTATAATGGTTAATACGATGTTAATGAGCGTTTGCCCTGTTTTTCCAGTCATGGCAACAGCAAGCGGCGGCAACAAGACTGCCAGAATATAATTAAGCATGTGCTCACTCCTTTTTTTTCGTTTACTTATGCATTTCCCGTTAGCCGTTGATGCTCAAACATCCACTTCTTTTAAGAGAAAAGAAAAAAAGCCCCTTAACAAAAATGCTAAAGGACTTGCGCAGTATGTATTTTACCAGTCGAGGCCTGCTTTTTGAGAATACAGTTTTTTCCCTTCAGGTGACTCGAGCACGATTTCAAATCTTCCTGATTTTCTAGAAAAAGCCATCACAGATCTTTTAAAGCCTACTTTAGCGTCATACTGAATTTCAAATGACTCGCTTTTAACCTGTTCACCGGCATCATTCTGGATGCTTAGTTGATACATTGAAATTATCTCCCCTTTTGTCTACTGTAATCCAATTGTATCATCCATAACATCGCCATTTGAATGTTTAATATATGACTAAAAACCCTTTTATTTCCAAACGAAAACCGCTCTCTTATTCGTCAGAGAACGGTTATGATATTTGATTTATTTTAAGCTATACCCACCACATTTCGGCCGGCTGCTCGTTGATCAATACACTTTGAAGCGTTGTCACTGCACGCTGGAACCCTTCTTCTATAGACATGAGAGGATCTTCATGCTCAATACTGACAACATAGTCATACCCATAAGTTCTTAAAGCACTCATCATGTCCGACCATTCTTGTGCTCCATGGCCACATCCGACTGAGCGGAATGTCCATGCCCGTGTTTGAAGGTTACCGTATGGCTGCATATCAGTCAGTCCATACATGTTAACGTTATCCTGGTCAATATAGGTATCCTTTGCGTGAAAATGATGGATCGCATCTTCTTTTCCAAGAATTTTGATTGCTGCTACCGGATCGATTCCCTGCCACCATAGATGGCTTGGGTCCAGGTTAGCGCCAATTGCGTCACAGGTTTCTTCCCTTAGTTTTAGCATAGTATAAGGCGTGTGAACGAGAAAGCCTCCATGAAGCTCCAAACCAATTTTCACATTATGTTCTTTTGCAAATTGTCCCCATTCTTTCCAATAAGGTATTAATTTTTCTTCCCATTGCCACTTAAGCACTTCAGCATACTCATTTGGCCACGGGCTTACCGGCCAGTTTGGGTACTTCGCTCCTTCATGGTCTCCGGCAGTTCCAGAGAAGCAATTAACGACAGGAACATTCATTAGGGAAGCAAGTTTTACTGTTTTAACGAAAGTATCGTGTGATGTTGCAGCAAACTCCCTATCCGGAGAAATCGGATTCCCGTGACAGCTGAAAGCACTGATCATTAGTCCCCTTGATTGAACCTTAGCCATGTATTCTTCCCTTTTTTCCTCACTTTCCAACAATGCATCAAGGTCACAATGAGCGTTGCCAGGATAGTTACCTGTTCCGATCTCTACAGCTGTAAGGCCGGAATCTTTTACATAATCAAGCATTTCTTCAAAAGACTTTTCTGAGAATAATACTGTGAAAACTCCTAATTTCATTAGCCTGCTCCTTCCGTGTGATTTCAATCTAACCGAACGCTTTGACCTGTGTTACTGCTTTCGTATATCGCTTCAATTACTTTGGATACTTCCATCGCTTGCTCCGGCTTCACGACCAGTTCTTCTATCCCAAGACAACTGTTCACAAAATTGGCAGCCTGGGGCAAACCCGGGTTCTCCTCTCCAGGTATCCATGCGGCACTACTATTAAGAAGCATGCCGTGTTTTGCTTGATTGAGCTGAAAAGGGAATACATCCAATCCACCGTTCATCCCTGAAATACTTAAGGATTCAACGTCCTCTTTTATATTAGCAGCCCATGATGTTTCAAAAAGCATGGAAGCACCGTTTTCAAACTTGATATACGCAGTAACATGGTCATCCACTTCAAAGGTAGAAGGTTCAAAAGACCCCCATTGATTAACCTGTTCGGTGCTTTTACTTAAATGGTTGTAAGCGGAACCCGTAACTTCTATCGGCTTCAAGTTTCCCATTAGCCACAGGGCGAGGTCGATAAAATGGCAGCCATAGTCAATGAGGCTTCCTCCACCTTGAAGTTCTTTGTTCGTGAAGACCCCCCAGCCGGGTACTTTTCTCCGCCTTAACGCCTGAACTCTTGCTACAATAGGCATCCCTATCTCATCTTGCAAAATGACTTTTTTTGCAGCCTGCGATTCTTTCATAAACCGATAATGGTAAGCGATAGATAAGAGCTTTCCTGATTTTTTCGATGCGTCCAGCATCGCTTCACACTCAGCTACCGTCATGGCCATCGGTTTTTCACACAGAACATGCACGCCTGCATTAAGGGCATCAACGGTGATCTCAGCATGGAACTTGTTCGGTGTGCAAATCGTTACCGCATCTACAAGCTCAAACATATCTTTGTAATCTTCTACGACATGCTTTATGTTGTTTAATTCAGCTACCTGTTGGGCTTTTTCCTGGTTCGTATCACTGACAGCCGTTATTTCAACCCTGTCTTTTAACTGTTGGTATGCGGGAATATGGCGCGATTGGGCGATTCCGCCTGCACCAATGATCCCCATACGAAGCTTGTCCATAATCTAAACACCTCTAATTAAACACGACTGATTTTTTTACTTTCATTTGATTCAAGAGCAGCTAAAACAACTTGAAGAGATTTCATTCCCTCTTCTCCTGTAACAGGCGGTTCCGTATTATTTACAATTGATCCGATAAAATGATCGATTACCTGTGTATTCGTCTGGCCACCTGATTCGTTAGTTTGAATCCCTCCAAGCTCATACTTAACCGTTTCACCGTTCTTATATTGAACAATCAAAGAATGAACAGGGTCTTCTTCAAGGCGAAGTATCGCATTTTCTCCGTAAATAATCGTAGAGTTATCCTCTTTTGAAACATAAGACCAGCTTGCCGCCAGGGTTCCGATAACACCGCTCTCCGATTTTAAAATGCATACTGCGTTATCATCTACATCTGTGTTTTGTTTTGCACTCGTTTCCACAAATCCTACAACTTCTACTATATCTTCGCCAAGCAAGAAGCGGATCAAATCCGTTTTATGGACGCCGAGATCTCCCATCGCGCCAATAAACGCCTTGTCCTTTTGAAAAAACCAGCTGTCTTTTCCGTCAGCACTCCAGGCTTCAGGACCGGGATGTCCAAACGCCGTTCTAAAGCTGTATATTTTCCCAACCTCACCGCTTTCAATCAGTTCCTTCGCCTTTTTATGAGCAGGAACAAACCTTTGATTATGTGCGATCATAAGCTTTTTCCCAGCTTCTTTTGCAGCTTTGATCATCGATTCTGCCTCTTCTTTTGAGGTGGCCATCGGTTTTTCACATAGAACATGCTTACCTGCATTTAACGCCGCGATTGAAATAGGTGCATGAAGATAGTTTGGCGTACAAACACTCAATGCCTCCACTTCACTTTTAGCCAGTAACTCTTCATAACTTGAATAGGATTCTGACCCATATTTTTGTGCAGCTTCATCCGCTCGAGCCTGAACAATGTCACACACCGCAACTATTTCTACCTGTGCATTCGCTGCATATTCAGGAAGGTGGCGATGTTTCGCAATGCTGCCACAGCCAATTACTCCGACTTTTACTTTATTCATCGCATTTCCCCATTTCTGTAGATTAATTTTTTACGCTTATTTTTTCAAGCGGTTTCGCATTCCCATAGATCGGTCTTGGCAGATTAGTAGGCTTTGCCCAGTTTATTGCGTTTTTAATAACCTGTTGTACACCTTGATGATAATAGGTTGGATATGTTTCATGTCCAGGGCGGAAATAAAAGATTTTCCCGTTGCCTCTGTGATACGTGCAACCGCTTCGAAAAACCTCTCCACCCTCAAACCAGCTCACCATAACCAGTTCGTCGGGTGCCGGAATATCAAAGTGCTCACCATACATTTCTTCCCTCTCGATTTCGATATACTCCCCCAGACCTTCTGCGATAGGATGGGCAGGATCTACAATCCAGAGGCGTTCTTTTTCATTAGCTTCACGCCATTTTAAATCACATGATGTTCCCATCAACTTTTTGAAAATCTTTGAAAAGTGGCCCGAATGAAGTACGATAAGTCCCATTCCTTCTAGCACTCGCTGTTGTACTTTATCAACAATCTCATCGCTAACTTCTTCATGTGCGATATGCCCCCACCATAGCAATACATCCGTGTTGTTCAGCACCTCGTCAGTTAATCCATTTGCTTCTTCATCAAGTGTTGCTATTTTAACTTGAAACTCTTCCTCTTTGAGAAAGGAAGCAATTGCGCCATGAATTCCTTGTGGATAGACATCCCTGACTTCTTGACTCTTCTGTTCATGGCGATTTTCGTTCCAAATTGTAACCTTTATCATAACATCGACTCCTATCTACTATTCTTTTACTGATCCGGATGTTAGTCCTGATACGATCCGGCGCTGGAAAATTAGAACCATAATCACTAATGGTACGGTAACGACAACGGTGGCCGCTGATATTTCGCCCCACGGAATCGTAAATTGCCCCTGGAAAAGCGCGATACCAACCGGGACCGTTTTATAAGCATTTGAGGTGTTAATTGTTAATGCAAACAAGAATTCGTTCCAGGCTGCAATGAAGACAAGGATTGCTGTTGTAAAAATCCCTGGTACCGCTAGAGGGAGTATAACCTTCCAATAGGTTTGCATTAAGGAAGCCCCATCAATCTTAGCCGCTTCTTCAAGATCAAACGGAATTTTCCTAAAGAAAGTAACCAGAATCCAAATCGAAAGCGGCAACGTTATCGTTGTATACGGAATGATTAAGCCTAAATAACTATTCGTTAAGCCAAGATTTTTAAGAATGATATAAATCGGTGAAATCGTTGCGATCTGCGGGAACATCGAAACAGATAGTACGATGCCCAGGATGATTGCTTTCCCTTTAAAATTCAGCCTTGCGATTGCATATGCAGCAAACGAAGCGACTAAAATTGTGTAGATCGTTGTGATAGTCGCAATCACTGTACTGTTCCATAAATATCGCAAAAATGGATAATCAAAGAAAACAGAAACATAGTTTTTAAAGGTTGGATTCGTTGTATACGGAGTGAATGCCCTGCCTCCAAAAAGCTCTGTCATCGGTTTAATAGAGCTGGCTAACATCCAGAGGAACGGAAACATCACTACAAACACGAACCCTACTAAAAATACATAAAACCAGGGTCCAGCTTTTTTCTGCATGAGAAGGCCTCCTTTTTCATTGATTTCTTATTTTGATGAACTGTCATTTAGAAGATCTGAACCAAGGAACTTGATGTATATCGTCGAAATTATCGCTACACAGATAAACACAATGACAGCAAGTGCAGAGCCTTCCCCGAAGTTGGTCTGGGAGAACATCACTTTATAGGCTAAGATCGAAATTGTTTCTGTTGAATTCGCAGGTCCTCCGCCGGTTAATACATAGATCAAATCAAAAACCCGGAACGCATCAAGTGTACGGAATAAAAGTGCCACAAGTATGCTGGATTTTAGGAGAGGGAGCGTAACCGTAATAAACTGTTTCCACTTGCTTGCCCCATCAATCGATGCAGCCTCGTAAAGTGATGCCGGAATCGTTTGCAAGCCAGCAAGTAAAAGCAAAGACATATAGGGTGTCGTTTTCCATACATCCGCGAAGATAACGGAGAACATCGCACCAGCGTCCGTCGTCAGCAGATTAGACATCGAATCTACCAGTCCAACCTCTTCAAATATTTTTGCGACTACTCCATTCTGTCCATCGTATAGAAACTTCCACATTAAAGCAGAAACTGCCGTCGGAATTGCCCATGGAATCAGGATACTGGCACGGATAAGCCCTCTTCCTATAAACGCTTTGTTAATTAACAGTGCGATCGCAAGCCCGAGCAATAGTTCCACAAAAACAGAAATTACCGTGAACATTGTTGTGTTCCATAATGCACTCCACATTCTCTTGTCTGTAAAGTTATCTTTATAATGCTTAAAACCTATAAAGTTAGGTTTTGCAATCGTATCATCAAGCGCTTTTGATAGCCCTAGAATCTTGTCTCCTTGTTCAAGATCGCCATCTTTCGTAAGCGCACTAATTTCATTTTTTATTTCTTTCACGTTGCTTAAATACGTTTCAGCAACGTCCTTTTCAATTTCGATAACTTTCAGGTCCTCATCAACCTTTTCAAAGTTGTCGAGCTTAGAATTTATTAATTCATAGCGTTCAGCTGCAACAGGATTTTCCTGCAACCTGGAATCGACGGTTTGCAGCTTATCCTTGATGCTTTCTAACTCATCAACAGAGTTGCCTTTGTTGATCTCACTATCGATAGTACCTATTAAAAACGGATAGTTTTGCAAATATCTTTCAAGGTCAATCTGGTAATTTAAATGCACCTCTGACTTTGTAGGATCATTCAAACGCAAATCGAACAAACTGAAGTAAAACGACTGGAATACAGGCCAAATGGCGATCGCAAAAATTAAAATTAATGCCGGAGCTACTAATAGGTAGCCCGCAAGAGAATCCGTTCTTTTCTTCTTAGGCTTGTCGGAAATTTTCACCGGTTTATTTGGATTAATGTTTGTTTTCATTTTCCGTTATTCTCCTCTCCTGAGGGAAAAAATCATTAGCCTTCAGATGAAGGCTAATGAATCCTGCATTATTATTTTGGAAGCTTTGCTTTCATGTCAGTTTCCATGTTGGCCACTGCTTCTTCAACAGTTTGTTGACCCGCGATGGCTTTCGAAACATTGATTTGGATAATCTCTGAAATTTCAGGATAGTTAGGCGCTACTGGACGGGACACTGCAGCATTCAATGCATTTACAAAGCCTTCTTCTCCAAAGAATGGATTTTTAGCGATGATTTCTTCATCTTCAAAAAGGGCAGGGATAGTCGGTGCATGTGAACCATGAATAGCGTCAAGCTTTTGCCCTTCTGGTCCAGTCATAAACTTCAAAAATTCCCATGCTTCTTGAGGATGCTCTGAATATTTGTTAATTCCAGCCATCCATCCACCTAGAGCTGCAGCAGAACCAGCGTCACCTTCAGGAAGGGGAGCAACAGCAACATTTCCAACGATTTTTGATTGCTCTTTATTATTAGCTAAAGAGTATTGGTATGGCCAGTTACGAATAAACGGTGCTTGCCCTTCAATAAAAGCAGTATGAGATTCTACTTCAGTAAACGTTGTAACGTTATCCGGGACAAAGTCAGAGTTTACAACTTCAACAAGCTTGTTCAATCCTTTGATCGCTTCAGGGCTATTGATTACAACTTCTCCGTTATCATCAATAAACGCCCCGCCGTATGAAGCTACGAATTCTACTGCATTACATACTAACCCTTCATACTGTTTCGCTTGCATCAAATAACCAAACTGAGTTCCTTCTTTTCCTTTTAACTCTTTTGATTCAGCAATTAAGTCATCCCATGTTTTAGGCACTTCACTTACGATATCAGTGCGATAGAAAAGCATACCAGCATCGATAAACTTCGGCATCGCCCACTGCTTACCGTTATAAGTTGCTGCAGTAACTGGGCCAGGGTTATAGTCGTCCATGTTGATTCCATCCTTTTGTACAAAACGGTCCAGTGGAAGGAGGTAGTTTGCCTGAGCAAATTCTGCTGGCCAGATAACATCAAGATCCATTACATCGATCTCGGATGACTCCGCATTAAGCATTGTTACATATGCATCGTGCTGTTGACCTGTATCAGTTGGCATTTCACGGAATTCCACATCGATGTTCGGATGTTTGGCTTCAAACGCCTCTACTATTTTATCTGTTGCACCTGTTGCATCTTTTCCTCGGGCATAAACAATTGTCACCTTTTCTTCTTTTGAATCGTCTTTTGCTTCTTCATCCTTTTTGCCACTATCGCTGTTTGATGTTGAAGCATTATTTGAACTACAAGCAGAAAGAACAAGGAATAACGCCATCAAAATAATCAGAAACTTGCTTTTTTTCAGACTTTTCACGTCAAACTTCCCCCTTTGTTTTTTGAAATCGATTTCAATATGTTTTTGAACAACCTTCCAGAACAAGTAATTCCTCTGGATTCTTTTGCAAACGCTTACATTTAATGTAAACCGGTTAAATCCTAGGTTGATTTCCTGATAACTAAATTAATAGGCAGTTCATAAATCATTTTCATCTTAGATTGTGCTTTATTGTTTAATAACTCAATCATTACTTCCATTGTTACCCGGCCGATTTCTTCACTCGGTTGATAGATAGTCGTCATTTCTGGTTCAATTATCTGTGCTATCGCTTGATCATCAAATCCAATAACAGCAATATCTTCCGGAACAGTCAGGTTATTGTCTTTTGCTTCTTTTATAATTCCAGCTGCCACTTCATCACTACTAGTAAAAACTGCCGTTGGTCGGTCATCCATTGCCAGGATTTCCTTCATTACTTTCTTTCCATCACCAATATTGTACACGAATGGGAACATCCATTTATCCTCGCCTTTTATTCCGGCTTCTGAAAGAGCAGCTAAGAACCCCTTTTTGCGGTCTAATGATAAGCCGCTTTCTGAACCTCCGCCGCAAAATGCAATTTTCTTATATCCTCTTTCAATCAAGTGCTTCGTTCCCATATAGCTGCCATTGTATTGATCGAGCTTAATCATAGGTACAGTGGCGTCATCCTGATATTCATTGCACAATATAATTGGTCCACAATCCACATACGGTTCGATCTTACTCCATTCATTTTCAATAGCAGTAAAGATCAAACCATCTACTTGCTTGGTTTTCAACAATTTCAAAAAACTTAACTCTTTTTGTTTACTCGCTTTCGTCTGGCAGATCAGCAATTGTAAATTATTCTTTTCTGCAATGACTTCTAACCCCTCAATGATTGAAGTAAAAAAAGGATTTGTTAGTCTTGGAACCAATACAGCTACAATCCCAGTCTTCTGATTTCGCAGACTTTGTGCAGCAGAGTTTGGATAGTAACCCAACTCCATCATCGCTTGCCGTACAAGCTCCCGTTTTTGCTCAGACACATGCGGATAATTGTTGATGACTCTGGAAACAGTTGCTCTAGACAATCCCGTATATTTTGCAACATCAGCTATTGTGGTCATAGCCAACCAACCCTCTCTTGTTACTAATTGCCCCTCCCTTCTGGAAGTTTCAATTTTGAAATCGATTTCATGAAACCGATTACAATCATCATAAGCAATAACATCGGGGATAACAACCCCATTTTATAAATTTTTGAGTATATTTTTATTTTTCTGAATAATAGTTGATTTTTAAGTTTATTGGTATATAATATTGTACTGTCTGTCTGGGAACCTAAAAAAAAACTCGCCAACAGGCAAGCCGTTAAGGGAGGACAGAGGCGTAGTTCCTTCATCTATATTTTTACACTTTTTAACAATGTCCATCTATTCATTTAGTATGTAATTTAGCGATAGTATTCTTTTCTCGCCAAACTTAACGCAAGGCCTCCTGCTGCAGTATGAAATGCAAAAGCAATGATATACAGGAATCCAGTAAATAAAACCCCGATAAATGCAATTCCCAGGAGTCCGTAACCTGATAGATCTGCATGTTTCTTTGCAGTGTAGCCAAGATAAATAGATAAAACAGAAATCAGAATCACCAGGGCTCCAGATCCTGATATATCCGCCCTTTCTACGCCGCCTTCAAGTGCAATTTGGATAAGGCCGCCGGCCGTTCCAAAAATCCCTCCCAAAATTGCATTTAGCAAAATTAAAGCTTTCATTGGCCCCTCCCTCTCTTTAAAAGCTTCCTCCCTAAACTGCTTCTTTATTGCTTGTTTTACCCTAAAGACTAACGTATAAAACGAGTACAAAACAAAAGAAAACCACCTTAACAGTTAATGTCAGGATGGTTTTCTATCTTTTCCTTATTCTCTTTAGCAATTCTCAGGAGTTCCTGTATTCGTCGCAGTACGGAACGATGCGCCGCAACCGCAGTTTGCTATGGCATTCGGGTTATCGAGCGTGAACCCGCCGCCCATCATGTTTTGTTTATAGTCAATTTTCAGTCCTTCTAAGATCGGAGCGCTCTCCTTGTCGATAACAACATTCAGACCTTCGATTTCAAATGTGTTATCGTCTTCCTTTACTTCGCTGTCAAAACCCATTCCATAGCTAAGGCCGGTACAGCCTCCGCCCTTAACGCCAACTCGAAGATAAAGGTTATCCCCTTCTTCTGCAGCCATCATCTCTTTGATCTGGGAAACAGCAGCTTCAGATAAATTGATCATATCATCCCTCCGTTCTATTATTCCTTACTGTAAATTATACAGAGGTTTGGATTTCTCCTCAAGAAAAGCAACTTTCATCAATCAGCAGTAACTTTTCTATTGTATTTTAACTTTAATATTAAATTATGCATTTCATCAAGCTTTTGACTGTACTCGAGTACTTGCGGATGATTCATTCCGAGGTCACTTGCCGCACTCATCATCTTTAAGCGGTAATGTTCAATATCCTTGTTATACTGTTCTATCTTCTCATTGTGCACGGCGTTTATAATGTCCCCCTCCTTTTTAAATGAATCACCCTTTATTTTACCGAAATATCCTTTTATTTACAAACACAATATCTGGATTTTTAACACATTTCGCCATTTTTTCCTTTTATTTTACAAAATAGACACCATTACAAATTACTTCTGCCGGCCCAGTCATTAATACTTTTCCTTCATTGGTCCAATTTATAATCAGGTCTCCACCGGCTAGATGAACTGTTACTTCTTCATTTCGGTCAGCTAAATTATTTAAAGCAGCAGCAACAACCGCAGCACAGGCACCGGTTCCACAGGCCTGGGTGATCCCGGTTCCTCTTTCCCACACGCGAAAATGGAATTCCTGTCTGCTTACCTTTTCAACAAATTCAACGTTCAATCCTTCAGGGAATCTTTCATCGTTGTTTAACGCCGGACCAAGTTCTTTTAGCGGTGCTGTTCCAATATCATCTACAAAGAATACGCCATGCGGGTTCCCCATTGATACTGCGGTAAACGAATAAGTTTTACCAAGAACGGTAATCTCTTCGTTCACCACCCTGCTTTCCTGTTCTCCTGCCATAGGCAAGTCTCTGCGCAACACCCCTGGTTCTCCCATATCGACGGTCACGCTATGCACAATCCCATCATTTTGGAACACTGACGCCTGAACAATCCCGGCGAGTGTTTCGATTTTGAAACTTTCTTCAGATACGAGTCCATTTTCAAAAGCATATTTTGCCACACATCTCAGGCCATTGCCACAGTTTTTGGCTTCAGAACCATCGTTGTTAAAGATACGCATTTTGACAGGCGCTTTTTCAGAAGGGCAAATCAAGATGATTCCATCAGACCCAACGCCCGTATGAACGTTTGACATTTCTACGGCATAGTTACTTAGACGGTCTTCCTCAAGCTTTTCTTCAAACATATTGATATATAAATAGTTGTTACCGAGTCCATGCATTTTAGTAAAATGAATTTTTTTCATTGCTTTCCCTCATTATCTCTTTTGTTGTTTTCTTAGGGGTTCTTCCGTCCAAAAATAATCGCTATCCGCGTTTAGAATCGTCATTTTTCCGTGGCAGCACGGCATGATCAGCCTTGTCTTTATCCCTTCAGAAGCTTCGCTAAATTCCCTTTTAGTCATGGGAGTCAGAACGTTTTCTTCTTTGCAGAAAGGGCATTCCTGTATATAAATATCATCCATCATTTTTTCATATGGCCATGTATGTTCAAAAGATAGCATGTTTTTCCTCTCCTGTCTTCAAAAGCTTCTTTTCCCACAAGTATATACGATTCTTATCATATTACAACATACAGGGATTGTTCGCTCGTTTTAAAGAAAGAGGGAAGATTACAACAAAGAACCCCCGCATTATCACGAAGGTTCTTTATAACTTTTTGCCCTTTTCACATACATTGTTGCTTTATAAGCTTCACATTAGAGAGGAACTGCGACATAACGGATGGATGACCGCTGCGGAAATACACTACGCTTTCCGCGGGCTCGCAGGAGTCTATGTGTATTTCCTTCGCTGAGCTGTGCTTTGACGCTCTACATCTTTGAAAAACGTCAATTGATTGGAGCGGAAGGCAGTCGACTCGTCGATTCCTCGAAAATGTCCATCGTGGGATGTAACGCTGCCGAAGCTTCCCTGGTCCTACGGGAAAAACAACAGCTGAAGCGTTGCCCGCGGAAAGCGAACTGCCCGAGTGGAAATCAAGGCTGCAATTGCGTCACAGTTTATCGCTCTTGTGCAATAACCAAAACCCTTTAGAAAACAGCCTAATTTTTAAAAGACTGATTTTCAAGCTATGTTGCTAGCCGTTATGGACTTCAATGTTGCTTCAGTATCAGAGTTTTTGACGATATGCAAAAACAACAATCTTTTAAATGCATTAAATTAACATACCTGCAATAGCAGCGTTAAGCAAGTTTGCAAGTGTGCCTGCTAAAATTGCTCTCACTCCAAAACGAGCGATTTCAGGGCGTCTTTTTGGGGAGATACCCCCAAGTCCCCCGAGTAAAATCGCAAGGGAAGAAAAGTTTGCAAAACCGCAGAGCGCAAAGCTTATAATCGCAATCGACTTATCGGTTAAAGCACCTGTTCCGATCTCAGGACCGAACGCTGAAAATGCGACAAATTCATTAAGAATTAACTTTTGGCCGATAAAGTTACCTGCCATGATCGCATCTTCCCACGGAACACCAATGATAAAAGCCAACGGGGAGAATACATATCCAAAGATCGTTTGAAGCGTTATCCCTCCAGCGCCAAACCAGCCGCCAATCCAGCCCAGTAAACCATTAGCGAGTGCGATCAACGCAATGAACGAAAGAAGCATCGCTCCTACATTCAACGCAAGCCTTAACCCGTCTGAAGCACCATGGGCAGCGGCGTCTATCACATTGGCATGGTCTTGATTCCGTTCCATCACGATTTTTTCTTTTGTCTCGCTTTCTTCTGTTTCAGGCATGATGAGCTTTGCCATTAACAATCCTGATGGTGCAGCCATGAAACTTGCCGCAAGCAAATACTCGAGCGGAACACCAAGCAAAGCGTATCCGGCGAGTACAGAGCCTGCCACCGAAGCAAGACCGCCTGTCATAACTGCAAACAACTCTGATTTTGTCATCTTATCAATGTATGGCTTAACTACAAGTGGAGCCTCTGTCTGCCCCACAAAGATATTGGCTGTTGCTGACATCGACTCGGCTTTACTTGTCCCAAGAAGCCACGAAATCCCGCCACCTATTATCCGAATGATCCATTGCATAATTCCCAGATAATATAACACAGAAATTAAAGAAGAAAAGAAAATGATGATGGTTAATACTTGAAATGCAAAAACAAAGCCGATGTTTTCGGCCTGGAACAACCCTCCGAAAAGAAAATCGACCCCTTCGTTCGCATAGTTAATTATGTTCTGAACGATCTTTGATAGCCCGTTCAACGCTGCCTTTCCGGCTTCCCATTTAAGGACAACAAGCGCAAATACGAATTGAAGTCCAAAAGCTCCGAGGACAGTTCTGAAGTTTATTGCTTTTCTATTGATAGAAAAGATTACCGCGATAGCAACAAGTATCGCTATTCCGGCTATTCCCCATAGAATCTGCATTTACTTACACCTCTTCGTTGTTTTGTTTGGCTTTTCAACTTACAGTTCAACCAATCGAATCAGGTAAAAGCATATTTAATTATGTAGAAAACACTTTTACATAATTCGGGTGTCTTACCTTCTTTTTGTCTCCTGGAAAAAACGTCAAAAGTATAACATGTTTTATCTTTTCTTTAAAAGAAGTGATCCATTTTTCATTCGAAAGGCTTAATTTTCTTCCATATTTATCAGGAAAGCGGTTGTCCTTCCAGCTTAAACCTAAATGCCGTCTATCCTTTTTTTCTTGTAACAGTATTGATTTTTTTCTGTTATATTTCACCAACATATTGTGTAATATCTACACTTTCGCTATACTTTTAACTGTCTTAAACACTTGTATAATGAAGGTTGTAACACTTTTCTAAAAATATTTTGCATTTCATTCCGATATATTTCGTTTTTATCTACGTTCAACCGTTCCTTATTTCTTACATTAAAATTTTTCTGCTAGAGAGATTACAAACAAAGGGGAAATAGTTATGAGAAGGCTTTTGATACTTGGTGGCGGTTATGGTGGTTTGCGTATTCTGCAGAAGTTATTATCAGGTGATTTGCCTCAAGATATCCAAATCACACTTGTTGACCGGCATCCATATCACTGCTTAAAAACAGAGTATTATGCATTGGCAGCCGGAACGACAAGCGATCAACACATCCGGGTAAAATTTCCATCGGATCCTCGACTCGAGATTACATATGGAGAAGTTACAGAGATTGATTTAGAAAACAAAAAGGTTGCGCTCAAGGATGAAGCGTCTATCCCTTATGAATATCTAATAATCGGTCTTGGGTGTGAAGATAAATATCATGGTGTTCCTGGAGCATCGGAACATACTTTGAGCATTCAATCCATTGACCAATCCCGAAAAGCATATGGTGTGTTAAATAATTTGGGAGCTGGCTCTATTGTTAGTATTGTTGGCGGCGGCTTAAGCGGAATCGAGCTTGCCAGCGAACTTCATGAAAGCAGGCCCGATCTTAAGATTAAGTTGTTCGACAGGGGCCCAACAATCCTATCAGCTTTTCCAAAGCGCCTTAGCAGCTATGTAGAAAAGTGGTTTATAGAGCATGATATCGAACTAATAAACGAATCCAATATCACAAAGGTCGAACCAAACATATTGTACAACCACGATAAGCCTGTGCACTCCGATGCCATCGTATGGACAGCAGGCATACAGCCTAATGAGATTGTAAGGAATCTTGAGGTAGAGAAAGACACGCAAAGCCGAATCGTATTAACCCCGCATCATCATCTTCCGGATGATAATACTGTGTTTGTCGTCGGTGACTGTGCAAGCCTTCCACATGCTCCGAGTGCCCAGCTGGCAGAAGAGCAAGGTGAGCAGATCGTGACAGTGTTACAAAAAATGTGGAAGAATGAAGAATTGACAGACCTTCCAAGAATCAAGCTAAAAGGAACACTCGGTTCACTCGGCAAAAAGGAAGGTTTTGGCCTTATGGCAAACCGTCCAATTACTGGCCGTGTTCCAAGGCTTTTAAAGTCGGGTATTTTGTGGATGTATAAAAACCATAACGGTTAAAAAAACACCCCGATCGACATGCCTTTAGAGGAAGACGGAGGCGTTGTTTCGCATATCTTTATGCTTAGACTTTACTAACTACAAGGTAAGAAAAAAATGACGGGCTCCTTCCCGTCATTTTTTCATTCTAATTCGCAATCATATCATCTAGTGGCATAACAGTAGAAATATAATGTTTCTCCATTACTTTTCCATTAATTTTTACCTCAACTGGAAATATTATCATATCATCTTTTATCAAATCCAGGTCTACCATTGATTTTAAGTTGATCTGTGTGTTTTTGTTCATCGAAGGAATGGTTATCGAAATTGAATCCTTTTCCAGTCTTTGGTGTGCAGATATGCTTTCAGGTATGCCTGTCTTCACCTTTTTAAAGGAAACGTTCTCAGGAAGAAGGATTTTAAACTCGACATTTTCATATGAGATGGATGGATCGGAGGCAACAAAGCTAAAGCTAGCGGTTAACCTTTCACTTTCCATAAAAAGGTTCCCATCCGATTTAAAAACACCTTTTTCCATATCCTGTTTGTAATGACTGCTTACTTTCGTGCTCTTGGCCGCTCCATTATATGTATTGTCTGCCATTGTATGGGTTTCCAATGAGGCTGTGGAAGGAATCGCTGCTAACAAAACGGCTGCCAGAGTAGAAAGCAAAGTTTTCATAAAAGCGCCCTCCTTTTAGGTACGTTTCTAATTGGACTTTTACCCATAAGAAGAACAAGAATAAACCACTTTTGAAACAGGAAATTTCTAAAAAAGCTATTCAATAAGCAATCATGGCATAAGTCCTATTTTTTCACGTTAACATACCTGACCATAGCATCAAGATGAATTACTATATTTGAATTTGAAACCAAAAAAAACAGGCTGGCATCAAATGAGCCAACCTGCAGCTATGCAGAGACAGGACCTTCTTCAATTGCTTTATAAATATCTTTTAATCTCGGATTCCCTTCAGAGATGATCTCGTCATTCATAACGATCACAGGATAAAACAGGTCTTCCTCGATGACTCTCTCTGAAAAGATGCTCTCTTCGTCCCCTTCAGGATTAAAAATATCTACATAACGAACATGTATTTCTTTCTCAGGATATTTTCTATTTAACGCAGCAGATAGCCATTCTGCCGTTTCGAATGAAGATGGAAGATTGACGCAAGCAGCACAACGTTCTTTGGCGCCGTATACCAATATTTCTTTCATATTATTCCCCTCCGTTATCGGATGAAAAAGCGTTTACAAACCTACTTACTTTTATTTTACAAAAAAGTCGTTCCATATGAAAGCCCCAATCATTTCCGGGTGGGTTTGCATATAATGAAATAAGTATATAAAAATAAGCGAGAAATAAATTATTTAAAAGGATGTTGCCTGCCTTTGTGTTTCATGTTATTTTTATTAGTGATAATCCTTTTCAATTAATTAACAGATATTGTTCTAAATCAATAGATTTTTTATTCCAAAATGATTATAATAGTAGTATGAAGGGAGCGATTTACATGCAAGAACAAGTACAAGAGGTATTGAATAAGTTGCGCCCGTTTTTACTTCGTGATGGAGGAGACGTGGAGCTTGTAGATATAGAAGATGGTATCGTAAGAGTTCGTCTTATGGGAGCTTGCGGTAGCTGCCCGAGTTCAACAATCACACTAAAAGCAGGAATTGAAAGAGCACTTTTGGAAGAGGTTCCAGGAGTTAAAGAACTAGAGCAAGTATTTTAATTTAATTCAAGCCCCGTTTAATCTACGGATTTAAACGGGGCTTTTTTTATTTTTTGCTCTTTTCTAAAGGGGATTTCCGCATACCTTGTTGCTTAATTAACTTCAAACAAGCCAACTTGGGCAATACATAGATGTCTGGAAATCCGGATTTTAGAATTATAGGTCATTGAATCCTTTATTTGGGTAAAAATACAACTTTACAAAAAAATAAGGTCATATGTTCCGCTATTTGCTTAAAACCAGATCAAAATCAACGTTTTCTCGGTAAATAGCGGCACCAATGACCTATAATTTTTCAAAATCAACCATTTGTCACAAATAACGGATCTGATGACCTCAAATAATGAAAGTAAGGAGCTGCCACAGGCCAGCTCCAAAATGCTTTCATTGGGAATCTCACTACCCGACCACTGATATCCAGTCACCTGGATCTGCAATAGCCATTCAATCCTTAAAAACTATGGAATCACCCTTTACCTCAGCGTTTTTAAACACATGCTTTGTTTTGCCTCGACTGTATTTGCACACCCTCATGTTCTGGTTGTAATAAAACTGAATGACATTCTGGAATCCTTGCTTTTAGATTCTTCCTTAATGCATCTCCCGTACCCTTTCGAGTAATGCATATCACTGTAGGACCGGCACCGCTAAGGGCTGTCCCGAAGGCTCCATTCTCCCTGCCTGCCTTCTGGACCGTTTCTAAGTGGGGTACTAATTCTTTTCGGTATGGCTGGTGAAATAAATCCTCTTCCATAAAATAACCTGCCGTTTTCCAATCTTTCTTTAAAACTGCAGCTACAAACATATTCGCAATACTGCTTGCCTTAACTGCTGTTTTATAATCGACCATTTCAGGAAGAAGGTTCCTCGATTCTTTTGTATTAAGGGTGGTATGAGGAATCACAGCAACGATATCGATCGACGGATCGCCTGCTTCCATGACCTCTATACCGTTTCCTGTTTCGGCTGTAATTACTAAACCTCCATAAATCGAAGCCGCTACATTGTCAGCATGCCCTTCGATTTCAGAAGCGAAGCTCACTTTATCTTTCTTACTCAGACCCAGATTATGGATGAAATCTGCCATCTCAATACCGGCTGCAATCGCCGCACCACTGCTTCCCAGTCCCCTCTCCAGGGGAATGGTACTATCCATTTTCATTTCATAAGGCTCTGTTACAAGTCCAAATTTTCCGGAAACATAACTTATTACCTTGTAAATTAAGTTTTCCTTTCCTTCCGGCAAACCCTTCTGCACAGATTCATATTTAAAGGACCACTCACCCGCACGTTTCGCTTCCAACTTTAAATAACAGTTGACCGCAAGCCCTATCGAATCAAATCCTGGCCCCAGATTAGATGTGCTGCCAGGAACCGTTACAAAGAAATGATTTTTATCCATCAGCTGGAAACACATCCTTTCAAGTTTTCCAGTAATGTTTTGCTGTCGGCTGGGATAACTTTTGGCCTCTGGTTTATAGAATCGATGGCTGTGGAAGGATCTTTCAGGCCATTACCAGTCAATACCGCTACAACTGTAGCCCCTTTCTGGATCTTTCCCTTATCAAGCTGCTTCCTTATCCCAGCTAGAGGTGCACAGGAAGCTGGCTCGGCAAAGATTCCTTCCTTTTTGGCAACCATTTTATACGCTTCTAAGATTTCTTCGTCAGTAACGGAATCGATCATGCCGGCTGAGTCATTTACCGCATTCACAGCAAGACTCCAGCTTGCAGGATTACCGATTCGGATAGCTGTAGCAATTGTTTCTGGATTTTCAAATACCCTTTCTTCCACGATCGGCGCTGCTCCAGATGCCTGAAACCCTGCCATTTTAGGAAGTTTTGTTCCGTTATGATTTGCGTATTCCTTAAATCCTTTCCAGTAGGCTGAGATGTTTCCGGCATTTCCGACCGGGATAGCGAGGTAATCCGGCGCTTCTCCAAGCTGTTCACATATTTCAAAAGCAGCAGTTTTTTGACCCTCAAGACGATAAGGATTCACTGAATTAACCAGTGTTATCGGCTCACTCTCTGAAATGCTCTTCACCATTTCCAGGGCATTATCAAAATTGCCTTCGATCTCGTATATTTCAGCTCCGTACATCATCGCCTGGGAGAGCTTTCCCATGGCAATTTTCCCTTTAGGGATAACAATGATGCAACGTAAACCAGCACGAGCTGCATAAGCAGCAGCGGAAGCAGATGTATTACCTGTAGATGCGCAAATGACAGCCTCACTTCCTTCTTCGATCGCCTTCGAAACTGCCATTACCATACCACGGTCCTTGAAAGATCCCGTTGGATTTGCTCCTTCCACTTTTGCATAAAGGTTGATGCCCCATAGATCCGAAATGGTAGGTAACGGGATTAAAGGAGTATTGCCTTCCATCAATGTTAAGCGCGGCGTCTTCTCATTTACAGGCAAATAGTGTTTGTATTCTTGTAAAAGTCCTCTCCATTTCATTGTTTTACACCTCTTCTACCCGATAGCGGCTTTTTACTTCTACTACCACATCGAGGTCTCTCAATCGGTTGTATGTTTCTTCATAAGCTTTCTGGTTCGTTTTATGTGTCACAATGACCACTTCCGCCTGTTTTTGATTGACCAGCGGCTCCTGGATAAGTTTTTCAAGGCTGATCCCCTGTTCCTTAAACAGGTTTGTAATAACAGAAAATGCACCTGCTTCGTCCTTTACAATCATGCGTAAAAAGTATTTACTGTCAATATCTTCAGCGGTTTTAAGCTTCTTTTCATTCTGTGGGAGAATAACGCTTTTACCGTTAACGCCAAGCCTCATGTTTTTAATGACAGCGACCAGGTCTGCAACAACTGCAGTAGCGGTTGGAAGCTGCCCTGCCCCCGGTCCGTAAAACATCGTTTCGCCGACTGCCTCTCCATAGACATACACTGCGTTATATTCATCGTTTACTGAAGAAAGTGGATGTTCGTTTGGAAGCAGGGTAGGCTGCACGCTTATTTCGACAGAACCGTTATCTGCCTTTGCCAGACCGATTAGTTTCATCGTATATCCAAGCCTTTTGCTATAAGCGATATCCTCTTCGCTAACTCTTGTTATTCCTTCTACATCAACATCTTCAAGCCCGAATTTCATTGAGTAGCCAAGAGTGCTAAGGATAACCATCTTTCTTGCAGCATCGAGCCCTTCAATGTCTGAAGTAGGATCAGCTTCAGCGAATCCCAGCTCTTGCGCTTTTTTCAAAACGTCTTCAAAAGACAGTTTGTTTTTGCTCATTTTCGTTAGAATATAGTTAGTTGTCCCGTTCACAATTCCCATCATTTTCGTGATTCTATCGGATGAAAGCCCTTCTACCAGGCTTCTTAAAATCGGGATCCCTCCCGCAACACTCGCTTCATAAAACAAGTCGCAATCATTTTCCCTTGCCGCTGAAAGCAATTCACCGCCGTTTAATGCCATCAAGTCTTTGTTTGCAGTAACAACGTGCTTTTTGTTGTTCAACGCCTTCAGAATGAGGGACTGCGCCTTCTCAATGCCTCCGATCGCTTCAATAACCACATCGATATCTGAATCAAAAATTATATCGTCTGCATCCTTTGTTAACAAACTGCTATCCACCTGGACATCTCTTTCTTTCTCCATGTCCTGTACAAGGATTTTTCGAACTTCTACAGGACAGCCGATACGTTGTTGGAGCTCTTTCTGATGATCTGTAATCATTTGAACAACACCACTTCCAACCGTACCAAGCCCTAATAATCCAACAGAAACTGTTTCACCCATTTTCCCCACTCCTTTGTCCTCTTCAAATGAACAATTGTATTTGTATAAAGGACATTATAAAGCGAAAAGGAGAAAGTAACAAGCCTATTTTATAAATTTTATAAATTTTTATAAGAAATCGTATTTTTCTGCTATAATCCCTGGTATACCAAAACAAAAAACCGCCTAAACTGGCGGTTGATCAATTTAAACGGGTGTGATGGGAGATTGCCCGTTTATTACCTTTATAATATTATCTCTTGCTAATTCGGCCATCTTCATTCTCGTTTCATAAGAAGCGCTTCCAATATGGGGAAGTGCAACGACCCGTGATGAACGAAGCAATGGATGCTCTTTTCCGATAGGCTCATTCTTATAAACATCTAAACCCGCTCCGGCAATTTCCCCTTGATCCAGAGCTTCTTTTAAAGCCCTTTCATCTACCACTCCACCCCGTGACGTGTTAATAAAAAATGCAGAGGGTTTCATCTTCTTAAATGCCGTCTTATTGAACATATCTTTCGTTTGTTCCGTTAAGGGGGTCAAACAAACAACGAAGTCAGAACGTTCCAGCAGTTCATCGAAGGAACAGTAACTGGCATCAAGCTTATTTTCTGCGTCCTGGTTGCGAGACCGATTATGATACAGGATCTTCATATCAAAGCCTGTCGCGCGCTTTGCAACGGCTTTGCCAATGCGGCCCATCCCAACGATACCGATTGTTTTGCCGTAAATATCTGTGCCCGCCATTTGAAAAGGCGACCAATTATTCCATTTTCCCTCCCGCAACATATCCGATGCCTCTAACATTCTTCTTGAAACAGCCATTAACAGGCCAAACGTAAGGTCTGCCGTTGAATTTGTCAGGACATCAGGCGTGTTGGTGACTATAATGTTCTTATGTTTTGCAGCACTAATGTCTATATTGTCATAACCAACAGCCATATTTGCAATAACCTTCAACTTTGATGCATCATTCAACATCTTTTCATCAATCGTGTCAGTCAGCATCGTCAATATCCCATCACAGGTTTTCACTTTTTCCTCAAGTAACTCATTTGGAACAGGTTCTTCTTCTTTCGGCCACATTTCGATGACCGCAATGTCTTTTAAAGGCTGTAACACTTTTTCCGGCAACTTTCTTGTGATAAATAGATTCGGTTTCATAAGTGCCTCCCTGTAGATGGACAGATTTACATTTATCTTCTCACAGGGAAGGCCCTCAAACAACGGTTATAAGCTCAGCCAATCGACAGATCGTAAATTCTGGCTGTCCACTCCCAATAAATTAGGCAGAAACTCTGCTAAAAACCGTTCTCTCTCTCCTTCTATGCGAAGCAGTTTTTCTAACCTTGCCTCCATTCGATTTTTAACCTGAATATTTGGATTGCTGTAATATTCTTCAACTGCTTCAATGTAATTTATCGGAAAAAGCAACCGGGCAAATAATAAACGCCAGTCATTGTATGTCATTCTTTTCCGTTCATTATACTCGCTTATAAAGCTGGATACCCTTGAATAACTGTCTTGCTTCATTTCGGTTTCCTGTCTTATCCATTCTGCAATATCCCGCATCGGATGGTCGACTAACAGCCTGGAAGGCACTATAAAAGTTTCATCACGGAAAGAAATCCAGCTCTCGTTTGTAAATCGATTATGCGTTAAGGAAACATTTTGAAAGAAATTTTCCTGTGTATCTATTTCAGCATCGACAATATATTGAATTGCATTTTCCCCTAATCCCAGATAGTAAGGAAAAGAGCGCACAAACATTTCATCAAACCGGTCCTTCTTTTTTTTCTTTATAACTTCAAAATACCATTGCTCCAGTTGATCGAGCCTTTTCTCCCACCGTATATTCCATGGTTCGATTACCATCGAAGAGTTGTATTGCTGTAAAAAACGGTATCCTTTAGAATGGATTCTTGCTAACCTGCGTCCAATCGGCCGGTTTTTCCGGTTTTTCCGTTTTATCCTCTTACTTTGTAGCTTATAAAGCAAGATTGCATTCCCTTCAATATTTCCATCCCATCGGTTTGTTGCGGTAGGCACTAACCTGGCGACATTTTCTCCTTCTTTTTCAAGAAAGTGGCCAACTGAGTTAACCCAGTCAACCGCCTTTTTGTCAGGGGTTGACGGTTCGATAAGATAAACGGAACCCTGAGAAGTGAACGCTTCATATCCTCCCAGCCGGAAACGCTGTTCACAGTACAGCTGATACAGATGGTAAATCTCTCTTTCAAACATTCGATTCACCCCGTACTTTTTCTGTCATTTCTATTTAGTTTATGACCCAACTTCGCTTTCGTGTTTAAAAACTTTCTATGACGGGCATCAATTATTGGGTAAGGCAAAGGTCGGCATCGAGGAATATAATACTTAAAAAGATGGAGAAGATACTAAAGGTGTCTTCATATTTCAATTAATGAATCATATACTATAAAAACCATCATAATCCAAGTTAAAATAAGTCAAAGTTAGGTGGGACAAGAATGGCAGAAAACAAAAAAATGTCCGAAGTAGAAAAGGCAGCAAGAAAATGGTTGACCGAACGGGGAGTGACTGTTCAAGATATCGCAGATCTCGTATACTTTCTACAAGTGAAGTATCACCCTGACCTCTCCATTGACCTTTGCCTCGAAAACGTAGATCGAGTCCTTTCTAAGCGGGAAGTGCAAAATGCGATTTTGACAGGGATACAGCTTGACCGCCTCGCTGAAAAAGGGCATCTAGAGCCTCCGTTGGAGGAAATCATCCTAAAAGATGAAGGCCTTTATGGTGTTGATGAAATCATTGCCCTATCAATCGTAAATGTTTACGGTTCGATCGGTTTCACAAACTATGGATATATCGATAAACAAAAACCCGGCATTCTTGAAAAATTAAATGATAAGTCGACCGGAGAATGCCATACTTATCTAGATGACATTGTTGGAGCTATCGCAGCTGCTGCATCAAGCCGCCTCGCACACCGTGCTGCGAACGCTGAATAATATTTCTAGTAAAAAAACAGGCGTGCAGTTATGCACGCCTGTTTTCATATGGATTTCAAACTTTATAGGACACTGATACCATTATTAAATATCCCATTCTTCTAAAGAGTCCACAGTATAAGTCGGAAGGTTCTCCACTAATTCCAGATGTTCTTTCGTCGTTACTCCTGTATGAACCAGAAGAGTGTCTATCCCGGCATTAACCCCCGCCATAATATCCGTTGCAAAGTTATCTCCGATCATAAGCGTGTCTTCCTTGCTTGTCCCCAGTTTTTCAAGCGCCTGTTCCATAATGATCGGTTCTGGCTTGCCGATAAAAATTGGCCGGGTCTCGGTTGAAACTGTAATAACTGACGTCAAAGCACCGTTACCGGGCAAAAACCCTCTTTCTGTCGGAAGTGCGATGTCACCGTTCGTTGATATAAAAGTAGCTCCAGCTCTGACTGCCAGACATGCCTTTGCAAGCTTTTCATAATTGATCCCACGGTCGATTCCAACGACAACATAATCCGGATTCTCATCCTGCAGCGTTAATCCCATTTCCACAACGGCACTTTTGATTCCTTCTTCACCAATAACATAAACAGAAGCTCCTGCCTTTTGTTCAGCGATATAACTCGCAGTTGCCATACTTGTGGTATAAACGTGATCGGCTGTCGCAGGAACGCCAAAATTCCTCAGTGTTTCTGCAACCTGCTCTTTGCGTTTAGACGAATTATTTGTCACAAATAAGTATGGCAGCTGCTTCTGCTCGAGCTTCTTGACGAATTCAACAGCAGCCTGGATACTTTCTTTTCCCCGGTACATCGTTCCATCAAGATCGATCAAATATCCTTTATATTTTTTTGCCATTACATTTTCCTCCTACACAAAAGCTCTGTTTAGTGTTTCTTAACGAAAAAATAAAACCCGGCACATCGCCGAGCTTATTCCGATATCTATTTTAGTTTATCACAGCAACAGAGTAAACGTTAATGTTTGTCATCTTCGGGCAAAAAAGCTGAAACAGGTCCAAGCTCTTTTGTTAAATAGCTTCTTACTTCTGGAGGAAACTGTTTTAAAACGTCCAGATTTCCTTGCAGTGTCCTATGCAAATTTTCATGGTCAATAGAAGAATATTGCTGAACAAGCACTTTACGAAGCCTTATAATTTCTTTTAACGGATCCTTATGCTCTGGCTTTATCACTTTTTCATCATCAAGAATGTCAATAATATCCTCATAGCTCCCCGGGTCCCGCATAATAAATCCGTCTATCATATTGTTTCCAACATCGATGATCGATTCAATTACTGTTTGTGATATTCGTTCAAGAGCCAGTCTTTCTATACTCTGGCTCCAGCTGTCTCGCTCCTCAAATAAGGTTAAACACTTTTCCATATAAGCCAGAGCTTCTTCTATTTTCTTTCTGTCTACAAAATACATATAACAAATCACCTGCCATTTGGTTCTGCAATCAGTTTACCATAAATGGTTTCATTACGGGCATAATCCGGGGCTTTGAATAAAAATACCCCTGAGCAAAATCAACCTGGTTCCGGGCAAGCACTGTTGCCTCTTCCTCTGTTTCAATACCTTCAGCCACTACAAGGGAGCCTGTTTCCCTGGCGATTAAGAGAAGGCCTTTTAACATCGTTTCTTTCACTTTATTTTGATCAATTTTTTCAATTAGTGACCTGTCGATTTTAATAATATCAGGCATGACTTCAGAAATCATTTGTAAGTTTGCATAGCCTGCCCCTGTATCATCCACAGCAATCATACAGCCTTCTTTTCTTAAGGATTTAAGATTGCCACGCAAGTGTTGGAATTTTTCTATCGATTCTCTTTCTGTAATTTCAAAAACAATCTGCTTTGCATCGATATCTGCAAACTTTGAGAAAATCGACTTTGTATCGTTTACAAAGTTCTCATTTCCAAGCGTCATCGGTGTTACATTAATAAAAATTTTATCCTTGCACCGTTTCTCCGTGACAAGTTGCAGCGCTTTTTCCAGGACGAGAAGTTCTAGCTTATATAGTTTATTTATTTGCCTGGCGACTGCAAACAAAGCGAGCGGGCTCTCATAACTTGTCCGTTTCGGTCCCCTCGTTAAGATTTCCCACGCTTCGACCTTTTTTGTTGACACATTGATGATCGGTTGTGAAAGTAAAGAAATCTGTTGTTCGTCAATTATTCGGCCTACCTCATACTTTAAACAGTTAAATTCAGAATCAACCCGTTTTTGAGCCATTGCCAGCGCCTGCTGATAAGCAAGATAAATCGCTTCGTTGATGGAGTAATCGTTCTTTTCTATAAACATATAGCCTGTATTAAACTCCACCTGTTCCATAAAATAACCAGAGAGCTTGCACTGAATTGTTTCTTGCAGGTGATACATATAATGTTCAACCTCTGCAAGTTCATGATGATATTGTTCAACTCTTAAAAACAGTGCCATATCCCTGCCATAAAACTGTTGAAGCGTTAAAATTTTTCGATCCTCAACGGTTTGACGAATTACATTTTCAAACGTCTCTTTTATGATATTCATTTCTTTTTCTTTTATCGGTTCTGATTTCGACAAACTGTTCAAGTCGAAAACGATGACAGCTACTTGCTCTCCCCTCTTTAAAGAGCGGCTCACCGACTCTGCCATCGGATTTCTAATAATAAATTGAGGAGGAAAAAACCTCAAATGCCGACTTGGATAAAATAACTTGCTCCAATTTAATACATAATCCGTTATAAATTCAGGTACTATCGGATTCATAAGTTCACTCCTGACCTTTCGCCTGTGTATCATATGGATAGTGTAGCACAATTTACCAATTTTCAGTAATTTCTTTAGGAGCTTTTCTAAAAGATTGTTGCTTTTGCACAAAAGCGATAAACTGCGACCTAGCAAATGACTGGTCGCTATGGAAATACACTACGCTTTCCACGGGTATGCGCAGTGCTTTGACGTTCCACATCTTTGAAAAACGTCAATTGATTTGGGCGGAGAGCAGTCGACTATGTGAATCGTATTAAGCAACGAAGTACGTGAAAAGAGCTTTTCTTTAAAAACAAAATTTTCGATTAGTAATGTTTTTGTTATGATATTAGTACAAAGGACAGGAAATAGGAGGTAAGTGAATGAGTGAAGAACGAATTTATTTATATGACGATAAAGAATCGACTGAAACCCGTTTCGTCTGTTTTATGGGAAGCAACCATCGTTTTGACCTGGGTATTTTAAAAACGGACCGCTATTATGGGAAATACCTTGTTTTTGATATACAGGGAGGGAGGTTTGCTATAATCGGAAATGACGACCTTAACGAACCTGGTTACCTGGAGCATGCATACAAACTTAATGAAGAAGATGCTGAAGAACTAAGGTCATTTTTACAGGAAGTCATAACTTAATATTCCTTTTACAAAGCTATCCTAAGTAATGGATGACATGGGAAACAGTCCTACCTATAAAACCCTTTGCACCTGGTAAGCCTAACAGTAAGGCTTTCCTCAGAAAGGGGTTTTTTTATGGAGAGAAATAAATATGGTTCTACACAGGATCAATATACTGATTTTGCCAATGTTGAAACGATGCACAAATATGTGCTGCCTGAGGATTTACCCGAGGGACCTTATGGTTCACCAATTAATCGAAAGCTAGGCAAATCAACTCCATGGGATGAAGACCAGCGCAACTATAGTGCATTTAATTATGAAAATAAAACCCTGCATCAAGATCTACCTCGACAGGATCCCGGATCACATCCGACCCATGATGATTCCCGAACAGAACAAGAGACACCGTATCACGATGTCCCTCAATAATCTTCCAAGACTGGCCCTGTATTTCAAGGGGTCAGTTTTTTTCTTTATCTGCTTTCTTTTCCTTTTTCAATACGAAATAAGGACAGCCAAAATTGCAATATTCAAAAATATATTCCGTAATGGTGCTTATTTTTGTGTCGAAGGTTGCTTTCTGGTTCTTATCCTCAAAAAAACCTTTCAAGCGCAATTGACCATATCCCCAGTCCCCTAAAATATAATCGTATTTATCAAGAACTTCACTGTAACGGGATTTAAACTCCTCTTCATTCCAACCATCATTTTCTTCTTTTAGAAGTTGGAAATTCTGGTTATTTATACTAATCATTTTCTGTCCGCTCTCCTCTAAAATATCTCTTTCCTTAATGATACATCGAATCTGTAAATTGTCCAACTTTTGCTAGTAAAAATGAAGCTTAAAGCGGAGATTCTATACTTATACGGAGGTGAAATAATGAAAAAAACACCTGTATTACTTGGGATGTCGATGTTCCTGGGACTTGCCGGTTGCTGGCAGGGTGACAATGCGGACCATCCGATGGACCACACAGACATGCACCCGATCAACAGCGAACCAAACGAATATGGTATAAATAATAATGATGCGCTTGAAAAAGAATTGCATGGGGACTTCGGTTACGTTCGAAGCGTCAGGAATACAAACAATGACAATACACCTGTTCCAAAAATGGATGTTGCATACTTGAACCGTGATCGGATGGCGGATATGATCAGTAAGCTTTCTTTAATGAATCCACATGTAAATGACTCTGCTGTGCTGGTCACAGATGAAGAAGTGCTGATTGGTTATAAGCATAATTCGGATAACCGTAACGAAACGGCAGATCAGGTAAAGAAATCCGCTCTTTCCGTCGTTCCGCGATATTATCATGTGTATGTGTCTGACGAGAATGATATCATTCCCCAAATCGAACGCTATTCAAAGGCAAGTACTGTCCAGGATGGAATCGACGAACAAATAAACGCACTGATCAAAACAATGAAAAAGTCTCCTCAGGGTAGAAAAATTAGTAATGGAGAAAATGAAAACGGCGAAATGAAAGGCGACGAAAAGTGGTACAATGGTGAAACGATGAATGACGAAATGAAGGGTTCCAAAGACAAAATGGACCAGGAGATCAATGAGAGCCGTAAAGGCACTCCAAAAGACGAGAACGATATTCGTGATTAAGAAACAAATAAACCGAGTTGCAGGCATAACCTGAAACTCGGTTTTATATTAAGCATTTGTTTTTGCAGCATTCACTTGCTCATCAGCATGGTAAGAGGAGCGAACCATAGGGCCAGACTCACAGTGGCTAAAGCCTTTTTCAAGCGCAATTTGCTTTAACTCAAAGAATTCTTGCGGTGTCCAATATTTTTGGACTTTTAAATGTTTTTTCGTTGGCTGTAAATATTGTCCGATCGTCATGATGTCAACATTGTTTGCCCGAAGATCATCCATCGTTTCGATGATTTCTTCTTTTGTTTCTCCAAGCCCGATCATGATACTTGATTTCGTTGGAATGTCAGGATTCATTTCTTTTGCTCTGCGGAGAAACTCCATTGTACGGTCATATGTAGCTCTTGCCCGAACTCTTGGAGACAAACGTTTTACTGTCTCGATATTATGGTTCATAATATCAGGCTTTGCATCCATTAATGTTTTAAGGGCCTCATAATTCCCTCCCATATCTGACGGTAAAACCTCTACTGAACAGAATGGGTTCTTCCGGCGTATAGCTCGTACTGTTTCCGCAAAAACGGCAGCTCCGCCATCTTTTAAGTCATCACGCGCTACAGCAGTGATAACGACATGCTTTAGTCCCATTTGTTCTACCGATTCAGCTACCCTTTCAGGCTCTTGCCAATCTAGCTCGGTTGGAAGACCGGTCTTAACCGCACAGAAACGGCAAGCGCGAGTACAAATGTCACCAAGAATCATAAATGTAGCCGTTTTACGTTCAGCCCAGCATTCATGAATGTTGGGACATCTTGCTTCTTCACATACAGTATGAAGCTTTTTCTCCCTCATCATTTTCTTCAGGCCAGTATAATTACTGTTCGTATTAAGTTTTATTTTTAACCATTCGGGCTTTCTAAGGTGTTCTTCCTTTTTTGCCATGAATTACTCACTCCAGTTTTAAAAGTATAACTTTAGCCTATTAACAGGGTAACAAAGACTTCATTTTAATACTATAAGAAAATCAGTGATAAATCCAACTATTACATTCATTTTATATTGATTTCCAACATTTTTTCCTTATGTTTATAGAATAACAAACCATACTATATTTAGAAACGGCCATAGAAAGGAGGAACTGCCATGAAAAAAGTTATTTTATTATTTTTAACGATTCTAGTTTGTTATAGACCGGATATTACGTTAGCTGGCGAACAAAAGTCTCACCCTTTAAATGAGCGTTTAAGCTTATATGTAAAAATGGAAACGATGACACAAATTCCATGGTATGTTTATGCAGCAGTCGACCAATATGAACACCAGGTCCGGAACGCAAGAAAAGACCGGCCTGATTCAAAGGGTTCAATCGGTATTTATTTTACTCCTGAAAAATGGGCCGGGCCTTTGAATCCGAATCCAGCCGACACTAATCCGATAACTGTTTCATTGTTCGGAGGCGTCGGACTTGATGGAAATAACGATGGAAAAGCAGATATCAATAATGATGAGGACCTTCTGTTTACGTTTGCGAATCACCTTCAAAAATACGGATCTCACTTAGACGATATAAAAATTGGATTATGGGACTATTATCAAAGAGATCAAGCTGTAAGAATCATCACAAGTAATATAAAGCTTTATAAAACATTCGGAACCTTAAAGTTGGATAAACACGCTTTCCCTGTTCCTCTTCGGTCAAATTACAGTTATCGAAGCACCTGGGGCGATCGGCGCGGGTGGGGAGGTTTAAGGATGCATGAAGGTACGGATATTTTTGCCGATTACGGTGTTCCTGTAAGAGCCACTTCTTATGGAACAATCGAGACAAAAGGCTGGAACCGTTATGGAGGTTGGAGAATAGGACTTCGTGATCTAAACGGAACTTACCATTATTATGCCCATTTAAACGGGTTTGAAAAAAACATTAAGCTGGGTGACGTAGTGAAGCCTGGCGATGTGATCGGATATGTAGGCAGCTCTGGATATGGCCCAAAAGGAACTTCAGGTAAGTTTCCACCCCATCTCCATTATGGCATGTACAAAGATAACGGTGTAACGGAATGGTCTTACGATCCCTATTATTCCCTTCGTTTATGGGAAAGGCAGGAACGAATCGAACTAAGGAAAAACCGCTGATCGTAGAAAGTGTTTGTTGCATAAGAAAAAAGAACTGAGTGCTGGACTCAGTTCTTTTCCTTATTATTTAGAAACTCTAACAGCATGAATGATGCTTGCTGCAAGGCCTCCCCAGATAACGCCCATACCGATTAACATCATAATGATTGCAGAAGCAGACATATTAGCTTACCTCCTTGCTGTCATTAACTTCAACTTTGCTATCCCATTTCTTTGCAGAGAACAGGAATCCAGCTACAAGTGTCAGTGCAAGGATCAACCAGCCGGAGTAAATCAAGAAGTCACCCGGATAGCCGCCATATGGTTCTTTAATATCTACCCAGATTGACTGGATCATCATGTAACCAAGGATTATCGGCGTGACTACTCCAAGGCAAATCGTCCACCATGAACCAAGTCTAATATCGGAAATCTCGTTGGCATGGCCCTTCATTGCACCAAGCTTTCTGAACACCCATGCAATAAGAATTACTTCTACAAGACCAGAAAGACCCACACCCATCGATAGTACAAAATGGTCTACAACATCAAGGAAGTTAATACCGCCTCTAGTCGCAAACAATAAAGAGATAATCGCGGACAATCCGCCTCCATATAGAACTGCTTTGTTTCTGGAAATATTAAATTTCTCCTGGAATCCAGCTATATAAGTCTCACAAATAGAAATTAGTGAAGATAGACCAGCTAACACAAGTGATGTAAAGAACAAGAATCCAAACAGTTCACTCATCACCGGCATCTGGTTGATAATGGCCGGGAACACTGCGAAAGCGAGACCGATACCAGCACCGGCAACTTCACTAACATCTACACCTTGTTGTGCAGCCATGAAACCTAATGCACTAAATACCCCGATACCTGCTAAAAGCTCGAATCCAGAGTTACTGAACCCTGTGATAAATGCATTGTTCGTAATATCAGATTTTTTTGGAAGGTAGCTAGAATAAGTGATCATAATAGCAAAAGCGATCGATAAACTAAAGAAAATCTGGCTATAAGCCGCTACCCAAACTTCTCCATCCATAATACGGTTCCAGTTTGGAGCAAACAGGGCGTCAAGGCCTGTTGCAGCACCTTCTAATGTTAAAGCACGGATAACAATGATCAAGAATAATACTACAAGTGCAGGAATAAAAATTTTGTTGGCAACTTCAATACCCTTTTTGATACCTTTAAATAAAATTCCAAGGGTGATGACCCAAACTAACACTAATGGGATTAAAACACCCGGCACAAGACTACCTACCTGTCCTGGATCCGCTACTTTCAGATAATCTCCAAAAAGGAATCCTTCCGTGTCATCTCCCCATGAAAGCTTGAAAGAAAAGACTGCATAAGACATTGCCCATGCGATAATAACCGCATAATAAGTTGAAATAACAAATGATATAAAGACCTGCCACCATCCAAGCCATTCTGCTTTTTTATTCAAGCGTGATAGCGATAACGGCGCTGAACCGCGAAACTTATGCCCCAGAGTAAATTCTAAAATCAATATCGGTATACCCGCTGTTAAAAGTGCAAACAGGTAAGGCAGGAAGAATGCTCCTCCTCCATTTTCATAGGCGATATACGGGAATCTCCAGATATTCCCAAGCCCGATTGCAGAACCAACAGCAGCTAAGATAAAGCCTGCCCTTGTTCCCCACTGCGCACGATTTTCCATTGTTTTTACCCCCTTATTTGTTTAAACCTTTTTTCAGTAGTCCTCCTTCCAAATAAAGGTTTAAATCTTTTTTCTTTTCAGATAATTCTGCTTATAGTATATCTAGTACGCTGATGCCTGTCAAAGCATTCTTAAATTTTTTTGTTGCTTTTTGACTAAATTTATTTCCAAATCCTGAATCATTTCCCAAAGTAGGACCTTTTTCTCACGGAAAATAAAACTGTATTAGTCTAAAGGTAAATAAACTTATAAAGAAGAGAAGCAGAGGCTGTGCCTCTGCTTCTCTTCTAGTTAACAACTTCTTCGTTTTTATAAGTTTGTTTCGGCTTTGCGAAATAAACTGCAGCGACAAACACAATTAATGTAACGCCCAAACCGAACAGCAAGCTGTTTGTAAATCCAAGCACTATAAATCCTACTAAGGATACTCCTGCTACAAACAGGGCGTAAGGAAGCTGAGTCATAACATGGTCAATATGATGGCTTCCAGCTCCTGTAGAAGAAAGAATAGTTGTATCGGAAATCGGTGAACAATGGTCTCCAAATACAGAACCTGCAAGAACAGCTGCAAGCATCGGAAGAATTAGCGAAATGTCTGTAGCAGCAGCAATCTCACCTGCGATCGGGAGCATGATTCCAAACGTTCCCCACGACGTTCCGGTTGCAAATGCCATTATTCCGGCAAGGATGAACAAAATTGCCGGCAACAAGCCCACAGCAATATTGCCATCTACAAGGCTCGCTAGATACTTTCCTGTGCCGAGTGCAGAAATGATTTCTATCAACGTCCATGCAACGAACAGGATGTAAACCGCAGGAAGCATCGATTTGATACCGCTGAGTACTCCCTTTCCGAATATGCTAAGACCCATATTTTTCGAAAAGAAGGATACAAGGGATGCGATGACACCAACAATCGCACCATAGACAAGGGATGTCGCAACGTCGGTATTTTCAAATACAGAAAGTGCTGTTACTGTACCGCCAGCATCCTGAACAGCCTCGATTCCAGTATAGATCATCGCTGCAACAGTACCGGCGATCAACAAAATAATCGGAAGCGCAAGGTCCCACACTTTTCCTTTATCGCTTTCTGGAAGTCCAGTTGTTTCACCCGGAACGGCTCCTCGCTTCGGATCAAGAACCTCTCCAGTATTCATCGCTCTTTCTTCATGTTCCTTCATCGCGCCAAAATCAAGATTGAAATAAGCTACGACAAAAACCATGATGAGCGCAAAGATTGCATATAGATTCATCGGAATGATTTTCATAAACGCTTCAAGCGCACCGATATCTGTTACTTGATGAGTAACAAGAATACCTCCGATAATGGAAATGATATATGCTCCCCAGCTGGAGATCGGTGAAATAATACACATTGGAGCAGCAGTGGAATCAATAATATAAGCCAGCTTTGCTCTTGAAACCTTCTGTCGGTCTGTGATTGGACGGGAAACATTCCCTACTGCAAGACTGTTAAAATAGTCATCAATAAAAATAATGATTCCAAAGACACCTGTAAGAATCTGTGCTCCGACTCTAGACTTGACCCGTTTCATCGCCCATTCACCGAACGCACGGCTTCCCCCTGAAATAGAGACGAATGCTGTCATAATGCCCAGAAGGAAAAGAAAGAAAATGATGTACATATTCCAGGTATTAAGGCCGCCGTTTTCCACATCCACGATCAAGCCTTTAACAATATCATAGATTTGTATAAATGCAGCTTTTATGTTCCAGCTGTTTACCATTAACGAACCTAAGAAAATCCCAACGCCAAGTGACACCAGGACCCTTCTTGTAATAACCACCATCAGCAGAGCAACCAGTGGCGGGACAACCGAAAGAAATGAGTTTTCCATGAGTAACCTCCTTTAATTTTTTGATTGGGACATATAAAAAAGCAATGATAGGCATCAACCTATCATTGCTTTTAACATTAAACAATGTAACGGTATCCGTCCCGATCAGTAGTTCTCCATCATAAGAAATCTCTTATAATGACAGTGCGGCACTTGTTCAATGCCACCCCAACAAAAGTAAAGTTGACCTTTATTTTTGTTTCGGCAAAGCTCCCTTTCGATGTTGATCACAGTTGTCATCCTCACAACATTTACTGATAAGCAATGCACCTCTACCTCATCGTGTCGATAAGGTTTATATCGTTGTCCTGACCATTATAATACGAATGTTTCGCCTCTGCAACGGTTTAATTTTCCAGATCTTCTACATCTATTGATGGGTTAGGAAGATTGCCTCCTCCGTTATTATAAAAGTTAGGTACCTCGCCATTTATGATTGTTGTGACTACCGGGATACTTGTTTTAACCTTTTCTGTTTCTGTCGCAAAAGGGATAACCACTCTTACATCGACCACAACCTGAACACTTATATCGAGTAAATAACTGTTGATTCCAACCTTCTCCACCGTTCGGACAATATCTGTGTTTACTTCGCCGATCGCTGTGAACCGGACTGGAATTTGCGGTCCAAGGTTAGCAAGGAGGGAATTGTTAAATGCTTGCCCAATTGGAATGTAGTGAATAATCCCGTTTTGTCCTGCTCCGTCACGCAATTTTAGATCAACATCATTTTGCTGTGCCCAATAATCGAGTGTTCCTTCTTCTACGCTTTTCAAGAAATTTTGAACTCGTATAGTTGACTCGGCAAGCATTCGAAGTACCGCCTCCTGGTTAACTTCTATACTTGCCACGTCTCCATTCTGGTTCGTGACTCGCTTTACTAATTCTTCTTCCGTAAACTCCTCTGTCATCTTCTGGGTTAATGCATCATTAATTGCGAGTGTTGCGATCCTTTGTGTTTCTATTTTGGCATATTCCATTAAGGTTGGTTTTAATCCTTTTTCCACAATCCACAGACCCTGTACTGTTAACACGATAAAAATGATGAAAGAGATCAGAAACACATATCGAAAAGGAAGCGGACCACTTCCGCGTACCTTCCTTCGCTTGTTTAACAAGGAAAAACCCCCCTTCTTGCTAATGTATATGCAAAAAGGAGGGAACTATGGACAATTTTCTGCCCGTCTTATTTAATTAACCTTACATCATTTTCAGCAGTGCGTCTTTTCCGACCGTACCCGCAACTATTCCTCTGGATTCAGCTTCTAACGTAACCGATTCCAGCGGAGCCTCCAGCAATTGCTCGATTGTCCTTACTCCAACCGCCCTGCCGGCAAGTATTCTTCTGTCTTTCAGCTTCTCGTTCAAAAGGGCTACATCAAGAGCACCGCACATAATATATCCATTCTCGCCAGTTACCGCGAGAAAGTTTGTCTTTGGAAGCTGTACACTTATTGCAGTAAACGGATGGCCTTCTATTAAGATTGGTTTCATCGTTATCACACCGCTCACGCTCCCTATAGTGATATCATCCAAATTGTGGCTCACTCTATCTATATGTCGGGAGCAAGGCAATAACAACTATTTGTTGTTGGTATCTCTGTTTAGTAGGGACTCCTGTCTAAGATGCCAGGCGAGCACATCCCTTAACATTTCCGGCAAATAATAATCCTTCTGTGCATGCTTTATCTCCGGATAAAATTGCCCGAAAGTAAACATATCTACCGTTGCTACGGTGTATTCCCGGTCCATCTCGAGAGGCTCGCCATTCCTTGTGATCGCCTTCACATGGATCAACCCGTCATCAAGAACCCTTGTTTCGACTTCAAGCCCATCATAGACCATTACTCCCATTACTTTCCCCCGAAAACCCAGGCCTTTAAATTCAAGGTTTACCATCTTGCTTGTAACAGCCTGGGCGGCAATCTCCTTAATTTCTCTTCCTTTCAACTTTACCATGCACGGATTAATCGGATGCGGACAGACACGATGCAGGTCAAGCCTTGTCACCTCTCCTGCTTGTAGGTCCTCTAAAAGCAACCCTGCATTTACCATTCCGATTTCAGCGTTGCACCATTCTTTTAAAGCAGAAGCCAGTTCTTTGGAAAACGGAGATGGTTGGTCCCAGGATATCTTCATAGTTTCCTTAAGCTCTGTGATCACTTCTCCCAGATTGCTCGCCGCATTCGTCTCCAGTTCATTGATGAGCTGCACTGTACGGCTATCCGGTTTCATTCGCTCAACAGAAACGCTATACGCTTCTTTCTCCACAACCTCTCCAGAAGTTGAATCGTAAGCGATTTTAACCTGCCCTACGTACTGACAATCTTTTCCCGATTGGGCTATCAATGTTCCTTTTACATTTTTCCCCTGGTGGATTAAGTGATGGGTATGAGCTCCCAGAATAAGATCGATTCCTTCGACTTGATCAGCGATTTCTTCATCATTGAATAGCCCCATATGCGAAAGAAGGATCACGATGTCAGCCTTCTCTTTTACTTCATTCACGATATCTTGCAAAATACTGAGCGGATCAACGATCTTCCAGCCCAATAATTGATAAAAAAGATGATAAGGTACCGTGATGCCGATGACACCAACTGATAATCCGTTTTTCATTTCATGGATCCTATATGGTTTCACCCAATCTGGCCGTTTGCCACTTTCATCGTAAAGGTTAGAAACAAGTACAGAAAACGTGGCATCCTGATACATTTGATCCAGTTCTTCTTTTGAAAAAGTAATGCCTTCGTTGTTGCCGATCGTGACGTCATCGTAGTTTAATTCATTTAACAAAACAACGTTTCCTTTACCTCCGGTGCCTTCTGTCATAGGGTGGACACGATCGGCATGGTCACCAATATCAAAAAGTAAGACGCTGTCACCCTGAAGTTCATGAAATTTGCGTTCGTTTTTCAAAAAAGAGGCAACTTTAGGCCAGCTCGAAAAATGGCTGTGCAAATCATTTGTACTGTATACATGAAGTGTTTTAATCGACATTCCAATCTTCCTCCCTAGCCAAACATTCCCTGCCAGACTAACCTTATTCCAACAATAACAAGCATCCAGCGCAATAGAGTAATAACGGTCCGGTCTTTTAATCTCTTATTTATATATGAACCAAGCTTTGCCCCGATCCAGGCCCCCGGAATTAAAGCAAGTATAAGAAACAGTTCAATATTTCCAAGGATCAAGTGAGCAGCTGCTCCGGTAACACTTGATAAAAAGATCATAAACATAGAAGTTGCAATCGCAACGGGAGCAGGAAAGCCGAACAAAATGATCATTGCCGGAACCATTAACGATCCTCCCCCAATACCAAATAAACCTGATAGAACTCCAACAAAAAACGAAATCAAAAGGGCGATCAGAGGGGAATAACGGTATGTTACTATTTCTCCTGTTTCATACGTAAAAGATCTCTCGATTCCTTTTATCGTTTTTATCGGTTTAATCCTGTCTCTTACCATCAATAAAAAAGAAATCATCACCATGAAGATTCCAAAATAAAGCGAGAATCCATCGGTTGATACAAGTTTGTTAAGCCATGCACCAGCTATAGCCCCCGGGCCGCTTCCGGCAAAAAAGAGAACTCCACTTTTATAATCAACTCTTTTTTCCTTCATATACGATAATGTTGATGAAAGGCCGATAACCACAAGGATCACGATCGAGCTCCCAACAATGGTTTGCGGCGAATAAGCCGGTAGTAAGTTTGTATAGTTCCCGAAGATCAACAAACCCGGAACAATGATAATTCCTCCCCCAAGACCCACAAGGCTCCCGACTGTTCCAGCTGTTAATCCTAAAAAAATAAGTATGAGCCAATCCATAAGTTCCTCCAGTACTACAATAAAAGTTATTCGAATAAGTCCATTTGCCTTGGATTCAGCTTTGTATACTCAATCTCGAGCATCTCTATCAATTCCTTTGCGTTCTCAGCTGCGTCTCCCCCGGAATTGTTATTAAAGACCAGAAAAATATTTTTAGACATCTGTTCAAGCCTTTTTAACCGTTCCTTCCATTCCTGCAGCTCTTGCTTATTGTAATGATAGAGATATCTGACTTCCCTCCACTTTTTATTATCCCCGGGATTTAGCCATCCCTGCGTATTTCTGCCATGCAGGCGAACAAAAGTTGTTTCTGGATCAGTCGCCTCCATTACGATTGGAACTGAGCCAATACCAGCCTGGGGTTCGTCACAAACCGTATGAATCCATCCTTCGTTTCTCATAAAATCCAGGGTTTTATCATAATACTGCGGCAAATACCAGGTCTGATTCCTAAACTCCAGGGCAACCGGGATATCCTCCATATGTTCTTTGCAATATCTTAGAATATCAACATGTTCTTTTTTGCAATCAAACCACGGCGGGAATTGAAACAAGACCATTTGCAGCTTGTTTGCCTCCCTTATAGGGGTTAGTGATTTTTTAAAAGCCCCGAACATTTCCTCCCTGGAATCAAAAGGATTTTCTCCTCTTTGGTGCCCTGTCATCCCCTGATATGCTTTTACGATAAAACGAAAACCTTCTGGCGTCTCACTTGCCCACTTTTGATAATTCTTTTCAGGCTGAACCGCATAAAAAGATGAATCGATTTCCACGATCGGAAAATGCGATGCATATGCTTTTAACTTATCTCGGCTATTGATTTTGTCAGGATAAAGATCGTCATGATCTCCCCAGCCAGTTAGTCCTATATATATCATAAGTTTTCCCTTTCTTTTTAAGACTCTCTTCTTTTAATTGTGAGATTTTATAAAGGAAATAGCAAGTGATATGGAAGGTGTTTTGTTGAGTTTTCAATCTCTTACAAGCATAATGTTTGTACATTCTCTTAAGAGTAATGCCACCATAGAAGTAGCAGGGAGGAATTCAAATGGATGAAAAAAGACACCGTTCTAACAAAGAACGAATCCGCCAGCTCGAAAAACAGCTTCAAGAAAAAGAACGGGAACTAAAATCCAAAGAAAGAAAAATTAAAGAATCGGAAGAACAACTAATGATTGTAAAAAAGGCTATTAATACCTTTAACAAACAAAATGATTAATAGTACAGCAGGAAATTCATAACCTTAAATAAAATCTTCTCTTCAGTTCCTCCACTAAAAGGAGAAGGGTCAAGCCGATCGGCCTGACCCTTCTCCCTTTATTTTTGATGAAATTTATTGTTTGTTTATCGTTTAAGAGCTTCTTCGTTGTCATCTGATACTGTACTTGTTTTTGTTTGTGTTAATATCCGCATATATACAACTACAGCCGGCATCAACAGGATTGCCGAGAATACCATGGCTGCCCTTAAAGAGAAACGGGTTCCCACAGCACCAACTACCGGTCCCCCAGCACTCTGGCCAAATGCATCCGACTGGCTCATGAATGAAAGAACTGTTGCCCTTGTCCGGCTGTCGATGTTCTGATTTAACCAGGCCTGATACATAGGGCCGCTTAATGTGCCAATAACGACCAAAACCCAATAGCTGATTAAGCCAACCGCAAAGTTTCCTGCAAGGCCGAAAACTGCCAATCCTATTACTTGCAGGCATGTAAGAATCAATAAACTGCGTATGATGACACTGCTGTTATTTGTATCAAGTTTCCGATTAAATATTTCTGCAGCAACGATGCTTAATAGGTTAGCAACAATGTTAATGATACCAAACCAAACAACCGGTTCAAGCGCTCCGAGCTCTGGAAGGGTAAACGTGTTTAAAAAATGAGCTTCCCATAGACGTGCAAAGCCTTCAAACGCCGCTCCTGAAAAGATTGTCACCAGGATGACGAGCATTAGAATTGGTCTGCCACGAACCGAATTTATGCCGTTTTTAAAAGTAAAAAACATTGATTGAAGGGCATTTGAGTTTCCTTCTGGACTTTCCGGTTTAAAACCGGTCTCCGGCATTGCGATCACAAGAAAAATGCCTAAGAAGAGAAATAGTATCCCTCCTGCAAGGTAGGGCAGGTTTAAAGAGATGCTTGCAAGTCCAACACTGATGATGACCCCAACTACCATGCTTGCCTGACGTAGCTGGTTCGCTCTTATGAATAAACTTCCGACCCTTTTGTCACCTATTTCGTCAGTGATCCAGGCTTGTTCAGCACCGCTTAAAAAGGTTTCCCCAACCCCTCGTACCATTTCAGAAAGAATCACCGCAGCAACAAGGGGAACCGCGTTGCTTAGTAGCGTTTCCGATACAAACGGAATAGATCCTTCTAACAGATAAGCAGTGCCAAGAACGAACATTCCGATGATCACGGATAAACGGCGGCTATAGGTATCCGCAACGACGCCGGTCACATTTTCAAGCAAAAGAATGGTCACTTCCAGTATCGTACCAACAAGCACCAATTGAAACGGGTTTAGCCCTAATTCCATTACATAGTAAACAGCATATGTCGTGAACATGATGGTATTTGCCAGTGATGACAAACAGGCGATTACCAGATAAACCTGGGACGCAGTTAACTTTTTCAAACGAAGATCCACCTTTCAGGCAGACCCAACATCCCATTCAAGTTTTTATGATTAACCTGCCGGGCGATGAATACTGCCTAACGCTTATTTTTTCTCACTTTAATCGTTGTGGTAGTTCCGTTTTGAATTTTTAACATTCCAAACACCTCCAAGATTGATTGTATGGGGATTTATTACCAAAGTCTATCTTTATTTTTGAAAAATTGAAAAGAATGGCGGTTTTATTGGGACTCGAGCGGCCTTTTGAGAGCTGAAGCTAATCGGAAGGGAATTCAGGCCTTTACTTTCAACTTTTTGATTTTTATTTTCAACTAGGCATCTCAATCGTCCGGCCACCTGACATACTCCAACAAAAAAAGAGCGAAACCATAAGGATTCGCTCTTTCAACAAAGTATATTAACCGATTGAACCTTCCATCTCGAACTTGATAAGACGGTTCATTTCTACGGCATATTCCATTGGAAGTTCTTTCGTAAATGGCTCGATGAAGCCCATTACGATCATTTCTGTTGCTTCTTCTTCTGAGACTCCACGGCTCATCAGATAGAAAAGCTGTTCTTCAGAGACTTTAGATACTTTTGCTTCGTGCTCTAAAGAAATGTTGTCGTTCATGATCTCGTTGTATGGGATCGTATCTGATTTAGATTCGTTATCCATGATCAGTGTATCACACTCAACATTCGCACGCGCTCCGTCCGCTTTACGTCCGAATTGGACGATTCCGCGGTACGTAACATTTCCGCCCTGCTTCGAAATAGATTTCGAAACGATTGTGGAAGATGTGTTAGGAGCAAGGTGGATCATTTTTGCACCTGCATCCTGGTGCTGGCCTTTACCGGCAAGGGCGATCGACAGTGTGTTACCTCTCGCTCCCTGTCCTTTAAGGATGATCGCTGGGTACTTCATTGTCAGCTTAGAACCGATGTTTCCGTCGATCCATTCCATCGTTGCATTTTCATCTGCTACGGCACGTTTTGTAACAAGGTTATAAACGTTGTTCGCCCAGTTCTGAATCGTCGTATAACGGCAATAAGCATCCTTTTTAACATAGATCTCTACTACCGCACTGTGCAGGGAGTTTGTTGTATAAACAGGTGCTGTACAACCCTCAACATAGTGTACGTGGGAGCCTTCATCCGCAATGATAAGCGTACGTTCGAACTGACCCATATTTTCAGAGTTAATACGGAAATACGCTTGAAGTGGAGTGTCAACTTTTATCCCTTTAGGAACATAGATGAAAGATCCGCCTGACCATACTGCAGAGTTCAATGCTGCAAACTTGTTGTCAGAAGGAGGAATAACTTTTCCAAAGTGCTCTTTGAAAATTTCCTCGTCTTCTTTTATCGCAGTGTCAGTGTCTTTAAAGATGATTCCCATCTTTTCAAGGTCTTCCTGCATATTGTGATAAACAACCTCAGATTCATACTGTGCAGAAACACCGGCAAGGTATTTTTGCTCAGCTTCAGGAATTCCAAGCTTATCAAATGTCGTTTTGATTTCTTCAGGAACTTCATCCCATGAACGCTCTGACTTTTCTGATGGTTTTACATAGTATGTGATCTCGTCAAAGTTAAGATCGTTTAAGTCGCCGCCCCACTGAGGCATAGGCATTTTGTAAAATTGCTCAAGTGATTTTAGACGGAAGTCGAGCATCCATTGAGGCTCTTCCTTCATTTTGGAAATCTGTCTAACGATATCTTCTGTTAAGCCGCGGCCTGAACGAAATATCGAAACGTCTTTATCCGAAAATCCATATTTATAATCACCGATCTCAGGCATTTTTTTAGCCATCGTGTGAATCCCTCCTAGAGACATTTTTCATGTCATCCGAATTGGTCTCGCTTTTTTACCATTGTAGTATGAATCCTGTCATTTGACAACGGAGCCAGCTAGCGAAAACACAATCCCCGATTATTTATCCTGCTGTTCTTTGAACCCTTTTTCCATTGCTTTCCAGGAAAGGGTAGCACATTTGATACGTGCCGGGAACTTGGAAACCCCTTGAAGCGCTTCGATGTCGCCAAGGTCAAAGTCACCTTCATCAATCTCTTTTCCCTGCATCATATCAGAGAACAGCTTTGAAAGCTCTATCGCTTTTTCTACTTCCAGCCCCTTAACAGCCTGGGTCATCATCGATGCAGACGCCATACTGATCGAGCAGCCTTCGCCAATAAATTTTGCATCTGCAATCTTTCCGTCTTCCACCTTCATTTGAAGCTGGATGGAATCGCCGCAGGTCGGATTGTTCATATCAACAGTTAAGTCGCCATCGGCAAGCTCTCCGCGGTTTCGCGGATTTTTATAGTGATCCATAATTACCTGCCTGTATAGCTGATCTAAGTTATTAAAAGACATCGCCGAAATACTCCTTTGCTTTTTGTAATCCAGCTACAAAAGCATCTACATCTTCTTTCGTATTATAGAGGTAGAAGCTTGCTCGTGCTGTCGCTGTTACATCAAGCCACTTCATCAACGGCTGGGCACAATGGTGTCCTGCTCGAACCGCTATTCCTTCTGAGTCCAGGACCGTCGCCACATCATGAGGATGAACGTCATCACAGTTAAACGTTACAATACCCGCACGCTCTTCCGGACCGTATACTTTAACGCCGTCGACATCCTTCAGGCGTTCAATCGTATACCGGGCAAGCTCTTCTTCATGTTGATGGATGTTATCGAGACCCACTTCATTTAGAAAGTCAATTGCAGCACCAAGGCCGATCGCTCCGCCTATAATAGGCGTTCCGCCTTCAAACTTCCACGGAAGCTCTTTCCATGTAGAGTCTTGCAATCCAACAAAGTCAATCATTTCTCCGCCAAATTCAACTGGGTCCATTTTTTCAAGATGTTCTTTCTTGCCATACAGTACCCCTATTCCGGTGGGTCCACACATTTTGTGCCCTGAAAAAGCAAAGAAATCACAGTCAAGATCTTGAACGTCTACTTTCATATGCGGTGTGCTCTGGGCTCCATCAACTACCATAACGGCACCATGCTGATGGGCAATTGCAGTAATTTCTTTAATCGGATTAATCGTTCCAAGTACATTTGAAACCTGCATAACAGCTACAAGCTTAGTATTCTCGGTTATAGTGCTTTTTACATCTTCAAGTGAAATGGAACCATCATCTTGAAGAGGAATGTATTTTAAAGTAGCACCTGTTGCTTTTGCAGCCTGTTGCCAGGGGATAATATTGCTGTGATGCTCCATTGGAGTAATAACGATTTCATCGCCTTCTTTAAGATTTGCCCTCGCATAGCTGTAGGCAACTGTATTTATAGAAGTCGTCGTTCCCCTTGTAAAGATAATTTCTTCAGTAGAACGAGCATTAATGAAGCTTCTCACCTTTTCACGCGTGCCTTCATACGCATCGGTCGCTTTTGTTCCAAGAGTGTGGACTCCGCGGTGGACGTTGGAATTGATTTCGCGATAATAATTGTCAAGTGCTTCGATGACCGGTGTCGGTTTCTGAGAAGTAGCGGCACTATCTAGATAAACAAGAGGATTCCCATTTACCTCTTGATGAAGAATGGGAAACATCTTGCGGATCTCATTGACATTCATTATCGAACTTTCCTTTCGATTACTTCCGTCGCACGCTTTTGTACGCCCTCGATAGGAAGATCATTAACAACCGGTGCAAGGAACCCGTGAATGATAAGGCGTTCCGCTTCTGCTCTCGAAATACCGCGGCTCATCATATAGAACAATTGCAACTGGTCAACCTTGCCTACTGAAGCTGCGTGGCCAGCCATTACATCATCTTCATCGATCAGAAGAATAGGGTTGGCATCTCCGCGTGCTTTTTCGCTCATCATTAATACACGCTGTGTTTGGTCACCGAAGGCTTTCTTAGCACCGTGTTCAATTTTCGTAATCCCGTTAAAGATTGAGCTTGCACTATCTTTCATAACGCCATGAACTAACAGGTTACTTTCAGAATTCTGGCCATGATGGAATACGCGGTTAACAAAGTTTTGTTTCTGGTCTCCTCTTCCTACTGTTACTGTTTTTGTTTCAGCAGTGGAGCCATTGCCGTCTAAATGGGTAATATTATCAGAAATCGTGTTGCCGTCGTTCATCTGCCCAAGAGACCATTCGATTCTTCCATCTCTGGATACACGGCTTCTTCGGCTGATGAATGTTGTTACACCCTTAGCAAAGTTATCAACAGAACCATAGGATACTTTGGCATTTTGGCCGACAAACACCTCAGCAATGATGTTTGCTACTGATTCTTTATCATCACCAGTAGAAAAATAGTTCTCCACATATGTTACCCGGCTGTTATCTTCCGCCACGATAATAACATGGTTAAAGAGGCCAGCTTCTGCATCTTCCTGCCAGTATAAAGCTTGTAAAGGAACTTCAACATCTACATTTTTAGGAACATAAAGGAATGTTCCACCGTTCATCAATGCTGCATGCAGTGCAGTCAAACGATGCTCGTCGATTTTAACTCCTTCTGTCATGAAGTATTTTTCCAACAGGTCACTGTACTCTTTAGAAGCAGTCAAAATATCGGTGAAAATAACTCCCTTTTCTCTTAAATCATCGGATAATTGTTTAAAAGCTAATGTAGTATTGCGATGAACAACAAGGTTTCCGGCCTGTTCATCTTTTCCGACCAGGCTTTTAATATCTTCAGGGAGCTCATCGAGAGACTTGATTTCCTGCGCGGAAACGTCATGTTTATATGAATTAAAATTCCATTTGTCTATTTTTGTTTTTTCCGGTTTTGGCATCGGTAACTCAGAAGCCGCATCAAGAGCTTTTAAACGAAGGTTCAACAGCCACTCTGGTTCCTGGCGATCCTGAGAAAACTTACGCACGTACTCTTGATCAAATTCAAGTTTCGTTTCTACAGACATAACTTATCCTCCTAACTGCTTATGCTTCTTGACCTACTGTTTCGTCTTCGATTCCCAGCTCTTCTTTAATCCAGTCATAACCTTCTGCTTCAAGGCGCTGTGCAAGTTCTGCACCACCTGATTTTACAATTCGCCCTTGCATAATTACGTGGACTTTATCAGGTGTGATGTAGTTTAGAAGACGCTGATAGTGTGTGATGATCAAGCAGCCAAACTCTGGTGAACGCATGGAGTTAACACCCTGGGATACAACTTTTAATGCATCGATATCAAGTCCAGAGTCGATCTCATCAAGAATTGCGATCTTTGGTTCAAGCATCATCAGTTGAAGGATTTCGTTACGCTTTTTCTCCCCGCCGGAGAAACCTTCATTTAAGTAACGCTGTGAAAATTCCTCACCCATACCTAATGCAGCCATTTTTTCATCCATTTTCTTGATGAATTTCATAAGGGAAATTTCATCGCCTTCTTCACGGCGAGCATTGATGGATGTACGCAAGAAATCAGCGTTTGTTACACCGCTCACTTCACTTGGGTATTGCATCGCAAGGAAAAGACCAGCTTTTGCACGCTCATCGACTTCCATCTCTAAAAGATCTTTTCCGTCGATCGTTACTGTGCCTTCAGTAATCTCATATTTTGGGTGACCCATGATCGCAGAAGCAAGCGTAGACTTACCTGTTCCGTTCGGACCCATTACAGCGTGTATTTCCCCGCCATTGATCTCCAGGTCTAACCCTTTGATAATTTCTTTTCCTTCAATAGAAACATGAAGATTTTCGATCTTTAAATTAGATGCTGACATAGTGTTACCTCCAATAACCTTTATACTTTTTCTATATTCCAACCCTTTTTACAGGGCATAATTTGGACATAGAATTTCTCATTCTCAATTTATTCTCATTATCATCTTATAACAAATTAAAATTATTATCAAGAAAAGGAAAGGATGCCATAGCCTGTACTTAGCGTGTCCAATATCTGCCTGTTTTATGGATAAGAACGTAATGAGAGTATGCCACTCTAATGGAGAAAATCGAGGAATAGTATAACCATTGCTTTGTATACCATATCACTTTAATTGATTACCTTCAACAGGCCAGCTTCTAGCTTCATTTTGTTTGCCAGGGAGTGGTTAATTTTTGCCCTGGTTGCTTTTGGGTTTGGCGGGAGGGCGGTTAGACTTCAAGGTGGATCAGTGAGCTCCAAAGCTCATTCTTTGAGGTCATCTAATCCCTTATTTGTGACAAATACCTATTATTTAAAAATTATAGGTCATTTGTTCCGCTATTCACCGGGCAAGCGATTATTTTAATCAGATTTTGAGCAAATAGCGGAACATATGGCCTCATTCATCTAGAAAGTCATGTTTTTTCCCTAAATAGAGGAATAAATGACCTATAACTCAAACTCCAGTTTCCAAGCGGTAGGTTTATTGCCTTCTACCTAAAAAAAGAAAAAACCAGTGATGCTCCACTGGTTTTCCCCCTGCTTATATTGTTTGATATCCTGTTAGTAAAAATTAATATCAGAAACGATTTACGTGCTTAACTTCCGCTCATGCTCATTTACCACACTCAGGCTTTTTTGGTGGTCAGCTTCCCTTTCTTGTTCAATTTCCATCCGTTTTGCAAAGCTTTGCCCGTACTCGGCATATCCGATGCCGTGAGACTGATACATGGCCTTTTCCATCTCAGCAGTGTGGTTCAAGCGTATGGGGTTAATAATAAATCAATCCTTTCAAATTTCTTTTTTGAATACAATAATTACTTTAACATTCAGAAAACTTTTAAACAAACGCGGTAATCTCCATTGTCACTTAATTTTCAGTTTAGAGGTCTCTTTAGTCTAGTTCAGTAAATCATTTACTTACAAATGCTACCTTTTTGCCCCATATTTAACCTTGTCCATGAATGGCAACGCTTTCATTTCCGAGCGCATTCACTTGTTCTTTTTTCTTAGATAAATAAACAGGATAATCGACCAATGAAAAAGGTTGACTGAAAGGAATTCGGCCCGCTTTTCCGAAAAAGCAATTTAGCAAATTCAGATCACCGGCATATTATTCCTAATCTAGTCAACCTAATATCTTAATGCTTCAATTGATTTAATTCCGTGATAGAGTCCTGGACAAGTGTTACCGCCTGGCTCATTGCCGCCCCACCGCCAAATGCAGCAGTTACTCCTACCGCCTCAAGTATTTCTTCCTCTGAACATCCCTGGTCAATACATCCCTTGGTATGATAAATGATGCAGTACTCATCCTGGGAATAAATGCTGATTCCAAGTGCGATCAGTTGTTTTTCCTTTTGTGAGAGATTTCCTTCTTTAAAGCAAGCTTCTGTAAAATGGTTGTATGCCTCAGCAATATCAGGCATTTTTTGAGTAAAAGCTCCTAAGCCTTCTTTGTAATCCTGTAACGCTGCTTCTGCAAAGCCACTCATCTCGTTGTCATGGTTCACGGCAATCCACTCCTTATCAATATAATCACCGTTAGTATGACTGAATTAAGAAGAATATATCCAACAATTATAGGACTTTCATTCCGCTATTAGAATCAAAGCAGCTATTGTTTAAGAGCTAAGGATAGCAGTTCCTTTATCTGAAGAAAGGTGGGATGACCAAACTCTGAACAGCCAAAATAAAAGATCCTATGACTTATAAAAATTAACCATAAAATAAAGCTGGTGGAGAGAAAATATGCCTTTTAAAGGTATAAAAAAACGGTCCAGCATCAACCTGCTGAACCGAGTTTCTTCCTTATTATATTAAATATAAATAGATTTATTCACTTACTGGTACAACCGCACCTTTGTATTTCTCTAGGATGAAGTCCTGGATTTCTTTAGAACGTAGAACTTCTACTAATGTCTTGATGCTTTCTTTGTCCTCGTCCCCTTTGTTTACAGCGATAATGTTAACATACGGAGAGTTTGCACCTTCAAGCGCGATTGCGTCTTCTTGAGGGTTAAGTCCAGCATCGATTGCATAGTTTGTGTTGATTAGTACTGCATCTCCTTCACCCTGCTTATAAACCTGCGGAAGAAGTGATGCTTCAACGTCTGTTTTAAACTCAAGGTTTTTAGGGTTTTCTGCGATGTCATCTACAGTCGCTTCGGTTTTTTCTACGCCTTCTTTAAGCGTGATCAATCCTTCTTCTTCTAAAAGAGAAAGCATACGGCCGTGGTCTGCAACGGAATTACTCATGATGATCAAAGCACCTTCAGGAAGCTCATCGAGGCTCTTGTAATCTTGGGAATATACACCGATCGGCTCAATGTGAATACCGCCAGCGTTTGCAAAATCATAATCTTCGTTTTCTTCCATTTGTGACTTCATGTAAGGGATATGCTGGAAGTAGTTTGCATCTAGCTCTCCGCTTGCAAGGGTTTTGTTAGGAAGAACATAATCCTGGAACGTTTTGATTTCAAGCTCGATTCCTTTTTCTTCAAGCATCGGCTTTGCTTCTTCTAAAATTTCAGCATGAGGTACGTTGGATGCACCGACAACAAGCTTATTGTCTTCTTTCTTCTCAGCGTCTGTTCCGCCGGCTTCATTGTTTCCTTCGTTACCGCCGCAGGCAGCAAGAAGTCCTATTGTTAATACTGCAAAAATAAGAAATACTTTCTTCATGGTTTTCTCTCCTCTTTATTTCTAATTTATCTTTTATCTAATGAGCGAGTTATAACATCGCCAATAATTTGAAGGATAAACACGATAAGCAGAATAATAACTGTTGCAACCAGTGTTACATCTGGATTGCTTCGCTGGTACCCTTCAAGGTAAGCAAGGTTACCGAGCCCTCCGGCACCAACTACTCCAGCCATCGCCGTGTAACTGACAAGTGCAATAGCAGTGACGGTAATACCTGAGACGAGTGCTGGCATCGATTCAGGCAATAATACTTTATATATGATTTCCCAATCGTTTGCTCCCATTGATTGTGAAGCCTCTATAACTCCCTTGTCCACCTCACGCAGTGCGATCTCTACCATCCTCGCATAGAATGGAGCCGCTCCAACGATAAGTGCAGGCAATGCTGCATTCGCACCAAGCATTGACTTCATCAGCCAAACGGTAAAAGGAATCAATAAAATGATTAAAATGATGAACGGAATCGACCGGAAGACGTTTACGAATGATGCAATAATAAAATTGATCACTTTGTTTTCCCATCGATTTCCCGGTGCTGTTAAAAACAAAAGCAATCCGAGAATGATGCCTAAGATAAAGGTGGCTACGACGGATATAGCTGTCATGTACAGCGTTTGAACGGTTGCCTCCCACATCTTTTCCCAATCAACATTCGGGAACCACTGCTCAAGCATTTTGAATCACCTCCACTCCAACATGATGAGATTCCATATATGCTATAGCTTCCTGGATGTCTTTTTCCTCACCCTGCAGGAGAACGGATAGCTTACCGTATGCCCCTTCTTGAGTTTGGGAAATTTTTCCCTGAAGAATATTGATGTCTACTGCGAATTTGCGCAACACATCAGAAATCAACGGTTTTTCTGCACTTTCCTGGACAAATGTCAGGTTAACTACTTTCCCTTCAGGATATTCTTCAGCCAAATGATCCAGCGTTTTATGAATGTCTCCTGGATCAGCAAGCTGATTAACAAAGTCCCTGGTAATATCCTCTTTTGGATTCTGGAATACTTCTAATACATGGCCTTGCTCAACGATCCGTCCGTTTTCCATCACCGCAACCCGATGGCAAATCTTACGGATAACGTGCATCTCATGGGTGATCAGCACAATGGTCAATCCTAACTGTTTATTGATATCTACCAACAAATCTAAAATTGAATCTGTTGTCTTCGGGTCAAGCGCTGAAGTTGCCTCATCACAGAGCAATACCTTCGGGTTGTTCGCTAGTGCCCTTGCAATACCTACACGCTGTTTCTGCCCACCGCTTAGTTGAGACGGATAAGCATTTTCCCTTCCCTCAAGACCAACAAGCTTAACCAGTTCATCAACGCGCTTTTTCCGTTCAGTACTGCTTACTCCGGCGATTTCAAGCGGAAATGCAATGTTTTCCTTAACCGTTCTGGACCAGAGTAGATTAAAGTGCTGGAAAACCATGCTGATTTCCTGTCTTGCCTTCCTTAGCTCTTTCCCCTTGAGGCGTGATAAGTCCATACCATCGATCGAAACAGTTCCATCAGTTGGACGTTCAAGCAGGTTCAACATGCGGATCAATGTGCTTTTTCCGGCGCCACTATAGCCGATTATGCCAAATATTTCTCCTTTTTCGATCTCAATGTTGACATCATCTACTGCCTTTACCACTCCGGATTTAGCATTAAATGTTTTATGAAGGCCTTTTAACGTAATCAAGATTTCACATCCTTTATTAAAAAGCGAACGAATGGCTTATTGCTATAAAAAATACCTTTCCGCATGAGCAGAAAGGCACTGTTAAGTTTATAGTCACCTTTCTCTCATCTGCCAAAGCAAAACGCTTCGCAGGAATTGGCACCATTTCAAACATGATTGTTTGACGGTTGCCGGGCTTCGTCGGGCCAGTCCCTCCACCTCTCTCGATAAGAGAAAATATCCTTTTTTCGCTTTAATAAGTTTAAGTGCTGATGTGAATTCTAGCATGGTACTCGCAAAAGTGTCAATCGTTTTATTAAAGTCCTAATTTTCAAACATCAGCTAATCTTTTTTAAAGGATTTACTTTCTTGGAAAGTTCTTTGTAAAATGCTAATTTATCAAGGTCTGTATTACCGCCGCTCACAATGATACCAACTCGTTTCTGTTCGTAGCGCTGTTTTTTACTAAACAACGCAGCAAGAGCCGCCGCGCCTGCTCCTTCAACGAGTGTCTTTTCTCTTTCTAGCATAAACACAATGCTATATGCAATCTCTTCATCGGTTACGGTGACGATATCATCAACAAGCTGGTGTATCAAAGGAAATGTAACTTTACCCGGTTCCTTTACTGCTATTCCATCTGCAATGGAACGGACAGTACGAAGAGAGTCCTCTCCACTTCCGTTAAACCTGTTATAGGTAGCAGCTGCACCGGCAGACTGGACTCCTGTTACCTTTACACCGGGATAGAAAGATTTGATCGCAAGCGCAACACCTGAAATCAGCCCGCCGCCTCCGACCGGAACAATAATTTCTTCAAGATCAGAACTTTGTTGAAGCATTTCCAGGGCCACGGTTCCCTGTCCTGCGATCACATGCGGGTCATCAAACGCATGAACGAAAGTAGAGCCGTTTCTTTCCTGTTCTTTCCTTGCTGCTAAAAAGGCCTCCTGATAAGATTCGCCATGGAGAACGATTTCAGCACCGTAACTTTTTGTTGCTTCAATTTTGCTGAATGGCGTTTGCTCCGGCATAAAGATTTTTGAGCGGATCCCTCTGTTTGAGGCAGCAAATGCAACGCCCTGCGCATGATTTCCAGCTGAAGCTGCAACAATTCCTTTTTTGGCTTCAAGATCATTTAACGATGCTATCTTGTTATAAGCTCCCCGAAGCTTAAACGACCCTGTCCGTTGCAAGTTTTCCATTTTCATATACACCTTAGCTCCAGTTAAGGAGTTAAGCGTGCTCGATTGCTTTAACGGAGTCCTATGGACAACACCAGTCAAGCTTTCCATCGCTTCGATTATGTTAAACTGTTCACCAAAATTCCCAAAGCAAATCACCCTTTCACCATTGCTGATTTTTCAAACTTTGTAATTTGCTCATCCAGTGTGAGCGTTAGTGAAATTTCATCCCATCCATTTAACAGCATCTGCTTCCAATATGGATCAATCTGAAATTCAGCCGAAAATCCATTATTGTTTGTAACCTTCTGTTGTTCTAAGTCAACAAAAAGTTCCGTTTGTTTTCCTTCTGCAGTATGCAACAGTTCCCCAACCTGTTCCTCGCTTAGAGATATAGGTAAAATTCCATTTTTTAAACAGTTGTTATAAAAAATATCTGCAAAGCTCGGGGCAATGACCACCCGGAACCCATAATCGAGAAGAGCCCACGGAGCATGCTCCCGAGAAGAGCCACAGCCAAAGTTATTTCCTGCGACCAGAATCGATGCATCCTTGTATTGCTTTTTATTCAGAACAAAAGCTTCATTTTCTTTTCCTTCCTCATCAAGTCTCCAGTGGTAAAAAAGAAATTGCCCGAAGCCGGTCCGTTCTATTCTTTTTAGAAACTGTTTCGGGATGATCTGGTCTGTATCAACGTTTGAACGATCAAGAGGACAAACCGTACCCGAAAATTGCTTAATTGGTTCCAAGTTTTTTCACTCCTTATGCTAAAGCAGCCTGAAAGTTTCGGACATCGGTAAATTTACCTTCTATCGCAGCACCAGCTGCCATCGCTGGACTGACAAGATGGGTTCGTGAACCGTTCCCCTGTCTTCCTTCAAAGTTCCGGTTAGAAGTGGAAGCACATCGCTTTCCAGGAGGAACGATATCTTCATTCATCGCAAGGCACATGCTGCAGCCCGATTCCCGCCACTCAAAACCTGCATTTATAAAGATTGTGTTAAGACCTTCTTGTTCCGCAAGCAGCTTAACCGTCTGGGATCCCGGCACGACAATCGCAGTAACCCCAGAGTGGACTGTTTTCCCTTTCACAATTTCTGCAGCGGCCCGAAGATCAGAAAGGCGTGAATTTGTACACGAACCTATAAAGACATAATCAACCTCAATTTCATTGATCGGAGTTCCAGGCTCAAGTCCCATATAATCAAGTGCCCGCTGGATCGATTCGCGTTCTGATTGCGATTCGAATTGATCTGGATAAGGCACGTTACCATTGATCGAACTTCCCATCGAAGGGTTTGTTCCCCATGTTACTTGCGGCTCGATTTCCGATGCATCGATTTCTATCGTTTTGTCATAACTCGCTCCTTCATCTGAGGCAAGGCTTTGCCAGCGAGCGGCAACCTGGTCGAATGCTTCTCCTGAAGGTACATGTCTTCTCCCTTTTAAGTAAGAGATAGTTACGTCATCCGGGCTAATCAATCCCGCCTTCGCACCAGCTTCGATCGACATATTGCAAACCGTCATTCTTTCTTCCATGGATAGGGACCGGATCGCTTCGCCCGTATACTCCATCACATATCCCGTTCCAACGCCGATCCCAAACTTTTCGATCACTGCCAGAATCAAGTCTTTTGCTGCAACACCAGGAGCAAGCTTGCCGTTCACTTTCACTTCCATTGTCTTAGGCTTGCTTTGCCATAACGTTTGGGTTGCAAGAACATGTTCCACCTCACTCGTACCGATTCCAAAAGCGAGCGCTCCGAAGGCACCATGTGTAGATGTATGGCTGTCACCACAGACAATAGTTTTACCAGGCTGTGTCAATCCAAGCTCCGGGCCGATCACATGGACGATACCCTGGTCTGGATGATGGATATCCGCAAGTTCAATCCCAAACTCCTGGCAGTTTTTCTCCAGGGTAGCCATTTGCTTATGAGCGATCTTATCGTTGATTTTATTTTTATCTGCAGTCGGTACGTTATGATCCATTGTTGCGTAAGTTAAGTCCGGCCTGCGAACCTTTCGGCCGTTTAACCGCAGGCCTTCGAAAGCCTGGGGAGAAGTCACTTCATGGATAAGGTGCAGATCGATATAGATCAGGTCAGGTTTCCCTTCCTCTCCATGAACTTTATGCTGTTCCCATATCTTATCGATAATTGTTTTAGGCGCCACGTTCATCCTCCTTTCTTCCTATCAAAGACTTATGCGTATGCTGCAAGAATGCCCGCTGTAGCATCGTCTTCTTCTAATTGATAAACGACTTGCTTGATCATCTTCTCTGTTGATAACGTGCATGAACTATTTGAACCAAGATCCATTGTCCTATAACCTGCATCCAGAACCTCTGTTACAGCTTTCTCCACTGCTTCCGCCTCTTCTTTCATGCCGAATGAGTATTTAAGCATCATGGCTGAAGACAAAATCATTGCAAGCGGATTTGCCATGTTTTTACCCGCAATGTCCGGAGCAGATCCGTGAACTGGTTCATATAATCCATACCCATCACTTCTCATGCTGGCAGATGGCAGCATCCCAAGCGATCCGGTGATCATCGACGCTTCATCGCTCAAGATATCTCCAAACATATTTTCCGTCACGATAACATCGAAAGCTTTTGGATTGCTGATCAATTTCATGGCAGCAGCATCAACAAGCATATGCTCCACTTCGATATCCGGGTTCTTAGCTGCCGCTTCATCCACTACTTCTCTCCACATTCTGCTCGATTCAAGCACATTAGCTTTATCTACTGATGTCAGCTTTTTGTTTCTCATTCGCGCAAATGTGAAAGCCTTCTCTACGATACGTTCGATCTCGTGCCTCTCGTATTGAAGAGTATCAACCGCTGTTTCCCTGTTTTCGCCTTTTCTTCCGCTCGGCTTACCGAAATATATTCCTCCTGTAAGCTCCCTCACGATCAAGAGGTCGACATCCTGGACAACCTCCTTTTTCAATGGCGAAGAAGAAATAAGACTATCGAAAGCCGTTACCGGTCTCAGGTTTGCAAACAATCCGAGCTCTTTTCGAATGCCAAGCAATCCTTTTTCCGGGCGAAGTTCTGGAGGCATCTTATCCCATTTTGGCCCTCCTACTGCTCCGAGTAGAACAGCATCGCTCTCTTTACAGAGGTTGATAGTTTCGTCTGGCAGCGGAGTTCCTTTTGAGTCGATCGCCTGACCCCCGATCTTTCCAAAAGCAAACTCAAATTGATGGCCAAACCTTGATGCCACTGTTTCCAGCACTTTCATCGCGCCTTCGGCAACCTCAGTTCCAATTCCGTCTCCAGGTAAAACAGCGATTCTTTTTTTCATGATGTTCTCCTCCTTTTTATACGTTAGCTGTCCTTTTGAATTTTTTCTGGAATCCGTTTATATAAACGCGATTAACCGCGTTTAAGTATGCTCTTGCAGAAGCCTCCAGAACATCCTGGGCAGTTCCTCTTCCGCTTGACTCAACACCTTCATACGTTACCTTCACAAACACCTCAGCAAGTGCGTCACGTCCGCGCCCCACTGAACTTAAACGGTAATCTTGCAACTGAAGATCGCCGTCCACCATTCTTTCAAGCGTGTTGTAAATCGCTTCGACGCTTCCTGATCCTGTTGCAGCCTCCTGGATTCGAGAGCCGTCTGGAGAAGTAGCGACGATTGTTGCTGTTGGAATATTTTCTGTTCCGTATTGAACCTGAATGCTTTTCAGTTCATATTTCTCTGCCTCAGCCGATTCTGTCTGCTTATCTGTTAACATTACAAACAAGTCCTCATCCGTAACTTCTTTCTTTTTGTCAGCGAGATCTTTGAACGATTGAAAGGCCTCGTTTAACTTTGTGTCCGACAAATCGAATCCAAGCTCCTGAACTTTTTGCTTAAACGCATGCCTTCCGGAAAGCTTGCCTAAAACAAGTCTGTTAGAGTAGACACCGATCAGTTCAGGTGTGATGATCTCGTAAGTGGTTTTTTCCTTTAACACACCATCCTGATGGATGCCTGATTCATGGGCAAATGCATTTGCGCCAACAACGGCTTTGTTTGCCGGTACCGCCATACCAGAAAGCTTGCTTACAAGATTGCTGGTTCTTTTTATTTCATCAAGCTTCAAACCCGTCTCAGCCTTGTAATGGTCATTCCGAATTTTTAGAGCCACAGCAACTTCTTCGATCGAGGCGTTTCCCGCTCTTTCCCCGATTCCGTTGATCGTTCCTTCAATCTGCAAGGCGCCATTTTCGATTGCAGCCAGTGAATTTGAAACCGCCATGCCAAGATCATCATGGCAGTGAGTAGATAGTTTAACCTTGTCGATGTTCGGGACATTTTCCATCATATAGCGGAACAGGTGGCCGATCTCCTCGGGACTGCGATAGCCAACCGTATCAGGCAAATTGATAACGGTCGCCCCGGCATCGATCACTTTAGTTACAATCTCAACTAAAAACTTTCTGTCCGAGCGGCATGCATCCTCTGCTGACCATTGCACCTGAGGAAACCGTTGCTTCGCATACTTTACTGCATTTACAGCTGTTTCCACTACTTGATCAGGAGTTTTTTTGAGCTTATATGTCATATGGATCGGTGAAGTTGCCAGGAATACATGAATCCTTGGTTCTGCAGAATCTTTTAATGCTTCCCATGCCCAATCGATGTCCTTTTCGTTTGCTCTTGCCAGGCCGGTTACTGAACAACCTTTGACCGTTTGAGCAATCTTCTTTACCGCTTCAAAATCTCCTTTTGAGGAAGCAGGAAACCCTGCTTCCATGATATCGACACCGAGTCTTTCCAGTTGTTTGGCTATTTCAAGTTTTTCAATCGAATTTAAATTGACTCCCGGTGTCTGCTCTCCGTCTCGAAGGGTAGTATCAAAGACATCAATTTTTCGCACTTGTGACCACTTCCTTTTTCGGTTGTCTTTTTACAAATGGCATCATTGCTCTTAGCTCTTTACCGACTACCTCAATCGGGTGATGCTTCTCACGTTCGTTGATCGCACTGAATTCCGGACGGTTCAATTTATTTTCCAGGATCCATCCTTTCGCAAATTTACCTGTCTGGATATCATCCAGGATGTCTTTCATGCGTTGCTTCGTATCTTCGTTCACTACTCTTGGCCCTGAAACAAAGTCTCCCCACTGGGCTGTATCTGAAATGGAATAACGCATTCCTGCAAGTCCTTCCTCGTACATCAGGTCAACGATCAGCTTCATCTCGTGCAAACATTCAAAGTAGGCAACTTCTGGCTGGTAGCCTGCTTCTGTTAATGTTTCAAAACCTGCCTTTACTAAAGAGGTAACACCCCCGCAAAGAACCGCCTGTTCTCCAAACAAGTCTGTTTCTGTTTCTTCTTTAAAGGTTGTTTCCAGTACGCCAGCTCTTGCTCCACCGATTCCTTTTGCATACGCGAGCGCCGTCTCCTTCGCTTTTCCTGTTACATCCTGGTAAACTCCGATCAGCGCTGGAACGCCGGCATCTTCTTCAAACGTTCTGCGGACAAGATGCCCGGGTCCCTTTGGAGCGACAAGGAAAACGTCAACATCCTTCGGCGGAACTACCTGGTTGAAATGAACGTTGAATCCGTGTGCGAATACAAGCGCATTTCCCATCTGTAAGTTAGGTTTAATTTCTTGTTCGTACACTTCAGGCTGTCTTTCATCAGGAAGAAGAACCATCACGACATCCGCTTCAGCAGTCGCATCAGCTACCGATTTAACCGAAAAACCATCTTCTTCCGCACGGTCCCAGGAATTCCCCGGACGGAGCCCAACTACCACATCATAACCGCTGTCCCTCAAATTCTTAGCGTGAGCATGCCCCTGTGAACCATAACCAACAACCGCAACCTTCTTTCCTTTCAAAACCTCTTCATTGATATCCCCGTTATAATAAACCTTCGCCATCTAAAATCTTCCTCTCTTTTATAATTTTTTATTTTTTGAGAAAATTTAACGCAAACTTTCACTACTTTTAGTCAGGGTGTCGTTGATTTCCACTTCAGGTTGCTCGCTTTCTGCGGGCGGGCGGTGAGCCTCCTCAGCACTACATATCTTGATTCTTTTTCTTTATTTGAGGACATCTGGTCCTTTATTTGTGACAAAAGGGGCTTTTTTAAAAGGTTATAGGACATTTATTCCGTTATTTATTTGGAAAACGCCTGTTTAAATCCGATTATGAGCAAATAGCGGAACGTATGTCCTCATTTCTTTTTAAAAGTTGTGTTTTTACACAAATAGAGGATTCAATGTCCTATAATTCCCAAGCCTGGCTTTCCAGGCGCTCATGGATTCTCTAAATTGCAAATCTCTTTAAGCTGGTTTCAATCCCCTTAAGTAACTATCTTTTTATAAGAGCATAAGCGACAAGTCTCGTTGGGTTTAAGGATGTCGCCAAGCTCACTTGTAAGAAACTCAAAACCCCTAAGAGACGCCGGGGAGCAAAACTGCTCTCTTCTCCACCCTTTATTTCAACAACGAATACTGCTTCAGCTCCGTCACAGACTTCTGCGATCCTCTCGTGAACGCCGTAATACCCGTCCTCGCCAGCTCCTTGATCCCATATGGACGAAGCAGATCAATAATCGCTTCGATCTTCGCTGAATCCCCTGTCACCTGGACCGTCACACTATCACGGCTAACGTCTATAATCGACGCCCGGAAAGGCTCCACAATTCCACCGATCTCATTTCGAACCTGCCCATTACTCAACACCTTAATCAACGCAAGCTCCCTCGCGACAATCGCCTGATCCGTAATATCCGAAACCTTCAACACATCAATCTGCTTATTCAACTGCTTAATAAGCTGTTCAATCTTCTGGTCATCATCCACATTAACAACAAAAGTCATCTTCGAAATGCCTTCTTTTTCCGTATAACCTACCGTGATGCTCTCAATATTGAACTGCCTCTTACTCAACAGGCCAGTCACCCTATTAAGCACTCCACTCTGGTTATTTACAGTCGCTGTAACGATCCTTCTCATGGTTTCACCCCGATCATCTCATGGAGTCCTTTTCCTGGTGCTATCATCGGAAATACGTTCTCTAATCCGCATACCCGGCAATCGATCACGACCGGCTCTTCGTTGTTCATTGTTTCCTTGAAAACCTCAGCAGCTTCCTTTTCCGAGCTAACCTTATAGCCTTTTATGCCATAGGCTTCCGCTAATCTCACAAAATCGGGCTGAACCGGAATCAACGAATGAGAGTATCGTTCTTCATAAAAGGTCTCCTGCCACTGCCTCACCATTCCCAATGATTGATTGTTTAAAATAACCACTTTTACAGGAAGGTTTAGTTCTTGCAGAACAGAAAGCTCTTGAAGTGTCATCTGGAAGCCTCCATCGCCAACCAAACCAACTACCGTTTTATCTGGGAATGCCAGCTGCGCTCCGATAGCAGCCGGAAACCCAAAGCCCATCGTCCCAAGTCCGCCTGATGTCACCCACCGGTTCGGATTTTTAAATTGATAATACTGTGCCGCCCACATTTGATGCTGGCCAACATCTGTCGTTACGATTGCCTCTCCCTCTGTATGTTCATGAATCAATTCAACAAGACGCTGTGGCAGCAGTTTTTCTTTTTCTTCTTTGTACCAGAGAGGATAATCCTTTTTATAACCAGATAGATGCGCTCTCCATTGTTCCGACTCTGCTGGTGTGCCGTTTTGTTCACTAAGTTTGCGGATTGCTTCACCGGCATCAGAGACGATCGGTATTTCTGTCTTCACATTTTTTCCGATCTCCGCAGGGTCGATATCGATATGCGCGACGGTAGCTTCCGGTGCGAAGTGCTTAAGGTTTCCAGTAAGCCTGTCATCGAACCGGGCTCCGATGCTTATCAATAAATCACATTCATATAGAGCCATGTTCGCAGCGTAAGTCCCATGCATCCCTGCCATTCCTAGAAACAACGGATGATCACCTGGAAAGCTGCCAAGACCGAGCAATGTGTTTGTAACCGGTATTTTCATTTCTTCGGCAAAGGTGAGGAGATCATGTGATGCATTTCCGTGCAACACACCCGCTCCTGCAAGAATCACTGGCTTTTTGGATTCTGATATCGCTTCTTTCAGCTTTTTGATTTGCAGAATGTTCGGCTGTGTCGTCGGCTGATAACCAGGAAGGTTAACCTCCTCATCAAACTTTGGATCAGTGAAACTGTTTGAAATATCTTTTGGGATGTCGACTACTACCGGTCCCGGTCTTCCCGTTGTAGCAATATGGAACGCTTCTTTTACTATGCGGGGCAGGTCTCCTGCATCTCTTACCTGGTAATTATGCTTTGTGATCGGCGTTGTAATCCCCATCACATCTGATTCCTGAAAAGCGTCTGTTCCGATCACGTTCGTTGCAACCTGCCCTGTGAAAATAACGAGTGGTAGGGAATCCATCATGGCGTCTGCAATCCCTGTTACAAGATTGGTAGCGCCTGGACCTGAGGTGGCAATGACAACCCCCGGCTTTCCCGAAACTCTTGCATATCCTTCTGCCGCATGGATCGCACCCTGTTCATGCTTCGTCAAAATATGTTTGATCGGGTTTTTGTAAAGAGAATCATAGATCGGCAGTACTGCGCCTCCAGGATAACCAAACAACACCTCTACATTTTCTTCCTTTAAAGCTTGAATAAGCACATCAGCTCCGCTCATCGTTTCCCTCAAGGGCTCTGCTTCTGCCCTTACCTTTGCCCTCATAATCTTTCTCCCTCCAATTCATTTTTCTTTGCCGCCGGTAGTCAGGCTCCAGATTATTTTGATAAAAGGTATAAAAAAAGCCTTTCCACTCCTACGCATGTGTTTACCACTACGCAGGGGTGAAAAGACTATTTCACGGTACCACCCTACTTTTCTGCATTTTTACAAATGCAGCCTCATGGACAATAATCATTGTCCTTTTAATAACGAGTGCACGGCACCCGGCTCATCCTACTGTAATCTTTCAGATAAGCACTCAGAGGGGATGTCGCTGAAGGGAGCATTACCGGTTTCCAGCATTACCGGCTCTCTGTGAATACCCGTTCCTTCAACTTTTACCTCTTCATCGATTTATATTTTCATTATGCCGCCGGTACTTGCTGATGTAACCAGTTTGGCATAGCGGGCAAGATAACCACGCTTAATTTTTGGTTCAGGCTGTGTCCAGCCGTTTCTTCTTTCTTTTAGCTCTTCATCTGTTAGGAGAACATTGATCGATCTGTTCGGCAAGTCGATAATTATCTGGTCGCCGTTCTGGATAAGCCCGATCGGTCCGCCTTCTGCCGCTTCAGGAGAAATATGTCCGATGGAAATTCCCCTCGAAGCGCCTGAAAACCTTCCATCTGTTATCAATGCAACTTTTTTGTCGAGCCCTCTTCCAGCGATTGCGGAAGTAGGAGCAAGCATCTCAGGCATCCCCGGGCCGCCTTTTGGCCCTTCATAACGGATTACGACAACGTGGCCTTCTTTTACTGTTCCGTCATCGATTCCTTTCTGGGCATCTTCCTGTGACTCGAAGACGATCGCTTCTCCGACAAACGTTTTGATCGATGGATCAACCGCCCCAACTTTGATTACCCCGCCGTCAGGAGCGATATTGCCGTGCAAGATCGAAAGCCCTCCGACAGGACTGTAAGGATTATCTTTTCGGTGAATCACCTTATCGTTTGTGATTTCAGCGTCTTTTACGTTTTCATATATTGATTTTCCGGTAATCGTGATCCGGTCTCGATGAACTGCTCCTTCTATCTGACAGAGCTCTTTGATGATTGCACTTACTCCTCCTGCATCATGTACATCCTGCATGGAATAATCAGAAGCAGGGCTTATTTTTGAAAGGTACGGGACTCGTTCCGCAACCTCATTAATCCTTTTCAAGTCGTATTCTACCTCTGCCTCATTAGCAATCGCGAGGGCATGGAGTACCGTGTTCGTCGAACCGCCCATCGCCATATCGAGTGCAAACGAATCGTCGATCGCTTCTTTTGTGATGATGTCCCTTGGCCGAATATCCTTTTCCACCAGGTTTATTAAATGGCGTGCAGCATCCTTGATCAGCTGATGCCGTTCTTCTGAGGTGGCAACAATGGTACCGTTACCCGGAAGCGCCATGCCGAGCATCTCCATCATGGAATTCATGCTGTTCGCAGTAAACATTCCTGAACAAGAACCGCATGTCGGGCATGCACTTTGTTCGAGCTCCAGTAATTCCTGCGTAGACATTTTTCCAGACTGGTGGGCTCCGACTCCTTCAAACACAGACACTAGTGATAACGATTCACCAGAGCTTGATCTTCCCGCTTCCATCGGGCCGCCTGATACAAACACGGAAGGGACGTTCGTTCTTGCCGCTGCCATCAGCATCCCAGGAGTGATTTTGTCACAGTTCGGAATATAAAAGACTCCATCGAACCAGTGCGCATTGATCACTGTCTCAGCTGAATCAGCAATGATCTCTCTGCTCGGAAGGGAATATCTCATTCCGATATGCCCCATCGCAATTCCGTCATCAACCCCGATCGTGTTGAATTCGAACGGGATGCCTCCTGCTTTTCTAATCTCTTCCTTTACCACTTCTGCAAATTTATTCAGGTGCATATGACCCGGAATAATATCGACATAGGAGTTACAGACACCGATAAAAGGCTTTCCAATATCCTCTGTTTTCACTCCCGCAGCATGTAACAGACTACGATGCGGTGCTCTGTCAATTCCTTTTTTGATCATATCGCTTCGCATGTTATCTCTCCTGACCTATCCTACTTGGGCATCCCTTTTAGAAGGGTAAACCTTTTCTCCATCCACCGTTACAATGTCCCGAAACGCTTTAAGAAGTTTATTGGTTGTTGCTCCTGGCTTGCCGTCTCCGATTTTCCTGCCATCCACTTTGACAACAGCGATGACTTCGGCAGCGGTTCCTGTCAAGAACACCTCATCTGCAACGTAAACGTCGTGTCTAGTGAATGTTTCCTCTCTCATTTCATAGCCTTCTTTTTTGGCAAGTTCCATGATCGCGTTCCTGGTGATTCCTTCAAGTGCTCCTACATAACCAGGAGGAGTCTTAATGACATTTCCTTTGACGATGAATACATTGTCAGCTGATCCTTCTGCAACATATCCCTGGTCATTTAACATCAGTGCCTCGCTCACACCTGCCAGATTGGCTTCTATTTTCACTAAAATATTATTTAAATAGTTAAGAGATTTAACTTTAGGGCTCAATACATCTGAGCGGTTTCTTCTGCTTGCCACTGTCGCAATTTCAATTCCTGACTCATATAAATGTTTCGGGAACAAGGCCAGCGCTTCTGCGATGACAATGAGCTGAGGCCTTTTGCAAGTAAAAGGATCAAGTCCAAGATTCCCAACTCCTCTAGAAACTACCACGCGAATATAAGCATCCGTCAGTTTGTTCTTTCTAAGAGTTTCGGTAATAATTTCTGTCAGTTCCTCCATCGTGTAAGGTATTTCAAGCATGATTGAATGGGCAGAATCATAAAGCCGCTGGAGATGTTCGCTTAATCTAAACACATTGCCATCATACATGCGAATGCCTTCAAACACCCCATCTCCATATAAGAATCCATGATCATACACGGATACTACAGCATCTTCCTTCTTAACAAATTCGCCGTTTAGGTAGATCCACTGTTCACTCACCTTGTTCACTCCTTTCGTTTTAATACATAGACGCATTAAAGTTAATAATTAAATTCTAAAGGCCCAGTGATAAACACTGTCCTCCTGTTCAATTGGTGAAATTATTTGATAATTTTTCTTTGATTGAGGACAATAATACGCCCGTTTTCCAGTAAGGTCAACACCCTATTTAAAAATTTTTAGATAATTCAAATTTATCTGATTTGTTGTAATCGCTTTCATTCGCTAAATGGTGCGGATTTTGATTTACTAGATTTTTTCAAAAAAATTTTAATGAACCGGTATTCACCGTCGTTTCGCACTATTGACGTTTATTGACTATAAAAAAATCCCAAAAAAACAACCCCGATTTTTTAAAACCGGAGTCAAACAACTAACCTATATTTTTATCTTGTGTTCACTATAACTAATTCTTTAGACTCAAAGCGTAATCCTTCCCCTTCCACGGGATAAACAACAAGGGTAGAATATTGTTTTAAAAGGCGGTTGACCGTTGCCACTGATCCGCTGACGTAATATCCTGTGACAGATTTTCCGTTTACTGTGAGTGTCTTCGCTTCATGGACAACGACATCATCTGGCAGATTAATAGAAGGGACGACAAGGAGCCAATCTTGTAATCTGTTATCATCTTTTAAGGTGCTCTCCTGATTTTCCCCCTTTATTTTCTCATGTACGAAAGGATGGTTTGAGTCTTGAACATGAAGAAGATCTTCCACCATGGCACTTGCTGTCGGCTTCGCCCCGGCCCCCGGACCCGTTAATGTCACTTCGCCTACAAGATCACCGGTTACTGTAACAGCGTTGTCTACGCCTTCTATGGAATAAAGCGGATGCGACGGAGCCATCATCACAGGTTCTACACGTGCTTTCAAACCTTCCAGACTTCTTTCCACCGTTGCAATGTGCTTAATCCTGAGCCCAAACGCTTCTGCTATACAGATGTCACCGAACGATACATCTCGTATTCCTTTTCTAGTTGTTTCTGTCCATTCTGGCTGAACGCCGTATAACAGTTCTGAAAGAATCATCAGTTTGTAAAAGGCATCCCATCCTTCCACATCGTTTACAGGGTCCGCTTCGGCATAGCCTTTTTGCTGGGCAGCTTCAAGTGCCCTGGAAAAAGGAATTTGCCTCGTCCTGATATCTGATAAAATATAGTTCGATGTTCCGTTTAAAATACCCGTTACCTTTGAAACATCATTCACCTGAAGCAACTTCCTTAATGTTCCTATAATCGGGATACCGCCAGCAACTGCAGCTTCAAATAAGATATTCACATTGTTTTCCCTGGCTTTTTTCTTCAGTTCGATTCCTTTGTGGGCGAACAATTCCTTGTTTGCTGTCACAATATGGCATCCCTTTTCCATTGCCTTTGAGAGGTAGGTGTAACCTGGTTCTACACCTACAATTGCTTCCATCACAACATTAAGCCCTGGAGTTTCCAGGACTTTTTCGATATTTGAAGTAAACAGTACATTAGAATCAACGTTTCTTTTCTTCTGTTCATCTTTTATTAAAACAGCGGCAACTTCGACAGGCTTGCCAAGAAGAGTTTCCAGGCGTTGCTGGTGGGTCTTGACCGCCTCATAGACGCCGCTTCCGACCGTACCGAAACCAAGAAGTGCAACTTTAAGCTTTGACATATTTCCCCTCCTGTTCGTTAGCCTTATTTTGTTTTTGCAACTCCCATTCTTTGAGCTTTCTCCTCAAAATCTTTCCGCTGATTTTTGTTTTTGGCAGTTCCCCTACAACCTCGATCTCTCTTGGGGCAGCGTGGGCAGCTAGCTTTAGTTTCACAAAGCTTCTGATGTCATCCACAAGTGCTGTGCTCTCTTCATAACCGTTCCGCAATGTGATGAACGCTTTAACGATTTCTCCGCGAACGGGGTCCGGTTTGCCGATTACGCCTGCCTCGGAAACAGCAGGGTGCTCGATCAGCTTGCTTTCTACTTCAAACGGGCCGATCCGCTCTCCAGAAGACTTGATCATGTCATCATCTCTGCCCTGGAAGAAGATATAGCCCTCCTCATCCATTAGGGCAAGATCTCCAGAAACGTACCAGCCTTTATATTTGAAATAAGCATCAAACTTATCTTTATTCCCCCAGATTTCCTTCATAAGTCCCGGCCACGGTGCCCTGACAGCCAGCTGTCCCACTGTTCCCCTCGGAAGCTCGTTACCTTCTTCGTCAAGAATTCCCGCTTCAATTCCCGGGAACGGCCTGCCCATTGAGCCTGGTTTAATTTTTGCTGACGGAAGGTTTACGATAAGGTGTCCCCCAGTTTCCGTCATCCACCAAGTATCGTGGATTCGCAGATTAAATCGTTCGAAAGCCCAGTGGATAACCTCTGGATTCAGCGGTTCTCCAACACTTAGAACATGTCTGAGAGACGTTAAGTCATAATCCTGGGCGATATCAGAGTTAGACATAAGCATGCGGAATGCTGTCGGTGCGCTGTACCAGATACTAACCCGCTTATCCTGGATGATCTGGTACCACTCCTCTGCCTTGAATCGGCCGCCGTGAATAACAATCGTCGCCCTGTTTAACCATGGGGCAAACAGGCCATAGACGCTGCCAGTTACCCAGCCCGGATGCGAAGTACACCAATAAACATCTGTGTCTTTTATGTCCAGCACCCATTTTCCTGTAACGAGATGGTGGGTTACCGTCCTGTGTGCATGGAGAACTCCCTTTGGCTTGCCTGTCGAACCGCTTGTATAATGAATGATCATGCCGTCTTCCGGGTCAACCCATTCAGTCAATTCTGAAGACAAAACAGGTTCTGGCTCAGATTCCATTTCCTCCACAAGCAATATCGTTGAAAGCGAAGGGATTTCATTTTCTGGAACTCTTTTTCGCAGTTCTTTATCGGTGATTAACACAGTTCCTTCACAATCATTGATTCGGTCTTTTACTGCATCCTCCATGAATGCCTCGAATAAAGGACCGGCAATCGCTCCGATTTTAATCACCGATAAAATTGCGATATAACATTCTGGTGTCTTTGGGAGAAAGACAAATACGCGGTCTCCCTTTTTGACTCCGTGCTTTTTTAAAATACCGGCATACAAATCTACTTTCTCTTGCACCTCTTTAAAAGTAAGCGATTCGTCGACTTCACCGTTGACATAATAAAGCGCTGTTCGGTCCCCATAGCCATCATCTATGTGGCGGTCGATGCATTCATACGCTGCATTCCATTTACCTGTTTTGCTGAAGCTCAATCCCTGTTTTGCATCTTCCCAATTAAATCGAGAGTACGTTTCGTGATAGTTTGCCAGATTATGATTTCCTTCAAATGCTGGTATCTCTTTTCGTGTAATGGTTTGCATCATCCAGCCTCCTTCTTATCCCGTTAGTTGTCTATATCTATTTTTAAAGTTCAAGGCATTTTAAAATTCTCTCTTTATAGGCTGCAACCTGCTGGCTTCCTCTTCGCCTTGGCTTTGGCTCTTCGATTACGAATTCCTGCTTGAAGACACCTGGCTGTCCTGTTAAAATAATGATTCTGTCGCATAGATAAAGCGCTTCATCAATATCATGGGTAACCAGCACCATCGTGGAACGATACTCACTCCAGATTTTTAGCAAAAGGTCTTGAAGCTGCATTTTTGTAAATGCATCGAGCGCACTGAAGGGTTCATCGAGCAACAGAAGCTCAGGCGAAGTAACGAGTGCTCTTGCGATCGCAACACGCTGGGCCATTCCTCCAGATAACTCGAGCGGATAATAGTTTTCGTAGCCTTTTAAACCAACAAGTTCAATATACCTTTCTGCTTTCAACCCTTTTTCTTGTTTCTTTTCGGAAAGTCCGAAAGAAACATTATCTTTTACAGTCAGCCATGGCATCAACCGCGGTTCTTGAAAAATAAAGCTCGCATTCGTGTTAACATTTCGAACAGCGTTTCCGTTCAGGGACACTTCTCCTTCATAACCTTCATCCAATCCGGAAATCGCCCGTAGCAATGTACTTTTCCCACAGCCACTCGTACCTAATAAACCGACGATCTCTCCCTTATATGTTTGAAAGCTGATGTTTTTGACGGCTGTGTTTCCGTTAAAACGGCGTGTCACGTTTTTAACCATTAAACTCACTTTCATTCACCTCCGTTTTATGAACGCTCCAGGCGATCCTGCCAGTGCAATGCTTTGTACTCGAGCCTCTTTAAAAGTGCGTCAGTCACTTTTCCGAGAATCGCAAATAGCACGATACTTGCGATAATCAAATCGGGAGAGTACGTGTTTTGTCCGACGACTAACAAATAACCGAGACCCTGGCTTGCCCCCATTAATTCTGCAGCGACGACAAACATCCATCCAAGTCCGAGCCCGCTTCGCATACCGACGAGAAAGGAAGGAAGCGATGCAGGCAAAATGATTCTTTTTACGAGCTGAAAATTAGTGAAGCCATACATTTTCCCTACTTCTATCAGTTTTCGGTCAACTCCAGATATCCCGCTCACAATATTGAGATACACCGGAAAAAATACACCGACCGCGATCAGGGCCACTTTGGAAGCTTCCCCAATACTCATCCAGAGAATGAACAAGGGGACCCACGCTAGAGAGGGAATGGAACGGAACGCCTGAATCATTGGATCCAGAAGCTGTTCCACCCTATTGTAAAAACCTACAAAAGATCCGATTATCACTGCTGCTGCGGTTCCAAGTAAAAAACCAAGGAAAATTCGGTAGGTTGTGATGCCAACGTGGCCCCAGAGTGTCCCCTTTTCTGCAAGTTCGATAATTTTATCTACGATCGCTGTAGGGGAAGGGAGCTGGTAGGCAGGAATCACCCCCGCCCGGCTCAACGCTTCCCATACGATGATGAGAATAACCGGCAAAATACTTCCAACGATAAATGGATGAAACATAGCTTTTTTAAACGGTGAAGCCTTTTTCACTTTTGGGAAAGGAAGGCTCGCGGTATTTCCATTTTGATGATTCGCCAATGCTTCTACCTCCTCTGGTTACTGATCCTCTTTTTTAACATAAGAAGGATTGATCAAATCGTTAACAAGCTTTTCAATATCAGCACCTTTGTCGATCGCTTCCCCTTTTTTCAGCACTTTACCGGCTGCCTTCAGCGCATCTTTATGTTCGGTGCCTGGCACAGGATTTGAAAAATCGTTTCTTTCCAGTTCCTTTTTCGCTACTTCTACGTCGATGTTCGCTTCTTCCGCTAATATTTCTGCAGCTTCGCCAGGGTTTTCAAGCACCCATTTGCGGGCCTTTTCATATACCTTGATCACTCGCTCAACATAATTTGGATATTTTTCAGCAAAATCTGAACGGACATTTAAAAATCCATAGGTGTTAAAGTCCGGATTGCGGTAGAAAAGTTTTGCCCCTGTTTCAAGTTCTGCTCTTGCCATGTGGGGATCTAGCCCTGCCCATGCATCAACGTCACCTGAAGCCAATGCATTAGCTCCATCGCCGTGCTGAAGATTAACGAGTTGAATGTCCTCTGCCTTTAATCCTTTTTCATTTAGTGCACGAAGAAGGAAAATATATGGATCCGTGCCTAACGTGGCGGCTACTTTTTTCCCTTTCAAATCTTCTACTTTTTCAATCTTTGATTCTTTGTTTGTCACCAATGCTGTCCATTCCGGTTTGGAATAAACATAGACATTTTCGATCGGTGACCCTTTCGCCTTTGCCATCAATGCAGCGGCACCGGCTGTTGAACCAAAATCAACACTGTCGCTGTTAAGGAACTCGAGCGCTTTGTTGCTCCCCTGGCTGAGGGTATAAGAAACTTCGATGCCTTCTTTTTCAAATTCTTCTTCTGCCCAACCAAACTTTTTCACAACAAGGCTGGTTGGAGAGTAATAAGCATAGTCGAGGCGGATTTTTTCCGGTCCTGTTTCAGAACTTGCTTCTGAAGAACATCCTGCAGAGAGGACTGCGAAGGCAACCAGCAGGACGATCGCAAGAAAACTTCTTATATCGATAAATGGTATTCTTTTTATTTTCATTTCTATCCACTCCTGTTTCTCTGTTTTATCTCTTAATTGTTGCGCTCCAGGGGGCCTTTCCTCTCGGAGCCTTCCTCATTCATTTAGATTTCACATGCATAAGTAGTAATGGTTCCTCTTAGTCTCTGTGCTTCTTTATATGTGCATCTGTTATGGACAACCTCCAGTCCCGCGTTTTTTGCAATCAAGGCAGCTTCTTCTGACACAACCCCTTCCTGCAGCCAGAAGATTCCCGGCTTTACCTGTGCGGCTTCATGTGCGATACCAACTGCAGCTTCCGGACTCCTGAACACTTGAACGATATCGATCGGCCCCGGGATGCTTTTAAGATCCGGGTATGCTTTTTCCCCAAGGACCTCTGACTCTCTCGGATTTACCGGGATAATCTTATAGCCAAGACGCTGCATTTTTCTGGCAAGTCTGTTACTTGGCCTTGCTTCGTTACTGCTCAGGCCAACAATGGCAACTGTCTTCTGGCGGTGTGATTCTCCATTTTCGCCCTGTTCACGGACGATCGGTGATTGAAGCGCCCAGCGAATAACACCTTCATCGTTAATAACCACCTGCTTTGTTCCATTCCTGCTCTTCCCTGTTGCTTTAAGGAGTGCCTGGTCAAGGTCGTTTGTGAGATCACGAACTGACTCTACCCCTACGGACAAACGGACAAGCTCTGCCTTAACACCTGTTTCTTCAAGCTCCTCTTCTGATAATTGCTGATGTGTAGTGGAGGCTGGATGGATAATCAATGATTTTGCATCACCTACGTTTGCAAGGTGGGACCATAGAGAAACGTTATCGATCAGCTGTCTACCAGCCTCTCTTCCTCCCTTGATACCGAAGTTAACCACAGCACCAAAACCGTTGTTCAACACTTTTTTGGCAAGTTTATGGGAAGAATGGTTTTCAAGGCCAGGATAGGAAACCCATTCTACCGCAGGATGCCCTGAAAGATAATCCGCGATTTCCCGTGCGTTTTGATTGTGCTTCTCCACTCTCAAGTGAAGCGTTTCAAGTCCCTGTAAAAGAAGGAACGCGTTAAACGGGCTTAAACATGCCCCAAAATCCCTGAGAAGTTGAACACGTACTTTGGTGCTAAATGCTAGTGTTCCAAAATCAAGTGCATAGCGCACACCGTTATAACTTTTATCAGGCTCTGTAAAGGTCGGGAACTTTTCTGAGTTCCAATTGAATCTGCCACCGTCAACGATGATTCCGCCTATTGAAGTTCCGTGGCCACCGATCCATTTTGTCGCAGAGTGAACGACAATATCAGCACCAAGCGTAATCGGCTTGCAAACGTATGGTGTTGCAAAAGTGTTATCGACTATCAATGGAATGCCTGCCTCGTGTGCCACATCTGCTACTCCTTCTACATCAAGGACATGCAGGCTGGGGTTTCCGATTATTTCAGCAAAAACCGCTTTTGTTTTATCGGTAATCGCTTTTTTAAAGTTTTCAGCATCAGTAGGATCAACGAGTTTCACTGTGATTCCGTATCGCGGAAGCGTTGTGGTAAACAGGTTATATGTACCGCCGTAGAGATTTGCCGCTGCAACGATTTCGTCACCGGCACTCGCTACGTTCAAGATCGATAGTGTAATAGCAGACATTCCGGAAGCAGTAGCAACCGCCGCTACACCATCTTCGAGAAGGGCCATTCTTTTTTCAAAAACATCGACTGTCGGATTTCCTATTCTGGAATAAATGTTTCCAGGCTCATCTAAAGCAAAAAGGCGTTCCGCGTGTTCGGTATCATGAAAGACATAAGAGCTGGTCTGATAGATCGGTACTGCTCTTGAGCCTGTTGTAGGGTCAGGTGATTGCCCCCCATGCAATGAAAGTGTTTCAAGATCATAAGTGTTGAATTCGTTTGACATAAATTATTCCTCCTAAAAATGTGTGTGGTATACACGCTAGATAAATTAAACTTTCTTATACGGAAAAAAAGCCCTCTTCATAAGAAGAGAGCTTCATTTCTCCTCTTATCTACCAGGATGATCGAACATCCTGCAGGAATTAGCACCTTATTAAGTCAATGACTTAATGGTTGCCGGGTTTCATCGGGCCAGTCCCTCCACCGCTCTGGATAAGAAAACATTTTATTTAATTAACGCTTTAACTTATTAATTAGTAAAAACTATACACTTCGGACAAATTGATGTCAATATATTTTTAAAATTCATAAAAATTAATTAGTGACTCGAGGAAGCTTGCACTAAATTACACTGTTTCTGTTTGCAACGATGTTCCGTTGGCAATCTCGATCGCCTGTTCCAGGTCCTCGATCAGGTCCTCTACGTTCTCAATCCCTACAGATAAACGGATCAAGTCTTCTGTAACTCCCGAAGAAACGAGATCTTCTGGGTTTAGCTGCTGATGAGTGGTGCTTGCCGGATGGATAATCAGGCTCTTGGCATCTCCTACATTCGCTACATGGGACCACAGTTCAACTTTATTGATCACTTTTGCCCCTGCCTCTCTACCGCCTTTAATGCCGAACACAACAACAGAACCGGCTCCTTTTGGCAAATAGCGCTCGGCAAGCGAATAGGAAGGGTGGCTCTCTTGGCCAGGATACAACACCCAATCAACACCAGGATGTTTCTCTAGATAATCGACAACCTTTTTCGTGTTAGCCACATGTTCTTTCATGCGTACATGAAGCGTCTCAAGCCCAAGGGCAATTTGGAAAGCATTGAACGGGCTTAACGCTGGTCCTGTATCCCGAAGGAGCTGCACACGCGCTTTTACAATAAAAGCTGCTTCTGGAAGTGCTTCGGCATACACCAGCCCATTATAGCTTTCATCCGGTTCTGTAAAACCTGGAAACTTAGGGGAATTCCAGTCGAATTGCCCGCCATCAACGATAACGCCGCCAAGTGTAGTTCCGTTTCCTCCAAGCCACTTGGTAGCAGAATGGACGACGATATCGGCCCCAAAATCGATCGGCCGGCAAAGATACGGTGTAGCAAACGTGTTATCTACGATTAGAGGTATACCTGCTTCATGGGCAATGCCTGCCACTTTTTCTATATCTAATACATGCAGTCCTGGGTTACCGATCGTTTCCGCAAAGACAGCTTTTGTCTGAGGAGTGATCGCTTTCCGGAAATTTTCAGGATCTTTTGGATCCACAAAGTTTGTCTTGATTCCGTATTTAGGCAATGTTGTTGAAAAGAGATTGTACGTTCCTCCGTAAAGCGTGGAGGCTGCAACGATTTCATCACCGCTGTTTGCCAGATTTAGAATGGAAGTTGTAATCGCAGCCATGCCGCTCGCAACACCAAGCGCGCCAACGCCGCCTTCTAGCTGGGCGATTCTTTCCTCAAACACATTTACAGTCGGATTGCCGATTCTTGAGTAGATATAACCCTGTTCTTTAAGAGCAAATAAATCTGCTGCATGATCGGTAGTTTCAAAGCGATAGGCATTCGATTGATAGATCGGAACTGCCCTTGCACCTGTTGAAGGGTCTGCTTCCAGCCCTCCGTGAACGCCTACTGTTTCCAAACGGTATCTTTTCTTTTCACTCATTTTTCTCCACTCCTTATTAAACTTATAATGGCGAAACTTGCTTCAGCTTGTTTCGGACAATAAATCCCCACTTCTCAAATTCCACCAAAAATCCATCATGGCCAAAACGGGTATCCACTTCATAAAAATCACCTTCTTTTCCAATCCGGCGATACTCATCGATCATCTTACGAAGCTGATGTGGCGGGTAAAGCAAATCTCCTTTGTAGCCAATCGCCACGATCGGAGCTCTGATAGCATATAGCGCCGCTTCCCAGCCACCCCTGTCTCTTCCTATGTCATGGCTATCCATTGCTTTTAAAAGATATAAATAACTGTTGGCATCAAATCGCTTTGTAAGCTTTTTCCCCTGATAATGTAAGTAAGATTCGATTTCAAATGCAGTTTCGTTATGGGCAAGACCTACCGGTGATTGTTGTTTTCTTGAAAACCGTTGGTTGAACAGGTCATCCGAACGATAAGAAATCATTCCGATCATCCTTGCGATGCTCAAGCCCGCCTCTGGTTGGAAATCAGCCGAGTAATTACCGTTGTTCCATTTGGGATCACTGATGATCGCCTGTCTGGCGATTGCATTGTATGCGATCGCATAGTCACTAAAAGCAGGCGTAGACGCCAGCGGAAAAAGAACATCCATAAAATCGGGATAAAGCACTCCCCATTCGAGAACCTGCATTCCCCCAAGCGATCCGCCTATCACACCGGCCAAGTGTTCGATTCCAAGCTCTCTCAATGCCAGGTATTGCGCCTTCACCATATCCCGGACCGTAAGAAACGGGAATGCAGCCTGGTACGGCTTTCCGGTTTCAGGGTTGACCGAGAGCGGGCCAGTTGATCCGTTGCAGCCACCCAGCACATTGAAAGTAATGACCTTATAATTGTTTGTGTCTACATATTTGCCAGGACCAATAAACTCTGACCACCAACCGTTCTCTTGCTTATCTCCAACTGTTACTTGATTTCCCGTCAAAGCATGGCAGACAAGGATAGCAGGTGCATTTTCAACACCGGTTCTTTCATAAGCCAGTTCGACATTCGATAAACTTTTGCCTGACTCAAGCAGCAGATCTCCGATTAATACCTTTCCATGCTCCACTTCAGATTTTTCCTTTATATTCATGAAAGGCACTCCCCCTTTCCAGAAAAGTTTTTCTCTTATTTTGCTTAAGGCCTTTTAAAAACCAAAAAGCCCCTCTGAAAAACAGAGAGGCAAAAAGAATGCGTTTTTGTCTCTCTCATCTTTCAAAGCTATCAATGCTTTGCAGGATTTGGCACCATTTCAAACACGAATGTTTGACGGTTGCCGGGCTTCATCGGGCCAGTCCCTCCGCCTCTCTGGATAAGAGTAAGTATTCACACTTATTTAAATTTTCGATTGTTTAATAAGCAGTTTAGCACGATAAAGAATTATCTGTCAACGGTTAAAACAATATTATGCTGCAAGTTTTTTGTAGATGCTAAAAAGTGCTACACTAATGGGGAAGTGTCTAAGAAGATTTTTTAAAGGAGAGATTCTATGAAAGCTCCTGATTTCACATTGGAGGATTACCGATCGAAAAAAATGGTTTCTCTTGAAGACTATAAAGGCAGGGTGGTCATGATCACCTTCTGGGTTTCCTGGTGTCCTGATTGCATGCAGGACTTACCCCTAAAAGAACAGTTCTACCGTTCCATGGACTCGGAAGACCTCGCTTTTCTTAGTATCAATGTAACTGGCAGAGAAAAGGATGAAAATGCCGGTCCTGAATTTATCGAGAAACATCAGTTGCCTTTTCCTATCCTGCTTGATAAAGGAAGGCAAACATATGATGCCTATGATTGCCGAACGGTTCCTACGACAGTGATCCTTAACAAGAAACATGAAATCGCTGCAAAGTTTGAGGATAAAGCTACTTTTATAGACATCATGAAAGAGCTAAGCAACCTTTTGTAAACTGCTGAAAATAACAAACCACAAAAACCCTGCCGTTTCCCGGCAGGGTTTCCACATTTTACACACCAAAATGCTGCGGAAAGTTATCCACAGATTTATAGGGGTCAGACCCCTTAGTCTTTCTTATTTCCTTTTCCGTTGCCTTGATGTTTTTCTTTATTTTGCCCTTTGTTGCCTTTGTCTTTGCCTTTTTGTTTACCATGTTCTTTGTGTTTTAGTTTATCTTTTTTTTTATCTTTGTTGTTCTCTTTTTGCTTCAGTTGACCCGGTGGATCTTTTTTTTCATTAGCAGCCGGCTTGTTTTCTTTAGATTTGTTCTCTATAAACGGTGCAGCTTTTCCATTATTCGTATGGTTATTCAAATGCTTAAGGTTATCTTCTAACTCTTCTGAAGCAGCAGCAGGCTTCACTTGTTCCTCAACAAGCGTATTTTCTTTCTCAGGCACGTCAGCTTTTTTCTCTTTTTCTGTTTCTTCTTCCGCTACTGCCTTTTGTTTATCCTGATCTACCATAGAGCTCTTCATTTCACCGTAACTCATTTCTTTTGGAGCGTCTTCAGTAAACGCATATCCTTTGTCAACGGCATCCAAATAAACCGTATACTTTCCTGGTGAGATTCCTTTTTTAATCGCTTTTTCCCTTATTTTAGCATCCGAATCCACGATTGTTGTAGCTACTCCTCGGGTTTTCAACTGTTCAACAGCTTCTTTAGATGCAACTGACTTCTGCAACTCGTCCTGGATATCTTTATACTTATCTACATCTTCTGCTGTTGTTACGATTAATAAATTTCTCCCGTCGCTTAAGTAGCCGTTTTCATCCAATCTTTGAATAAAAACTTTTGTAAAGTTACTTAACGGCATTTCTTTAACAGCCTCCAGATCGAGCTTCAATCTTTCGGCATCGGTGTTCCACGTATGTAACTGTACGACTTCGAGTTCAGAATTCACGCCAACTTCGATGCTGGGATTAATATCAAAATTAACGTACGCTGCGACTGCTTCATTGCTTGAGAATGGTAAAAGTCCAGATACTACTACGAAAAACAGCAGTGCAGCAGCGAGCCCTGCAACTGTTGGCATAAAGGAGCGGCGCCGTGGTTTCGGCGATTCTGCGATATAAGAATGCTCTAATTCATCCCCCACCGCAAGCTGTTCCTTCCGCTTCATCTTTATTTCACGAAAAGAGCCTTCCGGTGTTAAAATGATTGCCTTGCGGCGGTTAACCTCCATTACAACCCCACGCTTCATCCCTTAACCCCCTTTACAATGTTATTGGATGTACGGTTTGAGTGAATTGAATCCACCCAGATAAATAAGTGCAACTGCTATTATATACTTTCGATTCCTCTCTATTGTTTTACGACTGCAGGAAACCTTTGTCAACAAATCTTTTATCGGCAATTGCTTTTTTTCCAATAAAAACCCGGACAGGTATTCGTCTTCTGCAATCATCTTTGCAATACTTTTTGCATTTTCCCGTGCATCAATATGTTTGGGGCATTGTTTGCTAAGGACTTTAAACGTAATGCCATATTTGGAGATCAATTCACGATATTCTTCGATTTCATATACTCTTATTTCACGCTGGCGGTCCATCTCGTAATGGTCGATAGAAGCTCTTTGTTCCGCGTAACTGTCTTCCACTCGTCCTTCCTCATCCAATTCTTCAGGCTCAAGAAAAACATGTTTGTTTTGCCTTGCTTCTTTTCTTATATAATCGATCACACGTCGCCTGATAACCATATCAGCAAACGTTAAGAACCTGCTTCCCTGGCCTTCCTTATATTGATCGATCGCTTCATTAAAAGCATAAAGTCCAATGCTGAATTCATCCATATTTTGATTGATATAACGATTGCAGACTTTGGAGGTAATCTTCTTTACAAACGGCTGGTAATCTTCCAATAACTGATTTCTTAAAAAAGTATCCCCATTTTGGATTTTGTTGATTTTTTCTTCAATGGTATTCGTTTCTTTCTCCCTCTTAAGTTTACTGATAAAACGAGTATTTACCTGCATAGTTGCCATATTCTTAACACCTCTCATCATGCGCTCATTTTTTTTGAACACCAGTCGGTGATGATGTCGTTTCTTGATGCTCTTCATTCTATTTATCGTTATTTATCGCTTTTTTGTTTTTTTCTGTTTCAATTGAATTTATTTTCGACAATATCTTTCAAAAACTTGCTCCTGCATACATTTATACCATTCATTCCACCCCAAAAAGAATACATTTTTATGACAATATTACTTTTTCTTTACTATTTATGACGTAACTATATAATCACTAAATTCGCACTATTTTCAAATAGTCCATAAATCCTAATATCAAGGGCTACAGTCACTTCTCCCCAAATTTTTCTTTTATTACACGAAATATCAAAATAGGTTAAAAAACTTTGATTCTCTTGATTTCCTTCTTTTCATTAATGTGGTATTATTGGATATTTATACATAAAAAATAAGTCGTTTGGCTTAATTTATACCGTAGGAAAAAAGCCTCTTTTCAAAAAGAGGCTTTTTTGTATGCTTATTCGGCTGTTTAAATTCATTTATAAGGGGCTAACAACCTGTACAAATAATCCACAGATCGAAAGGCAAAAACCTTCTCCTGTATGGTCTTATCTTTCAAAAGGACCAGGCAAGGAACACTCTGGATCTCAAATGATTCGGCTTTAGCAGGCATAATATTAAGGTTCGCTGCAAAAAATGCATCGCTACGAAAGTTCAAGCTTTCCAGCGCAATCTCCGTCATTCGCCTTGCAATTTTACACGTCTGGCAAAAAGGCGTATGAAAAAATATAAGAACGGGTCCGTCTTTTGTTTTCATTATGTTTTCTAATTCTGATTCATTTACTTCAATCATAGCTTCACCTATTCAGTAATTCTGCTGTCCCCTTGTTCGACTCCAAATACAGGAAATTCCACTCCTATTATATTAATGAGTCGGAGCGACTCTAAACCTGGCCGCGCGTAAAATTCTTTCAAGGTAATTAAGGGGAGTTTCAGCTACTTGTTTGTGTATCACTGTAATATATAAATGTTCTGCATGCGGGATTTCCTGCTTAAGTTGTTTTCGAAGCTTTTCTCCTGCATCATCCGCATCAACAAGCACAAATACATCTTTATCAAAAAGCTCTTCGCTCAGTTCCTCTAAACGGTCAAAACTTATGGTTCCATACGTACAAATAATATCGACTGGTTCATCTAAGATTCGTAAGAGCTGGTCTCTGTCCGTTTTCCCTTCAACGATAATTACTTTATCGCTCATGTCTCAACTCTCCATTTCGACCAAGATAATTGTTGCCGTTACTCCAATTTTGCTATTTGTCTTACTTTAATGATATGGTTTTATGCTTAGTATGGGAACTTTTCTTTACCATATCAAAAAAGAATTTATAAAACCAGGAAAAAACACACAATTATTTGAAAGTTTTCCTATTATGTAAAGAAAGATTTATTCTCTGGCCTTCACGCGTTCTTAAATCCTTTTTTGGGTAGCGCAAAGCTTTGTAGTACTCCTCTTAAGACAAAAAGGAAATGCTATTTGCATTCCCTTTTTTAATCTCCATCTCCTTTTTCATCGGACGGATAACCCGCATGATCGTAATTTTCCACTGAAGAGTTCCCGTGCTGGCTCTGGATATTATCTGCAGTCCTGATCCTAGAGTCTTCTCTCAGTTCACCGAGTGGTGTCGCATAGGATTTTTCATCGGTTTGGCTTTCAATCCTCGCATTTCTTTTTTGGTCAAACTCTCTTTGAGCTTGGATAGTCCGACTGGCATATGGCATTGCATCGAGTCTTTCTTTGGAAATTTCTTTGCCAGTATCAATACAAATACCATAGTTTCCTTCCCGGATTCGATCAAGTGCTGCATTGATATTGTCGAGTCTATTTTGCTCGACATCGTCGATCGTCATTTCTCTCTCCCTCAGGTAAAGCTGTGTCGCAAGATCTGCAAAATGGTTATCAACACTGTTTAATTCATTATCTTCACTAAGGGAATCCTCTTGTTTTTGTTCATTCGAATTTCGTTCAAGAATATCCTTTTTCAAATCAAGAAGTTTCTTTTTATAGTGCTTTAGTTCTTCCTGAGATAACGGCATATTCCTTCCCTCCGTTTCAGGTTTTTTTCCCTATTTTTATAAAAGCTTTCATCTTACATAGGGTACTTTCTTGTCCATTCCCTTTTTACAGTGAATAAAACCAACTGGTCAATGTTTACTATTCCTTAGAGTGAGGAATTAAAGTAGTAATTAATGCAAGGAGGGATGATCATGCCAAAATTGGTTCCAGGTGATAAGGCTCCGGATTTCTCTCTTGTTGATACCGGGGGCAATTTGTTTCAGTTCCATGAACATATTGAGAGCGAAAACCGCTGGCATCTAATTGTTTTTTTCCGTGGTTCTTGGTGTCCTGTCTGTAATGCACAGTTAAAAGAGCTCCAGGAAAACCTGGGTACATTTGAAGAACTTGATACTCATGTCTTAACTATTTCCTCTGATGGTATAGACCATTTGAGAGGGATGAAACAAGAACACAATTTAGAGTTTCCTGTTTTAAGTGATCCTGACCTTGTCGCAATCGATTCCTTTGGAGTCTTTTACCAAAGAGAAGAAAAAGCCTTGTACGACGACCATGGTTCACATGGAGAACCTGCTGTTTTCATTCTAGATGAAGCAGGAACGGTGATGGCGGAATTTATTCAGACAAGCCCGTTCGGAAGACCTGATATCGACGGCTTGCGGAAGACAATCAAATACATTAGGAAAAATAAAGTTTCTGTCAGAAATTGATATGCATATTCGCTCTCCCATCGCTTTGTTAGTGAGGAGAGCTTTTTTTATTGTTTTTTACAGAATCAGGGTCTGGATGCGGCCAAGTCATGGAAAAAGAATAAAATCTGTTGAAGCAAGAATAAATTTTTCTGAAGCCAGCATAAGTTGCTGCGAAAATAGAATAAGTGCTATGAAATAGGATTAAAATTCTCTGAACCTCCGATAAACCTCTCGGACCAAAATAAAAAACCGGCAATAAATGCCGGCCTTTCTTCTGGCGTTAACACCATCCAAGGTCACAGTCTTCTACATATTTCCCGTTTGTTTCCATTTGCCGCTGGTATTGATAGATCTTGTCTTGATCAAACTCAAATCCTTCGGCAAATTCATACTGGTTTCCCTGGTTGGTAAAAACAATACGCCCAATTTTATCCTCGTTTAAATAGAGTGCCATGCATCCCTGGTCAAACTTGCCATGAACACTGTTCGTGACATCGATTTTTTCAAGCGGCCTATCTTGATCCATTTCCATACAACTCATCCCCTTCTTTATATTGTCTCCACGTAAAAAGTGTTATTACAGGATTACAAAGTGCTTCAGGGCTGATGCGCAAAAACGAGCTGTTCTTTATAGAACGGCCAACAATGAATCCACCAGGTAGCTATGTGCTATTCCTTATTCTTCGCTTATCATTTTTTCGTATTCTTCAGCGCTCATTAAATCGTCAATTTCTGAAGTGTTAGATGGCTCCACTTTAATCATCCATGCTTTCTCATATGGAGATTCATTTACGAATTCAGGACTGTCATCAAGATCTTCGTTAATCGCAACAACTTTACCGGAAATCGGAGCATACAATTCAGATACTGTTTTTACTGATTCTACGCTTCCAAATGGCTCGTCCGATTCAACTTTGTCGCCAACCTCGGGAAGCTCAACAAAAACGATATCGCCAAGTTCAGATTGTGCAAAGTCAGTAATTCCGATTACTACCGTTCCGTCTTCAGATTTCACCCATTCATGTTCTTCAGAATAACGCAGTTCTTTTGGTAAGTTCATTTCGATTCCTCCATTTAGTTTGTTATGAAATCTAAGCCCTATTTACAATTAGTATCGTATTATACTTATTATAAATTAGCAACAGATTAACGTTTCCATGTTTCATCAAATGTTTCTTCTTTAAATCCTACTGTTACCTTCTCGCCATCTGTTACAATCGGACGCTTGATCAGCATGCCGTCTGATGAAAGGAGGTCTAAAAGCTCATCTTCTGAGGCTGAATTCACTTTGTCCTTCAAACCCAGCTCTCGGTACTTTTTACCGCTAGTGTTAAAAAACTTTTTTAACGGTAGTCCGCTTTTTTCGTATAGCTCCTCCAGCTTAGCTCTTGAAGGAGGATTTTCAACGATATGTATCTCATTAACCTCAACGCCGTTGTTCTCAAACCACTTTTTCGCTTTCTGGCATGTGCCGCACTTCGGATACTGGTAAAAATCCAGGGCCATTCCCATCCCCCTTTCCACCATAAAAGTCTTTTCATTATTCAGTTTATCATATAAATTATTACCAACAAATATCAAGCATACTCTTCTTTTGGATAGTTCGTGCAAAAAGGACAAAATCCTTTTTCCAGAAAGTATTTTACACATCAAAAAAATGCTTAATGATTGGCTCTTTTCACATACTTTGTTGCAATAAGCTCCATATTAGAGGAACTGCGACGCAATTGCAGCATTGACTTCCACTCCGGGCAGTTCGCTTTCCGCGGGCAACACTTCAGCTCCTCGTCAGCAAAAACCGCTTCCTGCGGGATCTTCAGCTGTTGCTTTTCCCGCAGGAGTCGACTGCCCTCCGCTGCGCGAATGAGGAGGCTCAGCGCGAGCCAGCCGAAAGCGTAATGTATTTCCGTATCGGTCTTCCATCCGTTATGTCGAAGTTTATCGCTTTTTTACAAAAACAACAATCTTCTAGAAAAGAGTTTAATAAAAAGAAGGCTGGCTTATCAGGGCTGACTGTTCCAAATAGCCGGATTCAACACCAGGTTGCAAACAGGCTTTTGGAATTGGACAGAACCTTGATTTTAGCCAACCCTCTTTAAGAGTGTGAGAGAAATAAGTTTGGAAACTTAATTTTTATTAGACAGTGTAACGTTCGTTTTCAAGGACTTTAGCAGCGATTTCACGTTTTTTCTTAATAACATTGACCGGAGTATGGCGTGTCAATTTACGTAAAGCAGACAGCATCATTCGAAGTGTGTCTCCTTCTTCAACCGCAATCAATGTTTCCTTCGCGTGTGCTTCGATTCTGTTGATAGATTCCTGACAGAATACCTGCGTTAACAATAGCTTTTGTTGTTCTTTTTCAGCGTTTGACTTGTTGATTGCTTTTTCAGTACGAAGCACACAGCTTTCCATCGCATAGACCTCACTAACGATATCAGCGATGTTCGCAAGCACCTCTTGTTCGCGCTCAAGCTTCTGGCCGTACTTTTGTACAGCAAGGCCTGCAGTCATCAAGAAGACTTTCTTCGCCATTTGCACAAGGTACTTTTCCTGCTCTAGAGGCTCGTCGCCGACTTCCTGCGGCATCAGCACCATCAGCTCTTCTTGTAAAGCTGTTGCTTTTTCCATTAACGGAAGCTCGCCCTTCATTGTTTTACGTACCAGCGTTCCAGGAACAAGAAGGCGGTTGATTTCGTTTGTACCTTCAAAGATACGGTTGATACGTGAGTCTCTATACATTGTTTCTACTTCATATTCGGACATGAAGCCGTATCCGCCGTGAATTTGCACTGCTTCATCTACAACGTAATCGAGCGCTTCAGAAGCAAAGAACTTATTTAATGAACATTCAATCGCATATTCAGCGATCGCTGCGGCAACCTGGCGTCCATCGTTTTGCGCTTCTTCAGACAACTTAGAGAAACTGTCTTCATACAATCCAACAGTACGGTAAACCGAGCTTTCAGATGCGTAAGTTTTAAGCGCCATGTTTGCAAGCTTTTCTTGAATCAATGAGAACTTCGCGATCGGAGTTTTAAATTGCTTCCGTTCGTTCGCATATTTAGCAGAAAGTTCGATCCCGCGCTTCATTCCGCCGATTGTACCAACAGCAAGCTTGTAGCGGCCAACGTTAAGGATATTAAAGGCGATCACATGCCCTTTTCCAGGCTCGCCAAGAAGGTTTTCTTTAGGAACCGCCACATCCTCAAGAATCAATGTACGTGTGGAAGAACCTTTGATTCCCATTTTCTTTTCCTCAGGACCAGTAGACACTCCGTCATAGTCTCTTTCCACAATAAATGCAGTAAATTGTTCTCCGTCAATTTTTGCATACACGATGAAAATATCGGCAAAAGCAGAGTTTGTGATCCATTGCTTTTCGCCGTTTAAAATATAGTGTGTGCCCTCTTCGTTTAATTTCGCCGTTGTTTTTGCTCCAAGCGCGTCAGAACCAGAACCTGGCTCAGTCAATGCGTAAGCCGCGATTTTCTCTCCTGATGCAAGAGGAGGCAAATATTTTTTCTTTTGCTCTTCGTTTCCAAAGAATACAATCGGCAATGATCCGATCCCTACGTGGGCTCCGTAGCTTAAAGAAAATGCTCCCGCGCGTGCAAACTTTTCCGTGATAACAGAAGAACTGATTTTATCAAGTCCAAGACCGCCGTACGCTTCAGGTACATCCGCTCCAAGCAAGCCAAGCTCACCTGCTTTGGTCAAAAGGTTTCTTGATATATCAAACTGGTGGTTTTCAATTTCTTCATGATGAGGAACAACTTCTTTTAACACAAACTCCTCTGTTGTTCTTGCCATCATGATATGTTCGTCTGTTAGATCCTCCGGTGTAAAAACAACATCCGTACCGTGGTCTTCTACTAAAAAGCTTGCCCCTTTTACTACTTTGTCTGCAGTGTTAGACATGAATAACCCTCCCTCAGGTTAACTTGTTTTATAATAATTCAAATACTCCTGCTGCACCCATACCTCCGCCGATACACATGGTTACAATTCCAAATTGCTCGTTTCGGCGTTTCATTTCATGGATTAAGCTGAGTGTCAATTTTGTTCCTGTGCATCCCATCGGATGGCCAAGCGCGATCGCACCGCCATTTACGTTAACTTTATCTTCATTGAGTCCCAGTTCGCGGATGACCTGCAAGGACTGGGAAGCAAATGCTTCGTTTAGCTCGATCAAGCCGATATCAGATAGTTCTAATCCTGCAATTTTAAGTGCTCTTGGAACTGCTTCTATTGGACCAACACCCATTATTTCAGGTGCTACTCCGGCAACAGCAAATCCTCTGAACCTTGCTAACGGCTTCAAGCCTTCGCTTTCAGCCTTTTCTTTATCCATCACAAGAACGGAAGCTGCTCCGTCGCTCATTTGTGAGGAGTTACCTGCAGTTACGGAACCTCTTACGTTAAATGCCGGTCTCAATTTAGCAAGCGCCTGCATGGACGTTTCAGCACGGACTCCTTCATCCTGGCTAAAGACGATCTGTTTTTCCTGCAGCTTATTGTTGTCATCAACCCAGCGTTTAGTGAATTCTACCGGTACGATTTCATCCTGGAAGCGTCCATTCTTTATCGCATCTGCAGCTCTCTGGTGACTTCGTAATGCAAACGCATCCTGGTCTTCCCTGCTAATATTGAATCTTCTTGCTACTTCTTCTGCTGTGTGGCCCATTCCCATGATGTATTCCGGTTGCTCCTCTACTAGAGTCGGATTCGGCTTCACGACATGGCCGCCCATCGGTATCAAACTCATCGACTCTGTTCCGCCGGCAATAATCGTGGATGCATGGCCAAGCATAATTCGCTCTGCAGCATAGGCAATACTTTGAAGACCGGAAGAACAATATCGGTTGACCGTAATGGCAGGTACAGTTTCCTTTACTCCTGCCCTGGCTCCGATCATCCTCGCTACGTTCAATCCCTGTTCCGCTTCCGGGATCGCACACCCGAAGATCAGGTCATCGATGTCTCCTTCGTATCCACCTGCTCTTTTTAACGTTTCTTTCACAGTTATAGCGCCAAGATCGTCCGGCCTGTAATTGGCTAATGTTCCTTTCTTGGCTTTTCCAACCGGCGTTCTTGCACCGGATACAATTACCGCTTCTTTCATAAGACTCCCCTCCTTAGTACCACTGTTAATTGCGTAATGGCTTTCCTTTTAGTAGCATGTGCTGCATTCTCTGTTGAGTCTTTGGCTCTGCTACAAGGCTAAGGAATGCCTCTCTTTCAAGGTCAAGCAAATACTGTTCATCAACAAGTGTTCCCTCAGGCACTTTTCCTCCTGCGATAACATTGGCGAGCTTTTTCGCAATCTTTAAATCATGATCACTTAAATAGCCGCTCCACTTCATCGTCTCTGCTCCCATGACCATCGCCGCGTATCCCGCTTCTCCGGCCACTGGAATCTTCTTCCTGCCAGGAGGCTGGTATCCTTGATCTGCAAGGAATATCGCTCGCTGCTTTGCATCATATAAAAGGTGATCCGCGTTCACACTGATGCCATCCTGCTTACGGATAAAGCCAAGCTCTTCCGCTTCATGAGCAGATTTTGAAACCTTTGCCATCGCAATCGTCTCAAATACACTGATGGCGATCTTTTGCAGGTCTACTTCTACACCGTTTGGAACCCGTTCCAGCTGACGCATGTATAGCTCTTTGTTTCCGCCACCGCCAGGGATTAACCCTACACCAACTTCAACAAGGCCCATATACGTTTCTAAAGATGCCTGCATGGATGCTGCCGGCAAACATACTTCAGTTCCGCCTCCAAGGGTCATCTGGAATGGCGCTGCAACGACAGGCCTTGCCGAATAACGGATTCTGCTCATCGTTTGCTGGAACTTCTTCGCCACCATTTCGATTTCAAAATAGTTATCATCCTGGGCTTCCATTAAGATAAGCGCAAGGTTTGCGCCAACGCAGAAGTTTTTGCCCTGATTGCCGATCACAAGCCCTTTGTAATTCTTTTCAACCTCATCGATCGCATCGTTGATCGCCTGCAAAATATCAAGGCCGATCGCATTGTTTTGCGAATGGAACTCAAGGCCAGCTACGTCGTCCCCAAGATCGATCATCGTTGCACCGGTGTTTTTCTTAATAATCTTGTTTTGTGCCTTTAATCCTTTTAAATGGATTTCTTTTGGATTCACTTCAACCTGCATGTAATCACCGGTTTGATAGAAAAACAGCTTTCCATCTTCTTTTTTATAAAAAGAACTAAAACCTTTATCAAGCATTTCAGTGATCCAATCAGGAATTTCTTCGCCTTCTTCTTTCATTCTTTCAACAGACTTTTCCAGGCCTAACGCATCCCATGTTTCGAACGGTCCTTGCTCCCAGCCGAAGCCCCATTTCATCGCCTGGTCAATCGAATAGATATCATCAGCGATTTCATAAGCTTTTTCTGCTGAATAAAGGAGCACAGGTTTTAAGATATTCCAGATCAACTCACCAGCACGATCTTTTGCGTATGCAAGTGTCTTAATCTTTTCCGCTTTCGATTTTGCCTGTTTCGTCGCTTCCACTGAAGGCGTTTTCAATTTCTTGCGCTCTTCATATTCCATCGTTTGCGGATTCAACTCAAGGATTTCGCTGCCTTTAGCCCCTTTCTTCTTTAAGAAGAAGCCCTGGCCAGCCTTAGCACCGATCCATCCTTTTTCCTGCATTTGAAGCATGAACTCCGGTACATCAAAGACATCCTTCTCTTTTCCTTCCACCTGGTCGAATACATTTCGTGCCACATGAATAAATGTATCTAAGCCGACTACATCAAGTGTTCGGAACGTTGCGCTCTTAGGCCTTCCGATCAACGGACCTGTTACTGAATCCACTTCCCCGACTGTAAAGCCGCGTTCGAGCATTTCTCTTGCAGTAACGAGAAGCCCATAGGTGCCAATTCTGTTCGCGATGAAGTTCGGTGTATCTTTGGCTTCTACTACACCTTTTCCAAGCACATCCTCGCCAAATCGCTTCATAAACAAAACGATTTCAGGGTCTGTTGCTTCTGTAGGTATAATTTCTAACAATTTTAAGTATCTAGGCGGGTTAAAGAAGTGTGTCCCCAGAAAGTGGGATTTAAATTCGTCTGATCGTCCTTCCGACATTGCTTCCACTGATATCCCGGAAGTGTTGGAACTTACTATCGAACCAGGTTTACGATATTTTTCAACCTTCTCGAAGACCTGCTTTTTAACATCTAGATTTTCAACAACCACTTCTATAATCCAGTCTACTTCGCTTAGTTTTTCAAGATCATCTTCCAGGTTCCCCGGTTCGATAAGGGCGAGATGATCCTTTTTAGAAAGCGGTGCCGGTTTTTGTTTTTTCAATTTTGCCAGCGCATCCTGCGCAATTCGATTCCTCACATAGGGAGATTCCAGAGTTAGCCCTTTTGCTTCTTCTTGATCAGTCAGCTGTTTGGGAACGATGTCTAATAAAAGACTCGGAATTCCAACATTCGCTAAATGTGCTGCGATGCCTGACCCCATTACACCTGACCCGAGTACTGCTACTTTACGAATACTGCGTGTCATAACGGACCTCCTTGACCTTGAATGAATACTCATTCATTTTTTGCTCAAAAAAAATAGTGCAAACCAATTTCTACCTCAACTATACGATATTTTCTGAAACTTAGCAATATGAAGAAGTTATTTTCTTTTATATATTTTTCGGATCAATTAAAAAAAACAGACCGTTTAAGGCCTGTTTATCCCTTTAGGATTCCTTTTAACACAAATGCTACGTTCGCTGGTCTTTCAGCAAGCCTGCGCATAAAATATCCATACCAATCTTTCCCGTATGGCACATATACCCGCATCTTGTACCCTTCTTTTAAAAGCTCTTCCTGCCTTTCGACGCGAATTCCGTACAGCATCTGGAATTCAAACTGCTCGCGCGGGATGTTATGCTCTTCCACCAGCTTTTTCGTATATTCAATAATGTTATCATCGTGTGTTGCAACCGCTGTATAATTTCCATTCAGCAAGTGCATCTTGATGATTTTTTTAAAGTTCTCATCCACATCTTTTTTCTCCGGAAAAGCTACTTTCGGAGACTCTTTATATGCGCCTTTAACCAATCGCAAATTTGGCGAATACTGATTCAAGTCTTCAATATCGTCGCTTGTCCGATATAAATAGGCCTGGATAACTGTCCCGATGTTTTCGTAATCCTTTTTCAGTTCCTTAAAGATATCTATCGTTTTCTGGCATCTTTCAAAGTCTTCCATATCGATCGTTACAAACACATCATTCTTGTCAGCCGCTTCCATGATCTGGCGCATGTTATCCAGAGCTAACTTTTCATCAATATCCAATCCCATCGATGTAAGTTTTAAGGATAACTGGGAATCAAGGCCTTCTTTTGCAATGGATTCGATTGCTTTTATACAGTGATCTGCCATTTCCTGCGCTTCATTTGCATCATCCACAAATTCGCCGAGATGATCGATCGTAACACATAGGCCTTTTTTATTTAATTCTTTAATTGCATTTAAGGATGCTTCCAGGGATGCACCCGCTACAAAACGTCCTGCTCCAAATCGCATTCCGTATTTTTTGGCCATCTTTGTAGCCAATTTATTTTTGCCCATGAACAAAAAAAAGTTACGCATTACTTGTTCCATAAAAACCCCTCCGTGCAAACGCATACAGTTTAAAAGGTCTTACTAATTATCTAGACAGAAATACCTGCAAGCTCTATCGAATCGCCCCAAAAATCGCCATATTTCGCCTCTAACTGTATTTTATCATGAAATTTATAAATTGGGACTATCTTTTCACGGGATTTTACCGTTTTCCTCAGGGGTACGTTTAAAACTTGTCAGGTATTTAGGGATTACCCGTTATAAAAGGCTTAGAAACACTGAATAGAACTACAGTCCTGTGGAATCCTAAAGTCGATAAACAATTCTTGTAAATGGTAAAAAAAGGAGGTATTCCAAATGCAACAACAGCAACCGCAGAACCAGCAACAGCAGGGTGTTATGCAACACCCCCCTAAGGTACTTTCAACGAAAGACCATCTTTATCTAACTGATATGATGTCATGGAATTTAATGGCGATGAAAAAGGCCCATTTTTATGCGGATCTTTGCCAGGACCAGGATGTAAAAGCTGCACTGGATAAAGCAGGACAAATGCATCAGCAGCATTACCAGAAAATCTTAAATCATATGGAGATGCATCTTCAGGAAAAAACACAGCCATCAGCTGGAATTCAGCAGGGCATGCAGCAAAATATGCCACAACAATAAGAGGAGGATTTCGATGAACCAGAATCAAAGCAAAATTAAAAACCCAAAAACAAGTGTTCCAAAAACACCTTTAATGAATGACCGCGATTTTTCGAATGATATGCTTGCGACAGAAAAGTACATGACCGATTCATATTGTACAGCATTAAATGAAGCAAGCCATGAAGCACTCTATGATGACTTGATCACGATCTTCAACGAAACGCAACAGTGCCAGCGTGACTTCTTTAACTTAATGTTCCAAAAAGGCTGGTACAAGCTCGAACCAGCTACAGAGCAGCAGATTCAGCAATCACATCAGCAATTCACAAATTATACGACCACACAATTTCCTTATGACGGCAAAACAATGATGTAAATACTTTTATGCTGGGATAAAAGTAAAACAAATCCGACTGATTCAGATTTCGAATCAGTTCGGATTTTTCTTTTGGACCGTTTTCGCAAGCTTTGTTGTTCATTATAGCGATAAACTGTGACGCAATTGCAGCCTTGATTTCCACTCGGGCAGTTCGCTTTCCGCGGGCAACGCTTTAGCTGTTGTTTTTCCCGTAGGACCAGGGAAGCTTCGGCAGCGTTACATCCCACGATGGACATTTTCGAGGAGTCGACGAGTCGACTGCCTTCCGCTCCAATCAATTGACGTTTTTCAAAGATGTAGAGCGTCAAAGCACAGCTCAGCGAAGGAAATACACATAGACTCCTGCGGGACAGCGATGACGCTGAGACCCCGCAAGGAGCGTTTTGTGCGAGTGAGGAGGCTCAGCGCGAGCCCGCGGAAAGCGTAGTGTATTTCCGCAGCGGCCATCCATCCGTTATGTCGCAGTTCCTCTCTAATGTGTCACTTATTAAGCAAAAAAGTCTGGGAAAAGAGCCTTTTAAAAAGACAGCTCTTCTCATAATATATTCATAAATAACAGGGTTGCATAAACAGGAAGGAAAAAAACTTCGTCTAACGAAATAGATTAGGGAAGCATTTTATTTTTTATCATTGAAAGGAGACACCTATGAGAACAATACAAAAAGAAGATCTTTACCAAATGAAATTTTCCGGCAGCCCTACTATTTCACCGGATGGAAAGAATATTGTTTATGTTTTAACAGAAGTTAGCAAAGAAGAGAACGGCTATTCTTCCTCTCTTTATTTGCATAACGGGGAACAAACCAGGCAGCTTACATACCCTTACTCTGCTGAGAAAAAGCTTGTAAAGGATCATAATCCGAAATGGTCACCTGATGGTACATACCTTGCGTTTCTTTCTAATCGTACAGGAAAAAGCCAGATCTGGATCCTGCCATTTTCGGGAGGGGAGGCCTTCCAGCTTACGGACCTGGAAGATGGAGTCAGCGATTTCAACTGGTCTCCTGATGGCACCAGGCTAACGTTTGTTGGCAAAGTTACGGAAGACAGATCAGCCAACTCAGATGACAAAGACGAAAAAGAAGACGAGGAAAAAGGTTATACGGTTGTGACAAGACTCCGCTATAAAGGGGATGGCGTCGGATTCTATGACGGGTTTTCCCATCTTTTTATCATTGAATTATCATCTAAAGCTGTTACCAGGATCACAGAAGGCGACTTTAACCATTCCGGACCGCTGTTTTCCCCAACAGGAGATAGTATCTATTATCTCGCTAATAAAGATGACGACCGGGAGCTTGTTGATCTAAATGATATTTACCGCTTTGACCTGGGAACAAAAGAAACGAAACAGATCGTCGAAGGAAAAGGATTCCTTCTGTCGCCTGACCTTTCACCTGATGGCAGCTATCTTGCTTTTGTTGCACACGAAGAAGGGGAAATAAGCTCTGCAACGACAGGTGTCTGGATTCACAATCTTTCATCAGGAGAAACAACAAAACTTACGAAAGAATTAGACAATCCTGTCGGAAACTATGTCGGTGTTGATGCCAGCTATGATACTCCGTTATATCAGGTGAAATGGACGGAAGACAGCAAAAATGTGACCTTTACTGCAACAGTAGGCGGTAACTGCTGGATTTATGAAGTTTCGTTAAACGGAGAAATCCGTAGAATACTGCCTGATGAGAATGTTGTTATAAGCTCTTTTGACCGAGTAAGTACAAAATTGGCATTCGTAAAAGCAACACCTCTTTCTCCTGGTGATGTCTGGGTTTCAGAAAATGGAGAAACGAGGCAAATATCATCTCACAACGAAGAACTTTTCGCTGGAATTTCATTGAGTAAACCAGAATCCTTTATTTATAAAGGGGCAGATGGTTGGGATATCGAGGGCTGGATATTGCCGCCGGTGAACAGGAAGGAAAATGAGAAAGTTCCTGTTGTCCTTCAAATACACGGCGGCCCACATACTGCTTATGGAAACGCTCTTCACCATGAGTTTCAGCTTCTGGCAGCAGAAGGATATGCGGTTGTGTATACGAACCCTCGGGGAAGCCACGGTTATGGCGACCTTTTTGTTAAAGCCTGTGTAGGGGACTGGGGCATCAAGGATAGAGAGGACATTATAAAAGGCCTGGACTATGCTCTTGAAAATTATGACTATCTTGATAAAGAGCAGCAGTTTATAACAGGCGGCAGTTATGGCGGATTTATGACAAACATGGTCATTTCCCAAACCGACCGTTTTAAAGCAGCTGTAACACAGCGTTGTATCAGCAATATGTACAGCTTTTTCGGAACTAGCGATATCGGTTTTTACTTTGGATCAGCTCAGCTTGGCGACGTTGACCTTTGGGAAGATGAAGAAACAATCATGAAATTCTCGCCGATCCGTTATGCAAAAAACGTTAAAACACCGACAAATATCATTCACAGTGAAGAAGACCTGAGATGTCCGATGGAACAGGCTGAACAATGGTATATCGCATTAAAGAGGCTAGGCGTAGACACAAGACTCATCCGCTTCAAAGGAGAAAACCACAACCTCTCCCGCTCCGGAAAACCAAAAAACAGAATAAAAAGACTCGAAGAAATCACAGGATGGTTTAACAAATACCGAGCATAACGAAAGGCAGCCACCGGGCTGCCTTTCGTTATGGTAGAAGACCTGTTTTAAAATTGGACTTCAAAAATAGGACCACGAAGCGTCACATCTTTGCTCTCCCTAAAAAGATGAACACACCTTTTTGTAAGAGCGAAGCGCCCGGGAGAGCAAAAATGTCCAATCTACTTTCACTCAATACTCCCCGCGCTCTATATACGCTGAAGCAAGCTCGATCCCGTGTTTCCAGAACAGCTCTGCGATCGAATGTCGAAGCCTGCTCTCCACCTTTTCCTTTGTATCAAAATTCACCACTGGGACTTCTACCAAAAAATCGAGTGCCTTATCGCGAAAATTAACAAATCGAATATCTGGCTCCGGAAAATCAAGAATACCCTCGAAATGCCCCTTTTGTTGTTCTACTGCAATCTTCAACAGCCTCTCCACTTCTTCCGTATCAGTTCCATACGTGATGCTGACCGTAACAGAGGCCATCATCTCTGAACCAGTCCGGTTTTTTATAACCTGCTCAATAAAATGCTGGTTCGGGACAATTAGCGTTCCTTCCTTTGCGGTCCTGACGATAGTGGATCTCAGCCTTATCCTCTCTACTTTGCCAATCTTGCCGTCCAGCTGAATCATCTCACCGATCTCGATCGGGCGTTCAAATAAAATAATAATACCCGAAACAAAGTTTGCAGCGATGTTCCGCATACCGAACCCGATACCGATCCCTAACACGCCGAATATAGCTCCAATTGCCGTTAGGTCAAGCCCGACTGTAGAAAAGCTAAAAGCAAGGGCGGCAAACAAAATTAAATAATAAATGATTCTGTTTAATGTATAGCTCAATCCTCGGTCCACATCATAGAAGTCATAGACAGAAGGCATGATAAATTTTATTATCATTCTGGCAATCTGGTATCCAAGTGAAACGATCATGAATGCCACAATTATTAGGAACATCGTTACATCCAGGTCACCGGATGTATACAATGTGTAAAACAGCCATTTTTGTTTTGAAAAATATAATAGAAACAATAAAATCGATCCGTAAAATGTTAACCAATTCAATATAGAGTTTGCAGCCGGAATCACTCTATCTTTTAAAGAAGGGCGTTTTTTTGCTGCTATCCTTAGTACAAGCATAACCACCCATTTACCGCCAACTAAGAGAGCGAGAAAAACAAAAAAAAGGCCTACTTCCCTTGGTGACAAGTCCTTAAAAAATTCATTGATAAATTCTGTTTCGAACAATTACTATCACCTGCTTTATTACCATCATGATTATCTATTCCTGTTACCCCAAAAAAATAAACAAGCATATGAGTATGCCTGTTTGCGATTACTTTTTTATTCGTTGATTTTCCCGGTGTTTTTCATTGAGGGCTTTAATCTCCCCGACAAGTTCCTTCATAGATTCCTTTGCATCTGGATACTCTTCATTCCAGTGCCTGGCGAGCGGACCCATCGACTTTGAGATATGCATATACAATGCCCAGATTTTAACCTTTTCCTTTAAATCAGAATTTGTTTCTCCTAAAAGGTTTTCCGTATACTTTTCAAGTAAGCCATCCATTTGTTCCTGCAATTTCTCTAAATCCATTCTCGAGGTCCTCCTTTTTTCTATCAGTTTTTTGTATCATAAGCTAGTTACGCACTCATTTCAACTCTTCACACAATAAAACATATGATAGAAAGGCAATAATAGAAGGCGTTCTTTAGCGATACATCAGCTTTTTTAATCGCCTGTAATCCTCGCGCTCTTGATTCAGTCGAATAGCACTCACCAGTTTATCAATAACTGTTTTTTCATCTGTTAATATATAAAATCGGCAATTGATCGTCGCAAAATCGCCAAAGAACGTTTTACAGCCGATATACCGCTTTGTTTCTGCAGTCCACTGTAACGGCTTGTATGGCATTATAAAATTTCCGCAGTCTTCAAACATTGGGTCCAGCGGATGCTCTTCCATAAGTTTAACAAGCTCGTAGCAGTTCAAATTCAATCCGTTCTGTTTTGTTCCTATCTCTCTGATTTCAAGCATAATTTCCCCCCTCCCAACATCTATTCGCAAGGTTAGTTCTTAATCTGGGAGGGTAAATGGTTGGATTCCCTGTAAATCATTAGTTTGCTGTTTTTGCTAATCACTTAATGAAGCCCGTACAAGCGGCATACTCATGCAGCGAGGGCCACCTCTACCTCGTGCCAGTTCGGAGCTCGGCACTTCCAGCACTTCGATGCCATGCTCTCTTAGAACACGGTTTGTTACCACATTTCGATCGTAGGTTACGACAACTCCCGGCGCAATCGCAAGTGTATTCGAGCCGTCGTTCCATTGTTCTCTTGCGGCATCAATCCGGTCACCGCCTCCGCATGGTATTAAAACAATACTTTTAAGGGAGAGAACTTCTTTTAAGACGTCCGAAAGGTTTTCACGGTGCTCGATCTGCATCTCTCCATCGGCACCTTTTTCAAGGATATAAATATTCATTTTACCTGCTGGACCCTGGATGGCATGGTGTATCGCAAATTTATCATGATCAACCATTGTAAATACCGTATCAAGATGCATGAAAGCTCTCGACTTCGGTATCTCGATCGCAACTACTTTCTCGTATCCACTGCTGTTCAGCAAATTTTCAGCTAGCTTTTCAATGGCAAGAGGCGACGTTCTGGCACTTACCCCAACCGCTACAACCCGGTCGCTTAAAACGAGCTGGTCCCCTCCTTCCATTGGAACAAGGCTCTCCTCTGAAAACCACTCTGGTATTTCGTCGTCAGTGAAGTCCGGGTGGTGGTTGATAATCGTTCTAACAAACTGGCTTTCTCTTCTTCTTGCTTCACTATACATCCTGCTGATAGATACACCGTTCCCTATTCCTGCAGCAGGATCTCTTGTAAACACCAGGTTCGGCATCGGATCCAAATAAAATGGATCATGTGCCTCCATTATTTCATAAAGGTGTTTCCGTTTATTCTTCTGAATCTCTTTTTTCAACACACCTGACATTACCTTTTGAACAAGTTCGTCGTTTGGCAAATCAAGCAAATAGTTTTTAAGATGCTCGTAAGCCCCGTTTTCCTTATACTTGCTGTTATACAAAACTTTCTCTACAAATTGTCGGCGCAGTTCTTCCGTTCTTAAAGCTTCTGCTGTTAAATTTTCAAGGTAGACAACCTCTATCCCTCTGTTTCGCAATGTTTCTGCAAACTGGTCATGCTCTTCCTGCATCTTTGGCAAAAAAGGAATGTCATCAAAAAGAAGCCGTTCAAGGTATTCAGGTGTTAAGTTATCAATCTCTTTACCTGGCCGGTGCAGCAATACCTTTTTCAATGTTCCAATCTCAGATGTAATATGAATAGGCTTTTTCATCCCTTCGTCCTCCACTCATTTATGTATTCTGGTGGTATACCTATTCCACTCGGAGACAACCTGTAAACTGGACAAGGATAACAATTTTTGACACATGCATGTACACACTTATGGCGAAAATCCAGAAAGAGTCTTTACTATTTGATGTGGATGTTAAGCTTAAAATTGTTTTGATATCTCCGGATTATCTGCCAGCCACCTGACAAGTTCAGGGTGCTTTGACAGCTTCTCTTTCGGAACGACAACCGGGATACCTCTTTTTACAGAAACTAAACGGTAAGATGAACCCCATTTTATAAGGAAGAGGTCAGGTTCAGGGGTTGCCTGTACATCCGTTACCTCTCTGTCATTTTGTTTAAAATACTGGTTTATTCGTTCAAAAGTCCATTCTGTGTTATCTTGAATGTCTATTTCAGAACTTATAGAACAATCTGGCTCTCTCTGAGATAAAGTATTGACCGCCGGGTTTTGTTCCAGCCTGTTTAACCGATCAATGATTTCACCCAACGCTATATAAATGACTCCAAGAAAAGCTGCGGCAACCACAGGTGTAAAAAAAGCAATAAAACCATCTTCGGCCTGCATTAAACCAATGATAAATCCACATAACAATATTCCAAAACCAATAAAATACAAAAGCTTAGAAAACTTATTTTTTTCTTTCATTATCTCCCTCCTAAATGTTTTTCCAACACATACATTCATTAAAACGAGAAGAATACCTGCATAAAAAAAGAAAGCCCGGCTAATAGCCGAGCCTTTCAACCCTATTACCGTTGTGAAGATGATGCCATCCGTATATACGTGTGGCGTTTTCCGCGTATCGCGATCGAGTATGCCAGAATGTTTTCAGGAGCGGCGATTCCGCTGTATCCCGCATCACCGATATGATGAATATCCGCTCCTACCATTTTATTTTGAAGCGCAATCTGGCGAATGGTATCTTCGTCAGCTCCCTCCTGGCTCGTGCCGATCGTAAGCATCGTAAGCGCGCCCTTTTCTCTTACAACACGAACCTTTTTAACCATGCTGTCGACGGTTATTCCCGGAACCGTTCCCGGAGAAGGAAGCAAAATTACATCGGCGCCAGAGTCTATAAAGTCAGTAAGTACATCATCTGAAATTATTCCTTCCCCGATATCGCCTCTTACTCCTGCCCCATGCATCTTACCTGCCATAATCAACACATCGTCGCCCAGTATGTTCGAAGCAAGTTTTATCGATTCAATGATCGCTTTATTTGTAACACCCGTCTTGGGATTCCCTGTCAGGCAAACAAAATCAAACCCGAGTTCCTTCACCTTTTTAAAAGAAGCTTCGGACGCTGTTCTTCCCTCTGGCAATTCAAGCAAACTTTCGATTGCATCGGCGCTTTGATCAACAGGTTCCAGGTTTAAGCCTATCGGCCTTCCTGTCATTTCTTTCAACTTATGTATCACTTCATAATCTTCCTGGTCACTGAACCCTTCCACCTTTGGATGAAACACATCAAATAGATTAAAAAGTAAAAGGTCTGCCCCGAACGCTCCTGCCATTTCAGCGTTTGTCACTTGCGGGTAAAGCGGTGAAACGGAGGTGATGACTTCTGATAGCATAACACGGCCTTCTGATGCAGCAATCGACTGTTTCAACTGAGCAGCATTCATTTTCTTGAAATCTGAAGCATTGCAATCCAGTAATCGTTTCATCTTTAGCACCTCTTTTTTTAGTTTATTGCCTCATTGTTCCTTTAAATAGCCTGTCCATCCCACTTGAGCAGGTAAACTCCGGCGGATAAATGCCGGAGTTTAACATCTTCATTCCTATTATAAGTGTTTTAGCAGAATTTCTATAACATTCTGTATTTTACTTTTAACTTTCATGGGTTTACTTTCAACTTCAGGTATTCTTTATAAATATTTTTTCATCTTGTTCGCGATAAATTCCACATTAGTTCCTACTACTACCTGAAGTTCCCTGTCACTAAGCTTGATAACACCCCTTGCGCCGATTTTCTTTAAACGGTCTTCATCCACGTGCGAAATGTCTGCTACTTTCAGCCTTAAACGGGTTATACAGTTATCAAGCGTTTCGATGTTATCTTTTCCTCCGAGCGCTTCGATATAGCTCATGGCAGTTTCATCATAATTTGCTACAGTAGCCTCTCCGACCATGTCATCGTCTTCGCGTCCAGGTGTTTTTAAGTCAAAGAACTTGATCAAGAAATAGAAGACGACAAAATAAGTGGCGCCATATACAATTCCCACAGCAAAAAGGAGCCACGGTCTTTGCGATAGTCCAAGGTTGAGGAAAAAGTCGATCGCTCCTGCTGAAAATCCAAATCCGTGATGAATATCAAGAGCATAGGCAACCATCATCGATGAAGCGGTCAATAATGCATGCACAAGGTATAGAAGCGGGGACAGGAACATGAAGGCAAATTCAACCGGCTCGGTGATACCTGTTAAAAAAGAGGTAAATGCAATACCGATCAACATTCCCGTAACCGCTTTTCTGTTTACTCTTTTCGCTGCAGCAATCATTGCGAGACATGCGCCCGGGAGTCCGAACATCATGATCGGGAAAAATCCTGCCATAAAGATTCCAGCCGATGGATCGCCTGCAAAGAAACGGTTCAAGTCACCCGTTGCCCCATTATACTCTCCGAAAACAAACCAGACTAAGCTATTTAAAACATGATGTAACCCGACTGGAATCAACAAACGGTTAAGGAAGCCGAATACCCCGACACCCAGTGCTCCGGCATCGATGATCCATTGGCCGATCGAATTGATGCCATCCTGAATAGGCGGCCATACAAAACCGAAAACACCTGCAAGCACTACCATAAGCGCCGCTGTTACAATCGGCACAAACCGCTTCCCGCTGAAAAAGCCGAGCCAATCAGGAAGCTCTGTTTCAGAAAAACGGTTATACATCAATCCCCCGACAATACCAGATAAAATCCCTCCGAGGATCGCCATGTTAATGTCTTCATTAACAGCCTGTGTACCCTGCGTTAACACAAAATAGCCCACAGCTCCAGCTAGCCCCGCAGCCCCGTTCCCATCTTTCGAAAGCCCGATCGCCACACCGATCGCAAATAAGATTGCCAGGTTAGCGAAAATGGCGTTCCCCGCAGCAGCCACAAAAGGTATATCAAGTAAATCTGGTTGACCCAAACGCAGCAATAACGCAGCAGCAGGAAGCACAGCAATCGGCAGCATCAAAGCGCGCCCAATCCGTTGCAAAAATCCGAGCATTTCAACCTACCTCCCCATAATTCATGATGTCTGAATGGGCACAGCCCGTTCCTTACATGAATATGAGGCTTTTCCACAATTCTTTCATCCCTGCCAAAAGAAATTTTTAAAAACTGACCCCGCCTTGCTAAGTTATCCACAAAAATTGCGGGGTCAGACCCCATTAAAAAAGAGGATAACCCCATCGAGTTAACCTCTTCTTATCTTTTTACATCGACGCTAAACGTATAGCGGTCGGCTCGGTATATGGTTTTTACGAATTCCATCGGTTTTTCATTGCTTAGATATGCGAGCCGGTGGATCACCAGGACCGGATCGCCTTCAGAAATCTCCAGTGCATCTGCTTCGAATTTATTAGCGATCGAAGCGTCCACTGTTTGGGTTGCGTAATCGATCGAAACGCCAATCGTATTTTCGACATATTCGTAAAGGGATCCTTTTGCCACTTCTTTATTTAAATAAGGAAAGTTTTCCTGCACAAGGTAGGCAGTCTCCAGGGCCATCGGCATTTGATCTGCGAGGCGAAGGCGCTTTAGTTCATATACTTCTGAACCAATGTTTACCTGCAGAGCCCGGGCTACCCTTTCACTCGCTTGAACAACATTAAATTCGATTAGCTTTGTGCTCGGTTCCATTCCCCTTGATCTCATTTGTTCTGAAAAACTTGTTAATCCTTTTAATTCCTGCTCAATTTTCTTCCGCTGTACAAATGTTCCTCTTCCTTTTTGGCGAACTAACAATCCTTCATTTACAAGGTTTGTGATCGCCTGCCTGACGGTCATTCTGCTTATCGCATATTTTTCAGCGAACTCCCGCTCTGAGGGAAGCATCTCACCAGGGGAGAGTTCACCACTATCAATTTGCCTTTTGATTTCTTCTTCAATTTGATAATAAATCGGTAACGGAGAGTTTTTATTGACCACACGCTACGCTCCTTTGTCCTTTAACTTTTTTCAGAGCATCTTTATCCGCGATCAATGTTACATTCGAATGTTTGCGCAACGCGGATGCCGGCATCTCTTCATCAATTTTACCATATAACAACTCATATATTGCATCTGCCTTCATTTCACCTGATGCAAGCAACACGATCCCCTTACTGGCTAAAATCGAAGAAATGCCCATCGTGAGCGCATGTGTGGGTACTTCATCTAAACTGTTAAAGTAGCGTGCATTGGCCTCCCGGGTAGATTGCGCGAGTTCTACAACATGCGTATGCGATGCGAAAGGGGTTCCCGGTTCATTAAAGCCTATATGTCCATTTGTTCCGATTCCAAGCAACTGAAGGTCAATGCCGCCTTTTTCTTCTATCATTTTGTCATAGCGAAGGCATTCGATCGCAAGGTCCTCTGCATTGCCATTAGGAATATGCGTTTGAGCAGCTGGAATATCGATATGGTCAAAAAGGTTTGCTTTCATGTAAGAATGATAGCTGTTCGGATTATCCGGATCGATTCCGATATACTCATCAAGGTTGAAGGTTTGAACATTTTTATAGGAAGTTTTGTTTTCAGTATGATCCTTGATCAAGCAGCGATACGTGCCGACAGGGGTTCCGCCGGTAGCAAGTCCAAGATTGGCATGCTTATTTTCCTTTATCTTTTCTAAAATAAGTTCCGCTGCCTTTTCGCTCATTTCATCATAATTGTCGACTTCAATAACTCTCATTCGCCTTCCTCCTTCTCATAAGCAATCGTTCCTTTACACAACGTCATCAGCACATCATTGTCTTCATTTAGAATAACAATATCCGCATCTTTACCAACCGCTATGCTTCCTTTACGGTCAAAGATTCCCAGTTGCTTCGCAGGGTTCACTGCTGTCATTCGGACAATATCCTCCAGGCCGCAACCTGTAAATTCCATCATATTGCTAGCGGCATCTTTCATTTTCAGTATGCTGCCGGCCAGTGTTCCGTCCTCTAAAACTGCTTTATCCTCTGAAACTGTTACTTCCTGTCCTCCAAGGTCGTAGCTCCCCGGCCCAAGACATTTTGCCCTCATTGCATCCGTTATTAAAATCAGCCTGTCTTTCCCTTTCTGGCGATAGGTTAGCTTTATCATTTCAGGCCGTACATGGATTCCATCAGAAATGATTTCTGCGGTAACCTTATCATTGAGCATCACGCCCCCGACTACTCCTGGCTCCCTGTGGTGCATCCCTTTCATGCCGTTAAACAGGTGGGTCGCATGGGTCACCCCGGCCTTAACAGCTTCTTCAACCTGCTCAAAGGTTGCATCCGAATGGCCGATCGATGCGACAACTCCAGTTTCTTTTAAATAAGCGGCAAGCTCCAATCCGTTCGTTTCTTCAGGCGCCATCGTGACAAGCCTGATGTTACCACCTGCAAGCTGTTGCCATTGTTTGAACAACTCGATATCTGGATTGATAATATCTTTTAAAGGCTGGGCTCCAGCGCGTTTTTCAGAAATAAACGGCCCTTCCAAATGAACGCCAACCACCTCTGCGCCTTTGTTGTTATGGTTTTCTATAAAATCAGCGGCATTGGATAACGCCTTCTCAATATTTTCCCTGGATTGCGTGATGGTTGTTGCGAGGAAACTTGTTGTTCCTTCCCCGGCAAGCGCTTGAGCAATCGTTTCAAGAGCATTTGTCGTTGCGTCCATCGTATCTGCTCCTGACGCCCCGTGAATGTGTACATCGATCATCCCGGGAACAGCATTCACCTTTTGCTCGAATGATATCGAGCTGGCCCCGGGTTCTTCCAACTCATCAAATGGACCGATCGCAATAATTTTTCCACCTTTTATCTTTGCGCTGGTCGTTTGCCAGCTGTCTTCTACATACATACGAATATCTTTTAAAATAACACAGGACATCTTCTCACACCCTTATAATCCTTTGTTTTACCTTCTTCTTTTATCTTACCAACCTACAAGCTAGTTGTCTATACCACCTTACCGGATTTTAAAAGGTTGATATTATAAAGTTTCCTATCATCGTATATTCTTGTTTCTATTTTTAATTTAGCCTATTTGTTTGTTCGTATGCTAAAAGCAAGGAAAGGTAACCATAAGATTGATAAAAATATGGTTGATATAAAGGAGGAAGTTACCATGAATAAACGTAACCAAAACAAGGGAGAAAAGGTCGCAGACAAAAGCTATAATTATAATGCTGCAGACTATACGAGCAAAGATGAAACGACACAGGGTCTTGCTATCACCCATGAGCAGGTTTCTGATACCTGGGCGGAAGGGTCAATCGACGGCCAGATCGACAGTGTGAATGAAAACGGAGAATTGCGCTCGCATGACGGAGAAGATCTTTCCAGAAAAGGCTATAAAGAATAAGCTTTGCACCCCTTCCTCAGTGGAAGGGTTTTTTCTTATTTTCAAAAAGGAAAAACAGACCTTTTAGAGAATAAAATGTACATTAAACTTGATTAAGGAGGCCCGTTTTATCAAAACGATTCTTGTTACTCTTACAGTAGTTTGCAACCTGCTAGCCATCGTGCTGTTGTTCTTCAACAAAACACTTGCTGTTGTCCTGTTTATCGGCTATGCAATCGGGTTGGTCATTCTTTTGGGACTGTTAGTTAAAGAACGTAAAGAGGAGAAAAAGGAGGAAGATGACAATGATTATCGTAACTACTGAATTTGTTCCAGGCAAAGAAATCAGGGAATTAAAAGGACTTGTTAAAGGAAACACCATCCAAGCAAAGAATATTGGAAAGGATATCCTTGCAGGATTGAAGAACATTGTCGGCGGTGAGATCCGAGAGTATACCGAGATGATGGACAAAGCTCGCCAGGTTGCAATCGGGAGAATGGTAAAAGAAGCTGAGCAACAGGGGGCTAATGCAATCATCGCCTTTCGACTCCAAACATCAGCTGTTATGAATAACGCTTCAGAAATTGTCGCTTACGGCACGGCTGTAACGGTTGAATAATACATATATAAGGAGAAGAACGACGGGAAGCATCAGTCGTTTTTCTTTTGTTCACGTTATTTCATCTGTCAGTCGGCATAGCAACTTTCCCAAAACCACTGCTCGGCCGTGAAACCAGAATAAAATTCTGTGAAAATAGAATAAAAATTTTTGAACCTAGAATAAATTTTTTTGAATGCAGAATAAATCTTTCTAAAACCAGAATAACCCTCATTGAAGCTAGAAAAATCTTTCCTGATAAAGGAATAAACTATTTTGAAACAAGAATAAGCTTTTACGAAACTCCAATAATTCTTTCTGAAGTTCCAATAAACCGCTCCGATCTCATATAACCCACTCTCCTGTTCCACTTCCCCTATAAAAATTTTCTGTATGTTGAGCCTTTCTTAAAAGCGGAAACACTTTGTTTACATTTAACACTCGGTAGCATGCATCCTCACGATAGAAGATGCTTATTTTATTCAAAAATAAATTCCCGAAAACACTAAAAAGCTTACTCTTAGTAGGATGTCTTCTCCTCCATGCCTTGCTGGAGATACCACACTCTTTTTTGAGTAAGCTTTTATGTTTCTATACAGGCTGCGTCAACGTTTTCCCTTTACAGATCACTGCTTCCATGCATTCTTTTTCTTCCTTGTATGAAAGGAGCGTATGCCCTTTGCTTGAACACCATTTTTCAATGTCTCGCAGAAAGCCATTATCGGTCACCTGCACTTTTATTGATTTCCCTTCACCCAGACTTTTGATTTCGTTATGAAGCATGATGAGCGGCTGCGGGCAGGCTAATCCCCGGGCATCCACGATCACATCGAATACGATCTTATCACTCGTTTCGTTTGTACATCTTTTAAAGGGCATTACAGCTGTACTATATGTTTTATATCCTCCATCGAGGTTGATTGGCTTAAATCCATTTTGAACCAGAATTCTGCTCGCAATATATCCACGGAGTCCCGCCTGGCAATAAATGATGACTTTTTTATTCTTTATTTCACCCATTCTATCGCGAAGCTGGCTTAACGGGATGTTAACTGCTGTTTCAATATGCCCCATCTCATATTCTTCTGGTTCCCTCACATCAATTATTTCTTCTCTGTTCGTAATCATTTGTTCCATTTCATGCCATTGTATTGTTTCTACATTGCCCTCCAGTATGTTTACCGCTGCATAACCTGCCATGTTCACCGGATCTTTAGCAGAAGAATACGGAGGAGCATAAGAAAGCTCGAGATCTGGCAGGTCATAAATAGTTAAGCTACCTTTAATCGCAGTGGCAAGGACGTCGATCCGTTTATCTACGCCATCTTTTCCAACTGCCTGTGCTCCGTAAATCTTCCCGTCATCCGGGCTAAACAGCATCTTTAATGCGATTGCGTTCGCTCCAGGGTAATACCCCGCATGTGAAGAGGGATGTACATGGACAGTTTTATAGACCACTCCGGCTTGCATTAATTGCTTTTCATTCAAACCGGTAGAAGCTGCTGTTAAATCAAAGATTTTTGCAATCGCTGTTCCAAGAGTGCCTTTATAAGCAGTCTTTTTACCCATGATTGTATCGGCAACGATTCTTCCCTGACGGTTGGCTGGCCAGGCAAGTGGAATCTGGACAGGTTCTCCGTTCATATAATGGCTAACCTGAACGGCATCACCGATTGCGTAAACATCAGGAGCAGATGTTTGCAGGTATTCATTTACAACAATTCCGCCTCTTTGTCCGATCTCCAATCCCGCTTCTTTTGCAAGCCTGTTTTCCGGCTTTACCCCAATCGCAAGCAGCACCATGTTTGTTTCAATCTTTGTCCCGCTTGTTAAGACTACTGTCTTACCCTGATTTTCAAAAGAACTCACCCCATCATTCAGGATCACCTTCACGCCTTTTTGAACAAGGTGCTCTTGCACGGCCGCTGCCATTTCAAAATCAAGAGGTCCAAGAACCTGATTGCTCATCTCTACAAGGGTCACATCAACGCCTCTATCAATTAAATTTTCCGCCATTTCCAGTCCGATGAATCCCCCGCCAATAACAACAGCATGTTTGGGAGAACGTTGGTCGACAAATGCTTTAATTTTATCCATGTCAGGAATGTTTCTTAATGTATATAAATTCTCCGCTGCTTCAATACCTTTGATCGGAGGCTTGATTGGTGAAGCGCCAGGGCTTAACAGTAAGGTATCATAAGATTCATCATACGTTTTACCGGTGACTAAGTTTCTTGCTGTGATTTTCTTTTTGACAGGGTCTATCGCTAAGATTTCTGTTTTAATGCGAATATCAATATTGAATCGATTTTTCATCCCGCTTACAGATTGGACAAGTAATTTTTCTCTTTGCGTGATCGCTCCGCCAATATAGTACGGCAATCCGCAGTTTGCAAAAGAAATGTACTCCCCTCGTTCAAACATGATGATCTCAGTTTCTTCATTTACTCTTCTTAATCTTGCTGCTGCAGAAGCACCGCCAGCAACCCCGCCAACGATAATAACTTTCTTTGCCATTCCAATCCCTCCAGCTTTCTTATACCCCTAAAGGTATTTCGTTTACATCTTCATTATATGCTATAAACGCTTGTGAAATAGTGAGCAAATTTGAACAGTGTATGAACATAAGAAAGAGGAGCTGACTTAAAAGCTAAGTGTCAGCCCCCTCCAAATGTTCTGCTATAAAAGGCGTGCAGCTTTCTCTGCAAGACCGCTACGTTCTGTACTGTTTAAATGAATAACTCCAACTTCTTCCTCCTGTTTCAGTCTTTCAACCGCATATGTTAATCCGTTATTAACGGAATCCAGATACGGATGGTCGATCTGTTCCGGATCTCCGATTAAGATAATCTTCGTCTTTTCCCCTGCTCTTGTCAGAATTGTTTTGATTTCATGAGGTGACAGGTTTTGCACTTCATCAATAATCATGAACTGATTTGGAATGCTCCTGCCTCTTATGTAGGTCAATGCCTCTACTTTAAGCGTCTGAAGCCCTGCTACCACATTGTATAGTTCTTCATCAGTCCTGGCATCAAAGATAAATTCCAGATTATCATAGATCGGCTGCATCCATGGACGTAGCTTATCTTCCATTTCTCCGGGAAGGAAGCCGATGTCTTTTCCAAACGGAACAACCGGTTTAGACACGAGGAGTTTGCTGTATTTCTTTTCATCTTCTGCCTTGCTCAATCCGGCGGCAAGGGCAAGTAACGTCTTTCCAGTACCTGCTTTTCCTGTGGCACAAACAAGCGGAACGGAGTCATCAAGCAAAAGCTCTGCAAGCATTTTTTGCTGTACATTCTTTGGTATGATTCCCCAGCAATGTACCTTTTCACTTTTCAATGCAACTAACATTAATTTATTGTTCTTTCGCAATATCCTCCCTATGCCTGACTGATTGCTTCCAAAACTATCCTTCATTACAATAAAATCCTGTAAATAATAATCCGATTTCAAACCGGACTCTATCTTAAATAACGGCAGTTCCCTGTCATGATAAAACCGGTCGATCAGTTCGGGTTCTGTAAAAACTTCATGATAACCTTTATGAATACCATCCACACTATCAACCAGTCGGTCATTTTCATACAATTCCGGCTTAAAGTTTGTTAAATGAAGCGACTTTTTTAACGCATCAGCTTTAGCGATCATCAGCATATCATTTGAAACTAAAATTACTTCATGGGCTACCTCTCTGCTAAGGTTGATCGATACAGCGATAATACGGTTATCATTCGATTCTTCATTAAATTCATTTCGAAGTAATTCAAATGATCGATGATTTAGTTCAACTCGAAATGTCCCGCCTGTTTCCAATGGGATCGGCTCTTCCAATTTCCCTTTGTTTTTCTCTCTCAGTTCTTTATATATCCTGCTGAACTCGCGAGCATTTCGTCCTGTTTCATTCATTAAACGCTTTTTTGTATCGATTTCTTCTAATACAATCGCTGGAATGATGATATGGTTCTGGCCGAATTGAAAAAGTGAGCGAGCATCATGCAATAGGACGTTTGTGTCTAAAACAAAGGTTTTCAAAAATAGAACAGCTCCTTTTCAGGGTTTTTAATCTCATCTATCTTACTTTAAACTTACATGGACGATGTCTGATTCCCTTCCTCTTCACTTAAAATTTACAGAATTTACAATGCCTTTAAACACTTTCAGCAAGGCTTTTCTCGCTAACTATAAACCTTGCATTGCTTTTTATAGAGTTGTATAATAATAGATGTTCTAAAAAATGAATCGAATACCAAAGGGGAGTAGCTAGTCACAATAAAGTCGTCATTACGAGATGAACGTCTCCGGCTTTATTGGCAACTGTTCAGTTGTTAGCAAGACCTTTGCCTATAAATGGTAAAGGCCTATCTATACTCTCATGACTATAGACCTTGCCATTCGGCAGGTTTTTTTTATTGGCTATTGAAACGTAACCCGGCTGACATACATGGTGTACTCAAAAGAGGAAGGGTGTTTTTAGAATGGACTTATTTTCGATGGAGTTTTTTACTGCTCTCTTAAGCATTGTAATGATCGATATAGTCCTTGCAGGTGACAATGCCGTACTTATCGGCCTTGCCGCAAGGAATCTGCCGCAGGAACAGCAGAAAAAAGTAATCTGGCTTGGAGCACTCGGTGCGATTGTTATCCGCTCTGTTGCTACACTTCTTGTCGTCTGGCTCCTTAAAATCCCTGGATTGTTACTGATCGGGGGAATCGTCCTTGTTTGGATCGCATACAGCCTGTTAAAGAATGAGGAAGAAGAGCATGATGTAGAATCTGCTCCAAACCTGTGGGCTGCGGTCAAAACGATTATTATTGCAGACGCAGCGATGGGGCTTGATAATGTGATCGCAGTAGCCGGCGCAGCGGAAGGGCACTTCTTGCTTGTTGTTATCGGGCTATTGATCAGTGTTCCGATCGTGATCTGGGGAAGTACTATCATTCTTAAACTGATGGAGCGCTTTCCGGTCATCATTTATATCGGTGCCGGAATTCTTGCCTGGACTGCCTCAAAAATGATTCTGCATGAACCGCTTGTTGGAGACTTTATCCATCATAATATCTTTATCGAGTATATTTTCATGGCCTTTATTGTAGTAGGCGTCCTTACTGGAGGAAGAATGAAAATAAAATCAAAAAGAAGTGAAAATCAAAACCAGGAAATGGTACGGGATCAATAAAGAAAAGTGTGGTGGAAAACGAGTCCACCACACTTTTTTCTATTCTGTCCTTGTCACGAGTTGATAAGGGTTTTTCTTATAAGATTCATAGGGAATGGCCTTCCTGCAATTCATAGCATCCACTGTACGTACTTTAAAATGCTCGCGAGTGAAATAGTCACCAATGTTTTCCTCATTTAGCTTTATGAATATGACTTCTTTTGTCTCCGAAGAAGTGCAAACCTTTCCGCCTACAGCTTTTCCGATAAATCCAACGGTGACAAGGCGGCTTGAAAGGTTAGAATATACCCCTGTAACCCCCTCTATCTTCACCTCTATCCCCGTCTCTTCCTTTACTTCCCGTGCAACAGCTACATCAAGGGGCTCTCCTTCCTCCACTTGGCCTCCTGGAAGCTCATACGTGTCGTCTCGCCAGAATGTTTTCACAAGAAGGGTCTCCCCCTTTTCATTCGTTATGTATGCAAAAGCGGTGACGATATGCTTCGGCACACGGTATTCTCCTGTTTCTGTCAGAAAATCCTGTTTACTCTCAAGGTACAGGTCGCCAATTTCTTTTCTTCTCTTTTGGGCTTTCTCATTCATCGGATCTTGTCTTACTTTTTCTTCGATTTTTTTATAAGCTTCGTAGCTTTCATACTGCCATATCGCTGTTATCTCATCTTGATTTTCATTTACCCAGCGGCCGATTAACCGTGAACCGTTTTTCAACTGGTTAGGCAGCAAGTATTCATGAAAAAAACCATTAAAGGTTTCAAGCTTTTCCGGCTTGATTTTGTATGTTTTCTTTCTATATATCACTGTGGCGCTCCTTATCTGGGAGATACGGTGCCTTCCATTCGTATCACTTTGCCATTAAATTCTTGCTTTATTTGTTTCATTCCATGTTTTTGATAATACCGTACCGCCTGTTCATTGGTAGATGAAACCCGAAGGTGAAACTCGGAAACACCCTCCCTTTGAAAGAACCTTCTGGCATATTCCATCAAATAGCTACCAAAACCTGCCCCCCTGTATTCTGGTTTCAGGTAAAATAAGTTCACATAACCTATTCGTTTTTCCTCGTATTCGATCGCCTGTAACTCCAGCTGCCCGACCGTTTCGCCATTTTTTTTAACTAACACAAAGCCATCAGGATATTCAGATGCTTTTTGTTCTACCCAGCGGATATACTCTTCTATTTTTAGATCATCGGCATTTCCAAAGCTTACGATAAACGAATCCTTTCTAAACCTGGTAATTACCTCATTATCCTGCGGTAGCTTAATTGTTTCATAAGTCAGCAAAGGCTGCCCCCCTCCCTACTGCTTGCTTGATACCCATTCAGAACGGAGAATGGCCATCACATATGTGTTCCAGTATTCATCTTTGAATCTTTTTGATTCACTAAGCAAGCCTTCCTTTTTAAAGCCTGCCTTCTCATAACACGCGATCGCTCTTTCGTTAAAGTCATAAACTCTAAGTTCGATTCGATGCAGCTGCAACTCTTCAAAGCCGATCTTTACTATTTCAGAAATCATGGCGGAGCCTATCCCTTTATTTCTAGACCGGCTCTGTCCTACCAGGACCCTGGAAATAACCGCCGATTGGTTTTTTCTATCAATATGATTTAATTCTATATGGCCAACTGTTTCATCACGGTCAGTATCATATGCTTTAAATATCATTCTTCCAGGATTTTCGGTTTCAGCTGGCTTCATATAATCATCCAACTGTTTTTCATCAAGAGGAAAGTCAAATGCCCCTCCTCCCCATTGCAACATGAACCTGGGTGACTCTTCATTGACCCAGTCTATCAATTTCGGGTAATCACTCCGTGTAAAAGATTTTAACTCGATCATCTCATTCATCCTTTAGTTAAAATATCAACAACTTTAACATTTATATACTATTCTTAAATACTTTCGACAAAACGGTTGATACGCAACATGGCCTCTTCAAGCTGTTTAATGGAAGTAGCATATGAGCAGCGAATATGGCCTTCTCCACTCTCCCCAAAAACATCGCCAGGAACCACTGCGACCCGCTCTTGCTGTAATAACTGTTCTGCAAACGCTCCGGAAGATAAACCAGTTCTTTTTATTGATGGAAATACATAAAACGCCCCTCCCGGCAAGGAACAGGTAAGCCCCATTTCATTCAGTGCGTTCACAACATAATTCCGCCGCTGTTCATAGCTTTTTTTCATGTCGTTTACATTCTTTTTTCCGTTTTTTAATGCTTCCAAAGCAGCAAACTGTGCCATCGTCGGTGCACACATCATTGTATACTGATGGATTTTAAGCATTGCTTCCATAATTCCAGGTGGACCTGCAGCGAATCCCAAACGCCAGCCTGTCATTGCAAAAGCTTTTGAAAAACCAGAAATCAGAATGGTTCTTTCCTCCATCTTCTCGACGGAAGCAAAGGATGTATACTCCTCCTCATATGTAAGCTCAGCATAGATTTCATCTGATAAAACGATTAAGTCATGTTTCTCTATAACACTTGCGATCTGATTTAATTCCTCTCCTTCCAAAACCGTCCCTGTAGGATTGTTAGGGGAGCAAAGGATGATAGCCTTTGTCCTGGGGGTAATCGCTTGTTCAATTTGTTCTGGCTGCAGCTTGAAATCAAACTCGGCAGTCGTTTGGATCTTTATTGGAACACCCCCGTTTAAAGAAACCGCTGGTGCGTAAGAAACAAAACTCGGATCTACAACAATAACTTCTTCACCTGGATTGACGATTGCCCTAAGGGCCAGGTCGATCGCCTGACTGGCGCCAACCGTCACTATGATCTCATTTTCCGGGTCATAAGTTACATTATAGCTTTCTTCCAGATACTGGCTGATCGAATGACGCAGCTCTATCATTCCAGCATTGGCGGTGTATGCAGTATATCCCTGTTCAAGTGAATGGTAACTCGCTTCAATAAAGCTCCACGGAGTGACAAAATCAGGTTCCCCGACACCGAGGGAAATAACATTTTCCATGGAAGAAGCTAAATCAAAAAAGCGCCTTATACCCGAAGGCTCCAGCTGTTCAACTTTTTCTGATAAATACGTTTTACGTTCTAGTCTGCTCAAGGTGAAATCACTACCCTTTTGTCATCATCTTTCCCATCAAAAATCACACCATCATGTTTGTATTTCTTTAAGATAAAGTGAGTTGTTGTAGAGAGCACAGAGTCAATCGTGGAAAGTTTTTCAGAGACAAAAGTGCCTACTTCAGACATCGTTTTTCCCTCGATCAATATCGATAAGTCATAGGTACCAGACATTAAGTAAACCGTTTTAACCTCAGGAAAACGATAAATTCTCTCCGCAACATTATCAAAGCCAACCCCTCGTTTTGGAGTGACTTTCACATCGATCATAGCGGTTACCCCTCTGTCTTCCGTTACCTTTGCCCAATCAACGATCGCTGAGTAGCCTTTGATCACCTTTTCCTTTTCCAGCTTTTCAATCACTTCCTGTGCCTCTTTTTCATTCATATCTATCATTTTAGCAATCGTCTTTATGTCCATCCTGCCGTTCTTTTCTAGTATTTCTAATAGTTCTGCTTGCTTCGTCCTCATCGCGATTTCTCCACCTTTTTGTTTAATACCTTAACATGTTCAAACTTTTTTGCCTACTCGAAATATTTAAACTCCTTCCTTTTTGTTTTCGGTCTAACAAGGTTAAAGTTGGGCGCATGAAAATAAAAAAAGCCAATCCTGTAACAAGGATCAGCTGTTTATCGGTTTAAGAACCAGAATATAATAATTGGGGTTTATAGAACGTTCCTCTGTCTGAAAACCGTTTTCTTCAACAATGTTTTGCAGTTTCTCAACCGGGATCCGCTCATGTGCAGGAGGTCCAGCCTCGGGATGTTCAACAGGTGCCCAATCCAACAAAAGTGCCTGGCCAGTAGGCTTTAGGATTCTTTTCAGCTCATTAAGCGCTTTAGGCAAATCAGGAATTTCATGGGCAACAAAGGCATTGATCGCCTTATCAACCGAATTGTCATCCAATTGGACATTCTCCAGATCGCTTATAACGAATTCAACATTATCCACTTCAGCTTCTTCCGCACGGCCTTTTAGCACATCAAGCATCTTAGGTTCAATATCCACTGCATAAACTGTCGTTACCTGTTTTGCAATCGGAAGGGTAAAAAAGCCGCTTCCAGCTCCCAGGTCTGCAACATGGTCGGATGGTCCAAGCTCTAACATACTCAAAATCTGGTCAGGTGGCAGCAGCTTTGTTCTTTCTGGGGAGTGCAGTTTTTCCGCCTTTTCGGGGTTAAATCGATGTCCAGCCAAAAGAATTCCTCCTCATTTTATCGTTTCGTAACTTTTCCGTTCCAGGCAGTCATACCGCCCTGTACATTAATAAGGTTATCATATCCGTTCTGTTTTAGTACCCTTGCAGCCTGCATACTTCTTCCGCCGCTTCTGCAAATAAGATGTACAGGCTTGTCCTTAGGAACTTTGTTCATCTGGTTTTTCAGCTTAGACAACGGAACGTTCACAGCATTGGGAATATGGCCGCTTTTGTATTCATTCGGTTCTCTGACATCGATAACCGTGACCTTTTCCTGGTTCATTTTATTATTCAGTTCATTAGCCCTAATATTCTTTACGCCCTTAGCAGGCATCATACGCAAAACAATAAACAACACAAGAACACCAAGTATTATTCCTGTAAACAAATCCATAACGTTACACCTGCTTTCATGGTCTATGGTAAAGAAGAGGGCACCATATCAAGTGCCCTTCTCTGTTATCCTTTTTTAATAAAAAATTTATATACTCCATCTTCTTCCTGGTGATCTACCAATTCATGGCCGGAGGAATTCGCCCATGCTGACAAATCACTTTTCGCACCCTTATCTGTTGCCTGGACCTCTAGAATTTGCCCGGGCTCAAGCTCATCGATCGCTTTTTTTGTTTTAACAATCGGCATTGGGCATGCAAGCCCTTTAGCGTCTAACAATTTATCTGCGTTCATCTCTTGTTGTCCTCCTTTATTCTGGCTGATTAAAAAGTAAGTGATACATCGGCATCATAAGCAAAGTCAAGGAAAGTTGCAGCTCCGCCAACATCTATTCCATCAATAAAGTCTTCTTTTTCAAGACTCATAACATCCATTGTCATCTGGCAGGCAATTATCTTTACTCCCATTTCTTTTGCCATCTCAACCAGTTCTGGGATAGCCGGCACATTCGCTTTTTTAAACCCTTCACCAAAGTGCTCTTTCCCTTCTGGCATAGGAAGTTGTTTATGTCCTTCTTTATGAATTAAGTTTAAGCCTTCAAACGTGAAGAAAATCCCTACCTCTGCATCAGTCGCTGCAGCTGCAGTTGCTATATTAAACACTTTATACGCATCAAACAATCCGCCGTTCGCTGCGATAATCGCTACTTTTTTTGCCATGTTAAAAACCTCCGTTTAAATTTATAATTTTAAATCAAACTGATTATCCTCTTTCAACTTCTCCGTTCCATGCAAGCATGCCACCGACCATATTTTTTACGTTTTCATAGCCGTTAGCAGCAAGAAAATCGCTGGCTTTACCGCTTCTTCCGCCACTGCGGCATACCATCACAACTTCCTTTGCCGGATCGATTTCTTGATAACGGTTTTCAAAATCACTCAACGGAATCAGCTTTATTCCAGGGATATGCCCTTCTTCATACTCATTTGTTTCTCTGACATCGATCAGCTGGAATTGTTCGTTATCCTGAAGACGCTTCTCTACTGTTTCTGGATTGATATCTTCCACTCTTTTTTCACTCATCTAGTACCTCTCCCTTCATCTTCTTATACATAACAGGGTATTGCTATACATAAAAATAAATACCCCATTAGGTATTTTTAATATAGTTCTATTATATAGGTTCTGGCATATATGTCAACACATGAGTTTTTCTAAAAATATTTAGTGTTGGCATATAAAAAAGACCCTCACCATTCTATGAAGATCTTTTGAACTTATTCTTGTATCACTTTATACCCGTGCCATTTGAATATAAACGCCGTACTCATTAAAACCGATCTTACGCAAGATAGGTTCTGATGTGCCTTCTCTCGCCTGGCAGGTCACTAGCTTACACCCTCTTACTTTCGCTTCGTTCAGCCTTTGAAAGACCAGCTGTGAGTAAATCCCTTTGTTTCGATACGAGGGCAGCACAGCTGAACCATTCAGGTATAATACGGTTCCATCTTCACTATATCGATAATTTGAGTGGGCGATACCTTTGCCATTATCAAGGGCGACCATGAACCCTCCTCTCCGGAATGGAGCCTCTATGTACTCACATCTTTGTTCAAATGCCGTCTTAGCTGAAGCACTGTCATATCCCCAGACCTCTGCACTAACGTTTACATGATGTTGAACATCTTTTTCACTCAGCGCTTCTTTAAATTCAAAGGGAGAATCTCGATGCTTTTCTATCCATCGATCTATCGGATAAGCTAACCCGATATAGCGGTCTATCATTTTAAATCCTTTCTTTTCCAGTCTTTCAACAAGATCAGCTGGTTTTGAAGAAGGACCCACCCACCATGAGAAAGGCGATTCTCCAAAGAAAGCAAGAACATGGTCAATCTCTTGATCTGTTCTTTGTTCCGCATCGAACTTTACCACTTTATTAGCATTAATGCTTGAAGAATAAGGATTTTTAATCATAATCACTTTTTCATTGTTTACAAAATCAATATATGGAGGGATAAGCTCTGCTTCATGGTCCCAGTGGTGGGCTTCAATATGTGATAGTATCTCTTCTTTTGTCAATGAGGTATCCAATTTGTTCAGCTCCGTTACTTTAAGAATTTATCATGTTCGTCGATTTGATCCGGGTGAAGACCAGTTGCAGCAGATGCTTCGGTTTGCAAAGATTGGTTACACCTTTTACAAACATAACTTTTGGCTTTGTTAGCCAGCAATTTACGATACTGAGGGTCGCCAGGCTTTACTTCAAATTCCTTCTTGCAAAACAGGCAATTCTTTTTCATAAAATGTCTCCTCCCGTTTTTTTGGGATGCATAAAGGGAATGCATGATTAGCTGGATACCTTAACCTTGTATTCTTAGATTAAATTCTCGGTTCAAAGCCCATTTCCTTGTTGAGCAAAAATTTTCCTACTTGGTTCAAAAAATCTCTATAACTTTCTAGAATCAGTGGATATAAATCATACATTAGCTGGGTAAAATGGAAATTAACTTAACTTTCCTGAGGAGGTGAGTTCATGCAACCCGGTCAACTAAGGCAGGCGCTTGAGAAAAAAAGGCGATTTTATATTAACCATCTGATCGCTGCAGGCGTCTATAAAAAGTCGGATAGCCACCTTTATGAGTGTACATTAACCGATCTCGAAAAAGAGTATCAACAGCTGTCAAATTATTAGAAAGAGGCCTACTCAACATTCTCTTCTCCAGCCGCAGTTTGGAAGAGGAACAATGAAAATTGAGTAAGCCTCCTTTTTTATAAAAAAAATGATACACATGCCTGAAAGTCCGGAATTTAGATTTATAGGTCATTGAATCCTCTATTTGTGAAAAAACACTGCTTTTGGAAAAAATGAGGTCATCTTAGTGCTAGCATAAAGGTGTCCTTTAATTTTTTAAAAATGACCTTTTGTCACAAATAACGGAACTGGTGACCTCAATTGAAAGAAATCCAGTTCCCGGATGCTTTACGACGAATATGCTCTACGCCCGTCCTGCGGAAAGCAAGCATCCTGAATCAGATATCCCCCCTCTGTTTAGTAGCAGCAGAAACGCTCTATCACTTTCTTTGGTGATGACTGTTTCATACCTTCTAAAAGAATTTATGTATAAAAACCAAAAACACTGGAAATAACTTTAATACGAAATTTTACTTGTATAATAGGAAAGGAGTTTTAACAAATGAATAAAACGGAATTAATCACACAGGTAGCACAAAGAGCTGAACTCTCTAAAAAGGATACCTCTAAAGTAATAGATTGCCTGATGGATACTATTACTGAAGCGCTCGCAGAAGGAGAAAAGGTTCAACTTATCGGATTTGGAAACTTTGAAGTTAGGGAACGCTCTGCAAGAAAAGGCAGAAATCCACAAACAGGGGAAGAAATTTTAATTGCAGCTTCCAAAACACCAGCATTTAAGCCCGGTAAAAGCTTTAAAGAAAAAGTGTCTTAATAAAAACGCAAAAAATAGAATGAACGGTGCGCCCTGCACTGCTCATTCTATTTTAATGTAAGGAGGAGCTCCTATGGATCCCTTTAAAATCGTTCAATATATCGTTTCTTTTTTAACGATTATTCTGCTCGGATCGATTTACTACAAAATGAAGAAGGATTAGCCCTTGCAGTTCTAGTTCTTTAAAAGCCTCTTTTCAAAAGATTTTCTCCATCCTTCTGATAACTCGTCTACTGCTAAAATCTTTTTAATTCCCTCGATATTGTTTCGATCATGATATTTTATATTATTCACAAAAGACACAGTAATATCGCTATGCTTGCGCTCAACCAATTTAATCGCTGTGCCTGCCTTTATCTTTCCCTCTTGCAAGACTCTCAAATAGTAACCGCTGAATCCGGTGTTTGTCACCAGTTGCGGCATATGCTCCACTCCAAACTTTTTAGCCAATTTAAAACATGGCTGTCTTGGCAGGCTAACTTCAAATAGCGCTTCCCCTATTTCGAATCTGTCCCCGATACATACCCCGTCCTCAAGGAGGCCTTTAACAGTGAAGTTCTCCCCAAATGCACCGGGATTAAGATCCTTATGTAACATCTTAGCCCAATATTCATAATGCTCATATGGATAAACACAAACTGCTTTATCAGCACCTCCGTGGTTCACAAGGTCTGCCTGCATATCTTCATCAATATTGTCTACCCCAACAAACACCTCATGATGAACCGGCTGTTTATAAATTCCTGTTCTTAACTCTTTACCTTTATACTCCGTCAAAAGCGGCTTACCTACATTGACAAAAACCAACTCTCCCAACATCTATCTCCCCTATCACCGTATAAATTTCAATCATTATAGCATACTTACCTTCCTTCTAATGACCAAAATCCTATCAGCTCCCTGCAACATGCCGCCTGGGGAGAGCAAAAATGCCTTGATGAGTAATATCCCAAATAAAAAGCCCCCGGAACTAAAAATCCCAGAGGCTTCTCACTATTTATTATGCATGCTTTCTTTCAATGCGTTTTTCAATCTTCTCTAGCTCTTTCTTATCCTTCAATAGGTCTGCTTTATTTTTATCTACTAGTTGTTTAAATGTAAGTGACTTTCTCTTCCTCATATGTTTCACCAACTTTCTAACTGATGTTCTACTTTATTATACCTCTTTCGACAATGTTTTTAATGAACAAATTGTTAAATTTATTTGAATATTTCAATTAGTTTTGTTAACAATTGGATTGTTCCCCATAAGATGGAGCCTTAAACCCTTCTTAACCTATTCTCTAAAAGAGTTACTTTTCAAGGCTCTTTTCGTATACTTTGTTGCATAATAAACTTCCATTTGTGATGAACTGTTCTATAACGTATGGATGACCGCTACGGAAATACACTACGCTTTCCGCGGGCTCGCGCTGAGCCTCCTCGCTCACAAAGAACGCTCACTGTGGGGTCTCAACGTCTTCGCTGTCCCGCAGGAGTCTACGTATATTTCCTTCGCTGGGATTGAGCTTTGTAGTTTTCATTCCAATTGATTGGAGCAGAGGGCAGACGACTCCTCGAAAATGTATTCACATTTCCTTCGTGCGATGTAACGCTTCCGTAGCCTTCCTTGCCTTGCGGGAAAAGCAAAAGCTGAAAATTCCGCAGTGTTGGAAGGTAGAGGCGAACGCCAAGAGACGTATGGATTGGACTGAACCGCATGGAGATAAGAAACAACGCCGAACGAAAGAGAGTCGATGTTGCCTTATCGCAAGGAGGTGAGGGAAATCCACTAGTCTTTGTGAGCCGGAACTAGACAGGCGGTTTTTGCTGACGAGGAAGCTGAAGCGTTTCCCGCGGAAAGCGAACTGCCCGGAGCGAAAATCAATGCTGCAATTGCGTCGCAGTTTATCCCTTTTGCGCAAAAGTAACAATCTATTTGAAAAGAGCCTTTTAAAAAAACAAAAAAGCAACAATCATTATTGCTGCTTTCGGCCCGATACACCATAGAAAAATAACTGCATGATATCATTTCTAAACTTTGACTGCCTGGAATCGGTAAAATAATCTGCCGGAAGCGACTCGATTTGCTTTTTTACCATATCAAGGTAAAGCATGATTGCTTCCAGTGAAAGTGTCGGGTCAACATCTCCATTTTCCTGTGCTTTTTGGATGAATGAAACAAACAGGGGCATGGAATAATGCTTATAGAAATGGTCCACAAAAACCTTAAGCTCCTCATCTCGGTCCAAGACCTCTGTAAGCAAATCTTTATTTAAGGTATCTAACGCTTCCACCTTATCCAGAATAAATTTTTCAATCACTTCATGAAAAGGCTCATCACTTTCAAGAAGTGAACTATATTCTTCAAACTTTTTATGCGTATAGTCTTTGATTACTTCCCTGATCAACTCTTCTTTATTTGTAAAATGATTGTATATGGTTACCTGGGAAACATCCGCTTTCTTAGCAATATCGCTGATTTTAACCTGCTTGATCCCTTTTTCATTAAAAAGATCGAAAGCAGCCTGTAATATATTCATTTTTTTCTTTTGCTTTAATCGTTCGAATCCGTTCATAACATCACCCATCTTAATTTTATCCAATTTGATGAAATATATCAAATAAAATAGTTCAAAAATATATTGATTTACAGGTAATACTGTTGTAAACTAAAATTGAAATATAAACAAATAAATATTTCATCTTTTTGACTAAAGGAGTCAGGGGGGATACCATGATCAAACTTAACGGTCTTACCAAGGTCTTCTCAAACGGAAAGGGAATCTTTGATATTACCTTTGATGTACAAAAAGGCGAGGTTTTTGGCTTCCTGGGACCTAACGGTGCAGGAAAATCAACTACCATCCGGCATTTAATGGGATTCATGAAACCTACAAAAGGCTCAAGTGAAATTTCCAGACTTGATACATGGAAGGAATCAGCCGCTATTCAAAAGAAAGTTGGATATTTGCCAGGAGAAATCGCATTTCTGGAGGGCATGACCGGCCTCGAGTTTTTACAGCTTCTGGCTGGAATGAGAGGAATGAAAGATACCACCTATCGCGATGAACTTATCGAACGTTTTCAATTCGACGTAAAAACTCCGATTCGGAAAATGTCAAAAGGCATGAAACAGAAGGTCGGGATCGTAGCCGCTTTTATGCATGACCCGGACGTGGTTATTTTAGATGAACCAACTTCAGGATTAGATCCGTTAATGCAACGAATCTTCGTAGACCTTGTACTCGAAGAAAAAAATAAAGGGAAAACCTTTTTAATGTCTTCCCATAGCTTTACGGAGATCGAGAAAACCTGCGACAGGGCAGCTATAATAAAAAACGGAAAGATTGTCGCAGTAGAAGATATCCATGATTTGCAGCAAAAGCAAAGAAGACTGTTTGAAATAACACTTAGCAATGAAGAAGAGTTAAAACAACTATTAAACTCCGGCCTGGACGTTTTAAGGTATTCGGATCTCCAGGCAGAGATAGCTGTACAGGGTGATTACAATGAATTTATTAAAACACTTGCTGAGTTCAACGTTCGCAACCTTTCAGCAAGAGAACAAAATCTTGAAGAAATATTCTTGAATTTTTATGATAGAGGAGGTAAGGAAGATGAATCTGGCACTCTATCGCCAAATGTTTAAGGTCCATGCAAAATCGTTTTTTAGCTATGGGATAGGTTCTGCGTTTTATCTAGTGCTGATCATCAGCATTTTCCCTTCTATCGCGAATGCGCCAGGCTTAAACGAATTAATGGAATCTCTTCCGAAAGAGTTTCTAGCTGCCTTCGGTATGGAAGGGGGCTTTCAAGAGTTAAGCGATTTTATCGCAGGTGAATATTACGGCCTGTTGTATATAGTGATCCTGGCTATCTTTTCGATCATGACAGCTACTCAACTGATCGCAAGGCTTGTGGACAGAGGTTCCCTCGCATACTTGCTATCTACACCGAATTCCAGGACGAAAATAGCGCTGACTCAGGCATTAGTCCTGTGCACGGGATTACTCATCATCGGGTTGTTCACGACCCTTACAGGTATTATCGGAGCAGATCTAATGATTGAAGAAATGTTTGAACAGTCTGCGTTTATTAAAATGAACATCGTTGGCATTCTGGTTTTCTTTGTCATTAGCGGTTATTCATTCTTGTTCTCTTCCCTATTTAATGATGAAAGAAGAGCACTCGGACTTTCTGCGATTCTCACCCTGTTGTTTTTCGGACTGGATATGGCCGGCAAACTGAGTGAAGACTTTGAATGGATGCGTAATCTTTCCCTGTTCTCTGTATTCGAACCTGTTGAAATCGCAAGGGGGGGTGTTGACATACTGCCGGTATCACTCGCACTCGTTGCAGCCGGTGTATTGCTCTTCACAGCAGCGATCATCATATTTAAGAAGCGAGATTTACCTTTATAGAAAAACGGCGGGCATCGTCCCGCCGTTTTCTCATTTATATCTTTTCTTTCAGAGGAAAAGGCTCTCTAATCGATAAGACTTTACAGTTCATCAAACCCGTTCTCGTCTGATACCTTTGTGTACTGCCTTGACTTTTGCTCAAAAAAATCGCTTTTTCCAGCGTTAACATCAGCATAGGCTTTTATCCATCTCATCGGATTCTCCCGGTAACCTTCAAAAGGCCTTTCGATTCCGAGGGCGTTTACACGCTTGTTCGCCATAAATTTTATATACGCTTCTAATTCATCCATCGTTATTCCAGTAAATCTACTGCCTATAATATTATTTCCCCACTTGATCTCAAGTTCTGCCGCTTTACGGAATGTCTTCGTAATAAACTGGCGGTTTTCAGTCGTATCGAGTTCAGGATTTTCTTTCAAAACTTCTTTCAATATATTTGTAAACAAATTAACGTGCAGCTGCTCATCGCGGTTAATATAATTAATCATTGTCGAAGTCGAAACCATCTTCTGATTACGGGCAAGGTTATAAAAAAATGCAAACCCGGCATAAAAGAACAAACCTTCTAAAATGATATCAAATACGATTGATTCAAAGAATGTCTGTGGCGTTTGCTCCTGAATAAACCTCTCATATCCCTTGGCGATAAACTCATTACGCTCTTTAAGAATTTCATCGTTTTTCCAGTATTCAAAAATCGAGTCCTGTTCCTGTTTATTTACAAGTGAAGATAAAACATAACTATAGGACTGATTGTGAACCACTTCCTGGAAGGACAGCACTTGCATCAAGGCACTAAGGCTGGAATCAGTCAAGTATTCAGAAACTCTTGCAGAATAATCCGTTTGAATGCTATCCAAAAAAGCGAGCAATCCGATGATTTTTTTAAACGTTTCCTGCTCCTCCTTTGACAGGGTGTCCCACTGTTTAATATCGTTCGACATATTTATTTCAAATGGAGTCCAGAAGTTTGCCAGCATATTTTTATACATCGGGTAGGCCCAGTTAAACCGTACATCATCCCAATTTAAAACATTTGAACTCTTCCCGTTGATAACGCCGGTTGATAGGTTAGGCGCTTTATAGTCATAAATCTTTCTTTTCGTTAACTGTGACATTCTCATTTCTCCCCTCTCTCCTGTCTTAGCTTGCACAGCTTTCACATTCCTCGATTTCAATAGAAGTACTGCGAGTATAATATGTTGTTTTCAAGCCTTCTTTCCAGGCAACAAGGTGGATGTGAAGCAGTTCTTTAGCTTTTATTGTGTTTTTGACATACATATTAAAGGAGATCGATTGGTCCACATGGCGCTGCCGTTCAGCGTTTTGCTTTATGCTCCATATCTGGTCAACATGATACGCTGATTTGTAAAACCAGGTCGTTTCCGGTGAAAGCCCCGGGGCAGTCACGGGAATTTTATAGTTCTTTTTTTCTTCTGAGTACTCCTTACGGAAGATCGGGTCGATGGAAGCTGTGGAACCTGCGATCAGACTTGTTGAACTATTCGGTGCAACGGCAAGTAAATATCCGTTTCTGATTCCGTACCTTTGAACCTCATTCTGGAGCTCAATCCAATTGTCGCTTTCATATCCTCTTAAGTTAAAGTACTCACCGCTTTCCCAGTCAGATCCTTTCCACCTGGAATATTCGCCTTTTTCTCTGGCTAGATCTTTGCTCGCTTTTATCGTTAAATAATTGATTTTCTCGTAAAGTTCATCGGCATACGTAACGGCTTCTTCGCTTTCCCAGTTAATTCGTTTTAAGGCAAGGAGATGATGCCAGCCGAATGTTCCCAGGCCTATCGCCCGATACTTTTTATTCGTCAACCCTGCCTGCAACACCTCGATCGTATTTATATCGATGACATTATCAAGCATCCTTACTTGAATTGGGATAAGCCTTTCCAATACGTTATCCGTGATCGCTCGTCCTAAATTAATACTGGAAAGATTGCATACAACAAAATCTCCCGGATCTTTAGTAATGATTATTTTTCCATCTGCAGTTGTTTCTTCTATTACCATAGTCGGACTCATGTTCTGGCAGATTTCTGTACAAAGGTTAGAACAATAGATCATTCCTTCATGCCGGTTTGGGTTCAACCTGTTGACCGTGTCCCTGTAAAACATGTAAGGTGTGCCAGTTTCTAGCTGTGATTTCATGATCCGCTTCATTATTTCGATCGCCGGGACTTCCTTCATCGACAATTCCGGATGATTGACACATTCCCAGTACCTTTTTCTAAAGCTGCCGCTACCTTTTTGTTCGTCATAAAAATCTTCCAGTGAATATCCCATCACCTTTCGAACTTCATGCGGGTCAAATAAATACCATTCACCTCTTTGCTCCATCACTTCCATGAACAAGTCTGGAATACAAACACCGGTAAATAAATCATGTGTTCTGAATCGCTCATCACCGTTATTGAGCTTTGAATCTAAAAACTCATATATATCTTTATGCCAGACATCCAGATATACTGCGATCGCTCCCTGCCTTTGCCCGAGCTGATCAACACTTACAGCTGTATTGTTGAGCTGTTTCATCCACGGAAGAACACCGGAGGAATTTCCTTTGAATCCCTTGATGTCCGACCCCCTTGAACGGATTTTCCCTAAATATATTCCGAGGCCACCGCCCGACTTGGAAACAGTTGCTACATCTGTATTGCTGTCATAAATACTCCGCAGGCTGTCGTCAACAGTATCGATAAAGCATGAACTTAACTGTCCGTGGGATTTCCCGGCATTAGCAAGAGTAGGCGTTGCAACAGTCATGTAAAGTAAAGACATTGCCCAGTAAGCTTCTTTTACGAGTTGAAGCCGCTTTTCCACTGGCTCTTCCATCATTAACGTCATAGCGATAACCATAAATCTCTCCTGTGGAAGCTCCCATATGGCACCAGAGTGTAACTTTGCAAGATACCGGTCAGCAAGGGTACGTATTCCGATATATGTAAACAGCCGATCCTTATCAGGGTTGATCTCTTTTCCTAGCATCATAATTTCTTCAGAAGAATATTGCTCAAGTAACGCTTTATTGTAAATACCTTTTTTAGTTAATTCCTGCAAGAGAAATTCGAATGATCCGTACCGCTCTTCAGGATCAAAGCCTCGATACATTCCAACTTCGGTGTAAAGCTTCTCCAAATAAAGCGCCGCTGCGACATATGTCCAGTCCGGCTCATCAGCAGATATTCTCTCCAGAGCATTCAAAATAAGCGTTTCCTGTAGCTTACTATCGTCTAAAGAATTGTTTTCCTTAAAGTTAGTCAACGACTTTTGAACAAACGGTTCGGTTGAAAGGTGGCCATAATCTTTTAATATCCTTTTTAAAGACTCCTCCATCCCTCTTTCCTTAACTACATTACTCGTTTCCATTTCCCTCACTCCAAATAATAGTTTTAGAAAGGCTCTTTTCGCATACTTTGTGGCTTAATAAGCTTCACATTTGAGAGGAACTGCGACATAACGGATGGATGACCGCTGCGGAAATACACTACGCTTTCCGCGGGCTCGCGCTGAGCCTCCTCACTCGCAAAGAACGCTCCCTGCGGGGTCTCAGTCGTCTTCGCTGTCCCGCAGGAGTCTACGTGTATTTCCTCCCTCTGTAAAGCCAGTATATCTTTAAAATGCTCCTGATTTCTTAGGATTTCTTATCCACTTATTTAAGAATGTTGCAGGGGTGAGGATT